>NC_005090.1:0-1200000 GCF_000196135.1 Wolinella succinogenes DSM 1740 | reverse complement strand
CTCCAAGGCAATAAACTTGACACACTCAAAGAGGTGATGAATGAGGCAGTCTCCAAGACCCTCTCCAGAACGATTCTCACCTCCTTGACGGTCTTTTTTGTGGTTTTCACCCTCTATGCTTTTGGCGGGGAGATCATCCGAGGTTTTAGCCTTCCCATGCTCGTGGGAGTGGTCGTGGGCTCTTATAGCTCCGTCTTTATCGCCATGCAGATTGTGATTTGGCTCGGCTTTGATCTTCAGGGCTACTACCAAAAACTCTCTGATGAGGCCAAGAAGAAGGCTGAAAAAGAGCGAATGCGATCAATGTATGAGAAGGGGGTCGTTTGATCCTTCAAAAAACTCAAGGAGCATAATTCATGGATTGGGGTAAAGTAACCTTCGTCTTTTTTAATCTCATGAGCCTCACTTCGACGGTAGGCTTTCTCTATGAACAAAACGCGACCATGCTTTTCATTGCTGCGGGGGTGAATATCATCTCCACGATTCTTAAGATCGGGGTGAAGAATATCCTCTCAGCTGAGCTCTTGGCCAGCTCGCTAGTGGCAGATCTCCATCTTATCCCTGGATTTATCTATCTTCAGGTGTTTAATAACGCCGCTGTGGCTGTGGCACTCGCCTTTGGGGCATTTGCGGCTAATGTTTTCTCCGCTGCGCTTATCATTGTGGAGAGCGCCAAAGCACGAGACTTGGATTTTTAGTTTTTAATTTCATTGATTTTTAGGAGTTGATCGCCGTGGAATATAATCCCAAAGCCATTGAGAAAAAGTGGCAAGAGCACTGGAAAAACAAGAGGACTCACGAGCCTTTGAGTGACACCTCGCTTCCCAAAAAATATATTTTGAGTATGTTTCCCTATCCTAGCGGAAGAATCCATATGGGGCATGTTCGCAACTACTGCATTGGCGATGCCATCGCGCGACACTTTCGCAAACAGAATTTCAATGTGCTCCATCCTATAGGCTGGGATGCTTTTGGCATGCCAGCGGAAAATGCAGCGATCAAGCACAAGAGCCACCCCAAGAAATGGACCTATGACAACATCTCCAATATGCGAGAAGAGCTCGATTCTTTGGGGCTATCTTTTTCCAATGAGCGAGAGTTTGCCACCTGCGATCCTATCTACTCCAAGTGGGAGCAGAAGTTTTTCATTGATATGTGGAATCGGGGGCTTATCTATCGGAAAAAAGGATTTTTAAATTGGTGCCCCAACGATCAGACGGTGCTAGCTAATGAGCAAGTGATCGAGGGTCGATGCTGGAGATGCGACACGGAAGTGGTGCAAAAAGAGATGTTCCAATACTATGTCAAGATCACTGACTATGCTGAGGAGCTCCTAGGGAGTCTTGACACCCTAGAGGGGCGATGGCCCTCTCAAGTGCTCACGATGCAGCGCAACTGGATTGGACGCTCCGAAGGGCTCTCTTTTGCTTTCAAACTCACCTCCTCCTCCAAGGAGAGAATAGGGGGGAGTTTTGATTCCTTTGAGGTCTTCACCACGCGACCCGACACCCTCTATGGCGTCACTTACTGTGCCTTAGCGCCTGAGCATCCCTTGGTAAGAGAGCTAATGAGGCAGGGCAAACTTCCCCAAGAGAGCCTAGAAGCGCTTGCAAAAATGCAAAATATCCCCGCCAAAGAGCGCGCCATGATTCCCAAAGAGGGAGTGGCCTTGGGACTTGAGGCGATCCATCCTTTAACAGGAGAGGCCATTCCTCTTTGGGCGGCCAATTTTGTCCTCACGGATTATGGCAGTGGGGCGGTGATGGCAGTGCCGGCGCATGATGAGAGGGATTTTGAGTTTGCCAAGAAGTATCAACTCCCTCAAAAGCAGGTGATTCTCTCTGGCGCGGCTCCCTCTTTGGACGAGGCGGCCTATACAGAGAGTGGCACGCTCATCAACTCTGGAATCTTTGATGGTCTAGAGAGTGAAAGCGCCAAAGAGAAGATCATTCGATACTTTGAAGAGCACTCTTTGGGAAGGGGGGTGATCAACTATCGCCTAAGGGATTGGGGAATCTCCAGACAGCGCTATTGGGGGACACCCATCCCGCTGATTCATTGTCCCTCTTGCGGAATCGTTCCTGAGGATTTTTCCAATCTTCCCATCACACTCCCTGAGGATGTAATCATTGATGGAGAGGGGAATCCCCTTGAGAAACATCCTGCATGGAAAGAGTGTCGATGTCCAAAATGTGGGGGAAAAGCCACAAGAGAGACCGACACGATGGATACCTTTGTCGAATCAAGCTGGTACTTTTTGCGCTACACCACCCCCAAAGAAGAGTGGGAGACGCACGCCCTTAATGAGGCAATGCAACGTTACTGGATGGGCGTGGATGAGTATATCGGCGGGATTGAGCATGCGATTTTGCACCTTCTTTATGCGCGATTCTTCACCAAAGTGCTAAGGGATCTTGGCTACACGGAAACCAATGAGCCCTTCACGCATCTTCTCACCCAAGGAATGGTGCTCAAAGATGGCGCTAAAATGAGCAAGAGCAAGGGCAATGTGGTCGATCCTGATGAGTTGATCGAGCGTTTTGGAGCGGATACGGCAAGGCTCTTTGTCCTCTTTGCCGCGCCCCCTACAAGAGAGCTAGAGTGGAATGACAGCGCCGTAGAAGGAGCTTATCGCTTCATCAAGCGACTTTGTGATAAAACGCAGTTTGTCCAAAAGGTCTCTTCATTGCCCCAAATAGAGACGGCAACCTTGAGCAAGACGGAGAAATTGGCACGCAAAAAGGTTCACGAGACGCTTCTTAAGGCCCAAGAGGTCTATTCGCGCAAAAATGCCTACGCCTTTAATACATTGATTGCTTCGTGCATGGAGGCGCTGAATGCTTTGAGCGATCAAGAGAATCCTGCCATTTTCACGGAGGGTTATTTTATCCTTTTGAGTGTTCTTGAGCCCATCATCCCCCATGTGGCATGGGAGCTCAGCCAAGAGTATTTTGGTTTGGCCAACTTCAAGCCCCTTACCCCTGATACCCAAGCGCTTAAGAGCGACTCGCTCACCATCGCCATCACCGTCAATGGCAAGAAGCGAGGCGAGATAGAGATGGCGCCGGGCTCTTCCAATGAGGCGATGCTTGAGGCGGCTAAAAATGAGGTCTCCAAGTGGCTGGAGGGGATGAGCATCATCAAGGAGATCGTGGTGCCCGATAAACTAGTCAATTTGGTTGTGAAACCATGAGAATCTTGGCACTCACTGGAGCGATTCTCCTCTTGCTTGCGGGGTGTGGCTATAAGCCCGTGGCGCAATACGCCAAAGAGGTGCTAGGGGAGCGCATCTATGTGGATATTGCTATCAACCTCCGAGACCCTGAAAATAGCGTTTTGATCAAAGATGCTCTTTCACAGGCGATCATGACGCGTCTTCATGGCAAGCTTGCCTCCAAGGAGAGTGCCGATTCCACTCTTAGGGTGACCCTCAATTCCGCCAATTTCACCTCTTTGGCGGACAATAAAGAGGGTTTCACCACCTTTTATCGCGCCCAAGTCTCTTTGGGGTTTGCCTATGAAGATAAAGAGGGCAAAGCGCGTCGCTTCAACTCCATAGGAAGGTATGATTTCTCCATTGATGATTCTTCTATTTTGAGCGATTCAAAGCGTTTCGAGGCAATCAAAAGCGCCTCTATTCAAGCCATCGACCACTTTATCTCTCATATTGCAATGCAAGGGGCTAAAGGTGTCCAACCTTAAAGAGGTCGTCAAAAAGACGCTACTAAGACTACAGAAAGAGGGGCAGATCGCCACTCCTGATGCCTACAGAGAGGCCTTTTGCTATGAGGCCAAAAGCGCAGGGTTATCCGTGGAAGATTGCCAATGGCAATCACGCTGGAGTCAAAAGTTTGACCCTAAGACCAAGGCTCAAATCCAAGCCCACCCCATCAAAACTCCCGATGAATTCATCTCGCTCATCGCAGGAATCCTCACGCGAATGGGAAGTGGAGAGAACAAAGAGTCCATTCTGGCTCAAAAAGAGCTTCTCAAGGTCATCTTAAAACTCTTGGCCTCCTCGCCTGAGGTCGCTGAACTCGCCAAGGAGACACTTCTTAAACTCGATTCGCTTAGCGATTCTAAAGTTTTATCAACCCTCAAGGATCACTGGAATGAATCGCTAAAGAATCAACTTGAACGCCATGATCCCAGCCGAGATTTTGCCAAAATTTTAGAGCCTTTTTTGACTCCTTCGCTCTCACCCCTCCTCCCTTCGGAGATTCTTGAAGCCAAAAGTCTGCTCAAAAATGCTCCCGCAACCCTTCTTGAAAAGAGCGCTCGCCAGACGCTAGACCTTGCCCTTTCAGGAAGAATCGCTGTAGACAAGAGAGAATCCAATCGCAAAGGCTTGGAGCTTGGCGAGATCATTGAGGTGTTGGTTTCAAAGCTCTCCACGCTCGCCCAAGCGGGGATCCATTACCAAGATGAGATCACCCACATCGGCAAGACGCTCGAAGAGATGATTCTTGACCCAAGATCATTGGAAAAGACCAAGGGCCGTCTCATTGAAATCACTCAAAAAATCGACACTCACATTCAAAATCTCAACAAAGAAGTAGCGGAGAAGAAGAGCGAGATTGAGTTTTTGCAATCCAAGATCGAAGAGCTCACCCAAGAGCTCTGTCGCGCCCAAGAGGAGGCAAGTATCGATTCTCTCACGGGGGTTCATACGAGGCGATTCCTGGAGGAGTCACTCAGCCGATTTGAGGCGCTTTTTTTACGCTACGAGAGTCGCTATTCTGTGGCTTTTTTTGATATTGACTTCTTTAAAAAAATCAACGACAAGTATGGACACGAAGCGGGCGATCGCGTTTTAGCCACTTTTGGAAGATTGCTTAAGCAGTCCGTGCGTCAAGAGGATATCGCTGCACGCTATGGGGGCGAAGAGTTTATCGTGATTCTGCCTGAGATGAATCTTGTCGAAGCGTGGCGTTTTGCGGAGCGTATCCGTGCTTTGGTTGAAAGAAGTGTTTTTGTCTATCAAGACATGAGAATCAAGGTGAGCGTGAGCGGCGGAATTGCGGAGAGAAGTGAGTGTGAAGATCGCAAGGCTCTCATTAAATTTGCCGATGCGAGACTCTATGAGGCCAAAGAGGGGGGTCGTAATCAGATCCGCCCGCTACTCTCTTAGGATCAGATTTTGTCAATTCCCTCTCTTCAATCTTACCTAGACGCTAAAGCAGCTGAGTATGCCCCTTTTGATCCTCTTCGATTCCCTGCTCTCTATCAGCGCTTTTTAACCACTTTTCCCTCCTCCTCTTCGCCCAAGGTGATTCAGGTCGTGGGGACCAATGGCAAGGGAAGCACGGGGCGATTCCTTGCCCTCATGCTCCAAGCCGCTGGGCATACCGTGGGGCACTTCACCTCTCCTCATATCCATGAATTCAGAGAGCGCTTTTGGATCAACGGGGGAATAGTCTCTAATGCCACCCTCAAGGAGGCTCACCAAGCCCTTTGGGAGAGGGGAATCTTTCATGAGGCGAGCTATTTTGAGTACGCCACCTTGCTCGCGCTCTATGTTTTTGGGGGGCTTGAGTTTTGGGTTATTGAGGCGGGGCTAGGGGGGGAATTTGATTCCACCACCGCCCTTAGGCGAGATATCTCCCTCTTTACGCCCATAGGAATCGACCATGAAGAGCTTCTAGGGGAGGGGCTAGAGGCGATCGCTCTCACCAAGCTTAAAAGCATGGCTCCTTGGGCTATTTTGGGTAAGCAGTATGATCTTGACCAAATCAAGCCTCTCGCCCAAAGAATCGCCAATGAGCGCTCCTCCTCCCTCTATATTTTAGAAGACGAGAGGATGCGAGAGAGCGACATCTCAAGAGAAGAGGCCTACTTTTCAACCTATCCTCTGCCTTTGTACCAGCGCTGGAATTGGCGCTTGGCCGCTAAGGCGATGGAGTGGCTGGGGGTGGAATGGGAGGTCTCTAAGATTCCTCCTTTGGATTTGGCAGGAAGGATGGAGAGGCATGGACGCCTCATTCTTGATGTAGGGCACAATCCTCAAGCCGCTAGAGCACTCCTAGAAACACTTCAAGGCAAGCCCTTCGATCTCATCTACAATACCTATAAGGATAAAAATTATCGTGAGATTCTTGCCATTCTTCGCCCTTATATATTGAAGCTTCATCTCCTACCTTTGGAGGGGAATCCCCGCCTTGTTAACCCTGTGCTTTTGGAGGCTTGCGCCAAGGAGCTTGGAGTGGCTTGCGAGAGATTCCAAGGGGAGCTTGACCCTTTGAAGGATTATCTTGTTTTTGGTTCTTTTAGCGTGATCGGAGCGTTCAAAGAGCGTTATTTGAAGGAATATTTGAAGCAATTAAAGGAGGAAGATGAAAGATAGGCTCATCATCACCATCACCGATGTTCATGGCTCTAAACAGTATAATCTTCATCAATTTGTGCGGCGAATCGTCCTCTATTTTTCTCTCTTTTTAGTGGCGCTCATTCTTCTAGGGGGAGTCTCTATACGCCTATTGCTCTCTGAGGTGAAGCAGATTCAAGAGCGGCGCGACAGCCTTATTCAAGAGTACGCTGACACGCTAGAGAGGAATGAGCAGTTGCGCCAAGAGATTGAGCAAAAGAGCGAAGAGCTGATCACCATCAGCGATCGAGTGGAGGATCTAGAGGGAATCATTGGTGTTCAAAAAGATGAAGAGTCCTCTGGTGATCTGAGCCTCATTGAGCGCGTGGATTTAGCCAGTATCACGGGCGTGCAAAAGGGTTTTGTGATGCGCCTCATCCCCAATGGCTACCCCATCAACTCCAACCAAGTCTCAGCCGACTATGGCTGGCGAATCCATCCCATCTTAAAGCGCCGAGAGTTTCACACAGGAATCGATTTGCGTGCACCCGTGGGAACTCCTGTCTATGCCGCTGCGGATGGAGTGGTTGATTTTTCTAGGAGCGAATACAACGGGGGCTATGGAAACCTCGTGAAAATTGACCACTCCTTTGGCTTTAAGACTTTTTATGCACATTTGAGTAAACTAATCGTCAAGAAAGGGGATTTTGTCAAGAAGGGTCAGCTAATCGCCTATAGTGGGAACACTGGGATGAGTTCGGGACCTCATCTGCACTATGAGATTCGTTTCTTGGGCAACCATCTTGATCCAAGGCCTTTCATCGATTGGACTATGAAGGACTACACCAACATTTTTGAGAAGGAGACCAGCGTCAAATGGCAATCTTTGCTAACAACGATAAACAATCTAATGGAAATTCAGGCACCACGATCATCGCCAGCGGAACCAAGATAAAAGGGGAGGTGGTCATTGACTGCAATCTCCATATCGATGGGGAGTTTGAGGGGGTGATCCGATCCAAAAACAGTGTCACAATTGGCAAGAGCGGAGGAGTGGGTGGCGAAATCTACGCCGAAAAGCTCGTGGTGAGCGGGAAGTTCACGGGAAGTTGTGATTGCGATGTGATTGAGATCATGCCCCAAGGGCGAATCGATGGACAGATTATCACCAAAGAGCTTGTGATTGAACGCAAAGGATACTTTGTTGGCGAGAGCAAAATCAAAGAAGATGGCAGCAAATTTGGCACTCTTTCCAAAATAGAGAAGGCAGAAAAGGCAGATAAAGTCATTGATCCAAAGTAGTCTATATCACGCCTTAAAGAATCCCTTTCCCTATCAGATTCTCATTACCCAAGATGACAAAGAGAGCTATCTCGCCTCTGAAGTGGCACGCTTTAGGGGTTTTGAGACGATTCTTTTCCCCGATTTTAGAGCCCAAAAGGGCGATGATCTAAGGAGCTACAAAGAGGAGCTACTCGCCCTTCTTGGGGCGCTTAGAAAATGGTATAGAGCGCCCAAAGAGCGCCTATTGCTTATTGCTCCTTTGCGCTCTCTCCTCCATCCTCTCCCCAAAGAAGAGTTACTTCAAAGCTTCCATTTAGGTTTTGGTGACAATCTGGATATTGGGGAGCTCAAAGAGCGATTCTATCGATTTGGTTATGAATTTGTGGAGATCATTGAGCTTCCTGGAGAGGTCTCATTTCGTGGAGACATCATTGATGTTTTTCCTCCTCAAGAATCCTCCCCTGTGCGCCTTAGCCTCTTTGATACACAGATTGAGAGCCTTCGATATTTTGATTTAGAGACGCAGATGTGCGAGAGGGAGGAGCTAGATCGAATCGAGATCACTCCTGCGCTCTTTGCGCTGGACGAAGCGACCCAAAAGGAGCTTGAGGAGCTGGTGAGTGCCTCAAGCTATGGGGCTTTTTCTAAGGATCTGATGAGCCTTGGACTATGGTACTTAAAGGACAAGGGCGAAGTATTGCCAAGGCGTGTGCCCTCGATTCTCACCGCAGGAGCCAAAGAGGAGCTCTTGGAGCTTCTGGAGCTACAAGAGAGCGATGAACTCCGCTTTTTGGAGGGCTTAAACCTTCTAGCCACTCCTTTAGAGCATAGCGATATCATCATCTCTCCTGCCAATTTTCTCTCTTTTCTTTCGCTTCATGCCAATAAAGAGATCACGATTATTGCTAGAAACGAGGCGCTTTTTAGGGCGTTTGACCTCAAGGAGATTCCTTGCAAAAAGCAGATTGGCGACTTTTGTGTTAATTTGCTCACCCCCAAAGAGGTGATTCTCTCCCTCAACCAAAACACCAAAAAAAGCGCCAAAAAAAGACGACCCACCTTTGCCATCGATGAGCTTCGCGTGGGGGATTATGTCGTCCATAAAGATTATGGAATCGGAATCTTTAAAGGAATCATCCAAGAGCGAGTTTTGGGGGCTTTGAGAGATTTCATTCTCTTGGCCTATCAGGGAGAAGACCGACTCCTGCTCCCCGTGGAAAATCTCGACTATATTGATCGTTATGTAGCTGATAGTGGCTCGATTCCTTCGGTGGACCGCCTTGGAAAAGGAAGCTTTGCCAAACTCAAAGAGAAGATTCGAACAAAACTTTTAGAGATTGCAAGCGAGATTGTCGCTCTAGCGGCCAAACGAGAGCTCATTGAGGGGAGGGCGATTCGCACGGATTTCCCTGAGATTGAGATTTTTCAGCACTCTAGCGGATTTGTCTATACCAGCGACCAAGAGAAGAGCATCCGCGAGATATTCTCTGACCTAGAGGGCGGGAAGGTGATGGATCGACTCCTTAGCGGAGATGTAGGTTTTGGCAAAACTGAAGTGGCGATGAATGCGATTCTTGCAACCGTGATGAGCGGCTATCAGGCGGCCTTGGTTGCTCCTACAACTCTTTTGGCGCACCAACACTTCCAAAGCCTTAAAAAACGCTTTGAGGGGCGTGGCATCAAGATGGCTCGCCTGGATCGATTCCTAAGTAGCAAAGAGCGCACCAGCCTACTGAACGCCCTCAAAGAGGGGGAAGTGGATGTGGTCGTTGGAACTCACGCCATCCTCTCGGCTGTTTTTAAACGCCTAGCGCTCATCATCGTGGATGAGGAGCATAAATTTGGCGTGAAGCAAAAAGAGCGTATTAAAGCGATTGCTCAAGATGTTCATATGCTCTCCATGAGCGCTACACCCATTCCTCGAACGCTCAATATGGCGCTCTCTAGCATTAAAGGGATGAGCACACTCCTCACCCCTCCAAGCGAGAAGCTCCCTGTGCGCACTTTTGTCAAAGAGTATCAAGAGGCACTTTTAAAAGAGATCGTCCATCGAGAGATTCGGCGAGGGGGGCAGATTTTTTACATTCATAACAATATCGCCACCATTGAGCGTCGCCAAAAAGAGCTCTTGGAGCTGATGCCAAACCTCAAAATCGCCATCCTTCACTCTCAAATCCCCGAAAAAGAGACGGAAGAGATCATGCTAGCCTTTGAAGAGGGGCGATATCACCTGCTCCTCTCCACCTCCATTATCGAATCGGGCATCCATCTCCCTAATGCCAACACGATCATTATTGATTCAAGCGATCGATTTGGAATCGCCGACCTCCACCAGCTGCGGGGTCGTGTAGGACGAGGAAGCAAAGAGGGATTCTGCTATTTCCTCGTAGAAGAGAAAGAATCGCTCACGCCCGAAGCCAAAAAGCGTCTTTTGGCGCTAGAGAGTAACTCCTTCTTGGGGAGTGGTTCGGTGCTCGCCTATCATGATTTGGAGATTCGGGGCGGGGGAAATCTCCTGGGTGAGGCGCAAAGTGGCCACATCAAGGGAATTGGCTATGCCCTCTATCTCAAAATGCTCGAAGAGGCGATTCACTCACTCAGTTCCAAGGCGCTTCCTAAGCGGGAGGATGTGGATCTCAAGCTCTCCATCAACGCCTTTCTCTCCCCTGAGCTCATCGAGAGCGATCGTTTGCGCTTAGAGCTCTATCGCCGCCTCTCCCGCTGTGAGAGCACCCAAGAGGTGAACGAGATAGAGGTGGAAATCCACGATCGATTCGGCTCACCCGACCTCTACACCAAGCAGTTTTTAGAGCTCATCCTCATTAAGGTGCTCGCCTCCCTGCAAGGAATCAAGACCATCACCAACTACAATCAAAACATCACCTTCTTCTATCGTGATGAGACCAAAAAGAGCTTCAGCGCCAAAAGTCGGGATGACGATGATCTCTTGGCGGCTATTTTGGAGCAACTACAAGGAAAAAGTGCGTGAAAATTGGATTCATCGGCGATATTATCGGAAAACCCGGACGGAAGGCTTTGGCCTATCATCTTCCCTTGGTTAGAAAAGAGCTAGGGCTGGTGTTTGTCATTGCCAATGGCGAGAATGTGAGCCATGGCTTTGGGACGACCATCAAGTGCGCCGAGGAGCTCTTTAGTGCAGGGGTTGATGTGATCACAGGCGGGAATCACACTTGGGACAAAAAGGAGATCATCGCCTATTTAAGAGAAGAATCGAGGGTTCTTCGTCCTCATAACTACCCTGAGGGAGTGGTGGGGAAAGGGCTTGGAGTCTATGAAGTGGAGGGCGTAAAGCTCGCGGTGCTCAACCTTATGGGGCATTTTGCCATGCCCTATGTGGATAACGCCTTTTTGTGTGCCAAGAGAGAGGTGGAACGCCTAAAACACGAGGGAATCAACCATATCATTATCGATTTTCATGCCGAAGCCACAAGCGAGAAGCGTGGAATGTTTTGGCTGCTTCATGGCAAAGCGAGTGCCGTGCTAGGAACACACACGCATGTGGGTACGGATGATTTAGAGATCGCTGAGGGGACTTTTGGAGTGAGTGATGTGGGGGCGACAGGCTGTATGGATGGAATCATCGGCATGGAGAGAAGCGCCCCTATTGAGCGCTTCTTGACGGGAATGCCCTCTAGGCTAGAGGTGCCTGATTCTTGCCGAACGGTTTTTCAGATGATGGTGATGGAGCTAGATGAGGTGGGTCGATGCATCGAGGCCTACAAGCTGAAAGCCATCGACCGCCAAGCCCCCCAAAAGAGCTTGGAGGCGTTTAGGTATTAGACCTCTAGAGGCTTATCCTCGTCTTGGCTTGAAGAAGAGGTGCTAGCCACCTCACTCTCTTTTGACCCATTCATAAGAGAGGCGAGATAGTCATAGCTTCCTTCATTGTTGCGAAGGATGAGATGGTGAAAGGCAAAGAGGTCAAGGTTTTCCTTCCCTACAATAGCCTGCGCGACATTTTGCGCGTTGCTCTCGCCCACTAGCTCAGAAAAGCTCAAAGAGCCGCTGGTATCGACATCTTGGCGAATGGAGTGGTTGATAAAGGCCGAGAGAGAATCGATATAGCCAAACTCATCCAAGAAGGCATCTCGCGCGGCATCATCGCTCAAAGCCTCATTGAGGGATTTGTAAGAGTTTTCGCTCTCTCCTGTAAGAGAGACAAGTGCCTTGAGATTCTTTGCCTCTTCTTTAGAGATCACTCCATCTCCATCGGTGTCATTTTGAAGATACCCTACGCCATACGCCGCTTCGTAATACCAGCCCTTCACATAGTCACTCGCCTCTTGGGCTGAGCCAAACTTCTCAACCAATTTTTGGAGATTGTCTTCATCAAGGGGGACGGTCACCTCTTTTTGAGAATACTCGTCCACGAAGCTCACGCCTTGAGTCTTGGCTTGATTTTGAGTGAGAGGGTTGGCTAGAGCGGAGGCATTCTCAGGCGTGTAGGTTGTAGAGGAGTTCACAATGGTCTTGCTCTTGAGGGAATCCACGAGGTTGACACTCTGCTCTACTTGATTCTCCAATTCTAGCTTCTCTGAAGCGCTCTGCTTAATAAGCTGCTGAAGCATCAATTTTTTACTTGCCTTCTCATACTCTTCCATGGAGAGAACATTTTTATCGGGGGGAGGGGACTTTTCGAATCGATCTCCGCTCTTAGAGCCTCCCGCTGAACCAATCATCGAAGCGGCATCACTAGTTTCGTCCTCTGAAGAGAGGCTTTTGGCCTCGTCAAGACTCTTTTTTAGTGCCGCCACATCAACATACTTCTTCACCTCCGAGCTCACGCCCCCGCCGCTCTCCAGCTCTCTTATAGCGCGTTCGGTCATCTCTTGTTTTTTAAAGTAGTCATCTAAGCTAGAAGGGGTGGATAGGCGCTTAGATTCGGCGGATTTGTTATACAGTGCATCCTGAATGGCTTGAGATAGATTGATCTCCATCGTCTCACTCCTCATTGTTTTTATGACAAATTAGAAGCAAATTTTGTGCCAAAAGTAGCCCAAAAGCGAGGAAATCAAGACCTTTTTTCTCTTATAGACTTTTACCCCTTTTTTGCTAAAATCTTCGCTATGTATCGATTGGAAAAAATGCTTCAACTCAAAAAACTTTATCAAGAGCGCGCAAGCGGTCGTTGTTATATCGAGCCCTTCACCCACGCCTCTCCTTTGGGAGCTGAGGGCGTGAGTCATCTCCCCGAGGGACTCCTCTCGCTTCAAGGCATCATCGAATCATGCGTGCTTTGTGAGCTATCCAAAGGCGAAGGCAAGCCTATTTTTGGGATGTGTCAGACCACCTCCAAGGTGGTTTTTGTCTCTGAGACCCCCCTGGTTGATCCTAAGCATCCTTCGATGTTTGTGGGCAGGAGCGGAGAGATGTTGCGTAATATTGTCCGCAATGTATTGGGACTCAAGGAGGGGGAGGTTTCACTTCTTTCACTTCTTAAGTGTCACCCCTCCTTGGCTCAAAAGGTCGATTCGGCTCTTTTTAGCTCCTGCAAACCCTACATCCTCAAGCAGATTGATCTGCTTCCTCTCTCGGCCATCATCGTGCCGCTAGGAGAGGTGGCCTATCGCTATTTGACGGATGAGCGAGGGGATTTTTCTCAATATCGAGGCCAAAAAAGCGTCTGGGCGGGACGCACTCTCATCCCCGCTCATAGCCTAAGCTACCTCCTCCGTAATCCTACGGCCAAAAAAGAGGCGCTCAAGGACTTCCTTCTTATAAAGAGTTGCTTATGAAACCCTCTTCGTCCCTTTCGCTTCTTTTGGCGCTTGCGCTAGGCTCTCCTTCGCTTTGGGCCAAAGCCCATCTCCTCTCCCCCCTTCCGCTTCCCCATCAAGAGGCAATCAATATCGAAACGGAGCCGTGCGATGAGGCGTGTCTCTATCGATTGGACAAAGAGGAGAAGGTCTTCTCTTTTATCGCACGATTCCACCCTGGAATCACAAGTGAGGCACTAAGGGCGCGACTAGCGATACTCATGGAGGAAAATGATATTCATGCCGCCCCCTTTTATATGGTCAAAAAGAGTCGATCCAAGCTAGAGATCGCTCTTCTTGTCCCCAAAAAGAGTATCGGACGCTATTCTGTCACGACGATTGACACGATTCTTGCCTATCTCGTCTCCAAGGAGGGTGCTTTCTCTTTTGAGGTGTTTGACAGCCAAGATGAAAGTGCAACCTCTTTAGCCAAAGCCATCCAAAAGGTCGAATCCAAAGGCTTTGACTATGCCATTGCACTTGTGACCCACCAAGGGGCATCAGAGCTCGTGAAGCTCTCTCTCAAGATTCCTCTCTATATCCCCTCCGTCCATCAAAAGCAGGTGCTTCAAGCAGGCACTCCCCCTAAAAATATCTTCTTTGGGGGGATCGACTATGAGGCGCAGATTCGTGCGCTTCTCCCTTATGCCAAAGGCTCCACGGTGAGTCTCTATAATGATGATAGTTATATTGGCCAAAAGATCGGGGAGTATGTCAAGCTTGCGGGGGCTCAGGTGGGCTTTGAAGAATCCTTTAGTAATACCAAGGCGGCAGAGTTCAACAAGGGCGTCAAGTCACAAGGGCGATTCATCCAAGGCTCTAGCGTCTTTTTGAACACCCCCATCGTCAAGAGCAGTCTCATCCTCTCTCAATTCACTTACAACGGCTACAAGCCAAGCGATATTCTCTCCACACAGATCAACTACAACCACTCACTTCTCTCGCTCACCCAACCCAAAGATCGCGAAAATCTCTACATCGCCAACTCTATCGGCGAAGCTTCACGCGAAATTATCGAATATAGCGCGATTTTAAAGAGTGACTTGCAGTATGACTGGATCAACTACTCCACCTCTTTAGGGGTTGAATATTTCTATCGCACCGTCTTCCCTGAGGCGATTCCCTATTTCAATGAAAAGCTAGAAGGCAATCAGGTGAACTACCCCATCCGCCTCTATCAGACCAAACCAGATCGCTTCATCCCTATTAATTAGCAGCTGCTCTAGATCGCAAAATAGCTCGCCTCAGGATGAGGAGTGATGATCGCGCAGGTGCTCTGCTCAGGGTGCATTTGAAAGGTCTCAGAGAGCGTGATATGAAACTCTTGGGGCTCTAAAAGTGTGAAGATTCCCTGATTTTGAGTCAAGTCGGGGCAAGCAGGATAGCCAAAAGAGTAGCGACACCCTTGCCTCTCCCCAATCCCCAACTCCTCTCTCACTCTCTGGTGCACAAAATCAGCCAAAGCCTCCGCCAGCTCCGCCCCCAGGGCATGAATCAAGAAATATTCATGATACTCACCCCTCTCGTAGAGCTTTTGTTCAAAAGGAGAGAATCGATGCCCGCTAGAGACTAGAGAAAGAGGTAAAACCCCTCCTTGAAGTGGGAAAAAATCGGGGATAGAGAGGAACTCTCCCTTTTTTTGCCTAGGAAAATCAAAACTCACTTCACCCCCTTTAGGATTCTTCGCCATGAGGCACTCCCCCTCTCTAGTGAGCTCAAAATAGCCATAGAGCACCACAGGCTCAAAGAGTCCTTGATCGAGGATTTGAGATTTTAATCTCTCGTAAGTGGGATGGAGTAGCTCTTCACAGAGTTTTGCATACTCCTCCTTCTTAAGCCCTCGTTTGCCATAGCCCCAGCGATGTTTATAGAGGAGATTTCGATCAATGATCGAAAAGATCGTTTCAGGATCAAGATCAGAGATCACTTGACGCCCCCAAAAAGGAGGCTTGTAGATCTTTTGTTCAAAAAGGGGCGGAGTGATTTTGACTGGAGGCAAAGAATCCTCTACACTGGGGGCGATTTGCTCCTCCACTTCGGGAACACTCTTGTCGCTAGGAAGACGCAGATCGCTAAAATCCTGCTTTTCAATCTTCTCCATCGCCGCCATCCCATCAAAGGCATCCTTGCAGTAGAAGATGATTCCTGGGTAGATTCCTCGACAATAGTCATCCACAAAGGCGCGATTGAGGGCGGCTCCTCCAAGAATGACGGGACAATGGATCCCTCGTCTAGCAAGCTCTTCAAGATTCTCTTTCATCACTAGCGTGGATTTGACCAAAAGCCCACTCATACCGATGGCATCCGCCTTGTGCTCATGATAGGCTTGAATGAACTGCTCAATATCGGCCTTGATTCCAATATTGACGATTTTATAGCCATTGTTGGTGAGGATAATATCCACGAGATTCTTGCCCACATCGTGCACATCGCCCTTGACGGTTCCTAGAATCATTGTGGTTTGATTCTTCTTCTCTGTTTTAGGCAGATAGGCGTTCAGATAATCCACGCTCATCTTCATCACCTCGGCACTCTGGAGTACAAAGGGAAGCTGCATCTCTCCTTTGCCAAAGCGTTCTCCCACCACCTTCATCGCCTCGATAAGAATCTCATTAATGATTCGTTCAGCCGCAATCTCCTCTTTGGCGCTAGGAAGAAGGGCTTTCATCCCCTCTTTATCCCCTTGGATGAGCAGATGAGCGATTTTCTCTTGAGTGTCCATTCCCTCTAGCGTTGAATCGCTCGCAAGCTCCGCTTTTTTATCACTAAAGTGATCAATGAAGGCATAAAGAGGGGCTGCGCCTTGGGTCTGATTGAAGATGAGCGCTTCGCATGAGGCTCGATCTTCATCGCTCACTTTGGCGTAGGGCAGAAGGTGAGAGACATTCACGATCGCACTCGTGAGTCCCCTTTGCACCGCATGATAGAGAAAGATAGAGTTGAGGTAGATTCGCGCCTCTTTGGAGAGGCCAAAGGAGATATTGGAGAGCCCTAGGGTGGTTCCCGCCTCAGGGTAGAGCTGGCTAAGCTCTTGGATGGCGTCAAGCGTCTCGATTCCTGCGGTGAAATACTCCTCATCCCCGCTCCCGATGGTGAAAGTAAGGGTGTCAAAGATAATGTCGCGCTCCCGTAGTCCATGCACGCTCACGGCACGCTCCATCATACGCTTAGCACATGCCACTTTGCGCTCTTTGGTCTTGGCCATCCCCTCCTCATCAATGGTAAGGCAGATGAGCACCGCTCCAAAACGCTTGGCCAGCGCACAGACACGATCAAATTTCTCAATGCCATCCTCTAGATTGGCGGAGTTGATGATGGGGCGACCCCCAATACACTTGAGAGCCACCTCCAGCACTTCAGACTGCGTGGAATCGGGCATAAGAGGGAGGGGTAGATTGGTCGCGTAGCGAGAAACCACCTCGCGCATATCGCGTCTCTCATCGCGTCCCGCAAAGCCTACACTCACATCCAAAACGTGTGCTCCGCTTTTGACTTGAGCTAAGCCCACGCCTAGCGCTCCCTCGTAATCCTCGGCCACTAGAAGCTCTCTAAAGGCCTTTGAGCCTGTGGCGTTGCTCCGCTCACCAATAAGCAGGGGGGCGGGAGACTGTTTTAACTCCACGCTCTCAAACAAAGAGGCAAGCGCTACAGGGGTGCGCTTAGCTGGAGGGGTGGGGCGACTTATGCCCACACGCTCTTTGAGCTGGCGGATATGTTCGGGCGTGGTGCCGCAACACCCTCCCAAAAAGGCGACCCCCTCAATCCCCAAGAATTCCTCCTCGATCTCTGCGAATTCCTTGGGCTCCATAGGGTAGAAAGTGCACCCTCCGACATTTTGAGGAAGCCCTGCGTTCGCATGAATAGAGAGGGGAAAGGGGGCGTATTGGGCCAAAGCTTTAAGGTGTTTCTCGGCCATATCAGGCCCAAGCCCGCAGTTAATTCCTAATGAAAATATCTCTAAAGGCTCCAAAATCACCGCAAGCGTTTTAATATCGGTGCCAATAAGCATCGTGCCTGTCGTCTCAATAGTCGCAGAGACCATGATAGGCATAGAAGAATCGACCTCTTTGCAGGCATGAACCGCCGCCTTGATCTGCAGGGGGTCTTGGCAGGTCTCTAAAAGAAAGAGATCCGCGCCACCCTCTTTGAGTCCGCGTGCCGCCTCTTTGTAGCCTTCAAACATCGTGTCATAATCAATATGTCCCAAGGAGGGGAGCTTCGTCCCCGGTCCTAGGGAGCCAGCAACAAATCTAGGGGAGGGGGCAAAAGAATCGCACGCCTCTTTAGCGATTTGCGCCCCTGCAAAAGCCATCTCGTAGGCTCGCCCTCCAATCCCATACTCCTCTAGCACCCAAGGGAGCGCTCCAAAAGTATTGGATTTAAGAATATCCGCTCCCGCCTCTAGATAGGAGCGGTGGATAGAGAGAATCACATCGCCTCTAGTGACATTGAGAATCTCACTGCATCCTGCCTTCTCTTCCCAGTCCTCCTCTTTGAGGTCAAACTTCTGTATCTCTGTGCCCATCGCACCATCTAAAATCATCACTCTTTGACGATGAATCTCAAAAAATTGTTCCATTTTCATTGGGTTTTATCCATTTTTTGACTCGATTCTATCGCAAAAAAGATTGTAAAAAATTGAAAATACAATATGTTTTTTGATATTATTGCAAGATTGCCCTTGGGATTTAAGGGTCAAAAAGATTCAAGGAGAAATGATTCGTGAAAACAGCCAAAGGTTTTAAAGGGCGCTACTTCTCTCTAGCGGCGATTCTAGCCCTCAATGCAGGCGTCAGCCTTCTTAGTGCTAATGATTCGCTGCTCGCCCAAGAGAGTGATGAAGCGACCCAAGGAGCGTATGCCGCCAAGGTGCAGCGTTACGCACAGAGTGAGTTGGGCGAAGGAGAAGAGAGGGCATGGGTGGAGAGCTACACCGCTCAAGATTTTGCTCGCTCCTATGCTCAAAATGTCTATGAGTTTCTTCAACAAAAAACCCTCCTCATGGCTAAACCCAACTATGGAAATCCCTTTGTTCAATCACTTGATATGCGCGGATATGGGGAGAATGGTCATCAAAATATCGCCATCATCGTGGATGGAGTGAGGCGAGAGGGGATCGACATAAGCCCCATCTCTCTTAGCTTCTTGCCTTTGGATGCGATTGAGAAGATAGAGATCATTAGAGGTCTTGGATCAGTTAGGTATGGCGATGGCGCTCATGCAGGGATTCTTAACATCACCACCAAGCGTCAGAGCGGCGGATTGGTCCACCTCTCTAGCGCCTCGCACGCCACCCATGATGGGCGCTTTTATGGTCGTTATGTGCAAGACACTTTGAACATCGGATCCTACGCCCAAGGGCTCAACACGGAGGGCGATCGGGGAATCGGCGAGGGGGATAAAAAAGATGCAAAAAAGAATCGCAACGCTGGCGGTTCACTCTTTTTCACTCCTTCAGAGAAACTCCTCTTAAGAGCGAGCGGTGATTATGGCCAATATGACGCCAAATACGCCAATCCCCTCACCCAAAAGCAATTTTTAGAAAACCCCGCTCAAACAGGTGTAGGTTACAATCACTACGCCAGACACGAAAAGAGGGCTTTGGGGGGCGCGACCTATCACTTGAGCGATGAGTGGCAGGTGAGTCTTGATGGGAGTGGCTATAGTGCCACAGGAGAGTGGAGAGGCTCTTCTCCCTCGGTTTCCAAGTATCGGGGGGAGAGCCTAGATCTTGGCACGAGTTATGATTTTGAAGGTCACCGTTTAGAGGTGGGTTCAACCTTCAAAGAGAATCTCCGCCAAGATGACGCCCCTTGGAGTCACGATTCTATCTCCAAGGATAGCGATGCCTACTGGGCGACTCTCTCCAAAGAGGCAGGGGCGCACTTCCTTAAGATTGGGGCTAGGCATGAACGCATCGCCTATAGGCGAGATGGCGGAACTTACATAGACCAGAAGCATCACTCCTTAGAAGGCTATGAGGCGACTTATGAGTATGCTCTCCTTCCAGAGACCAAGCTCTTTGTTGCCTATCAGCACGCCTTTTTGGCGCCCGATGTGGATCGATTCTTTAAGTTTGGCGGAGGGTTTAATGAGTTTATCGACCCCTCCAAAAGCGACACCTATCAGCTGGGCGCACGCACCATCCAAGGAAGGCACGCTCTAAGCGGAACCTTTTTTTACACTCGCCTTCGCCATGAGATCTATTACAATCCTGCCACTTGGACCAATACCAATCTTGATCAAAGCGAGAAGAGGGGGATGGAGATCAGCTATAAAACAAGATGGCTTCCTGATCTCTCCACCTCTATTGAGTATGCCTTCGTGCAGGCTAAAATCCTAGAGGAGACCCAAGGTGCACTCTCCTTTGCGGGCAAAGAGCTCCCCGGAGCCTCCAAGCACACCCTCCACCTAGGGATAGAGTATCAACCCCTCTCTTCGCTCACGCTTTTGGCCAACTATAAATATGGCTCCAAAGCCTACGCCTATGAGGATTTTGCCAACACCCAAACCAAAACACCAAGCTATAAGAATCTCTCTCTTGGGGCGAGCTATCACTTTAAAGATTGGGAGCTTTATGCCTACATCAATAATCTTTTGGATGATAAAAACGCCATCCTCGTTCGAGAGAATGCCTACTATCCTTATGATTTTGAACGCACCTTTGGCGCGGGCGTGAAGTACTTTTTCTGATGCGATTCCATCCAAAACTCAGACCCTACTTGGGATATAAGTTTCTCAATGCGCTCTTTAGCGGTCTATCGCTTAGCACCATTTTTATCATCTACGCTCCCTTAGAGCCCATCATCTACTCCATCGGCGGGATTTTACTCGCCCTTGGAATGTGGGGGGTGGCTCACCTCTACCCTAGAATCCTCAATGCGCTCTATTATGTGAGGATTCTCTTTTGGGTGGAGATTCTTCCCCTGGGGATGATCGCACTCTTTTTACTCTTTCCTGAGCGCTACCCCACCGCTCTTTTAATCTATGCGCTCTATCAACTCATCTTTCTTTTTGGCTCTTTTTTGGTGAGGGCTGAGACGATGGTTTTTCGCCACAAAAGTGTCATCACTCTTCTTGATGTGACCAAACAAAAAGGTTATTTAGTCGGCCTATCCCTCTCGGCTCTCTTCTACTTTCTCTGCGAGCAGGCAGGAATCACCGCCAAAATAGAGCAGGTCTATTGGCTCCATTTTCTTCTGGCTCTCAATCAACTAGCCCTGCTAGAGCGTCTCTATCAGAGCGTCAAGGGTCGCTCTATTTGGTAAAAGCATCCTTGAACTTATAATTAAGTTAGTTTCCACAGCTCCAAGAATCTTTCCCGCACTATATACTGCCACTAAAATTCAAGACAATAAATTGAAAGGTTTATCTTCCTAAATGGTAGAATTTTCTAAAGATTTAGGAGAGGAAAAAATGAGTAGAAAAAGAAAAAGCTATAGTGCAGAATTTAAAACTAGAGTTGTCTTAGAATTACTAGGTGGCGAAGAGACTGTAGCACAGATTGCCAGTAAATATGAGATTACACCAAAAAGTCTCATTGATTGGAAAAAGCAGTTTTTAGAGAATGCATCACTAGTATTTGATGTAGGTTCGGCTACTAAAGCCTATAAAGATGAGATAGAAGAGCTAAAAACAGAGAATGATGCTCTAGCAAAGAAATTAGGAAAAACAACCATAGAGAGGGATTGGGCAGTGGGAAAGCTAAAGAGCTTGGGCTTATCAAATAAAAAAGATCTTGTCACACCCAAGCTAAAGAATCTCTCCATGGCAAGACAATGTGAAATAATAGATTTAAATCGCTCAACCCTTTATTATGAACCTAAACCCATATCAGACAATGATTTAAAAATCATGAAAAGGATAGATGAGATATATACTGATATATCCTCAACCTATGGCTATCGGTTTATGCATAGGCAGCTTTTGGAAGATGGATTTTCAATTGGTGTAAATAAAGTCAATAAGCTAATGAACACTATGGGGATACAGGCAATCTTTCCAAAAAAGAAACGACACACATCCATTAAAAACTATAAACATAAAATCTATCCATATCTACTACGAGAGCTTGAAATTAACAGAGCCAATCAGGTTTGGAGTGGAGATATTACCTATATCCCAATCAAGGGTGGTTTCGTGTATTTGTGCGCCATTATTGATTGGCACAGTAAAACGATACTCTCATGGAAAATATCAACAACTATGGATACATCTCTTGTAACAGATGTTTTAAAAGAAGCCATTGAAAAATATGACATTCCTGTAATATTCAACTCCGACCAAGGTAGCCAATATACCAGCCATGAACATACAGAACTTCTCAAGAAACACAACATTCAAATCTCTATGAACGGTAAAGGCAGATCCATTGATAATATTGCCATTGAGAGATTTTTTAGGACTTTAAAATATGATGAAATCTATATCAATGAGTATAGCTCTATTTCAGATCTCAGATTTAAGGTTTCAAGATATATCAATTTTTACAATCACAATAGATTTCATTCAGCACTAAATTATCAAAAGCCCATGAATGTTTATCTAGAAGGGTTGAAAAACGTTGCTTAAATTAAAGGCTAGAGGCTGGAAGATGAATTCTCAAAAAGTTGTCTTGACAAATGGTGGCAGTATACGCTCAAGAAAAACACCTGAAGGAGGGAACTTCATTTGTCTAGTCTCAATATTAAAGCCAAAGTTACAATGGCCACGCTTTTCATTTTTGCTCTGCTCTTCTCTACATGGGTCATGCTCTATATTAAGCTAAACCACATCCAAGAGACTTTTGAGCGTACCGATCACGAGCTTCTCATTCAAGACACACTAAAAAGCTCCATCGCCGAGGCGCTCCAAATCGGTCAAGCGCTTCGCAATATCCACATCAACCCCAAAGACACTAAAGCGGTGGAGAATCTAGCCACAGCCATGGAGATTCTCTCCTCGCACAATCAAGCCTTAAACGCTGCAAGTCCTGAGGTTTTTAGTGCGATGAAAGAGGGGTATGAGAAATTTTTTGGGCACACCAAGGCGCTCTATGAGCAAGCCAAACGCCAAGAGATCATCTCTAGCACACAGATTCAAGAGAACACAGGAATTTGGCGAGGATACAAAGCCTCTTTGCAAAAATCTATCGATGCCGCCGCCAAGAGCGCCAATGAGAATAAAAAGCTCTTTGCAGAGGAGATTGTCTCCACCACCATCCAACTCTCTATCGCTGTAGCGATCGTGGGAATCGTCATCCTGCTCATCATGCTGCTTGGCTCTAGCTACTTTATTAAGGCCATCGATAAAATCTCGCACGGTTTGGATGGATTTTTTGCCTACCTCGAGGGGTTGAGCCAAGAGGCTAGGGCGATTGACTTTAGCAGCGGGGATGAGCTTGGAAAAATGGCGGCAATTCTCAATCAAAAAATGGCACGAGCCCAAGAACAGACCAATGAGAATCGCACCTTACTCAACGAAGTGAAAAAGATCGCCGCTGAGATGAAGGAGGGACACTTCCGCAATGAAGTGAAATGCACCTGCCAAGACACCTCGCTCATGGAGCTCAAAGGGCTTCTCAATGAGATCATCCAATCCGTCAGTCAAAATGTCTCAGGTGACTTGCCTCGACTGCTCGCTCTTTTGGATTCTTATGCGGCGCAAGACTTCACCGCACGCTATGAAAATGCCAAAGGAAAAGTCGCCATTGCCCTCAATCAACTAGGAGATAGCGTCTCTCTCATGCTCTCCCAAAATACTCATATGGCGCTAGAGCTGGAGGAGAAAGCCAAAAATCTTAGAGCTTCCATGGAGACTCTAAGCCAAGGCACCAACGAACAAGCCGCTAGCCTAGAAGAGAGTGCCGCCGCTATTGAAGAGATGAGTAGCTCTATGGGAGGAATCAGCCATAGAGCTGAAGAGGTCTCTAAACAGACTGAAGAGATTCGTAATGTCATCATGATCATTAGAGACATTGCCGATCAAACCAACCTACTGGCTTTAAATGCTGCCATTGAAGCCGCAAGAGCAGGAGAGCATGGAAGAGGATTTGCAGTCGTTGCCGATGAAGTGAGAAAGCTAGCCGAGAGGACTCAGAAGTCTTTAGGAGAGATAGAGGCCAATACCAATGTCCTAGTTCAATCTGTCAATGAGATGAGTGATAGTATTAAAGAGCAAGCCCAAGGAATCACTCAGATCAATGAGGCTATTGCCCAACTTGATACTGTAACTCAACAAAATGCAGGAGTAGCGGATAAGACGGATGGGATAGCGACAGAGGTCTATGAGCTAGCTGAACACACTCTTAGAGAGGCGGGTAAAAAACGCTATACCAAGGTGGCCCAGGGCGGAGAATCACTCCGCTAGGCGCTTGTAATCAAAAAGAAGAATCGTGAGTCGTGTGATAGCGTAGAGCTTGGCAAATTGAAGGATTAGATCCACTAGTACAAAGCCTATCGCTAGCTCCGATTCTAAAACCGAAGAGACCTCTGTGATCGTCCCCACCACAATAAGCACCAAAAACAAAACGGCAAAAATTTTCCCCACGACATTGCGTCGCAAAAAGTAGATGAGCGCCACAAAAATCAGCGTGAACACCACACCCAAAATGATCTGAGGAAGGATAAGCGACCCCATCGCCACATACATCAACCCCATCATCAAAAAAACACTCAACATCAGCGCTAAAGCACTCATTTTCACATAGGCTTCCCATGAAGCGCTATCCCAAGGTTTCTGATACAAAAACTCCATATTCCCTCCAACCTAATTTTCATCTCCAAAGGGCTTATTATACTCAAAACCTCCGACTGCTATAATGGTGGGCTTAAAAACCCTAGTTCAAAGAGAGATTTATGGAGAGATTGTATTACCTAAACCACGCACCCATTGACTTCCACTTCGCCCAGACCCCTAGGGACTTTGTCGTGGAAGAGATTCCCCTCTATCCTTTTAGTGGTGCGGGCGAACATCTCGTGCTCAAGATTCGCAAGAGGAATCTAAGCACCTTTGAATTGGTCGATATTCTCTCCTCTCACCTTGGAATCAAAAGCCGAGAAATCGGCTACGCAGGACTCAAAGATAAGTCTGCACTCACCCTCCAACACCTCTCGATTCCTGCTAAATTCGGCGATAAACTAGAAGCTTTTGATCATCCTGAGGTGAAGATTTTAGAACAGGTGCGACACGAGAACAAGATCCGTATCGGGCACCTCAAAGGAAATCGATTCTTTATCCGCCTCAAAAAGCTCTCCCCCCTCAATTCACTCAAAATCCAAGGGGTGCTAGAGGAGATCAAGAGGTGGGGAATCCCTAACTATTTTGGCTATCAACGTTTTGGAAATGATGGCAACAACCACGAAATAGGGCGCAAAATCGCTCATGGAGAGCAGAGGGTCACAAGCCCTAAACGCCGCACCTTTTTGCTCAGCGCCTATCAGAGCAAGCTCTTTAATGAGTGGCTCAAAGAGCGGATCAAGCTCTCCAAAATCTTAGCCGAATTCACCCCCTCTGAAGCCTCACGCCTTGCGCCGATGATCCCTGTGGAGCAGCTCAAAGCACTCCAGAAGCAGCCCCATCCTTTCAAGATTCTTCCGGGGGAGATTCTCCATCACTACCCCCATGGCAAGATCTTTGTTGCGGAGGATATGGAAGAGGAATCAAGGCGATTCGTGGAAAAAGATATCGTGCCTGCAGGACTTTTAAGCGGCACCAAGGCCAAAAGCTCCGAGGGTATCGCCCATCTTTATGAGGCGCCCTTTATCGATGAAAAGATACAGGAGCAGGGGAGTCGGCGTCTTGCGTGGATATTCCCTGAAGATTTGGAGTATCGCTATATCGAAGAAGAGGCGCATGGAGAGCTCAATTTTTACCTTCCCAAAGGCTCTTATGCCACCGTGCTCATCGAAGAGCTAGCCCATCGTGAAATCAAAATCGACTAATCCCAAAATAAAGGAGGCTCTAAAGAATGTTTGAAAAAGTGATACGCGAAAATCAAACCAAAACCCAACTCGTTCTAGCGCTCTATGTCGCTATCTTTCTTTTTATCGGACTTTTGGTGGATGTCGTGCGCATCAACGCCCCAAGCCTTCAAGAGGGGCTTTATGCCCTCATCTTTTTTCATATCACCCCTTTGGTGACGCTTGGCATGGGCGTATTGGCCCTTGGAGCCATTGGAGTGACGATTCTCTATTTCAAGCGAATCATGCTCAGTGGAAGCGAGTATAAAGAGCTTCTTCCTTCAGATCGCTCCCTCTCCCGCCAAGAATCAGATCTTGTTCAGATTCTCCAAGAGGTGGTCAGAGAGTCAAACACTCCCTTTACTCCCAAGCTCTACCTCATGGAGGCGCCCTACATGAACGCCTTTGCAAGCGGCTGGAGCGAGCAAAACTCCCTCATCGCTGTGACCACCGAACTTATGCAAAAGCTTGATCGAGATGAGCTCAAAGCGGTCGTGGCGCATGAGCTAAGCCACATTCGCCATGGCGATATTCGCCTCACTCTCGTGGTGGGCGTGCTCAGCAATATCATGCTCTTAGCCGCCAACTATGCCGTCTATATGTTCATGGGGAACAGCAGGGATAAGGGGGCGCAGAGTGCACGAACCATCCTCTTGGTGCTTCAGTTCATCCTTCCGCTCATCACCATGTTTTTGCAAACGTTCCTCAGTCGAAGTCGTGAATACATGGCCGATAGCGGTGCAGCCTACATCATGAAGGATAATCGCCCCATGATTCGCGCCCTCCAAAAAATTAGCACAAACTACGCTCAAAGCGACTTTAGCGAGGTTGATGCCAACCCAACGCGCCGTGCTGCCTACCTCTTTGACCCCAAAGAGGCGTTCAGCACTCATCCCACTATTGAAAATCGAATAAAGGCTCTACTTGGAAGATAAAAAAATCGCAATGGAGGAGACGATTCGCTCCATTTTTGACTTCATCGGAGATGATCGCCATCGCGAAGGGTTGCTTGACACCCCCAAGCGCGTGGTCAAATCATGGGATAAGCTCTACAGCGGCTACACTCAAGACCCTAGAGAGATTCTTGGCACTGTTTTTGAAGACGGTGCTTGCGATGAGATGGTGGTGCTTAAGAACATCGAGTTTTACTCCATGTGCGAGCACCATATGCTCCCCTTTTTTGGCAAGGTGAGTATCGGCTATATTCCCGACCAAAAAGTCGTGGGTATCAGTAAATTGGCGCGTCTAGTCGAGGTGTTTGCTCGCCGACTCCAAATCCAAGAGAAGATGACAGGCCAGATCGCCGACACACTCATGGAGGTGCTCCAGCCCAAAGGGGCGATGGTCGTGGCTGAAGCGACCCATATGTGCATGGTGATGCGAGGCGTGGAAAAACAGCAGAGCGTCATGGTCACCAGTGCAGTGAGGGGGCTTTTCAAAAGAGATGCACGTACCCGAGAGGAGTTCATGGGGCATATCCGTCATTAAGATTCTAGGGGCTCTTGATTATTTAGAATAATTGTTCTAAAATAGGGATACTTTTTTCAAGGAGCCCCCATGTCCTCCCCCTCTAGACGAGATGAGATTCTTAATACAGCGCTAAAACTCTTTAACGAGCAAGGGAGCGCCAATGTCTCCACGCGCCACATCGCTGAGGCAATGGGGATTAGTCCTGGGAATCTCTACTACTACTTTCCCCACAAAGAGGCCATCATCCATGCGATTCTTGATCGTGCCGAAGCGCTTTTTGAAGAGGTTTATGACTTTGATTCGGCTCACCTCCCCTCACCAAAAAGCCTACTAAAGCGAAGAGAGCACTACTTTTGGGAGTATCGATTCTTTCAGTCAGAGATGATGCTTCTCTTTCAAAACGATCCAAGCCTCAAAGAACGCTTTGGAAAACTTCAGCAAAAAAGACTCAAAGAGATAGAAAAGATGCTTGGAGTGCTCCAAGAGGCAGGAATCTTGCGCCCACTCAAAGAGGAGCTCAAAAAAATCCTCACGCAAAACCTTTGGATAGTCTCTAATTTTTGGAATCTCTTCTTGGAGATTGAAGGGCGGCTCTTTGAAGAGGAGACTAAGGGTGTGATAGAAAACATTCTAGCCCTTTTGAAGCCTCACATGACACGCGAGGGGATTGCGTGGATTTTGCTAGATAATGAACACGAAGGAGTGAAAGCATGAAAAGAGAAGGATGGCTGTTTGCCTTGTTGGGGATTTGTATCCTAGAGGCGAGTGAGTTCTCGCTTGGAGCGGGAGTAGGGTACCAAACGAGTCCCTACAAGGATGATGATAGTACAGTGCTGGCCATGCCTTGGGTCAATTATCAAGGAGAATCGCTCTATCTCAACGGATTGGAGGCGGGATACAAAATCCACCAAGAATCACCCCTCTCTTTGACTCTTTTAGTCAAGGGGCGCATGGATGGATTCAAGCGTCAAGAGAGCGGCTATTTAGAAGGAATGAACACGAGAAAATATAGTCTTGATGGAGGAGTGAAGGGGGCACTCCAGACGCCCTTTGGAACCTTTGAGGCGACCCTCAGCCATGATCTCCTTGGGGTGCACAATGGATATGCAACCGAGCTAGAGTATCGCTACGACTACCATCAAAACGGTTGGGGTTTGACGCCTTTTGTTGGAATTGAATATCTCTCTAAAGATTTGAGCGATTACTACTATGGTGTGCGCTCTTCTGAAGCACGAGCGGGGCGGGATGCCTATACTCCTAGCGGCTCAACCAATACCTATCTAGGCCTTAGCGGATACTATCGTCTTGGTGGATCGTGGACGCTCTTTGGAGGAGGGAAGTGGCTACGCTATGGCAGCGAGATCAAAGATAGTCCCCTTATCGAAGATAGCTCGCGATTGACGGGAGTGGTGGGAATCAATTATCGTTTTTAAGAGGGTGTAGAATTTGAAGAGAGCCTGATTGATTGAGTGAGTTTGACTTTAATGGGGTTGGTTGCGGGAGCCAGATTTGAACTGACGACCTTCGGGTTATGAGCCCGACGAGCTACCGGACTGCTCTATCCCGCGTCACGGATTTTTTGAAGAAGTATATAAAAGAAAAAACTCCACACAGTGGCTGGGGTAGAAGGATTCGAACCTCCGGATGGCTGGACCAAAACCAGCTGCCTTACCGCTTGGCGATACCCCAACATCGTTGTGAGGCTGGAATTATATTCACTTTTTGACTACTTGTCAAGCAAATGCTGGTATAATCCTCGCATAAACCGCACTTCCAAAGGATTCATATGCCATTAAATCGAGTCAGAGAGGCGATCGAAGCCATTAAAAAAGGTGAAATGATCATCATGATGGACGATGAAGATCGCGAAAATGAAGGCGATCTCGTCTATGCTGCTGCTTTTTCAACCCCTGAAAAGGTTAATTTCATGGTCTCTGAGGCCAAAGGTCTTGTCTGTGTCTGCGTCACCTCGACCTGCAGTGATCGGCTCGGCCTAGCCCCTATGGTGCGCGAAAATAACTCTCAGCATGAAACCGCCTTCACCGTCTCCATTGACGCTAGAGAGTGCAGCACAGGGATTTCAGCTTTTGAGCGCGACTTAACCATCCGCAAGATGGTGGATGGCACCAGCAAGCCTGAAGATTTCGTTCGTCCAGGGCATATCTTTCCTTTGATTGCCAAAGAGGGTGGGGTGCTCGTACGCACAGGCCATACTGAGGGCTCCGTGGACATCTGCAAGCTTGCTGGCGTTGCTCCCGTGGCCGTGATTTGCGAAATCATCAAAAAAGATGGTCACATGGCTAGACGCGATGATTTGATGGAATTTGCCAAGGAGCACCATCTTAAAATCGTCTACATCTCTGATCTCATCGAGTATCGAATGCAAAATGAGATGCTCATTCTCATTAAAGAGAGAAGCGAAGTGGAATTTCTAGGCAAAAGGGCAGAGCGCTATGTATTCCAAGATCATCATCGTCGAGAACATACCCTCTATGCCTTTGGCAAAATCATCGACAATTCTTTGGTGAAATATCATACCGTGGGCAAAGATCTCAGTTTACTGGAGAGCGAAAAGAAATATTCGACTCTTATGCAGGCAATCAAAAAGATCCAAGAGGAGAATGGGCTCATTATTTTCATGGACACTCCCCAAAACGCCGCTCCTCAAATCAAAGACTTTGGAATTGGAGCGCAGATGCTAAGATTTCTTGGAATCAAAAACTTCCGATTGCTCACCTCTGAAGAGAATCGCGAGTATGTGGGGCTTTCAGGCTTTGGATTGAATGTGACAGAGAAGATCGTTCTGCAGGGCGGACCGATTCAATTATGAGTTTGAAAATTATGGTTTTCAATACTAAATGAGATACCCCATCGATTTCAAGGATCGTTTTGAGGAGACGCTTCTCTTTTGGATGGAACGCTTCGTTCGCAACAAAGTCACCACGCTCTCCAACCATCAGGTCAAAGAGAGAAAACGGCTTGATGCAGTTCTCCTCAAGCTCACTCGAGGAATCACCAACATTGAGGAGCTCAAATGGTGTGGCAAAGAGGCTCGCAATGCAGGGCTAATTGGAATCAACACCTACGTCAATCCTCTCATCAAGCTCTATGAACGCCTAAGCTATCTAGGGCTTGCCTCCATGAAAGAGATCGATGAGGAGATGCTAAGCGACTACCTTGTCATTGCCACGAGCGGACTTTCAGACGCCTCCAAAAAAAACCACCGTATCGCCCTCCTCTCCTTTTTTGGCTACATTGACAAGCAAAACCAAGACGACCAAGGAAACTCGCATCTCTTTAGAATCGAGCTCAAAAACTGGGGTGGATTGCGGGGTAAAAGTGGAGAGAAACTCCCTGCCTACATGAATGAAAAGGAGCTGGAGCGATTCTTGGAGGCACTTGATTCTTATGAGTTTTCACTCGATATTCGCGCTAGAAATCGCCTCGTGATCAAACTCATCCTCTACACGGGAATCCGCGTCAGCGAAGCCCTTGGCTTAAGGCTCAAAGATTTTTTGCCCGATCAGGATTCCTATCTTTTAAAAATTCGAGGCAAGGGCAACAAGGAGCGCATGGTGATGGTGAAAAAAGAGCCCATTCAAAAAGAGCTGGATGAGTGGCTTGGAGTGCGCCAAAGTCTCAATGCCCAAGAGGATTGGCTCTTTTGCAACCAAAAAGGCGGAAGGCTTACGCAAGCCTATGTGAGCCGCATCGTGGAACAGATTCTCCTTTGGGCTGGAATCCGTAAGGAGAAAAATGGCGCTCATATGCTCCGCCACTCTTTTGCCACCCTCCTCTACCAAAAAAAGCGTGATCTTGTGCTCGTCCAAGAGGCGCTCGGACATGCCGATCTCAATACCTCTAGAATCTACACTCACTTTGATAGAGAGCGCCTAAGAGAGGCCGCCTCGCTGATGGATGACCTCACCCCAAAGAAAAAAGAGAATTAGCGCTTTTTGGCAATAAAGAGCGTGGAGATATTCGCAGAGTAGCTACGACTGTAGAGCGGTTCTAGCCCGATGGCTTCAAGCTCGCGATTGAGCATACTTTTGGTCAAGAACTCTTCGATGGAATCGGGGAGATATTTGTAGGCGGCGTAATTTTTGGAGATGATTCCCCCAATAGAGGGAAGGATCTTTTTTGTATAAAAGCTTGCCAAGGAATCGAGAATCGAGTCATTCTCGCTTTTGGTGAATTCTAAGATCGCCAAGATTCCGCCGGGTTTGAGGACACGGTGAAACTCCGCTAGCGCCTTGTCGCGCTCTATGACATTACGAATCCCATAGGCGATGGAGATGATATCCACACTCTCCTCTTCCAAAGGGAGAGCTTTGGCTTCGGCTTGAATAAACTCTATCTCAGGGAGCTTCTCCTTGGCGACTTTGAGCATTCCTGAAGAGGGATCAATCCCAATCACTTTTTCGATCTCAATCCCCTGCTCTTTGGCGTTTTTTTGCCAGTGAAGGATCATATCTCCTGTTCCGCATGCCACATCTAAGATGCGCACGCTTTTTTTGCCTAGATGCTCAAAAGAGAGTGAGCAGGCCTTTTTTCTCCATGAGACATCAATGCCAAAACTAAGCACTCGATTGGCCAAGTCGTAGCTCTGTGCAATCTCATCAAACATCTTTACAATCGTCTCTTGTTTATTCAAAACAGCTTCCTTTGGCTTAAAATCATCTCTTTATTACACAAGACAGAGTAGCTCACCTCACACCCTCCCCTGAGCGTGTTGATGGTCGTACAGTAGCTCTCCAAGGTCGCCTCCACCCAAGAGAGAATCTCCTCTTTGGGGGCGGTCGAATCCAATTGGTACAAAAGTTCTAATCGCTCGAATCGATGGGGAATCTCAGCGCTTGGATGGGCTTTGACACTCAAGGAGAGATTCTTGATTTCATACCCCCTAGAGGCTGGAATCATCACCATATCATAGGCACTGCACCCCAGCATTCCTGCTAGGAAAAGCTCTTTAGGTGAGGTTTGGGTCGTGTCAAACTCCAGCTCCAAGTGCGCTCCTTTGGCGCTAAAACGCTTCTCCCCCGTGTGCTCTACCCTCACCTCTAGCGGAGGTCTATCAAGACTCATTTGAGCCTCTTTTTAAGCCAAGTATGCAGGGTTTTGATCTGAGCCTTGGTTTGGGCACTCGAAGTTCCCCCTAGAGAATTTCTCGCATTCATGGAGTTTTTCAAGCTCAAGACCTCTTTCACTCCCGCCTTGATTCTTGAATCGATTCCAAGAATCTCCGCTTCGCTCAGCTCAGAGATATCTTTGCCTTTAGATTCGGCATAGGCGACCACCTGCCCCGTGATATGGTGTGCCTCTCTAAAGGGGACTTCGCAACTTCTCACGAGGAAATCCGCCAAATCGGTGGCTGTGAGATGCCCCCTCTTGCACGCCTCCTCCATGGCTTTGGCGTTGATAGTCGCACTTTTTAGCGCCTCTTTAAGAATCGCCAGGCTGATCTGTGCGGTCTCAACACTATCCATCACCCCCTCTTTATCCTCTTGAGTGTCTTTGTTGTAGGCTAGGGGCAGTCCCTTCATCACCGTCAAAAGCGAGAGGAGATTCCCATAGACTCGACCGCTTTTGCCCCTTAGAAGTTCAGGAACATCAGGGTTTTTCTTTTGGGGCATGATAGAGCTTCCCGTGGAATAGGCATCGCTAAGCGTGATGAATTTAAATTCATAGCTGCTCCAAAGCACCATCTCTTCGGCTAGCCTTGAGATGTGCATCATCACCATCGCTATATCATAGAGCAGATCTAGTGCGAAATCTCGATCACTCACCGAATCCATCGCATTAAGCGTGGGAGCCAAAAACCCGAGCTCCTTGGCGAGAAACTCTCTATCAGTGGGATAAGGGGTTCCCGCCAGAGCAGCCGAACCCAAAGGGCAATAGTTGTGTCTTTTGTGGCTATCTTCTAGGCGCTCTACATCACGCTTGAACATGCACGCATAAGCATTCATGTGAAAACCAAAACTGACGGGCTGAGCGTGCTGAAGATGGGTCATGCCGGGCATCAGTGTCGAGATGTGTTTGGAAGCAATCTCTAGAATCGTCTCCATGAGCTCTAAAATCTGGGCCCGAATCTCTTCATTTTTCCGCAGCACAAACATCCTAAAATCGACCGCCACTTGGTCATTTCGACTGCGTGCTGTATGGAGCTTCTTGCCACTTGCGCCAATAAGCTCCGTGAGTCTTGCCTCAATGGCCATATGAATATCCTCATCGGCAATTTTGAAAACAAACTCACCCCGCTCAATCTCTCCCAAAACCTTCTCTAATCCCGCCAAAATCTCCTCGCACTCTTTGGCGGTGATGATTTCCTGCTTGGCGAGCATCTTGGCGTGCGCCTTGGAGCCCTTGATATCTTCAAAATAGAGTGCCTTATCAAAAGGCAGTGAAGCGTTGAAGCGCTCCAAAAGCTCAGAGCTTGCTTCAAGAAAGCGCCCTGCCCAAAGTTTTTTCATGCGATTGACCTTTTTGGCTATTTTTTTGAGAAATTATAACCAAACTCCTTTGACGCTACCCTTTGTGATGCACTCAGCAAAGCTCGTGATATAATGTTTATTGGTATAGGAAACGCTAAAGCGTTCACCTCCGCCAAGCCACGACACAAGGAGGTCATCATGTCGCTCTCTGCGCTCTCAGTCAAGCTTCGCGTCTACTTATTAATTCTTTTATCAGGAGTTCTTGCTTTAGGAATCGTAGGAACCTTTTGGCATGGAATGGGAAAAATCGAAATCCTTGGCGCCCAAGAGGCGAAAAACAGCATGGAAAAAGAGATCGCCACCAAACTCCAAGTCTCTGTTAATTCCATGGCACTCTCGCTCTCTAAGGCTCTAGAGGGTTATCCCAGCCAAGAGGAGAAGGTTGCTTTTTTAAAAAAAGCCCTCCAAGAGATTCGCTATGAAGAGGACAAGTCAGGCTATTACTTTGCCTATATTGACACAACCGTCATCACCATTCCCACCAACGCCTCTCTCGCGGGCAAAGATCTAGCAGGCCTTAAGGATGCCAAGGGGGTCTTTTTTGTTCAAGAACTGGCCAAGGCAGCCAAAAAGGGAGGAGGATTTGTCTCCTATGACTTTGATAAGCCAGGAGCAGGAATCCAGCCCAAGCTCTCCTATGCCGAGCCCATTCCAGGAAGCCATTTTTGGCTTGGAACAGGGGTTTATGTCGATAATGTTGATAAACAGAGACTCGCCATTGAATCCTCCATTCGCAGTGCGGCCAAGGGGATACTTCTTAGCGCCATTGCTGGAATCACTGCCTTTTTCTTTTTTGTGGTTTTCCCTGCTTCCATTTGGCTGGCCAAAAGCATCACCGCCCCTATTAAAAAGATCAATCAAGGGCTAGAGCAATTCTTCGCTTTTCTTGGGCACGAGGTCGATCATGCCGAGCCAATCGATCTCAAAGGAAAAGATGAATTCTGTAGCATGGCCGCTATTCTCAATCAAAACATTGAAAGAATCGAAAAAGAGCTACAAACAGATAAGATGATCATTGATGAAGTGAAAGTTTCTGTCGAGAAGATGAAGCAAGGATTTTTGGGATATGAGGTGCAAGGTCGCCCTGCCAACCCCCAGCTTCTAGAGCTCAAAGAGAACTTCAATGAAGCTCAACGCCACATGAAAAGCGCCATAGCTGATGATCTTAATCGCCTCGCCTCAGTGCTGGAGCGCTTCTCTCGCAAGGATTTCAGAGCCAAATACGAAGAGAGTCAATCGGTTGTCTCTAACGCGATTAATGCCCTTGGGGCGAGCATCGCTCTCATGCTTCAAGAGACACGAAGGAACGCCATGGATCTTGATAAAGAGGCTTCTTTACTAGAGGAATCGATGCAAACCCTAAGCCAAGGCACCAACGAACAAGCCGCCAGCCTAGAAGAGAGTGCCGCCGCTATTGAAGAGATGAGTAGCTCTATGGGAGGAATCAGCCATAGAGCTGAAGAGGTCTCTAAACAGACTGAAGAGATTCGTAATGTCATCATGATCATTAGAGACATTGCCGATCAAACCAACCTACTGGCTTTAAATGCTGCCATTGAAGCCGCAAGAGCAGGAGAGCATGGAAGAGGATTTGCAGTCGTTGCCGATGAAGTGAGAAAGCTAGCCGAGAGGACTCAGAAGTCTTTAGGAGAGATAGAGGCCAATACCAATGTCCTAGTTCAATCTGTCAATGAGATGAGTGATAGTATTAAAGAGCAAGCCCAAGGAATCACTCAGATCAATGAGGCTATTGCCCAACTTGATACTGTAACTCAACAAAATGCAGGAGTAGCGGATAAGACGGATGGGATAGCAGGAGGACTCAAGAGGCGAGCCGAAGAGAGTCTTAAGAATCTAGAGAATTACCAATTCTAGCGAGAAAACCAAGGAGAAATCGATGGATATCCTCCTTGGTTGAGATTAAAAAGGCTTAAGCACTGCGAAGATGACGATTCCAATCATTAAAATCGTGGGCACTTCGTTGTAAGCACGAAAAAATTTCCCTGACTTAAAACAGCGATCCTCTCTAAAAAGCTTCAAATATCGACCATTATCAAAATGATAAGCCAAAAGCAAAAGCGCAAAGACAATCTTGGCGTGGAGCCATCCGCCGCTTGAGAGCATGGAAGGATTGAGGATGATCATGAGCGCTCCTGAGGCAACCGTCGCAATCATCGCAGGCCATCCGATGAAATTGTAAAGCTTATCCTCTTGGATTTTCACCACTTTGACAAAATCTTTGTTGTCGATATGTTCTGCGTGATAGACATAGAGCCTAGGCAGATAAAAGAGCATCGCCATCCAAGAGATGAACGCCAAAAAATGAAAGGTCTTAATCCACATATAGTATTCCATGAAATCTCCTTCGTCCTTAAATTACACTATTGTAAAGCTATATTCTCATAGCTCCAATCTATTTTGACCTAAGCTTCCAAACTAGAACGCTTTTCAAAGAGTTCTTTAAAAGCCTCTAAAAAGCCTTCGATTCTCTGCTCTTCTCCCTTGATTTGGCAATTCACCCCCAAGGGCAAAAACTCCTCCTTCACAAGCTCGAGCTCAAGCTTCGAAGACAAGTACTCCGCCCTCTGAAGGTGTGAGTATTCCAAATAGAGCTTCTTGTTTATGCATGGCTTATAAGGATGGAGGGTCGCTCCCAAGATCACATTTTTAGCGCTCTGCGTGTAAGCCCTCACCAATCCTCCCGTTCCAAGGAGCGTGCCACCAAAGTATCGCACGGTGATAAGGGCGGTATCAATGAGATGATAGCCTCGAAGCACCTTGAGTGTGGGCATCCCCGAAGTCCCCTTGGGTTCTCCATCATCACTAAAAGATTCTTCAATCTGTCCAAATTCATTGAATTGGCGGCTTGCGCTTACAAAGTGAACCGCCTTAGGGTGCTCCGCCCTGAGAGCATTCAAGCGCTCCACAAAGTAGGCGTGCGACATCAAGAAAGAGAGGAAAGTCGAGCCCTTCTCCTCAAAAGAGGCGCGAAATTCCTCTTTGGGGAAAAAGAGCTCAGGCGGGTTCATTTTTGCCTTTATCGCTACTTCTAGCGGCGTATTCGATGATTTTCTGGGGAATCTCATCCAGGCTCACCACCTCGCTCACCGCCCCTTTTTCAATCGCCTTTTTGGGCATTCCAAAGACTACACAGCTCGCCTCATTCTGGGCAATCGTATAGGCTCCATTATCAAAAAGCTCTTTGATTCCGATACTACCATCATCCCCCATGCCTGTCATGATAATCGCCATCGCATTCTTTCCTGCAGCATTATTTCCACTTCTAAAGAGCACATCCACGCTTGGCTTGTGACGACTGATCCTCTCTCCATCAACACATTTGGCCAAATAGCTTCCAGCGACATTCTCAATCACAAGGTGTTTGTCTCCTGGGGCAAGATAGGCGTGAGAATCTTTGAGCACTTCGCGCGCACTCACCTCAATGACACTAAAAGCCGAGATGGAGTTGAGGCGTTGAGCAAAAGAGGTGGAGAATCCTTTGGGGATATGCTGAACGATCACAATAGGCGGAAGCCCTGCGGGGAGCTTAGGGAAGATTCTCGTGAGAGCCTCTACGCCCCCCGTGGAGGAGCCAATGAGGATGATTTTTTTGCCCTCTTTTTTATGGGGATTAGAGGGGAGAAGGAGATCGGGGTGATGTTTTTTCTCCACTTCTAGAGGGACTCGCTGATCAAAGCTCTTAGCCATAATTAGTCTCGATTCTTTACAAAGATATTCTGGCCTAGGCGATCCACGCGGCCTTGAAGCGTAAGGATATTTTCAGAATGCCCCAAATAGAGTGTTCCTCCGACTTTAAGATGGCTAAAGAGTCGCTCCAGCACCTTTTTTTGATCTTCCACTTTGAAATAGATAAGCACATTGCGACAAAAGATCACATCAAACTCATTGCGGGCAAAGGGGTATTTCTCGGAAAATAGATTCATCGTTTTAAAGGAGATGAGCGATTTTAGGCACGCTTTAGCATTCATCTGTATCTCTCGACTCTTCTCCCCCTCTAAAGGCTTCATCTCAAAATAGCGATCCAGCTCCAGCCAAGTGGGAAGCTTATTAAGGAGGGTGTCCACTTTGTATTGACCCTTTTGGGCAAAATCTAGAACATTTGTGTCAATATCAGTGGCAATAATTGAAGCGGGCACTCCATCGCATCGATAGACCTCTTTGGCGTGCAGAAGAGTCGCGGCAATCGAGTAGGGCTCCTCCCCCGTCGAACTCGCTGAACAGTAGATTTTAATAGAGTTTTTCTCCCGGCAGAGCCTCGGTAAGACGCGATCCATCATGTCTGTGAAGTGAAAGGGTTCACGGAAGAAGTCGGTTTTATTGGTTGTGAAGGCATTAATAAACTCTTGACGATACTTTCCCAAGCTCACCTCTTTGAGAATCTCATCGTAGTCGGATATTTTGAGCTCTCTTGCAAGCTTTTCGATTCGATTGAGAATAAGAGAATCTTTATTGTCCGCCAGATGGATCCCCGTGATCTTGTAGATCTCCTCTCTTGCTTTCTCTAAAAAACCCTTTGAAGTAGTTGCCATGCTTCGCCCTCCTCTAAAAACCTATCTAAGCCAATCCTCATTACTCGCCTCTGGATCGACCACCTGACCGATCGCCTGATAGCGTGCCCAATAAAACTCCACAAACGCCCGCGTCTTTTGATCGATGGGCTTGTAGTGGTGGTTGGGATCTTTGCTTAAGTAACCCTCCAAAAAGAGTGAAGCTTCAGCCTTGGCCAAGTAGTGTCGCGCTAGATGCTCATAACTCTCCAAGTAGGCCGCCTTGAGCCGCTCATACGCCGCACTAGAGAGATCAATCTGGAGGCGATTCTCCACAAAATCAAGCACCCCGCTGCCAAAAAGAAGGCTTAAGTGAATAAGCCCTTCGCAATAATAGGGCATCACTTCGCTCTGCTCCATCCACGCCACAAGCCCCACAGAGCGCTTGATGAGATCAATCATCAGCGCCTCTTTAAACGCCTCCTCCTCATGCAAAAAGAAGCTCACCAAGCCTCCCGTAGTCGCCTTGAACTCCTCAATATTTTTGAATTGCCCCTTGGCGTTCATTTGAATCTCAGTCTCCTCATCCATGAAGAAGATATGTCCAAATTCATGTCCAATCGTAGAAATTTCATAGATTTTGTGCCACAAATCCTCCTCTTTGAAGAGAATCTCTCGGCTTCTTCTTAGGAAAGAATCGGGGAAAATCTCCGAAGAGAGCTTCATGAAAGGCTTGTGTCTAGCACTTTGCAACACCCGATCAGGAAAAGCAAAAATCTTTTTCCCAAAGGCTTTAGAGACACTCTCATCATTGGGAACCACCTGAGCAGAGAATAGACCCCCTAGCTCTGCCCCATAGTAGAGTGCGGGGATTCCGATATAGAGCTGAGTGCGCTCGATAGAATCAAGACAGAATCGACGCAAGGATTCGTGCGCTTTGGCGCTATCAAGGCGATTGAGCCACTCATTGAGCGATTGAGCCATCTGCTCTTTGATGGGCAGAGAATCGGCCTCTTGGGGTCTGGCGATCCTCAAATCCCACTCAGGCGCGACCGCTTTGCGGAATCGATCCTCATAATACTCCAAAGGATGGGCGGGCTGAATAGGCGCAGTGATCCCCATCCAAGCTCTATCCACCGCTCTCCACCGCTCCAAAAGTTTGGCTGGATTCTTCTCCAAAAAAGCCTCTTTGATCGCTAAAAAGTAGGCAATATAGGCCTTTTTGGCCCCATGGATTCCATCTCCTTCATTCTCTAGCTCTTTAACAAGGCGCTCTAGTTTCTCCCCCACAAGTTCAATCTCTTTGGGGAATGCGAGCGCATAGGGAATCGCACGGTAAATTCCCTTCTCATCTTGGCGAGGAATGGAGTAGCTCCGATCGCTCACCTCCCCCTCTTCGCTCACCTCTTGCGCGCTTTGAAGCAGAGCGAGAATCTTCTCCTCATCTTGCTCAAACTCTTTAGCCAAAGAGGCATTAATCCCTTCGATCAATCCAAACTGCCACGCCTCATAGAATCGATTCATCGCGATTCCAACCTCGTGGATTCCGCGCAAAAGTGCGCGATAGAAAGGAGTGAGAAGCTCCCCTTCTTCCATCTCTTTGAGCGCCTCTTGGTGGGCTCGCATATGGAATCGTTCCACCCACAAAAGCACCTCATGCTTGATGCGCACCATCTCCTCTTCGCTCTTTTGGGCGCTCTTTAGCACCTGCATGAGCGGTCCTTCTTGAAGATTGATGAGTCTTGAGCCAAGGGCGAGTCGATGCTCAGGCGTGGGTGCGAGCTTAATACCTTCCAAAAAGTCATCAAAGAGTTGGTTCTCTTTGGAGTCACCCTTGGAGAGAGCGCGGTAGAGCTGATTGATCTTAGCGTCTCGCTCTTCAAAGAGCCGATAGAGAATCTTCAAATCCTCTTTGAAATGCTCTTTCATGCCTCTACCTTTGAAGAGTGATCGCGAAGAATCTCATAGGCCTCATTGATCTCTTGGAGCTTTTTAGTGGCCGCTTCGATAAAGTTTTTATCCATCCCTTTGCCTTGAATAATATCGGGGTGATGCTCCTTCACTAGCTCCCTGTATCGGCGCTTTAGCGTCTCCCCCTTGGCCTCCTCTTCGCTTAGGCCAAAGAGTTTGAGCGCCTCCTCTCTGTCCATCTTCTCCTTGGTGATTCTCGAAGCAAAATAGAGTTCAAACTCATCATAGATTCGGTTAAAGTCCTCATTGTCAAGCTCCAAATAGGCGGCAATATCAATGATGATCTCTCGCTCACCCTCACTCAGTGCTCCATCGGCATAGGCTAGCGTGAGCAAAAACTCCACGAGTTTGAGTCGCTTTTTATACTCCCCCTTGGTGAGTCTTGTAAACTCTAGCGCCAAGAGCTCAACCCCCTCGGGACTCTGCTCTTCCCGCTCAAAGAGCTCGCTTAGAATCTCTTTGGCTTTTGCAGTATCACGAAACTCTTTGGAGAGGTCATCAAGCATATTTTTCACGAGCTGTTCTTCAAGCTCGCACACCTTTCCATCTGCAGAAGCCATCTTTGCCATCAAAGCAGCGATCACGCCAAATTCAGAAGCCTCCACTTTGCGATACTCGTCATCCACACTTCCATTCCTATAGGGGTCTTCGTAAGACTCTAAAGGCTCACTGCCCTCCCCCATTCGTCCCCCTAAACTCCCCCTGGATTGAGGGTTGGCGAAGTACTCCCTGAAACTCTTGTAAACAAAAAAGAGGATCACCATCACGGCGATGAGTAAAAAATTCTCCATGGAAAACGCTTCCTTCTACGGTAATATAAGAGTTTTTTATTATGCTGGGATTTATTTTATCCTCTTTATAATTAAGAGTTAATATCATGACCCCACCGCACGAGGACTCATTCATGTCACTACTCAATATGCGTATCGGGAAGAAGCTCTCTCTTCTTCAAGGCGCTATCATCCTTTTCATTATGCTAGCCTTTGCCCTCTTCACAGCCTATCATATGGAAAATAGCGCAGAGAAGACCCTGCAAAGCCGTCTAAAGCAAAACGCTGCCTTGGTGGAGATGCTCATCTCCACCTCAAACAAGCAGCTCACTGTCACGGCCAATAACTACTACGAGATCTTTGAAGCCGAGCTTATCAAGTACAGCGGAGAGTTCATTCTCCATCCCCACGAGAGCAAAAATATTGGCGAAGTTAAAGTCCCCAATCTCACGCTGGATGGGGAATCACTGGTGATGAACTTCCGCTCTGTGGATCTTTTCACCCAAAAGACCAAGGCCACGGCGACCGTCTTTGCCAAGAGTGGAGATGACTTCTATCGAGTCACCACTTCGCTCAAAAAACCCGATGGAAGCCGAGCGATTGGAACTCCTCTTGGCAAAACCCACCCCGCCTATGCCAAAATCATGGCCAAAGAGAACTATGTCGGCAAAGCCCACCTCTTTGGACGCGACTACATGACCAAATACTCACCGATTCTCTCCCCCAAAGGTGAAGTGATCGGAATTCTCTATATCGGTTATGACTTCACGGATGCCCTCAAGGGAATTAAAGAGGAGCTCTCTGCAATTCAAATTGGAGAGAGCGGCTATGTCTTTGCCTTTGATCCCTCCAAAGATAGCTTTGAATTTGGACTCAAAGAAGAATCTCAAGCCAAACCAAGCTCCTTTCCCTATCTCAAAGAGCTTGCAGGCAAGAATCATGGAGTGATCGAGTATGAGGATAATGCGGGCACTCGAATCGCCTCCTATCAATTTTTCCCTGCGTGGGGCTGGATGCTCGTGGTCACCTCTTTGAAGCAAGATTTCCTCAAAGAGAGCCGAGAGGTCGAAAAGGTGCTCCTCCTCTCTGTGTTGGTGATTGTTCTTGTCCTTATGGGCTTCATCAACTTCACCGTGAGTCGCGTGGTCGTCTCTCCGCTCAATAAAATCGAGAAAGCCCTTCTAGGATTCTTCTCCTTTCTCAACCATGAAAGCTCCCACGCTCAAAAAATCGGACTCAAAGGGGCGGATGAGTTTGGAGTGATGGCGGGAGTCATTGATGAAAATATCGAGCGAATCGAGCGCAATGCCAAAATGGATGAGAACTTTTTATCTGACGTCAAGACAATAGCCACAGAGATGAAAGAGGGGAAATTCCATTGCCACATCACCCAAGAAGCCTCCAATCCCGGACTCCTTCAACTCAAAGGAATCTTCAATGAAGTGATCGAATCTATAGGCAAAAATGTCTCCAGAGATCTCAATAAACTCTACCATGTGCTTGATTCTTTCTCCACACAAAACTTCTCTATTCGTTATGAAAATGCGATGGGCAAGGTCTCTATCTCCGTGAATGAGTTAGGGGAGAAGATCGCGGCGATTCTCAAAGAGAATCTTCAAAATAGCGAGCTCCTCGACCAAAAAGCCAAACTCCTTAAAGAATCAATGCAAACCCTCTCTCAAGGCAGCAATGAACAAGCCGCTAGCCTTCAGCAGAGTGCCGCCGCTATTGAAGAGATGAGTAGCTCTATGCATAGTGTCAATGATAGAACCTCTGAGGTGATCAAACAGTCTGAAGAGATTAAAGGGGTGATTGGAATCATTAGAGACATTGCCGATCAAACCAACCTACTGGCTCTAAATGCTGCCATTGAAGCTGCAAGAGCAGGAGAGCATGGAAGAGGATTTGCAGTCGTTGCCGATGAAGTGAGAAAGCTAGCGGAGAGGACTCAGAAGTCTTTAGGAGAGATAGAGGCTAATACCAATGTTCTAGTTCAATCGATTAATGAGATGGGAGAGAGCATTAAAGAGCAAGCCCAAGGAATCACTCAGATCAATGAGGCTATTGCCCAACTTGATACCGTAACTCAACAAAATGCCAGTGTGGCGGATAAGACGGATGGGATAGCGACAGAGGTCGCCGAAATTGCCGAGAACATCATCGAAGAGGTGAAGAAGAATCGCTTCTAATCCAGCGATATCTGATACCCCACTCCTGCTACATTCCTAATAATGCCCTCGCCGATTTTTTGGCGGAGGCGTTTGATGGTCGTCCTTAGGGCATCATCAGAGGGCATATTCCCCTCCCATATACCGTCCTCCAATGCCTCTTTGGTCACCACGCGTCCAAGGTTTTGGATGAGAATATCCAGAAGCATCATCTCTTTGCGCGAAAGATGGCACTCCTCACCTTGGATATAGAGCGCTCGCTTCACCCTCTCATAGACGATTCCCTCTTTGAGGGATATCTCTTGAGTGAGGCGACCAAAGATTTTGTTGACTTTTAGCCCTAGCTCCTGAATATCAAAAGGCTTTTTGAGATAATCTTCGCATCCTCCCAAAAAGGCTTTTTCGATCGTCTGAATTCGCGAATCAGCGCTGATCATGATGATTTTAGGAGCAAAAAAGAGAGTCTTGATCGTCTCTAAAAAGGCGATTCCATTCCCATCGGGCAACATCACATCCACAATAAAGAGATTGAAATCCCGATTCTCATCGATCGCCTCTAGCGCCTCCATGATCTTTGAAAAAGCCCGAACCTCAAATCCCTGCTTTTTCAAGTAGCGCTCAATGGCCATCGAGATTCCCGGCTCATCCTCCAAAAGTAAGATTTTCATAGACACTCCTTTGCCTTGATTTAATTCAATTCCCCAAACAAACTTTATAAAAAGAGCTCTTCGCCCCCTAGCCCTTTTCCAAAGGGAAAACATAGGTGAAGGTGGTTAAAACATCTGAGGAGAGATCAATGGCGATTCCATATTCATCGCAAATCTCCTTGACAATCGAAAGCCCGATTCCATAACCCGCTTTTGATTCGGCGCCCTTAGTGTAGCGGATGAATATCGCCTCTTTGTCTTCAATCTTCTTAGCCGCATTGCTAAAGCTCAAAAAGGCGTGCGGCTCAAGCTTCACCAGCGAAACATCGATGCGACTTTGAGGGAAGCTGTGTTTGATGGCATTAGAGAGATTGTTGTCAATGAGTCGTTTGAGCTTGCCCCCATTCATCTTCACCCTGATTCCCTCTCCTTTAATATGCAAGAAAATGCTCTTCTCATTCGCCTGAATCACGATACGAAAAAACTCAATTCTCTCGCGTAAAACTTCGCCCAAATCAAAGACCTCTTCCCCCTCTCCCTCTTTGGCCTCTTTGTCCAAAAGATAGCTCAAATCCCCATAAACATGCTGGAGCGATCGAATTCCTGATTTGATATGGAGCAGATATTCATTCTCTCCCACCTCAAGTTCAAGCAATCCTACATTCAGGAGAATCACTGAAAGGGGCGTATTGATGTCATGGATTGAATCCTTGATAAATTGATCTTGGCTATCAAGAAGCATTTTGGAAAACTCATTCTCTTTTTGCAACTCTTCAAGGAGGCGATTGTGCGTCTCCAAAAGAGTCACAAACTCTTTGGCTTTTCCCGCTAGAGAGAGAGGAATAGGATCTTTATCATGCATCCTTTGGGCAATTCTCTCGATAGGAAGAAGGAGCCAGCTCTGAAAAAGCCAGTAGAAAAGGATGCCAAAAACCCCCATCCCTAGCCAGAAAAATCCATTCACAAACCATGCGTAGCCATCGTGGGTGAAGTAGTGCTTCCTGTCCACTCCCATCGCCAAGAGAAGATCAACATCCCCTTCCCTCATGGAGAATCGCTTGCGCTGCAAATAGAGCTCCTCCTCTTGACTTGAGCGATACCAGACCGATTCCTCAAGAGGAATATCCAAAGCACGATCTGAAAGCTCTTTGGCCAGATCAAGAGCCCTTTGATGATCAACTTTCTCAGGACTCTTCAGATCAAAATAGGCCAAATGTTCTAAACCCGTTGCATCTTGATAGCGCACATGATAGAAAAGATTCTTGATAGTGGTGCGTTTTTGGAAGTTGTAGAGGATGTGATTGGCATAAAAAAGGACATTGGCGACCTCTCTATCCATAGAGGGGTAATCCGCGCGAATCACTAAAAAGCACCGATTCTTCGCATCGTATCGATAGGTAAAGCCCGTGAGAACCTTCCTTTGCGCATCATATCGAGGAAGCGCTCCGAGGGTTGCGCTTTGGGGGTGTGCTTGGGCATGAAGCATCTTTTTGAAAATATTTAATCTAAGCAAGATAGCCCTAGGATCGGTGCTATCAGAGACCTGCAAAGAATCAAGGTCAATGAGGAAAAATTCGGGATTCTCCCAGCCTAGATTTTTGGCTCTGTTTTTAAGGGAGTGCAGCGGCTCACCCAAAAGATAGGCGCTCCAAAGAGACTCAAACATCTTCTCTCGCCTCTCTTTGTGCGCCTCTTCAACCTTTAAGAGTCCAAGCGCCATGAGCATCGCCTCACTCCCAAGAAAATTCCCTGCTAGAGCGATATTTCTTTCAAAGAGCTCCTCTTTGAGATGGACATAAATCCACCCCTTCATCAGTTCAAAAACCACGACGAAAAGGACAAAAAGAAGTGTGAAAAGTAGAAAGCGCGTCCTTAATAACACACAAAACCCCTTGGTGTAGGAACAAATTATACTATAAAAATGGAAGCGTTTCCCAAGAATTGATTCTCTTGTGATACAATGCGCCAAAGTTTGAAAAAAGTTTACCTTTTATCATGGAGGAGAAGGCGATGCAACCCCCATCCACTCAAAAGATATCCTCTCTCGCCTTTAGAGCCTCGTTCATTTCGGCACTGGTGATCTTTCTCTCTTTGGGCGCCCTTTGGGGGCTTATCAGCTGGGCCCACTGGAATCAAGAGATCAAAGAGATCGAGGAGCGATACCTCCGCGCTCAAAAAGAGATTATCTCCCAAGCCATGCAACAAGCCATAGGAATCATCGAGCATCAACGCTCTGAAGGAGTCTCACAAGAGAGCGTTTTGGAGCTTCTTCACGCCATGGGCAATATTCGAGATGAAAATGGTTACATTTTTGTGGTCGATTCTAAAGGTGACATCCTCATGGGAGTGGAGGGGATCTATGGCGCCACCCCTCCTAATACCAACGAGATTATTTTAAGCGGAGGCAACACCCTCCATGATCTCTTTGAGGACGCTCTCTCTACAAATCCAAAGGGAGCCTTTGTGCAATACTTTTGGAACAAAAGAGGCGAGAGCCTACCCACGCCTAAAATCTCCTATATCACCCCCTATGAACCATGGTCATGGATCATAGGGAGTGGAATCCATGTGGATGATTTAGAGCACCACATCAAACAGAAACGCCAAGAGAGGTTAGAGAAACTTCAAGAGGAGCTCCTTCGCTTCATTCTCCTCTCGCTAATTCTTTTTGGATTTATCGTGCTCTTCTCTCGATTCTTGCAAAAAAAGAGCGACAAAGAGATATTCACTCTCCTAGAAGAGCTCAAAGGACTTGCCAGAGAGCACAAAGAGATCAACCTCTCCAAGATCGAATTTGAAGAACTCAAAGAGCTTGCAAGTCTAATCAACCAAATGATGCGCTTAGAGATTGAGGGGCGGAGAAGAGAAGAGGGGCTCAACGCTACCTTAAAACGCTATCTTGGAATTATCGACAAGTATGTCATCGCCTCTTCGACCGACCTAGAAGGAAGAATCACCAATGCAAGCGAGGCTTTTTGCCAAATCTCTGGCTACAGCAAAGAGGAGCTCCTAGGTCAGCCCCACTCCATCATTCGCCATCCCGACACTCCCGACTCTCTTTTTCAAGAGCTTTGGGGAACGATCTCGCAAGATAAACCTTGGCATGGTGAGATCAAAAATCGAAAGAAAAATGGAGATTTTTACTGGGTAGAGATGAATATCGAAATACTCCGAGATGCCAAAGGTGAAAAGATCGGCTACACCGCTATCCGCCAAGATATCACCGACAAAAAAAGAATCGAGGAGCTTAGCATCACCGATGATATGACCAAGCTCTACAATCGTCGATTCTTCAATCAAACCATTGGAAAGGAGCTTCGACGAGCCTCTCGCGGTGGATGGCCTATTCATTTGGCGATTTTGGATATTGATCGATTCAAACAATACAACGACCGCTACGGGCATCAAGCAGGAGATATGGCGCTCATCACCGTGGCTAGAGTGATGAAAGAATCGCTCCATCGAAGCGGAGACTACGCCTTTAGAATGGGAGGCGAAGAGTTTGGGATTCTTCTTAGTGCCATCCCCTCCAAAGAGGCATTTACCCTGTTAGACTCGATTCGAGTGCGCATCGAATCACTTAAGATTCCCCATGAAGGGAATCAATCCTCCTCCTATCTCACCATCTCTTTTGGGCTCTTCACCTGCCCCAACGCCCTCCAGTGCACTCCAGACCTCATGTATAAAATGGCCGACCAAGCCCTCTATGAAGCCAAAGAATCGGGTAGGAATAAAGGCGTGATCTCTCCTCTTCCTCTATAGGGCTTAAATCCCTCTCTTCTTGGAGGCAAAAGCGTTTTTAGGCGCCTCCCTGAAGGAGCGTTTAAGACGATCTTCTACGGGAGTCTCTTGGGGAGTGAAAGTGGCTTTTCCATAGAGTATGCATCCCTTCTCCCCTGGGCTACAGGGTTTAAAAGAGCGACGCTCGCACCTATCCCCTGTCATATATGAACAAGACCATCCCGCTATGCCCATTTTTGCTCCTTTTTTAGGCTTTTGGTCTAGATTTTATCCTGCTTTGGAGAAAAAAAGCTTAAAATCGTGAGATTTTTCTTTTTTTGTGATTAAAAAATAGTCAGTTTTTTCTCGGGAAAAAATGACGAACAGGTTACAATTTTGTCCAAAAACCTCGAGTTCATGGGCATTAAGGGGGTTTAGCGGTCTAGGGGCTTGACTCTTAGGATTTTTCTCTCGGTTTGCAGCCGAATTGAGTTTGCCATAAAGGATTTTCGTTGGATCTGTTGCATAGTTTTAGGGATAACTGCGGCTTTGGATTGTTGGCCAACATCAAGAATCGCTCTTCGCACGATACGCTGGTCTCAGCGATCACGGCACTAGAGCGTATGATGCACCGAGGAGCGATTGCCGCGGATGGAAAGAGTGGAGATGGAAGCGGGCTTTTGCTCTCCATGCCAGAGAAGTTCATGCACAAGGTTGCCCATCAAGAAGGGGTCTCCCTTCCCCAACAATACGCGGTAGCCATGCTCTTTATCAAGGAGGAATCGCACAAAGAGCGTTTCAAGGAGCTTTGCGCCAAAAACGATCTCAAAGTGCTTCTCTTCCGCGAAGTTCCCGTGGACACGGAAGCGCTTGGCACACTAGCCCTAGAGACGCTCCCTGTGATTATTCAGGCGTTTGTGGCTCCCGCCTCCCTCATCGCCACCAAGCGATTTGAAGCGCTCCTCTATCTAGCGCGAAAAGAGATTGAGCACGCCCTCAAAGAGGATCCCGACTTCTACATCGCCTCTTTCTCCAGCAAGACCATCTCCTACAAGGGCTTGGTGATGCCCACCTATATTCGCGCCTTCTTTGAAGATTTGCGCGATCCCGATTTTGAAATCTCCTTTGCCCTCTTCCACCAGCGATTTTCCACCAATACCCTCCCCAAATGGCGTCTTGCTCAACCCTTCAGAACCATTGCGCACAATGGCGAAATCAACTCCGTAGAGGCCAACCGCTACAACGCCTTGGCCAAAACCGAAGCGGTGGCGAGCCAAATCTTCACCCGAGAGGAGATGGACCGTATTCTCCCCTTGCTAGAGAGGGGCGTGAGCGATAGCGCGAGCCTTGATAATATGTTTGAGTTCCTCATCGCCAATGGCACAGACTTTTTCAAAGCAGCGCGCTCCCTCATCCCTGCCCCATGGCAAAATTCCCCCCACATGGATTCCAAACTCCGTGCTTTTTATGAGTACACCAGCGGAAGATTTGAAGCATGGGATGGTCCTGCGGCGGTTTCCCTCACGGATGGTCGCTACATCGGCTGTATCTTGGATCGAAACGGTCTGCGCCCCGCCAAATATGTCATCACCAAAGAGGATCAGATCATCATCTCTAGCGAATATGGCGTGATGGATATTGCTCCTGAGAAAGTGCTAGAGAGAGGGAGACTCCAAAGCGGTGAGATGATCGGGGTGGACCTCAAAAGCGGTCGAATCTTTAAAAATGAAGATATTAATGACTACCTCAAAGATTCCAATCCCTACATGGAGTGGCTCAATGAGAATCTCATCTATCTCCAAGAGCATATGGATTCTACATTTGTAGATTTCAGTGACTACGCTAGAGAGGATCTGCGAGAAAAGCAACGCTACTTCAACATCACACACGAGGTGATCGAGCAGGTCATTGAGCCCATGAGCAAGGATGGCAAAGAGGCAGTAGGAAGCATGGGAGATGATACGCCTCTAGCGGCTTTTTCTAAAGAACAACGCCCCTTTAGCGACTTCTTCCGCCAAAAATTCGCTCAAGTCACCAATCCCCCTATTGATCCCTATCGCGAAAAAGTCGTGATGAGTCTCAACACAGGTTTTGGTGCGATTCCCAATATCCTCAAAGAGGATCCCAGCTACAAGCGCCTCAAAACCGTCTCCCCTATTCTTATGAAGGAGAATTTCGAGGTGCTTTTAGCCCATGGCGACCAAGAGAAGCCTCACTATAAAGAGTGCTTCCACAATCGCTTCTTCCCCACCCTTTTTAAAGGGGATCTCAAAAACTCCCTCGAAACCTTGGTGCAAAAAATCATTCAAAGCGTCAAAGAAGAGGGAATCAAGATCGTGATTCTTGATGATCGAGGAGTGGATGCAAATCATCAAAGTATCCCCATGGCGATGCTTATTGGCCGATTGAATCAAGCCCTCCTAGAGGCAAAGGTGCGCTCTCAAGTCTCCATCGTCGCGGTGAGCGGTGAGGTTTATGATTCTCACTCCGCAGCGATTCTAATCGCCTATGGAGCCAATGCGATCTATCCCTACATGCTCTACTCCACCGTTTATGGGCTTGCCAAAGAGAAAGAGAAGAGCAACGCCGAAATCAAGCAACAGCTCCGCGACACACGAAGCGCAATGAATGCAGGGATTCTTAAAATCATGTCCAAGATGGGTATCTCCACCGTTGCCTCCTATCGCAACTCCGCCCTTTTTGATGTGATTGGGCTCTCGCGCGAGATTCTCAAAGATTGTTTCAGCGATTCCCATGGCGCCCTCTTTGGTCTTGGCTACAAAGAGATCGAAGCGCGTATCCAAAAAGCCCACCATCATGCCTTTTTTGAGGACAAAAACGATCTCTTTCCTATCCGAGTGGGCGGCTTCTACAAATATGTCCATGGTGATGAGTATCACGACTTTAGACCCGATATCATCTTTGGAATCCACAAAGTCTCGCTCACGGGCAAAAAAGAGGATTTCCTGGAGTTAAAAAAAGGAATCGATGGGCGTGACAAGAAGTTCATTCGAGACTTTTTTGAGATCAAGACGGACAAAAAACCCCTCCCCTTAGAAAAAATCGAATCCAAAGAATCGATCTTCAAGCGATTTGACACTGCTGCCATGAGTCTTGGCTCTATCTCTCCTGAGGCTCACGAGACGCTTGCAGAGGTGATGAATGAGCTAGGGGGGCGCTCCAACTCTGGTGAGGGAGGCGAGAAAGAGGAGCGCAGCCGAGGACCTAAAAACTCCAAAATCAAACAGATCGCCTCAGGTCGTTTTGGCGTCACCCCTTTCTACCTCCGAAGCGCTGAGGAGATTCAGATCAAGGTTGCCCAAGGAGCCAAACCCGGCGAGGGCGGTCAGCTCCCCGGCAACAAAGTGACTCCACTCATTGCTGAGCTTCGTTACACGATTCCTGGGGTCACGCTCATCTCCCCACCCCCCCATCACGATATTTACAGTATCGAGGATTTGGCTCAGCTCATCTTTGACCTCAAGCAGATCAACCCTGAGGCCAAAATCTGCGTCAAACTCGTCTCCACTCTGGGTGTAGGCACGATCGCCGCGGGCGTGGCTAAAGCCTATGCGGATAAAATCATCATCTCTGGATGCGATGGCGGGACGGGAGCTGCGCCCCTTAGCTCTATCAAGTTTGCAGGGAATCCTTGGGAGCTTGGGCTCTCTGAAGCCCACAATGCCCTCAAGGTGAATCACTTGCGTGAATTTGTCCACCTCCAAACCGATGGCGGACTCAAAACAGGTCTAGATGTAGTGAAAGCCGCTCTGCTTGGAGCCGAATCGTTTGCCTTTGGGACCTCAATGCTCGCTGTGCTTGGATGCAAAATGCTCCGTGTCTGCCACCAAAACCGATGCACCGTGGGAATCGCCACTCAAGAGGCGCGCCTAAGAGAGCATTTTGTCGGAACCAAAGAGCGACTCAAAAACTATTTCACGCTTCTAGCCGAAGATGTTCGAGAGATTCTTGCCAAGATGGGCTATAGCACGATTGAAGAGATCGTGGGGCGGAGCGATCTACTCCAAGTGATTGATGATGAGATGGCCAAAAAATTTGACTTCTCTTCGATTCTTTTGCGACTTGAAGGGGGAAATATTTGCAAAAAGCCCTCCAATGAGCCTTTTGATAAAAATGAGTTTGAGACAAACATCCTCGCTGAGGTCTATGACACCATCAAAAATGATAAAAACAAGATTGTCCTAGAGAAGACCATCTGCAACACCAACCGAAGCTTTGGCGCCAAAATCTCTGGCGAGATCGCCAAATATTATGGCAACAAGGGGCTAAGTGATGGCGCCATCAAAATTCATCTCGAAGGGGTTGCGGGTCAAAGCTTTGGCGCCTTCCTCATCCATGGAGTCTCGCTCTACCTCACAGGGGCGGCAAATGACTATGTGGGCAAAGGGATGCATGGCGGCAAAATCGTCATCACACCCGAAATCAAGCGAAACAAAATCGCCTGCGCGGGCAACACCTGTCTTTATGGTGCCACGGGCGGCAAGCTCTTTGTCGCGGGTGAAGTGGGTGAGCGCTTTGGAGTGAGAAACTCTGGCGCTTTGGCGATCGTGGAAGGCACAGGGGATCATGCCTGCGAATACATGACGGGAGGCGTCGTGGTGATTCTAGGCGAGACAGGAATCAACTTTGGCGCGGGAATGACGGGAGGAATCGCTTTTGTTTATGACAAAAAGCATGATTTCATCGACCATGTCAACCAAGAGCTGATCGAAATCAAACGAATCGACACCGATGAGCTAGATGAGGCGCGCCACTACCTCAAAAAGCTCCTCAAACAGCACATCAACGAGACGGGCAGCGAAAAGGCGAAAAATATTCTTGCTTACTTCCGCGATGAGGTGCGAAACTTCTGGATCGTCTTGCCCAAAAACATGAAAAAAGCCCCTTTGAACCCTGAGGATGGAGATTAAGATGCAAAATTTTTTACAAGTTGAACGAAGCAACCCTAAAAAGCGCCAAGCCCTAGAGCGAGTCAAAGACTATAGCGAGATTTACCAGCCCTACTCAAGCGATGAGGCGACCCCTCAGGCGAGTCGATGCGTGCAGTGCGGTGACCCCTATTGTCACAATAAATGCCCACTCCACAACTTCATCCCTCAGTGGCTCAAAAAGGTCTCCGAAAAGGATTTTCGCCTCGCCTTTGAGCTCTCTCATGCCACTTCGCCCTTCCCTGAAATCATGGGGCGTGTCTGTCCTCAAGATCGCCTCTGCGAGGGGGATTGCACTCTTAATGATGGCTATGGGGCAATCACTATTGGCGCGATTGAAACTTTCATCAGTGAAAAGGGGATGGAGCTTGGCTACAAGCCAAAGTTTGCCACTAAAAGCGTTGGTAAAAGCGTGGCTATCGTGGGTTCAGGCCCAGCAGGACTCTCAGCAGCAACCTTCTTGCTTCGAGAAGGTTTCAAAGTGGAGCTCTTTGAGCGCCAAGATCGTGCGGGTGGGCTCCTCACCTATGGAATCCCAGGCTTCAAACTCGAAAAAAGCGTCATAGAGAGACGACTTGATCAGCTCACCCAAGCAGGACTAAAACTCCATCTTGGTAAAGAGATTGGCAAGGAGATGTCTTTTGAGAAGCTTCTTAAAGGCTTTGATGCTATCTTCTTGGGGATTGGCGCAACCGCCCCTAAAAAGGCAAGGATTTCCGGAGAAGAGGCGGAGGGCTGTTATAGCGCTATTGATTTTCTCACGGCGATTCAAAAGCGAAACTTTGGAGTTGAATCCTCCATCCTTTTGCCCGAACTCAAGGGCAAAAGCGTGGTCGTGGTTGGCGGAGGGGACACAGCGATGGATTGTGTGCGAACCGCCATTAGAGAGGGAGCCGAGGAGGTGAAGATTCTCTATCGCCGCGATGAAAATAATATGCCCGGAAGCCACAAAGAGTATGTGAACGCCAAAGAGGAGGGGGTAGAATTTGAATTTTTTGCCGCCCCCAAGCAGGTGATTCTCCGCGAGGGCAAAGCTACTGGAATCGAATCGTACCGAACCGAACTTTGCGATATGGACGAGAAGGGACGACAAAAGTGTGTGGTCGTGGAGGGAAGCGAGTTTGTCGTGGAAGCGGATGTGATTATCTTCTCTCTAGGCTTTGATCCTGCTAGACCCTCTTTTTTAGAGCAGCACCAAATCGCACTGCACCCTTGGGGAGGAATCATCGTGGATAATTCTTATGAGACTTCCCTTCCCAATGTCTTTGCAGGAGGGGATTGCTATCGAGGCGCTGATCTTGTAGTCAATGCTGCGCTTGATGGTCGAGAGGCCGCCAAAGCAATCATCAAAAAGCTTCTAGGCTAACCTAGAGGCTCCCCTCTTAGCGGGCGTTTTTGAAATGCCCGCTCTTACCGCCCTCTTTTTCTACGAGATAAATTTCACTCATCACCATACTCTTATCAATCGCTTTCACCATATCATAAATCGTTAAAAGGCCGATAGAAACGCCCGTGAGCGCCTCCATTTCAACGCCTGTTTTGCCTTCGACCTTGGCCGTGACCGTGAGGGTAAAGGAGTGGTTGGCGGGATTCTCTTCGATCACACACCCCACTGAGCTCAAAAAGAGTGGGTGGCACATAGGAATAAGATCGCTCGTCTTTTTGGCTCCCATGATAGCTGCCACAATGGCTGTTTGGAGCACCGGACCTTTTTTATTGGTCTGGGAGATGACGCTCTCATAGGCTTCTTGACTCATTGTAATGGTCCCTTTGGCTACCGCCACGCGTTTGGTTTCGCTCTTATTGGAAACATCGACCATATTGGGATTGTGATTGGCATCTAGATGGGTGAGCTCCATGAAAATCCTTGATTATTTTTTGGGTCTAAAGGCTTGAATAACCTCTTCGTTGGTCTCTATGTAGGGCCCCTCAATGAGATCAACACAGTAGGGAATCGCAGGGAAGACGGCATCTAAGCACTCTCTAATGGACTTGGGCTTGCCTGGGAGATTGAGGATGAGACTCTTCCCCCTAATACCCGCGGTCTGCCTTGAGAGGATTGCCGTGGGAACATATTTGAGGCTCTCTTGGCGCATAAGCTCGCCAAATCCGGGAAGCATCTTCTCGCAAACCGCTTCGGTCGCCTCAGGCGTGACATCTCTAAGTGCAGGGCCTGTGCCACCCGTGGTCACCACCAAGGCGCACCCCTCTTGGTCGCAAAGCTCAATCATCGTCTGCTCTATCACCTTTTGCTCATCAGGAATAAGGCGATAGAGGGGTTTCCACTCGCTTTTGAGATACTCTTTAAGGGTCGATTCGATGGCTTTGCCCGAAATATCTTCGTAGATTCCTGCACTCGCACGGTCTGAAGTCGTGATGATTCCTATTTTAATCATTGCATCTCCTTAATGGGTAGAGCGTTTTGGTCAATCCAAGCCAAAATCTCTAGAGGCTCATTGAGGTTTAGAATATCGATTCCTTGGGGAATGAGCTTTTTATTGATGGTGTGATCGACTGCAACCGCCTTGATATAGGGGAAAAATCGCTCCTCCACCTCTTCGCGCATCACCGCGATTCTAGGGAGAGGGATCTCTTTGAGCCCCTCCACAAAAAGGTAATCCACCTCGCCAAAACTGGCGGCGATATTTTTGATAGAGCGTGATTCTTGAAGCATAATCGTGGTTTTCACGCTAGAGACGACCGCCACGCTCGCACCTGCTTGGTAGAAGCGGTAGCTATCCTTCCCCTCAGTGTCAAATCGTGCTTTATCCTTGGGGTCGTGCTTGATGATGGCGACTTTGTGCGTGAAGGCGAGCTCTTTGGCGAGCTTCTCGATGAGCGTGGTTTTGCCGCTATTGGAGCGCCCCGTGAAGGCACAGGCGAGATTCTTCATGCAAGAAGCCCGCTTCCCTCAATCTTGTGACTGCGTGCTCTAGCGTAGATTCTCTCCCCTTCTTTGAGGTCATACTTCCAGATGGGAGCATTGGCTTTAAAATCTTCCACAAATTGCTCAATCATCTCTAGCGCCACGCGGCGTTTGGGCGAGAGAATCGCCGCAGCAAAAGAGCTCTCATGATTGGGGACATCACCTATGGAGTGCGCCATGCAAAAAAGCGCTCCTTGGGCTTTGGCCTTCTCCTGCCATCTCTCAAACCATGCCCGAAGAATAGGCTCATAGAGATCAAAGCTCAATCCGCTAATCCCCTCCTCATCTCTCACTACGCCCGTGAACATCAAACAAGCCCCAAAGTTGCGCTTGCTGGCGATGATATGCCACCTGTCATAGAGCGCTTTAGTGTCAAGACTCCCCGAAAAAAGCTCTAACATCGCTCACCCTCCACACACAGGAGGCAAAAGCGAAACCCTATCGCCTGAGCGAAGCGCCACCTCTAAAGAATTCACGATCGTATCATTCACGGCTACCGCGCAATCCTCCAACCAGCTAGAGAGCTCTTGATCCTTTTTGAGCACCTCCTTGAGCTCTTTGAGGGAACTCACCTCAAGCTCCATATCGGCCTTGCCAATGGGGCCTAAAAATTCTACTTTCACCATCGCTAACTCCTTTGCAAAATAGTCTCTAAGGGCTTAAAAAGCACCACCTCCACCTCTTCGCCCCTCTCTTTAAAGGTGCACTCTTCATCCAAGATCACTAGCGCCGTGGGGCCACAGAGATTGTTGATAATAGCGCTTTGGATTCCCTTTTTGCCCTCAAAATCAACCCTCCACTCCCCTTTTTGGAGCTTCAGGGTACAGACACGAAACTCTGCCCTACCCGCCTCTTTTTGGAGCGATTCGTCTAGTTTAGCGCGAATCTTAAGGGGCTCAAAAGGGACCCCTAGCATCCGATGGAGGATGATTCGCCCAAAAAGATAAAAAGTGATGAGGCAGGAGTTGGGGAATCCTGGCAATCCAAAGAGATGAGTGTCGCCTTTTTTGGCGTAGGCAATGGGCTTGCCAGGCTTCACCTTGGCTCCATGGAAGAGCACCTCATCGCAGAGCTTATAGATCGCCTGCTGGGTGAAGTCGTAATCCCCCAAGCTCATTCCCCCCGTGGTGAGCACGATATCTGATTCTTCTAGAGCACTCTTTAATGCCTCCTCAATCGCATGGGGTTCATCGGGTAAAAGGTCCGTGAGTCTAGCCTCTCCTCCCATCGAATCGATCAGGGCTTTGAGGAGATGATTGTTCGCGCTCCTTAGCGCACCGACTCTCAAGCTCTCCTCGCCAAGCTCTACAAGCTCATCTCCTCCGCTTAAGATGGTCACAATAGGCTTGGAGCGCACATGGACAAAGAGATGGTTGAGACTGGCTAAAAGCCCAATCTCTGAGGGAGTGAGAAGAGTGCCTTTGGGGAGCAGAATCTCTCCTTGGCGATAGTTGTCTCCCGCTTGGCGGATAAAAACTCCCGCTCTAGGGGCAGGAGCGGTGAGCTTCAAAAATCCCTCTTCCTCTTTGACATTCTCCACAATAAGGAGCGTATCAGCCCCCCGTGGCATTCTAGCACCCGTGAAGGTTTTGATACAACTCCCCTCCTCTAGCGCCATCTCACAAGGATTTCCTGCAGGATTATCCCCTGCTATGCGCAAGGCTCTCCCCTCGTTAATATCCCTAGATGAGCAAGCATACCCATCCATGGCCGCCGTGGGAAAGGGGGGCATATCACTTGGGGCGATGATGTCTCTAGCGAGCACCCTGCCTAGGGCATCGTGCAAGAATAGTTTCTCCTCGCCCTTTAGCCTCACGCCAGAGCTCGATAAAATCTCTAACGCCTCTTCGTAGCTCACGCCTCTTTTCAAATTCAATCCCTCCTAAAGCAGGTGTCCGAGCTTCTCTTGCTTGGTTTTGAGATAGTTTTCATTGTAGCAATTGTGCGGGGCTAGAATCGCTTCTCTGGAGTGAATCTTCACAAAGTGGCTCATCGCCTCCACCTTTTTGGGGTTATTGGTGAGGAGCTTCACTTCATCGATTCCATAAAAGCTCAAAATCTCACCGACCACCTCATAGTTTCGCTCATCTTCCTTGAAACCAAGGGCGAGATTCGCCTCAACGGTGTCATACCCTTGATCTTGAAGGGCGTAGGCATTGACCTTGTGAAAGAGTCCAATTCCCCTCCCCTCTTGGCGAAGATAGAGCGCGATTCCGCCCTCTTTGGCGATTCGCTCCATGGCGATGGAGAGCTCGCTGCCACAATCGCATTTGAGGCTGCCAAAAACATCACCCGTGAGGCATTCAGAGTGCACTCGAAGAAGCGGGACGGGGGGTAAGGGGTCAGAGAAGATGGCTAAGTGTTCTTTTCCCTCATGCGCAAACGCTTGAATCGTAAAGATTCCGTGTCGAGTGGGAAGCTTGGCTTTTTGAGAGGCTTTTAGCGCTGTCATAGTATAGAATCATTTCCTTTTTTCGATTGAACATTTGCGGGGATTGTAGTTTAAAACCCTTTAAAAAAGATCAAACTCTTCTTTAAGTCTCCCTTTGTTCACCTCAATGATTGACCCTTTTTCCACTGTGATGATCTTCTCCTCTTTGAGTTTTTTCACGATTCGAGAGAGGGTTTCAGGCGTGGTGTTAAGAATCGAAGCGATTTTTCGCTGAGAGAGGCAGGGAAGCTCTTCGGATTTGTCATAGAAAAATTTAGCCACCCTAGAGGTGGTATCCATCGTGAGATTGCTAGTGATCACCTCTTCAAGCGCCTTGATTTTTCGAGTGAGTGACTTGATGATATAAAAAGCCATGTCACCGTTTTTCAAGAAATCCCGCTCAAAAATGGCGTAATCAATCGCCAAAATCTCCCCATCGCTCTCAAAAATAGCACTTGCGGGGTAGTTCATCCCCTCTAAATTGACCAACTCCGCCACCAAGGAGGGGGGCTGAATGTAGTGAATCACCACTTCATTACCCCTAGGATCCGTCTTGTAAATCTTCAAAATTCCCTTCAGGAGAACATAGAGATGGTTTGGCTTCTCCCCCTCAAAAAAGAGGATATTCCCCTCTTGATAGGAGAGTTTTTTGCTAAAACTTTGAAGATAATCCAGCCGCTCCTCTTCTAGAGCGCTGAATAGATCAATCTTTTTCCATTCCATTTGAATCCGCACCTTTGGGGAGGTTGGCGTAGTAGATTTGGCTCGCCTTGTAGAGATTATACCCTAGAAGCCCATTGGAGAGGAGTAAAAGCAATCCCGCAGGATAGAAAAAGAGGGATTGGGCCATCCCAGCCCCTAGGGCGATTCCTGCTAAAAGGTGCAATAAGAGCTGCAAAAGCATCCTCTTCTCCTCAATCATCTCTCTCATACTTGGAATCATAAAGACTCCTGCCCCGCTTAGATGAAACCAGACCAAAAAGGGGATGATCTTGTAGAGCATACCATTGATGAGCGAGACTCCAAAACCATAGGCAAAGAGCAAAAAAAGCCAGCTTGAACTATCCCAAGAGAGATAGGGCGATAGCAAGAAGAGAAGACCAAAGAGAATCAAAGAGAGAGAAGAGATTTGCCAATAGCGAATCGTCGTATCCGCCAAGGCACGCTTTCTAGAGGCAAGATTTTTGAGCGTGAATGCACTCCAAAGAATAGCCAAGATCGCCAAAATATCCAAAAGCCATCCCTCATCTCCCCCTAAAAACCAAGGCATCCCTAAGGATAAAAGGAGCACCCCCACAAAGAGCTTCACCCCTTTCTCTCGCAACCACAAAGGATACTCTTGGGTGACATAAAACATCGGAATCACCTGAAATGAGACCCCTAAAATCAGTAAAAATGTCCAACCAAATGAGCCCGCTTTGAGGTGGAATTGGATCATCTCCATCTGCCAAGGCACACTTATGCCAAGCGCATGAAGCCCTAGCATAATTCCTCCGCTAAGCACCACCAAAACCAATGCCACCACCGCGTAACGCATCGCCTTGATAGTGGAATTGACAAAAGCAACCCTAAAAAAGAGCTCATAGCCCAACCCAAAGAGAAAAAGCCCAAATCCTGCCCCCAAAAGCCCTAAGGCCAAAAAGAGCAGAGGGACACTAGAGAACCAAAAGCCAAAGATCATCGCCAGCGTCCCAAAACTCAAGGCCGAATGGACGATTCTAGCGAGCTTCAAAGGGGAGCGAAGCTTCACGCCCGCTAGCACGGGTAGCATCTGCGTGAGCGCCCCAAGCATCACCATCCCGCCAAATCCTACCGTGAGTGCGTGAACTAAAGCAAGAGATGGGTAGCTCCAGCGGCTCTCAAGCGCGGATGGATCACCTAGAAGCATCAGCACACCTGAAAGCATCAAAAAAAGGGGTGCTGTGAGAAAAAATCGCACAGGAACACTAAAGGGCGGGGCTTGATCGAGTGAGATTCCTTGAAACATGGGGTGCTCCTAAGAAGAGAGTTGATCAAGTGATTCTTGATCCTTGGCGTGAGCGATAAGAATATGGTACCCGCCCCCTTTGAGGGGAAGCGTGGCATGGATAAATCCCTGCCTATGAAGCACCTCATAGAGCGGGAGGGGCTCTAGACGGTGAATCATGCGGATATATTCCCCCTCTTTGAGCTCTCCAATGGCTTGAATCATGATCTCAAAGGGCTCGGGATGGTGGAGCTCACTCACATCGATTCGTCGCTCGATCATCGATTCACCACCTCTTTCATGAGATCGTCATTCTCCTCTTTAAGGTGCATCTCAATCATGTTGTAGAGCATCTGCTCCTCTTTCATGTTGTGCTGTTGCAGTAAGATCATGAGTGTCTCAGAGAGTCCTAGGAATCGATTCCTATCTTGCTCCTTTAGGGCGCCTTTCATCCCCTCAATCACTCCTCGCATCTGCTGATGCTCCATAGTCATGACGCGCGTAGGACCTCCCACGAAGCCCGTCTTTTGTTCAAATGCAGGGAAGATGACCTGCTCTTCGATCTCAAAGTGTCGAATCATCGCCTTTTCAAAAGGCTCAAAGAGTGCCTTTGCCTCGTTCCACTCCTTTTGCGCTACATGATTTTCCAAATCACTAAAGAGCTTGTCGCACTCGCGATGGTCTTGGGTGAGATAGGTTTTGATAGTTGTCATTGGGGTTGCCTCCATGAAAGTTTTTAGTTTTTCTATGGAGGGATTGTAGAGGAATCGGAAGGAATAAAAATTGACAAAAATCAATTTTTATTTAAAATAAACTGAACATCACCGCTTTAATCGCGTGCGATCTCCTCAAGTGCGCCCAGCAGGCGCTCAATCTGTTCTAGAGAGTGGCTATAGTGGACGCTGATTCTCACCCAACCCGGACGCGAAGCAAAAAGTCCATCATCTTTTAAGCCCAAAAGGTCATGTCCATAGGGCCCTGCACAGCTACATCCAGCCCTCGTCTCGATGAGGTACTCCCTGGAGAGTCGCTGGCAGACCTCATAAGGAGAGATTCCCTCGATATTGATGGCGAAGATTCCTAGGCGATTGCAACTTTCAATATCTCCGTAAATCTTTACTCGTTCCATCTTTCTGAGCGCCTCCACAAGGGGAGCGCAGAGCTCTTTTTTGCGCTTGGCGATAAACTCCAGCCCCACCTCGTTACGCAACTGATAGGCCAAAGAGGCACGAAGAAGCTGAAGGACGCCAGGAGTGCCTGCATCTTCGCGATATTCGGGATCTTCTCGGTAGTATTGGTCGATCCTAGAGACATAGGTGACCGTGCCACCTCCAGCGAAAGTGGGCGGAAGGGTGGAATCGATGAGGCTTTTTCGCATCGCCAAAAGCCCACAACTCCCCACGCCCCCTAGGAGCTTGTGCGGAGAGAAGAAGGCTGCGTCAAAAAATTTTGAAGGGATGTTCATATAAGAAGAAGCCGTCGCCATATCAAAAGTGACGATTCCCCCTGCCTTTCTAATGAGCGCGGAAATCTCTTCGTAAGGGATGATGATACCCGTTACATTGGAGGCTAGAGAGAAAGAGGTGATGATCTCTCGCCCTTGGTACTCTCCAAGCTTCGCCCTAAGCACCCCCATATCCACTAGCCCCCTGGAATCCAGCGGGATTCTCACCACCTCACAAGGGCTCTCTCGATAGCTCACTTCGTTGGAGTGGTGCTCATAAGGACCCACAAAAACCACAGGGAAAAGCGCTGGATCAGGAGTGAGCGAGAGGCGCTTTTGAGTGCGAGGGGGGAGGTAGAGCCCCATAAGCTCTTGAAACTTCTTAATCGCGCCCGTGGAGCCATTCCCGCAAGGAAAAAGAGCAAACTCCTCATCCAAATCCATATGACGCTTGAGATTGGCGCGCGCCTCATCGTAGAGTTCGGTCATAAAAAGGGCGTGATTGGTCACTTCGGAGTGGGTGTTGGCGTAGCGAGGAAGAATCGAGGCGATTCGCTCCTCAATCGTCCTATAGGCCAACCCCGAAGCGGTGAAGTCAAAATAGGCGACTGAAGGCTCTAAGATGGTATTTTTGGCAACCGTGGCGAGTTTATCGCCCTCGGTGCTTAGCAATCGATCAAAAAACAAATCCAATCTCACTTTCTAGTTCCCCACTCAAAATAGTGGAGATTATAGCTAAAAAGCCTGAAAATCAGGAAGGCTGAAGGTCAAAAAGCTCGGTGCTTAGGTATCTCTCACCCGTATCGCAAAGAATCGTCACCACTGTTTTTCCGGGGTATTTCTTGCCAATCTCTTTAGAGGCCCAAATGTTGGCGCCTGCAGAGATTCCAACCAAAATCCCCTCCTCCTTGCCAAGTCGTCTAGACATCTCGTAAGCATCGCTCACCTTCACCTGAATCACCTCATCATAGAGGGCGGTGTTGAGCGCCTTGGGGACAAATCCTGCTCCGATTCCCTGAATCTTGTGAGGGCCGGGCTTGCCTCCAGAGAGGACAGGAGAATCGATAGGCTCAACGGCGTAGATTTTGAGATTAGGATTCTTTGCCTTGAGCACCTCGCCCACGCCTGTGATCGTGCCGCCCGTGCCGACTCCAGCCACTAGCACATCCACCTTGCCATCTAAATCTTCCCAAATCTCCACCGCCGTGGTCACTCGGTGATATTCAGGGTTGGCGGGGTTTTCAAACTGCTGAGGAACGAAAGAGTTTTTGGTCTCTTGGGCGAGCTCCAAAGCTCTCTCCACTGCACCTTTCATCCCTTTTTCGGCAGGGGTTAGCTCGATTTGCGCTCCCAAAGCCGCCAATAGTTTACGCCGCTCAATACTCATGGAGCTTGGCATAGTGAGAATGAGCTTGATTCCTTTGGCGGCGCAGACAGAAGCCAGTCCGATTCCTGTATTTCCACTGGTGGGCTCAATGACGATGGTCTCAGGGGTGATTTTACCCGCCCCAATGGCGGCATTGATCATCCCTAGGGCGATTCGGTCTTTGACCGAGCCTGAGGGGTTCATGAATTCGCATTTGCCGATGACATTAGCTCCACTCTCTTTAGAGGCGAAATTGAGCCTAACTAGGGGGGTCTTGCCGATGAGTTCTTGAACATTCTGAGCGACTTTCATTTTTTCTCCTTCGTTTAAAGTTTTGATCTTTTTAAAACTCTCTTGCGCAATTAATCTAGGAGGATTATACAACGGAAAAAAGTTTTTGTCAATAATTGTTGAGTAAAAGTTATGATTTTCTATTTGAGCTATAAAAGCCTATAAATCGATATTTGTAGAGGTATTTTATTTTATTGTTTACCAAATAAATATACTTTAACCATCAAAAAAAGGAGGATTTCAACCGTTTTGAGCGTCACTTTGGTTAAAATTATTCTTCCATAATTCGCCTGAAGTCACTTTTCACAAGGAGTTGCCGATGAGTTTTTTAGCCGAGTATCAAGCGCATGTCCTAGAGCGCGCCAAGGAGAATATCCCCCCCCTCCCCCTTAATGCCGAGCAAGTCAAAGCCGTCATTGAGGGGCTTTTGCACCCAAGCAACGAGGAGATAGAGACTTTTAAAGAGCTCCTTAGCCATCGTGTCTCTCCGGGAGTGGATGAGGCTGCCAAGGTCAAAGCGGAGTTTCTCGACAAAATCGCCAAAGGCACTCTAGCCTGTGAAGCCATCTCACCCAAAGAGGCAATTTCACTCCTTGGCACCATGCTTGGAGGCTACAACATCAAGCCCCTCATCGAAGCGCTGAGCCTAGAGGAAGATCTCGCCAAAGAGGCGGTGGAAAAACTCAAAGAGACGCTCCTTGTTTATGAAGGCTTCAATGAGATTCTCGCCCTCTCCAAGTACAATCCCTACGCCAAAGAGATATTAGAATCATGGGCTAAGGCGGAGTGGTTCACCCGCCGCCCTCCTCTGCCTCACAAGATTCTCCTCACCGTCTTTAAGATTGAGGGCGAAACCAACACTGATGACCTCTCCCCCGCCAGTGACGCCTTCACGCGAAGCGATATTCCTCTCCACGCTCAAAGTATGTTAAAGAATCGCACCCAAAACGCCTTTGTTCGTATCGAGGAGCTAAAGAAAAAAGGTTTCCCGTTGGTCTATGTCGGCGATGTAGTGGGCACGGGAAGCTCTAGAAAGTCGGCTTGCAACTCCTTGGTATGGCACATGGGACACGAGATCCCTTTCATCCCGAACAAAAAGGCGGGTGGCGTGGTGATTGGCACCTCTATCGCCCCCATCTTCTTTAACACCTGTGAGGATAGCGGCACACTTCCCATTGTTGCGGATGCAAGCAAGCTTAATGAAGGGGATGTGATCGCGCTCTACCCCTATGAAGGCCGAATCGAAAAGGCAGGCGAGGGGGTCGCCACCTTCAATCTCACGCCCAACACGCTAAGTGACGAGATTCGAGCAGGAGGAAGGATCAACCTCATCATCGGGCGCGGTCTCACCGCCAAAGCCCAAGAAGCCCTAGGAATCAAAGAAGATGATCTCTTCATCAAGCCCCAAAACCCCCAAGGCAAGGCTAGAGGCTTCACTCTAGCCCAAAAGATGGTCGGCAGAGCGTGCGGCGTGGAGGGGATCGCTCCTGGCACCTACTGCGAGCCAAGAGTCGCCACCGTAGGGAGCCAAGACACCACAGGAGCGATGACGCGCGATGAGATCAAAGAGCTAGCCAGCCTTGGCTTTAGCGCTGATTTTGTCCTGCAAAGCTTCTGCCATACCGCCGCCTACCCCAAACCCTCTGACGTGAAGCTCCACGCCACCCTCCCCCAATTCATCAGCACTCGAGGCGGGGTCTCTCTGCGTCCGGGGGATGGGGTGATTCACTCATGGCTCAATCGCATGATTCTGCCTGATACAGTCGGAACAGGAGGCGATTCTCATACGCGATTCCCTGTGGGAATTAGCTTTCCCGCAGGGAGCGGTCTAGTCGCCTTTGCCGCGGTCACAGGAAGCATGCCCCTAGATATGCCCGAATCCATCCTTGTGCGATTTAGGGGTGAACTCCAAAAAGGAATCACCCTCCGCGATCTTGTCAATGCGATCCCCTACTACGCCATCAAGCGAGGGCTCCTCACGGTCGAAAAGCAGGGTAAAAAGAATATCTTTAGCGGGAAGATTCTAGAGATCGAGGGGCTTCCTAGGCTCAAAGTCGAACAGGCCTTTGAGCTAAGCGATGCGAGTGCGGAGCGCAGCGCAGCGGCTTGCACGGTGAGACTGGACAAAGAGCCTATCATTGAATTTTTGCGCTCCAACATCCGCCTCATCGAAGCGATGATTGAGGCGGGATATGAGAGCCAAGAGACACTCGCTAGACGCGCTCAAAAAATGCGGGCGTGGTGCGAAAACCCTGAACTGCTTGAGCCTGATAGCGATGCGGAGTATGCGGAAATCATCGAGATTGATCTCAATGAGATCACCGAGCCCATCCTTGCCTGCCCCAATGACCCTGATGATGTCGCCACCCTCAGCGAAGTCCTAAACAACCCCGCCAGACCCCACCGAATCGATGAGGTCTTTGTGGGGAGCTGCATGACCAACATCGGACACTATCGTGCCCTAGGCGAAATCCTCAAAGGCGAGGGAGCCGTGCCCACCACTCTCTGGATCGCTCCCCCCACCAAAATGGACGAAAAACAGCTCACTCAAGAGGGCTATTACGCTATCTTTGGCGCCGCGGGAGCGAGGATAGAGATGCCCGGATGCAGCCTCTGCATGGGGAATCAAGCTAGAGTGCGAGATGGCGCAGTGGTCTTTTCCACGAGCACAAGAAACTTCAACAATCGCATGGGCAAAGACGCCCAAGTCTATCTGGGAAGCGCCGAGCTAGCCGCACTCTGCGCGATGCTGGGACGACTGCCCACCAAAGAGGAGTATCTAGCACTCATCCCTCAAAAGATCGCAGGCAAAGAGTCGCAAATCTATCGCTATCTCAACTTCCACGAGATAGAGGATTACCGCCTCACCCAAGGGCGCTAAGCCCTGCGCTTGCGCCTCTTGTGGATGATCGAATGCAAGAGGGCGCCTAGGATGATCACCACGCCCACACTCCCCACGATCGCCTCGCTCACATGCATAAAAATCTGCACAAACATCATTAACGCCAAAATCAAAATCGCATAGCGCGCGCCATGCTCTAGATAGATAAACTCTGAGAGCACCTTTTTCTCGACAAAATAGATCGTGAGCGATCTCACAAAAAAGGCTCCAATGGCTAGACCGATGACAATAATAAAGATGTTGCTACTCAGCGCAAAGGCACCAATCACCCCATCAAGCGAGAAGCTCGCATCAAGCACCTCCAGATAGAGGAACCCAATCACTCCGCTTCGCGCGCCCCCTTTGATCAGTGCGTGATCAATCCCGCGAATGAGTGCATAGAGAGCGATCCCAATAAAATAGGCGAGACTAACGCCAAGCTCTCCGCTCAAAAAGCTAAGCACAACCCCCACAAGAATCGCCACCAAAAGCTCGATGAAGTTGATTTGGCTGATTCGCTGGGTGATTCTATTCTGCTCTAGGCGCCTAAGCCAAACCACCTCTCTATCTTCATCGAAGAAAAACTCCAAAAAGACCATGAGCAAAAATGCCCCGCCAAAGGCGTAGATTTTGCCCATCACTCCTTCGAGCTTCTCGGCATAGAGGGCTGCATCAGAGAGGGCGAGATTCAAAATCTCTATCATGCCCTCGCCTGAGGCCAACGAGACGATGATGATGGGGAGGATGAAGCGCACGCCAAACACCGCGATGGGAATCCCGTATATGATGAAGCGCTCGCGCCATTTGGGGGTCATCCCCTCTAGGACTTTGGCGTTGATCACGGCATTGTCAAAAGAGATGGAAACCTCAAGGAGCGCCAAAAGTGCCACAATATAGGCGGCATAGAGCCCGCCAAGGAAAAAATAGGCGACCAAAACACCCACGAGTGCAAGAACAAAAGAGAATCGGAAATATTTCATTGAAGGCCTTTTACCCATTCTTTGGAATTTGGAATTCTATCGAATTGATAAGAAATTTTTACCACTCCCAAGCAGTTCAATCGTGGAGAAACAAGTGGTCAAATCTTTCAAACTACTTCAAATACTCGACCGATATTCGCCGTATTATCTATACGACCAATATCATAAAATCAGTCCATAGACGGTTTCGTAAACTCACCAAAACCAAAAGGGGATTCCCCAATGAAAGCAGCCTTCTTAAGCTATTTTATCTTGGAATCCAAAACACTCAAGAGAAGTGAACGATGCCAATGAAAAACTGGAGTCTGACACTCTCACAGCTAGCAATATTTTTCGAGGGAAGGCTAGAAAAGAAGATGCCACAGGTGAGCTTGCTGAGCTTTACGAAAAAATCACAGCGATGCGCGGACGCGTAGCAAACTCAGCGCAAATCTTCAGCGCAAGCCCTGAGCTTATCAAACAACAAATGAGTTTCATCGAATACTACATGATGAAGCAAAAAGCCCTCTCAATGCCACTGCTTGCCTCGATTCGTATGCTGATTTCCGATAAAAACAGCTGCAGTTACTGTGTTGATTTTAACGCTTCGATTCTCATCAATAGGCTAGGTTGGACTCCCAAAGAGGTCGAAGCGATGCGTGCTAACCCCAACGATGCCAAACTAGAAGCCAAAGAAAAAGCGATGCTTCTTTTTGTTCTCAAAGCCGTACGAACCCCTCACGATGTGAGCGCAACAGATGTTCAAGCCTTGCGCGAACTTGGCTACAATGATGGCGAAATTTTAGATGCCACCAACCACGGCGCACGCATGAGCGCGATTGACATCATCTTTGATGCCTTTAAAATCGAAAAAGATTTTTAATAAAAGTGTCTTACTGGTTTGAGGCTATTCCGTGTCGCCAAAATGGCTTTGGAATTCATCTCCATCTTCCCCAAAGGAAGAGGAAAACAAGGATTCTAGAGAGTTGTTATAAAAAAAAGGGGGGGGTTATTTCTTGGAGAGTTTGTAGTTTTTGAGTGTTTTGATGTTTTTGAGCTCGACAACACGCTGGCTACCGCAGCTAGGGCAAGGCTTTTGCGCTACATAGCTATCACAACATTTGCAATACATGGTTTCTCCTTTCACAATAGATTCTCAAAGGATTCTTTGAGTTGGTGAATTATACAAAAGTAATGATTACAATTTGATTATATTATCGCTCCGAGGGGAGAATCCCCCAAAGAGCGACACTCTTTAGCCCAAAAATTTCTTCAAATCATCTTCGACATTGGAGATGAGGGAGAGGTTGAAATTCTCTACGAGGAAGTTTAAAATCGGCTCATTGACAAACTCAGGCGCGCTAGGTCCGATGTGGATATTTTGAACACCAAGGCTAAAGAGCGCCAAAAGGATGATGATCGCCTTTTGCTCCATCCACATGAGCACAATAGAGACAGGGAGATCATTGAGCGGCACGCCAAGCGCGCTAGAGAGCGCAAGTGCGATTTTAACAGCTCCATTACTATCGTTGCACTGCCCTAGATCGAGGTATCGGGGGATTTGCGTCCCCTCAATCGTGCCAAAATCAATGTCATTGAATCGGAATTTTCCACAGCTGCTCGTGAGAATCACGCAATCTTTGGGGAGTCTCTGGGCGAGCTCACGATAGTACTCCCTGCCCTTACCCGGAGCATCACACCCCGCAATCACAAAGAATCGTCTGATTTTACCCGCGCTAATCGCCTCTAGAATCTGTGGAGCGAGCGTTAAGATGGTGCGATAGTTGTGACCTGTGACTAGAGTCGTCTCTGCGTTAAATCTATCCACGCTAGGCAGAGAGAGTGCTTGAGCGATGAGCGGCTCAAAGTCATCATTTTCGATCTTTTTAGCCCCTTCAACTCCCACGATTTTGTAGGTGTAGAGGCGATCCAAGTAGCCGCAATTGCTTCTTGGAGGTACGATGCAGTTGGTGTTCACCACGATCGCTCCGCTCCACTCTTCAAAGAGCTTGCCTTGGTCAAACCACGCCTTGCCAATATTTCCTTTGAGGTGAGAGTATTTGCGGAGCTCAGGATAGCCGTGCGCAGGGAGCATCTCGGAGTGAGTGTAGATATTCACGCCTCTATCTTTGGTCGCTTCTAGGAGCTTATGAAGCATCTCCATATTGTGTCCGCTCACCAAGATCGCCTTGCCCTCGGCTCTATTTTGTGAGACGCTCACAGGCGTGGGCACGCCAAACTTCTTCGCATGAGCATCGGAGAGCAGCTCCATCACCTGCACGCCTGCACTGCCCACTTTCATGAGCTGAGCGATATGCTCATTGAAGTTGAAGTTCACATTCGTGAGGGTGAAATAGAGCGTCTCGCTCATCACATCATCCACGCTCTTGGTGTCAGCGCCAAGCTCATTGGCGTGCTCTCGATAGGCGCTAAGCCCTTTGAGGCCATAGATCATGGTATCTTGGAGTCTCGCCAAAGTGGAATCTTTGCCACAGGTGCCCTTCTCTTGGCCTTTGGCTCCACAGCCCATAGGGGCGCTCATCTCGCACTGGTTACAGAACATCGCTAAATCGATATTAGACATTCAATCTCCTTTGGTTTTCAAACTTTGGGAGATTGTACAGGCTTGGGGGGTGAGGGCGCATTGATAGGAATCAATGACAGCCAAAGAAGAAGCGAGAGACTCTTTTTTAGTGGAGGCTTTCGATGTAGCGGGAGAGATTCTCTAGGTCTCTATAGGTGTAGTCGCGCAGTTGTGCCTGCATGAGTCGCCCCATCCCTTTAATGCTGAGCGTGCCCTCTTGGTAGGCGGTGAGCTTTTGGATGAGGAGATCATGAGACTGCCCCCCAATGATACTGCTTTTGCCAAGCGCCACTTTGCGGCCATTTTCGCCATGGCAAGGGACACAGCGCTGATAGAGTATCTCGACGCTCTCTTGGGCAAAGAGTGGAAAAGTCAAAAGAAAAGTAAGAAAAAGAGGTTTTAAAAAGTTCACTTTGATCTGCCTGTTTGAATCGGTAATGATTAATAAAATCCGCGAAATGAGTAACCTTCAAATCTTATCTAACTCCAATAAAAGTAACTTGATGGGAAAAAATTAGATGAGCGGATGGAACTTTTTTGATAGAATAGGAGCTTATGACTGCTCAAGGAAAGGTGCCTCTTCACATGACCACCCAATGTTTGCGAATGCTAGAGGTCTTCTCAAGCCTCCAAGAAGAGGAGCTAGAGCGGCTTCTTCCACTAGCGAAAATTCGCCATTACGCCAAAGGTGAAATCCTCCATTACGAAAACGATGAGATTGAGTGCGTCTATTTTCTCCTCAAAGGAATCGTCAAAATCTACAAAGTGGATCGATTCGACAATGAGATTTTTCTCTACTCTATCAAAAAGAGTGCTCTCATCACCGAATTCTCCTGTTTTGGCGCGATTCAGTGCTTTGCTAATGCTGAATGCCTGCAAGATTGCTCGATTTTGAGCCTTGATTTAAATGGGCTCAAAGAGCTCTTCTTCTCCTCGCCCGCAATTCTAATGGCGCTTTTTAAAGAGTTCACCCACAAGACCAAGGAGCTCCAGTGCGTTATCAATCGCGAGATCGTCTTTGATGGCACCGCTAAAGTCGCCCATATGCTAGATAGAGAGCTGGAGGAGTTTAATACCCTCAAAAAGCAAGATATCGCCTATATGCTCAACATTCAGCCCGAAACCCTCTCTAGGATTCTCAAAAAACTCCATCGTGATGGGGTGATCGCTACGGATATTGAGGGAAATATTGTGGTGCTCAACCACTCCCGCCTGAGTGAAATTTATCAATGAAATTTTAGGAAATTCGCATGAAAAGAATCGTCAAACAGCTCATCATCGTAGGCTCCATCGTCTCCCTCTGCGTGGGCACGGTCATTCTCTCCACCGTGCTTATCAACCAAAAGGGAATTAGCGATGGCTACATCATCAATATCGCGGGCAAAGAGCGGATGCTCAGCCAAAAAATCTCCAAAGAGATCTTCATCATCAACTCTCAAGACAAATTCGAGTTTAGAGAGCTAGACGCTTCTATTGAGGAGTTTCAAACCAAGCTCGATATTCTGCGCCACGGGAATCAAAAACTCGGAGTCGCTCCCCCCAACAACAAAAAAATCGAAAATCAGCTCGAAGTGATCAATGTGAAGTGGCTTGAATTCAAAAAGCAGGTTGAATTTTTCAAATCTTCCATCCGGGCACTAGATGACGACAAGCGATTCCTTGATGCGAACAACAATCAGATGCTCACTCTCTCGGATCGAATCGTCAAGGCGATGGTGTATAGCGGGCTAAGCGGTGAAGATGTTGATGATTCGGGGCGTCAGAGGATGCTCACGCAACGCATGGCCTACCATCTCATGCGCTACACCAACAAATGGGACGCCCAATCTTATGAGGACTTTTACGCCTCGTTCAAGCTCTATAATGAGACGATTCTTCGATTCTACACCCATCCAAAATACAAAAAATACCCTGAACTCTCCGAAGAGATCAAAAAGACCTATGCCTTTTGGGAGACCTACTCCAAGCACATCTATAGCGTGCTCTCCAATCAGGGCAAAGTGGTCGCCTCCCTCAACTACATCGCGACAGAAAACCCTAAGCTCCTAGAGGAGATCGACAAGATGGTCGCGCTCTACACGGTCGAATCAACGAGTCGCCGCACCTATTTAGAGACATTCCAATACGCCTCAGCCCTCATCCTCTTCCTCATTGCACTCTACTCTCTTGCTGTGCTCAAAGGAATCAAGAATCAATTCGATGAGTTCATTCGCAAATCCAAAGAGCTCGCCTCCATGAGAATCGACTCTTCAGAGTTTTCCAAGGACAAAGCCAAAGAGCTTATTGAAATGTCTGGTGATAGCGAGCTAAGCGAGGTCTCCAAGAATCTCTCCACCTTCTTTGGAAGAATCGACGAGGCACGCCAAAGCTCCAATCGCGCCAAAGAGCTGAGCGAGCGCATTACCCAAGAGATCGCGCTCATCACCGAAGAGGTGGCGACCAATCTTGACAAACTAGAGCTAAGCGATGAGGAGAAGCGAAAAATCAGCGAAGAGATCGACCTCTCCGAAGATATCGCCATTCAGTCAAGCGAGGAGCTCATCGCCACCTCAAAACTCCTAGAGCGCCTCAGGCAGTCCTTGGATAATATCGCCAAGCACTACCCTAACCCCCCCGCTTCAAAGCCTCTTTAGCCTCCGTATTGCTGCCAAAGCAATCGCGCTGAAATCACCAAAGAGGCGGTGACGATGAGAGGCTTGATGATTCTAGCTCCATGCTTCACCGCCGCCCTGGAGCCCAATCGGGCGCCTAGGTATTGCCCTATGGCCATCACCAAGCCAATAATCCAAAGCACCTTACCCCCAAGGGCAAAAAAGAGCAGAGAAGCCACATTAGAGGTGAAGTTCAAAAGCTTTGCATTAGCCGTGGCGTGCGTGATTCCATAACCCCCAAGCGCCACAAACACCACCGCAAAAAAAGAGCCCGTCCCCGGTCCAAAAAATCCATCATAAAAGCCAACCACTCCCGCGGCTAGAGCCATTCCAAGTGCTCCCAAATAGCGCTTTGAGCCTTCATTGCTCACTTTAGGAGAGAAGAGAAAGTAGAGAGCAAATCCTATAAGCAAAAAGGGAATCACACGCGAAAGAATCGCCGCATCGATAAACTGCACGAAAATCGTTCCCACGCTGCTGGCGATAAAAACCGCCAAAATAGCCCCCTTCATCTCGGCAAGCTCGATATAACCGCGCCTCCAAAAATAGAGCGTGGCTGAAAAGCTCCCAAAAGTGGCTTGAAGCTTGTTTGTCCCTAGGGCTTGCGCTGGCGGAATACCCACCGCCAAAAGCGCTGGAATCGTGATCAAACCCCCTCCCCCCGCAATCGAATCGACAAACCCCGCCACAAAGGCACACAACCCCAAGATCACCAAGATTCCCACTTCTAGTTCCATCACCTATCCATTCGTAAAAATAGACCTTTTCATCCAAAAAGGTCGTCTCTGTGGTGCGCATTATAGAGCGAATTTGACCAAAGTCAAGTTTGACGAAGGTCAAGGAAAAGATTTGGGGCGAGGAATAGAATGGGTCCAAGCATTCTCAAAATGCTGACCCATGCAAAATCACACAAGGAGGCTTTGATGGCTTTTTCAAGGCGTGAATTTCTTAAAAGTGCGGCGGCGGCTTCGGCAGCTAGCGCTGTAGGAATGAGTGTTCCTAGCCAACTCCTCGCTCAGGCACAAGAGGGCGAGAAGGGTTGGAGATGGGATAAATCGGTCTGTCGATTCTGCGGGACAGGCTGTGGAATCATGGTCGCCACCAAAAATGACCAAATTGTCGCGGTCAAAGGCGATCCTGCTGCCCCCGTGAATCGAGGGCTCAACTGCATCAAGGGCTACTTCAATGCCAAAATCATGTATGGCGCCGATCGTCTCACCGATCCCCTTCTTCGCGTGAATGAAAAGGGTGAGTTTGACAAGCAGGGCAAGTTCAAGCCCGTGAGCTGGAAAAAGGCGTTTGATGTGATGGAGGCCCAGTTCAAGAGAGCCTACAATGAGCTTGGTCCCACCGGAATTGGCGTTTTTGGCTCAGGCCAATACACCATCCAAGAGGGATACATGGCGGCCAAACTCATCAAAGGAGGCTTTAGAAGCAACAACCTAGACCCCAATGCAAGACACTGTATGGCCAGCGCCGTGGCGGCTTTCATGGAGACCTTTGGAATCGATGAGCCTGCGGGTTGCTATGATGATATTGAGCTCACCGACACCATCATCACATGGGGCGCCAACATGGCCGAGATGCACCCGATTCTTTGGGCACGCGTCACCGATAAAAAGCTCTCCAATCCCGACAAAGTCAAAGTGATCAATCTCTCCACCTACACCAACCGAACCTCTGACCTTGCCGATATTGAGATCATCTTCACCCCCCAAACCGATCTAGCCATTTGGAACTATATTGCCAGAGAGATCGTTTATAACCACCCTGAAAGCATTGATATGGAGTTTGTGAAGAATCACTGCATCTTCACCACAGGATTCACCGATATCGGCTATGGCATGAGAACGGATATCAAGCACGCCAAATATGACCCCAAAGAGCTTGATATTGCCGCCAAAGAGAGATCCAAAGTCCTTAGCGAGGCCGAGGGCGTGACCCTGCGCTACCTAGGAATGAAAGCGGGCGATGTGATGGAGATGAAGCACAATGCCACCGCAGGAAATCACTGGGAGATCACTTTTGAGGACTTCAAAAAAGCGCTTGAGCCCTACACGCTTGATTTTGTCGCTAAGCTCGCCAAAGGAAACAGCGAAGAATCGCTTGAATCATTCAAAGAGAAGCTCCAAAAACTCGCCAATCTCTACATCGAAAAAGAGCGCAAAGTGGTCAGCTTTTGGACGATGGGAATGAATCAGCACACCAGAGGAACATGGGTGAATGAGCAGAGCTACATGGTCCACTTCCTCCTTGGCAAACAAGCCAAACCCGGAAGTGGAGCCTTCTCGCTCACAGGTCAACCCAGTGCCTGCGGAACCGCTAGAGAGGTGGGGACTTTCTCTCATCGACTCCCTGCAGATATGGTCGTGGCCAACCCCAAACACCGTGCGGTGAGTGAAAAAATCTGGAAACTTCCCGAGGGAACGCTCAATCCCAAAATGGGCGCGCACTACATGAACATCATGCGAGACCTTGAGGATGGGAAGATCAAATTTGCTTGGATTCAGGTCAATAACCCTTGGCAGAACACCGCCAATGCCAACCACTGGATCAAAGCCGCTAGAGAGATGGATAACTTCATCGTCTGCTCGGATGCCTATCCGGGAATCAGTGCCAAAGTCGCCGACCTCATCCTGCCCACAGCGATGATTTATGAGAAGTGGGGAGCCTATGGAAACGCTGAACGAAGGACGCAACACTGGAGACAGCAAGTCGTCCCCGTAGGAAATGCGATGCCTGATGTATGGCAGATGGCGGAATTCTCCAAGCGATTCAAGCTCAAAGAGGTTTGGGGAGCCAAAAAGATCGATGATAAGCTCACCCTGCCTGATGTGCTAGAGAAAGCCAAGGCGATGGGATATAGCCCTGAAGATACACTTTTTGAGGTGCTCTTTGCCAACAGTGAAGCCAAGAGCTTCAAGGCCAAAGACCCCATTGGAGAGGGCTTTGAAAACACTGAAGTCTTTGGTGATCGGAGAAATGTTGCAGGAAGCGATGGGGAGGTCTTTAAGGGGTATGGATTCTTTATCCATAAATACCTCTGGGAAGAGTATCGCCGCTTTGGAAATGGCCATGGACACGACTTGGCCGACTTTGACACCTATCATAAAGTGCGAGGACTCAAATGGCCTGTCGTGGATGGCAAAGAGACACAATGGCGATTCAATGCCAAATATGACCCCTACGCTAGAAAAGCGGGAAGCGGCGAGTTTGCTTTCTATGGCGATGCGATGAAAGAGCTTCCTAGAGGCGATCTGCTCTCCCCTAAAACAGAGGAGAAGTTCAAGCTCACCAACAAAGCCAAAATTTTCTTCCGACCCTACATGGATCCACCTGAGATGCCTAGTAGCGAATATCCCCTATGGCTATGCACTGGACGCGTCTTGGAACATTGGCACAGCGGCACAATGACCATGAGGGTGCCTGAGCTCTATCGAGCAGTCCCTGAAGCGCTCTGCTATATGCACCCTGAAGATGCCAAAAAGCTTGGCGTCAAACAAAATGAAGCCGTCTGGGTGGAGAGTCGAAGGGGCAAGGTGAAGGCTAGAGTGGACACAAGAGGACGAAACCGAACCCCTCTTGGGCTTGTCTATGTGCCTTGGTTTGACGAGAAAGTCTATATCAACAAAGTCTGCCTTGATGCGACCTGCCCCATCTCTAAGCAGACCGACTTCAAAAAATGCGCCGTGAAGGTCTATAAAGCCTAAGGGCTTTAGGAGCGGATGATGAAAGAGCTTCAATCAGACGAACGGAGGAGGGTTATCCTAGGAAGCCTGCAGGGAATTGGCGTCGCGCTCGCAAGCTCTCTTGCTTGGAGCGCCTTTGTGAGCGAAAACGCCAAGGCTTCGCTTCTCTTAAGACCTCCGGGCGCCAAACCTGAGAAGGAGTTTCTTAGGAGCTGCATTCGATGCGGCCTTTGCGTGAATGCCTGTCCTTTTGAGACACTCAAACTTGCAAGCGCAGGGAGCGGCCTGCCTCTTGGCACGCCCTACTTTGTGCCAAGGAGCACCCCTTGCTATATGTGCGAGGATATTCCTTGCGTGCCCGCCTGTCCAAGCGGGGCGCTAGAGAGCGACCTTGTGAGCACTCTTATAGAGGGCAAAAAGCGCCTAGAGATCAAAAAGGCTCAGATGGGAGTGGCGGTGGTCGATCAGAATCACTGTATTGCCTTTTGGGGAATTCAGTGTGATGCTTGCTATCGTGCCTGTCCATTACTGGATGAGGCGATCACGCTTGAATACAAGCGCAATGATCGAACGGGCAAACACTCCTTTTTGCTCCCTGTAGTTAATAGTGATGCTTGCACGGGTTGCGGACTTTGCGAGCGTGCCTGCGTCACAGAAAAGGCGGCGATTTTTGTTCTGCCTAGAGAGGTGGCGCTTGGCAGAGTGGGCAGCAACTATATCAAAGGATGGGATGAAAAAGATGAGGGACGCCTTGAGGGCGTAGGAGGAATAGAGAAGACCCAAACCAAGCGAAGCGAAAAAGAGGTGAAAGATTACCTCAATAGCGGGGAGTTGTAAGATGAAATTTTTAAAACACTATCGATTCTTACTCCTTCGGCGCACGATTCAATTAGGGCTTCTTTTCCTCTATTTTATGGCCAATTACGCGGGCTGGAAGCTCCTTAGCGGGAATCTCAGCGCCTCGGAGGTGCTGGGGGTGATTCCTCTAAGCGATCCTTTGGCGATTCTTCAGCTTTTTCTAGCCGGAGGCGCGCTTGGTGCCAATGCTCTTTTGGGGGCGTTCATCATCGCGGCTTTTTATGCTTTGTTTGCAGGAAGGGCGTTTTGCGCCTATGTCTGCCCGATGAATCTCATCACCGATAGCGCCAACTATCTAAGGCGCCTTCTAGGGATTGATACCCTCCAAAGACGACTCCTTCTTAGGCGTCACGCGCGCTATTGGGTGTTGGGCATGGCGCTTTTACTCTCTCTTGTTTTGGGGCTTCCCGCCTTTGAGTTTATCAGCCCTATTGGGATTCTCCATCGGGGAATCATCTTTGGGATGGGTATGGGGGGAGCGGCGATTCTGATCGTTTTCCTCTTTGATCTCTTGGCGGTGAAGAATGGCTTTTGCGGACATCTCTGCCCTTTAGGAGCATTCTATTCGCTCATTGGGCGCTATTCGCTTCTAAAAGTGAGATACCAAAAAGAGTCGTGCACCCTCTGCATGAAATGCAAAGAGGTCTGCCCTGAAAAACAGGTGCTGGATCTCATCGGCAAGCAAAGCGGCTATGTCCTAAGCGGTGAATGCCTCAACTGCGGACGCTGCATTGAGGTCTGCGAAGGGAATTCGCTAGGTTTTAGCATCAGAAGTTTGATCGAATTTAAAAAGGATGAAAAGCATGAAAACATCAAAGCTTAACTTTCTCACTCTGGTTGCATCCACGGGATTGGCTTTAGCCTTCTTAAGCGGCTGCACCTCCAACACCGGCACAACCCAAAGCGCCAAACTCTATAGCGAAGAGGAGCTAGGGCTAAGAAAGGCAACGATTTACAACGAGAACAAAACTCTAGTCAAAGAGTTTGAATACAGCAAAGAGCCCGCAGGAGCCTCTAAGGTCTATGAGCGTTCTTTTGAGAATGCACCCCCGATGATTCCTCATGATGTTGAGGGAATGATGGATATGAGCAGAGAGATAAATATGTGCACCTCCTGCCATCTCCCTGAAGTAGCCGAGGCGGCGGCGGCGACACCGATGCCAAAGTCTCACTTTTTCAACATGAGAACAGGAGAAGACTTGAAGGGAGCCATGGATGAGGCACGATACAACTGCTCTCAGTGCCACACCCCCCAAGCCAATGTCACCCCCTTGGTGGATAATCGATTCCGTCCTGAATTCCGAGGAGAGGATGCCAAGAATCGCTCCAATCTCATCGACACGCTCAATGAAGGGGTGAAGTGATGGATCGAAGAGGGTTTTTCACCTCTCTTTTGAGATCCAAAAGGGAAGAGGGGGGCTCTAATGCTCCTCTTCTCCTCCCCTATATTGTCGATTCTTCTCTTCTTCCCAAGCTTTGCCCCTCCTGTGAGGCGCCCTGCGCCAAGGCTTGCGAAGAGGAGATCATCACAATAGACAAAGGCATTCCCCGGCTCTCTTTCAAAGAGAGGGGATGCACCTTTTGCCAAGCATGTGCGCTTGCCTGCCCTAAGGGCGTGCTTGATGCAAGCCTCCCCAATAAACTCAATGTCGAAGTCTCTATTGATGTAATGGCGTGCCTTGCATGGCAAAAGACCCTCTGCGCTTCCTGCAAGGAGGTTTGTGATGAAGGGGCGATTATTTTTCTTGGGCTCTTTCGACCCGAAATCACCCCCTCTTGCACGGCATGCGGGCGATGTGTCGGAGTCTGCCCCACGCAAGCCATCTCCCTCACCCCTCTACCCCTTAAGGAGGAATCATGAAAACAATTTTTTCCCTCTATCTCATCCTAGGAGTCACTCTCTTGGGGGCTGAGCCACTCCTTAGACCCGCTAGCGAGCTTATCGCCACGGGCAATGTCGTCTCACTAGAGCGTCATGGAGAGCGGCTCTTTGCCGCCACTGATAGCGGGGTGGTCGATTTTTTTGACCTCAAAGAGAATCGCCACCTCCAAAGCCTCAAGCTCCCTCCTATCAAAAGCTTTTTTGAGGATTCTTATCCCCCTAAAATCTTTGGAATCGATACACTCGATGGGCAGACGCTGCTTATTTTGAGCGAGGATAGCGATGGCGGACGCGCGCTCTTTTTGTATCAAAACGAGAAATTAGAGAAGCTCTTCTCTACAAAAGATCAGCTCAGCATCAAAGAGGCTCGATTCATCACGCCCAACACCCTTCTCCTTGCGCTCACCAGCAATGAAATCGCCCTCTTTGAGCTCTCTGGCCGCCGATTCCTCTACCGCACCCAACTCTCCCTCTCCACCTTCTCTGACCTCGCGCTAAGCGAGACAAGAGGGAGGTTGGCGGCGACCAATGAGAGCGGGGAGATCGATATTGTGGATAGCCAAAATGGCTCCATCCTCAAAAAGCTCAAAGGAATCCACAAGGATAATGTCTATCAGCTCGCCATGGCCAAAGAGACGATTCTAAGCGCGGGACAAGATCGGCGCGTGGGGATTTTCTCGCTCTCTAGAGGCTCAGCCGAATCACTTGAAGGGGGGTTTCTCATCTATGCGGTGGGAATTAGCCCCAAAGGCGAGAGAGGCGCCTATATGAAAAACGAAGAGAGCGATATCGCCCTCTTTGAAATTCGCACCAAAGCCCCTATTGCCACACTTAAAGGACATCAAGCCACACTCAACACCCTTCTTTTTATTGATGAGAAGGAGCTTGTGAGCGGAGCGGATGAGAGAAGAATCTTACGATGGAGGTTACCATGAATATTTCTAGTGTTGTTGCCAAGGTCAAGCCCGAGGATCTAGAGGCGTCTATCAAACGCCTCCAAGAGATTCCCTCTTGCGAGTATCATCTGCATGATGAGCTAGGGAGAATCATCCTTACTCTCGAAGCGGAGAGCCTTAATGAGGAGGTGAAAATCCTCAAAGCCATCGAAGCGACCCAAGGAGTGCTCTCAGCGGAGATGATCTACTCCTATTCTGAAGAGGAGCTAGAGCTAGAGCGCCAGAAGCTCACCCAAAGCCCCAATGTGCCTGAGATGTTGTGCGATGAGAATCTTGATGCCAATACGATTCTCTACTCAGGGAGCGTGGCAAACCAGTTGGAGGAGTGAAGCCCTAGCGGACAAAGTTGGTCATGATTTTTGCCTCTTTTTCGGGAAAGACGAGGTGATGCTCTTTGGCATTTTGGACCATCTTTAGCGTAAGAGCCATATTTTTGCCAAGCACTCTAGCGATTTGCACCCCTTCGGCATCTTCATGCACCTCTCCAGGAATCCTCCCATGACCGACATTCCAATAGTTGGTCGTGGGCATAAACATCTCTGCATAGGTTAGGTAGTGGTTGAGCTGATCAAAGGTCGTCACCCCTCCAGAACGCCTCACGGCGACAACACTCGCTCCCACTTTATGGCGAAAGAGGTTGCCATTGGCGCTTGAAACATAAAAAACACGATCCAAAAAAGATTTCATTGCGCCCGCGATTCCCGCCCAGTGTACCGGAGACGCGAGAATGAGCCCCTCGGCCTCTTTCATCTTTTGAATGCACTCATTCACAAAAGAGTCATCCTCTTTGGCGATACAGCGCTCATCTTGATTCTTGTAGCAAGCCCCACAGCCAAAACAGCCTCGAATCATCTTGTTTCCCACATGCAACACCTCAGTCTCAATCCCCTCTTGATTCAGTTCATCGGTAATGATGTCAATCATCTGGGCGGTGTTTCCATTGCTTTTGGGGCTTCCATTGATCGCTACAACTTTCATGAGTGGTTTTCTCCTCAATTTTTAATAAAGACCTTGGAATTTTAATTCAATAACTATATAATTGCAAGTAGTTACATTTTCACCATATAATTACCTAAAAGAAACTAAAGGAGGAAAAAGATGGAAAAAATAGTCCCAAAGTGTGAAGGCGGAGCGGAGTGTGTGACCGAAAAAGCCCTCAACATCATTGGAGGCAAGTGGTCATTTTTGATTATCAAAAATCTAGCGGGCGGCAAAATGAGGTTTGGCGAGATTCGCAAGAGTCTTCACGACATCAGCCCCAAGACCCTCACGGTGAAACTCAAAGAGCTAGAAGAGCACGAGATTCTCACGCGCACCCTCTACCCGACCATCCCGCCGAGTGTCGAATACGCGCTCACCCCAAAGGGCGAAGAGATGATAGAGATTATTGAGGCGATTAAAAAGTGGGGAGAGAAGTGGACATGAGCGAGCGATTCATCGCCTATCACTCAACACACCCATAAGTTTCAGCATAAAAAACACCAAAATCAAACATCGCCTTGACCATCGGCTCGATTCTCTTTCCCGTCTCGCTAAGCGAATATTCGACTTTGGGCGGGACTTGAGGATAGACCACTCGATTGACCATGTGAGCCGCTTCTAGCTCTTTGAGCTTCTGCGAAATCGTCTTTTGGGTGATTTTGGGGAATTTCTCGCAGATATCTTTAAAACGCCTAGGCCCATCCAAGAGGGCATAAACAATGAACATCTTCCATTTATCATTCAAGATATGGAGCGTCACCTCCATAGGACAGACAAACGCTTCATTTTCGATTTTGTACATTTTTGATTCCTTTTCTGATTCGATTATATCACAGCCTTACTATAGGGATAAAATATCACTATTACTTACATTTATTTCACTAAGTAGAGTATAAGTATGCTTAAGATAAATTTCTCGAAATTGAAATCAAACCCAAGGAGTTTTCCATGAAAAAGACCCTAATTCTTCTATGCCACCCCAACATTGCCGAATCAAGACTCAACAAGGCGCTCATCCAAGCAATCCATGGAGAGTCCCATGTAACCCTTCATGATCTCTATGCCACCTATAAAGAGGCCAAAAATATCGATGTCGCCAAAGAGCAAGCCCTCCTTTTAGCGCATGAGCGCATCGTCCTTCAATTCCCTCTCTATTGGTTTAGCACCCCAGGACTTTTAAAGGATTGGCAAGATCGCGTACTGGAGTATGGATTCGCCTATGGTTCTAGTGGCGATAAGCTCCAGGGCAAAGAGTTTAAGATTGCCTTAACTATTGGCTCTCCAGAATATGCCTACCAAAGCGGTGCCTATGTTCAGTCCTCGCTAAGCGAGATTTTAAAGCCTATTGAGACCATGGCGATCTTCACTCGTATGCTCTTCACTCCGACCTTTGCCATCCATCGCGCCCTCAAAATCAGCGATGAGGAGCTCGCTCAAAAGGCACTAGAGTATCGAGAACTTTTGCGTCAAGAGGATTGGACGACCTCTCACGCCAAATATATTGCAAGCTAGCCTGAGAAGGTTGTGCTACAATCCTTTTGTAGCACAACTCCATTCAAGGTCAAGCCATGAATTCCAACCCCTTGCAAATCGAATACGATTCCTCGACTCAGACACTCACTCTCACCACGCCAATGAATCACCGAATCATCATTCGTGAGAGTAGCGATTCGCTCCTCATCCAAGACTCCCACCAAAACCAGCTCACCTTTGATTCTAAGGGGATTTCACTTGAGAGCCAAGGAGATTTGACTCTCCGCGCCAAAGGCGACATCAAAATCGAAGCAACCCATATCAAGCAGCACGCCGAGACCTCTTTGAGCCTCAAAGGGAAGACTAGCGCCGAGCTTTCCGCCTTTGGTCAGACGACCATCAAAGGCGCGATGGTCATGATCAACTAAGGAGCCCTCATGCCGCCTGCCGCAAGAATCTCCGATCTGCACCTCTGTCCCATGGTAACCCCCACAGGAATGAACCCTATTCCCCATCTCGGAGGACCCATCTTGGGCCCTGGGGCTCCTACGGTTCTCATCGGATCACTCCCCGCGGCTTTAATGGGGGATGATTGCGTCTGCGTGGGGCCAACTGATAGAATCATCCAAGGCTCCTCCACGGTGATGATTTGCGGACACCCTGCCGCACGCCAAGGTGATGCCACCGCCCATGGAGGCACTATCGCCATAGGCTGTTTCACCGTCATCATTGGAGACTAGGGAAGAACATCTCCCAGTCTCTTCTCCCCCAAAAAGAGCTCATGGATCACCCCTTTGCCCTCCAAAACTCTCACTTCAGCCACAATAGGCTCACCCTCTTTGGAGCTTGCCAGCCACCTCTCCGCCGCCTTGGCTTTTTCCTCTTCCATGTAAAAGCGATCAAAGGGGAGCCAAAAGCGCCGATTGCCCTCTTTATCAAGAGTTCCCACCTTCACCCCCACGAAAGCCTCTGCTTCACTTGGCTTTTGCGCCCTCAAAGCTTTGACTCTCGCTAGCCCTTGCTCATCCTCTTCCAAAAGAGCATAGGCCTTAGATTCGGTGATCTTCTCACCCTCCTCCTTGGCTCTGTTCTGCTCAAAGCCTAGCGCCACATATCGCCCCATCCAAGGATCATAAGGATCAATAGGACGAACCTCAAAGTAGTAGCTCTTCCCCTCGCTCACCACCTTCTCATAGCGCCAAATCTGAGAAAATAGCACGAGCCATTGCGCTGCACAAACCATCACCAAACCGGCGAGCCCCGCCCACAAAAGACTCTTTTTCATTTGGATTCCTTGGAATTTTTGAAGCGAAACCTGAGATTAAAGAGCAAAAAGGCGCCCCCCACTAGAATAAATGCCAAGCCCTTGCCCACAAGTCCTAGGTGGCTGTCAAGAAACTGAATCAAGATTCCCACCAAAAGGATAGCCATCCCCTCATTAATTCCGCTTGTGTGCTCCTTTTTGGAGGCGTAGAGGATCATAAAGACCGCTCCAACCACCACCGCCAAGTTAAAAAAGAGCATTGCCCTCAAGGCTCCAAAAGAGAGGAAAATCCCAAGCGCTAGCGCCCAAAGTAGAGGCATCACTTCAAATATCCATCCCCCTTCAACTCCTTTGCGGCGCCACCAGATAAACGATACAAACACGAGATAGGCAACCCCCATAAGAAGAATCCATGGATTTTCCATCCCTAAAAACCTCGGAATCACCTCTTGGCTAAGCGCTTCCCAACCCCCTAGAGGCAGAGCCCCTAAAAGCACCACCCAAAGCCCCAATTTCCCGATAAACTCAAAGGGTCGATGATAAAGCCGGAGCCCCTGATGAAGCTCTCGTCCCACCGCCCAAAGAATCCAAGAGAAGAGCAGGTGGAGCCAAACCATCTCTATCGCACTCACCGCATGATGGGAGTAGTGGTGATGAGCCCAAAGAATCGACAAAGAGAGCGCCAATCCCCAGCCAAGGAGCGCTAGCGCATGACCCTCTCGCCCCATAGAGTATCGCCATGCATAGTAGCCTCCAAAGAGCGCTAGAGCCAACCAAGAGACCCCCTCCATCCACCCCTCTTGATGCCCCTCAAGAAGCAGCGCGGTGATTCCTGCCAGCAGAAAAAGAGCGGCACCATCGGCTTTAAGCAAGAAAGGAATCAAAAGCCCAAGGAGCATCCAAGCCCAAAGCAGATCCCTAAACTCTCCTCCAAGGTGATAGGTTTGCCCAATGAGTGCAAGAGAAGCCCCGACAAGAAGCACCCAAAGGATCGCCGCCCCCTCTCTTAGCGCGCGATTCTCGCCCCCCTTTTTCCATGCATAGATTCCCGCTCCCTGCCCTAAAAGCAAAAGTCCCGCCGAGAGCAGCAAGCGCTCACTTCGACCCATCATCTCCCAGTTGTGAGCGAGAATCAAGATGAGTCCAAGCCCCAAAAGCAAGAATCCAAACAAGGAGAGAATGATCACGGAGCGTTTGGCTCCCCCTTGGCTTCCATAGTGCTCCAAGAGGGCTTTAAGGCTAGATTCGTCCATCCAGCCCCGCTCTATCCACTTTGGAGCTTCTTGCTCCAGCCAACCCATCGGCGCTTTAGCCATTTTTGTGCCTTTATCTAATGTTTCATCCAAAAGCTAGATTCTAGCTAAAAGTTCATCAAGGCTTTACCTTAAACTTCTCATCTTATAATATCACTATTGCGAATAACTTAACACTCATAAAGCGGAGGCTAGGGATGGCAAAGGATTGGCTCAAAAAGGCAAGTTGGCTTGGACTTTTATGCGGAGCACTTCTAGGGGCAGCGAGCCTTGAAGAGATTCGTATTGGCGATTCTCAAGGGGATTTTGGCTATCCCAATCCCTACCAACACTACCCCAGAGGGCCTGGGTATGTGCGCATGAGCTGGGTGTTTGACACGCTCATCTGGAAAGATCGCTCAGGCTTTAGGGGGGCATTAGCGAAGGAGTGGCGCTATGATGAGAAGAATCGCACCTTTATTTTTCTGCTTCAGCCAGAGGCGAAGTGGCACGATGGGCATAGCGTGAGTGCCGAGGATGTGGCCTTTACGGTGGATTATTTCCGCCGCCATCCCTACTTTTGGGTGGATGTGAGCGCGATTGAGCGCGTGGAGGTCAAATCGCCCCATGAAGTTCACTTTCACCTCTTGCGCCCCTACTCCCCCTTCCTCTCGGATATTGGCGGGACGATGCCCATCCTCCCTAAACATATCTGGGCGGGCGTGGAAAACCCTAAAACCTTTCTCTCCAAAGAGGCCTTTATTGGGAGTGGCCCCTATCGCTATGTCGATTTTGATAAAGTCAAGGGGAGCTATCTCTATGAAGCGTTTGAAGGGTATTACGGGGGCAAACCCAAGGCAAAACGCCTCCTTTATGTAAGAAGCGATAAACCCCTCAATGCTCTTCTTGCAGGTCAAATTCATCTAGCGGGAATCAAGCCCACCATGCAAGAGATGATCCAAAAAAATCCCAACCTCAAAATCATCGAAGATGAGAAGGGGTGGACTAAAAAGCTGATGATCAACCATCGCCGACCTCTTTTGAATGAGCGTTCCTTCCGTCAAGCCCTCTCCTATGCCATCGATCGAGAGGAGCTCATCGCCAAGTCTCAACAGGGCGAGGCCTATCTCGCCTCTTTAGGATTGCTCTCCAGCGATCACGCCTTTTTCGCTCCTAACCTCCCCGCCTACGCCTACAACCCTCAAAAAGCCAAGGAGATTCTCGCCTCTTTAGGGTATCAGCCCAATCGCGAGGGCAAAATGGAAAAAGAGGGCAAGCCTCTAAAACTCCAGCTTCTCACCTCCACCATTACTGCAGGTGGACAAGCGGGGAGTGATCGTGATGGAGAGATGATCCAAAAGATGCTAGAGAGAATCGGAATCACCGTGGAGCTCCTCGCCCTCGAATCGACCACGCTAGACCTCAGGGTCAAAAATTGGGAGTTTGATCTAGCCGTCTCAGGGCACGGAGGAATAAGCGGCGATGCCAAGATTCTTAATGAGATGATCTCCCCCAATGAAGGCGCAGGCTCTGTCAATAGCGCCCGCTTTGAGGGCAATGCTAGGCTCAATGAGCTCCTTAGACTCCAGATTGAGGAGATGAATCCATCCAAACGCCAAGAGCTCGTCCAAGAGATTCAGCAGCTCCACGCTCTAGAGCTCCCCGCCATCCCCCTCTACTACCCCAAGTCACTCACTGCCTTTGATACAAGGCTTGGAGTGGAGTGGTTCTACACTCCCGGAGGGATCGCCAAGGGGATTCCCATCTCCCAAAACAAACGCGCCCTGCTCCCTTAAGATATGAGGCTCATCGCCCCTCTATCAGGGAATCTCTTGGCATTTTGGGTCATGCTCTACCTCTCCTATGCCCTGCCGCTTTGGCTCCCTGGAGACTACTCAAGCGCACTCTATGCCTCCTCCCATGTGGTCTTAAATAGCGAGCAGGAGGCACTTTTGGCGCAAAGCACCTCCTCTGTTCCGACTTTTTTTGAGTATGTCACTCGGCTTCTTCGTGGGGATTTGGGACGCTCGCTCGCCTATGGCTCTCCTATCTCAACGCTGCTTTTAGAGGCACTCCCTTGGACGCTCGCTTTGGCTTTGAGCGCCCAAATCTTCGCCTTTGTTTTGGGGCTTTTTTTGGGGGTGGAGGCGATTTTTCGGCATGGAAGTCCTCTAGAGAGAGGGCTTTTTCACGCCCTAGTGGCATTAGAATCGATTCCTGAAATTGTGCTTGGTGTGGGGCTTTGGCTCTTTTTGGCTCTTTTTTGGGGAATCTTCCCTCTTCAAGGAGGCGAAGAGCCCTATAGCACCCAAAAGGGTCTAGCACGGCTTTTGGAGCTCGGATATTATGGATTTTTGCCCTTTTTGACGCTCACCCTCTCCTATCTCCCCTCCTATTTTCTTCTCACGCGCGCCGCACTTCTGCCCCAAATGGGCGCGCCCTATCTCAAAAGTGCCGCCACTAGGGGAATCGCTCCTTCGCGCCTTCGCTATATCCACGCCCTGCCCAATGCGCTCATGCCCCTTTTAACACGCTTAACGCTGAGGCTCCCCTTGATGCTCTTTGGGGTGGTGCTTATTGAAGGAATCTTCTCCTATCCCGGGATTGGCTCTCTTTTGTTGAGTGCGATTGCCAAGCGCGATCCCGCCCTCATCCAAGCCATCATCCTTCTTTTGGCTCTCTTGGTGATGCTAGCCAATAGCGCTCTTTATCTGCTTGCCTTTCGCTTTGAGCCAAAGAATCTCGCCTCCTTTAAGGCGAATCGATGAGAGCGGCTCTTTTTGCTCTGGCGGCGATTCTGCTTCTTGGATTGATCGCCCCCTATCTCGCCCCCTATGATCCAAGCGACTTCTCTTTCACCCCTTTTGAATCCCCCTCGCTCAAGCACCCCTTTGGAATCAACGATGGAGGGATGGATATCTTCTCTGAGTGGCTCTACGCCTATCGCAATGCGATTCTTTTTGGATTGAGCGTCGCCTCTTTGGGGGTGATTCTCGCTCTCTTGGTGGGGATTTTGAGCGCCCTTTGGGGAGGGTGGTTTGATTGGCTTATGTTAAGAGTTGGGGATCTTCTCCTTGCCCTGCCCAATCTTTTGCTCCTCATCCTCATTGCCGCCTTTTTCCAGCCCTCCTCATGGCTGCTCGCCCTCTTGCTCGCCCTCCTCTCTTTTCCCTTGGGGGCGCGAGTGATTCGTGCCCAAGCCCGAATCACTCGATCCTCTTTGCATGTGGTCGCCGCCTCTCAGATGGGAGGAGGGAGTCTCTATCTCGCCTATCGCCACCTCCTTCCTGAGCTCCTTCCTCTAGCGCTTCTAGGGGCTCTTGGACGCTTCAAAGGGGCGATCATCGCGCAAACCACACTCGCCTTCTTGGGGCTTCTCTCGCCCATGGAGAAGAGCCTAGGGATGATGATACGCCAAGCGATGGGGTTTTATTATCTGGAGGGATTTATCTACTGGATTCTCCCTCCGATTCTGCTTCTTTGGCTCCTTATCTCCGCCTTTGCCCTAGCGCTCTTTAGAGTTGAAGAGCGGCTCAATCCTCGCCTCAAAGGAGCTCAGCTTGCTTGAAATGATCGACTTTTCTCTTTGGTATGAGGAGGAGAATCACCAGCTCCTCGCCCTTGATCATTGCTCCCTCTCTCTCCAAGGAGGCTTTATCACCGCACTTGTAGGAGAATCAGGCTCAGGAAAAAGCACCCTAGCCAAAAGCCTCATGGGATGTCTCCCCGCCCATGCCAAAACCCAAGGAAAGATCAAGATTCTTGGAGAAGATTGGCTCTCCCTCACCCCCCAAGCTAGACGAGAACGCCTAGGCAAAGAGATCGCTTGGGTGCCTCAGGGTGGAGCAGAGAATCTCAATCCTCTCCTCTCTTTAGAGACCCTTCTTTTGGAGATTCTTCCCCCTCAAGGCGCCCAAGAGAGAATCAAAGAGCTCCTCCCCCTAGTGGGACTAGCTAAGCGCCACCTCCAACTCTATTCAGGCGAGATGAGCGGCGGGGAGGCGCAGAGAGCGCTTTTGGCTTTAGCCCTTGCCAATGATCCCAAAGTGGTGATTTTAGATGAGCCCACAGGGGCGCTCGATCAATCCAGCCGTGACTTCATCGCTCACGCCTTAAAGAGGCTTCGTGCCCAAGGAAAGGCGATCTTGCTCATCACCCACGATCTAGAGCTTGCCTCCACCCTAAGCGATGAGACGCTTATCCTCTACATGGGGCAGCTCCTAGAGCGCCTCCCCTCCTCTAAGCTCTTTGATGAATCGCTCCATCCCTACACCATCGCCCTAGCGAGGGTTTTCCCCAGAGAGAATCGCCACAAAGATATTGTCAAGATCAAAGGCGAAGCTCCCTATCGCCTGCTCCATCGTCACGACACTTTGCACACTTTGCATCAACATGATCATCTAGAGCATCTCCATCTTCCTGATTCGGGCTGTCTCTACGCCCCTAGGTGCACGCAAGCCCTCCCTGAGTGCTTCACCTCTTCTCCCCCCTATCAAGAGCAAGAAAATCGCTCTTGGCGATGCTTCTATCAAGGGATGCAGGAGCTCTTAAACCTAGAGAATATCACCCATCACTATGGTTCCTTTCAAGCCCTCCAAGGGCTCTCCTTGCGCCTTTTACATGGCGAAATTTACTCCTTAGTCGGAGCCTCTGGTTCAGGGAAAAGCACCCTAGCATGGATTGCCGCAGGAGTTCTAAAACCCACCCAAGGGAGGCGCACTCCCAAAGAGGGACTCAGAATCGGGATGGTCTATCAAAATCCCCTCCTAGCCCTCTCTCCTCGACTCTCCATTCTAGAGAGCCTCCTAGAACCCTTAAGGCTGGCCAAGATTCCCCCCAAGGAGGCAGAGGATCAGGCGTTTGAGCTGGCCAAAGCCGCAGGGCTTAAAGCCGACCTCCACCTTCTTAAACGCTATCCACACGAGCTGAGCCTTGGCACACTTCAGCGTGCCTGTATCGCTAGAGCGCTTGCCAATAGCCCTGAGCTCCTCATCGCCGATGAGCCCACCAGCGCCCTTGATCCAAGCGTGCAAGCCTGCGTGATCAAGACCCTCTTAGAGCTTCAAGTGGAGCGAGGTCTTAGCGTGCTCTTTATCACCCATCATCTAGCCCTAGCGCGCAAAATCAGTGATAGAATCGGTCTCTTGCATGAAGGAAAGCTATCGTATGAAGGAAGTGTCGAAGAGTGCCCTCTTTTTCTATCTTAACCCCAAGGAGTATTCATGAGTCTTTATGCTAATCTCATCCACCAAGCCTCCCTTATCGCCCAGCACGAGGGGCTTATTTTAGAGGATTTTGGCACCAGCACCACCTGTGTCTATGCCCTTATCCGCCAAGCCAACCAGCACTACATCGGTGTGGCTCTCCTCCCCCAAGGCGAGGGAGAATTCACTCCTTTGTGCGCCACAAGCTGCGAAGAGGTTTTTGATCAATCGCTGGATTTTGATCCCCTCCATAGGGCGCTAGGGCTAGCCCTAGCCAATGCGATCGCCCGCTATCGTCTAGGAAGCGAAAAGATTCCCCTCCAAAAGGGAGCGCGCGCCCTGCTTCCCCAAAAGCTCCTAGAGCTCACCAAGGAGGGCGATGAGATCGTCTTTGTCGGGAATTTAGAGCCAGTGATTAAAAAAATGCGCCAAGAGGGGCGCAAACCTCTGGTCTTTTGTCGGCAGAAGAATCGCCTGAGCGATGAGGTGCATAGCGATATTTTTGAGTATGAGGCACTCGCCTCCTCCAAGATCGCCGTCATCACAGGGGCGGCTCTCATCGGCTCGACCGTGGATGCCATCAGCGCCATAAGCCCTAAAGGGAGCGTGCGCATCCTTGCAGGATTCTCTGCAGGAGTGCACCCTAGCTGGCTTAGCGGTAGCGGCTTCACCCATGTGGCCTCAATGCTCCTAGAGCCCTCCATCAAAGAATCGCTCTTTCGCCACCAGTGGGAAGAGATATTCTCCTATCCTGCCTATTTTCTACCCATCCCATGAGAGACGATTCGACTTCACAGGTGGTGCTCCACAAGGAGATGCCTTTCTTGGAGATTCGCCTCACCAAAGAGAGCGGTCGAATCTATGAAGAGCACTCCCACCCTATGCTCTCCATCGGGGTGATGCTAGAGGGAGAGACACAGTTTTTCCTCCAAGGAGAGGAGTTTCGACTTCAAACAGGGATGCTGGCGGTGATTCCCCCAAGGATGGCGCACGCTTGCAATCCTTTGCCCTCGCAAACAAGAAGCTACTTCATCCTCCACCTATCCCTCGATTTTTGCCTAGAGATTCAGGGGCGACTCTTTAACGAAGGAGGCCAAAACCTCCTCCCCTTGCGCGCCCCTCGGATTTTTGACCCCATGATGTATCAAGGGCTCACTTCGCTCATTCAATCCCTCCTCAAAGGGTATGATTCTCTAAAAGGTGAGGCATTTTGGGGATGGTGCGAACGCTTTTTTGCTCGCTACACTCTAGAGGTCTCCAGCCGAGGAGACGCGCTCATTAGCGAGGTGGCAGAGTATCTGGAGGGAGATGTAGAGGAGGCGAGCCTCGCTTTTTTATCGAAGCGATTCCAGATCAATCCCTACACGCTGGAGCGGCGCTTCAAAAAGGCCTACGGCACCACTCCCAAGCGCTATCACACCGATGCAAGACTCCATCGCCTCAAAAAGCTCTTGCGCCAAGGAATCCCGCTCGCACTTTGCGCCCAATATGGGGGCTTTAGTGACCAGAGTCACTTTCAGCGATTCTTCAAACGGCGCGTGGCGCTCACCCCTAGAGAGTATCAACTCAATTTCGTTCAATAATTTTTCCGCGCTTTGAGTTAGATTTCCGCTCCAAAAGGAGTCATCATGACACTCGGAGCGGAATTTTTCACCCTCACCACTCTCTATCTTCTTGCCCTATTGAGCCCCGGATAGGATTTTTTCCTCATTTTGCGCCATGCGCTTCTTCATGGACACCGTAGCGCATGGTGGAGCTGCCTAGGGATCGCCATGGGCAATGGCTTTTATATCGCGCTCAGCTTCCTTGGACATGGGATATTGGGTCAAATTTCATGGCTTTTGCCCCTAATTGAATTAGGAGGGGCGCTCTTTTTGATCTATCTTGGAGGAGTGCTCTTTCTCTCTCCAAAACCTCGCTTTGGCACTCAAGGAGAGACTCCTCGCCCCTCTTTGGCGGTGGGATTTTTCTGGCAAGGCCTCCTCTCAGCCCTCCTCAACCCCAAAAACACACTCTTTTACCTCTCGGTGCTCTTTACGATTCTTCCTCCAGAGATCACCCCCGCCACACGAATCTTTTATGGAGTTTGGATGATCTCCCTCTTGCTCTTTTGGGATATGGGGCTCGCCTATCTTTTGGGTCACCCCTCCACCGCAGCGAGACTTTTGCCTTTTTTGCATCCTATTCAAAAAATAGTCGGAATCGCACTGATTCTCTTTGGCCTCATCTCCCTAGGCCGAGGGCTAATACCAGAGGGCCTCTCCCTCTTTGCGAAAGAGAATATCCCCCTCTTTGATGCATATCCAAGCCTTGGATGAGGAGGCACTGAGGCGTTTGAGCCGAAGCGGATCAGGAGGAAGCTTTTGGAGCGCCCTAGAGCGATAGTAGCGGATCTTCTCTTCCAGCGTGTACTGGCTAGGATTCTCACGCCTTCCGCTATTGGCTTCACAATAAAAGGCAAAATTCTTCTCGATTCTCTCTTTTTCCTCAATACTCAAAAGAGAACCGCTATAGGTAATCTTGCCCTCCTCATAGCGTGCGTCATGCTCGATACAACGGCGATTGGGAGCAAGAGGCAGGGGGACGCAGCTCGTGGTGAAAAAACCCTTAGAAAACTCCTTCACCCCTCTATCCCTAGCCCTCTCCTCCTCTTCAACAAGACTCACCCCCGAGCCCATCGACTTGACCGAATCGCCCACTGCCGCCACAGGCGGGGAGGCGATCGCCACCGCGGCCGTCCCGACCACCTCGGCATAGAGTTCCACAATCGCAAAGGGAAGAGCCACCGTCTTTAGGAGCGAGGAGCTCTCCTTATCCTCCAATATTTTAGTCGCACAACCGCTCCAAAACCACGCCACACACCCAAGAATAAGCCAGCTAACGACTCTCTTCAAGGTCTTCCCTCCACCTCGACCTTGGCACCGTAGTTGATGTCAGAGGGTTTTTTATAGGGAAGTGTGAGGCCTCTTTGCCAGATAAGCGGAGCGACTTGGAGGCTTGGAGAGAGACCCAGAATCAGCCGCTCTTCCATATTTTTATCGATAAAGAATCGCACCTTAAGCCTTCGCCGCTCCTCTTGCAATACCTCTTTAAAGAGCCCCTCCATCTCGCTATCCACATGCTCTAATACTGCCACTCCCTCGCTATCGCTGCGCACATCAAACCCGTAGCGCTTAAAAAATCCCACCAAAGCCTCTCTCTCCTTGGCAATGGCGCCCTCTTTGAGGGTGTAGCCATAGCTCCACTCGATTTTGCCTTTTTGGACTTTAGGGGTGGGCTTTTGAAGCTCCAGATGATTAAGAAGCGCCTCCAAGAATCGGTCATAAACTCCTCTAAACTCCTTGAATAGCTCTCTTTTGGTCTGCTCTCTAAACTCTTTAGCCGCCAACTCCTTATCCGCCAATCTCTTTGCTTCTTGGCGCTTTTTGAGCTCCAAAGCCTCTTGCTCAGCGCGTTCTTTGGCCTCAATCTCAAGAATCTTTTGATGAATCTCATCTTTTTTGAGCGTCTCTTTCACGCTCTTATCCTGCTCTTGGATGCGATATAGCGCCTCATTTTTTCGCGCGATAAGCTTCTCTAGCTCTACCCCTTCGACTCCCTTATTTTGGGCGCTCTCTAGGTCATTGATGATCTCTTTGAGCTGGTGGAGGAGCTCTTTTTTCTCCTCATGTCGTGCCTCCAGCTCCTCCACCAGCCGCGCCACCTCTTCGTTTTTTTCGCGCAAAGCTTTGAGCTCTTTGGCTTTATCATAGAGGACTCGGCTATTGGCTCGGGCTTGGAGAATGAGCGTGTAGGTGAAGTCCTTTTGGCTCTCACTCAACACCTTGGTCTCTAAAATCGCCGAAGAGAGGGTTTTGATGAGGTAAGAGATTCGCTTATGCTCCTCCTCTTTTTGCAGAGTCACCTCTTTTTCATAGACGCTCTCAATATAGACTCCAGCGCTCTCACTCGCGAGAATCTTGGCGCGCTCTAGAGCGATCTTTTTGACCTCTTTGAGCGTCTCACTCTCTCCAAAGCGATACTCCACCTTCACCACACTCTCAAAGATTCCCTCCTCAAGCATCTTGAGGCTGAGCACTTCATCAAGGGCGAAAAGTCGAATCGACAAAAGCCAAAAAAGTCCCACCCCCTTAAAGAGAGCGAGACGCTGGAGTGACCTACAGATAGCCCCCCTCCTCTTTGACCATCTTATCAATCATCTTGTCTAGCTCCTCAAACGCCTCTTTGGCCTCTTGTTTAGAAGAGATGATTTTGCCTTGGGTGAGGTTGTCGCGGAGCGCTTTTTGGAGCATCTCAGGCTCAAATCCAATCATCACAAACATCTCTCCATCTTTGGCGATCCACATATCCTTTTGCACTACGCCCGCTAGAGTTTGCGCACTCACCTGTCTAGAGACATCGGAGGCCACCTTATCGATTCCGCCATAGCCATCCACGCCCACGCCTTGAGTGAAATTTTTGAACATATTTCTCACCCGCACCTCAAGAGAACGCGCTAGATCATCTCTGGCATTAGCCAGTGCCTCTTGGCGCTGGAAGTTGATCCCCGCGCGAGTCGCTCTAGAGGAGCCAATCCCCACGAGTTGCTTGAGCGTGCTTGGATTCTTCACCCACTCTGGCGCCTCTTCAATTTTGCTCTTCACCAAAGCAGGATCTTGTCCCGCTGGAATTTCAGCCTTTTGAGAGCATCCTGTCATGATCAAAGCCAAGCCCGCCGCCAGTGTGATTCCTATGAGATGTTTCATCTTTCGCCCCTTGTGGAGAAATAGTGGTTAAAACCCGCCTCAAAAATTAGGTTTTAGAATCTTATCTCAACTCCAAAAAGTTACCAACGATTCTCCATTCAGGGGTATAATCCATTGAGTCAAATCTACCCAAACATCCAAGGAGAGAGATTATGAAAGCCCAAAATCGCCTTTTGGAGCTGGCGCACTACAACCTCTGGTGTGATCGGCGCCTCTACAAAGCGTGTGCTGAGATTCCCAAAGAGACGCTTCATGAAGATTTGAAGCTCTACTTTCGTTCTATTTTTGGGATTCTCAATCACAACGCCATTGTCGCAGAGCTTTGGTATAGCCGCATCAAAGGCAAGCCTTTTGCGCGAGCGCATATCCATGAAGAGGTGGGAATCGGTCTGGTGGAACTAGCGGAGGTGTGCGAGCGGATGGATAAGGTGCTATGCGACTACATCAAAAACACCACCAAAGAGAAACTAGCCAAGGTGGTCGAATACCAATCCACCGAGGGGAAAAAACACGCCATGGATCGAGAGAGCATCCTCTTTCATCTCTTTAACCATCAGACTCACCATCGAGGTCAAATCACCGCCGCCCTAGAGAGTCTAGGCTACGACTTTGAGCCTTTAGACTATATTGCCTACCTCTACGAGGAGAGTCGTCAAGGGTAGAGATTCTAGAGGAGAATCCCCTAGAATCTTCGATAAAAACTTAATCGAACTCTCTAACGAAGAAGAGAGCTAGATTGATTTGGAGCGTGAAGAGTCACCCCTCTTTTCCTCTTGCAAGCCCTCAAGTCCACTCGACCAGAATGGGTGTAGATATTCATCTTCTCCCCTCTAGCAAAGCCCACTAGAGTCACCCCTAGCTCTTGGGCTGTCTTGATTCCAAGAAAGGTTGCTGCTGCCCTAGAGACAATCATGGGAATGTTGTGCATGACAGCTTTAACCACCATCTCCATGGAGAGTCTTCCGCTCACCACTAGCACAGCCTTCTCTGTATCTATTCTCCCTAGCCTGGCTTTACCCATCACCTTATCAATTGCATTATGACGACCAATATCCTCAGCCGTGATCTTGCTTCCATCTTCTAAGAGAAGGGAGGCTTTATGAACGCAGCCTGTCTCATGAAAGAGATGGCTGCTCATCTCAAACTCTTCCATCCCTTCCCAGATTCTCTCCAAAGAAATCTGCATGGGAGTAGCGATGAACTTTCTTAGGACATTGCCTTCAAGATTCCCCGTCACTCCGACACAACAACCTGAAGTGAGTGTCTTCTCTTTGAAGAGATTGGTGATGTTCTCATGGTTGATGAGAGCCTCTACATAGACAGAGCTCCCATCAGAAGAGATTTGAACACTCTTTAAGTCTTCGATCTTCTCAATCACCCCCTCACTCATCAAGAAGCCCACCGCATGAGCATCTTGATCGGAAGGAAGAGACATCATGGACATAAGCTTGGTGCCATTAAGATAGAGAGAGATTCTCTCCTCTTTGATCACCACATCTTCCTCCTCGGCGAGCACTCTCTGATCGCCGATTCGTTCAATCACCACCTTTTTAACAAATCTATCGGTGTGTCTCATACTTTCCCCTCCGCCTGCAACTCTTTATAGTAGAAACTATGAAGAATCGCTACCTCCTCTTCACCCATATGACCATCTAGGATGGAGTGCAATGCACCCTCAATCGCAAAGGCTGCCATATAGATGTGAGTCATAAGGAGAGCCACCACAGCAAACCCCACTACATTGTGCAAGATCGCCATGAGTCTTAGGGTCTCAATATTGCCCTCTTGGAAGAACATCACATAGCCACTATAGACCATGAAGAATCCTCCCATCGTGCAGACCCAGAACCACATCTTCTGACCCGCATTGAATTTGCCTGCAGGAATAGGTCTCTTCACCTTGCTTAGATACCCTCCAAGAATGAGCATCCAGTCGATGTCATACATCTTAAAGAGAGCGTGCTTCACCCACATGATGAACATGAGGGGACCAAAGATCGCAAAGATGATCGTGGCTAATCCATGCACATCTCTAGCGAATCGAATAAAAGCTCCACCCCCTAGGGCATCTCCAAAGACCATCAGAAGTCCTGTGATGCAAAGAAGCACAAAGGGAATCCCTGCAATCCAGTGCACCATGATGTTGAAGGTGTTAAAGACCTTGATCTTCTTCCCCTCATGAGAGAATCGCTTGGGTCCAATCACCATATAGTGACCTAGGAAGACCAAAGGGATAGCGATGATGATCGCTAGGAAGATAAGAGCAAAGTAACCACTTTGCAAGAAGGTGAAGAGCTCTCCTAATCCTCCTATTCCTCCAATCTCTCCAAGACCTAGAATCCCTCCACTTCCCCAAGTGGGGATTGCCTCAATCATGGGCTTTCCATAGATTTGGGTGTTGTAGCTGAAATCCAAGGGCTCCTTGAGATTCTCAGAAGCTTGTGCCCCCAAGGCTCCCAGAAGGGAGAGGAGGGGCAATAGAGGCTTTTTCATTCTTAATCCTTGTAGGCTTGTGACCAGGTGTAAGGAACACTGGCTGTTCCACTGCCTCGCTTGAGCACTCTCTCACGAATGATGAGCGAGATGCTATCAGAATCTCCTGCTAGGAGTGCCTTGGTGGAGCACATCGCTGCACATACAGGGACTTTGCCCTCAGCGATACGATTCTGTCCATAGAGCTTATACTCCTTCTCGCTGTGAGTCTCTTCAGGACCTCCAGCACAGAAGGTGCACTTATCCATAGGTCCTCTTGAACCAAAGATTCCACTCTTGGGGAATTGAGGAGCACCAAAGGGGCAGGCATAGAGGCAGTAACCGCATCCAATGCACTTCTCTTTGTCATGCAATACAATCCCATCGGCTCGAACATAGAAGCAGTCCACTGGGCAGACCTGAGCACAAGGGGCATCAGAGCAGTGCATGCAGGCAATAGAGAGGGATTTCTCTTTGCCTACAAGACCTTCATTGAGGGTCACCACTCTTCTTCGGTTGACTCCCACAGGAAGGTGATGGGCCTCTTTACAAGCCACATCACATCCATGACAATCAATACATCTAGCCTCATCACAATAGAACTTGACTCTAGCTTGACTTTCCATGCTTCACCCCCTACGCTTTTTCGATGCGGCAGAGGCCGCACTTGGTTTCAGGAGTACTGGTGTTGATGTCGTATGCATCACTTGTGATGGTATTGCATGATTCACCAATAACATAAGGCTCTGTGCCTGCAATATGATACGGAACCAGTGACTCTCCTTGATACATTCCTCCGAAATTCTGGGGGAGGAAAACACTTGTTTTGTTGACCTTGTAGCTATGTCTCGCTTTCACGAGAATCTTTGCCCCATTGGTGCCGTGCACCCAAACCATGTCACCATGCTTCACGCCTAAATCCGTGGCTGTTTCGGGATGAATCTCCACAAACATCTCAGGCTGAACCTCGGCGAGGTAATGAGCTGATCTTGTCTCTGTGCCTGTGCCAAACTGTGCTACTAGTCGTCCAGAAAGCATATTAAGCGGGAACTCTTTGGTCCAATCTTTCTCTTTTTGGCGGCTCTCATAGCGAATATTTGCCCTAAAGTGGTTGGGCTTGTCTTTGAAGGTTGGATATTGGCTAATGAGATCGTGTCGAATTGTGTAGATGGGTTCACGGTGTTTAGGAATCTGATCCGTCCACTCCCAAACAATCGCTCTAGCTCTACCATTACCCATAGGGGAGAGACCTGCGGCGAGTGCTTTTTCAACCAAGATATTGGTGGTGTCAGTCGCCCATGTCTTGCCTGCCACTTTGGCTTTTTCCTCTTCGGTGAGGGCGATTCCAGTGATAGCTTCGACATTTTTATCGGTGATCATGCTATGACCGCCCTTGAATTTTGAGCCGGGCAAAGAGCTGTCCTGGCTGGCCAACAAACTTTCTCCTGTGGGTGACACATCACCCCATCGAACCCTAAAGCCAAGACCTCCATCCATTACAGGGATGCTGTCATCCCATAGATTTGGTGTTCCAGGATGCTTTTCGCTCCAGCAAGGCCAAGGAAGACCATAGTATTCGCCTTTGACGGGGCCGCCCTTTCCTCTGAGGGTGAACTTATCAAACATATGCCAGTTTTCTGCATGAGCCTTGAGTCGTTCTGGAGTTCTGCCTTGGAAGCCGACAGTTCGTATAGCCTTGGCCACCTCTCTAGTCGCATCATCGGGCCATACAAAGTTTCCTTTGCCATCCCCCAAAGAGCGAGTGTACTCCTCATAGAATCCAAGTCGCTTAGCTAAATCAAAGAGAATCTCTTCGTCAGGTCGACACTCAAAGAGTGGCTTCATAACCATGGATCGCCACTGATAGCTTCGATTCGTCGCTGCGACGCTTCCGCTGGTCTCCATCTGTGTGGCGGCAGGAAGGATATAGAGATTATCTTTTCGGTTGGTGAGGGCGGCTGCATCATTGAAATAGGGATCAAAAAAGACGACTAAATCCATCTTGTCTAGAGCGTCTTTGGTGGTATCCACGCGTGCGATCGTAGAGATTCCGCTTCCCACGACAATCAAGGCTCGAAGTTTAGTGCCTGCATTGTGGGGGATGTTCTCCTCTTCAGTCACCCCATATCTCCATGTGGATACACTGAAACCTTTTTTATGCATCATATCAGGGGTCTTAAAGCGTTTTTGCATTGCTTCGAAATCCACTTTCCAGATTCCACAGAAGTGATTCCATGCATTTTTGTCTAACCCATAATAGCCAGGAAGACTGTCGGCTAGGTTGCCCATGTCGCTCGCGCCTTGGACATTGTCATGACCTCGTAAAACGTTAGTGCCTCCACCTCGTTTGCCAATGTTTCCAAGAATCATCTGTAAAATAGGGGCCAAACGAGTGTTGCTTGTACCTGTGGTGTGCTGGGTGAGACCCATCCCCCAGATCAGTGAAGCAGGCTTGGCTTTAGCGAAGATCTCCGTGATCTCAATAAGTTGTTGGGCGGGCACGCCTGTGACCTCTTCGACCACTTCAGGGGTGTACTGTTCGCACTCTTTAAGAATCTCTTCGTAGCCAAATAGGCGTTGTCGAATAAATTCTTTATCTTCTAGTCCATTTTTTACAATATGGCGAATCATCCCATACATGAAGGCGACATCCGTGCCATTGCGCAATCTCACATAGTGATCGGCTTTAGTTGCTGTTCGACTGAAGTGGGGATCCACAACGATGATTTTTGCTCCTGCCTCTTTAGCGCGCAAGATATGCACCATGCCTACAGGGTGATTCACTGCGGGATTTCCACCAATGATAAAAATCGCCTTGGAGTGCATCATGTCTGCCAAGTGATTGGTCATACCGCCATATCCAAGGGTATTGGAGACTCCAGCAACTGTTGGGGCATGGCAGATTCGTGCGATGGTATCGAGATTGTTGGTGCCAAAAAAGGCGGCAAACTTTCTAAAATAATAGGATTGTTCAATCGAACACTTGGAGCCGCCAATGAACATGACGCTATCAGGGCCATATTTTTGGGTGAGATCCTGAAGCTGCTTGGCAATCTTATCCATGGCGCTATCCCATGAAGTTTTACGCCATTTTCCGCCAACTTTCTCAATGGGGTATCGAAGTCTTGTTTCGCTTCGAGCCTTATCAATCATATCGGCGCCCTTGCAGCAGTGACCCCCTTGACTAATGGGGTGATCTTGAGCGACCTCTTGGCGTACCCATACACCATCGACCACTTCCGCTATAATTCCACATCCGACCGAGCAATAGGTGCAAATCGTTTTTACCTTTTTGGACACTGGGTATTTTTCGATTAACTCTTGTTTTGTTGCAGGTCTAAGCACTTTGCTTTGGTCGGAGCCAACCGCTTGACTCACGCCTGCGACTCCTGCTAAAGCCGACATCTTTAGGAACTTTCTTCGATCGTTCCCGCGTCCGCTTAACGCTTCACTCATGACTTCCTCCTTGTTGTTAGATTTGAAGTTCAACTTGACGCTTTGCCTTGTTAATGTGCAATACTAAAATACTCTTCCCAGTGAGGACTCTTTTGGTAGAGGATTTCGGTCTTCTTGGATTTTCCTCGAGTGAGCTCTGGTGAGGCTTTAGGTTCATTATTGCAGCCACTGAGCACGATAGCTCCGCCTGCTAGCAACACTGAAGTCTTTCCAGCCTTCACTAAGAACTTCCTTCGGGAGTTCTCTTTAACTTCCATTCTCTCCTCCTTTCAAACAGGATGTTGGGATTCCTCCCTGTGAGCGACGCCAACGACACTCAAAGGGAGGAACTTCTGCTTCCTCCGTTATTTTAAAAGGTTCCGCTCAAAGCCCAAGAAGCTAGCCAATACCTTGCCAGCACTAGCGTAGAATCTCGCTTGAGGATGGCTGATGAGCTCTTGGGTGATGCTCTCTCCATAGGGGGCGATAAACTCTTTAAAGACTTTGACTTCACTATTAAGTGGCACTTGCCCATGATTCTCTATCAAGAATCTCATGAGAACCAGCAAGAATCCAAAGTGCTCCTCACTCTCTTTGCAGAGCTCCTCATTCATTCGAATAGGGAAATCTCGGAGGCGCTGGCGAATATCCAGTAAGGCCTGTCCCCCTACATATCCCTCTTTATAGTGAGAGAGCAGAAGATGAATTCTCCGATGAGTAAAGGGGAGCACAAAGAGCTCGGTGTACTCCGCAACAATAGGCTCCATACCCTCTTTTTGAACCATAGAGAGCATCTGCCCAAGAGGAATCTCTAACCCCTCTTCAAGGGGACTTTGAAGAAGAATCTCTAGTTGCTTCTCTAAAAGCTCCTTGCGCCCAACTAGCAGATCATGCAAGAATAATCCCGAAAAAAAGTCATACAGTAAGATTCGTCCCGAATCAAAGGATCGAACGTCCATCACTCCACCTCCTCTAAAATAGTCTCTCTCTTGGAATCGGCTTCACTGCTAAAGCCTACCATCACCTTCACCTTGCAATCAGGACAGCACTCCAGCGTCTTTAACTTGAAGGCGTTACCCACAAAGAGGGGTGACATGAGATTCTTGATCTTCTCCACCGATTTCTTGGTGGCAAAGGGCTTGCCACACTCAATGCATTTAAACATCTCATCTCTAGCCATCACCTTGGACTCAAACCAAGAGGGAGCCAAAGTGATGCCGCTTAGCTCTAGTGTGATGGCATTCTCAGGACAGCTAGGAAGACAGTAGCCACAGGTGGTGCACAAAGAGGCGTTAAAATCTAGGGTGAACTCATTGGAGTTGGCGGTGAGGGCATTGACATTGCAAGCTCCCACGCAAGAGAGGCAGAGGGTGCACTTCTCTTGATCCACTTTAATCTCTCCATAGCGGATGAAATCTCCACTAGGGACTTGACCTAACTCTTGCTCCTTGATGATATAGCGAAGCCTCTCTCCAAAGGTCTTGCGTCTTAACTCGTTGGGCTTAGGCGTGTAGCGATAGAGGCTCTTCTCTATCTTGTGAGCCTTAGGGAGTGCCTCTAGGAGAGTGGGAATATCTTGAGCAAGATAGAGGGCTGGCTCACCATAGGCCTTGAGATAGATTTGATTGAGCATCTCGTTAGCCTCTTTGGTGGGGCGAGAGATGATGGGGGAGTAGAAGAGAAGTGAGCTTCCGCTCTCTTGCAATAGAGTGAGAAGATGCATCTCAGAGGGGAACTTCTCTCGATCAATAATCAAAGGAGTGATTCCTTTAGGGAGAGTGACCTCCTCTAGATCTTTGAGGAAGGGCTCAGGGATCATTAAGATCGTCGTCTCATTGTAGAGTCGGGCAATCTCATAGAGAGCCTCCTTGGGATAGGGAGCGTAATCGATGGCTCCCGTGGGACAGGCGGAGATACAGCCTCCACAGCCAACACAATCTAGTTGGGAGAAGAGGAGCTCCATCTTGGAATCATCATTCACCACCCCAAAGGTAGGACAGAGGGTGGCGCACTTACTACAGGACTTCTCTCGGCGATGATGATATTGGCAGATCTCAGGATTATAGGTGATGGTGGTCTTGTAGCGATAGATTCCTAGACGACTTTGGAGTTTCTCTAAAAGCTCTTTGGCATCTTCAAAGTCAGAGACTTTCTCAATCCCCATATACTTAGAGGCAAACTCATCCTCCCTAAAGAGGACTCCTTGGGCAAACTCTCTAGAGCTTCCATCCGTGAGGTTGGCTACAAAGGCTCCTAGTTTCCCCTCAATACTCTCAATACTCTCATAGGGGAGAATCTCCACCTCAAAGGAGGATTCTAAAGCTTTAGAGGCAAACTCTTTGGCGCTTTGACTCTCTCCAATGATAAGAAGAGAGGGAGAGACACTCTCTTCATAGTCTTGGTGGAGGGCATGATCAAATTTGATGGCTCTTGCCTCATAAAGGAGGGAGAGAGTCTTTAGCTTCTCCTCTTTGGAATCAAGAGAGTTCTTGAGATACCAGTTGATTTCGGGGGCGTGGAGATCTGGGATCTGGGGAGGATCCATCAATAAAAAGTCAGACATTTTCAAGGCCTTCTTTCCCATAAGATAAAGGGCTTCTTGCCCGATATGGAAAAACATCCATATCGGATTATCGTTTGAAATAGTTAAAATATATCTTAACTTTTTTCCCTAATGGTCATTAGTCTTGCTAATTTTTATGGACGTTACGATAGGTAAACTATCTAGCCAAGTACTTTGTGTGGTTTAAAAAAAATTTTACTTTTTTAGGCTATATTGCCATAATGATTTTTCCAAATCCCACGAAGGATTCAGATGCTCTCTTCTGCACCCCACCAAAACCTCTCGGTCTATGGATATTGTCTAGAGACCTCTATTGAAATCTTCCTCCACCAAAATGGCTACCATGCCTTCAGCGCTAAGTTGCCCAAAGATGAGGTTTCAGCCAAGTTCTATTACGAAGCCCTTGGTGACTATATCGCCGAGAGCCGAATCGTCGTCTTGGATCTGAATCTCCAAGGGTGGTCAATCAGAGAGGTGCATGAGAATCTTTTTGCTCACGCCTCGCCACTGGGCGTAGAGATGGCGATCTGTCACCCCCTTAAAAGCCCTGAAGAGTTTCAGGCGCTAGATGAGTATGAGCAACTTCGCCACTCTAAAGTAATGTTAGAACATGATGGAGTGCATGGGGTCTCCCTGGAAGACTTCTTGGAGAATCTAATCGCCTCTCCCCGAGGAGGTAAAGGAGCAGAGATTTGGGGAAGTCGCTTTTTAGAGGCGCTTTATAAGACCTGTAATGATGGCTCCTGTTATCCGCTATTTATCGCCATCGACCCCGCCCAAAAGAGGGTCAAAACCCTCTCCGTGGATGAGATGCGAAAGCTGGCTTTCTTTAATGCTGCTCTTGGGAGAAGCTCTCATGCTTGAAGCTTTAGGGGTAAATAGAGCACCTTAACCCTCAAAGGAATCCCGATGATTCTCAATCTCCTCCCTCTCTCTCCACTCCTTTGCACCTCAGGACAACCCAGCGCCAAAGAGCTAGAGTCGATTGCCCAAGAGGGCTATGAAGTGGTCATCAACCTTGCGCTCAGCGATGCAGATAATGCGCTAGAGCACGAAGATGTAATCATCAAATCGCTTGGCATGGGCTATATTCATCTGCCCGTGCGCTTTGATGCGCCTAGGGTCGAGGATTTTTGGATGTTTGAGCGGATCGTGGAATCTTTAGAAGGGAGAAAAATTTGGGTGCACTGCGCCAAAAACTACCGTGTGAGCGCCTTTTTTCATCTCTACGCCCTGCTCCATCCTCAAAGCTTCACCCCGCCTCAAGGGCTGGTGAAGCGCTTCTGGGAGCCTAATGCCACTTGGAATGAGTGGATGCGCCAAGTCCTCCAGAGCTTCCCCCGCAGGGCTTTAACAAAGAATCTTAGAGGATTCCATACTCAATGGGAATCTTGGTGTAAAAGACCCCCATTTTGAGTGCCTCTAGTCGCCTAAAGAGTCGCTCGCACTCCTCTTCGGAGAGATTCATCACCGCCTCTAGGGGCTGATCGGCCAGCTCAAAAAAACTGGCTGAGCGCCACTCTCCATCTCTTCCTCTCCCTTGGGCGCCGCTCATGATCGTGATTCCAAGTCCCTCCTCTTTGGCGATTTGGGCGAGATGGTCAATGACTCGCTTCCCTTGAAATTCTCGACTCTGAAGCGTAGAAAAGGTGAGTTGGTAGCCTTTCATGGTCTTATCCTCCGATTCTTTGAATGAATGAAAAGGTGAAGATTCCAAGCAGTGTCATCCCGATGGAGCCTCCCACATGGAGCGCCACCCCTAGAGCCAGCGCGCCATAGCGCCCCCATTGGAGCAGACTCACCATCTCCGCACTAAAGGTGCTAAAAGTGGTCAAGCCCCCCAAAAATCCAGTGATGATGAGCAATCGCCACTCTGGCGAGAGCAGAGGGTGCGTGGAAAAAAAGGCGAGCGCTAGCCCGATGAGATAGCCTCCAAGCCAATTCGCCCCCAAAGTCCCTAGGGGAATAAGGGGTGCAAGTGCGTTGAGTTTAAGCCCTAAAAACCAGCGCAGTAGCGCCCCAAAACCCGCTCCCACAAAAATCGCCAATAGTGTCTGCACCGCTTTTGCCCTTTTGGAAAATTTCTTTTATTATAATCGAATCCTCTGAACAAACCCCCTCTAGTCAGAGAATCCTCAAAATCTCGGTCTTTATTCAGAGGACTCAATAGTATATAATACCCGCAAAATACAACTCAAAATATGGATAGGGTATGGGCGAAGAGCAAAAGAGACTATTAGAACAACAACTTTGGAATATTGCCAATACACTACGGGGCAAGATGGATGCGGATGAGTTCCGTGACTATATTCTCGGATTTATCTTCTACAAATACCTCTCCGAAAAGATGGAATACTACGCCGATGAGATTCTCAAAGAGGATGAAATCGGCTATCTCTCACTCGATGAGAATAGCGCCGAGGGTCAAGAATATCTCGAAGCGATCCGCGAGGAGGCGATCGAAAAACTGGGGTATTTCCTCAAACCCTCTGAGCTGTTCACCCAAATCGCCAAACGAGGCAACGGCGATAAAAACAACTTCATCCTCGAAGACCTCACCAAAATCCTCCGCCGTATCGAACAATCGACTATGGGACACGAGAGCGAAGATGACTTTGTCCATCTCTTTGAAGACCTCGATTTGAGCTCTACAAAGCTCGGTAAAACCGAAGAGGCGAAAAACGCCCTCATCGCCAAAGTCCTTTTCCATCTCGATCAAATCAACTTCGAGCTCAAAAACCATGACCGTGATGTGCTCGGTGATGCGTATGAGTATCTCATCGCTCAATTTGCCGCAGGAGCGGGCAAAAAAGCGGGGGAATTCTACACTCCTCAACAAGTCTCCAAAATCCTCGCCAAAATCGTCACCAACGGCAAGAGCAAACTCAAATCGGTGTATGACCCTACCTGCGGTTCGGGGTCGTTGCTCCTCCGTGTCGCCAAAGAGGTTTCCGATGTGAGCGCCTTCTACGGTCAGGAGCTCAACCGCACCACCTACAACCTCGCCCGCATGAATATGATCATGCACGATGTCCATTATCGAAAATTTGACATCAAGCAAGAAGATACGCTCGAACACCCTCAGCATGGGGCGATGAAATTTGAGGCTATCGTTGCTAATCCACCGTTCTCGGCGCACTGGTCAGCCAATCCGCTCCATATGTCAGATGATCGTTTTAGTCAATACGGAGTTCTCGCCCCCTCCTCCAAAGCCGATTTTGCCTTTGTCCAGCACATGATTCACCACCTCGATGAAAATGGAACGATGGCGATTGTATTGCCCCATGGTGTATTGTTCCGTGGCTCATCCGAAGGGACGATCCGCCGCTACCTGATTGAAAACAAAAACTACCTCGATGCGGTGATTGGTCTGCCTGCCAATATCTTTTATGGCACCTCAATCCCTACCTCTATTTTGGTGTTCAAAAAATGCCGTGAGGATAGTGAACACATCCTCTTTATCGATGCGTCTAATGATTTTGAAAAAGCCAAAAATCAAAATATCCTCACCGATGAGCATGTCGAGAAGATTATCACCACCTACAAGAATCGAATCGAAATAGAGAGATACTCCCACCTCGCCCCGCTCTCTGAAATAGCCCAAAACGACTACAACCTCAATATCCCCCGTTATGTCGATACCTTTGAGGAAGAGGAAGCGATCGATCTGGAGGCGGTCACCCGTGAGCTTCGTGAGATCGATGAGCAGATGAAAACCACCGATGCGACCATTGCGGCGTTTTGTGCTGAGCTCGGTATCAGTGCGCCGTTTTAGGGGGAAACATGAATGAGGTCATAGCTATAAACGAAACGGTCATACAAAATAAAATCTACACCATCCGTGGTGTGCAAGTCATGCTTGATAGAGATTTGGCAGAGCTCTATGGTGTAGAGACAAAGGTTCTTAATCAAGCTGTAAAAAGAAATGAATCAAGATTCCCAGATGACTTTAGATTTCAGCTTACTATGCAGGAAAAAGATGAACTGGTCACAAATTGTGACCGGTTGAATAACCTCAAACACTCTTCTGTGAATCCTTATGCCTTTACTGAACAAGGTATATCTATGCTTAGTGCGGTTTTGAAAAGTGAAATCGCCGTAAATATAAGTGTAAAAATTATCAGAGTTTTTGTGGAAATGAGAAAATTTATCAGTACAAACACTTTGCTGTTTTCTAAAATCGAAGCTTTAGAAAAACGACAATTTTCTTATGAAATAAGAACCGATGAAAAGATAGACACTATTTTAAATGCCATCGAATTCAAAGACACAAAACCAAAACAGGGGATCTTTTACGATGGACAAGTGTTTGACGCTTTTGTGTTTGTGAGTGATCTCATCAAGAGTGCAAAAAGTTCTATCGTGCTTGTGGATAATTATGTGAATGAAAGCGTTTTGATGATATTGAGCAAAAGAGCTTCAACTTGTAAAGCGACCATCTACACCAAAACCATCACTAAAGCACTTACGCTTGATCTTCAAAAACACAATGCTCAATATCCACCCATCGCCATCAAAGAGTTCAAAGACGCACATGATAGATTTTTGATACTTGATGAAAAAGAGATTTACCATATCGGGGCAAGTTTAAAAGATTTGGGCAAAAAATGGTTTGCTTTTTCCAAGTTTGAGAGTAGGGCTTTGGAGATGTTGGGGAGGTTGAAATGAGCAATATTCCAAAACTACGCTTTAAAGAGTTTAGTGGGGAGTGGGAAGAGAAGAAGATAAGTCAAATTTTTGAAATAACACGTGGGAATGTTCTTGCTGTTCCTATGATGTCACAAGAAAAAAAGGATGATTTTCAATATCCTGTGTATTCATCTCAAACTAAAAACAATGGATTAACTGGGTATTACAATGAGTATTTGTTTGAAGACTGTATAACTTGGACAACAGACGGAGCTAATGCGGGAGATGCAAATTTAAGACGAGGAAAATTTTATTGTACTAATGTGTGTGGAGTTTTGAAAAGCGACAAGGGCTATGCTAATCAATGTATAGCTGAAATTCTTAATACTATCACGAAAAAGTATGTGTCTTATGTCGGCAACCCAAAACTTATGAATAACACAATGGGCGGTATAAAAATAACGATTCCGTCATCTATCGATGAACAAACTAAAATCGCCTCTTTTCTCTCCGCTGTCGATACCAAAATCGACCTTGTGACGAAACAACTAGATGTTTCCAAAAACTTTAAAAAAGGTCTGCTTCAGCAGATGTTTGTGTAAAGGAGAAAGCATGAAAGATTTAACCCAGTCGGATATTTCAAGACAAAATATTCTCAATAACGGCTACGCACTCGAACAGATCGAAGCAAATCTATCTTTGGGCGGGACATATTGGAATGATGAAGCTATTTTTACTAAAACACAAGTCGCTGAACTTTTAGACATTGATGAACGAACGATCGATCGATATATCGAAAGCAATAATGAAGAACTTACCAAAAATGGTTATAGAATTTTACGAGGTCCGGAACTTAGAGAATTTAAACAAGTCTTAGTCAACGACATGAATGTCGTCGACATAGCTAAAGTTCCCTCCCTAGGGGTGTTTTCTTTTAGAACCGTACTCAATATTGCTATGCTTGTTACCGAAAGCCCAAAAGCAAAAATCATCAGAAGTAAAATACTCGATATTGTCATCGATGTGATGAAACAAAAATCGGGGGGACATACCAAGTACATCAATCAACGAGATGAAGCATATCTTCCCTCCGCCTACAAAGAGTATAGTTATCGAGAAGAGTTTACCAATGCGTTGGATGATTATTTGGAAGCCGACCAATGGAAATACGGAAAATATACAAATGCCATTTATCAGATTATATTTTTAGAAAATGCCGCAGAATATAAAAAGGTTTTAAATCTTTCCAAAAAAGACAAAGCACGAGATACAATGTACGCAGAAGTGCTTAATGCAATTGCCAGCTTTGAGCATGGTTTGAGCGTAGAAATGAAACAAGAATCAGAAAGACTCGGTAGAAAACTTACCGCTAGAGAACTTGATGCACTGATTATTAAGGCTTCTAAAAACCCTTATTTAGAACCGCATATCCATGATGCCAGAGCAAAAATGGCAAGCCGAGATTTGTGCTTTAGAGATGCGCTGCACCAAAAGCTAGAAAGCTATGTGCGATCTGTACCTCAGAGCGATTTTGATAAATTTTTGGGCGAAACCAGTAAATCACTGGAAGAGAGATTGTCTGACCCTGAGACTTTGGCTGTTTTAAAAAGACTCAAAGATAGATGATGGAACTTCAAATCTTCTATTTTGACACTCAACACGCCATAGAAGTCCATGATTGGATTATCGAAAAGAGTGGAGGATTGCATGGGTACCGTGAAATAGGTCTTTTGGATAGTGCGCTTGAACATATTCAAAATGATCTTTACTACCCAAGTTTTGCAGAAAAATTAAAACATTTGATCTGTGCCGTTAATAAATTTCATCCATTCAATGACGGCAATAAAAGATCGAGTCTTGCTTTGGGCGCTTATTTTTTGGAGATTAATGGATATGCGTATTGTGTCAAGAAATTTGTTTTAGAAATGGAAGAGATCGTTGTTTGGCTTGCAGAAGGGAAGATCAAAGATAATTTACTGCTAAACATCATCAAGTCAATTATTGAAGAAGATGAATTTTCTGAAGAACTCAAATTACAACTATTGGAGGCAATCAGTTGAGCACCCAATCCGAAGACATTAAGAGAAATATGCAAACTTTAAAAAAGGTCTGCTTGGGCAGATGTTTGTGTGTGAGAGGGAAAAGATGGAAGTAAAACTTTCCGCAGTTAGGAAGTACTGTTTTGATATACCTGTTTGTTAAAGTGCTATAATATCGTGATTTGCGAGCTTAAAAAAGGAAGTAATACACTATGGAAGATGGAAGTAACAGAAGAGAAATTATTATTCCAGACCCTTTATGGGGAAGTGATTTAGCCAATATAATTCTTGATTTAGAGAAGCTTCGCACTAAACATTTGGGCGGGGATGTTCCTCCATACATCTTTTTCCAACTTAAAGATATTTTCCACATCCTTGAAACGCTTGGATCAGCCCGAATAGAAGGGAACAACACTACTCTCTCCGAATATGTTGAAAAAATTATTGAGCAAGATACACCCGATGAACAAAATGACGAGATTCGTAATTTGGAAAAGGCCATCCGATTTATCGAAGATTATACGGATGAAACGACACTCTTTGATCGTGCTTTCATTTCCCAACTGCATAAAATTTTAACGGACAATTTGACTCCTCCCCCCAAGGGAGAAGGCTCTAAAAATCCCGGCGAACTAAGACGACATAATGTTCATATCAAACAATCGGGCCATACGCCACCTGAGCATTTTATACTCCCTGAATATTTCGAATCTTTCATTGAATTTATCAATTATCCCCACAAAGAACAGTATCAGCTTTTGATGGTCGCAATTGCACATCATAGGTTCGAATTTATCCACCCTTTTGATAATGGAAATGGTCGCATGGGTAGGCTACTCAATTATGCGTTTTTGATAAAGCTTGGATTTAAAGTCAAAAAAGGACGCCTCATCAATCCTTCATCGGTTTTTTATACGAATCGAGACAAATACTACGAGATGCTTTCTCGTGCAGATTCTTTGAGATCGGATGATTTACTTTCTTGGTGTGAATATTTTCTTTTAGGGTTGAAAAATGAGATTGAAAAAATCGATTCCCTTTTAGACAAGTCGTATGTAGAAAAAGAGATTCTTTTCCCATTGTTAAAAATAGCGCATGATCAAAAGTTTATTACTACTGAAGAGCGTAAAATTTTGGAGTATCTTGTTTCCAAAGATGACATGATGATGAAATCAGAAGAATTAAGTCACATGGGGATTACTGATTCCAGGAAAAAAGCTTCAACAATGGCTAAACTTAGAGATAAAAAAATGATCCAACCGATTGTGCCAAATGGGCGTATCTACACAATTCATTTTGTTAACAACTATCTTTTGCGTGGTATTATGAATGTGTTGCAACAAAAAGGATTTGTATCCGATTTTTTGAATACCAAATAAATGAGACACATGAGCACCCAATCCGAAGCCATCCTTGAAGAAAACCTCCTCAAACAACTCGTATCGTTAGGCTATGAAAAAGTCCTCATCCGTGATGAAGCCGAGCTTCTCGCCAACCTCAAAGCGCAACTGGAGCGGCACAATAAAATCACCCTTGATGATATGGAATTTTCTCGAATCCTCAATCATCTAAACAAGGGAAATGTATTTGAGAAGGCTAAAATCCTCCGAGATAAATTTGCCCTGACCCGTGAGGACGGTACGACCAAATACATCGAATTTCTCGACACTGAGCGCTGGTGTCAAAACCTCTTCCAAGTGACCCACCAAGTCACCATCGAGGGGAGCTACAAAAACCGCTACGATGTGACGATTCTCATCAATGGTTTGCCACTGGTGCAAATCGAGCTCAAACGCCGAGGCTTGGAGCTCAAAGAGGCGTTTAATCAAATCAACCGCTACCAGCGTCACTCCTATGGTGCCAACAGCGCACTATTCCACTATGTCCAAATCTTTGTCATCTCCAACGGGGTTAATACCAAATACTATGCCAACAACCGCAATCAATCATTTAAACAGACCTTCTTTTGGGCAGACAAAGAGAACAAAAATATCACGAATCTAAACGAGTTCACCGATCTATTTTTAGAGCCATGCCACATCTCCAAGATGATATGCAAGTATGTAGTATTAGCAGAAGCGACCAAAACCCTAATGATTCTTCGTCCCTATCAATACCATGCGACCGAGGCGATTATCGATAGAGTCGTCAATACCAATAAAAACGGCTATATTTGGCACACGACGGGGAGCGGTAAAACGCTCACCTCGTTCAAGACCGCTCAAATCCTGATGAAACTCCCCAATGTTCACAAGGTCGTCTTTGTTGTCGATCGAAAAGACCTCGACTATCAAACAACCAAAGAGTTCAATAGTTTTTCTCAAGGGAGCGTGGATGGCACCGATAACACTGCTTCGCTTGTGAGGCAATTCAGTGACGATACCCGCCTCATCGTCACCACGATTCAAAAGCTCAATACCGCTATCAACAAGCAACGCTACTTGGAGAAGATGAAAAATCTACGAGATAAGCGCATCGTCTTTATCTTCGATGAGTGCCACCGCAGTCAATTTGGCGACACTCATCGAAATATCACAAAATTTTTTAACAACTATCAGATGATAGGATTTACAGGAACGCCGATATTTGCGGATAACGCTACGGGAAATAAATTCGGCAAACGAACCACCAAAGAGCTCTTTGATGAGTGCCTCCATAAATATGTCATCACCGATGCTATAGCCGATGAGAATGTCCTTAAATTCTCGGTCGAGTATATAGGGCGATACAAAGAGCGCGAAGGGAGCCAAAACAACCTCGATATCGAAGTTGAAGACATCGATACCAAAGAGCTACTCGAATCGCCTGAGAGGCTGGAGAAGATAGTCGATTACATCATCGCCCATCACGACCGCAAAACTCACTCCAAAGAATTCACGGCAATGATGTGTGTGAGCAGTGTCGATGTATTGACGAAATACTATGAGCTCTTTAGATCAAAGCAGCACGGATTAAAAATCGCAACGATATTCTCCTACAGCACCAACGAAGATGACAAAGATGCCAACGGCTTGGATTCACTTGAAGAGAGTGACGGGGCGCATGTAGATGAAGAGCATATCAATATGCACAGCCGTGATAAACTTGAAGAGTATATTGCTCATTACAACACGATGTTTGGCACTAACTTCACGACCAAAGATTCGCAGAGCTTTTACAACTACTACAACGATATTTCCAAGCGAGTGAAGAATCAAGAAGTCGATATTCTTCTCGTGGTCAATATGTTCCTAACGGGATTCGATTCCAAAACACTCAATACTCTCTATGTGGATAAAAACCTCAAATATCACGGGCTTATCCAAGCGTTCTCACGAACCAACCGAATCCTCAACGAAAAAAAATCCCAAGGGAATATTCTCTGCTTCCGTAATCTCAAAAAAGCGACCGATGCCGCCATCGCTCTGTTCTCGAACAAAAACGCCAAAGAGATCATCTTGATGAAATCATACGAGGAGTATGTCGAGAAGTTTATTGAAGCCCTCAAAAAGCTCAAAGAAATCGCCCCGACCATCGATAGCGTAGATAGCCTCTATGATGAGGAATCCAAGCTCGAATTTATCAAAGCTTTTAGGGAGTTGATGCGGATTCAAAATATCCTCGGAAGTTTCGCTGATTTCAGCTTTGCAGATTTGGGGATCGCCGAGCAGGAATTTGAAGAGTACAAAAGTAAATATCTCGATATCCACGATACAATCAAAAGGGAAGGAAAAGAAAAAGTCTCCATCCTTGAAGATGTAGATTTTGAACTCGAACTCATCCACAAAGATGAAATCAATGTCACCTATATCCTCAAACTCTTGGCACAGCTCAAAGATGCTTCGGAGCAAGAACACCAAACACAGCGCCAAAATATTATCAATATCATCAATGGTAATGCGCAGCTACGCAGCAAACGAGAATTGATTGAACGGTTTATTGACGCTCATCTGATGAGTCTTGAAGATATCGATATGGTGGATGGGGCGTTTGAGAAGTTTTGGAACGAAGAGAAACTCAAAGCGTTTGATGCTCTATGCGAAGAGGAAAACCTAAACAAAGAAAAGGTCAAAAAGGTAGTCGATACCTATCTCTATGACGAGCGACCCCCGCTAAGTGATGATATCGCCAATACACTCAACATCAAACCCAAGCTTTTGGAGCGGCGAAAAGTGGTGCCGAGGGTTTTAGACAAGATCATGACATTTGTGGATCGATTCTATACTTGAGTCCTCAAAATATTAATTTTATTCAGAGGACTCAATCTCTTTTATTACAGCAACCTATATCCAATAGGAAGTTCGATCTTGATGCTCTCTTTGGGTCGAGGGAATTGCTCTTTAGATTCTTCAATGAGTCTTAGGGAGTGCTGGTCCAAAATAGCTGAACCTGAGCTCTGCACTAATACCAAATCTTTGACTTCGCCCCTAGGAGTGAGGCAAAACTCCACCACCACCTCCCCCTCTATATTTCTTCGTCTAGCGCGCTCTGGATAGCTTCGATTCTTTTGGATGATTTGGCGAATCTGCTCAAAGAGATAAGCCTCTTCTTCGACTTCTTTGGTCTCTCTCACCCCCTCCATCACTGCCAAGGGAGCGGGTGATAAAAGGCTATCCGTAGAGATTGATTCTCTCTCTTGGGACATCAAAGGAGTGACTTTGGGCTCTATAGCCATCTTGTCTCGATTCTTTACAAGGGGTTTAGGGTGAGGAGCTGGATTCTTCAAAGAGGGCTTAGGAATCTCCAAAGGTTCCGAGGATTCAAGGGGCATAACTGGAGGAGGTGCAGGAGTGGGCGCAGACAAAAGGGGTGAGGGCTCTTGGGAGAGAATCATCCCCAAAGGGAGAGAAATCTTCCTCTCTTCTATGACTGGAGGGGTCACCCCAAGAAAAGCCCAAAAAAGCCAAATCGCCCCATGAAGAACGATCGAGAAACTCCACCCAACTTGGCTATATCTTCTCTCGCTCATAGGGGGCATTCGCCTCTTATTCTACTTCTCCCACGAGATGAGCGCCCAGCGATTATTGCGATGGGCGGGGGTTTTGCCTTGGGCTTGGCACTCTAGGTAGTAGGCTCTAGCGCGCGCCTCTTCTTCAGGGCTGAGGCCATCTTGCGCCCAAGTGAGAGAGTAGATATACTCCTCCAAAGTGGCCATTTTATAGCCATCATTACCCGGATCGATGAAATCGACCTTAGCTCTAATCCCCATCCCATAGAGAATATTGAGCAGATAGATATAATCGGGCTTAGGGATGATTTCACGCCCCATCACCTCCAAAATCTCATCACTCAAAAAACTCCGCCCCTCTTTGAAAGTGAGATAGACGCGCTTTTTGGCCTGATGGTGAAGCTTTTGGAGCACCGAAGCGATATTATCCACCTCCAAACAACGAGAGGCGATGACTACATCACACAGAGGCACCCCCCTCCACTCCTTCTCCAAATCGATGCAGAAGCTGGTGAGATTCTCCACTCCTCGCTCGCTTGCATTGTGGTGGAGCACCTCTAGCATCTTAGGCGAAAAGTCAAAAGCATAGGCGTGCTTGACCTTTGGGGCGAATCGCAAGGCAAAAGTCCCCGGTCCGCACCCCACATCCAAAATCGTCTCCGCATCGCTTAAATCGATCTTCTCCTCCATCTTGTCGTTGTAGTATCCCTCGTGGATATTGACATTCATCTCCCACGCCTTTTTATCCCAATCTTCAGGATTTTTGCGTCTATTGGCCGATGAAGCGCGCTTTTGCAAGGTATAGAGAAGCGAAAAATCGATCGCCTCGATGTTGCTAGAATTCATAAAACCGTTCCTTTTTTAATCGATCAAAATGAGTATCTCACGTTGAGATAATAATTCCTTCCCTCTTGGGGGTAGCCATAGCTGATGTAGTAATTCTTATCAAACATATTCTTCACTCCCGCAGCGACCTCAAATGACTTCACGGGACGATAGGCAACTCGAAGATCCACAAGCGTGTGGGGAGTGCTCTTATCGCTTCCATCAACGCTCAAATAGCGCTCACTCTCATATCTTACAACAGGAGTAATATTAATTGAATAAAATGGTGAGTAGGTCACACTCGCATAAAGAGTGTGATCAGGAGTGTCGGTTGTGTATTTGGCATCTTTGGTTTGGCTATCTTCGATTGATGCATCGATATAGACATACGACAAAGTGCTCTTGAATTGATCACTCCAATAAGAATCGAGTGTCAATTCAACCCCCTTATGCTCTTCTTGGTCAAAGTTTTGCATCTGTTTGCAGTTCGCCCCCACGCATCCAAGAGTCGAATCGCTATTAGAAACGCCCGAATAGGAGGCGATATAGTCTTTGGTCTTGGTTAAAAAGAGTGCTGTTTTGGCGTAGTGATTTTCATTGACCGCCCAATTAGAGCCGAGCTCATAGGTAGTGGAACGCTCTGAGTCTAATCCAGGATTTAAAACATAATCTCCAAACTTTGACGAATATCGATCTTTGAGTGTGGGCATATTGCTCTTCTTGGAGATGCTACCATAAAAGGTCAACCCCTCTTTGGCCTTATAAGAGAGAATCGTCTGAGGATTGAAGGCATTCGTCTCATACTTTGGAAACTCACCTAGTATCTGCGTGCCAGCGCTGTTTCGATATTCTGCTTTAGTCACTTCATTTTTGTCGTAGCTCCCCCCAAGAGTCCATGTCCATTGGTCACTCATAAGCCATGAGTATTCAGCGCCCAACGAGGTGGTCTTGCCTTCATCTTTCAAGTCAGCATAGCGAGTATTAGAAGAATCCACATAATTTTTGTCCTTGTGATTATCGTATTTCTGGGAAACGAACAGTTTCAAGAGATGCCCTTTGGCCAATTGCAAATCCCCCTCAACCATCCCGCCAAAAGTATTATCATCGTATTCAGAGGTCTCAGTGATGATGTTTTGAGTAGGGGAGCCGGGCGTGCCTCTAAAGAAAATCTTGTTATAGAAAGTATCGTAATACCATCTTGTTTTTAGATAATGCTCCTTGATTGCCGTCTTGGTGATCAAGTAGTAGCTGGTCTTATCCCAATCCGCCCAATCCCAGTTACGGTTATACATTCCCGAACCATCTTTCCAGCTGCCATCGCTGTTTTTTCGTCTCTCCATTGCAAACCAAGGCTGCTCTTTTTCGCCTCGTTGGACAATATAGTTGAACGAGTATTCATCCGTATCATTGGGAGTGTATCCGACCTTAAGATTGACTTTTTGATCCTTAGATTCGGAATTAGATCGCTTCTTTCCCTGCTGATGCCCTGCCTCCTCGTAGTCACCCGAAAGCTTATAGTAGTCTCTTTGAACATTAGAGGCAGAAATGAGACCATAAAAAAGCTCTTGCTTGGTGCCAAGCGTGAGATATTGCTCCTGTCCCTTGCCACTAAAAATTCCTGCTCCCACCTCTCCTTCAAACTCTTTAGTGGGCCTTCTCGTGACCAAGTTGATCGCACCTCCCATCGTGTTGGCTCCATACATGGGAGAAACATAGCCCTTAGAGACGTCAATCTCCCCAATATCATAAGTTTTGAAACGTCCTAGGTCGATATTGTGATCATAAGGAACATAGATAGGGATTCCATCAATATAGAGGGGAACTCGCGTGCTAGAGAAGCCTCTTAGACGAACCTTAGTTTCACCCCTCGCTCCTGCATAATCCGTATAGATTCCTGGCACGCTTTGGAGCGCGTCCACGACGCTCTTGGCCTCTGTCTCTCTGATGGTCTCCTGGGTCACAATCTCTAGGCTTGGGTTTTTAGAGATATCACTCTTCTCGTTTATCTCCACACGCCCCAATTCATACACTGAAGAATCCGCCATCAAAACTGAAGCCAACCCTAGTGATCCCCACAAAACGATACTATTCTTCAACTCATTCTCCTTTTAATAATTTTCTAGAATCCTCTTCACTTAGCTCTATGCCCAAAAAGAGTCGATAAAATCGCGCCACTTCGCTCACCTCATCCATCTCCAAATGATCTGGATAGAGGCGATGATGCACCCAAAGCACTCCCCATAAACGCATAAAAGAGGGGGGCCGACTCAGCCAACTAAAAGGTGATGCGGCATCCAAATAGACCTTCCCCTCCCTGTAAGCTCGAAGTTTTTGCCATGATCGATTGCTTTTTAGACTTTCAAAAAATGGCCTCTCACGGACAAAAATCACATCAGGGTCATAAAGATAGAGTTTCTCCATAGAGATTCGCTCTCGTTTCCCCCTCGAACCTTTGGGACAATGATGAACATTCACCCCTCCCGCTAGAGCAATCACCTCTGACTGGGCATCAATGTCACACTCTGTATAGAGCCCATCTTCCCCTTGGGCAAAATAGACCCTCTTTTTAGGGGTGTCCCCAAGTGACTCCACGCTCTTCTCAACCCTAGAGAGAGACTCTTCCCCATAGGCAATAAGCTGATGGGCACGATCCTCCTTGTGTAAAAAACGACCCATCACCTCCACCGCCTCAAGGCTGTCCTTGAGTGTGTTTTGGCGTAAATAAATCACAGGAATCCCAAACGCATTCAAGCGCTCCTCAAAACCCTTCATATTTCCCAATGCCAAATCCCATGCAAAAACCACATCGGGGCGAAGGGAGATGATTTTTTCAAGATTAGCCTGATTTCCTCCGCCAAAAAATCCCCCCAAAACAGGGAGATTTTGAACCTCTCTCCTCATGAAGCGCTTCTCTTGCTCCGAAAAAGAGTAGTTCACCCCCATCATCTTTTCGGGGGCGAGAATATAAAGAAGCGTCATCATCGGAGGAGAGGCGGCGAAGGCCTTAGAGACTTCCAGAGGAATCTCCACCTCTCTTCCTGCCATATCCACCATTGTTTCATTTGCCCAAAGACTTCCCACCAAAAGCCAAAACCAAATTGCCAGCCAAACCCTCATGCTATACCCTCTCGCTCAAAACGAATCGAAGGGGTTACCAATCTATCTCCTCCCCTGGGATGATTCACAAGCTCCGTCTCCACGCCATAAACTTGATAAATTCGCTGGGGCGTGATCGTCTCCCTAGGGGATCCTTGTGCCAAAATTTCTCCCTTCTCTATCCAGATCACTTGATGGGAAACTTCGAGCGCATGATCGGGATAGTGCGTGGTCTGAATGATGCTCTTTCCCTCTCCAGCCAGCTCCCCCATGAGCGAAAGCAACCGCCTCTGATTTCCAAAATCTAAACCTGTGACGGGTTCATCCATCAATATCATGGAGCTATTTTGAGCCAAGGCCTGTGCTAAAAGCACCAATTGTCTCTCTCCGCCGCTCAACTCTCTATATACGCGAGGGATTAAGGTTTGCGCACCAATTCTCTCTAGCGCCTCCAAGGCGATTCGCCTATCCTCTTTGGAGTAGCCAAATCCAAAGGGCGATTCTCTAAATCTTCCCATGAGAACCACTTCCAAAACGCTAAACTCAAAAGGAATCAGGTAACTTTGAGGTACGTAAGCGACTAATTCTGCTCGTTTAGAGGCTCTCAGAGTCTTGGCCTCTCTACCCCCTAAAAAAATCTCTCCGCGATAGGGCAACGCTCCAATGATCATCTTCAAAAGAGTGCTCTTTCCGCTGCCATTAGCCCCCAAAATAGAGACGACCCTCCCCGCTTCAAGTGTAAAACTCAAGCCAGAGAGGATATCTCTCGCCCCATAACCCCCCGCGACCTCTTTGACACACAACATCTCTAAGCCTTTTTGAAGGAGCGATGAAGCACCCCAAGAAAAACAGGAATTCCCACTAAAGCCGTCAATATTCCAAGAGGAATCTCTACACTTGTTGCAACTCGCGCTACCGAATCAACCACCAAAAGAAAAACGCCACCCAAAAGTGCACAAAAGGGAATTAAATAGGTATGATCCGCCCCGATCAAAAGTCTTGCAATATGGGGAATTACCAACCCAACCCAACCAATCACTCCCGAGAGCATGACGCTCAAAGAGCCTAAAAGAGTCCCCAGAAAAATCACCACCAAGCGAATTCTCTTCACCTCCACCCCCATCGCCAAGGCCTCCTCTTCTCCTAGGCTCATAAGATTGAGGTGTTTTCCAAGCCCTACGAGCATCAAAATAGAAATCCCCATAGGAATCGAGACCGCCCCGACCCCCTCTAATTGCACAGACGCCAAAGAGCCCATCAGCCAATAAACAATTGCGGGAAGGGCGTTATTAGGGTCAGCCACATATTTGATCAGCGATAGGAGCGCTCCAAAAAATGACGAGCTGATCATGCCACCCAGGACCAGCATTAAAATGGAACGATTTTTCCCATAGACTCTCGATATAAAAAGGGCTAAGAGCACCGCCAAAAAGCCGAAAGCAAAAGCACTCAATTGAATTATGATCGTGGGCTTAGAAAAGAGCATCCCAAGTCCCGCCCCAAAAGAGGCCCCCTGAAGTACACCCAAGATTCCAGGAGAGACAAGAGGGTTGACAAAAAGCCCTTGAAAAGCCGCTCCAGCAACCGCCAAAGAGGCACCAACTAGAATCGCCGCCAAGATTCTTGGCAGACGAATATCCCACAGGATATTCCCCACAGCCCTTACTCTACCCTCTTCTATGCCAGACTCAAGTCCCACAAGACTCTTTAAAGCAGCAATATACTCCTCTATCGAAAAAGGATATTGCCCTATCCAAAGAGCTCCTAGAGCCACGAGAATCAACAAAATCCCCATCCCTGCTATTGCCGTTTTCTTTCCCAAAAACCAAAGCCTTGTATCGTTATATATTTTTAAATATAACGGATTCTAAAGAAAAGCTCTGAGAATGTCAAGAGGGGGGTGTGATGAAAAATAGGGCAGGAATTAAAAGCGCGTCCAAACCCCTGAAACAAGGGATTTGGAGCAGATAGAAGTGATTAAGATTCTTTGAGGTTCATCACTCTAGTGGCATTGAGCACTGCAATCAGCGCCACGCCCACATCTCCAAAGACCGCTTCCCACATGGTTGCCACCCCAAAGGCACCCATGATAAGAATCGCTCCTTTGACCCCAAGAGCAAAAATGATGTTCTGCCAAACAATCGTGTGCGTCTTTTGAGCGATGGCAATGGCGGTGGCAACCTTGCCAATCTCATCATTCATGATCACCACATCTGCCGCCTCAATCGCCGCATCCGATCCTACGCCCCCCATGGCAATCCCCACATCGCTTAGCGCCAACACGGGCGCATCATTGATTCCATCCCCCACAAAGACGCTTTTGCCTTGCGTGGCACGCGCGCCCAAGAGAGCCTCGAAGCGCTCCACTTTCTCATGAGGGAGAAGTTCGGCCTCAAAAGAGGTGATCCCAATGGCTTGGGCGACCTTTTGCGCGCTCTCTTTTTTGTCACCCGTGAGCATGACAAGCTGCTTGATTCCTAGATTTTTGAGGCGCTCAATGAGGCTAGCGGCTTCGGGTTTGATCTCATCACGAAGAATCAAATAACCCGCCAATCGCCCCTCCAAGGCCACATAGACAAGCGTCTCATCACTCATCCCCGAAGGGATACTCACCCCTTGCTCTTTCATGAGCTTCGCATTCCCTGCCAACACGATTCTCCCCTCCACTTTGGCGCTCACGCCATAGCCAGAGAGCTCTTGATAGTCGCTCACTTCGACCTTTTGGCTCGCTTGCGAGGCTCGCTTGATAGAGAGGGCGATAGGGTGATTGGAGTGAGATTCCACGCTGGAGGCAAGAGCGAGCACCTCCTCTTTGGAGAAGCCCTCCATGGCTACTGTCTCAGCGACCTCAAAGAAACCTTTCGTGAGGGTACCCGTCTTGTCAAACACCACTGTATCCACCTCATGAAGCGCCTCAAGGAAGTTACCCCCCTTGATGAGGATTCCTGCTTTGGATGCCCCTCCGATTCCTGCAAAAAAGGTGAGAGGGATGGAGACGACCAGCGCGCAAGGGCAAGAGACGACGAGGAAAACGAGCGAACGCCTAAACCACTCCTCCAAAAGCGCCCCTTCAATCAACAAAGGAGGCAAAAAGGCCAACAAAACTGCCGAAATCACCACAAAAGGCGTATAGTAGCGGGCAAATTTCGTGATGAATTGCTCCGTCTTAGCCTTTTTGGCACTAGCGTTTTGAACGAGATCAAGTATCTTTGCCACGGTTGATTCGCCAAAACTCTTTGTGGTGCGCACCTCCAAAACCCCTGTTTTATTGATTGCACCTGAGAGAATCTCATCGCCTGCGCTCACCTCTTTAGGGAGCGATTCTCCTGTGAGTGCGGAGAGGTCAAGCGTGGAATTCCCTAGGAGGATCACTCCATCTAGGGGCACGCGCTCCCCAGGGCGCACCAAGATCGTGCTTCCCACTAAAACGGAAGCGGGCTCAACCTCCAAGAGCTCCTCACCCTCTTTGAGGCGAGCAAACTCAGGGCGGATTCCCATCAAAGAGGTGATTGATTTACGAGAGCGCTCCACCGCCAAATCTTGGAAGAATTCGCCGATGCGATAGAAGAACATCACCGCCACCCCCTCAGGATACTCCCCGATGGCAAACGCCCCGATGGTGGCAAGACTCATCAAAAAATTCTCATCAAAAACCTGACCCCGCAAGATGTTCCTAAACGCCAACAGGAGAATCTCGCCCCCGATAAGTCCATAGGCCACCAGATAGATCCAAACATCCCATGAAGGGTCTGCCTTGGGAAACACCGCAAGAGCAAAAAAGAGGCTCCCTAGAGCAAAAAGAAGGAATCGAGGGGATTTCAGTGCCTCTTTGAGGGCAAGCTCTCCCTCTCGTCCATGCCCTGCCTCCTCCTGTTTAAGCAGCGTGACATGAGGCTCAATCTCTTTGATGAGGCGCTTTGCCTCCTCAAAGATTCGCTCCCCTTCGCCCTCTAGCGTCTCTAGCACTAATCTCTGTTGGGCAAAATCGACTCGTGCGCTCTTCACGCCAGAGAGCGTTCCAATCTCTTCTTCAATCTTCCCCGCGCAGTGGGCGCAGTTGAGCCCCTCAAGGCAGAATCGAGCGCCTTCAAGCTTCTCCATATTCGCCCCCTTGTCGCTCCAAAATGTGCTCCATGCCTTGGTCAAAGATATTTTTGATGTGTTCATCATCTAGAGAATAGAAGACGACTTTGCCTTCTTTGCGGGGTTTGACAAGCCTAGCTTGTCGGAGGACACGGAGTTGGTGAGAGATGGCCGACTGAGTCATGCCAAGCAGATCGGCGATGTCGCAAACGCATAGCTCCGATTCAAAGAGTGCTGAGAGAATCTTCACTCTTGTGGTGTCGCCAAACACCTTAAAAAGCTCCGCCAAATCATAGAGCTGCTCTTCTAGAGGCATTTTTCGCCTCACCTCTGCGACAATCCCAAAGTGCACCGTGTTGCAATCGCAACGATCTTCGCCCATTCCAAAACTCCTTCGTATGAATATATGAATTGTTGTTCATATATTAGTTTGAATGGGCTAAAAAGAGTCTTAAAGTGAAGCGAGGTAGTGCCGCCAGCCTCCAAAAGAGGTGATCTCTTGAGCTCCCTTCACCCCTTCGCTCTCACACAAAAATCCACAAACCCTCTCGCCTCCCTCTAGCCAAAGCGTCCCCAGACAAAGGGGTGAAGCGATTTGAGTCATGAAAGCTCCGAAATTCTCTATCGGCAACGCCCACACCTCAAGCTCGATCTCCCCCTTGCTTGAACCATCTCGCACCAAACCCGGTCTAGCAGGCTCTTTATGAGGAACTACATAGAGTCGATAGGTCGCTAGGGTTTTGGCCTCCCTAAGAAACTCCCCGCCCAACGCTAGAAGCTGGTGATTGAGCGGCAAGCCCCTCATGTGTGCACCGCAAACGGCAATCTCTATCTTTTTCATCTCACTCCTTTCAAAAAATATTCACCTGCCTCTATCAGTCTTGACTCACTAAAGGGCTCGCTAAAGAGCGTGATTCCAAAAGGAATCCCATCTTGACGAAACCCCGCAGGAATCGCATAGGCCGCCAAATCGAGCAGATTCATAAAATTAGTGTAGTGCCCTAAATGGCTATTAAGTCGCACCGGATCGGCTTCCACCTCTTTGATCGTGTAGGGTCGAGGAATCGTGGGCAATAGAGAAAAATCAAACCCTTGAAGCCTCTTTTGGGCTTCACGCTTGCACTCCATGAGGCGATACTCTGCCTTGAAGTAGTCCGCTGCACTCTTAGAGGCTCCGCCTTGGATGATTCCTCTAGTCACCTCCAAAAGCGCCTCAGGTTGATTCTCTAAAAACTCTTGGATCGCCACATAGCGCTCACTCACCCAAGGCCCCTCATAAAGGAGTTTTGCCGCCAAAATCAAAGGCGAGATATCCACCTCCTCCACCCTCGCCCCAAGCGCCCTAAAGCGCTCAATCGCCTCTTCAAAGAGGCGCTCATACTCGCTATCACCCAAAAACTCTCTCTGAGCCTTAAGCGGCACGGCGATTTTGGGATTTAGGGCAAGCGGAGCGACAGAGCGCTCTTCTCTAGCATAAGGATCGCTCTCATCATAAACCCCCGCCACCTCAAGAATCATTCTCACCTCTTCGCCCTCTTTGGCAAAAATAGAGACGCAATCCAGACTTCGACAAGCGGGGACTACTCCTAGGGTGCTAAGCCAACCCTTGGTGGGCTTCAAGCCCAAGATCGCATTGAGCGCAGCAGGCACTCGACCTGAGCCCGCCGTATCCGTCCCAAGCGAAAAACTCACCATCTCTAGCGCCACACTCACTGCACTTCCTGAGCTAGAGCCCCCTGAAATATACTCTGGGTCGATGCTATTGCGGCACGCTCCATAAGGAGAACGCGTCCCCACAAGACCCGTGGCGAATTGATCAAGATTGCTTTTACCCACAGGAATCGCCCCCGCTTCAATGAGCCTCTGCACGACAAAAGCGGAGCGCTCTGGCACATAGGCATATTTAGGACAAGCGGCTGTAGTGGGAATCCCCGCTAAATCGATGTTATCCTTGATGGCAAAAGGAATCCCAAAAAGCGGGAGATTCTTTGCTTCACTCCGCTCTAGAGCGCTCAAATAGGGCTCTAGCTCCGCCTCGCTCAAAAGATGGATAAAGAGAGGATTCTCCTCATGCGCTCTAATGCGCTCCCGCACCTCTCTCATCACCTCCCTGGGGGTTGTTCGCCCCTCTTTGTAAGCTTGAAGCAGTGATTTGATCCTCATCGATTTTCTCCTTTTTTTGGCGTTTCTTGGCTCCTAAACGCTTCCATCAAAGCGCTTGTCACAATGCAAATTCCTCCAATTAGCTCCCATGACTGGAGTCGCTCCCCTAGCCAAATCGCTGCGGAGAGGGTCGCCACAATAAGCTCTGTAATGATGATGATTGAAGAGCGCCCCGCCTCCATCTGAGTCACGCCCCACTGCGAGCCAAGATTGGCAAGCAGAAGCCAAAAGAGCGCATAAAGCGCCAAAAATCCCCACGATTCCCAAGGAATCTCATAAGGAAATGGCTCCACTCCAAGGAGCAGCAAAAAGAACGAAAGCGCAAAACATCCACCAAACATCGCCCCAAGCTTTGCCCTAAGACTCACCACCTCTAATCCTCTAAAGGCGATATTGTTCCCCGCAAATAGAACGCCAGAGAGGAGAGCAATAAGGTCAATAAAGGAGAATTCCCCCTCAAACACTTTGGTGCCTCCCACCACCCAAAACGCCCCTACAAGCGCCAAAAAGGCACCCAAGATTCTCCATCCATCCACGCGCTCGCCAAGGAATATCTTCCCCCCTAGCACGCCCCACAAGGGCAAGAGATAAAAGAGCGCCATCACGCGAATCACCTCGCCATGAATGAGCGCGTAAGAGAAGGCGAGATTTGCGCCCCCTCCAAGAAACGCCACACAAAGGAGAGGCTTCACCCAAGAGCTCAAAAAGGGTCGCGCGCCATAGAGGCTTGCGCCAAAGAGCAGAGTCAAAATTCCATAAGCCCCCACCCCAAGAGTCAATCCGCCAATCCCTAGCGAATAGAGATACTTAAGAGGCATCCAAGAGAGCCCCCAAAGAATCGAAGCCCCAAAAAGCACACCCACAGCCGCTCTTGATTCCATATTTATGCCTTTGAATTCTCAACTTCAAGGAGCAAAAGCCCCTTGCCTGCATGGAGATTCTCTCCCTCTTTCACAAGCACTTTGACCACTGTGCCACTCTCGCTCGCCTCGATAGGAATCTCCATCTTCATTGATTCAGAGATCATCACCACCTGCCCCTCGCTCACCCTCTCGCCCTCTTGGACAAGAATCTTCCATAGATTCCCCTGCAATGGGGATTCCACTTGGACAACCCCTTGAGGAAGATCTAGCGATTCTTGACTCTCTGACTCCAGCGCCTCTCCTTGGGCGTTGAAATTAGCCAAGCCCGTGCGCTCCCACATGAGCCGCTCCTCTTCAAAGGCGCTCTGCTGGGTGCGCTTGAATGCCTCGATGGAGCTTTGATGTTCACACAAAAACGCTTGATACGCCCTAAGGCTAAAACTCCCCTCCTCAACTCTAAGCTTCACGCGCCCCCTAGGAAACTCCTCCCTCAAACGCAAAAGCTCCTCAGCGCTCACCTCATAGAATCGAATCTGATCAAAAAAGCGCAAAAGCCAAGGTTTGCCCTCGACAAAATCACCCTCTTTAGGGTAGCGATTCCACATTTGCACTGTTCGCCCAACAAACTGATAGCCCCCCGGCCCCTCCATCCCATAGACGCACATATACGCTCCCCCGATTCCCACGGCATTTTCGGGTGTCCAAGTGCGCGCTGGATTGTACTTGGTGGTGATGAGTCGATGCCTAGGGTCTAGCGGAGTCGCCACAGGAGCGCCCAAATAGACATCTCCTAAGCCCATCACAAGATAGCTCGCCTCAAAGACGATTCGCTTCACCTCTTCTATACTCGATAGTCCATTGATTCGGCGAATAAATTCAATATTGCTCGGACACCAAGGCGCATCGGGTCGCACGGTGGTCATATACTTCTCTATCGCTGCTTTAGTGGCAGGGTCATCCCATGAGAGCGGCAGATAGAGCGTTCGAGAGGGGACTTCCATCTCATCAGCTGAGGGGAGATTGCGCTCAATCCTCTTGAGCCGCTCAATGAGCTCTCCTCGGTCGCAGATTTTGGGATTGAAGTGAATTTGGAGCGAGCGAATTCCCGGAGTGATATCGATGATTCCTTGAATCTGACTCTTTTGGAGCGCCTCCATGAGCAGATGCACACGAAATCTCCGCGCAATATCCAGCGTCATCTCTCCATACTCCACCAAAAGATAGGCGTCTCCGCTTTGGCGCACCACAAGCGCAGGGAGCTCCCCTTCGCCCTCCTCCTCATAGAGTCTAGGCGTGGTGGGCGCAAGAGCCCTCAAAAAGGGGCGCTCATCATAAGGAGCGAGATTTTGGATCGCCTCCTCTTGCGCATCAAGCATCGCTAGGGCATCCTCATGGGCAATAGGGATGAATCTCACTCTATCCCCTGCTTTGAGCTGTCCAATCTTCCACCACTCCGCACTCACCACACTCACAGGGCAGACAAACCCTCCAAGGCTTGGCCCATCAGGCCCCAAAATCACAGGCATATCCCCCGTGAAATCGACCGCCCCAATGGCGTAGGCATTGTCGTGAATATTAGAGGGATGCAAGCCCGCCTCGCCCCCATCTCTCCTCGCCCAATCAGGCTTAGGGCCAATGAGGCGCACACCTGTGCGGTTGGAATTGAAATGCACCTCCCACTCCGCCTCAAAGAATCGCTCTATATCTTTATTGGTGAAAAAATCAGGCGCCCCATGAGGACCATAGAGCACGCCAATCTCCCAGAGTTCGCCCCAAGGGCGCATGGGAGCACAAACCTCAAACCTCGCCTCCCCCTGCATCATGCTAGCCACCTTGAGCCGATCTCCTGCGACAAGATTCCTTCCCGCATGGCCTCCAAAACGCCCCAAGGTGAAGGTGGAACGACTCCCTAGATAGAGAGGCACATCAATCCCCCCGCGAATTGCCAAATAGGCACGCAGCCCTGCGCCTTGGATTTTTTTGAGCTTGAGCGTGGCTCCTTTGGGAATCAACATGGCCTTATTCATCGGCACGATCTGCCCCTCAAGCTCGGCTTGAATCTCCGCTCCGCATAGCGCTATGATCGCCTCTTGGTTGAATCGTAGTGTTGGCCCGCTCATCACCATCTCCAAGCCTGCCGCCTCTAGATGATTCCCTACCAGCGCATTGGCGTAGCGAAAACTCAAAGAATCAAAAGCCCCCGAGGGAGGCACTCCCACATCCCAATACCCTTCACGACCCGGATAATCTTGTACACTCGTTTGGGCTCCCGGAGAGAGGATATCAATCCCCCTCCCCTCCACGACAAAATCATTCAAGAATCTCGTGCTCTGCGCCCCTTTCAAAAAAGTCTCCGACTGGGTGACACCAAGAAGGTAGTCCAAGTTGGTCACGATTCCTTCCACTTTGGTCTCTTGAAGGGCTTGGGAGAGCTTCTCTATCGCTTCCTCTCGACTCTCTCCTTTGACAATGAGCTTGGCAATCATAGGGTCATAATAGGGAGAGACCTCCACCCCCGTTCGCACGAAAGTGTCACATCGCACCCCTTTGGGGAATCGAACTTCACTTAAAAGCCCTGAGCTTGGCTGGAAGTTTTTCGCGGGGTCTTCGGCATAAAGGCGCACCTCGATTGCGTGACCTTGGGGAGTGATTGGACTAGAGGGGTCTAGTCCATAGGCTTGATGCACCATCCACTCCACCAAATCCACCCCACTCACCTCTTCGGTGATTCCATGCTCCACCTGCAATCGAGTGTTCACCTCCAAAAAGTAGAACTTTTGTTCTAGAGGATCGTAGATGAACTCTACCGTGCCCGCCGAGAGATAAGAGACACTCTCCATGAGCTTCTTGGCGCACGCATAGAGCGATTCTCGGCACTCTTGGCTTAGGTGAGGCGCAGGAGTCTCCTCGACCACTTTTTGGTTTCGGCGCTGAAGCGAACAGTCCCGATCCCCTAGAATCGTCACTTTTCCCTTCCTATCTCCAAAAACCTGCACCTCAATATGGTGTGCCGTGCTCACATATTTTTCCAAAAAAACTCCGCTATTGGCGAAGTGATTCTCGCTCAACCGCTTCACCGTGAGGAACGATTCTTCTAGCTCTTGCTCATTGGAGCAGAGCTGCATTCCGATGCCTCCGCCCCCAGCAGTACTTTTGAGCATCACAGGGTAACCGATACGCTTGGCTTCACTCTTGGCCTCCAAGAGATCACTCAAAAGCCCCGACCCCGGAAGCAGTGGCACTCCGCTTTGAATCGCCAGCTCTCTGGCGGTGTGTTTGAGCCCAAAGGATTCCATCTGTTCGGGTCTAGGTCCGATAAAGACGATTCCCTCTCTCTCGCAAGCTCTGGCAAAGGCGGCATTTTCACTCAAAAATCCATATCCGGGATGAATCGCTTCCGCTCCGCTTCGCTTGGCAATCTCTAAGATTTTTGCCCCTTGAAGATAACTCTCACTCACAAGAGATTCTCCAATACAATAGGCCTCATCCGCCAAATCCACATGCAAAGAATCGGCATCAGCGTCCGTATAGATCGCCACAGAAGCGATTTGGAGGTGTTGAAGTGTGCGTATGATGCGGCAGGCAATCTCGCCACGATTGGCAATCAAAACCTTTTGAAACATAGTGGTTCCTCTTTGGGGTTTGGATTTGGGTCGTCCCATCATCGGTGAAGTCACCCTCTAGGTCGTCCTAGGGGCCATTTCTTAAAGGCTCAAGCCTCCCAGATGAGAATCTCAATAGGAGTTGGATTGAAGCCATTGCAAGGGTTGTTGAGCTGGGGGCAGTTGGAGATGAGCACTAGCGTGTCCATTTTGGCCTCCATCTCAACATAATCGCCCGCCTTGGAGATGCCATCCACGATCGCAAGGTGGCCATTCTCCTCTACGGGCACATTCATGAAAAAGTTAATATTATTGGTCAAATCCCTAGGATTCATCTCTAGCTCGCCTATGGCAAAGAGATAGTTATCACGGCAGCTGTGCATATATTTTTTGTCATGTCCAAAGCGCACTGTGTTGCTCTCAGCGCTACAGTGACCTCCCAAGGTGTCATGATTCCCGCAGGTATCCTCCAGTACCTCCAGCATCACATTTCCTTCGCTAGAGTAGAGCTTCGTTCCCTTGGTGATAAAGATACTTCCCTGCTCTCTAATCGTATCAGGCGCACTATAGCGCTCTTCGTGATTGTGCGCATTATAAAAAAGCGTATCCACTGCTTGACATCCCAAAAGATCAATGATGCGAATCACCTCTCCTTTTTTGACCACTCGATACCAAGGAATCCCCGCGGCAACTCTCTCTTGATGGATTGCGTTTTTGGCTTCTCTCATCCCATCCTCCTAGGCAAAATATCGTGCATTGTTTTCAAAACCTCGCCTAGCTTCAGGGCCACTGTTGAGGCAATAATCATCTTCACCCAAAGGCTCCGCCTTGTAGATCAAAAGTTCAATAGGACTCGGAGCATAGCGCCCCTCATCAAGCACGTGAGGGGTATTAGAGAGCACTAAAAGGATATTCATCTCCGCCCTCAGCTCAATATAACTTCCCGCACTTGGGAGCTTGGGAGATAGAGAGAGACGGCTCCCCTCTTTGACCTCCACTTGGCGAAAGAGATTGAGGCAGGGCATGATATCGCGCTTGCCCATGCCGTATTTACCGAGCTCCACGAGGAAATTTTCTCGATCGCTCTTGTAATAGCCATTGCGAAGCGCCTCAAAATCGCCCTTCCCAAAGCGCTCCTCTAAAAGCTTGGGGTGGCTCATGCCACAAAGCGCATCAAACATCCCTCCCGTTGTATCCTCGGTGATGGAGAAGAGGATTCTTCCCTGCTCTGAAAAGAGCACCTTGCCCTTGCCAAGGAAGGCATTCCATTGGATTTTCATCGTGTCCGCTGAGTTGTAGCGCTCAGCGGTGTTGTCCGCATTGTAAAAAAGCGCTGAGAGCGAACCTTTGCCCTCAGGCGTAATCAGACGAATCTTGCTCCCCCGATGGATAATCTTAGACCATCTCGCCCCCCCGGGGAGAATCTCTTGCAAAAGAATCCTAGATGGATCAATCGTATTCATTTCTTCTCCTTTTTGTCCCTATTCACAGGAATATCATAGGTGATGCAAGAGCCAAAAGCATGCGGTGCATGCGGGTCTTGGCGCACTTTGCCAAACACCAAAAGCCTCGTCCCCAGATAAAATCCCTCATGCAAATCATGCGTCACCATCACGATAGTGAGAGAGTTTTTCTTCCAAAGTTTCAAGATTAACTCATGCATATCCGCTCTAATTCCGGGATCAAGCGCCCCAAAAGGCTCATCCAAAAGCAACAATTTGGGGTGCTTAATCAGCGATTGAGCAATAGAGAGACGCTGCTGCATCCCACCAGAGAGCTCGCTAGGATACTTCTGTGCCGAATCGCTCAAGCCCACCGCCTCTAACATCTCCAAAGCGCGTGCCTTAGCCTCCCTCCTTTTAGCGCCAAAAAGCCTCCCTAAAAAGGGCGATTCTTTGAGCTCGATTCCCAACATCACATTCTCTAGGACATTGAGATGGGGGAAAACTGAGTAGCGCTGAAAGACGATTCCTCGCTCAGGACTTGGCTCTTGAGGAAAAGGCGCGCCCTCAAAGAGAAAAAGCCCCCTCGTAGGACTCTCCTGCCCCAAAAGCATCCTCAAAAAGGTGCTCTTTCCACAACCAGAAGGCCCCACAAGCGTGCAAAATTCGCCCTCTTTGATTTCAAGAGAGAGATTCTCCAAAATCACATGATCGCCATAGCTCTTCCAAAGATTTTTAAGGGTGATGAGACTCACGATTCCTCCCTTCCCGCTTTATACCAAGGAAAAAGTGCGTAGGTGAGCCGTTTGATAGAAAAATCTAGCGCAAAAGCCAAAAGCGTGATCCACACCACATAGGGCAAAATCACATCCATCGAAAGATAGCGCCGCACCAAAAATATCCGATAGCCAAGTCCCTCTGATGAGGCGATCGCTTCGGCTGAGATAAGGAATATCCACGCCGTCCCCAGCGTCAAGCGTACCGCATCCAAGAGCCTAGGGAAGACTTGAGGCAAAACCACCCTAAGGGCGATATTCCAAGTCGAACCCCCTAGTGTTTGGGCTTTGATGAGCTGTTCTAGGGGAAGCTCTTGGACTCTTTGCTGCATATCTCTCGCAATAAGCGGTGTCACTCCAATGACAATGAGCGCCACCTTTGAGAGCTCGCCCATGCCAAAAATAATAAAGAGAATCGGCAATATGGCCATCGGCGGCACCATCGAAAAAGCCGCCACAAAAGGGGAGAGGCCCGCTCTAAGATAGGGGATGAGCCCCAAAGGAACCCCAATGAGCAGCCCCAAAAGCACACTGATGATCACCCCAAGCCCTAGACGCTCTAGCGAAGCAGCCGTGTCCACCACAAAAAGAATCTCTCCTGTGCGTGGGCTTGGCGTGAATGCCATGCGATCCATCGCAGAGGCAAAGCTGCCCGCAGAGGGGAGCAGCTTGTCGTTAGGATTCTCTGCCAACCGAGCCTCGGAGGCAACAAAATAAAAGAGAGTGAGCAATAAAAAGGGGAGTAACCCCCAAAAGATCGCCGCCGCCCTAGAGGGCTTTTGGTTCATCAGCCTCTTCATGCAGAAACCTTACAGTTTCCCTTCGGCGGCCATTTTCACATAGGTGTCAATGAATCGAAGTTTGAGATTCTTGGGGTCGCCAAAGCTTTTGCCTCCGGGAAACTCCATGCCAACAAATGCAGCACTAGAGGCGCCCTCGCCCAAGATTCCATGCTCAAAGGAGAACTCGCTCACCTTCTTCATCGTCTCAGGAAGCTCCGCGCTCGTGATGAACTTCACCGCCTCGCTCGCTTCATAAAACATCTTGGTTGACTCAAGCTGTTTTTTATACCCTGCTAGATCGGTTCCTGAGGCCTTGGCCATTGCGCTCAAGGCAGTCAAATCGCCCTTTTTCATGAGAGCTAGCACTTCAAACCACGCCCCAGTGAGCGCCTTGCCTAGATTTGGATTCTCTTTGAGGGTTTGAGTGTTGAGCACCATAAGGTCAATGATCTCACCGGGAATCTGAGAAGAATCAAAGACGAGATTCGCCCCTTTCATGCTTTTGACCTCGCTAAGCTGAGGATTCCATGTCACAAGCGCGCTCACCTCTTTGGTGGAATAGGCCGCTACAATATCCGCATCCGAGGTGTTCACCACGCTCACATCACGCTCGCTAAGCCCCACACTCTCTAACCCTCTCGCCAAAAGGTAGTGAGAGACTGAGAGCTCCATCAGGTTGACCTTTTGACCTTTGATCTCTGAGAGTCTCTTTTTTCCTTTGAGGATGATTCCATCATTTCCATTAGAAAAATCACCTGCGATGAGCGCCGTAGAATTAACACCTCCAGCCGCAGGAATCGTGAGCGCATCCATATTGGTCATGACGCACCCATCAAATTTGCCCGCGGTGTATTGGTTAATTGATTCGACATAGTCGTTGACCTGCACCATCTCGATCTCGATGCCATACTTTTTTGCCCATTTGTCGAGAATCCCGCTTTGCGCAGCATAATCCCAAGGCATCCAGCCGACATAAATCGTCCATGCGACCTGAAACTTGCTCTTTGTCTCCGCCATGAGAGTTGAAGCAGTCATTCCAAGAACCAATGAGGAGGCAACCAGTAGTTTGAGGGTCGTTTGCAAGAGGGTCTTCATGTAAGGCTCCTTGAGTAGATAAGGGTAAACACGCCAAGAGGTTGAAAACCTCCCGGGCTTTTATCCCTCCGTGTAACCTCTACTCAAGAGGCCGATAGCTCTCGGACCAGCATGATCAAGCGATCATCGGAACCCTAGCCATCTGTTCGCGTATCTCGAGGCTTTTCAGCCTCATGACATGTTATGAGGAGATTGTAGCGCAAGCTCTCCGCTCCAACCAAGAGTGCTTTGATTAAAAATTAGGCAAAAGTTTTAGGTTAACCCCTCTTTAGTTCCCTTGGCAGGAGTCCAAAGCGTTCATGAAAAATTTTTCCAAAGTGGCTGAGGCTGGAGTATCCTACTCGCTTCGCCACCTCTGCAACGCTTAAGTCGCCACGAACAAGCAACTCTTTGGCTATATCTAGTCTATATTCCTGAAGCATAGTGTGCATAGTTGTTCCAAAATGCTTTTTAAATTCCTTCTTTAAATCACACTCATTCACTGCAGCTTTATAAGCAATTTCCTTGATTGAAAGAGGAGAGGCAATGTTTGAGAGCAATATCTCTTTGGCTCTATGAACCGAAGCTTGATGTCTGTTCGATAAAGAATCGGGCAAATCTACGCCCATGGAAAAATAGTTATAAAAAAGCTTATACTGCCACTAAAATTCAAGACAATAAATTGAAAGGTTTATCTTCCTAAATGGTAGAATTTTCTAAAGATTTAGGAGAGGAAAAAATGAGTAGAAAAAGAAAAAGCTATAGTGCAGAATTTAAAACTAGAGTTGTCTTAGAATTACTAGGTGGCGAAGAGACTGTAGCACAGATTGCCAGTAAATATGAGATTACACCAAAAAGTCTCATTGATTGGAAAAAGCAGTTTTTAGAGAATGCATCACTAGTATTTGATGTAGGTTCGGCTACTAAAGCCTATAAAGATGAGATAGAAGAGCTAAAAACAGAGAATGATGCTCTAGCAAAGAAATTAGGAAAAACAACCATAGAGAGGGATTGGGCAGTGGGAAAGCTAAAGAGCTTGGGCTTATCAAATAAAAAAGATCTTGTCACACCCAAGCTAAAGAATCTCTCCATGGCAAGACAATGTGAAATAATAGATTTAAATCGCTCAACCCTTTATTATGAACCTAAACCCATATCAGACAATGATTTAAAAATCATGAAAAGGATAGATGAGATATATACTGATATATCCTCAACCTATGGCTATCGGTTTATGCATAGGCAGCTTTTGGAAGATGGATTTTCAATTGGTGTAAATAAAGTCAATAAGCTAATGAACACTATGGGGATACAGGCAATCTTTCCAAAAAAGAAACGACACACATCCATTAAAAACTATAAACATAAAATCTATCCATATCTACTACGAGAGCTTGAAATTAACAGAGCCAATCAGGTTTGGAGTGGAGATATTACCTATATCCCAATCAAGGGTGGTTTCGTGTATTTGTGCGCCATTATTGATTGGCACAGTAAAACGATACTCTCATGGAAAATATCAACAACTATGGATACATCTCTTGTAACAGATGTTTTAAAAGAAGCCATTGAAAAATATGACATTCCTGTAATATTCAACTCCGACCAAGGTAGCCAATATACCAGCCATGAACATACAGAACTTCTCAAGAAACACAACATTCAAATCTCTATGAACGGTAAAGGCAGATCCATTGATAATATTGCCATTGAGAGATTTTTTAGGACTTTAAAATATGATGAAATCTATATCAATGAGTATAGCTCTATTTCAGATCTCAGATTTAAGGTTTCAAGATATATCAATTTTTACAATCACAATAGATTTCATTCAGCACTAAATTATCAAAAGCCCATGAATGTTTATCTAGAAGGGTTGAAAAACGTTGCTTAAATTAAAGGCTAGAGGCTGGAAGATGAATTCTCAAAAAGTTGTCTTGACAAATGGTGGCAGTATACTCATGTTCTTTATGAAGATGCTCTACAGCTTCTCGTTTACCGTCAGGCGTTAGAGCTTTTTTTCTAAAAGATCCTTTAGTGCGTGATTTTCAAGTGCCATATCTGCAAACATCTTTTTAAGCTTAGCGTTCTCATTCTCTAGCTCTTTGAGACGTTTTATGTCCGAGACGCTCATACCTCCATACTTACTTTTCTACACATAAAAGGTTTGATTACTAACACCATGTTTACGACACACATCAGAAACTCTCATCCCAGCTTCTACTTCATTTAAAATGCCCACAATTTGGCTCTCTGTAAATCTACTCTTCTTCATTCCTAACTCCTGCAATTATTTTAGCAGAAGTTATCAACTCATATTCGGTCTAGTTTTTGGGGAGGGGTACAGTTGTAGTTTTCTAGTCTTTATTAAAAAGATTAAAAGTTCGATTTTATGGGGGTTTTGAAGGTGGTGTCAAGAGAGAGACTTGAACTCTCGACCTCCGGCTTATGAGGGGGGTCGTATTTTCAAAATATACGCAAATACAAGGGATGAAGCGCCTATGATTAACGCTTTTTCCCGCTTTTTCTTCATCTTTAGGTGACCATTTAGGTGACCATCCCCCCTTTTTTTTCACTCCCAATCTCCATCGAGAAAGTAGAATATTATTTGACAGGAGCCTGTTAGGAAAGTTTTAGGAATTTGTTCATGCCCTTTTTTACGGACAAAAAAGCCTGTTAGGAAAGTTTTAGGAATTTGTTAGGGAGCATATAAAAGACAATACAAAACCTAAAAAAGATTTTTTGAAAAAAATCTCTCTCTATTTAGAGAGACGACTTTCAAGAAACATCTCTAGAGCTTTCTCAACAATGACACTTTTCGATTCTGAACGTTTTGCTTCCGTTTCAACAAAAAGATTGAGACGATCAATGATCTCAAGCGAGAGATAAACCGTCACAAGTTTTTTCTTGCTTTTTTTGATCTCGCTCAAAGCAGTTTCACCTGTTGCACTTGAGACAAAATCATCAGCAGTTTTTGGAGATTCGCTATAGTCTTTTTTTTGCATTGATTTGAAACCCATGTTATCTACCCTTAATTAAACTTTGTCCTAATGTCAGAACATCTTCAAAAAAAATCCCAAAGTCCGATGATGCCTTCGCCCCATCGGGCATCTCGCTGATCGACATTCCTTCAAAAATCGCCTTTTTGTATATTTGACGCTCAAAGAGCGTCCCTCTTGAGAGAAAAATTCCATCTTTTTCTAGCGCAAGCACAAATTCACGAGCAAGCTTCACCTCTTTGTCCAAAAATGGATTTGGAGCAGCTTTAGATACCACCACTATTGCTTGAAGCGATTCATTGAAATCTTTTGCTTCTTCAAATCTACGAATCATTGACTCAAAAACTGCAATATCGAGTTGAGATGGCACTACGGGTATAATTACTATATCCGATCCAAGAAGTGCTTTTCTCGTCTCAACAGAATCACGTCCACCTGTGTCAATGACGATAGCATCGTAAAGTTTTTTTAAACGCTTGATCTCATCTCCAAGACTCGGTCCAGTTTTTGAGATGAGCGAAAAAATCGGCTCTATGCCAGCTTCACTTCGAATATTTCCAAATACACTACATGATGCCTGCGGGTCGGCGTCGATGACTAGGACATTATCACCACTCAGAGCGAGCATAGCTGCGAGATTTATAGCGATTGTTGTTTTTCCGCTACCACCCTTATCCGTCGCCACTGTTATTACCATGCTTTCCTCCTTGGTTATTTTATTTATTTTAATGTAATGTAATTTAAAATAATTTGAAATTACATTATTTAAAATTAAATAATTCAGACGAAGAGCTACTTATCTATTTATCTATCTCTATTTTCTTTCATTTTAATAAACTCTTTGAGCTGATCAATTCTTTCGAAATGCACTTCTTCTTGCGCACGATTTGAGCAAAATTTGATTTTGTTGATTTCAAAATATTTTTGGATTAAGCGATTTTCTCTGAGGGCAAATTCAGCTTGCTTGGAAGCTTTGACATTTTCAGCAATGTAGCGTTTTTTGAGAGGCATATACTCCTCTATACCGATTTTCTCCTCTCTCTTGCCAATGCCAAGCTGAAGCTTCTCTGTTTTTTTGAGATTCAACTCATATCGTTGTTTGAGCACCCCTCTAAGATCTTCGATATTTTTGAGCTGCGCAACTTTATACCAAAGAAGATTTTTGTTTTTTGGCTCAATAGCTTCGAGAGTTTTGAGATTTCTTTCTGATTCACGCAAAAGCTGAATCAGCTTATGCGCACTCTTATAGAAATATGCGCCTTTTTCGTATCTTGTCGCAATCAGCTTTTGAATTTTTGTAGATTTCGTTTGCTCCCACATTGCAAAAGAAGAATCGTGTAGGCATTCATCGACTGTTTGACGAATGATTTCAATCTCTTGTCTGTCACGAAGTGAAAGCTCTTTGTTTTTAGAAAGGGAGGAAAGAGATCTTTGAATTGCCACAATATTTGAGAAATGATCAAAAATTCTATCGCTTTCTGCTTTGATTGCATCGGTGTTCTTTTGAAAAAGATCAAAATACTTTTTCCTAGGAGTCTCAAGCTCTTGAATTTCTTTGACAAGTTTTTCGAGCTGGAAGGTATATTGCTTGATTCGATCAAAACTCATGTTTTTTTTATCTTCAAGTTCTTTGATTTTAATCTTTGAAATTTTTCTCTTTTTTTCATTGATTTTTGCATCAAGATTTTCGATCTTTGTGATTAGCCTCCATTGAATATATTCAAGCTTCAGCGTTGGCTCTAGTTTTTTCTCTAACTGCTCAAACGCAATAGCCCCAGCTTGCTCTTGAAGCTTTTGAATATCAATACTTCTGTCGTGTGCATATCGATTCTCATATTGACGCTGAAAAGAGCCATTCACATTGAGTGCATCAGCAAAATCAGTCCTCACTTTATTGAAAAACTCACGAATCTCATCCTTGCCCTTAAAATGAAGTTTTTTCCCCGTATATTTATTTCGCTTATTGACAATCACATGCACATGAGGCTTTGACTGATGCATGTGCTCAACCATGACATATCGATACTCAAAAAAATTTGCTTCCATCGCATCGCGCACACTTTTTTTCAATGCATTGATGTTTGAAAATGTATTCTCTTCATCAATTCCAAAAGTCAAATGCCATGCTTCTCGAGACTGAATGACTTTACCATTCAGGATTGTTTTTGTTTTTGAAAAATCAATCCCCCAATCTTTTAAAACTTCTTCAACACTTTTTTCATTTCCAAGCTCATCCTCAAGCGTCTCTCGAAAAGAGTGCGTGAGAATATATTTCAGAGCATTTTTTGCACCCACTGCCCCTATATTTGAAATCATCTTTACAACAACTTGTTTATTGTGTATTTGTGGCGTGCGAAAAGAGGAGGAAAGCTTCTCATTATTGCGCTTGCCCTTGCCTCGAATTTCGTCTAGAAGTTGTGCTATTTCTTCGTCAAAAGTTTTCATGAAAAAATGATAGCAAAAAAGATTCTTCCATCAAAATCCACCCCCCCCTTTTTTTTTGAAGTTTGCTCAAAAAAAGCTGGCGGTAACGGAGCTGCTCTTATAGAGGCAGGATAACCCTTTTTTACGGACAAAAAAGCCTCAAAATATTGAAACAATCGTATCTTCAGGGGTATTTAGCCCTCAATTGAGAAAAAATCAAATGAGTTACTAAAAAATTTTGATAGACGACAAATCAAAAAAGAGGCGGATTGAAGAGCATACGAGAAGGAGAATACATAGGTTAGTATAGCAAGTAGAACAAGTTACACCAACCCTTTGTCAAATGACAATCAAATGGGTTTTAGGCCCAATCTTTCAAACATTTCATCGCTTGTTTCATACCATCCATTTTTAGGTCTTCTTTCCTTGCCACGCTCAGCCTTTTCTCGCATCATTTCTGCGGCTGTTTTCTTCTTGCCTTCTTCTGCTCTTTGACCGCCCTCTAGGCGTTTCTTATTTTTATCGACATCTTCTTTGTTGATCTCATTTGCCGCAACAAGCATATTGAGCGAAAGTGCATAATCCATCTTCATTGACTGCTCATACTGTCGAGTCAATATCTCTACCATTTCCATCAAGATCGTATTAGTGATCTGCTGTTGCTTGATCATGTCAATCTCATTTTGGATACTTTCGAGGAGATCAGCAAGGCGTTGAACTTTTTCTTCTCGCTCCTTGATTTCATCCTCATTATAGAGATAGTTATTGAGCGCATCGAGATTGGCATAGGTTGCCTCTTTTTTGAGCTCGTTGAGTTCAACTCCTTTGATTTTCATGTATGAGTTGAGTCGATCAGATGCAAGCACATAGCTATCATAGTTTCCACTATGCGTTGCTTTCTGATAGTCCTCGAGCAGTGTTTTATAGAGAGGGTCTTTATCATTTCTGAGAAGTTGTTCAAGATAGAGCTTTGTATCGGCATTAGAATTATGATAATTTTTCACAAATTGTTCAATTCCAGTCTCTTGAATTCGATTTGCCAAACGCTTGAGTTTTCGATCAATATTTTGAACATTATTGACAAAGTTTTTGATGCGGGTGGCTGGGTTGAAAAGTTTTTCGTTTGATTCAAAAATCAGCTTCTCTGTTTCATTGATCATGTCATTCAACTTATTGATCTCTTTGAGCTGATCTGTAGCAATAGATATCTGATCATTGATTGCTTTGATCGTATTCATCAGATGCACATACGATCCGGGATCGGTGACTACTTGCGCAGCCATTAGATTGGAGGAGATAGCGGCAGCGACTAAAAACTTCTTCATTATTTCCCCTTTGTATTGATTTTAGGGATTATAGCAAAAAGCTTTACGGGGTTCATCTCTGGTCTGTTTGGCTTTTTATTTCTTTTAGTTTCTTGATCAATTTTTCCTTTTCTTCAAAATCATTAGTACAAAAACGAAGTAGAGGTATTTGATACTTTTCCAATATTCGATTTTTCAGCTCATCTCGCTTTTTTTGCTGGGGATTGTTTCGATGATACGAGACCCCATCCACCTCAATGGCCAAAGCTGCTCTTTTAGACACTTTGCTATAAAGGAGAAAATCTACATGAGAAAAAGAGTTGACAAACCGAAGCTCCTCTTCTTCTAGGATCTCCTTGTTTTTGATGAGCCAACGCAAAGGATAATTCAGCGAGACATCCAAAGCCAGAGAAGAAAATTGCTCCGATAGGGTTTCCTGAATGAGGTCATACATTAAATTTTCAGAGGAATACTTAGATCGACCCGCTTGCTGTGCCCATCGAGCTTTATATTTATCCAAAAGGGAAATACGGTGTTTATTTGAGTGAGGGCAGTAGCTTTTAAATAAAATATCAAAAATTGAATGAAGCTTGCTCTCAATCACTTCAAAATGATTGTATTTGATATACTCTACCAGGTCTTTGATATTTTGATTTTGTCCTCGATCGGAAACAGCCACATAGAGTCGCTTTTTTGCCCTTGAAATTGCTACATTCAGCAGTCTAGGATCATCAACAAAACTATTTTCTTGGTCCACTACTGTTGAGAGGATTATTGTATCTTTCTCGCGCCCTTGGTATTTGTGCACAGTGTTAACTTCAATCTCAATATTATCCCCTTTGAACACTTCTCTGCTTTGTTGATTATGAGCTTTAAAGGGCGAAATACAAGCAGCGTCACTGATATCAGCATCTGATAAGTGTTTAGAAATACTGCAGATTTGATGCATATTGCACTTGTTGCTCTCTGTCTTTCGATCACTTTGGGCTTCAATCAAAACTATAGGTGAAGTCTCTTCACAATTTTTAGTAAGAATAATCAATTCACCGTTATAAAATTTTTTGTTACAAAAATCAATTATCTTTGGGTGACATCGATAATGCTCCCTCAGCAAAGTCTTTGGTGCATGAGGAAAGACTCTAGATATGCTCTCCAGTAGGCTTTTTTGATAGTCATAGCTAGCCTCTATGGAAAAAAAATAGAGAAGCTCTTTGGCCTTTTCGACCATTTGGCCCTCAATAACAGGAGGCAATTGCTTGAGATCACCAACAATAACCGCATTTTTAGCACAAGATAGGGCGAGACCACCAGCAACCAAATCAACCTGAGAAGCCTCATCAATGATTAAGTAATCAAATAGATAATCATCTTTTTTGCACTCTCGAAGCGAATGGGTTGTGCTCAACAAAACGGGGTATTCTTCCATAAAATCATCACATCGAAAGCTGTCTTTATCGAACTCTTTTCTCTGTTCGCCCGATTTATACTTTTGGGAAAGCATGGACTTAAATATCTCCATTGAGATATCTTTGTACTCATTTAATACATTTTCAAAATCAATTCCGCTGAGCTTTTTCTCTAAAGTAGAAATCTTCTCTTCTAGCTCCTTTGTTTTAATGACATAGAATTGCTCTTTTAAAAATATTGCGATCTGCTTAAGGCTATAGTTATATAAAGAGAACGAGGTTATTCTGAACTTTATAAAGAATTTAATTTTAATAAATAGCGTTACATTTTTCACCCCATCAGCCTCAATCTTCTCAATCTCCGCCAGCAGAGAAAGAATCTCTTCCACGCTATATCGAGATAAATCAAGAAGACTTCGAAGATGGTCAATTTCTAAACTCTTGATCACCTCGTTTGCAAAATATGTTCTCTCAAGCCTGAGCTCCTCCATGCTGTGTATCGCTTGTGCTAAGTCATTATGGACCTGAAGTATTTCTCTTAAACTTGAGACTTTACTTTTTAAACTTTCATAGCCATGCTGATCGTCTGTCTTGATATCAAATGAGGGATACTTTTTCAGCTGGGCATCAAAAAACTTCTTTCGATTATCTTGATTTCCAAGTTTTGCCATAAAAAAAGAAAGTCCAAGAGCATCAAACTTTTCATAGATATTATCAACTGCCGAATTATTGTTTGAGACCACGGCAACTGTTTTTCCTCTCAAAAGTATGTTCGAGACAATATTTAGGATAGTTTGAGTTTTTCCTGTTCCTGGAGGCCCCTCTATAATGCTCACCTGATGGGAGAAAACCCGTTTAAGTGCTTTTTCCTGACTCAGGTTGAGCCCAAAAGGGAAGATAATCTCATCTTCTTGTGGGTCATCAAAAGATTTTGGCTGTTCACCACTAAGATATTTAGCAAGAATGCTGTCTTTAAGAATATCACCTTGATGCATGCGCATCTTTTGATATTGTCCGAGCAAAAAACCGCCACTTTGCGCAGGATATTCAGAATCCTCATCTTTTTCTGATTTTTTATTGCCAATCACCTTAGCTATCTTCGTGAGATACTGCAATACCTTGGGAATGGGCGAGATTTCCAAGAGCTCATTAAGATAAAGCTGGGACGAGCCATTGTTAAAAAATATTTTTGTATGCTTTTCAAAACTGAGAATCTCTTGAATATCAACTAGCTCTTTTGAACCAGCTAAAACATAATGTAATTTAGGATCGATCGAAGAAGGATTTTGAAATATTTCAACCTCACAATCATTATAGAAATAAGCTTTGGTGTTTTTGTTGATAAATGTCACTTTGGTTTTTTCACCGCTTCGCTCTACCTCTTGAATCTCGATTGTCTTCTCTTCCTTTTTTAAAAAAATTAAGTAATTTCTAATATCGACCACTCTACTAAACCCCCTCTTCTGCTTCAATGGCATCAGCTTTGATTCGAAAAAGATATATCTCCTTTTTTTTGATGCTTAGCTTTCGATAGGAATTGAGTAATTCAGTCTCTTGGTCGTCCAAGCCTGATGGCAAACGCTGAACTTCTTTTTTTGGATTCAGACCAAAAATATAATCTAGAGATATATTCGCATTTTGCGAAATAGTTAAAATTAAATCGTATGGAATAGTTCCTCGCTTTTTCCATGTGCTTAAAGTATTTGGCTTTATTTTATACATCTCGCAAAACTCGGAACTATTGCGTACAGATAACGCCTCAAAAAGCCGTTCTAGCACGAATTTAACTTTTTGTTCCATTCACAAAATCCTTTATTATCTATAAGCATCGCATTTTGTCTTGACATTATTCGCATTTTGAAATAGAATTTGGTTCAGATTGTCCATCTGGTGTCGAAAGGTGTCGAAATGCGAACAGACAAAACCACTCATTATAACAAATTAACCCGAATTAACGGTTTTTGCATGGTGCCCTGCCATGCGCTCAAATCACCCTCTACCCCTCCTAAGCACGAGGTTAAAAGGCTCGACCATCGGAGAGATCTCGACACCCTCTCCGATATCTTCCACTGCCCTACCTACCCACCAAAACAAAGGAAAACAGATGAAACAAATAGTTTGGCTTTGGCTGCTATCGCTTCCTCTTCTGGCTGCAAGCGGAGATCCAGGCGCGAAGTTCGCAGAGATCGTTGAGAGGGTCTATGACATGATTCAAAATGGAGTCGTTGCGGGTGTCGCCTCGCTGGTGATCATCATCATGGGTTTCATGCTGATGTTCAAAATGTTTGAGCAGTTTAAGTGGTGGTTTGTTGGAATCATTGGAGGTATTGCTCTTCTCTATGGCGGCACCTTCATCGTGAATGCAATTGTCAACTAGGCGAAGCAATGATTGAAGCAAACAATATTCGTGAAATCACAAAAAAGGAGAAGATCAAGGGATTGAGCAGAACCGCATGGGCACTATCAATGATCATCGCTGGTGGCTCTTTTCCTCACATTTTGTTTTGGAATATCCCCTTTTTTATTTTTCTTCTCTGCTTTTTTTATGTTGCAGAGTTTTTTGATGAAGATATCATGGATATCTTTTCAGCTAAAATCGAACTGAAGGCAAAAAATGAATATTTTGCCTAGGTTCTTAGAGCTGCTCATCTCAAAGCCTATGCATTCTATTGCGGAGGACAATAATATCATTGGCATCTACGATAGATCAGCTGGAATCATCGTCACCAAGGATGATAATTACGCCATAGGCTTTGAGATTGGCGGACTTTCGTATGGCGGATTAACACCAGAAGACGAGGAAGCACTTCATCTGACTCGAAAAATATTTTTTGCCAAAAACAATCCAAACATACGCATTGATATCTCAGTCAAAAAAGAGTCTCTCTCCCTTGAGCACCACGCGCGTGCAAAAAATCCACATAGCAGCAGAATCATTCAAAGATGGGAGAATAACTTCAACGCCTATCGACTCTCATATTATTTGATCCTCTCTACAAAGAACAAGGGAATCCTCTCTTTTTTGGAGGAAAAGAGAGAGAAAATGACCACAGAAGGGGGAGAAAACTCTCTCTACAAAATCGAGCAGCTTAAAGATGCGGCCAAAATGTTAGAGCTCTATTTGGGTCGATTTCGACCAAGAGCGTTGGATGGTGAGGAACTCATGAATGTATACGCAAGCTATTGCAACATGAGCCCAACCCTTTGTTCCTACAAAGATGGCTATCTCCGTGACAGCTACATCGACTCAAACATTCTCTTCAAGCGCGACTATATCATTCACGAACGAGACGGGAGTGAGATCTATAGCCGATACATTGCAATCAAGGCGTACGATACAGAGGAGATCAGCTCCTCTATCCTCTCCACGCTCTTCAATATTCCAGTCAGCATGAATGTACTCTTTCAAATTCAAAGCATTTCAAAAGAGAGCGTGCTTTGGAAAGTCAGCCAAAAAATCAAAATGAATAGTCAAAATGAGCTTGTTGTGGCAGAGCTTGATACCCTGCTGAAGGAGTTGCAATCAGACAGAGAGATGCTCCTCTACTTTTCCTTTGCGGTCATGGTGAGCGCAAAGACTCAAGAGGAGCTCAATCAACGATGCAATGAAGTCAAAGCTGCTTTGGTTGCAAAAGGGCTCATTGCCGTGCGAGAAACCCTCAATCAACAGCCTTTGTATTTTTCTTTTTTTCCAGGCAGAACCATCAATAGCAGAACTCGTCTTCAGAGCTCCACTGCTATATCAACAATTCTGACTTTCGAAAAAGACATAGAAGGATTTTCTCAAAATTCCTGGGGGGAATCTCCTGTCACAATTTTCAAAAATATCACCGAAACTCCATATTTTTTCAATTTTCATATGAGTCCTGGAAAAGACTGTCCAAATGGACATACGCTTGTGATAGGCAATACATACGCTGGGAAAACAACATTCATGAGTTTCCTGATGACTTGTCTTACAAAGTTTGAGATTGATATTTTTGCACTTGACAAATTGCGAGGAATGCACAATTTTTGCACTTTTCTCGGAGGAGACTATAGTGATATCAATGACGAATTTCGACTCAATCCATTCTCGCTAGCACCAACGCACGAGAATAGTCTCTTTCTCAATTCATTCCTGCGTCTGCTTGGGAATATCGATGAGCGAGAATATGAAGAAGTGAATGCAATCGCTGATACTCTTGAGCGTATCTATGAAAATTCTGAAAATATTACGCTTCTTGATTTTTACGAATCGCTTGAACGAGTTCCCAATCTCAAACATCGATACAAATCTCATCTCGATGGAATTTTTGCACATCCTGATGATGCACTCTCGTTTCAGAAGCAGATCACGATCCTCAACATGGATTCTGTGCTCAAAGACGAAATCAAAGCTTCACATCTCGCCTACTATGTGTTTCACAAAATCCTATATCAAGCAAAGACGAAAGGCAAAGGAGCTTTTGTCTTTGTTGATGAGCTCAAAGATTATTTGGCGAATGATGTGATGGCACATAAGCTTCTTGAAACAATTCTTGAAATTCGAAAGCTCAACGGTGTCGTGGCGCTTGGAGTGCAAAATTTAGATTTTTTTGACAACATCAAAAATGCAAGCTCATGGATCAACTCAATGGCCCATTTTGCAATCTTTCCCACGACAAATACAGAATCAATACAAAAGCATATCGAGCTAACACCTGCTGAATTGCGCTTTTTAAAAAATACAAATCCCCTAGAACGAAAACTACTTTGGAAAAATGCAAACACGAAAGAGAGTGTCATACTCGATGTGAATCTAAGCAGACTACGAGAATATCTTCGCGTATTCTCTTCAAGCGCAGAGGATGTCCTACAGATGAAGGCGCTTCTAGCTGAGGGCGAAGGCTGGAGAGAAAAATATCTACAAAGGGAGGGGTGAGAATGGCAACTGGAGAAGGGATTATCGGAGCATATCACTATCTGAGTGAAATCATGGGGGCATTTCAAGAGAATGTTGTCAACAATATGCTTGAGGCAGCTCAAGCAATCTATAACAATTCCTGGTTTGAAGCATCTTTTCTCGTGATTATCATCATCTACGCTTTTCAAGTGATGCAAGGTGGATTCACTCGTGAGGGAGTGTTGCGACTCATCAATATTTTATTGATGGCCATTTTGGTCAAAGCAATCATTTGGAATCGAGAACTTTTCTTTCTTTTTCTTGGCGTGATGCAGTTGCCTGCTGACATCTTCGCTTCAGCCGTGAGCTTCGTAGTAGGCGGAGAGTTAGAAAGCGAACCGCACATCATTTTAGATCAACTTCAAACAGTTCTTGGGGATGTTGGGGGCGTGATATTGGACAATGTGGGCTGGACAGTCTCGAATGTATTCTCTGCAATCTTTGCGATGATAATATTTTGGCTCGTCTCACTCGCATTGGTTTTGGTCATCATTTTCATGCTACTAGTGAGCAAGATGATCAGCATAGTTGCTCTAGGACTTGCTCCTATCTTGCTCCCCTTTTTGCTATTCAAAGCTACGCGAGGTATGTTTTTCGGGTGGATGAAATTTTATATTTCGTATTCTCTGTATGGACCATTCACGATCTTTTTTGGATACCTTCTCGCCGAAATCTCCACGCTCGCAATTCAAACCAAAGCGGATATGACATCAAGTTTTGATCTTGGAAATCTCTTTGCCCTCATCATCGCCGAAGTCATCATTGGAATCGTGATTTGGAAAATCCCGCAATTCGTCAATCAAATCATTGGCACTCAAAACGACAGTGGTAGTCTCGTCGGCGCAATAAATGGAATTGCGGCAAGTGTGAGCGCTAGCAGAGCGGCCACTCAGGGGGGGTGGCAAGTAGGAAAAGCTGCAAGAGACTCTTGGCTTAAAGCCAAAGAACATTCTTCAAGCAAAATCAAATCAAGTTAAAAGGAAGAGCGATGAAAAAGATGAAAAAATTGTTTTCTGTCACTTTGATGATTGCGATAGGACTAATTGCAGCTGGATGCTCTGATAAATACAAAGGGCTTGAGCGATCGCCATGCGCTTGCACCCCTGCCCCTGCGGTGATGACTCGTGTATGAAAAAGTGCGAGTAGCGACATCGCTACATCGTCTGAAGCGACGATTGATCGACTATCTCCTGCTGGCTTGTATCGCAGAGCTCCTCGTGATAGTTGTGCTCATCACCGCAATCATCACTCTTTTTCCTCTAAAGGAAAAAGAGCCGTATCTCGTCCATTTCTCGAACGCTGAACAAAACTTTGTCACTCTTGAGCGAGCTGGGGCTGAACTGCGTAGTGATAAAGCGGTTCTGACAGCACTGATGGCAACATATGTGCGAAACAGAGAGATGATCGATCGCATGACAGAGAAAGAGCGTTTCGAAGAAGTGAGACTTCAATCAAGTGCAAAGGTGTGGCGAAGCTTTGAGACACTTGTGAATACCGAGAATTCAATATACGCGCAAAAAAAGCTCAAAAGGGAAATAAGATTGGTGAACATCTCTTTTTTGCGCGTAGGAATCTCGACTGTAGATTTCATTGCAAAAACAACAAATGGCGAGAACGGCTCAACGATCTCGGAGGAGAGATATAGAGCGGTCCTTTCTTATGGTTTTGCAGATACAAAACTTCGCTTTGATGAAAAAAACATGAATCCAACAGGATTTCTTGTCAATGACTACGGTGTGACACAAATCAACATAGGAGATGCACTATGATGAAAAATATTTGGATTCTTTTACTTGCTTCAGCTTCTCTTTGGGCTGAAGTATCGATTTTTGATGAAGGAGAAATGAGCACAAAGACGCCCTCATCCCCAATGGCCACCCCAGAAACAATGATCGATCTCAAAGCAACCCAACAAATCTTTCTCAATGAGAAATTCTCAGGAAATGAGAACATTCTCTCGATCAACTTTATACATGGGAAAACTTTTCGTATACGAACCAGGTATGCGATGAGCACGACTATCATTTTGGATGAGGACAGAATCATTGACGCAATTCTTGGAGATAGTGTTGGATTTGAGAAGGTGATTCCGTCAAAAGACAAATATGACTTGAGCAATATCATCATTGTCAAGCCAAAAATGATAGGTATTGACACGAGCCTCACGATCATCGGAGAAAGCGGAAGGCTCTATAGCTTCTATCTCTATTCAACAGATCACAACTCAACAAAATACCCAAACTTAGTTGTTTTTGTCAGTGAAAAACATGATCAAATCACACGAATCCCTATACGCAATCTCGAAAAAGAAGCATTTGAGTTGGCAAAAGCGGAAAAAGAAGCCGAAGAAGCAAAAAAGAAAATATCCCTAGAAGCAGATGACTATCTCCTGATTGGAGATGAAGTTAATCGTCTTCGCGTGAAAATAGATGAAATTGAGCGTGGCTACGCACAAGAGGGAGAGGATTCTCTGAAGGCGTATGACATCTTCAACGATAATAAATTCACATATTTCCGCTACGACAGGAATCGCGCCGATTCTAGGTTTCCAGCTGTGTATCGCGTTGTTGATGGGTATGACAACCCAGTGAACACTCGCGTTGTCGGAAATTACATTATCGCGGAGACTCTCTCGAATAGATTCACGCTGAGAGCGGGAGAAAAATGGGTGTGCGTCAAAAAAGGGAAGAAATGAAACCCGTACTCAAGGCAATTCTGATTAGCTCAAGTGTTGTTCTGCTTCTCATGGGGTCTTTTTTTCTTGTTGCATGGATGGATTCTAAAGAGGATTCTAGCGACTCTGAAGGCTTTATTGATGAAACAAAGTTTCCGCTCACCGGTTATCTTTACAAGGAATCGCCAAAAGAAGAAAAGATCACAATTGAGGCCAAAAAAGAGGAACCAAAAGATACACTGGCAGAGCTTTCCACTCTCAAAGAGACAATCTCAAAAAAAACCACTGCATACACAATGGATATTTTTCCTAGAGATGATGGGGAGGCTCGCCTCAAAGAACAAAAACGACAATCAATGCTCGCGCAAAGACTTGGTGCACCTATTCAAATCAACCCACCTATCAATCAATTCACTCCAGAGCAAAAAGAAATTGACTACGGTGCGAACAGATTCTCGAATTATGACAAGCAAGATCTTGCTTCAAATGAGCATAGACTCCTTCGCACTATCACGGCAGATCGCATGATGCCAGCAATATTGATCACACCAATCACTTCAGATTTACCAGGTCAAGTCACGGCCCTGATTGAAGATGATATTTTTGCGGCAATGGGGCGTGCAAATCTCGTCCCCAAAGGCTCTAGGGCAATCGGCATATATGGCAGCAATAACAAGCTCGGAGAGAATCGTTTGCAGATTGTCTGGACTCGAATCATCACCCCACAAGGAGTCAATATTCTTCTTACTCAAGCACAGGCAGCAGATGTCACTGGTATGAGTGGAGCACTAGGAGAACTGGATAATAAGTATTGGGATAGGTATGGCTTAGCGCTGAGTCTCTCAACTGTAGCAAATGCAATTCTTTTGACTGTAGCGAATCAAACACAAAAATTCCCAAACGATCATCAAACCACTACATTGCTCGATAAGTCAGGTAACGACATTTCCACAATAATGAACAATATCATCAAAGAACAGACCAAGATTGCACCCACAATCACAATCAGTGCGGGCAGTCGAATTTTCATCAATCCTACGGTTGATATTTGGGTTCCGATTCCAAAAGACAATGAGGTTTTAGTCCAATACTTTACCGAATACAAGGAGTTCAAAAAATGAGACAAATATGGCTTTTCGTACTTTTGAGTGTTTGCCTTTTTGGGGCGAGCAAGGACAACAACAGTAGCGGCGACAAGCTTGATGTGACAATCAAGAAGGATACGATTCTAAAATACCAGGGCATGATTGAGGCCAAACCAGTGCTCAATGTTGATGAGGAGCTGATCCTTCGAGGTCAGTATAAAACAGCCCCAGATGGCAAGGTAGAGATCAATTTTAATCAGGCCGAATATCAAGACAAAACCTACAATCTCTCAGCACCATTCGAAAAAAGCGCAAGGCTGAAGGATCCATCGAACGCGACTCTCAAGCGCAACTCAAAAATCATCGTTGAGGGTGGCAGCAAAGAAGAGCTCCTTGCAATTCTGAACAAGACGAAGCTTGAGAAAGAAGAAAAGGGGAAAGAAAAAGAGAGCAATGCGGGCACAGGTCAAGCGGCAACTGCCAGCGGTGGAAGCAATGGCTCAAATGGTAGCAATGGATATACATCAGTCAATCCATACGGAAGCTATAGCGACAGCACATCAAAGGATAGCACGAACAGCAGCAAAGTATCCTGCCCTAGTGCATTTGTTCAAGATGGAATTGCAACCGTTTATGTGATCGAAGATAATCAGTGCACCCCTTATCAATCCAACAACATTTACGAAAAATATAATACAGCGACATGCAAGAATCGCATTGACTATGCAAACAACACTATCGAGCTTGGCGTAGAATTATATACAACGATTGATACGGGAAAAGAAGCACGAGTCAGCACATGCACATGGAAAGAGGCCATACCACTTTATAGCGAGGTTGGGTATTGCGATGCAACTCCAGATTATGACAATGGAGTTGCGCTCATTCAGGAGCAATACTATTACTATCTTGATGGCGAAAAAAAGACAATTGGCTCATGTCGTCCCTCAGGAAAAAAGATTGAACTCAAACACGATACAAATAGCTGCACAAAAGATAGACATGACTTTATCAACGGTATCACCTATGATCAAACACAATATTTCTATTCATACAACAATACACGCCATAATGTAGGTGAGTGCGTAGATAATCCTGACATTCTCCCTTATATGCATTACGAAGATGATACGACATGCGACTGGCAAGAGCTCGAGGGAAGAGTATTTTATAAAACTAGACTAGCATACAAAGATATGAACAATCATGTTCGATATGCAACCGAATGCGAGACGATCACAAGCGGAGGTCTCGAACTCATAGAGGAGTTTGCTGGCTATATCTACATGGATGAATCCCGACAAGCATTAAGGAAGATAAATAAATATTTTATTGTGCCTAATACAACACGTAAAATATACACCGACAAAGACGTACAAACAAGCAGCTCTTATCCTTACGAAGAGGAGGATTGTGGCTGGGATCATAACGATACCATGCGAGTGAGTTATCAAAAAAGCAGATGGTATTTCTTCGATACAGACGAGAATGTGAGAGTTGATTTTCAGAATGAATGCAAAACAAAAACTCAAATCTCATATGTCATCACAGACACAAAAGCGACAACCACAACGCTTGAGACATTGACAAACAAAACCGTGACTTTTGATGGAACGGGGTACAAAATATATGGCGTAGAGGCATATCTATCGAACACGCCAAACTACTCTAGAGTTGTGAGTTTAGATTGCTCCGCCCGCACAATCCCTTCACATTTTGTTCCCGGATCATATTCATGGGAAAATTCTTGTCCATTTCAAATGTATACTGAAACTGGAACTAAACAATTTTTTTCAGACGACACAATCAAAGTTTCCGCGCAAAACTACATGGGAGAACGATGGCATAGCACTAACTACAACTTGATCAAACAGGACGGAAGTTGTTACACTTTTATATCATTAGACCCTCCAAATAATACATACTGCGGAACCATATACAGGGTGCAAGCAATCAATCAATCGCCTCACGCAAACAATCAGACAATCGATATTGTGCAAACCGAATCAAAGCATAAATACATTCGAGGCGATGGATCAACATACGAAGATCCCGAATCTTGGCAAACAGAGACGCGATACATCGCAAAATAGCAATGGGAGTGAAAAATATGGAACTCATAAAAAAAGTGAAAGAGCTTCGATCTCTGATTGGACTCACAGAAAAAGCAGCAGCAGAGGCAGAAAAAGCAGAAAAAACTTGGCGCGTCAAAAAAGAAAAATACGACAAACTTCTAGCCGAACTAGAACAAAAAATGAGGGAACAATGATGACGAAAGTTCTCCAAAACCTCCTCAAAACACTAGAAGAGTATCTCACAGCAGATGGAGTGAACGAAGTTGTCATCAATAGAGAGCGAGAGGTTTGGCTTGACAAAGGTGGGGGTTGGCATGGGCCCATTTTTGACGCTCGTCTCACGACAAAATTTCTGAAAGATTTTTGTATCGAGCTCGCAAACAGTAGAGAGATGAGATTCAATGAAGACTTTTGCTCTCTATCCTGCGCAATTCCTCAAACACGCTACCGAGTGCAAGCTTTGCACTCGGTCATACTTCGGGATAGTGATATTGCGCTTTCAATTCGTGTACCAAACTCAAATATTTTCCCTATTGAAAATTTTCTGATTTCTCCAAACATCAAAACAACTCACGATGATCTCAAGCGTCTCATTTCAGAAAGAAAAAATGTATTGATAAGTGGTGGAACGGGTAGTGGAAAAACATCTTTTCTCAATGCACTTTTGCGGTTTGTTGACCGTGACGACAGAATTGTCACGATAGAAGACAGCGAAGAACTTTTTGTTGAAAATCCAAATCGAACACAAATTCTTGTCCCAAAAATTGATACAAAAAGTATGAGCTATGAACTTGCACTCAATAGTGCGATGAGACTTCGACCAGACAGAATTCTGCTTGGAGAAATAGACACAAAAAACACAATGACCTACCTAAGACTATCAAATACAGGTCACTCTGGTATGCTCTCCACTCTTCATGCAAACTCCCCAGCAGATGCGATTCATGCAATCATCAATAACGCGATGTTTGGATCTCAGCCAGTCGCAGAATCAATCATGAGGGGATATATCAAATCAGCGATCGATGTGATCATTCAAATTAAAAGGGAGGGGAAATCTCGAATCATTTCAGACATACTCAATCTCAAAGAAGCGCTCTCATGAAGACAAAAAGACTAGAAATCAGAATTGATCAAGAAACTATGCTCGCACTTGAATTTCAAGCAAAGCGCGCAAAAAAAACAAAAAGCAAATATATTAGAGATCTGATTAGTGCTCGAGCACAAAATCACAAAATCACAACGATCTACAAATGTCAACAACTGAACTTTGAAGTCATTCGACTCATCGCATCACTCACATCTAACGTCAATCAAATAGCATACCATCTAAACAGCGGAAAAATAGAAGAAGTAGACATGAATGATTTTTTTAAAACAGCCTACGAATTGAAGAAAGCTGCAAAAGATGTCAAGTCCGTTATCGCAGAAAATAATCTCATACTGAGGAATGTTTTATGATATTTCAAAAACTTGGAAATCATTTCATTATTGTTATTTTTGGAATGTCCCTTCTACTTCTCATCGTCAGTTCAATTAGAGCTTTTGTAAGCTCAAAAAATCGATTCGAACTTGCAACAAAGGATATACTCAAAGCACTATTCAAGCGTCTCTCTTTCGTGCTTCTGGGAGCTATTCTTGCCATTCCCCTTTTTGCAATTTCTCTATCGATCTACTTTGAAATCCCTCTTTTGGACACACCTATAAAAATTCAAAAGCTGATCGAAAGTATAGATTCTACGAATATTTCGAAGCTTCGAAATGAGTTTTGGCTATGTGTTGCATGGGCACTCACTCCTCTATCACTCGCATTGTTATACTTGTTCACTCCCGCCAAATCGACCGCATATGGTAGAGCAAGATGGGCTGAAAAATCGGATATTCAAAAGATGGGATTAAACTGTGAGCGAGGATTTATCCTCGCACGGGCGTGGGGTAAAAAGATCAAATATGACACTCCACTTTCTACACTTGTCATTGCTCCGCCAGGAACAGGAAAAACAAGCGCAATCATCATTCCAAATCTTCTATCAATCCCAAACTCTCAAGTTGTGATTGATGTCAAAGGAGAAATATGCTCCCTCACGGCTGGATACAGACAGAAAAAACTCCTCAATCAAGTATTCATCTTCAATCCCTTTGGAGAGGATTCGAATTTTCATTTCAATCCATTCAATCTTGAACGAATGTCAAAACTTGGCTTTGCCGAGAAGACAGCAATCGTGCGACAAGTTGGAAGCACAATATTTCCAAAACCGAAAGATGAAAAAGATTCACACTGGAGAGAAACGGCGAAAACTTTTTTCGAGTTCGCGGCAATGCATAACATCGAAAAATATGGCTACACAACACTTTACGAAATTTATAGATTTCCAAAGAAAGACTGGACAGACGAGCTTGAAGACAAATATTTTGATGAGAAGGAAAAAAGGGAGGAACTTGGTGAGGAGGTGAATACTTTTCGCCTTCTCCTTCGGCAAATTGCCGAGAATGAAACTCTTCATGACAATATTCGTGATGATGCAAGACGCTTTCTCGGCACACCGGCAAATGAATTTGGGAGTGTGCTCTCGACATTCTCAACGAAAATGAGTATTTTTGGCGATCTGCGCGTGAAAGAGCTCACAGATCAAAATTCATTCATGCCAGAGAGGCTTCGCGAAGACAATATCACGCTTTACATTAAGTGCTTGGAAAAAGATATCCCCTCCCTCTCTCCGATCATTCGAATTCTTCTTGAAACAATCGTGAAAGAGCTCATGAGCAGAGAGAGCACAGATCCAAAAGAGAGAATATATCTCGAGCTTGATGAAGTGATGCGCTTTGGTGAACTTGATTTCATGATTGAGCTTCCAAGCATTTCAAGAAGCTACAACTTACCAAATATTTTTGCAGCGCAGAGTTATGCGCAGATTCGCAAACACTATTCACAAGAGGATCTCGAGATCATGCTTGACACAGTTGCCTATCAGGTCGTTTTTCGCGCAAATCGGCAGCAAGCAGCAGAAGATATCTCAAAAGAGGTTGGTGATTTCACTGCGCACAAAAAAACAACATCAAGTCAAGATATCAAAATCCTTCAAAGCTACAGCACAAGCGAAGAGGCGAAACGACTCGTGACAGCTCAAGATATTCTCAATATCCCAAAAGATAAAGTTTTGATTCTCGCCACTGGGCATAAAGCAACACCAATTTTAGCGCAGGCTAATTTTTATTTTAAAGATCGAACAGAGCGTCAAAAAACAAAAATCAAAAAGGAGAACAAATGATCAATACCATCACAATGAGCGGAAACTTGATTGCTGATTGCGATCAGAAAAGTGTCAAAAAAAGAGAGAAGAATGAAAATTTCACCATAGTTAACTTCACCATAGCACATAACTATCAAGGTCGAGAAGCTGAAATCATATTCATGCCAGTAACTGTTTTTGGAGCTTATGCAGAAGCTATCGCTCAGCACTTAACAAAAGGAAAGGGCGTTGTGGTGAGTGGCACCTTAAGAGAAGATTCTTTCGAGGATAAGGACAAGAAACGACAACGGAAAAAATGGCTTGAAGCTAATTCTGTGCAACTTTGCTAGGAGGATCATCATGAAAAAAGAGGTCTATCTTTGTTCGCCCCTCATGGGCGGTAATGACGAAGGAATCGGAGAAATTCGGGGGGATGGTAGCGCAATTAGGTACCAACAGCTCAAAAGAACCAGAAACGAAATTTACGCAAGAGTATGCCTGAAATCATTGATTCTCAAGGGTTACTTGGTCGTAGCGCCCCATTTATTATATGCACAAGTTTTAGACGACTTTGATCCCGCAGAGCGAGAATTAGGAATTGGCTTGGGGTTGGAAGAACTAGCTAGATGTAAGGCTTTAGTACTTTGCCCTCGATATGGAATCTCAGATGGAATGGCAATTGAACTTGAGACAGCCAAAAAGTTAAACCTACCAACATTCTTAATCGATGAAGTACCAGAGTTAGGAGGAGACAAATGAGTTTCGAAGAGATATTAAAAAGCGAAGCACTGAAGCTTGAGATTGAACGACTGAAAGAAGAATTTGTTTCTATTGAAAAGTTTAATGAGCACCTAAAAATCTCAATCATAGAGAGTGAAACAAAAATCAGAGTTATTTTGCCCGATGGTAGAATATTTGGGCATAATTATCAAAAAACACTGGAGGAACTAGGCAATGCAAGAGAATATATCGAGAGCGGAACATGGCGAAGAGAGGTCATTCGAAGAGTGGGAGAAATCCTTGAAAGAGAGAGAAAAGATACTAGACGAGATGGAAGACTTGATCACCCACGCGAAGGAGAACAACGACGAGATAGAAGCACTGCAAGTACAGATGAAGAACTTCAAGCCAGGGCAAGATTTAGAAGGGATAGATCTGCAGCTCTACGAGGCGATGCTGGATCGAGTGGAATATCTACACGAGAACAACAGCGAGCTATTTCAGCGTATGGAGATTCTCAAAGAAGCCCACAAAAAAGCGATGTAAACCCACTTAGTATTCCCCTCAATGAGCTCCTAGCGCTTGCTGGATATGAGCCCAAGAGAGACAAAACTTCACGAAATAATGTGGTTATGCGTGGTGGCCCTGGAGATAACCTTGTTATCTCCAGGATGCCCGACGATCATTATCTCTACTTCAATGCCAACAACGACAGCGACCGTGGAACAATCTTTGACTTTTGCAGGAATCGTGGAATTAGCGCACGAGATTTGATAGGAGCCTATGAAAGGGGAGGAGGTGAGATACAGCATAGCATAGAGCGAACGGGAACCTCACGAACACCAGCGAATCTGAAAAAAATACAAGACACTTGGAATGCCCTACCCCCTTACTCTAAAAGTGAAGACACTTATTTAGAAAAGGTGCGTAAACTCTCTCGAGAGACTATTGCCCTCTACTCTGAAATTAAAATCGATGAACGGAAGAATATCTGCTTTCCTAGTTATGCCCTTGACGAAAAGAGTGGCTATATCATGATTGTCGGCTATAACAAACGACTGCAGAGCCCACTCACCAAAGATAAAGAAGGCAAGCCCTACGAGAAGCCAATCAAAGCTCTTCATTCTGGGGAAAAAGGCTTAGAAATTCTCAAGGCGACAGGACTCAAACAATCCAACATCAAAACTCTGGTTATAGGCGAGAGCTCCATCGATATGCTTTCACTAGTTGAAATGAAAAAAATAGATCCATTCTCGTCCCTTCTCGTCGCGACAGGTGGCCAACTAAATGAATCTGCTCAAAAACTATTAGGAGAACTCTCGAGGAGATACCCAAATGCTGAGCTCATTCGTGCACCCGATAATGATCGAGATGGTATAAGGATGACAGAGAAGATTGCAGGAATTCTTCAGCGAGAATCCGTCGAACTCTTTCCACAGCTCAAAGACCATAATGATGATCTAAAAGCCTTGAAAATTCTCAATCAAGCATCAAGTGATCTTCGTTCTGAACTCAGCAATGAACTCAGTCAAACTATTCGTGCAGCCAGGGATCAGAATCATAATCACAACAAATTGCTTCAAAAAATTAATGAAATCACAAAACTCATACCACCAGATCGATTACAACTTCAAGCAATCAATCAACTTCAGCAAAACCAAATAGAAAAAGGAGGACGAGAGAGATGAAGAAAGCCGCTTTTACCCCAACCCCGGACTGGCTAAGAACATGGGTTGAGGATAAAGATCGACGATACTGGAGTGCTCAAAAACATGCCAGAGGCATCCTGAGCTACACAGTAGCACTCAAAAGCCTTGAAGATTACTTCAAGGCGATAAAATTGGGCTCGCTTAAACCGAACCAAAGAAGTATAGCGTATTTTGCAAAAGCGTGGGGATGGAATTGGACAAAAACACTGAGATTTTTTGTAATCGTGATGGAAGCACTCGAAAATCTCGATGCACGCTTTCAGCGTCTCAAGCGCAAAGCTGAAGAATACGCACAACGAGCCAAAGAATATGTCTATAAAGCTCGAGGGAAAATTTTCAACTCCAGCACCAAAGGCGATGAGAGTGAAATTGAAAAACTTTTTCTTGATGCAATGGCGGGAGTGGCAAAAAATAATCCAGCCTTTTACAGGCGCAAGATCAAAGAGAATCTTCGCGCAGGAGATCCTGCGACTGTTGAGAACTTTGAGAATTTCAAACACGCCAGGACAGCTGAAGAGCAAAAAAGGGAGCGAGATGCTCTTCAAGAAAAAATTCAAAATCAAATAGAAATCTACAATATGAAAAATGATGAAAAAATTATTAAATGCATAATCGATTCAGAGCAGAAAAAAGTGCAATTGACTAGAGCTGACGGACAAGTGCTTATTTTAGAGTTGAGCAATCTTGACCTACTGGGGGTATTATGAAAAAAAAATTTGCTCAAACCAAGAACTTGCCAGATATTTTTGATTTAAGCGTTGATTACTTCTATGCACGTATGGGAAAAGAGTTTGTTGCAGGCGTTCATTATTTTATTCCACCCACCACCTCTAAAACAAAAAAAGCCATCCTGTGGGATTTAGAGGCTCTCGAGAATTGGCTCAGGGGCTACGAAAACTCAAAGGCTGATCCAGAAGTTTTTGAACTTCTGGATCGAATCAGCTAAAATCTCATGCTTAATCATAGGCGCCAATCCTCAAAAGAGGTGAAAGTGCAAGAAATAAAAGCAATGATTCTGGATCGAGCTGCCAAGAAAATGTGGTATGTTCGATACACTGTGTTCTTTGACAATGGTAACAGATCCACGGCCGAAGAGAGTACAAAAGTGCCCAAAAGGGAAAAAAGTCTCACATGGATGCAGACAAAGTACCTTCCAGTTTGGATAGCCAGAAAAAAAGAAAAGCTCAAGATCCAAGAAAAAGCAAATCATCAGTTTGCTTACTTTGCGGACATTTTCTTGGCAGCTCGAGAGAATTTTCATGACTACCAAAACACTCAATATCGAACTTCAAGAGTTTTGGAAGACTTTGGCAAAAAAAGTATCACAAGTATCACCAAGCTAGAAATCAAGCTTTGGCTCCAAGCACTGAAGCATAAAGCAACAGGAATACCTTTGAGTAAAAACTCAAAACTCAAATACTTGGGAATTTTCAGAGGTATTTTTGAGCTTGCCATTGATGCTCAACTAATTTCTCACAATCTTTGCGATGAGATCAGAATTCAACAAGAAAGACGAAATCTGAACAAGATAGAACCCTTTAGTGTTGAAGAGACATGCCTTTTAATCCAAAGAAGTCAGTGCAGAGAGAAGTACGGCCAATTGCTGCACGAATACCTTGGGATAGCCTTCAATATGGGAATGTCACCAGCAGAAATCCTTGGTCTCCAACTGAGCGACATTGACCTGAAAAATCGGATATTGAGGATTCAGCGCAACATTACGAAAGGGAAAATCAAAGAGACAAAAACCACATATCGAGATAGAATTCTTCCAATTCTCGATGGAGCTCTTCCATATATTGAAACGCTTGATTTTCAAGCAAAGAAAAAACGCTCAATTTGGCTATTTTCTGGAGATGATGGAAATTATTTGCCCGACATTGAGATTATACGAGGAGAAAAAGAAATTATCAAAGAGAATCTTCGTATTAAAAAAACAACAAAGTGGTATAGGCTTCTTTTGGATTGTGGAATTCCCTATAGAGATCTCAAAAATACGCGCCATACCTTCGCAGTGCGTGCGCTCGAGACAAAAAGTCTCACTTTTCAGGAACTAGCGAACTTTCTAGGCCATGGAAGCCTCCAGATGATACTCAATCATTATGCGAAGTGGATTGGAGGAAAAGCAATGTCAGCAAACAAAAACATCAGACTTTTTGGTGACCATTTAGGTGACCCTAATCAGAAGAAGAAAGGGGGATAAAAGACCACAAAGCCCATTTGAAGGTGGTGTCAAGAGAGAGACTTGAACTCTCGACCTCCGGCTTATGAGACCAGCGCTCTAACCAGCTGAGCTACCTTGACACGCGTTTAAAGAGCGAAATTGTACTCTAATAAAGACAAAAAGTCAAGCCTTGCAAGAGGCCTAGCTCCGTATGTCCACGCCTGTTTCACCAAGATAGAGCGCTCGCGCAAATTTATCACCAAAGTTGACCGTTTTGGCGTATCCATTGTTCTGCTCTTGGGGGAAAGAGGCCTTGGCGTTTTGCGATTGCAGCTCAGAGAGTCGATAGAGTGATTGCGCCGCCACCATCTTCTCACCCTGTGTCATGCCGACAGTCGCCCGCTCAAACGCCTGATACTCTGGATCACTCATGAGCTCTAACACCATGAGTCCATAGGTCTCTCGGCTCGTGGAGAGCTCATAGCCCGCATCCTCAGTACTAATAGATAGCTTGGTGACCTCGGCGACCTTTGGCGTGGCGGAGGCGACGGTCTCTTGGTTTTTAGTGGATAGATTGTCAGAAAGAACCCCAGCAAGTGGAGAGGTTTGCAATGAAGCGATTTGCATCGTCCAAAACTCCCAAAAAGAATATTTGGGAAGGAATAAGCAAAAAGGATTCCTTTATGGATTACTTGCAGGTAGGAATCGAGAGGGTGAACTTCGCTCCATTGGGGGTATTAGCGGCACTGATTGAGCCATACATACGATTCTCAACAATATTTCTCGCCATGAATAGCCCAAGCCCTATACTGCCACTAAAATTCAAGACAATAAATTGAAAGGTTTATCTTCCTAAATGGTAGAATTTTCTAAAGATTTAGGAGAGGAAAAAATGAGTAGAAAAAGAAAAAGCTATAGTGCAGAATTTAAAACTAGAGTTGTCTTAGAATTACTAGGTGGCGAAGAGACTGTAGCACAGATTGCCAGTAAATATGAGATTACACCAAAAAGTCTCATTGATTGGAAAAAGCAGTTTTTAGAGAATGCATCACTAGTATTTGATGTAGGTTCGGCTACTAAAGCCTATAAAGATGAGATAGAAGAGCTAAAAACAGAGAATGATGCTCTAGCAAAGAAATTAGGAAAAACAACCATAGAGAGGGATTGGGCAGTGGGAAAGCTAAAGAGCTTGGGCTTATCAAATAAAAAAGATCTTGTCACACCCAAGCTAAAGAATCTCTCCATGGCAAGACAATGTGAAATAATAGATTTAAATCGCTCAACCCTTTATTATGAACCTAAACCCATATCAGACAATGATTTAAAAATCATGAAAAGGATAGATGAGATATATACTGATATATCCTCAACCTATGGCTATCGGTTTATGCATAGGCAGCTTTTGGAAGATGGATTTTCAATTGGTGTAAATAAAGTCAATAAGCTAATGAACACTATGGGGATACAGGCAATCTTTCCAAAAAAGAAACGACACACATCCATTAAAAACTATAAACATAAAATCTATCCATATCTACTACGAGAGCTTGAAATTAACAGAGCCAATCAGGTTTGGAGTGGAGATATTACCTATATCCCAATCAAGGGTGGTTTCGTGTATTTGTGCGCCATTATTGATTGGCACAGTAAAACGATACTCTCATGGAAAATATCAACAACTATGGATACATCTCTTGTAACAGATGTTTTAAAAGAAGCCATTGAAAAATATGACATTCCTGTAATATTCAACTCCGACCAAGGTAGCCAATATACCAGCCATGAACATACAGAACTTCTCAAGAAACACAACATTCAAATCTCTATGAACGGTAAAGGCAGATCCATTGATAATATTGCCATTGAGAGATTTTTTAGGACTTTAAAATATGATGAAATCTATATCAATGAGTATAGCTCTATTTCAGATCTCAGATTTAAGGTTTCAAGATATATCAATTTTTACAATCACAATAGATTTCATTCAGCACTAAATTATCAAAAGCCCATGAATGTTTATCTAGAAGGGTTGAAAAACGTTGCTTAAATTAAAGGCTAGAGGCTGGAAGATGAATTCTCAAAAAGTTGTCTTGACAAATGGTGGCAGTATAGATCTCTAACTCAAAAATCTCTTTGATCACATCCACGGATTGCAAAAAGAGGTCAATGGCTCGTGCCTTTGGAGGGGTGGAGGCGTTACGATAAAAGTCTAAAATATCCTCAAAGCCGTGGACAAATTCGCCCAACCTTTTAAATCCAAATGAGTTTGCGCTCCCTTTGAGCGTGTGCACTCCCCTAAAAAGCTCATTGAGGAGATTTTTATCCGAAGGATTCTCTTCAAGATTGATAATCTCCACATCAAGCTTCTCAATGATCTCGCCCGCTTCTTCGATGAATATCTCTTTGAGTTTTGCTTTATCCACGCTCTTTAAACCCTCCAGCCAATCTTACCAAAGCGCCCAAAGCGCATCACCCCTACCTCTAACGCAGGAATCACTATCTCGGGCTTGCTCTTTTTAACGCTAAAGAGCAGCTGCAGCAATGATGAGGTGGAGGGATCGCCCTCTTCATCAAGCTCGATTGCCTCGATATAGACGAGCTTCTCTTCAAGGAACTCTTTGAGCTCTTTGACTTCATCAAGCGTCATCTCCCAAGAGAGATTAAGCGTGTCACCCTCGATATGGAACATGATAGCCTCCTTGTTGAGAAATTCACAGCGGAGCGTTGTCGAGCTTCTCCAACTCTTCTTGGCTAAAAATCGATTCGAGAGACAAAACCGCTACCACTCCAAAATCCCCCTGAATCATCTGACTAATCGCACTCGCATCGATCTTTGCATTGAATTTGGGAGGAGCAAAGAGGTGCTCTTTGTCCGTGTTGATCACCTCGTCCACTCGATCGACCACAAGACCAATGCTAATTCCGCTAATCGAGACGACGACAATAGAGGTCTGCATATCGGGCTCGCGGAAAGGGAGTCCAAATTTTGCCCTCAAATCTAAAACAGGAATGATATTTCCGCGAAGATTCATCACCCCGCGAATATAGGCAGGAGCCTTAGGAATCTTCGTCACTTTGATCCAAGCGATGATCTCTTTGACGCGATGAATCTCGATTCCATAGTGTTCTCCCTCCAAAAAGAAGGTCAAAAATCGAACACCTGCCCTCGAAGCCTCCATCGCTCCCATCTTTAGATTCCTAGAAGCATACGGATCGACTTGGCGAGCTTCACCCCATCAAAGGGCTTCACCATCCATCCCGTGACTCCAATCGCCTTGCCGCGACTCTTCATATCCGCTGAGCTCTCTGTGGTGAGAATCAAGATGGGCTTGTTTTTAAAAGTTTCCATTTTTTTTAGTGAGGCTGAGAGGTCTAATCCGTTCATTTGGGGCATATTGATATCGCTAATGAGAAGATCGTACTGAAGGCTTCCTTCGATTGCATCATCCAAGAGCTCGGCTGGGTTATAATAGAAGGCGAAACTGATCTCACCGCGATTCACCATCTCTTCGACGGCCATTTGAGCAGTCGCGATAATCGTCTTGGAATCGTCCACTATTACTACACGCTTTGCCATATTTCTCACTCCTTATGCGCGAAACACCCTCCCTCACGAAAGAGCGAACGCCTCGTTAACTAGGAGTGATTCTACAATAATTTTGGTAATTGTCTAGTAAGCAAGAGGAAGAGAAGGATTATGCCCCACACAAGGAGCGTTTAGAGGCCTCTTGAAAGACCTTAGAGAGCGTCTCTACTACCTCTTTGGCCTCTTTAAGTCCCATCTCTTGATGGCAGGGAATGGAGATTTCAGAGAGATAAAAGGACTCTGCCTTGGGCAAAAAGAGAGAATCTCTAGGCGTATCATAAAGAGAGAAGGTGTGGATGGGCTTGTAGTGGACCTGAACGCCCAAGCCGTGCTCTTGCAAAGCAGTGAAAATCTCCTCTTTGGGGCACCAAAACTCCTGCTTTAGAAAAATTGGATAGAGATGATGGGAGCTCTTCCCCTCTTTGGAGCGTGAAAGAGTCGTAAAATAGGGAGATTCTTTAAAGGAATCGTCATAAAAAAGAGCAATCTCTTCACGCCTTTTAATAAAGCTAGAGAGCCGTTTGAGCTGCGAAGTGCCAAGCGCGGCAGCAAAGTCACTCATTCTAAAATTAAACCCCCAAGAGTGAACATCGCTATTCCAAAGTCGCTTTTTTTCCACTCCATGGCTTCTTAAAAGTTTGGCTCGCTCATAGATCGCTTCATCATCAGTGACTAGCGCCCCGCCCTCACCCGTGGTGATGGGCTTGATCGCATGGAAGCTAAAAACAGTCGCATCCGCCCAAACCCCCACTCTTTTGCCGCCAAATTCTGCTCCAATCGCATGGGAGCTATCTGAGATAAAGGCAAGCCCGTGAGTCTTGGCAATAGAGGCGATACGATCAAACGCCACAGGATTCCCCGAATAATCGACGGAAACAATCGCTCTAGTCTTGGGGGTGATGAGCGAGGGGATAAGCGATTCATCGATGTTTCCATCTTCTTTCACATCACAAAAGATAGGCTTAGCCCCAAGTGCAAGGAGCATATTGGAGGTCGCAACAAAGCTAATGGGAGTGGTGATTACCTCGTCTCCCTCTTTGATTCCTGCCGCAGCGTAGGCGCAGTAGAGGGCTGAGGTGGCGGAGTTGAGCGCTAGTGCATACTTAGCGCCCGTGCAATCTGCGAGCGCCTCTTCAAAGGCCTCAACCCTTGGACCTTGGGTGAGGAAGGAGCTATTTAGGGCTTCAATGACCACCTGAATATCTTCAGGCGAAATGGATTGACGGCTATAAGGAAGCAATGACTAGCCTAAAAGCGCACCGAGCTTGCTTTGGAGATACTGAGCGTTGAAGCTTTGGGCGTATAGAGCCGCCCCCTCCCTGATTTTGGCCGTATTGAGCTCGTTGTAGTTCTCAGCCACATCATTGTCCTGCAAGTTGCTCTCAGCATTTTTAAGATTGACGACCGTGGTTAGATGAGAATCGACCAAAGACTGGATTCCGTTGATTGTGGAGCCGATATTCGCCCGCTCCTGACCCACACGCTTCATGAAATCTTGAATAGAATCCTGATCCAAAACGCTTAAACCAGCGGTATTGGGAGCGTTTAGCGTCATGTCAACCAAAGAGCTGTCCGAGGTGACAAAACTCATCGAAGAGCCAAAGACGCTCTTTCCATTGAAGGTCGCTTGTCCCATGGCATCATTCATGCTCTGCGTTAGCGCCTTGGCTTCGCTTTCGATCATAGAGCGCTGATCACTGCTTAGCGCTGGATTCCCCATGGCAACGGAGAGCTCACTAAGACGAACGGTGCTGTCGGTGACACTTCCCAGGGCGCCATCGGCGATTTGAAGCATTCCGATCGCATCATTGGAGTTTTTCACTCCTTGCATCATGGAGGAGATTTGGCTCACTAACGCATCAGCACTCATGAGGCTTGCGCCATCTTGTGAACCAAGCGCTCGCTCTAGCATTAGATTCTCAAGCGCCTTTTTTTCCTCGGCCTTGCTCTTCTCAAGAGTGGTGTTGATGTTTTGGCTCAGGGTCTGGGATTGTCCTATCTTCATATCAAACTCCTTTTTTCAGCTCTTGCTTCCTTGCAAGAGTGTCTAAGAGCCTTAAAGCACCTTCTGTTCCAAATACTTCGTATGAATCTTGCTTTCTTTAAAATCGACATTTTCCATCATCTTTTGATGGAAAGGGATCGTCGTCCTAATCCCTTCAACACTAAACTCACTCAAAGCTCGCGCCATCCTAGCGATCGCTCTATCTCGCGTCTCACCCCAAACGATCAGCTTTCCAATCATCGAATCATAATGCATGGGCACCGTATATCCCGCATAGGCGTGAGAATCGACTCGCACATAGTTGCCCCCTGGGGCGATCCATTTGGTAATCTTTCCTGGACAAGGGAAAAACTTCTCTGGATCTTCAGCGGTGATACGGCACTCAATCGCATGACCTTTAAAGCGAATCTCTTCTTGAGGGGGGAGCTCTTCGCCCTCAGCGATTTTAATCATCCACTCTACAATATCCAATCCACTCACCATCTCGCTCACAGGATGTTCGACCTGAAGTCGAGTGTTCATCTCCATGAAATAGAAGTTTTGGTTGGAATCAAGCAAAAATTCAAAGGTTCCCGCGCCCACATACTTGATCGCTTTAGTGGCCTCAATGGCGGTTTTAAGAAGCTTCTCGCGAGTCTCTGGAAGAAGGGCGAGTGCGGGCGATTCTTCGATGAGTTTTTGATGGCGTCTCTGCAAAGAGCAGTCTCGCTCTCCCACATGAATAGCGTTGCCATGCTTATCGGCAAGCACCTGCACCTCGATATGCTTGGGCTTATCGATGAACTTCTCCATATAGATAGTCCCATCGCCAAAGGCACTTAGGGCTTCACTCTCGGCGGCTAGATAAGAGTTGATGAGATTCTCCTCTTTTTCGACGATTCTCATCCCTCGCCCCCCTCCTCCCGCAGAAGCTTTAAGAATCACGGGGTAGCCGATCTTTTTCGCCTCTTCTTTGGCCTCTTCGTAGCCACTCAGCGCGCCTTCGCTTCCGGGAATCACGGGCACACCCGCCTTTTTCATCACCTCTTTGGCCATGCTCTTATCACTCATGAGCACCATCACCTCAGGCGTGGGTCCGATGAATTCGATTCCGTGATGCTGACAAATCTCAACAAAATTTTGATTTTCACTCAAAAAGCCATATCCAGGGAAGATCGCATCCGCTTCAAAAAGCTCAGCGGCTGAGATAATCGCGGGGATATTAAGATAGCTCTCGCTTGATTTATCCCCTCCGATGCAGACTTTAGCGTCAGCCACATCCAGATAGTTTGCCTCTCTATCAGCCGTAGAATAGACCGCGATAGACTTCTTGCCCATCTCGCGAATCGTGCGAATCGCTCGAAGCGAAATCTCGCCTCGATTGGCGATGAGAATCCTCTCTAGCTTCTTCTTTTGCATTTAGATTCTTTCAACAATAAAGAGCTTAGAGTTATACTCTACGGGCTGAGAATCAGAAGGCACAATCTCTAGAATCTTGCAATCAAACTCTGCTTCAATCTCATTCATGATCTTCATCGCCTCGATGATACCGAGCGTCTGCCCTTTTTTGACCTTATCACCCACATTGACATAGGCAGGAGCATCGGGTGAAGGACATCGATAAAAGGTTCCCACCATTGGAGAGGTGATTGCCTCACCACTAGAGTTTGATGATTCGCTCGCTCTAGGCGCCTCAGGAACGCAAGGGGCTTGGGGTAATGCCAAGGGAGCTACGGGAGTGGCGTAAGCGGGGACTTGGAGGGGAGCGGAAGCGGTGGGTTTTTCGAGCTTGATGGAGAACTCATCTTTAGAGATTTGAAGCTTGGAAGCGTCACTTTGATTGAAGATTTCTATAAGTTCTTTGATTTCGTCGAAGTTCATGAAACAGCCTTTGCAGAAGTCTTTGAACGCCCTTTGGCAGGGCGAATAATTCGGTATAATACCACAAATCGTATCAAACCAAAATAGAGGAAAGCATGGGACTCAAAGAAGATAGATGGATCACAGACATGGCGCTACCTCACAATATGATCGAGCCTTTTTGCGAGAATCAAGTGGGTAAAAATGTCGTGAGTTACGGGCTTAGCAGCTATGGGTATGATATTAGAGTGAGCAATGAGTTTAAAATCTTCACCAATATCAACGCCACCGTAGTCGATCCCAAAAATTTCGATGAGGCCAATGTGGTGGATTTCATCGGGGATATCTGCATCGTTCCCCCTAACTCTTTCGCACTAGCTCGCACCGTGGAATATTTTCGAATTCCCCGCGATGTGCTGGCCATCTGCCTGGGGAAAAGCACCTACGCTCGATGCGGAATCATCGTCAATGTCACCCCTTTTGAGCCTGAGTTTGAGGGGCATATCACGATTGAGATCAGCAACACTACCCCTTTGCCTGCCAAAATTTATGCCAATGAAGGGATCGCTCAGGTGCTCTTCCTGCAGGGAGATGCGGATTGTGAAGTGAGTTACAAAGATAAAAAAGGGAAGTATCAAAAACAAGAGGGAATCACCCTGCCTAGAATCTTGAAGTAACTAGGGAGAGGAGAGGGATGCTCCTCTCTTATCCCCCTAGGGCGCGTTTGGCGTAGTATTCGCCTAGCTCAAAGGCTTTTTTGTTCTGCTCCACCACCTTGGCGGGAACCTTCTCAATCATCGTCTCATAGACTAGATCCCTATCCACGCACTTCGTGAATGTCACCGTCACCGCGAGTGCAACCACCGACTGAGTCACGACATTGCCCACCTCTTCCTTGGCAATGGTGATGATGGGAATCTCAAAGATTTGGAGTCGCTTTTTATCCTCTTCACTCACCTTGACCAAGTTGGGCTCAATGACAACCATGCCTCCCTCTTTAATTCCACTTTTAAATAGATCAAAGCTCACTTGCGCTGTGGAGAGCATAAAATCAATCTCGCCCTCGTTAGCGTAGGGATAGAGAATCTCGTGATCATCGAGTAAAATATCGACCTTTGTGGGGCCTCCGCGCACTTGCGAGGTGTAGGTCGCCGCCTTCACCCCATAGCCTTTATCGCGAATCTTTGCCTCCGCCAAAATCTCACCCGCCAAAAGGACGCCCTGTCCTCCTACGCCCGTGAATCGTAGCTGTGTTCTCATCGCTTTGTCCCCTTTTGCGCTCTCTCAATCACCTGCGCGTAGGCCTTGCAATACTCCATCTCGCTCCCATCGGCCTTCAGGACACCTGTAGGGAATTTGCCCGCGCGCTCCTCGGTAGAAAGCTCGTCAAATTGGCGTTTGGGGAGGATTCGACTCTTGATCCATGCGAGATTTTCCACCGCTTCGCCCATTTTATTTTTGCGCCCAAGATTGATGTGGCAGTTGCTAAAAATATCAAAAAAGCTAAAACCCTCATGGGTGAAGCCCTGCGTGAGCACCTTTTCAATCTTTTTAGGGTCAAGCACACTCTCTCTAGCGATAAAGGTCGCTCCCGCAGCTTCAGCGAGTCGGCACGCGTCAAACTCAGGATCAACATTGCCATACTGAGCGGTGACCGTCCACATATCCTTGGGCGTGGTGGGCGAGGTTTGAGAGTTAGTAAGCCCGTAGATGAAGTTGTTCACCAAAATAAAATTGATGTCAATATTACGGCGACAAGCGTGAATCGTGTGATTTCCGCCAATAGCCATTCCATCGCCATCACCTGAGACCACGATCACCTTTTTGGTGGGATTGGCGAGCTTGATTCCTGTGGCGTAGGCTAGCGCACGACCGTGGGTGGTGTGGACGGTGTTGCAATTCACATAAGAGGAGAATCGACCGCTACAGCCAATCCCACTCACCACACAAACATCATCCATATTCCAGCCAACCGCCTCAATAGCTCTGACGACCGACTTTAAAATCACGCCATCTCCGCACCCCCAGCACCAAAGCGTGGGCATCTTGTCAACTCTTAGATATTCATCATATGCAAATGCCATCTTATAGCTCCTTGACGCTTTGGATGATTTCAGCGGGCGAAATCGCTCGACCATTGGCCTTGCCAAAGAATCTCACCTCTTTTTTCATGCTTCGCTCAATCTCCTCTTTATACTGCCCCATGTTGAGCTCCGCCACCAACACCTTCTCAAAGCGCTTTCCTAGCTCCTCCAGCTCTCTAGCAGGAGAAGGCCAAAGCGTAATGGGCCTAAAGAGCCCCACCTTGAGCCCCCCCTCCCTCAAGCGATCGATGGCCTCTTTAGCGCTTCTAGAGACAGACCCATAGGCAATCAGTAGAATCTCCGCGTCCTCTAGCTTATATTCTTCATAAGATTTGATTCGATCCTCATGCGCTTCAATCTTGCTGAAGAGCCGTTCGATGAGAGCTTGGCACTGCTTCTCATCCTCCGTAGGAAATCCCATCGCTCCATGGTGGAGTCCTGTGACATGATAACGATACCCCTGAAAAAAGGGATTGAGAATCGCCGGCTCATCTTGGGGCTGACCATAGGGCTTATAATCCTTAGGGTCCCCCTCAAAAACACGGCGATTCTTTACTTTGCGCTCAATCTCTTCTAGATTTGGAATCTCCGCCTTTCCATACATATGCCCCAATGTCTCATCAAGGAGTAAAAAGACGGGAGTCATGAACTCTTCAGCCAAATTAAACGCCCGTACCGTCTCCGTGTAAGCCTCTTCAAGGCTTCCAGGGCAGAGGGCGATAGATTTGAAATCACCATGGGTGGGATTCTTGACAAAATTAACATCCCCTTGCGCCACTCTTGTGGGGAGACCCGTGGAGGGACCTCCTCGCATGACATTGACAATCACTAGGGGAACCTCCGCCATAAAGGAGAGTCCAATCTGCTCTGCTTTGAGCGAGAGTCCAGGACCCGAAGTCGCGGTCATTGCTTTTTTTCCACTCATGGAAGCACCAAGAGCCACCGAGATTCCCGCGATCTCATCCTCCATTTGAATGAATGTTCCTCCCACTTGCGGAAGCATCACGCTCATTTCGTGCGCCACTTCGCTTGAAGGAGTGATAGGGTAACCTCCAAAGAATCGACATCCTGCATCAATCGCCGCCAGCGCAGCGAGCTCATTGCCGCTTGAAATCAGCTCTCTCATTTTACTTCCTCTAACGCCATGAAGCGATTTTGTTTGATTTTCTCCGCTCTTGCCTTGGATTCTTCGCTCAATTTGGCAAATTTATACTCTAATCGATCGGCTACATAAATCGCAAAATCGGGACAGTGAAGCTCGCACTCACCACAGCCGATACAGCTTTCAGGGTGGGTGATGGCGATCATCTTGCCAAGCACTCGTTTAGAATCAGCCTTCATCGCTAATGTTCCACTCGGACAGAGCGAGACACAGAGATCACAGGCCTTACAGCGACTCTCATCCACCCATACAGGAGTGTTGGCTGGAGCATTGATTTTTGCCATGATGTTTTCCTATTCTTTAAAATTGACCTAAATATCTAAACAAACTCTAGAGTGTTTGAGCGGGATGAAGAAGCGAGACGATCGCCTTGCCAATGTCTGCGGGACTCTCTATGACCCTAACACCCGCCTCTCTTAGGGCATCCATCTTCTCCTTTGCGCTCCCACTCCCGCCGCTCACAATCGCACCCGCATGACCCATGCGCTTTCCTTTGGGAGCGGTTTGACCCGCGATGAAGGCAACCACAGGCTTTTTCACCCTCTCTTTGATAAAGGAGGCCGCCTCAATCTCTAGCGTCCCTCCAATCTCTCCGATGAGGACGATCGCTTCGGTCTTTTCATCCTTTTCGAAACGATCCAAAAGCTCTTTGTAGCCTAGACCAATCACAGGATCACCCCCGATTCCTATCGCTGTGGAGATTCCAAAGCCTGCTTGGACAATCTGATGGCTAGCCTCGTAGGTGAGAGTGCCCGACTTGCTGATGAGTCCGATAGAACCACTTTTAAAAATCGAACCGGGCATGATTCCGATCTTGCACTCTTCACTCGTGATGATTCCGGGACAGTTAGGTCCAATGATCTCCATCCCACATTTTTGGGCGTATCGCTTGGCCACTACCATATCCTTGATGGGAGCTCCTTCGGTGATCACCACCGCAAGCTTGATTCCTGAAGAGGCCGCCTCCATCACTGCATCCGCGACAAAAGCAGGAGGAACAAAGACCATGCTCGCCCACGCTCCCGTCTCTCTCACCGCCTCCTCGACCGTATCAAAAACGGGCAGACCCAAATGAGTGCTACCTCCTTTGCCCGGAGTCACGCCCCCTAGGATTTGTGTTCCATAGGCGAGGCACTGTTCTGAGTGAAACGTCCCCTCTTTGCCTGTGAATCCCTGCACAATCACGCGAGTCTCTTTGTTGATCAAAATGCTCATGAAGCACCTCCTTGACAAGCTAGCTCCACGGCTTTTTTCGCTCCACCCTCAAGCGAAGGAGCGGCGAAAATATTAGGGATATTGGCCTGCTCTAATATCTCTTTGGCCTCTTTGGCGTTGGTGCCATCAAGCCTCACCACTACAGGGACGGAGACATGAACAATCTTGGCCGCCTCCAAGATTCCATTGGCCACGCGATCGCAGCGCACGATTCCTCCAAAAATATTGACGAAAATCGCCTTGACATTGGGGTCTTTAAGAATGATCTCAAAACCTTTGGCCACCGTCTCAGGCTTCGCGCCCCCGCCCACATCCAAGAAGTTGGCAGGCTCTCCCCCTTCATGCTTGATGATATCCATTGTAGCCATCGCCAAGCCAGCACCATTAACCATACAGCCGACATTCCCCTGAAGCTTCACATAGTTAAGATTGTATTCGCCTGCCTCAATTTCGCTCGATTCCTCTTCGCTTAAATCACGCATCGCAACAATCTCTGGGTGCCGATAGAGGGCGTTGTTATCAAAGGAGATTTTGGCATCAAGCGCCACAAATCGCTTACAGGAGGTGAAAACAAGAGGGTTGATCTCGACAATCTCTGCATCTTTTTGAACATAGAGTCGAAAGAGCGAAGTGCAAAAATCGACAAAAAGTCCCACCTGCTCTTTAGCAAGCCCTAGAGCAAAAGCGAGTTTGCGCCCATGAAAAGGACGAAATCCAATCATAGGATCAACCGCCACCTTGATGATCTCATTAGGACTATTTTTGGCCACCTCTTCAATATCCACGCCCCCTTGGCGGCTCGCCATGATCACAGGCATCTCCAAAGAACGATCTAGAACGATTCCCAGATAATACTCTCGTTCAATTCCCAACCCCTCTTCGACATAAACCTTGTGCACCTCTTTCCCCTCAAGCGAGGTTTGGTGTGTGATGAGTCTTGAGCCTAGCATCGCTTTAGCGATCTCCCCTGCCTCTTCGGGAGTTTTGGCGAGCTTCACCCCGCCTGCTTTGCCTCGACCTCCAGCGTGAATCTGGGCCTTGATCGCCCAAATCTCGCCCCCAAGTCTCTGAGCGATGACGGTCGCCTCAGCAGGCGTTTCCGCCACTCCACCCCTAGGAATTCCCACCCCATATTGCGCCAAAAGGGCTTTTGCCTGATACTCATGAATATTCATACGCTCAACTCTCTCCTTGTTTTAAGGGATCTAGGGACGACTAGAAACAAAAAAGGCGTGGTGATAGAGGGCATCAATGAGACTTTTAACCGACTGGATCGACTGGTCAAAGCGCTCTCTCTCCTCATGAAGAAGCTCAAGTTCAATGATCTCACAGACCCCTCGACTGCCAAGCTTCACGGGCACACCCCCCACCACATCGCTGTAGCCATACTCGCCCTGCAAAAGCACCGAGCAGGGAAAAACCTGATGAGAGTTTTTCAAAATTGCCTCAACCATAATCGCGGTCGATTTGGCGGGAGCAAAATAGGCAGAGCCTTTTTTGAGATAGCCTACAATCTCTGCTCCTGCGTTTCGGGTGCGATGGATGATCTCTTCAATCTCTTGAGGCTCAAGAAGCTCCGTGATAGGAACCCCTGCGACATTACTATAGCGAGGCAAGGGCACCATATCATCTCCATGTCCCCCCATCACTGAGGCCACAATCTGATCGCTTCCATAGCCGAGTTTCTCAAAGATAAAGGAGGCCATTCGGGCGCTATCTAGGATTCCTGCCATTCCCAACACCTGCAAAGGAGAGAGCCCGCTCTCTTTAATCGCTGTATAAACCATGGCATCCAGCGGATTGGAGACCATCACCAAAACGCTCTCTTGGATGTAGGGCTTCACTTCAGATAAAACGGTACGAATCACCTTGGCATTGGCCAATAAAAGATCATCGCGACTCATCCCAGGCTGTCTTGGAGAGCCTGCACAAAAAACCACCACATCGCACCCTCGCAAATCCGAGGGTTCATTGGCAACACGCACGATGGTGTGAGTCTTCGTCGCCGAGGCGGCGTGACCCATATCCAGGGCGATTCCTCTGGCGGTGTCGAGGTTGAGATCTTTGATGATAATCTCTTGACAAATCCCTTGAGTCGCCAAGATAAAGGCGACGGTTGATCCCACATGACCCGCCCCGATGATTCCCACTCGCTTATTCTTATTCAATGATTTTGCCCCTTCATGGATATTTGTCGTTAGTCTTGTCGAAAAAGCCTTACAAACTACTTTATTTTTCAAATTTTCATTTAATATTCTTAAGGTGTGTTTCGTAATTGTTGGTGAAAGTGTGAGTCCCTTTTTTGTTGCGCACAAAATAGAGATAGTCCACATCTGCAGGGAATATAGCCGCCTTGATAGCGTCAAATCCTACACTTCCTACTGGGTAGGGAGGAATCCCCTCAATCTTATAGGTATTATAAGGGGAACTATCTTGGCGAATCATCTCAGGAGTCACCTTGGTGCGAGAAAATTCACCATAGTTGAGCGTCCCATCCATCTGAAGCCGCATTCGCTTTTTGAGTCGATTGCGAATCACGGCTGAGACCAGCGGCATCTCTTCGATGTTGGCTGCCTCTTTTTGGATAATGGAGGCAATCGTGATATATTTGAACCACTGCACCTCATCATAGACCCCTAAAATCTTTTTGGAGAGTTTTTGGTGCTCTCTTAAGGAGTGATTGACCAAATAATACATCAAATGCTCCTCAGAGATTCCCAAAGGAATCTTATAAGTGTCCGCCAAAATTACCCCCTCAGGATGGGGCGCATAGCGGTGATAAGCCTCTTTGAGCTTAAGTGGGGAGAGTGAAAAGTTTTGAGCCAGATCCAAGATAAAAAAGTGGAGCGTCTCTCCGGGGATGAGAGTTGCCTCTTTCATGGCAGCTTTGGCCTTGGTGAGGCGATAGAGGAAATCACCCCGAGAGAGAAGATTGGCATGAATATCAATCCAGCCACTCTGGGGGTAGCCCATCGCCCTAATCACCCAGCCATCCACACGCGTGACCTGAAAGTGATTGCGGGAGAGGTGTGTTATAATCTCATTCACACCGCCTTTGGGCAAAAAAATGACGTTGCTAGAGAGCATCGGTTGAGCTAGGTGATACGACAGGGCCATGAAAAAGATTAAAATCAGTTCCAAAAACGTGTATAAAGCAATAATCCTTGTCCTCTTCATGATCGCCTTGCTGTGGGGATTTTTTCGAGTGCTCCATAACGGAATCGAGATTCCAAAACTTCGAGTCGCCTCCATTGAAATGCGCGGATTTTATCTTAGCTTAGATAAAAAGCTCATTCTGCGCCTTGATTCGCTCAACCTTACCCCTCTTCTGGACTCTCCCGCATCACAAGAGAGCTCTGACCTTAGCGAGATTCTCGGTTGGATCAAAAACACGAAACTTCTTCTAGGCTACTTTCAAGAGATTCACCTCAAGGAGGTGATTTTAGGGGAGAATCAAGGCTCGTTGCTTTTTAGGGGAGAGCGCTATGAGCTGAGCCTCCCTGACCTCTATGCTTCCATCACGCTAGATGAACAGAAAGGTCATGTACTTGCCCAAATCCAAGAGATTCTCTACAAACCCTATAAGGCGCGCTTTATAGGCAAAGCCGACTACGGGGTGCTCAAAAATCATCTCACCTTGGAGGGGATGCTCTCCATCGATTCGGCTATTCATCTCAATGTGCGTGGAGAGAGCGACTTCAAGCGCCTCCATCTAGAGGGCGAGAGCCTCCCTTTTGATTCTCTGCGATTCCTCAAAGATGTCGTTGAGATTGAAAATCCTAACATTCGTGCGTGGCTCTATGACAACATTCACTCCCCTGGCATGGAACTCGCCTCCTTCTCTTTTGATAGTGAGCTTAACGAGAAGGCGATTTTAGAATCGATTGAGAAACGCCTTAAAGCACGACTAGAGATTGCCTCCCCAGAAGTCACCTTCCATCCTGACCTCCCCCCGCTCCATGGGCGTGGCGTGAGCGTAATCTATGATGAACGCGGTGTGAGTTTTGAGCTCTATGAGCCAAGCTTTGAGGGTTTCTCCCTAGAGGGGAGTCAGGTGGGATTGCGAGATATTTGGGGGGAGAAGCCTTGGCTTGATCTCCTCATCAAAACCGAAGCGGTGCTAGATGAGCGCATCCATAAGGTTCTCAAAGCCTATAAAATCAAGCTTCCTTTGCATCAAAAAGATTCCACCACGCTGGCTAAACTCAAATTAGAGGTCGATCTTAACGACTACGAGACGGAGGCCATCGGCTATTTTGAGACCAAAAAATCCAACTTCTCTCTCAATCGTCTCGACTTTTATGCCCAAGAGGCGAGCGTGAAGCTGGTCAATTCACTCATTGAGATTCTTCCCTCGAGAATCAAAATTGGCAATTTTCTTGACTCAGAGCTCGCCTTTAGCATCGATACACGCCAAGAGCTCATCGAAGGAAAGGCTCATATTCTTGACTTTTCTATTGGAGATAGAGGCGAGATTCTCCGCATCAAGGGCATCGAGATTCCCTTTAGCGCCGATTACAAGAGCGCTGAGATTCCTCTGCGCCTTCCCACTTTAGAGACACGTCTTGTGTTTGGAGAGAGGCTTCACCGCATCCAAGCCCAAAATCTCGCCCTACTCTACCCCTATTCTAGGCTTCTTCAAGAAGAATCTATTCGCGCGGGATGGGTCAACCTAGAGACCAAAGATTTTGAGCGCTTCTCCCTCCAAGCCAGCCTCCAAGGGCTCTCCTATCCCTTGGCTGAGCGCGATGGAACCCCTGTGGAGTCGCTAGAGATCGAAGGACAAACCAGCCCTAGCTCCACCCAAATCTCCTCCCTAGATGGGCGTCTTCGCCTAGAGATTTTAGATAAGGCGAAGCTCTTCTTGAGAGATTATGATATTCCTCTCATCGAAGAATCAAACCCCAAAGAGTCGGAATCAAAAAAGAGTGAGACTGAAATCACGGGGGAAAATCTCCATCTGATCTACAAAGGGAAGCGAATCCTCTCTAATAGACTCAAAGCCACTCTCAAAGGCAAAGAGAACATCAGCGCCACCCTCTCCTATAAAAATGGTACCCTCAAAGCCAACCTCCAAAACAAACGGCTCAAAATCGAAGCACGCCATTTCAATGATGAGTTTGTGAACACCTTTTTCAACAAAGAGATCGCCTCAGGCGGGAGATTTGATCTCATCGGCGAGTATGGAGGCGGAGTCTTTAAGGGCAAGAGCTTCATTTGGGACACCACGCTTAAAAACCTTAACACCCTCCAAAATGTGATCGCCCTCATTGATTCGATCCCCTCTCTGCTCATCTTCAAAGCCCCTGGATTTAGCGCTGAGGGGTATGCGATCAAACAAGGGGAGGCAGAGATTGGAATCAATGATCGTTACGCAGTGGTTGAGCGCTTCTTGCTTCATGGAACCTCCATTGATAGCGAAGGCTCTGGTGTCATTGAGCTGGAGAGCTCACAGATTGAGTTTCAAACCCGTTTCAAGACCCTCAAATCCCTTGGCACCATCGTGAGCAACATCCCCTTGCTTGGCTACATCATCATGGGAGAAGATGGTTCCCTCTCCACCGAGGTCACCCTTACAGGCACGCTAGATAAGCCCATTGCACAGACCAACCTTGCCCAGGACACCCTCAAAGCTCCTCTAAATATTTTAGAACGTCTCATCAAAACCCCTTTGAGGCTCTTTGGAGAATGAGAGAACGCTTTGATGTGGCTATTTTGGGCGCAGGGGCGAGCGGACTTTTTGCCGCTAGGTGGCTAGAGGGCTTGAGCGTCTGCTTGATTGATTCCAATCTAGAGGCAGGTAAAAAACTTCGAGTCAGTGGAGGAGGTAGGTGCAACTTTACTAACGAATATGTAGGCACCGAACATTTTGTGGGGGAGGAGCGATTCATTCAAGAGGCATTGGATCGCTTTGGTCCCAAAGAACTTCTAGCGTGGCTAGAGAGCGAGGGGCTCTCCTATGTCAAGGTCAAAAATCACCAATATTTTTGCGCCAAGAATAGCCAAGAGCTCTTGGCGATTCTTCTTCGCTCCCTCCAAAAACAGAGTTTCAAAAAAGGAGAGCGCATCCAAGGAATCACCAAGCTTCCCGAGAATCGCTTCAAGATCATGCTCTCCAAAGGCTCCATCGAGGCCACCTTGGTGCTGGTGGCCACAGGAGGGATGAGCTATCCCCTGCTTGGAGCAAGCGGGATTGGCTATGAGATCGCGCAAGCTTTGGGACACGAGGTGAATCCTCTCAAGCCTGCTCTAGTAGGACTCACACTCCAAAGCAGCGAATCGTGGATGAAAGAGCTAAGCGGAATCTCTCTTCCTGCCACCCTCAAAGTAGAGAATCACACACTTCAAGGGGATATGCTCTTTGCCCATCGAGGCATCAGCGGTCCCTTGATTCTTGATGCTTCGCTCTTTTGGAAAAAGGGGAGCATTGAGATCTCTTTCTTGTCTGATCCTTTGCGCTATCTTAAAGGCTCCAAGGGTTTCATCTCCTCTTCGCTTCCTTTGCCAAAACGCTTCACCAAGGCGCTTCTTGACGCTCTTGGAATCATGGATGGACCCTTTGATTCCCTCCAAAGCCCCCTCCAAACCACCCTGCTGAATGCCCTGATGGCCTACACTTTTGCCCCCGCAGGAAACTTTGGCTATAGCAAGGCCGAGGTGACCCTAGGAGGCGTCTCTCTTGGGGAAATCGACCCTAAGACCATGGAGAGTCGCCTTTGTTCGGGAGTTTTTTGGGCGGGCGAGGTGCTTGATGTCACGGGCAGATTAGGAGGTTACAATCTCCAATGGGCTTTTTCTTCGGCCTATGTAGCCGCACAGGGAATCATCCAAAAACTCTCCTCATCCTCCTCAAAAGGAATCCCTCATGGCTAAGCGACCCTCCAAAGAGGCGATTGAGACTATCCGCCATCGTTTTCTTGGTCACTACAAAGAGGCCAAAACAGAGCTTCTCTATCGCAATGCTTATGAGCTCTTGGTCTCTGTCATGCTCTCCGCCCAATGCACCGACAAGCGAGTCAATCTCATCACCCCCGCACTCTTTGAGCGCTTCCCCACCCCCGAATCGCTCGCTCTAGCCGAGATTGATGAGGTGAAAAAAATCATCCAAAGCTGCTCTTTTTTCAACAACAAAGCCAAAAACCTAATCCTCATGGCTCAAAAGATTCTCCAAGAGCATGGAGGCGAGATTCCCCTAGAGCAGTCGCTTCTTATGGCGCTCCCTGGAGTGGGTCAAAAGACCGCCAATGTAGTGCTGATTGAGTATTTAGAGAAGAATCTTATGGCGGTGGACACCCATGTTTTTAGGGTTTCTCATCGTCTAGGGCTGGCCAAATCCAAAACCCCTGCCCAAACCGAAGAGGAGCTCTCTAAAGCTTTTAAAAAAGATCTCTCCACTCTTCATCAGGCGATGGTGCTTTTTGGTCGCTATCTCTGCAAAGCACAAAAACCGCTCTGCGAGGAGTGTTTCCTCACGGAGTTCTGCCAAACCCGACAAAATTTCAAACCCAAGTGAGGTATAAATCCGATATAATGACTTCTAATATTTTAGGAGTGGGGGCGCCATGATCGAGGTTCTTGAAAAAGCATTCATCAAGTCGATCCAAGAGATGCTGGAGGAGACTCCCAAAAAAGCCAAGCGAATGATGAAAAATGGCTTTATCTCCTCTATTGAGATTCTATCTAGCGGAGAGCGAATTCCCGTTTTTCTCATCATCCGCCCTCTTCTTTTGCAAGCCCTCGCCAATCGCCTTTTGGGTGAAAAAGAGCCTGATGAAGCGACCCTTATTGATCTGGCCAATGAGCTCTCCAACTTGGTGGTGGGTGTGGCCAAGGTCATCGCCTCCGACGAGGGGAAAGATTTCACCATCTCTACGCCGCAATTCCTCAAAATAGGCAAATTTGAACCCAAGAGCGAGGCTTCGCTCCACTTCAAGACAAGCTACTCTTTTTGCAGTCTCTACATAGGAGCCGTGCGTGGATAACGAATTCATCTTTGAAACCCCCAACCTTATCAACCCCCGACAGCAAGAGCTCTCCAACTACCTTGAAGAGGTGATTAGAAACTACTCAGGCCTATTGGACATGGAAGTGATCTTCACCGCAGAGCTAGGAGCGACCAAGATCACCTTAGCGGAGATTTTAAAATTTGAAAAAGGCTCTATTATTGACTTGCAAAAGCCCGCAGGAGAGAGCGTGGAGACCTTTGTGAATGGAAGAATCATCGGCAAAGGCGAAGTGATGGTTTATGAGAAGAATCTCGCGATTCGTATCAATGAGATTCTTGATTCTAACGCTATTGTCTATTATTTGACGCGGGAGAAGGCGTGAAATACCCCTCTTTTGGCTCTCTTTTGGCTCTTTGGCTCACCCTCTCCTCTTCGCTTTTAGCGGGAGGAATTATTAAAGATATCGAGATTTTCAAACGTACCGATCGGGTGGATGTGCTCTTCACTTTTGAGCAGAGTTTCAATGAGACCATTTCTCAAAAAGATGGCGCTGGTTATCGCACGGTCGTTTTGAAAAATACTGTCTTTGAGGGAGTTTTAGAAGAGCGTGTGGACGCCATGGGGATTGAAGAGGTCAAAATCTTTGGTCAAGGGGGTGACCTCTATTTGATGGTGATTGGTCCCAAGATTCCTGCCATCACCGCCTCCAAGGCCGCTAATGGCTTTGGGCTAAGGATTCGCATTAAAGAGATGGAGGGAATCAAACCCTCCAACTCCCCCAAAAGAGAGAGCAACGCCCTTGCCCTAGCCAAAACCCCTGCCACCAACTCCGAAGATTCCGCTCCCCCTGCGAGCGGAATCTTCGATGGCATGGGGGTTGAAACCTTTAGTTATAACCAATATCTCGCCATGATTGGAATTTTGATCCTCTCGCTTGCTCTGCTTCTTTTTTGGAGAAAGCGCACGCTCTCACCAAGCTCCAAACGCTCTCAGGGCTCTCTTTTCCCCTCTCAATCATGGCTCTTTAAGAGCAAAACGCCCCTCAAGGAGGAGATAGAGATCATCTCTCAAAAACCCCTAGATATCAAGAATCGCTTCGTCACGATTGAAAGCCATGGCTATCGCTACTTAATTCTCATTGGGGCCGCGGGGAATACGCTTATTGATCGCTACCCTATTGGAGCGCACCCCTCTAAAGAGATTGAAGAAGATTATGTGGAGGGAGAATCGTTTGAGAGGCTCTTAGAGCGCAAACGAGATCACCTTTTGCACTATCTCAATAGCGAAGATAGAAAACTCGAGGATTTTAAAGAGAAAGCCAGCCGCTACTGACTCACTTTAACCACCCATGCAAAGAAACTTTATCGCCCTCTTCATCTCATTGTTGCTACACGCTCTACTCTTGTGGCTGCTCTTTTATATGCCCAAGCCCACTCCACCCAAAGAGCCCCTCAAGCAGGGTGAACAAAAAGAGAAAAAAATCTCTTTGCAAAATCTGAAGCTCACCCCCCCTATGCCTCCTGCGCCCGCGCCTGCTCCACAAGAACCAACCCCTCCTTCAAAGGAAAAGGAGCATCAAGAGAATCCTAAGCCACCCATGAAGGAGCCTGCACCCAAACCGATGCCCACCCCAAAGCCTCTTCCCAAAGCTACCCAAGAGAGGCCAGCTCCAAGCTCCGCCAAAAGCGAGCCTCATCCAGCCCAAGAGAGCAACCAAAGCCAAGCCCCTTCCAAACCCTCCGCCCCTACCGCCTATGATTTGAGCAAAAAATTCAAAGATAGCGACATCAAAGAGCTCTATGGAGAAGAGTTTTTTGGCTTGGGCGAAGAGGAGCAGGAGTTTCTGGAGGACAATCTGCGCACCATTGGCGCTATCACGCAGCGCTATCTCAAATATCCCTCTATCGCAGGACAATTGGGGCAAGAGGGAATCAATGCCGTGGAGTTCTATCTCCATCCCAATGGAGACATTAGCGATCTTAGGCTTATCCGCTCGGTGGGCTACACTTTGCTGGATAAAAACAGTCTCAAAACCATTGAGGTTGCCTACAAAGACTATCCTCGACCCAAAACAAAGACCAAGATTAGAATTAAAGTTTATTATAAGATTTACGGAAGATAGAAGAGAAGAATCCAAAGAGGCGAAAATGCCTCTTTGGAGAAAGAGTTTATCGGTCTCGGATACCTAGAGTGCTGATAAGCTCGCTATATTTAGCGTAATCGGTTTTCTTGAGGTATTTAAGAAGATGTTTTCTTTGAGCGACCAACTTAAGCAAACCAAGTCGGCTAGCGTGATCTTTCACGTTCACTTTAAGATGCTCTGTTAGATCAGAGATGCGGCGGCTAAGGAGCGCCACTTGCACTTCGGGTGAACCCGTATCTTTTTCGCCTCGGGCAAACTTTGAGATGATCTCTAGTTTAATCGCCGAATCTAAAGCCATGATAGACCTCCATGATTGGTTTTTAGGGATTTTCCCGAAACTTTTCGGGAGGGGCATTCTACCGATGAAAAGCCAAAATTTACATTAAGTCTTGTATAATCTTTACTTCTTAAAGAATCTCATTGAGAGCTCCAGAGTCTAGATTCCAAGCAGGTGAACAAAAGAGTGGCAAAAACCAAAGAAAAAACGCTCGCGCAGAGGGCTCTGCCTTTTTTAAAAGCGATTTCTGAATCCAAAGACCTCACGGTCGTTGTCTTTATCATCTCGATTCTTGCCATCATCATCGTTCCGCTTCCTAGCGCACTGCTAGATTTTTTCTTGACGATCTCCATTGCCGTTTCGGTGCTTATCATCCTAATCTCGCTCTATATTGCTAAACCCACCGACTTCACCGCTTTTCCCACCCTGCTTCTCATCGTCACCCTCTTCCGTCTAGCGCTCAATGTCTCGACCACGAGGATGATTCTAAGCGAAGGACACAACGGCCCTGATGCTGTGAGTGATATCATCAGCTCCTTTGGAAATTTCGTGGTGGGCGGAAACTACGTAATTGGAATCATCGTCTTCTTGATTCTCGTCATCATCAACTTCATGGTCGTCACCAACGGCTCCACGCGAGTGGCTGAAGTGGCGGCGCGATTCACCCTTGATGCGATGCCTGGAAAGCAGATGGCTATTGATGCGGATATGAATGCGGGGCTTATTGATGAAAAAGAGGCCAAAAAACGCCGCGAGGGGCTCGCTCAAGAGGCCGATTTCTACGGCTCCATGGATGGTGCAAGCAAGTTTGTCAAAGGGGATGCGGTTGCGGGCATCATCATCACGCTCATCAATATCATCGGCGGATTCTTGATTGGAGTATTCCAGCATGATCTCACCATGGCCAATAGCGCGACCACCTTCACTATCCTCACTATCGGCGATGGTCTAGTCTCCCAGCTCCCCGCACTCATCATCTCAACCGCCACAGGTATCATCGTCACTCGATCCAGCAAGAATGACGAGGGGGGTAACTTTGCCGAGGGAATTATCACCCAGCTCATGAGTGAGTCAAAGATTCTCACCATTGTGGGGGGAATCTTGCTGATGTTTGCTTTGGTTCCTGGCCTGCCCACACTCTCCCTTGGGTTTGTGGGGCTTCTTTTTGTGGGGATGGCCTACCTCATTAAGCGTCAAGAAGAGGGGGGAGCGTTTGACCTATTGGAGCGCTTCATCAATAAAAAAGCAGGCGAACCTCTCGCTGCACCTCTCCCCAGCAAAAAACCTAAAACCGCTAAAGAGGGGGCAGCCCCAGGTGAAGCGGGCGAAGGGCAAGTCCCTGCCACTCCGCCTAAAAAGAGTCCCGAAGAGATCAAGAAGCAAGAAGAGGAGGCGCTGAGCGAGATATTAAAGGTGGAGATTCTAGAGCTTGATCTAGGATACCAGCTCATCAAGCTAGCCGATAGCAATCAAGGGGGCGACCTCCTAGAGCGAGTGCGTGGAATGCGGCGCAAAATGGCGGCGGACTATGGCTTTTTGATGCCTCAGGTGAGGATTAGAGATAATCTTCAACTTCCCCCTAGCCACTACGAGATTCTTCTCAAAGGGGTCGCTATTGGCGAGGGAAGCGTTCTCCCTGATCGATTCTTGGCGATGAACAGTGGTCTTGTAACCGATGAGATCGAGGGCACCCCCACTAAAGAGCCTGCTTTTGGACTCGATGCGATCTGGATTGATCCAAGGGAAAAAGAAGAGGCAATTATGAGGGGTTATACGGTTGTCGATCCCGCCACCGTCATCTCCACGCACATGAGCGAGTTGGTCAAAAAGTATGCCGAGGAGCTCATCACACGCCAAGAGGTGCACGCGCTCATGGATAAGCTCGCCAAAGATTACCCCATCATCGTGGAAGATGCGAGAAAATCGGCCAACACAGGCCTCATCCAGCAAGTGCTTAAAGCGTTGCTACACGAGAGAATCCCCATCAAGGATATGCTCACCATCCTAGAGACTATCGCTGATGTCGCCCCCCAAGTGGGTGGAAATCTCGACGTGATCGTGGAGCAGGTGCGTGCCCGACTTTCGCGTGTCATCACCACCGTCTTTAAGAATGAAGATGGAATCCTAAAACTCCTCACCCTCTCCACTCAAACCGAACAGCACCTCCTTAACAAAGTTAAAGATCAGCAGGGGCGACGACAGTTCCTATTGAGTGTCAATGAAACCAATGCACTCATTGAAGGAGTGAGCGGCGAAGTTCAAAGGGTGCTTCAGCGAGGCGTGGTTCCCGTGGTCATCATTGTAGACCCTCTCTTAAGAAAATTTCTTGCCGACAAGATGGAGCAGTTTGGACTGGATGTGGTCGTCCTAAGCCATGCTGAGATCGATACCAGCGCTAAATTTGAGGTGCTTGGCACCATCACTATACCCTTCTAAGGAGCCCCATGCACGTTCATCATCTCTCACACATTGACCTAGATGGTTATGGATGCCAATTTGTTGCCTCGCATTTTTTTAAAAAGATCGACTTCTATAACGCTAACTATGGCAAGGAGGTGGGCGCAAAGCTTGAAGAGATCGCTAGGCGCACCAAAGAGGCTCGCCCCAAAGAGATTCTTTGGCTCATCACCGATCTCAATCTCACCCTCACTGAATGCGCCTTTTTGGAAGAGCGTGCTGCTCAATTAGCCCAAGAGAACAAAAAGGTCACGATTCTGCTTCTTGACCACCATATCAGCGGAAGCGATTGCGCCCAAAAATATCCATGGTATTATCTAGATAATGAGCGATCCGCCACCAAAATCACCTACGAAACCCTCCTTGAGCGCTTCGGCTTACAAGCCAAAAAAGAGGCTCATACTCCATGGATGAGAGAGTTTGTTGAAGTGGTTAACGCCATTGATCTTTGGAAAGAAGAATCGCCTTGTTTTGAGCTGGGTAAAGTGCTTATGCGTATGGTGGTGGAGACCAAAGAGCTCAATCGCTATATGTTTGACAGGGAGCATCGTGACTATAAATTTGGCATGATCAAAGCGGCCAAGCGTTATCTCTTTGATTCCAAGGGACATATTCGCTTAGACAATGCGATGCATGCGATGAAAAAACGCCTACTTTTAGGCAAGGTCAATGAAGAGACGCTCGATAATATCGCTTCGCTCCGCCAAGTCACCCTTCTTGGCACCAAAAGGGAATCTTGCATGATAGAATATCGAGGGCATAAAGGGTTTTTGAGCTACTCCATGGGGAGTGTCTCAGTGCTAGCCAATGCCTTTTTGCGCGCCCACCCTGAATTTGACTTCTTTATGGATGTAGGCCCTAGAGGCTCAGTGAGCCTCAGAGCTAACCACCGATGTGATGTGAGTCGCCTAAGCGCTGAGCTCTTTGGCGGAGGGGGGCATAAAAATGCCGCTGGCGGAAGAATCGAAGGTTTCAAAGAGAGCTTCCTCTATGATGAAGTGAAAAAAAATATAGAACAAATGATCAAGGAGAAAACCCAATGAAAAAGAAAATTGAATTAGAGCAGGATGATTTCATCTCCGAAGAGATGGCGCTAGAGCTATCCGATATGCTAAGCGTAGCTCTCCATTTTGCGGGCATCAAAGAGAATAAGATCGAAGCTGCCATGGATGCCTATTTGAGTGCCTTGGATGAGTTTGACGATGAGGAGGAGTATGGGAGAGAGGCCATGATTAAAATCATCGAAAATCTTCGCCAAACCCACAAGGAACTCTTTATCTAAATGTCTCTTACCCAAAAAATCGTTATTCTTTTTAGCGGAGAGGGGAGCAACATGGAGGCGATCATTCGTTCACTCCACAAGAAAGAGTTTGAAGGATTTCAAGTTCATGTCGTTGCCACCCTCACCAACAATCCAAACGCCAAAGGAATCGAGCGCTCCAAAGAGCTTGGCATCCCTTGCGAGGTGATCGATCATCGTGCCTTTGAGAGTCGAGAGGCTTTTGACGCGGCTCTAGCTCAGGCTATATTAGCTCATCGACCCAATTTAACGGTTTTGGCAGGTTTTATGAGGATTCTCTCTCCTCTTTTTCTTCGCCAAATACGAGCGATCAATATCCACCCCTCGCTCCTTCCTCTTTTTAAAGGAGGAAACGCCATGCAAGAGAGCTACCTCTCTCCCATGAAAGTAGCGGGAGTGAGCGTCCATTATGTGAGCGAGGAGCTCGATAGTGGTGATCTTATCGCCCAAGAGGCTGTGGGCAAAATCGAGGGCGAGAGCTTTGAGGAGTTCAAGGCGCGACTCCACTCGCTGGAGCATCGCCTCTATCCAGAGGCAATCCTTCGGGTCTTAAAAGAGAAGGTGACGCTCTAAGAGCCCCTCTTCTCTCCATCAACGAGCCCCACGAGCCACTCCAAATGGTCCTCGTTGATCTGCTCTGCTTTCTTTCTCAAACCCTCCAATATCCCCTCAAGTGTTTCAGTGGGGAACAGCTCTATCATCTTTGAATCGATCATGACCTCCTTGCCTCCTAAGCGATTTAAAAGCACCTCAATCTCGATTTTTAGGCTTTCTCTCTGCTCATCCATCCTCTATCCTTTTGTGAATCAATTATTTTTATTTATCTTTTATTAATTAATAAGCTCATATTATAACTCAAAGAACGATTCTAGCGTTCAATCCTGGGGGAAATTCATGTCTATCAATCTCAAACTCAAGGGGATGCTCCTCTTCACTCTTTTTCTTTTAGGACTCATTGGCTTTGTCGGGTATAGCAATGGAAAGAATGGTATTCAGGCATTGGACACAATCTATTATGATACCGTGATTCCTCAAAGCAATATCCAAAGAGCGGTTGACACCTTTGTTTTTATCTCCAAAGATGCCTCCGACTATCTCACTGACACCAACTTTGGTGAAAGCTCCAAGCTCAACCTAGAGCTCCACATGAAGAATCTAGAGGCTTTTTTTGAATATGGAAAGGGAAACACCTTTTTCCAGCAAGAGAAGATTCGCACCCCTTTTGAAGAATCGATCCAATCTTACAGGGAGTATCAAGGAGTCCTCAATAAACTCCTGCAAGCCTACGCCAAAGACAGCAAAGAGGAGGCGGCTGAGGCCATTGATGATTGGATTATCGGAGACAACTACATCGGGAATCGTCTCAAACTCATGAATCAACTCGCCCAAGAATCGATCAAAAATATTGAAGAATCGACCGCCCAGAAGCTCACTCGCGGACTCTATATTCAAGTTGCCTGCTCCATTGGGGGAATCGTGCTTTTCGCGATTTTAATGTTCATGCTCAATCACCAAATCACCTTTAACCTCAAACGCCTAGGCGCCCTCATCTCCCAAAGCGCTGCCACCCTTAATCTCCAAAAAAACTTCACCATCAAAGGCAGGGATGAGATCGCTCAAATGTCCGAATCGCTCGAACAACTCCGCATCGCTATGGTAGAAGCCTTAGAGAAATCGACCCATGTCTCCAACGACTGCGCAAGATCTAGCCAAAGCCTCTCCAAAGAGAGCCAGACTCTCTCTTTGGCCATCTCTAGGCAACTAGATCAGATTCTTCACACCGATGATCTTGCTCAAAATGTCCAAGGCTCTCTTGAGAGTGCCGCCCAAGGAGTCGAATCTTCCCTTGGGGATCTGCTTAAAACTCAGCAAAATCTAGGTTCATTCGCCTCCAAGCTCCAAGGGGCGATTGATGAGATCGAGAAGACCGAAGCCAGGCAAGAGGGACTCTCAAGCAAGATGCAAACCCTCACTCTTCAAGCCAAAGAGACCAAAAATGTCCTGGGAATCATCTCCGAGATCGCCGATCAAACCAACCTTCTCGCGCTCAATGCTGCGATTGAAGCCGCAAGAGCTGGGGAACATGGACGAGGGTTTGCAGTGGTCGCCGAGGAGGTGAAAAAGCTCGCCGAGAAGACCCAAAAGAGCCTGCATGAAATTGATATTACGATTAACACTATTGCCCAATCCATTCAAGACAACAGCTCTGAGATGACACTTCTTACAGAGGAGTTGCGCGACATGACCAAAGAGACGGCTGAGCTTGTCAGCCTTAGCTCCCAAAATTACGAAGAGCTAAACGCCACGCTAGATCTCTCTCAAAAAGCGGTTCAGATTCAAAAGGAAGCCAAGAAGATGATGGAGGTTTTGATGGGCTCTCTTCATGCCATCTCTAACGTTGCCAAAGAGAATGATGAGAGTTCCAAAGAGATTCAAAAGGTCGCCGATTCGCTAGATAGCTCCTCCCATCGACTCAAAGAGGAGCTATCGCGATTCTCCCTTTAGGGCTTAGGGGTACCCTCCCCCTGGGTGATGGCTTTGGCAAATGAGCGCATTCCCTCGCTCCACTTTGCACTCAAAGGATCTGTTTCCAAAATCACCGCTCCTATCTCTTTGGCTAGCTGAGCGGCGGCTTTTTGCGAAAAACCTTTTTGGACAAAAATCGTCTTCACCCCCTCCTCTTTGGCCTCTTTAATGAGGTTTTTCAACTGAGCGGGCTTGGGCTCTTTGCCTTCCACCTCAATAGCCACCTGCGCCAATCCATAATCCCTGGCGAAATAGCCCCAAGTGGGATGAAACACCATAAAATGAGCCCCTTTAAGATCCTTCAACTCTAAAGAAAGCTCTTGATCGAGGGTCTCTAGCTCTTTGGCAAAGCGATCATAGTTGCTCTGATACTCTGCCGCATTCGCTCCATCCACCTCCACAAGACTCTCTAGAATCACCTTAGAGGCAATTTGAGCATTTTTAACACTGAGCCAGACATGGGGATCAAGCTTGCCATGCTTGTGATCGTGTTTATGCCCATGGTCATGATGCTCATGCTCTTGCATCTCTATCTTCTCCATTCCTGCGTCAAGCGCGACGATTTTAAGGCTTGGATAGAGTTGTCGAAACTTTGGAAACCATGCCTCCTCATAATCAATCCCGATTCCAAGAAGCAAGGAAGCCTCTCCCAACTTCTTCATTGTGGAGGGTTTTGGCTCGTAGGTGTGGGCGTTCATGCCTGTTTTAATGAGACTCTCTACTCTCGCCCCCTCACCCGCAATCTTTTTCACCCAATACTCTTGCGCCTCAATACTCACGAAAACCATCGGCTTGGGCGAAGCCCAAAGCGCCAATCCCGCGCTTAACCAAAATCCAATTAGCCACTTTTTCATCATGATTTCTCCTTTGTTGATTAAATAGATGAGCCTCTCTCTAGCTCCAGCAAGCACCGCTCGCAAACCCCTTTTAGGGTGAGGTCGATAGAGCGAACCTTTTGCTTTTTAGCCAAAGAAGAGAGCCAGAGCGTCTCTTCTAGACTTAGGGGCGAGAGACAGGAAACCTGCTTGCATTGGTGACACCAAAAGTGAGGGTGCAGAGGAAACTCCCCCGTGGCAAGCTCAAAATAGCTCTCGTTAGAGCCTCCGAGTACCTCTCGAAGAATCCCTTTCTCTTTAAAGAGGTGGAGATTTCGATAGACACTTGCCAGATCCACCTGAATTTCCGAGCTGATTTTTTGATGCAAATGATTGGCATTAATTGGAGTTGATTCTTCAAGGAAGACTTCAAGCATCTTGCTTTTGATGATACTGTTTCTAATTCCCCTAGCCTTCATTATGGCTATAACTTTTTCATTTTTCATGGGAAGGAATCCTACTACAAATGCAAATGATTTGCAAGAAAATTTTATTATCTTGATGTCAGCCAAAAGAGGCTAAGATGTTCTATTTATAAATTTATAATAAACTTTTAATCAATGGAGGAAGTATGCGTAGCGGAATCTTCTGCCTCTTTGAGAACTGGAATCAAGACCACCAAGAGTCCCTAAAGGAGCAAATTGAGTTTATTCAATACGCTGAAAAGCTTGGCTTTGATGAGGCTTGGCTGACGGAACACCACTTTAATAACTTCAGCCTCTGCCCTTCGCCCATTGCGCTTCTAAGCTATGCACTTGCCTCCACTTCCAAAATTTCTATCGGTTCAGCCGCGATTCTTCTAGCCCACTACCACCCCATCAAAATGGCCGAAAGCATCGCAACTCTAGAGCTCCTTAGTCAAGGTCGGTTCCTCTTTGGAATCGCCAAAGGAGCCTTCCCCATCTTTGATATCTCCATGGGTGCCAATCCCGACAAGAATCGAACTCTCATGCTAGAGGCGAATCGAATCATTCAAAAACTTCTCTATGAAGAGGAGGTCTATTTTCAGGGAGAATTTTTTGAGATCAATAATGTGAGCATACGCCCCAAACCACAGCGCCTCATCCCCACCTACATCGCTTCTGAAAGCATAGAATCGATCATAGAGGCAGCCAAGGAAGGGTATGGAATCCTAGCAGGAATGGGTGCTTCGCTTGAGAAGTTGCATTTCATAGAGGAGAATTTTCGCACCAACGCCTTAGAGGAGACCCCTTTCACGCTGGCGCTCACGCGAGCCTTTTTTGTTGCAGAAAGTCACGAGGAAGCGATGGAAGAAGCGCGGATGGCGATTGATATCTTTATTCAGTGCATGAACGCCGCCAAAGAGAATAACCCAACCTTTGTGCAGATCATCCAAGACACCACATACGAGAGATTACGCTCCGAGCTCTTTGATCAAAATGCGATCTTGGATCAGGCGATCATTGGCACCCCCAAGGAGTGCATAGAGAAAATACGCACCCTCAAAGAGAATCTCCCTCTCTCCTCGCTCATCCTTAAGCCCGCCACCGCCTCATACAAGAAGGCCAAAGAAGCTCTTAGAATCTACAAAGAGGAGATCGAACCCCTCCTCTAGCGGAGTCCCTCCTTTACCCAACCAAGGTACTCTTTTTCCCCTTGAAGAGAGGGCAGGACAATGATCTGAGGAAGCTCATAGCTTGAGATTTCAGTGATGGCTTTTTTGATCTTTTTATAGTGTTTTTTGAGGGTTTTAATGGAGAGCTCAAACTCTTTTGAAGAGACCAATTCATCTTGCCAAAGATAGAAGCTCTCTATCTCTTTGATCTGCACACAAGCCCCTAGACGCTCACTCACTATATAGGCCGCTAACGCCTCTGCCTCCTCCCTCTTGGGAGCGGTGGTGAGGACGATGATAAAATCACTACTTTTCATGAAAAGCTCCTGCTCTTAGTAGAGGGTTTTCTTTTTGAGATTTTCAAAGTCGAGCCGCATCTTCTCCTCTTTATCCATTCCGTCATCCTTGAGGCGTTTTTTCTCAACCAAGCGTGCCTCTTCAAGCTCTCGCTTGCGCTCCTTGGCACGCTTGAGCTTCTCAATATACTCCTCGCGGAGTCTAGGGTTTTGAAATTTAATAGGATTGAGCGAGAGGATTGCCCAAAGCGCGAGGAAAAAGAAGATCGCGACCTCCATGCCTCCCCCCAGGTGATACCAGATCATGGCCACCAAAAGCGACACAAAGAAACGAATAAAATGCTTCAACTCTGTCCTCCTATTTTTGGTCCTCTAGACCATCTCCACCTTGATCTGATGGAGGTCGATTCCTAGATGCTTCCTCTCTCTCTCGCCCAAAGCCATCAAAAGAAGCTGTGCGGGGTAGAGCAAAGGTGTCTCCAAGCGATCCCTTTTGGAAGCTTTAAGAATCGCTCCCTTTTGAGCATCCATCATACCAAATTGTGAGGCCGAAGTGGTTAAAATAAAGTCGATTCCCAAATCCACAGCCTCAAAATAGAGGCGTGCGGATTGCGCGAGTGCCGCTTTTGGATCAAAAGAGAGCATCTGTGCGTATCCTTCAAAAGAGAAGAAGCCTTCCATAATCCCAAGCCCCAAGAGTTTTTTCCATCCCATCATCCATCCCTTGGCACTAGAGGGAAGCTCACAGGCTCGTGGCGAACCAATCCATGCGGCTCTAAACTCTTCAAAACGACTTTGAATTTTGCCCTCCATCACCCCGCTTTCAAAAAGCATCGAGGGGAGATATAAAGGTTCACACAAGGCAAACTCCCCTCCTCTTTGGGTGACTTTATGGGCAATTTTGTCACAAAGAGAGCCATTTTCACTCAAAATTTTGAAGGCATAGAGTGCATTAAGATAAGAATCCTCTTCTAGTGCCAAAGGAGTCGCTCCTAGCGATTGGGCTTTAGAAAAGAGGAGTGCCCAAATCTCCAAGAATCCCTCCAAATCGGCAACTCTTCCCCAATACCCTCCATCACTGTGCGTCTCATAACTCTTGATGATTTCCAACCCAAGGGACCCCAAAAGACGCTTAGAGCTCACCGCCAAAGGGGCAAAGGCCTTCCCTTCGCCCTCAATCAATAAAAATCTCTGCCCTTTTATCATCGCTTGCCTCCCGCACCAAAGCTCTTCACTACCGACTCTCTTAGGTTTTTCCAGCGAGATTCTTGATGAGGATAGCCTTGAAGAATTTTTCTTTGGAGTGTTTCAATCTCAACATCAAACCAATCATCCAAAGGAAAAAGACGAGCACGGAGAGGGATCGCCTTCATCACGCCTTTTTGAGGATCAGAGAGAAGGGCTAAGAGTCGCGTCGATTCCTTGGGATAGCGCCTTGCCATCTCCGCCACAAAGAGGAAAAATGCCTCTCCCAAATACTCTTCATCGCTCAACGCTAGCGAGGAGGCAAAGCGAAAAGGCAACATGGCACGATAGTAGTCCAAATCCTCTTCAGAAAGGTCCAGAATCTCATCCACGGCAAAAAGGGCTTTGACGTAGGGATTTTTGTCAATGATTAGATCCTTCAACGCCCATTTGGGGGCGATGGGCTCAAGCGTGATAGAGGAGCCAAAACCCTCTATGATTTCGGTAATAGTTACATTTTTATACACTATGCGACCATTGATTTTGCAGTAGGGAACGCGCTCCTCAAAACCAAAATCAGGAATCTTGATCTTAATGTGGTGATAAAGCTCTACCAGGCCTTCCTTGGAGGGGGAAGTGGAGAGGATTTCAACCCTAGCGCTATAGGGAAGATAGTCCATTTTGGAGTCAAAACGTATCAGTTCAATCTGCAATTTAAGCGACATCACTCAACCTTCTGTTTTATGGGATTTCATGGGAGGTTGGTCGAGTATATCATGGAAAAGATTAAAGATTATCATCCCTTGGTGTTTCAATATTACTCTTTTTAATTCAGCTATTTTTTAAATCTTTGGTTTTCGGGGTTGGAGAGAAGTGCCTCCATGGAGGATTTTACCCCCTCTTCGTCTTCCAAATTCACCTCAAAAGAGTCATTTCCCGCCGTAAGATTGACAAAAAGCGTGCTATCTTGGATATTGTTGCTGTCTTGAAGGATAATTTGGAGAATACTATAGAGTGGAACTGTTACAAAACTTCCCAAATTCTGCGCCCCAAAACCCGCTTCAAAGTAGAGGTTGTGATGATCTAGCTCGATGCTCTCAAAAGTGTAGCCCGCCAATACAAAAAGGGTCAAGGGGCGGAAGCTTGAAGTGATGCTCTCGGGGAGGGGAGGATTGAACTCCACCAAGCCTACATTGCAAAGAATCGAAAAAGTGATCTGCTTGGAGAGCAGGTACTCAATGACCGCCTTAGCGTGCGCCTCCATGAGGTTTTTGAATTTTCTATCTTTGATGATCTGCTCTATCATGATCTCACCGTCTCTTTAAACTCTTCTAGGAGTGAACGCACCTCGGCTATCCCGATATTCCAAAATTCTGAATCCTCAATATCAAAGCCAAAAATCCCCACCAACTCCGCAGGTCTCTTGCTCCCTCCAAGGCTCAAAAACTCCTCATAACGATCCTCAAATTGGGGAAGCCCTCGCTTGTAGAGCCCAAAGAGTGCCAGCACTAACAACTGTCCATAGCTATAGGCGTAGCAATAAAAAGGGGTGTGCACAAAGTGGGGGATGTAGCTCCACCAAGAGGCGTAATTCTGAGTCAAGGTCACACTCTTGCCGAACATTTTTTGATTCTCTTCCATCCAGAGATGGTTGAACTCCTCCGCTTTGATCTCCTCTTTGATTCCATGGATGAGGCGCTCAAAATTAGTGAATACGCTCTGCCTAAAGAGCGTAGCGAAGATATCCTCCAGCTTCCCCGCATAAAGCGTTCTCTTCTCTTTGGGTTTAAGTGAGCGCTTCATCTTATCAAACAGCAGCATCTCGGCAAAAACCGAAGCCGTCTCTGCGGTGGTGAGGGGGGTGTCGGCATTAAGGCACCCTACTCCTTTGGAAAGCTCTTGATGAATAGCATGGCCTAGCTCGTGCGCCATCGTGAATATATCCCTTCTGCCATCCGTGTGGTTAAGGAGGACATAGGGGTGAGCCGAGGGGACCGTGCCATGGGAGAAGGCTCCCCCTCGTTTGCGTGGACGCGGATGCGAATCAATCCACCCCTCATCAAACGCCCTTTGCGCTATTTCGCCAAAACGAGGCGAAAACTCTCCTAGGGCTTGAAGGACAATTTTTTGGGCACTCTCAAAATCAATCTTCTCCTTGCTTCTGCCCAAAGGAGCGTAACGATCATAGTCATAGAGCTCTTCATAGCCCAAAATTTCACGCTTGAGATCATAGAACTCCTCGACGATTCCCATCTCTGCATTAACCACTTCGAGCATTGAATCAACGCTTTTTTGAGAGATTTGATTGTCGATATGACGCGACTCTTCGGGCGTTGCATAGCCTCGAATATCACAAAGAATCGCATTCTCCTTGCGCACCACATTCAAAATATAGGCCAAAACCCCCTGATGAGGAGCGAGCCCCTTAGTGAGTGATCTGGCGGCCTTCTCTCTTTTAGAGCGCTTAGGGTGATGCAAGAGGGCGAGAATCTCCTCTTCGCTCAGCTCTTTGCCCTGAAACTTGAATGAGAGCGAGCTTAGGTGCTCGTCAAAAAGCCTTGAGAAGGCATTTGATCCTACGGGATCGAGCTTTAACATGATTCTCTCCTCAGGGAGGGAGAGGGTGTGTTTTTTGTTCTCTTCGATTTTTTGGAGGTAGTAGGCGTATCTTGGAATCGCTTGGATAAACTCTTGGCGCTTGAGGGATTCTAAATCCCCAAACTCGATCTCAAAAAAGAGCAGATGTTCGCTAATCTCATTGCATTTAAGCTCATACTTGGCATAGAAATCACCCTTTTGGGTATCCTCGGCAAAGACCAAAAAAGCATAGCTCATGATTCTTCCAATGGCATCAGAGAGGTTCTCATACTCTCCAATGGCCTTCTCGAAGGCACTTGATTCAAGAGTTGAGAGTCTCCCCGCATAGCTCTCTTTAAACGCTACACTCTCCCTCGCGCAAACCTTCAGTGCCTCATCCAGCGCCTCTACACTCTCAAAAAGGGCGCTTAAATCCCATCGTTTCAAGAATCACCTCCTAAAAAAGACCTCACCGCCCCTTGAGACGCTCATACTCGCACGAGATGGCGGCTTGCCCAAGAAGTCTAGCGATTTCATGCTTCTCATTGACCACCCGATAGATGTCAAGCTCTCCAAGCTCTTCCTCTTCGGCTTTGGTCGTCACCTTGGCGATGATGTGGCAGTGAGGCGCTTTTTGTAATATCGATTCGCATATTACCCTAATTTTTCTTGTGTCATCCACCGCGACCACGACCGCCACGCACTCTTCTAGATTGAGCTTTTCTAAAATCGCCTTTTGGGCAATGTTCCCAAACTGAACATTATCTCCCGCTCTTATTCCCTCCTCCACTTGAGCGAGGTTATAGTCAATGGCGATATAGTTAATGTCATAACGCTTCAAATAGGTCACCACCTCCTTCCCGAAGGTTCCATAACCGCACACCACGATATGATTATGAAGCCCTATTGTACCGCTAAAAGCAGGCACACTCTTCTCGCGCTCTCGAACAAAAACGGCCGAAATAGCGCGAAGATTCTTGAGTAAAAAGGGGGTAAGAATCATCGAAAAAATGACCGTTAAGACCAAAAGCTGATGGGTCTCTTTATCCAGCAACCCATTGGATTGCGAGAGGGCAAAGATGGCAAAGGAGAATTCCCCCACTTGTGCAAGTGAAAGAGCCGTCTTAAAGGCAACCTTTGCACTTCTAAAGAATCGGATAATGATATAAATAATAAGCGCTTTAAGCCCCATCACCGCCAAAAGCACCCAAAGAATCCTAAAGAGGTGATTCCGTAAAAACTCCAAATCGACCTGCATCCCCACAGTGATAAAAAAGAGACCCAAAAGCAGGTCTCTAAAGTGTGAAAGATCGGCTTCGGCTTGGTATTTATATTTGGTTCCTGCGATGATCATTCCCGCAATAAAAGCCCCCAAAGAGTAGGAGAATCCAAAATAACCCGCCAGAGCACTAGCCCCAAGCACAATGAAAAGAATCGTCCCTACAAAAATCTCATCCATGCGTGCATCAGCCGCTAGTTTAAGAATCATCGTCGCCACTTTTTTACCTGGAACAAAAAGGATAAAAAGCACCAACACTGCACTTAAAAAAGTATGAAGCAGGAGCTCTTCAAGGCGCGCCTCATGGTTGGCTAGCAGAGAGATGAGGAGCAAGATAGGAATCACCGCGATATCTTGCATGATGAGTATTCCTATCGCGTTGCGTCCATAGCCCGTATGGGTCTCTCGTGTCTCATTGAAACTCTTTAAAACGATCGCTGTAGAAGAGAGCGAAAAAGCCGCGCTCACCACCAAGGCCACTTTGCTCTCAATTCCAAAAAAGAGGTGCGCTACAAGATAAAAAATCACCCAACTAAGAAGAATCTGCAAGGTTCCAAAAAGCAACACCTCCTGCTTCATCGCCTTAATCTTGTCAAAAGAGAACTCCAAGCCAATCATGAACATCAAAAAGACAATTCCAAACTCAGCAATATGCGAAAGGGTGGAGGAGCCCGCCACGCTGGCCAAACCAAAGGCGTAGACGATCAGCGTGCCCGTAGTCACATAGCCTATAATCACAGGAATTCCGATTTTTTTAAAGAAGATATTGACACTCACAGCGATGCCCAAAGCAGCGATGGCGATGATAAAGAAGTCTATGGGTCGGCCTTTGATAAAAATTTAATGAGTTTATTTTATCGTAATAATGTTCAATTTTAAGCGATTCCCAAGAGAGGTTGATGACCCTTTGAGGCATGAGAGAGTTCGAAGAGAAATTATAGTAGTATGGACAAAAAATTATTATTTTATTAGTTTTTGGTCGATTTAGTGGTCAAAGTCCAGTCTAAACGCCCAAAGGGAGACGATGAAAACCCACCCCCTTTATGAGATTGTTCAAGAGATTCTCGCTCAAGGTCTAGAGAAGTGCTCACGCATGAAAGAGTTTGAAGAGCAGTACGTCACGCTTCTCCCGGGGCTCCTCCCCCCCTCCTATTCGCCTGAAGAGATTCGCCTCGCTAGAGAGAGTGTTCGCGCAAGCATCATCGATTTTTTCCACCTTCATGGTATGAGCGTCTTTATCTTTTTTGAAAAAGATGATCGTCTCCGAATCTTCAAAAAAATCAAAGAGGTTCACAAAAGCCCCTATGTTACCTTCCTCACCCGATGGCTTTTGGAACACAAAGAGGAGTTTAAAGAATCGATTCGAGAGCAAAAATTTAGCCAAGAGGAGATCGCTCAAATCTCTGAAGAGGCGGATAATCTAATTGATTTCAAAGATGAGTTTTTGCGGCGAGATGTGATACGCCAAGCGATCAAAAAGGGGTTTGGGTTTGATGTGAGAGATGCAATCTTTCTCTTTGACAATGAAGCCCACATTAAAAATTTCGACTATAACTTTGTGCGCCTCAACAACGAGTTAAGAGAGCTAGGCAAGCGCTCCTCTATCGAACCCATCAGCGAGAGCGAAGAGAGCCAGATCGCCTCTTCACTTGAGGGGGTCAATTTGGGCTTTCTGCTGGGTGACATCACCACCGAGGTTTTGCGCTATCACACTCCCATTGGCGGGGTGAACAATATCGATTTCTCTAGGCGGTTCCTCTTTTTTATCCGCCAAAAGCTCCGCCTCGCACTAGAGGAGTTTTGGAAGCGCCCTCTCTCCAATCAACTCAAAAATCTCTTTTGTGAGCACTTAATTCGCGAAAACCTAGACCTCATCTATCAAAGTGTCGTCTCAGAACTTCTAGCCAAACTCATTGCCAAAGACAAGGAGGCGAAAAAATTCATCGACTTTTACAATGGCAAGGTGACCTTTCTAGCCCCCTCCAAAAGAGTCAAAAAACCCCTCATCAAAGACGAAAAAGAGCGAATTCACCAAAGTGAAAGCATCTATCAGCTCGTCCAAAATCGCCGCTATATTGCCACCGAAGTGGAGACTCTCCAAACCAGAATCCTAGACCTAGGCAAAAGCAAAGAGGAGATGGAGGAGCAGATCAAGCTCCTAGAAGACAAACTCATCGTGCGCAAGGAGGAAAAAAGGCATATTGAAGGGGAACTTGAGAGGGTCTCCATAGAGATCAAAAAGCTTAAAATGCAGAGCAAAAATCAGCCCGAATCGCTCAAAAAACTCGTCGATTCCGAGAGTCTTTGGCTCGCCAAAAATCGCACCCTCACCTCAAGTCTAGAGGAGACCAATGAAAACCTCGACCATCTGCGCAAAGAGCGTCGTAAGATTCCTGAGACGATTCGTATGTTAGAGAAGCAGATCACACACAAGATCGAAGCCTCCAGAGCGCTTTTTGAGGAGTATGAGATGATGAAGCGTGCACTAGCTCAAGCCATCGCCTCTTTCAAAGTCGATGATTAAATCTGCTAAAATCTTTTCATGAAACGCAAAAACAAAACCCTCCTCTTTTTATCTTTCTCCACGCTCTTCCTCGCAGGGGTGATTGTTTTCCTCTTTTTTGTGCTTAAAGCCGAAAAGATCTATCGCTACCCCGTCATCAAGCTAGGACAAAGCGCCCCTTTAAGCGGAGCCTCCAAGCACATGGGGAACTCCTTTAGGCAGGGGGCAAATGCCTATTTTGACTATGTCAACACCCAAGGTGGAATCTATGGCCGCGCCCTTGAACTTCTCACCTATGATGACAAATATGAGCCCAAGCTCACCGAATCCAATGTTCGCCATCTCATCGACAAGGAGGGAGTCTTTGCCCTCATGGGCACTATTGGCACACCCACAGCTATGGCGGCGATTCCTGTGGCGCTGGAGGAGCAGATTCCTTTCCTCATGCCTCTAAGCGGAGCGAGATTCTTGCGAGAGCCTTTTAATCGACTCATCTTCAACCTGCGCCCTAGCTACTTTGAAGAGATCGAAGCGATTAGCTCCTATCTCACCGAGGAGCGAGGTTTTAAAAGAATCGCTATTTTCTACCAAAATGATAGCTTTGGAATCGAAGGACTAGAGGGGCTCACCCAATCTCTTGACAAAAGGGGTCTCAAAATCGTAGCCGAGGGAATCTACCCCAGAAACACCCTCTCTGTAAGCGATGCAGTCTATGCAATCCACCCCAAAAGCCCTGAGGCGATCGTGATGGTGGGAACCTATGAAGCGAGTGCACTCTTCATCCAGCGCTATAAAGAGCTCAATCCCGCCTCTCCTCCTCTTTTTGTCAATATCTCTTTTGTCGCCGCCACCGCTTTGGCCGAGGCGCTCCAAGGGAACATGCGCCAAGTGCTTGTCTCCAATGTCACCCCTTCTCCTTGGGATATCTCCAACCCCCTGGTGCGAGAGTATCACCGACTCTATGTCGAATCCATGGGTCATCCCCCTTGCTTCCTAAGCTTTGAGGGATTTTTGAGCGCCAAGATCATTGTTGAAGCGCTTCACAAAACAGGCCCCATCCTCAGCCACAAACGATTCATCAAGGCGATGGAGAATCTCTCGCCTGATTTTCTGAGCGATTTAAAGCTTCGATTCTCTGCCACAAACCATCAAGCGTTTGAACAGGTCTTCATCACGGGTTATGAAAATGGTCGCTTTGTGACACTAAAGAGCTATCCGTGATTGTCCAGATCGCCAATCGCCTCTTCCCTCGCCTCTCCCTGGGCTCTAGGACGCGCTTCCTTGTTTTTAATATCGCCTCAGGCCTTCTTTCGCTGGGGGTGGTCTCTTATATCGCGCTTTATAGCATCAAGTATGATTTTGATGATCTCTTCCGCAATCACACCGTCTCGCTCACCAAGCTTGAAGAGATCAAAAACAACTACACCGCCAATATCTATGGCACCCTCATCGAGCTTGAAAAAGGCCATATCACCCCCCATCAAGCCAAAGAGGCAATTTTGCTCAGCGAAGATCTCATTGCTGATCTTTGGAAAAGCTACAAACACCAGCAGCTCATCCAAAAGGAGAATCGCATCATCTCAGTGATCAAACAGATTCACAAACGATTCTTCCAAGACGACACCCAGCCCCTCTGGGAGCCTTCCTTAAGCGAGCGGGCGATGATCTCAAAGACGGAAGAAAAGATTCTTCTAGGGCGACAGATTAGTGAGGAGGTTTTTGCCCTCCTTGCCCTCCACAAAGAGAGTGAAGCAACCCAAAAGATTCGTCAAGAGCTCTACCCTTCTATCAATATCGTCAACACCTATCTCTCTCAACTCATTCGCCACAAGCTCAACTCTGCCGCCATCGGCAAACGCTCCACCGACAATCTCTACCAGACCACTTTAAAGCTCATCATCATCATGATGTGCCTCATCATGATCGTCACACTCTTCCTCTCCGCTCTCATTCTCAAAACCATTGAAAACCTCCACTATACCCTCGAAGAGAAGGTGGCCGAGAAGACCAAAGAGCTCCAAGAACTAAACGCTACCCTGGAGCGTTGTATCGCCTGCGAAGTGCAAGAGAGCCGCAAAAAAGATCAAATCATGTACCAACAAGCTAGACTTGCTTCCATGGGAGAGATGATCCAAAATATCGCCCACCAATGGCGCCAGCCCCTCAATGCCCTCACCATGCTCATCCAAAGCTTCAAAAGCAAAGCCGACAATGGCAAACTCGATAAAGAGTTTGTTGAGCATCAAGTCAAAGAGGGGTTGAGAATCGCCAAAGGGATGTCTGAAACAATTGAGGATTTTCGAGGGTTTTTCCGCCCCAACAAAACCAAAGAGGTCTTTAGCGTCCTAGAGAGCGTGCAAGATTGCATCTCGCTGGTTGAGACGCTCTATAAGCAGAGCGAGATTGGATTATTTGTTCAGGCCAAGGATGATTTGCGCATTATAGGCTACAAAAATGCTTTTTCACAGGTTATTTTGAATATCATCAAAAACGCCGAAGATATCTTGATGGAGAAAGAGATTCACCCCAAGAGGATCAAAATCACTCTAGAGAGAATCGAGATCTATCCCACCAAGATGGCGAGAGTCTCTATCGTCGATAACGCGGGGGGAATCGTGTTTGATGATATACAGAAAGTCTTTGAGCCCTACTTCACCACCAAACACAAATCCGTAGGGACAGGGATTGGGCTCTATATGTCCAAGCAGATCATCGAAAAACAGATGAACGGTCGAATCGAAGTGATGAATAGCCTTTGGTATTGCGAAACTGACCGCAAAACCTACACAGGGGCAATGTTCATCATCACTGTGCCGATCAAAAATGAGAACGAGATAGACGAGGGGGAGCAATGAAAGAGTATGAAGTGCTAAAAAACGCAAGAATTCTCTACGTGGAGGACGAAGAGGATGTGTTGAAATTCACCTCTATGGTGCTAGAGGATTACACGGGCGAGCTTTATATCGCCAAAAATGGCGAAGAGGCACTGGAGATTCTCGCCCATCAAAAAATCGATCTTCTGATCACGGATATCTTGATGCCAAGAGTGAGCGGAATCGAGCTCATCAAAGAGATGAGACAACGTTATGGACGAAGCATCTCCACCATCATCACCACCGCGCACGCCGAGACCCACTATCTCCTTGAAGCGATTGACTTGGGGGTGGATGGATATGTGCTCAAGCCTATTGATGTCGAAGATCTGCTTAGGGTTATGGAGAAGGCTCTCCTCCCCAAAATGCAAGCTCACGAGCTTGCCTCAAAAAATCTCCTTATTAATGCCATCTCCGTCTTTGTTGGTGGTAAAAAGATTGAGATCATCAAATATCTTTTGGATAACTGCGATCAAGACAATGTCTTTCATGGCTCCTATGAGGATATCATCGCCGCACTCAATGTCAGCAAACCCACGGTGGTAAAAACCTTCAAGCAACTCATGGACACAGGTCTGCTCACCCGAATCAAAAACAAAATCTACCGATTGCATCCTGATATTTCAGGAAGTCGCGCACTCGTGGAAGTTGAAGAGGAGGAAGAAGAGGCCTAGAGCCACTTCTTCTTTTTGAAGTAGAGAATTGGAATCATGGTGGAGATCACCATGAGGCAAAGAGTGAGCGGATAACCCCACTCCCAGTGAAGCTCTGGCATCACATCAAAGTTCATCCCATAGATGCTTGCAATTAGCGTGGGGGGCATGAATCCAACGGTTGCGACGGTGAAAATTTTAATCGTTTTATTCTGCTCGATATTGATCTGACTCGAGAAGAGACTCTGAATATTATCCAGCGCGTTCATGTTCACAGTCGTGAACTCCACCAGTGAATTCAAGTCTTTAAGGACGATGGTGAGATTCTTCTTCACCTCTATATCAGCCTTATCCGTCTTCAAAAGGGCTGTAATGGCGCGTCTTTTATCAAATAGACTGTCACGGATTCTCATGTTGAGCTCTTGCAGTCTAGAGAGATTCTCCAAAAGCTCATCATAGCCGAATTGATTCCCAAAGACCCCACTTCTAAGCCCTCTTGTGTCCTTGGCGGTGTTCTCCAACATATCCGCGTCTTGCTCCACGCGAATCTCAAAAATCTTGCTCAAAATGTCATAGCCATTTTGAAAATTTTTGGGACTGGCGAGCACCTTGTTTTGAATCTCATCAAAGGTTCTAAACTCTCCATAGCGAATTGTGAAGAGAATATCCTTGCAGAGCAAAAATGTGACTGTCTCGTTGTGGAGATCTTTTTTGTTGGTGCTGGCAAAAAGCGAAACCAAAAAGTAGGTGTTGATGGTGATACTCTCGCTATCCTCCCAATATCTCGCACTCTGCTCGATCTCTTCTCGCTCCTCTTTGGTCGGAATGTCCAAGTGAAAGATTTGAGAAATATAAGAAACCTCAGCTGGCGAAGGGTGCAATAGGTCGATCCATAGCACATTACTAGTGGAGTGAGGGGTCTGAATTGAGCTGAAGCTCTCGCGAAGGACGAGTCCTTCACGCTTGGTGAATATGTTCATCATGGGGAGTGCTCCTCTTCTGTTTTTTCAAAAGAGGCCATCGACAAACCGAGACAAAAGGCGCAAGAGTTTGCCAAAGCCTTGAATTTTCTCACTATGCAGTCAAAAAGGCTTAGGCAAAGTCTTGGTGACTACATAGCTAACAACGAACCGGGTCGCTTGTCAAAACAAAATCCTTTCTTTCAAAGGTTATCTTTTTAGGCGTGGAATTATAACAAGTTTCGCTGAATTTTTTGTTACGAGAATGTCGCAGAATAGGAGTATTAAGGGGCTTTGCAGCCCCTTAATCGAGGCTATTTTCGCTCTAGCACCTCAAAAGCAGGAAGAATCTTCCCTTCAAGAAGCTCCAAACTCGCCCCACCCCCCGTGGAGGTGAAACTCATATTGTCTTTCTCACCTGCCCTATCAATCGCATCGGCCGTATCTCCCCCTCCAATGACGCTATAGGCATAGGTGTCAGCCACCACATGCGCCAATTGGAAGGTTCCTCGAGAGAAGTTTTGCACCTCATAGACCCCCATAGGTCCATTCCAGATGATCGTCTCGCAATCCCTAATCACCTCGCCAAAGAGCTTCACGCTTGCAGGTCCAATATCCGCGGCAAGGAAGTTTTCAGGAACATCTTGGGCGGGGGTGATTTTAATCTCTTTGGGATTTTTAATGTCATCGGTGCAAACCACATCCACGGGAAGATAAATTTTCACCCCTTTTTGCTTGGCGAGCCCTAGGATTTTGGCCGCTTCAGGAACAAGAGGATCTTCCACTAGTGATCGCTGCATATCATAGCCTAGCGACTTCAAGAAGGTGTTACTCATCGCCCCACCAATCACAATCTTATCGACCACATCAAGGATGTTGCTAAGGAGAGTGATTTTAGAAGAGACCTTGGATCCTCCCACGATCAAAAGCACAGGCTTAAGCGGACTAGCGAGCGCCTTGGCAAAAGAATCGATCTCCTTTTTAAGAAGCAATCCCGCCACCTTCACAGGGGCAAACTTCGCCACACCATAGGTGGAAGCATGCTTGCGGTGTGAAGCTCCAAAAGCATCATTGATGTAGATGTCACAAAGCGATGCGAGGTTCTTGGAGAGCTTTTCGTCATTCTTCTCTTCCCCCTCAAGGAATCGAATATTTTCAAGCAAAATCACGCTCTTCTGGGGCAGGGTTGCCATTACCGAAGAGACGCCCTCAAGGCTCTCGACAAAAATCACGCTACGATTGAGCAGGCGCTCTAGGCGTTTGAGGATATGCTTGAGTGAAAACTCCGAACTTTTTCCTCTGGGTCTTCCTAGATGACTTACAAGGACAATGCTTTTGGCGCCATTGTCGATGCAATGATTGATCGTAGGAATCGCCTCCCTAATTCGAGTGTCGTCGGAGATATTAAAATCACTATCCATGGGCACGTTGAAATCGACACGGATTAAGACCCGCTTCCCCTCGATCTCAACATCTCTGATGCTTTTGGTTTCCTGCATTAAATTGATACCCGCTACCATGAATATTTCCTCCAAAAAACGATTAAAATGTCGGGATTCTACAAAAAGTTAGCTTTTATTTTCATAGAAAAGAGGTCGCTGATTGTAGGGTTTTGAAAAACTGCATCTTGTGGGATCGGCAAAACTGCTTCGCCTGCTCCACCATATCGCCCCCCAAGAGAATCGGAAGCACGGGATGTTTCCAATCCTTGTGTTTTAGTAGCTTCACTGTCTCTAACGCATCCGTCATGAATTGGGGTGTGATGAGCAGGTAGATGAGATCGATTTCCTCGAACTCATCCACAATCTCTAACGCCTTCAAGTATCGCTCAGGGAGTGCATCCCCGATGATGTCGATGGGGTTATTCTTAGACCAGTGAGGAGGCATGGCCAAATCAAGTCGCTCAATCTCCTCCTTGGTGAGTGCATGCAAGCTCTTGCCTTTTTCGATGATATAGTCCGTGAGAATCGTCGCTGGCCCCCCTGCATTGGTGATGATAGCGATCTTTTGCACTTCATAGGTGGGGTTAAAGAGGAGCGCTTCAATATTATCCTCCATCTTCACCCCTACTCCCTCCAAAAGCCCTTTGAACATCTCATAGTTACCGCTTAGATTCCCTGTATGGGAAAAGGCGGCTTTTTTGGATTCTTCACTTTTGCCTGTTTTAAAGACATAGATTTTTTTGTGCGATCGACGAATGCTTCGCAAAAATCGCTTACCATTCTTGATCCCCTCTGCATAGACAGAGATCGCCTCGCAAGCAGGATCAGCCACCAGCATATCCACCATCTCCGAGAAGTTAAGATCAACCATGTTGCCCGCGCTAATGAGATGAGAAAAGCCCACATTCCCACTATAAGCTTTATCCATCAGTGAAGCAAGCACCGCACCTGATTGGGAGATGAGCGCAAGATTTCCCTTGTGCACATTGGAGCTTCCAAAGGTGAGATTGAGATCGCTTTGGGCGTTGTAGTATCCAAGGCAGTTGGGACCAATGACATTGAAGTTGTGCTTTTTGGCAAGCTCGGCGATCTTTAGCTCATCCTCTTCGTTCCCGCTCTCTTTGAAGCCCGCGGTAATGATGACAAGGTTTTTGAGATTTTTTAACACCAGCTTCTCAATGGTGGGAATCACGCTAGAGACAGGAATCACCAACACCGCCATATCAACATCACCAGGAATAGCTTCAACATTTTGAAAGAGTGGCCTCCCAAAGAGCTCTCCTCCTTTAGGATTCACATAATAGAGCTCCCCTTGGAAGGAAGCGGCGTTTTTGGCGATAGCGTATCCCACTTTACTCTCATCCGTGGAGGCGCCAATAATGGCAACGCTTCGATTCTCCAAAAAGAGGGGTCGATTCTCCCTCTTGCTTTTGGGACCTTTGGGCTTGTCTCGAAACTTCACTCGCCCATCCACGGCGATGAGCCCCCGCTTGGTTAACTTGATGGGATTGAGGTCAAATTCGATGATTTGGGGGTTTTCAGCCAAAAGCTTTTGCACCTTTTTCACCACATCCACTGCCTCTTTAAGAGTATGGGGGCTCCCACGATACCCTTCAAAAAGCTTCCCAAATTTGGTCTTTTTAACGGCACGAATGATCTCTGCCTCATCCGCCTCACTGTCGATATAAGCGATATCTTTGTAGAGCTCTAGATAGATTCCCCCTTTTCCAAAGAGAATCACATGGTCAAAAATCTCATCATCCACCGCCCCAACGTAAAGCTCATCGCCCATCACCATCTCGCTCACAATGAATCCATCGCGCTCTTCTAGGGTGATCCCGTGCGAAGCGATACTTTGAATCATCATCTCTTTGGCTTCTTTGAGCTCTGCGTTAGAGTGGAGTCCCACAACAACCCCGCCTACATCGCTTTTGTGGATCACTTTGGAAGATTCCACCTTCAACACAGCGGGGAAAAAATCAACATCAATCTCTTCGTTGAGTCCAAAGCGAATATGCTTGGGGGTTTGAATCTCATAGCGTTGCAGCCAAGAATAAAGTTCACTCTCAGTCATTTTCCATCTTTCCTTTGATTAAAAATTCAAAACATGAGGCGCGAAGCCAGCCTCACCATATCCAAGGGCAGTGATGCGGGGGCAGATGAGGCCTCTTGTGAAGAGAGAAACTCCACCCTCCCCTCGCGCAATACCACCACGCCACTCTTGCCTAGCGAAAGAGAATCGAGTGCCTTTTGCATGAATCGAAAACCCATCAAACGGTCATAAACACTCGGCGACCCTCCTCGCTGAACATGCCCAAGAATCGTGATTCTCGTCTCGATTCCCACCTCTTCCTTGAGCCAAGAGACAACCTCTGAAGAGGCTTTGGCTCCCTCAGAGACGATGGCTAATACATAGCGGCGCTTGCCTGTGCCTAGCTCCTCTTTGAGCCTTGCGCCAAGGCTTTGGAGCGAATAGCCCATCTCAGGGATGATGCAGACTTCCGCCCCACAAGCGATCGCGCTTGCTAATGCCAAATAGCCACAATCTCTCCCCATCACCTCCACCACAAACGCTCGACGAAATGATTCGGCGGTATCTCGAAGTCTATCCGTGCTCTCCAAAATCACATTAAGTGCACTATCCACACCTAGAGCGTAATCGCTTGCACGGATGTCATTATCAATTGTGGCGGGAATCCCTGCATAGAGCAGGGAGTGTTCTTTGGCCAAAACCTCCATCGCCCTAAAAGAGCCATCACCCCCTAGAGTTACTAACGCTTCGATGGAGTGGCGCTGGAGATTTTGGTAGGCTTGGAGACGAAAGGCTGGATCAAAAAAGCGTTTGGAGCGAGAAGATTGGAGGATGGTGCCTCCTTTATGAAGAATTCCAGAGACCTCTTTGAGGGTGGCGGGCTCAATCTTCCCTTCGATCAAGCCCTCTAAACCTTCGCGGATAAAGTAGGGCTCATAGCCCAACTCTAGTGAATATTCAACGAATTTTTTGGTGGCGGGGTTCATCCCCGCGCAATCTCCCCCAGAGCAAACAAGCCCGATCCTCATAAAGTATCCTTGGAGTGAAATTTCTCCCTTAAGCGTCGCTTGCCAAACTCCACGCCTGGCTGATCATAGGTATTAATCTCCAAAAGAGTCCCTACGCAAGAGGTGAGAAGTTCGTAGTAATAAAGGAGCGCTCCAACGCTTCTCCCCTCTAGCCGATCAATGAGGATAAGGTCTGTTGGCACCCCCTCTTCAATCACTGTCTCCATGGTCGCTTCACGCTGATGTCTGAGCAAATCCTTAAAGGAGGAGCCATTGACAAAATCCGTCCCCTCCAAAAACTCCATGCTCCAATTGGGAATCTCAATAGGCTCTTTAAGAGGCTCTTTGATGCTCAAAAAAGTGACACTCTTATCGAGCGGCCCCTGCACGATGAGTTGCAAAAAAGAGTGCTGGTCGATACTCCCAATGAGCGCAGCGGGCGTCATTCCAGTGCGATTCCCTTGGGCGTTGAGCTTGCCAAGCGATTCCCCCCAGAGCTGAACATACCACGCGTTAAACTCTTTGAAAGCGCTTGCATAGGAGAAGAGGACATTAATCGAGAGTCGATTCCTCTCTTTGGCATAAAAGAGCGCCTTATCCAGAATCTGTGTGGCTCGCCCAGCAAAAAACTCCACTGCCATCCCCTTGGCTCCCTCTAATATCTCATTGGCTGGATATCCAAGAAGAGAGAGAGGGAGAATCCCCACGGCACTAAGCACCGAGAATCGACCCCCGACTTTAGGGTGAATCGTCACGCACGCTACATCCTCTTGCTTTGACCATTGCTCTAGCGGCGAGCCTTCATCGGTGATCACCAACAAATGAGAGCGATTCTCCTCTTTGAGGAGTTCAAAGCGCTTGAGGACATATTTGGTGAGAGAAGAGGTCTCAATCGTGGAGCCTGACTTGCTGATCACGATAAAGAGGGAGCTCTTGGTTTGAATTCCCCTAAGGCTCTTTTCGATGGCAATAGGGTCGGTGTGTTCCAAAAAGTGCAAATCGATAGCGCGTCGCTCAGGAAGATGGGAGAGAAGCGAATCAATCGCCTTTAGCCCCAAGCTGCTCCCTCCAACCCCCACCACCAAAATGGTCTCAAGTCTCTCCAAAAGAGCGGCATTCGCCTTCATGTAGCGATCACTATCCTCTAAGGCACGCCTTTGAAAAGGGAGGTCATAATAGGCGCTCACCCCCTCTTCTCTCTCCTTTTTGACTCGACCCAAAAGGGCTTCTCGCTCCTCATCGCTAAAAGAGGCGGTGAAGAAGTGTTGAAACTCAAGCATAAAGCATTAGTGGGTTCCTACCCAAAGCGCCATATCCACGAGACGATGGGAGTAGCCCATCTCATTGTCATACCACGCCAAAACCTTCGCACTCTTCTCACCCACCACGGTTGTGCAGTCAGGCACAAAGATCGCACTATAGGGAGAACCGATAAAATCCGAGGAGACTCTCTTCTCCTCATCCACCAACAGCAGCCCTTTCATGGCGCCTAGAGCCGCCTCTCTCATCGCGGCATTGATCGATTCTTTGGTGATGGCACAAGAGAGGTTAACACTCAGATCCACCAGCGAGACATCAGGCGTAGGGACTCGGACGGAAAAACCACTCATCTTGCCCTTTAGCTCAGGCATCACTAGCCCAATCGCCTTGGCCGCCCCCGTGGAGGTGGGAATCATATTCATTGCAGCCGCTCTGGCACGGCGAAGGTCTTTGTGTTTCACATCCAAGATGTTTTGGTCGTTGGTGTAGCTATGGATGGTGGTCATGAGACCATTTTCGATACCAAACGCCTCATGAAGCACTTTAGCGATGGGAGCGAGGCAGTTAGTGGTGCAACTGGCGTTGCTCACCACGCTCTCCCCTTGGTAGCTCTCATGATTGACTCCATAGACAAAGGTAGGGGCATTATCCGCGGGCGCTGAAATGACCACTTTTTCTATTCCGCCATGAAGGTGTATTGAGGATTTCTCCAAAGAGTTAAAAGCGCCTGTGCACTCGATCACTACCTTGGCCCCGCTCTCGCCAAAAGGAACTTTCAAAGGATCGCGGTCGCTATAGACTTTGACATGGCGATGCTTTCCGATGCGAATCGTCTGCTCATCAATCTTCTCGGCATCATAGTCTCGATGAACCGAATCGTATTTGAGCAGATGCACTAGCGTATCAATAGGCGCAGTCGTATTGAGCGCCACCAATTCGATATCGTCTCGATTCCCAATCACTCTACACGCGCAAAGTCCGATTCTTCCTGTACCGTTGATCGCTACCTTCAACGCCATTGACACTCCTTGAAAAGTATAGATGAATAGTCGAATCCTACAACAGATATACTTAACCAACGAAGCGCCTTTGGGGCGTCTTTGGTTACCTTTTAGAGCTTGAAGTGTAATCAGCTTTTTAAGCTCTTTAGGCGATAATGTTTCCTATATTTTCCCGCCACAATATGTGCACAGGCTGACACAGCCCGTGCACATCCCAAAATTTGGCACTATTTTACCTTTGCGAGCGATCATGAAAGAAGAGATTTACGAAAAATTGGTCATCACGCTAGAGAATCTCTTCGGCGATGGAGAGGCTTTCTTGCGCCTTGATACTCAAACCCTCGAATCGATCCTCTTTGAAACGCTTGGTGGATGCGACTTTGAGGGATTCAAAGAGGAGGTACGTCGCGCGCTCTCCTTCTTTTTCAGCCAAAGAGGCCTCAAAAGTTACATCTTCTTCAAAAGCCCTAAAGAGATCGCTCTTAAAACCAAAGTTTTTGACTTTGATTCCAATGTCTACACCCAGCTGGTTCTTGAAAATTTAGGCGACACCAACTCCTATCTCATCCCCGCCAACAACAAAAAAGGGGTTTTTCTTCTTCAAGACAAGGTGACCGCCTTTATCTATGACAAACTCAAGGTTTTAGGCGATGAAGAGGAGAAAAAGGAGGTGATTCGCTCCATCTTAAAGCTCTCTCTATCTCTCCAGCCAAGAGATGCGATCTTTTTTGTGAGTGGTCAGATCATGATCAAAAAATTCCAAGAGGTCGAGGTCGAAAAAGAGCGCCGAATGTTTGATGGAATCCCCGAGGAGACTCTTTTGGAGATTGAGCAGAAGGCTCTTCAATCAGGTCTTAAAAACAAACTCTACGCGCTAGCCAAACAGCTCTCTAATAACGAGCTTAGCTTTAATCGCTTTGACAACCTCTACTTTGCCAAAAATTTCATCCAGATTTTTCAAGAAAAATTCCTCACCCTTCTCCCTCCAGAAGTCGATTCTGAAGAGCCCCTTATCAAGCAAGCTTACGCCAACTTCTTGCTTCGTCGCTACTTTGATACCTTGATGCTTCATCTCTCCAAAGCGCTTCTAGGACTCTTGGTGGAGAAGGATCGCAAAGCAGAGACCTTTGTGCGATTTTACAATGGTGACATTAGTTTCTCTCCCGAAGGGAAGCGCTTCAAAAAGCCCGATATTATCGATTCAGAAGGGAATCGCTGGAATAGTGCAACCCTTTTTCAAGTGGGGGCTCAGCGCAAGGCGGGATTGGAGAAGATCCAAAAAAACGATGATGATATTGCCAAGACCAAAGAGTTTATCGACAATATTCAAGCAGGAATCGATGAGCAAAAAAACTTTTTAGCCCAAAAAGGTGAAGAGATTGAAAAACTTGAAGCCGAGTTTCGCCATATGCTTGATGTCTCCCAGCAGGCCAAAGATAAGATCTTTTCTCTAAAGCGGCTCCACCAAGAGAAAAAGGGTACTCCGCAAGCTCAAGCCATTCAAGAGAAGATCAACGAGCTCTCCACTCAGATCAAGAAGCTCGACAAAGAGGATGAGCGTGTCTTAGGAGAGAAGAAAAAGCTAGAGAGCGAGATTGAGAAGGCGCAGATCAAAATCGTCACCCTAGAAAAAGACAAGCTCGCCTTTGAGAAGAAACTAGAGAGGAATCTCGTCCAAAAGAGCACTCTCTTGGAGAAACAAGTGCCCCTAGATGAGCGTTACCAAGTTGCTGCTGAGGCACTCTCCAAGGCCATATCAAGCTTTAGAGGATATTAACTCTGGGCTTGGCTTGCCAACATAATAACCTTGCGCAAAATCAACCCCGCTCTCCCTAAGGCTCTCCATGATCTCTTTGGTTGAGACAAATTCCGCTACACACTCAATTCCCAGCTTGTGACTAAGACTCGTGATCCCATCTAAAAGCGCTCTAGATCTTGGGTCTTCGAGAATATTTTTAACAATAGATCCATCAATTTTGAGGAAATCAATCTCTAGCTCCAAAATGTTACTGAAGTTAGAATAGCCGCTCCCAAAGTCATCAATAGCGATCTTGCACCCAAAGCGCTCCTTGGAGTGCTTGATGAAGTTTCTCACCTGTTCATAGTTGTTCACCCCTTCAGATTCGGTGATCTCAAAAATGATCCTCTCCCCGCATCCATAACGCTCCAATTCACCAAAGATATACTCCAGCGTGAAAGGATTTTCGAGGTCTTCCACGCTAAGATTGATCGATATCTCCTTGCCACTCTCTAGCGCTTTTTGGATTCCCTCAGAGACCATGATCTTGGTGATATGGTGGTACTGCTTGGTCTATACTGCCACCATTTGTCAAGACAACTTTTTGAGAATTCATCTTCCAGCCTCTAGCCTTTAATTTAAGCAACGTTTTTCAACCCTTCTAGATAAACATTCATGGGCTTTTGATAATTTAGTGCTGAATGAAATCTATTGTGATTGTAAAAATTGATATATCTTGAAACCTTAAATCTGAGATCTGAAATAGAGCTATACTCATTGATATAGATTTCATCATATTTTAAAGTCCTAAAAAATCTCTCAATGGCAATATTATCAATGGATCTGCCTTTACCGTTCATAGAGATTTGAATGTTGTGTTTCTTGAGAAGTTCTGTATGTTCATGGCTGGTATATTGGCTACCTTGGTCGGAGTTGAATATTACAGGAATGTCATATTTTTCAATGGCTTCTTTTAAAACATCTGTTACAAGAGATGTATCCATAGTTGTTGATATTTTCCATGAGAGTATCGTTTTACTGTGCCAATCAATAATGGCGCACAAATACACGAAACCACCCTTGATTGGGATATAGGTAATATCTCCACTCCAAACCTGATTGGCTCTGTTAATTTCAAGCTCTCGTAGTAGATATGGATAGATTTTATGTTTATAGTTTTTAATGGATGTGTGTCGTTTCTTTTTTGGAAAGATTGCCTGTATCCCCATAGTGTTCATTAGCTTATTGACTTTATTTACACCAATTGAAAATCCATCTTCCAAAAGCTGCCTATGCATAAACCGATAGCCATAGGTTGAGGATATATCAGTATATATCTCATCTATCCTTTTCATGATTTTTAAATCATTGTCTGATATGGGTTTAGGTTCATAATAAAGGGTTGAGCGATTTAAATCTATTATTTCACATTGTCTTGCCATGGAGAGATTCTTTAGCTTGGGTGTGACAAGATCTTTTTTATTTGATAAGCCCAAGCTCTTTAGCTTTCCCACTGCCCAATCCCTCTCTATGGTTGTTTTTCCTAATTTCTTTGCTAGAGCATCATTCTCTGTTTTTAGCTCTTCTATCTCATCTTTATAGGCTTTAGTAGCCGAACCTACATCAAATACTAGTGATGCATTCTCTAAAAACTGCTTTTTCCAATCAATGAGACTTTTTGGTGTAATCTCATATTTACTGGCAATCTGTGCTACAGTCTCTTCGCCACCTAGTAATTCTAAGACAACTCTAGTTTTAAATTCTGCACTATAGCTTTTTCTTTTTCTACTCATTTTTTCCTCTCCTAAATCTTTAGAAAATTCTACCATTTAGGAAGATAAACCTTTCAATTTATTGTCTTGAATTTTAGTGGCAGTATAGTCTTTTTGGCAATTTCTAAAAAATAGAAGGGGCTCACCTCTCCCTTCTCTTCATCCATCATCCTCACCAGCGCCTCATACTTCTCGATTTTGCCTGTTTTAAGATTGAGGATAGGCTGAAAAAAGGGCTTAATACGACGCTCACCCAAAGCCCTAAAGAGTCGATTCGCCCAAAGAATATTGCTTTTATATCCACTCTCTAGATCAAAATGGCGCTCATAGATGATGATTCCCTGCCTCATCTCCTTGGCGTGCTTAATCGCCAAAGAAGCCTTGCTAAGAGAGTCCCTGCCTTCGTTGATTGCAATACCCATTCGAGCCGTGAGATAGACGATTTGCCCCTCATTAAGAAGAGGTTCAAGCGTGATGCTCTCCACCGCTTTTTTGAACACCTCCATATAATCCTCTCGTGCACTGCTCAAAAGGATGGCAAACTCATCCCCGCCCAAACGATAGGGTCTGTAGTCTCTATCAGGGAGGGATTGTACGATCCGCTTGGCCACTAAAGCCAATATCCTGTCGCCAAACTCAATTCCATAGACATCATTTACATCACTAAAACCATCAATATTGATGAGGCAAAGCACCACAGAAGAGGAGGATTCAATATCCTCGATGAGCTTGATGCGATTTTCCAAACCCGTCAAGCTATCCGTGCTCTGACGCTTGATGATGGCATTTTTCTGCATGAGCTCCGTGAGATCGTGTCTAATGGCGATATACTCCTCAATGCGCCCATACTCATCCACGATTGGCACAATCACCGAATCGACTATATAGGTGGAGCCATCTTTGGCTCGATTCTTCACCACCCCTTTCCAAACCTGCTTACTCGTGATCTGCTGCCACATCTCTTTAAAAACCGCATCTTCCATCTCAGGATGGCGGATAATGTTGTGCTTTTGCCCCACCAGCTCTTCTCTTGAGTAGCCAGAAATGCGACAAAACATATCATTGGCGTATTTGATCACTCCTCTTTTGTCGGTGATAGAGACGATATTGCTCACATCAATCGCTTTTTTGTATTCACCCAAAATCTTTTGTTGGTGGATATTCTCTCGCTCCAAGAGAATCCTCACCTCAAGAGAGCGAATCACCTCAAGAAAAGCGGAGGGGTCAAAAGGCTTTTTGATAAATCGATCAATATTAAGCTCAATCGCCTCAGCGAGCAAATCCACGCTCCCTGTGCCGCTAATCACCACAACGCAAGCCTTGGGGAAGTGGCGCCTAATGGCCTTGATGAGATCAATTCCATTCATATCGGGCAAGAAAATATCCACGATGAATATATCAGGCTTGTGCGCATAGTAGAGCTCTAGTGCCTCTTTGGCGCTTCCTGCACTCAAAACTCGCTCATAATGCTTGCTCAAAAGCGATTGGGTGTCGATTCTTGCTCGCTCCTCGTCCTCGACAATCAAAATCGAACTATTTTTGGATACGCTTTCCAATCTTTTCCTCCCATTGAGCTCAAAAACTCTTCACTTTTTCATGACATATTGTGACACAAAAAGCCCTATTTTGGGGGCTCTATTTTGGATAAAAAAATAAATAAATTACAAATTTTCACACTAGAAGCTCGAAAATATCGCAGGAGTAGCTGAAAAATTCATTTTCTGTGATAAAATCTTCGCGTGTCGACAATTAATATTTGGAGGAGTGCATGAATAAAGCCGAATTCGTTGAATTGGTTAAAGAGGTTGGTGGTTTTGAAACCAAAAAAGAGGCTGAAAAAGCAGTAAGCGCTTTCACAGCAGCGGTAGAAAAAGCCCTAGAGAAAAAAGGCAACGTTGAGCTCGTTGGTTTTGGTAAATTTGAAGCGGTCCTTCAAAAAGGCAAAGAGGGCAAAGTTCCTGGAAGCGACAAAAAATACAAAACTAAAGATAAATTCGTTCCTAAATTCAAACCTGGCAAAGGCCTTAAAGACCTCGTTGCCAAGGCTAAGAAATAACCCTTCTCGCCTCTTTTGTCTCCCTGCTTCCTTGTAGGGAGACATTTCATCCTCTTATCAGTTACTCCTTGCTATAATCTCGCCTCTTTTTAGCCGCCAGTGTCCTCGTAGCTCAGCAGGATAGAGCATTCGATTCCTAATCGAAAGGCCGTGGGTTCGAATCCCGCCGTGGACACCACCTCAAAACTCCTATCGGAACGCCAAATTTCCTATCTTTTTAATCTCTTGCATCAGCTCTTTTTGACGCGCATAGATGTATTCAAGCAGATAGCCATCATGGGGTGATTCGGGTCGTATCATCACCACGACTCGCGTGTGTCCATCTTCATCAGATTTGATCGCAACCACCTTTCCATTCATGGCAAGTTTCACAAGACTATTCTCAAATGAGATATTAGGAAGAGAGAAGTGCAATCGTGCCTCACTTTGCAGAATATTGCGACTGATGGTGCTTCGATAGCGAATCGCGATGGCTTGAATCGAAATATCAATGATCTCACCCGTGTAGGCGTATCGCCCTGAAGAGAGCGTGATGGGAATACGAATATCGCATTGCACTCTGGAGTATTGGCGATTATTCGCCGAAAATTCCATGAAGCTAGGATCGCACAAAATTGCGAAGGAGCGCTCCTTATCCACATACTTCACCTCGGCACGAATATCCCTAGGGAGATTGGCCGATTCGATCACAATCTTTTTTTCAATATTCATAAGGCAGCGCTGAATCTTCTCAGCCCTCACATAGATATCACCCTCTTTGATTTTAAGAATCTTGGTGTTGGCGTGGACGCTCAGCCCTTTGTAGAGATTAAGGATACGGATGGTTTGCTCTTTGCTGTGAATGTTTTCTAAATAGAACATCGCTTGACGATTCTCATCTCCCTCTCCATGCATCGCGCTAGAGAGGCGCACCATGATACGTTTACCCTCTTGGGGGGTGTAATTTTTCTCATAGAATCGATCCAAAAAGAAGAGAGAATCGTTGGGGCTTAGATAGCGAAAGTCAATCACTGCCAAATCAACAAAAGGCACGATTCCTTGCGTGAAATCATAAGAGGGAATCGCTTGAAAAAGCCGAGTGACACGCTTTTTAATCTCGATAATCTGACGATTCTCCAGCAAAAAAACTAGAAAATCTCGATTCCAAAAAGTGCAAAGAGGCTCCTCTTCTTGAGCGAAACTCGTGCTATACTCGACTAACTCTTTGGAAAATTCATGGAGAGCCAGCGCCCCAAAATCCTCTAAAATCTTCCGACCATTTTCGACTTTAATGCAAAGCAAATAGAGGTTTTCATCATTGACATTGCGCACCACCAAACGATCTTTGAACGCCTCAGTGAAACGGATTCTCGTGAGAGGCTCTTGGCGCTTTTCTCGATAAAAGCTCGAATCGACTCGCCAGCAAACCCCCATCGACTCGCCATTTTCATCCTCCACCCCCATCTCAATAAGAAATGTCTCCTTGTTATAGGGGTTTTGCCACACCTGCCTCCCCGCCCCTTGAAACTCTTTGAGTTTAGCCAAAAGAGGAATCTCTCGCTCGTTGAGCGAATCGATTTCAGAGGGCTGCTTCACTTGAGTGTAGCGCTGCAAGGGGCGATTGGCAAAAACCGTCCTGCCTTTGTGCCGAATGAGAAAAAATCGATCCTCTTGTTCAATGAGCCGACGATGATACTCGTGCGCTAAGCGCTCTTTTTTGCGGGTGATGAGCTTTCCAAGAAGGAATCGAGTGAGATTATGAAGATCGGAGGCTTCAAGTTTACGGGGAAGAATATCGACAATAGAGTGAGAGAAGGCGATTCTTGATAAGGAGTAGTTTTTAAAATCATCACTTAGAATCAAACATTCCCAGTAATTTGAATTTTTTAGAATTTCTCTTATTTTGACTATATCATCCTCAATCGGTCGAGGAATCTCCAAGATCATCAAATGCGCCTCTAGCGCAAGCTGGGAGAGGTCAGATTCATAGAGACGATACTCTCGAAACTTTGGACAGACGGAACGAAAATAGGGAAGAATCTCTGAGTTCCCACACTGATCTTGAATATAGACCACCTCAAAGCTCTCAAAATAGCGCCTAAGCTCCTCCATTCCCTCGCCCATCCTTTGAACCAAGAATCGTAACGAGCTGGATTATAGCAAAATAAAAAGATGAATTCTCACTCTTTTAACAGCACTCAAATTCACAGCGACTCATGATCGCTTGCCCCTCTTCATCTTCCGCCTCATCAAAAAGCTCTTCGAGATAAAAAACATTGGCACAGACGAGATAGAGAAGATCTTCTTGGGGCGTGTAGCTATAAAAAGAGTCAGGAATCTTGGAGCAAAACTTCTCCCAAAAAGGATTCTTCATTTCTGGATTTGCCTCTAGCACCCGTAACGCATTGCTCACCACTTCATGAGCATTTTTAAAACAGTCAATCCGCTCAAAAGTGACATAGCGATCCATGCCCCCTGATTTTTCGCTCTCCATCATTTCAACTCCTTTGTTGATAAAAATAGACGACATTTATTCAAGAGCGCTTTGCATAAGCTGTTCCGCTCCACATTTCTGCCCTTTTTTAATCTTCGACCTAGAGGAAAAAAGCTATAATCCGCGCCATAAAACCCTAAAATGCTACAAACCAAAGAAGGAATCTGTATGGGACGAGCCTTTGAATATCGCCGTGCGGCCAAAGAAAAACGCTGGGACAAAATGTCTAAACTTTTCCCCAAACTAGGCAAGCTCATCACTATTGCTGCCAAAGAGGGCGGAGCTGATCCTGAGATGAATGCCAAACTCCGCACTGCCATCACCAACGCCAAAGCCCAAAATATGCCCAAAGACAACATCGATGCCGCGATTAAACGCGCTTTGGGTAAAGATGGGGTTGTCATCACCGAAGTGAACTACGAAGCCAAGGGACCCCATGGCGTGCTTCTTTTTATCGAGTGCGCCACGGACAACCCCACTCGAACGGTTGCCAATGTCAAAAGTTATATCAACAAAATCGGCGGACAGCTACTTCAAAATGGCTCTTTGGAGTTCATGTTCTCTCATAAAGCGGTCTTTGAATTCCCCAAAAGCCATCTCCATATGGATAGAGAGGAATTAGAGCTTGTCCTCATTGATGCGGGGCTAGAAGAGCTTGATGAACAAGAGGAGACCCTCTATGTCTATGGCGACTATACACAGTTTGGCTCCCTCTCCTCTACGCTAGAGGAGCTCAAGATTGATGTGACCAAAGCGAGCCTCCAACGCATCGCCAACACCCCTGTGGAGTTCAGCGAAGAGCAATTGGCCGACATTGAGAAGCTCATCGACCGAATCGAAGATGATGATGATGTTCAGGCGGTTTTCACCAACATCGCTTGATAATTCTTTAGTAATTCAATAGAGATACTTGACAATATGGGAATTTTCGGCTACGATTAGGGGAAATTTCCACCCTATCCCTAGAGCTGACCAAAGGAGATTCTATGCCAGCCCACAAAGATGAGACTGCCCTACTGCATGCAGGATACACGATTGACCCAGTGACTAAATCCCGCGCCGTCCCCCTCTATCAGACCACCTCTTACCAGTTTGATAACACCGAACATGCCGCGAATCTCTTCGGACTCAAAGAGTTTGGTAACATCTACACACGACTCATGAATCCCACCACTGATGTGCTTGAAAAACGCATCAATGCTCTAGATGGAGGCGTGGGAGCACTGGCGCTAGCCTCAGGTCAAGCGGCTATCGCAGCAGCAATTTTTAATATTGCCCAAGTGGGCGATGAGGTGATCTCGCTGGATAATCTTTATGGCGGCACCTACAACCTCTTCAAGCACACGCTCAAAAAAAGTGGAATCACCGTCAAATTCGCCGATTCTAGCCGCCTTGAGGGTGTTCAAGCGCTCATCACACCCAAGACCAAAGCGATCTATGCCGAGAGTATCGGGAATCCAAAGCTCAATGTCACTGATATAGAAAAACTCTCCAAAATCGCCCACGAGCACCATATCCCTCTCATTATTGACAACACCCTCACCCCCTACATCTTTAAGCCCCTCCTTCATGGAGCGGATATTGTAGTCTACTCAGCGACCAAATTCCTTGGCGGCCACGGCACGAGCCTTGGGGGAATCATCGTGGATGGAGGAAAGTTTGACTGGAGCGTCAAAGGCGAGGATGGAGAGCTCAAATTCCCCCTCATTGCTGCGCCCGATGAGAGCTACCATGGTGCTGAATTCATCAGCGCCCTAGAGCCTCTAGGCAATATCGCCTACATCATCAAGGCGAGAATATCCGTGCTTCGCGATCTTGGTGCCGCCATCTCACCCTTTAACTCCTTCTTGATTCTTCAAGGAGTAGAGACCCTCCATCTTCGTATGGAGCGCCATGTTGAAAACGCCCAAAAAGTGAGCGCCTTCCTCTCCAATCACCCTAAAATCGAACGAGTCATCTATCCAGGAGTGGGCGATAAGGTCGAGAGCGAGCGAGCGCAACGCTACTTCAAATTTGGCGCAGGTGCGATTGTTGGCTTTGAGATCAAAGGCGGAGTGGAGGCGGGGCGACGCTTTATCGATTCTCTCCAGCTCTTCTCCCATCTAGCCAATGTGGGCGATGCTAAATCCCTAGCGATCCACCCCGCGAGCACCACCCACCAGCAGCTCTCCAAAGAGGAGCGCCTCAGCACGGGCGTGAGCGATGGCTTTGTGCGCCTCTCTGTGGGAATTGAGCACATCGAAGATATTTTGGGCGATCTTGAGCAAGCCCTAGCCAAAGCTTAAGATTTTGGACTCTATACCACAAAAACACGCCACCCTTGGGCTCATCATCATTCTTGGGATGATGACGAGCCTCGCGCCGCTCTCCATTGATATGTACCTCCCCGCCCTTCCCTTTTTGCAAGGATTCTTCCATGCCGACGCAAGCGCTATTCAACTCACTCTCGCCTCTTTTTTTGTCGCTTTTGCCTTGGGTCAACTCTTCTATGGTCCTTTGAGTGATGCCTATGGTCGTAAAAAGCCACTCTATGCAGGCGTGATTCTCTTTATCGTTGCCTCCATAGGTTGCGTTTGGGCTAAGAGCGTGGAGATGCTGATCTTTTTGCGATTTCTTCAAGCCCTCGGCGCTTGCGCGGGGATCGTCATTGCGCGCGCCATTGTGAGCGATCTTTTTAGGGCCGAAGAGGCGGCAGGAATCTACTCCTCCATGATGATGATTTCTGGGGTTGCCCCCATTCTTGCTCCCATTATCGGCGGTTCAATTCTAGGGACGATTGGCTGGGAGGCGATCTTCTATCTTCTCGCCTTCCTTGGGGCGATCGTGCTTCTCTCCTCCTTTTTGGGAATCTCCGAGACACGAGAGCCCTCCAAACGCTCTGCCTTAAAGCTTTCCAAGGCACTAGAGAGCTACTCATCCCTGCTCCATCACCGCCACTATCTCACCTACACCCTAACAGGAGGCTTGGCGATGGCAGGACTTTTTGCCTACATTGCGGGCTCACCTTTTCTTTTTATCGAGCACTTTGGGCTTTCCGAGCAGGGCTATGCGATTCTCTTTGGTGCGAATGCCGTAGGATTGGTGCTTGGCTCACAAATCAACGCTCGACTCCTTCGCCGCTACAGCTCCACTTCCATTCTCTCTAGAGCGCTTCTGTGTCAATCCCTCTGTGCACTCTTGCTTTTGGTTCAAGCCTATGCGACCCATGAGCTCTTCTCTTTTGTAATTCCCCTTTTTGGCTATATCACAGCTCTTGGCTTTATCCTGCCCAACACCACAGCCCTAGCCATGGCACACTTCACCTCGCACGCAGGCTCTGCCTCCGCGCTCCTTGGGACAATTCAGTTTGTTCTTGCGGGAATTTTAACTTGGGGGGTTGGCTCTTTAGGGGCGACCACCCCTTTGATGTTAGGATTTTTGATCGCGGTGTGCGGCTGGAGCGCCATCGCAGTCTTTCTCATGTTAAAAAAGAGAGCCCACTAGGCTTCATTTCCTCCATGAGATAAACGCCCAGCTACTATTTTTGTGGGCGGGAGTCTTCCCTTTTTTTTGACAAGCCTCATAATAGTCTTTGAGCCCCGCCTCTTCTTGAGGCGTCATCTCGCCAATACTCCAAAGGGTCGAGCGATGGTAACTCTCAAATGAATCAAAAGTGCCATAAGGCTCCCCTTGGGGTGAGATAAAATCAAGCGAAGCGCGAATTCCCATCTGATAGAGAATATTGAGAAGATAGATATAATCGGGCTTTGGAGTGATCTTGCGCCCCATCGCCTCTAGCACTTCCGCCTCCAAGAAGCTTCCGCCATTTTTGTAGGTGATATAGACCGCTTTCTTTGCTTTTTCATGGAGCTTTTGGAGCACAGCACGCATATCCTCGACCTCAAGACATCGAGAAGCGATCACCACATCGCAAGGCGCAACCCCTTCCCAGCTCTCCTCCAGATCCAAACAAAGGGGGCAGATATTGCTAATCGCGCGTTTTTGGGCATTGTGTTCCAAAACCTCCAACATTTTTGGAGAGTAATCTAGCGCATAGACCTGTTTGAGCCTTGGAGCAAATCGCAAGGCGAAGGTGCCAGGCCCGCATCCCACATCAAGCAGGCTCTGCACTCCATCCAAATCAATACGCCGCTCCATCTCATCATTATAAAATCCTTCATGGATTTTCTCATTGATCTCCCAAGCCTTCCCATCCCACTCCTCTTGGCTCTTTTTCTTATAGGTGGAGGAGTGCTTCTGGAGGCGGTAGAGGAGATTGAAGTCAATCGCATCAAGGGTCATGGGGTGCATATCGATTCCTTTTGGAGGGAGGGGATTAAAACTTTATGTCATTTTAACATAGCGCTTGCAAAATATCCTCTTTCAGATCTTCAATCTCTTCAATTCCCACAGAAAGCCTCATCATTGCAGGAGATATCTCAAGCTTTAAGCGCTCTTCGTGGCTATTGAGGGCATAGATGACATGATAGGGGGAGAGGATGAGGCTTTTATTGTCATGGATATTGGTGGCGCGCCGAATGAGCTTGAGCGCATCCATGAAGCGATAGGAGGCCTCCTTGCTCTCCAACTCAAAGGTGAGAATCGAGCCTGCGTAGCGAAACTGACGCTTAGCAATCGCATAAAAAGGAGAATCAGGGAGCGAAGGGTGATTGACGCATTTCACCTGAGGGATAGACAAAAGCCAATGCGCAAGCTCTTGGGCGTTTTGACACGAACGCTCGATTCGAAGCGCCATCGTCTCCAACCCCAAACTTTGAAGATAGGCGTTGTGGGGGCTAAGCGAGGGTCCTAGATTTTGAAACACCTCCTTGCGCGCCTTGTAGAGGAAAGCCATCGGCCCCGCCTTGGCATAATAGGGAGCGAGCGAAGGGAGACTCTTCCACTCAAAAAGTCCATGATCAATCAAGACTCCTCCCACGCTTGTTCCTCCGCCTGAGATGAATTTGGTTGAAGAGAGCACTTCGATGTCCACCCCTAAGCGTTTTGCCTCCAAAAGATAGGGAGGGGTCATGGTCGTATCGACCACTAGTGGGATTCCTTTGGCGTGCACCACTTTAGAGAGAGCCTCTAGATCGGCCACTTGAAGTTGAGGATTGCTGATGGTCTCCAAGAAAAGAAGCTTGGTTGTCTCATCACAGGCATGCTCCACTGCTAGAGAATCCATCACATCCACAAAACGAACCTCGATTCCAAAGCTAGGCAGTGTCTTTTGAAAGAGCGAGAGGGTGTGCCCAAAGAGACGATCGGTGGTGACCACACTATCCCCTGCCCTCGCCAAGGTCAAAATCGCCGTTGAGATCGCTGCCATCCCACTCCCTAGCGCCAACACCCCCAAGGCTCCCGTGAGATTCTTGAGGCGCTGCTCCAAATCCTCCACCGTGGGGTTGCTAGAGCGGCTATAGACATGCCCAAGTGCCCTACCCAAGGAAACTTGGGCGATCTCATCGCTATTTTCAAACTCAAACGCCGCGTTATCATAGACGGGCGTGCGAAGCGCTCCATGGACGTCTCTCTTGGCCTTGGGAACATGAAGCGCCCTCGTGGTGAATCCCCTCACTTGATCTCTCCTTGATTAAAATAAAACCTAGTAAATAACTAGACAATATCTTTTTTTGACTTTGTATAGTATATTACTCTGTTTTTTAAAATTGCCTATTTTAGAGCAAAATTTGACTATTATTTTATTATCTATATTAAATCAATCAAAATACTTGACTATTTAGAATGATTCCGTTAGAATTTCGCCAAATCCATTCCATCCAAGGAATCATTATGGCGGAGGAACTCAAACGCCGCAGTCTGATTAAAGCCATCTCTTGGCGTGCCACGGGCACCCTTGATACGATGCTCATTAGCTTCATTGTCACAGGCAATTTCACGGCGGCTCTCTCTATTGGAGCATTTGAGCTCATCACCAAAACCGCCCTCTACTATTTCCATGAGCGAGCGTGGAATCGCATCTCCTTTGGAAAATCCAAAGCACCGGAGTACACCATATGAGAGACGCCACAAAAGAATCTCTGGAGCGCCTTTGTGAGGTCAAAGGCCTCATCACGCTTGCCTTCAGCCATCAAGCCGAAGATGTCGTGGTTCTCGATCTTTTGCTCAAACACTATCCTCGATCTTTTGAGGTTTTCACGCTAGAGACGGGCAAACTCTTTACTCAAACACTCGCTTTTCATGAGGAAGTGGAGCGATTTTTTAATCTCACCATCCAAAAGTATCACCCCTCGCCCAAGGCGCTCTTAGAGCTTGAACGAGAGCTTGGCGAGTGGGGGATGCGTGAAAGCTTAGAGAATCGCCATCGCTGTTGCCGTGTGCGAAAAATCGAACCCCTCAAAGAAGCCCTCAAAGGCAAGAGTGCATGGGTCACAGGGCTTAGGGCCGAGCAGTCGATCACTCGCGCTGAGCTTAAGAGCGTTGAATTTGATGAAACTTTTGATCTGCTCAAATTCAATCCTCTAAGCACTTGGAGCGAAACAGAGGTTTTTGAATACATCAAGGAACACGCCCTCCCCCTTCACCCTCTCTACACAGAGGGCTATCGAAGCATCGGCTGCTCGCCTTGCACTCGCGCTATTGAGGCAGGCGAGGAGCTAAGAGCGGGAAGGTGGTGGTGGGAAAATCCCGAACACAAAGAGTGCGGACTACATCTAAAAGGAGCTCAATGGACAAGTTAGAGCGGCTAGAGGCGCAGAGCATTTTCATCTTGCGCGAAGCCTATAAATCGTTTAAAAATATCGGGATGCTTTGGTCGATTGGCAAAGATAGCACGGTGCTTTTGTGGCTGGCCAAAAAGGCTTTTTTGGGTCATGTTCCCTTTGAGCTGATTCATATTGACACTAGCTTTAAGATTCCAGAGATGATCACCTATCGTGACCGAATCGCCAAAGAGCTAAAGCTCCGTCTCGTGGTTGGACAGAATCAAGAGGCGCTCGCCAAAGGTGAAACCTACCCCAATGGCTTAAGCCGACTCGATTGCTGCAAACGCCTCAAGAGTGATGCGCTCAAGCGAACCTTGGAGGGGACAGGAGCGCGGAGAATCTATGATCCAAGGAGCGATTCTTGGACAGAGTTTGCACACGCAGAAGCCTATAATGCAGTGATCGTGGGCGTAAGGAGCGATGAGGAAGGGAGCCGCTCTAAAGAGCGCGTCTTTTCGGCCAGAGATGAAAAGAGCGAGTGGGACGCAAGCACCCAACCCCCTGAGCTATGGAATCTCTACAAGACCGAGTTTGCCCCCAGCACCCATGTGCGCGTCCATCCGCTCCTAGAGTGGACGGAGCTCAATATTTGGGAGTATATCGAGCGAGAGAAGATTCCCGTGATTCCTGTCTATTTTGATCAAGGCACAGGGAGGCGCTACCGCTCTTTGGGATGCTATCCGTGCACCACGCCCGTGGAATCAAGCGCGAAGAATCCCAAAGAGATCATTGAGGAGCTCGTGAGCGGGAAGTTTAAAGATATTGCAGAGCGTTCAGGCAGAGCGCAGGATAAAGAGGGTGGCGGCACGCTAGAAACTTTGAGGAAAGAGGGGTATATGTAATGTCAGCCCATTTGGAGAGGATGAATATCGTCATCACAGGCCATGTCGATCATGGCAAAAGCACGCTTGTGGGGAGATTGCTCGCTGATACAGGCTCATTGCCTCAGGGCAAGCTAGAGAGCGTGAGGGAATCGTGCGCCAAAAATGCCCGACCTTTTGAATACTCCATGCTTCTTGACGCACTCGAAGATGAGCAAAAACAGGGCATCACCATCGATAGCGCCCGAATCTTCTTTAAAAGCCAAGCGCGCGAGTATGTGATCATTGATGCGCCCGGTCATATTGAGTTTTTGCGCAATATGTTGAGCGGTGCCTCCAGAGCCGTGGCGGCAGTTTTGGTGATTGACGCGATTGAGGGGGTGGCGGAGAACTCCAAGCGCCATGGACTGCTCCTCTCGCTCCTTGGGATCTCTCAGGTGGTTGTTGTGATCAACAAGCTAGACGCGCTTGGATATGACAAAAACGCCTTTTTAGCCATTCAAGCGGAGTATGAAGCCTATCTCAAAACCCTAGGAATCACCCCTAAAGCCTTTGTGCCCATCAGCGCTAGAGAGGGTAAAAACCTCATTCAAAAGGCTCCGGAGATGGCATGGTATCAAGGAGAGAGCGTGTTAGAGGTGCTGGATGGCTTTAAGAATGCCCCACGCGAGGATCACTCTTTTTTTGCAATGCCCTTGCAGGATGTCTATCGCTTCAGCAATGAAAATGATGATCGGAGAATCTACGCTGGCACGATCGCAAGCGGTTCTATTGGCGTAGGCGAGAAGATACGATTCCTTCCCTCGGGCAAAGAGGCGCATCTAAAAAGCATCGAAACATGGAGCGCGCCCCTTAAAGAGAGTGCTAAAGCCGATGAAGCCGTGGGTTTCACCCTCCAAGAGGAGATCTATGTCAAAAACGGTGAGGTGCTCACTAAAGCCCAAGAAAGAACCCCCATAAGGTCGGTCCAAAGGCTCAAAGCCAATCTCATCTGGCTTGGCAAGAATCCTCTCCAAGCGGGGCGAGAGTATCTTTTCAAACTAGGGAGCGCCAAGGTCAAAGCCTCCTTAGAGAGAATCGAGCGCATTTTGGATGAAGAATCTCAAGAATCACTTCAAAACGAGGCCTTATATCGCCATCAATCAGGTCAAGTGATCTTGCGTCTCTCCCACCCCATCGCGCTCACAGCCTTTAGAGAGAATCCTACCCTGGGGCGTTTTGTTATCGTGGATGGATTTGATGCCGCAGGCGGAGGAATCGTCTTAGAGGGCTTAGAAGAATCAAGCCAATCCCCCCAAGTCAATGATTTTGAGGAGGAGCTTTTTGCGTTATTGCAAAAATATTTTCCTCATCGTTTTACACTCACCCCATCACCCATCACACAAGGAGAAAAAGCATGAATCTCATCATCAACGGAGAGAATAAGAGTTTTGAAAAAGAGGGCTTAAGCGTGAAGGAGCTTTTGGTTTTAGAATCGGTTAAAATGCCTGAAATGGTCTCCATTCAGCTCAATGACGAGTTTTTAAGAGAGCCTGAGTATGCGACCACTTCGCTTAAAGAGGGCGATACGATTAACTTTTTATATTTCATGGGAGGGGGCGCATGAGAGAGTTTAGCGAAGAGGAGCTAGAACGCTACTCAAGGCATATCATCCTTGAAGAGGTGGGAATCGAGGGGCAAGAGAAGATCATGAACTCCAAAGTCCTTATCATCGGTGCAGGCGGACTTGGTTCGCCCATTGCCTTCTATTTGGCCGCAGCGGGAGTGGGAGAGATCGGAATCATCGATGGGGATGTGGTGGATCGGAGCAATCTTCAGCGCCAGATCATTCACACCACGGATGAGATTGGAATCCCCAAAGTCGAATCGGCACGCCGCAAGCTCAAGGCGCTCAATCCCAATATTCGAGTTCAAACTTGGCAGATCATGATCAATGCCGAAAACATCTCACGAATCATCGCCCCCTACGATTTTATCATCGATGGGACGGATAATTTTGCGGCCAAATTCCTCATCAATGATGCGTGTGTCATGGCGGGCAAACCCTACTCCCACGGTGGAATCTTGAAATTTGCAGGGCAGAGCATGACCATAAAACCGGGAGAGAGCGCCTGCTATGCGTGTGTCTTTGATCAGCCTCCCCCCGCTGGCTCTATTCCCACCTGCTCTAGCGCAGGGATTTTAGGGGCGATTGCAGGGATGCTTGGCACCATTCAAGCCGCCGAGGCGCTCAAAGTGATTACAGGCGTAGGCGAACCCCTCTATAATCGCCTTTTAAGCTTTGATGCCAAAAGCATGAATTTCCGCACCGTGAAATTCACCAAAAACCCCCATTGTCGTGTTTGCGGAGGCGAGGGAGTGAAGATTTTACGCGAATATGAACAACCCATATGCGAGGTGAATCATGCTCAAAATCCCTAAAGCGCTCTTTGATTCCATTATCGAGCACGCCCAAAGAGAGCTTCCCTTAGAGGCGTGCGGCTATGTAGCTGGAGTGGAGGGCGAGGTGAAGCGGCTCTTTCCTATGAGGAATGTCGATGCGAGCCCTGAGCATTTCAGCTTTGATCCCGCCGAACAATTTAGCGCTTTTAAAGAGGCGCAAAAAGAGGGATTGCGGCTCATTGGCTGCTATCACTCTCACCCAAGCACTCCTGCAAGACCCTCCGATGAGGATATTCGCCTAGCCTATGACAGTAGCCTCAGCTACCTCATTGTCTCGCTGGCCAAGGAGCCTGTTTTAAACTCTTTTAAAATCAAAGAGGGAGTCGTCACTCCCGAAAATATCGAGGTGATCTAAATCATGAGCCACTACACCCTACCCCCCTCCGTCGCTGAGGATTTTGCCTCTTTCAAAGAGAGTCACGCCGACTTTATGGCGGGCAAACTCGATGCACTGACCTTTAAAACCATTCGTGTTCCCTTTGGAATCTATGAGCAACGAGAGAGCGACACCTATATGGTGAGAGTGAAGCTAGCAGGGGGCATTCTTACTCCCGCTCAACTCCACTCGCTCGCCCTTCTAGCCGAGCATTACGCCAAACCCCATCTCCATGTCACCACGCGCGGAGGCGTCCAGCTCCACTATGCCAAGCTCCAAGATCTCCCCCAAATCATCCAAGCGCTTCATGAGATGGGGCTCACAGGGCGAGGCGGAGGCGGGAACACCGTGCGCAACATCACTGCCGATCCCTATGCAGGAATCGCCCCTGATGAGGCATTTGATGTCACTCCTTGTGCGCTCTCTCTCACCACGAAAATGCTTGAGACAAAAGACTCCTATTCGCTCCCAAGAAAATTCAAAATCGCCTTCAGTGGCTCTAGCGAGGATAGGGGCGGAGCCACCTACATCGATGTGGGATTCATCGCCAAGATCCACGAAGGAGTGCGAGGATTCCGTCTATTTGTCGCTGGGGGCATGGGGGCTAAATCACGCCTTGGAAGCGCTTTTATCGACTTTTTACCCCAAGAAGAGATATTCCTTTTTTCTCAAGCCATCAAGCAGGTTTTTGACCAGCACGGCAATCGCAAAAACAAGCACGCCGCAAGACTTCGATTCCTCATCGAGGAGCTTGGAGAGGGGCAATTTAGAGAGCTTGTCTTTAAAGAGGTCCAAGCGCTTCGCGATCAAGGGGGGTGGGAGATTAAGCTAGAGGAGGCTTTTGAGGCAATCCCTTTAGAGAGCGATGAGATTCCTCCATTAAATCAAGAGCAAAAACTCTGGTGGAATCGCTTTGTTATCCCTCAAAAACAAAAAGGCTACTACAGTGCCAAAGTCCCCCTGAAATTGGGCGACTTGGAATCAGAACACGCCAAATCCCTTGCCCAAGCCCTTCAAGGATTCAAGTATGGCAAAGAGTCGATTCGTTTTGGAAGCGATCAGAATCTCTACCTAAGAAACCTCCAAGCCGATGAACTTCTCTCGCTCTACCCCCTTATTCAAGAGCTCTCAGGACAATCAAGCCGCGCAAGGATTCTTGGGGATATGGTCGCTTGCACAGGCGCGGCCACTTGCCAGCTTGGAATCACGCGCCCCAGAGGAGCCGTGGTGGCAATAGAAAAAGAGCTCCAAAAAGCCAATATCGACCTAGATGCGCTTCAAGGCTTTAGAATCCATCTCTCTGGATGCCCCAATAGCTGCGGAAAACACGCCATCGCTGATTTGGGATTTTTTGGCAAAGTGAATCGAGAGGGAGGTCATCCCTATCCCGCCTATAATGTCCTTGTGGGCGCCATCATCCAAGAAGATTCCACTCGATTTGCCAAAAAAATCGCCGAGGTGAGCGCCTATGCTCTTCCTCTTTTTGTGACAGAGGTGCTCAAGCTTTGGCTCCATGCCAAGCCCCATTATGCGAACTTTGCTGCATGGGTGGATCAAGAGGGCGAGGCTCAAATCATCCACCTCGCCTCTTCCTATGCCAAGATTCCTAGCTTTGAAGAGGATAAAAACCCCTACTTTGACTACGGAAGCGAAGAGATATTTTCGCTCAAAGGTCGAGGAGTGGGTGAGTGCAGCGCGGGAATGTATGACCTAATTGAGGCGGATAAAAAAGCACTCAAAGAGGCGCTAGAGGGAGGAGACGAGGAGGAGAATCTCGCCAAAATCCGCCTGCTCGCCTCAAGAATGCTCCTCATCACCAAAGGCGAAGAGGCGCGCGATGAACGCTCGGTGCTTCAGGCGTTCAGGCGACTTTTTGTCGAAGGAGGATTGATTGATTCCTCTTTTGCGCCCCTTTTAGAAGGCAGGCCAAGAATCGAGCTCAAAGCTCTAGGTGAGGCGGTCATTGCTCTTTATGGCACCATGGATAATAGCCTGAAATTTGCCAAAGAGCAGCCAAAAGAAGCACCTCTTGCCCCCACCTCTAGCTCCTCTAGTGCCCATCGCTTTAAAGATTACCAAGGGGTCGCCTGCCCCATGAACTTTGTCAAGACCAAAATGGACTTAGCCCAAATGCAAAGCGGCGAGATTTTGGAGATTTTGCTCGATGAGGGCGCTCCCATCGAAAATGTCCCCAAATCCGTAGCCAACGAGGGTCACCTCATCCTAGGCCAAACCAAAGAGGGAAAAGGGTGGCGCGTGAGGATTCAAAAACGATGAATCCTCTCCCTCTAGCCCTCACCCCCAAGAAGATTCTTCTTATTGGAGCGGGGAAGGTCGCTGCACAAAAGGCACGAGCGATCTTGGAATCAGACTGCCCCCTCTTTATCCTTGCCAAAGAGGTGCGCGATGACTATTTTTTGGACAAAGAGGTAAAACTTGCCCCTTTTTCACCCCAAGAGCTCGAAGGCTTTGATCTCATCATCGATGCCACGGGCGATGAGGCTTTGGGGAGGTGGCTTTGGGAACACAAAAAGGAGTATCGCTACTGGCTTAATGTGGTGGATGTTCCCGCGCTTTGCGACTTCTATTTTAGTGCCACAGTGCGGCGGGGTGATCTGTGCGTTTCAGTCAGTAGTGGCGGCGCTTCACCCACGCTAGCCCAAGGCGTGCGTGATAAGATCGCTCGATTCCTTCCCTCGCTTCTTGCACCGCTTTTAAATCGTCTCAAAGAGGAGCGCCAAAAAGGACGAATCGATCCTAAAAGCGCCCTGCCCTCCATCCAAAAGGCACTGGGAAAGGTCTTTTTGATTGGTTGTGGCCCCCATAGCGTGGGCAATCTCACCCTCAAAGCCCTAGAGACGATTGAGATTTTGGATGTGGCGCTCATCGATGCACTTGTGGGAGAGGAGATTCTCAATCTTTTATCGCCCCAATGCCTCCAAATCAGCGTCAGCAAGCAGAAGGGTTGCCACAGCTACACCCAAGAGGAGATCAATGGGCTCATGTTGCGCTACGCCAAAGAGGGGCTTAATGTCGGGCGCCTTAAGGGGGGTGATCCGATGGTGTTTGGTCGCGTGGCGGAGGAGGCTGGATTCTTGATGGAACAAGGAATCGAGGTTGAGCTCTTAAGTGGCGTCACCTCCTTTTTGGCGGGCTGCCTCCAAAGCGGAATCACTCCCACGCTCCGTGGAGTTTCCGCGGGCGCACTGGTTGTCTCCGCCCACCTTAAGGAGAGTCGCTTTCATGATGAGTGGCTGGCGTGGCTCAAAGATTCTCCCTATACGCTCGTGGTTCTCATGGCGCATAGTTTTGCCAGAGAGATCACGCTAGGAGCCAAGAATCGGGGGGTTCCTCTAACGATTCCAGCCGCGTTTGTCTCAAAGATCGATTCCCCATCGCCTAAAAGTGTCATTGGAAATCTAGGCTGCTTAGAAGAGATGGCCAAAGAGTGTGAAAAACCAGCGATTTTGGTGATTGGAGAAGCGGTGAAAGAGTCGTTAAGGATGCCTTATGTAGGGGAGAGAGTGATTCTAGAGTGAAGAAGCGGGACCCAAATCCAATGTGTGTGAAGGAGGGATGGCAGAGGATTTAGTCCCTAAATTACCGAGCAAGAGGACATGACCAAACTTTTGCCCGACCAACTCAATAATCTGGAGCGATTTTACTCCAGAATCCTTTATGTTTGATTGACTTGCGTCAAGAACCTTTCAAAACTTATTTGTTTATAATGTTAGTCAGGATTCTGCACCTATTCTAAACCAAAAGCGAGAAATGTCCATGCTTGCCTTCATCCAAAATCTCAAAATTGCCACCAAAATGAAGCTGGTTATCTTCATTCCCGTTCTTGCCCTTCTTCTCCTCTCGGGCATTATCATAGGAGAGCGTTACAGGCTCAAAAACGAGAGTCTCCTCTTAGAGCAGAGCGTCATTCTCTCCACCCAAATCTCACAGGTAGTGCATGAGCTCCAAAAAGAGCGTGGCGCCTCAGCGGGATTTTTGGGAAGCAAGGGGGAGAAATTTGGCGATATTTTGCGCGAGCAGCGCCAGCTCACCAACACCAAAATCGCCGAATTGGAGAGCTTTTTGAAAAACTTTGATCCCACACGCTATGATCAAAGTTTCCAAGGCTTCTTGCAAGAGGGCCAAAAGGCGATAAAGAATCGTGATTCTATCCGCCAAAAAGTCGATAGCCTCAATGTAAATATCGCCGAAGTGCTTGGCTACTATACCACCACCATCTCCCATGGAATCGACACCATCGGCTCCATCGCCAACATGAGTACACACAGCAAGATCACTCGGCGCCTCTTTGCCTACACCAACTTTTTGCTCTCCAAGGAGCGGGCAGGATTGGAGCGTGCGACCCTCTCTAACACCTTCAGCCAGGATCGATTCGCCCCAGGAATTTACCAGCGATTCGTCGCCCTCCTCACCGAGCAGGAGACCTTCATGAAATCCTTCCAAACCTTCGGGCAAAAGGAGGATGTGAGCTTCTACCAAAAAACCCTCCAAGGCAAAAGTGTGGAAGAGGTGGGGCGCATGAGAAAGATTGCGCTTGAGCGCTACTTAGAGGGAGGCTTTGGGATCGAGGCGACCTACTGGTTTTCCACTATCACCGAAAAGATCGATCTCCTCAAAAAAGTTGAAGATCACCTTGCCATGAAGCTCATCAAAGATATTGTAGAGATCAAAGAGCGCTCCTCCTTGGAGTTCACGCTCGCCCTCCTTGGAATCTCCATTGTGGTGCTTTTTGCTCTACTTTTTGGCTTCCTTATTGCCAAAGATATCATCTCTAGGGTGGCCATCGTGCAGGATCGACTCCTCCACATCCAAAGAGAGAAGGATTTAAGCCACCCTATTGGGCTTCATTGCAAAGATGAGATCGGCACGATCGCTTTAGCTCTGGATCGATTCCTCGATTCCATTAGGGAGATTCTTCTAGAGCTCTCCAAGCAGAGTCATGAAAACACTCAAATCTCGCATGATCTCCTCTCTACCGCTGAGCGCGTGAAGCAGAACACCGCCCAGAGCTCTAGCCTCTCTGAGAATACGATTGGGGTCGGAAAACGCATGGAAGAGGTGGTCAGCCAAAATCTCGCCGAAGCGGATAAAACCGCCCATGATATTCAAGGAGCCCAAGAGCAGCTGGGTGCAGCCTCCTCCTTTATGGTCAAGCTCTCTGAAAGCGTCAAAGAGGATGCCAAAACCGAAGAGATGCTCGCTGAAAGCATTCATTCGCTCAATCAAGACGCCCAAAACATCAAAGGAGTGCTCACCGTCATCGCTGATATTGCCGACCAAACCAACCTTCTCGCTCTCAACGCTGCGATTGAGGCTGCCAGGGCAGGAGAGCATGGACGAGGATTTGCCGTGGTGAGCGATGAGGTGCGAAAGCTTGCCGAGCGCACCCAAAAGAGCTTGGGTGAGATCAATATCACCATCAACACCCTCATGCAGGCCATCAGCGATGTGAGCGCCCAGATGAACGACAATTCAGGTCGAATCTATCAGCTCGTGGATGCCTCCTCTGAAGTGGAAGAGAAGATCACAAGCGTAGCCCAGATCATGCAAGAAGCCGTCTCTATCGCCCAAAACTCGCTAGAAAGCTCCAAGGAGCTTGGCGAAAATTCCAACGAGCTTCTAGGCAATAGCGAGCAGATCAATGCACGCCTCCAAGAGATTGCTCAAAGCATGGGCTATATTTCAGAGGCTTCCCATCGCCTTGACCAGAAGACCTCCGAGATCAACGAGCGCCTCTCGCAGTTCAAACTTTGAGCCTTTTTGAGGTATGCTTTAGCTTTATTCCAACAAAAAGGATAGAGAGTGATTGATGTTCGCAACTTGGGTTGTCCAGAGCCCGTCATAAGGACCAAAAAAGCTCTAGATGCCCTAGGCACGGAAGGCATACTCGAGGTTCTCGGGAATACCGAAGCCTCCAAGGAGAACATTTTACGATTTGCCCAAAATAGCGGCTATGGCGCCTCACTCGAAGAGAGAGCGGGAGGAGAGTTCCTCATCACTCTCACCAAGGGCTATGAGTGCACCCTCGCCTCACCTAAGCCCTCCAGAGAGAGCGGTGAGAAGGTGATGTTCGTGAAAGATGACTGCATCGGAGAGCGTAGCGAGCTGGGTGAAAAGCTGGCGCGAGGTTTCCTCAAGGCGCTCTTAGAGGCCAACACCCTCCCTAAAAAGATCATCTTCGTCAATCGAGGCGTTTGGCTCACCACCAAAGAGGAGAATCGAGCCACCATTGATGACCTCATTTTGCTTGAGAAAAAAGGAGTGGAGATCTACTCATGCGGAGCTTGTCTAGACTATTTTGGTCTCGCTCAGGAGCTCAAAGTGGGCAAAATCGGCAATGCTCTTGAGACAATCAACACCCTTTTGGATTCTTCTGGAGTGATCTCTCTTTAAAAACTAGGCGATGGAGAGGAGAAGATTCTTGATCTTCTCCCTCGTCACAGGCACTATCAAAACTCCATCAAATCGTAATTTCATCGCCTTTTGCCGAATCCTTGAGGGCTCTTTGGCGTGGCGGGCAATCACCACTTTTTTAGGAGCACAGAGGCCAGAGGCGATTCTCTCTTGAATCTGCTCATGGAGCTGCGTAAAAAGCGAGCGCCCCACCACATCCTCCATCACGATGATTTCAAACCTCCCCTCTTGAAGCTTGGTAAAGAATCGCTCCAGCGTTGATGCGGTGAAAACCTCCACGCGAATATAGCTATCAATCTCCTCCATCTGACGCCCCTCTTGCGCCAAATCCTCCATGACATTTCCCAGGAGCGCTACACGAATCGCATTCTCCTCCTCCATCTTCTGGCGATAGCTGATGAGGCGATGGTTGAACTCCGAATAGAGACTTTTATCCAGCTGTTTGACATAGTAATCGAGGTAGGTTTTAGAGGAGAAGACCCCCTCAATCATCCCTTGGGCAAAATAACCTCGAACAAAGCGCGATTCTCTTGCGGCTATCCAAAGAATCCGATCAAAGCGATAGGCAAGTCGATTGACTAGAGCGTTGGCCTCCTTCTCATATTTGCCCGCCTCCTCCCTAAAGATTCTCACAAAATTATCAAAATCCCTCTCCCAAAGCTCTTCCCTGCGCTTCTCCAGCGCCCCAAGCTCCTCTTGGAGGCGTTTCACTTCATGCACGCGATCGATATAACGACGATTGACATTTTTAAAAGAGCGCTCCAAATCTTCTCTGCTCTCAGGCTCGATACCTGCTCCTTTTTGCTCTAGCTTGATTCGATCCATCTGCGCCGAGAGGATTCCAATCTCTTTTTGGTAGAGAGTGATTTTATGGATGCTCTGCTGAAGGGCTCGAAGCGTATCAATATAAAGGGGCTGACTTTTTAAAAATATCTCTTCATAATTGTAGGCAATCGAGGAGCCGATTCTTCGCTGGAGACGATACTGGATTCCCAATGCCTCACTAAAGCGCTCTTTGGCTTCACTCAATTTTTTTAAGCCTTGGATCTTAGGGTCAATCTCGATGAAGTTGTTATAGGCGGTATGAATGAAACGCTTCATGAGAGAGTAGTCAAGCTCTTTGCTCTCCTCATGACGAAATTCAAAGACCCCAAGTCGCTCTTTAGCTTGAGCAAAAAAGTGGGCAATTGCCTCCTCCACGCTTCGCTCTTCTATCCCCAAACCTCGCTCTTTAGAGGCCTTGAGCGCATAACAAGTGATCATCCTGCCTTGGGTCTTCAAAAAACCCGCCAAGCGATCCTCGTCCCACTCCAAAGGGAGATAGCCCATGGATGAAAAGGAGAGAATCTTATCAAGCTCAGCCGTCCCCTCTTGGGTGGCAATAATCAAGGGAAGATCAGGATTTTGCTCTTTGAGAGTACAAAGCGTCTCTAACGCCTCCTTGTTGGCTCCATCCCCCAAGAACAGGAGCAAAACATCCATAGGGTGGCTTCTCAACCCCTCAAAAAGCTTTTTACCCGAATCGTAGATAAAGGAGAGCCCAAATTGATCTACAAGGTAGATCTCTTGGTGAGGCTTGATGAGCCTAGAGGGATCCAACACCACGAGATGGCACTCTTTAAAAGTCACGGCACTTCCTAGGCAAAATTTCAGCGCAGAATCGTTCTCATTTTACTCTCTTTGAGCCTCAAAAGCGAGAGACTAGCGCATCGAATTGGTTATTTTTGCAAGATTTAGGCGATGGAGAGGAGAAGCGCTTTAAGCTTTTCGCGCGTGATGGGCGGGGTGAGGATATTCTCCCATCGCATGGATAGGGCTTTTTCTCGGATTCGCTCAGGATCTTTGTAGTGGCGCACCAAAAGGACTTGCTTGGGCAAAAAAGAGGAATCAACTAGGCTCTCTTTGAGACGCTTCCAAAGCTGAAAAAAGAGCCATCTCCCCACCACATCCTCCATCATGACAATTTCATACTTCCCCTCTTTGGCCTCTTCAAAGAAATTTTCCAGCGTCTGGGGCACATAAAGACTCACGCGAATATAGCCATCCGTTGCTTCAAGGCGCCGCTTGTCTTGGAGCAGATCCTCGGTCACATTTCCGACCAAAGCCACATGAATCGCATTCTCCTCCTCCATCTTGTGACGGTATCGAATCAGCTCTCGATTGGCTTTAGAGGAGAGATTTTTATCGAGATGTTTGACATAATATTCTAGATAGGTTTTAGAGGAGAACACCCCCTCAATCATCCCCTTTTCAAAATATTCTCGCACCAGCCTTGATTCTCGTGCGGCAATCCAAAGGAATCGATCAAAGCGATAGGCGAGCGCATCCACTAGCTCTTCATACTCTCGCTCATACTTCCCCGCCTCCTCCTTAAAAACCCTCATAAATGCCTCAAAATCCCTTTTCCAAAGCTCCTCCTTAGTCGCCTCCATCACCCCCAAGGATTCTTGCATCTGCTTGATTTCATGCATCCGATCAACATAGCGGCGATTGGCATTTTTAAACGACTGCTCCGCCTCCACCTTAAGAGAGGGGTCACTTGCGTGCTTCATCTCCTCTTTGAATCGCTCCATTTGAGAGGTCAAGATTCCCATCTCTTTGCGATAAACACCCATCTTGTGCAGGGTTTGCTCTAGCTTTTGGATCACGTCAATATAGGCGGGTTGATTTTTGAGATAGACCTCTTCATAGTTGTACTCAATCGAGACATCGATTCGCTTCTTCAGTAAAATTTGTAGTCTCAGCGCCTCACTCAGACGATCTTTAGCCTCAGTGAGTTTTCGAATAGAGCGTATTTTGGGATCAACTTCGATGAAATTATTGTAGGCGGTGTGGATGAAGCGCTTCATGAGTGGATAGTTAAAGCGCTTGCCGCTCTCCGCCTCTAGATCAAAAGCAGCAAGCTTCTCTTTGGTATGAGAGAAGAATCGAGCGATCGATTCTTCAAGACCAAGCTCTTGAGGGGCATCTCCGCGCCGCTCGCGCTCCTTTTTGGCGTAGCGAAGGATGGATGATTCTTGACTTCTGAGCACTTCAGAGAATCGATCCCCCTGCCACGCCACAGGAAGCATTCCCGCTAGTGCAAAGGGGATGCTTTTATCAATTTCATCAGGCGCGATATCCGTCGCCAAAAGAATAGGAATCTCAGGATACATCCCCTTGACCGCCTTGAGAGCCGAGAGCGATTCAGAGCCCCCCAAGGCTTCCAAAACAAGGAGAATCATATCCATCGGATGACTCTTGAAACCGGAGAGAAGCGATTCAAAGGAGTGATGAACAAAAAAGAGTCCAAACTGATCCACAAGATAGACCTCTTGTTCAGAACTAAGCGCCCTAGGCTTGTCCAGCACGATCAAATTGCACTCTTTTAATGTCACACTATGCCCTTGAAATCGAATTCACAACACTCAAAAAGCGCTATTTTATCGCGTTTTATACATTTTTGCGATAACCTGCTCTGTAAATCCAAAAGGAGTGAATCCAACGCTAACGCCATGAACGAAACCACCAAAATCACCCAATTTGTCAAGGTGGCTGGCTGTGCAGGGAAAGTAGGTCCGGGGGACCTCCATCATCTCTCTTCCTTGCTCCACCAGCCCCATGATCCCTCGCTATTGGTCGGCTTTGAGGGAAATGAAGACGCTGGAGTCTACCAGATTTCACCCGAGTGCGCCCTCGTGCAAACTGCGGACTTCATCACACCCGTGGTGAATGACCCCTATCTCTATGGACAAATTGCCGCGGCGAACTCCCTGAGTGATGTTTTTGCCATGGGAGGGCGGGTCAAAACTGCGCTCAATCTCCTCATGTGGGATAAGTGTCATTTGGATGAAAAAATGATCTCCGAGGTGCTCCAAGGGGGGCTCTCCAAGATCATCGAATCTCAAGGGATTCTCATCGGAGGGCACACGATTGATGATCGCGAGCAGAAGTATGGACTAAGCGTCACAGGTTTTGTCCATCCTCAAAAAATTTGGCGCAACCACACCACCCAAGAAGGCGATGCGCTCATTCTCACCAAGCCCATTGGTATGGGGATTCTCACCACCTCCATCAAAGCCGATATGCTCTCCCCTCAAAGCACGCACGAAGCGGGTGAGTTGATGGCGACTCTCAACCTCTATGCCGCCCAGATTGCTAGCGAGTTTGAGATTCACGCTTGCACCGATGTGACAGGCTTTGGACTACTGGGGCACGCACTGGAGATGTGCGGGAATCGCTCCATCCGTCTCTTTGCCTCCCAAACCCCCTACCTCTCTGAAGCCCTAGAGATGGCTAAAATGGGAATTATCCCTGCAGGAAGCTATGCAAACAAAAGCTACCTGGAGCCTCTCACCTCCATTGAGGCCTCTTTGAGCGCTGAAGAGGCGATGCTCTTTTATGATGCTCAGACCTCAGGCGGGCTCCTCTTCTCTCTTAGCGCCAAAGAAGCTCCCAAACTCCTTGAGGCACTCCGCCAAGGAGGAATCTCCCACGCCTCCCTCGTGGGAGAGGTTCTCCCTAGAGGTGAGAAACCCCTCTACATTGGATAACCTCATGCTTCGCTTCTTGGCCTCTCTTCTTCTCTCGCTCCTCCTCTTTCCTCCCCTCTCTTTGAGGGCGCAAGAGGATACGGTCGATCTCTTTTTGATCATTCAGCGCATCCAAACCATCAACGAACAGCTTCAAGTTGCCAAAAGTCGCAATCTTGAGACCAATGAAAGCGCTTTTTCCAAGGAGTTTCAAGGAGTGATTGAGCGCAAGCTCTCTCTTTTAGAGAAAATTCCCATGCTGCTTGCCAGCCACCAAGAGAGTCTCCGCCCTCAAGAGCGAAACTTTCAAAAAGAGGAATCAGAGCTCGCCATCAAAATCAAAACCAACGACCAAATGGGCTACAAAAAGGCGGTTTGGCGAGACAAGATTCTCCTAGAGACGATTCGAGCGGATCGGCTTTTTTTGGCAACCCTAGAGGATTTAGAACAAAAGCTCAAAGGCTTCACTTCGCCCCATGAGATACAGACTCGCCTTGATGAATCGATCCTCGCCCTCCAATCTCTTCCCCTAGAAGAGCTCAAAAAGGCGCTCAAGGAAGGGGGCGAGAGTCCAATCGATTTAGAGATTTCTCAAAACCTAGAACGCCTCGAAGGGAGTCTTTCGACCTATCTGGAGGTTTTGGAGTATCTCCGCGCCAACAGCGCCCTCCTTGTTCCCAACTATCTCTTCTCCAGTCTTAATCTCAAAGGGGCGATTGATTTTTTAAACGGCAAGATTCCTCTCTCGCTTTGGAATCTCAACCTCGGCAAGCTCCTTATCAGCGGGCTTATATTGATTCTCTTTTGGTCACTAAGACGCCTTTTGGCCAAAGGAACCTTCTACCTCTTTGTCACCCTTCCCACGCGGATGGAGCAAGATGCCTCGACCAAAAGTCACATCATCACCACCATCACCAAGCCCCTCTCACTCCTGCTCTTCTTCTATGGTTTTGATGTCTGTCTCAATGTCCTCTACTATCCCTCGCCCGTTCCAATGCTCTTCTCAAAGTGGTTTGGGGTGCTCTATATCATCCTCTTTTCTTGGTTTAGCATCTCCGTCTTGGAGGGTTATGGGACACTTTGGCTCACCTCGCTTGCCAAGAAAAATCGCGATCTATTCCGCAAAGAGGTGGTCAATCTCGCCCTGAAAATTCTCTACTTCATTGTCATTTTAATTGCTCTATTGATGATTCTTAGTCGTCTTGGTTTTGATATCTCCGCGCTTGTCGCCTCCTTGGGAATCGGTGGACTTGCTGTAGCGCTCGCGGCCAAGGATATATTGGCTAACTTCTTTGCCTCTGTGATGCTTCTCTTTGATAACTCCTTCTCTCAAGGGGATTGGATTGAATGCGGGGGCGTTGAGGGGACGGTGGTCGAGATTGGCCTACGCCGCACCACCATCCGAACTTTTGACAATGCGATGCTCTTTGTCCCCAACTCCAAACTCGCCAACGAATCGATTCGCAACTGGAATCGGCGTCAAATCGGACGGCGCATCAAGATGAGCGTTGGAGTCACCTACGATTCCCCCAAGGAGAAGCTCGAAGCCTGCGTTCATGAGATTCGCGCCATGCTCCTTGCTCACCCCGGAATCGCCAAAGCCGAAGGAGAATCGCTAGGGCGTCATCACTCCCTCGCCCTCAAACGCGATATCGTCTCTATCGATGATCTCCTAGGACTCAAATCCAACCTTCTTGTCTATGTCGATTCTTTTGCCCCCTCCTCCATCGATATTCTGATCTACTGCTTCAGTCGCTCCACGGTCTGGGCGGAGTGGCTCGCCACCAAGGAGAACATCATCTTGCAAATCATGGAAATCATCGAGCGCCACGGACTCAAATTTGCCTTCCCCAGCCAAAGCCTCTATATCGAAAGCATCCCTAATGACGCGCTTGAGCGCCTCAAAGAGCCTCAACATGATTGAAACCTCAGCCCTCATCGAAGCCCTAGGAATCGTTATCACCCTCCTTGTTGCCTTCTTTGTGGGGCGACAAACCTACGCGCACTTCATCCGTAATCGTGCCTTTACCTATATTGAGCGCTTCAACCACAAAGATTTCATGGAGCTAAGAATCGCCCTTGAAAAGTGGCTCGCCCAAAATCCTAGAGTCGACTCCTTTCGCCTTTTGCTCGCCTCCAAGGAACCTGAAGAGATTGAAATATCCATCAAGATTCGAACCTTTTTAAATCTTTTTCAAGAGCTTGCTGTGGCATTTGAAAAGGGAATGGTGGATAAAAATATCTTCTACTATAATTTTGATTTTCTTATCACAAGCCATTGGGATAGATTCGAGGAGTTTATCTTCGCCTATCGTGCTTACACAGGAGACTACACCATCTACAAGCGCTTTGAGTGGATGGTCAAAGAGGTGAAACGCCACCGCCGCGCCTTCTCTTCAAGACGAATCTTCGCCTTTGGCTATGGCTCTCTTTTGGTTCCAGAGAGCATCCACGCCACGCTCAAACGCCCAAGCGCCTCCTACACACTTCACCCCGCCACCATCCAAGGGTATCGACGCGAGTGGAATCTCACCGTGCCCCTCTTCTCTGACGCACTCCAAAAGCCGATTCTTGGGATTTTTCTAAACATCATCAAGGAGAAGGGCGCAAGCACTCAAGGAGTTATTTTCGAGGTGAGCGAAGAGGAGTTGGGGCTTTTACGCCAAAGAGAGATCAACTACGACTGCCTTGAGGTGACGCCCTACATCCAAAGCTCTCTAGCCCTAGAGCCTCGGGATGTGGTGGTGACTTTTGTCGGTCAAGAGCGCCACTATCTTGGTCAATCCAGTGACGCCTATGTCTTGGAGCGCTATCTAGGAATCGTCCAAAAAGCGAATGATTCGACACTTCTTGATATTGGATCTCTTCCTAGACTTGATGGAGCTTATCGATTCTCTTCTTCATGACTCCCCTCCTTGATTCCCAACATCAGCCGACAAGACCCCGGCGTGCCTGGAGGGACTAGGGCGACTCGATCCCCCTCTTTGAGAGTGAAGTTTTTAGGGGTGATCATATAGTTCACAAAAGCTCCCTCCACCTCCTCGTCTCTAAAACCAAGCTGAGCGACCAGCTCTTTTACTGTGATACCCTCTTTGCACTCATAAAGCTCCCCAAGATAACCTATATTCTGCTCTTTAAGATGAGGGCGCAGAGTCGAAAAGGCCTTGAGAGAGAGTTTCATGGAGCCTCCTTTTGGATTATTCTAATTCATCCAACCATTTTAGCACCAATCCGCCCCCAAAAAGACCCTAAAAAATCTAACGATTCCCCTAAAATCCTAGCGCCACGCTTAACATCACGCTTCTAGGCGCTCCGACATAGTAGGTCGCGCTTCCATTTCTCGCGTCATCGGAGGCATTGATCACTGAGATATATTTTTTATCAAAGAGGTTATTGACCTCTAGGGAGAGCTTGAGCGAGCTCCCTTGGTAGAATTTAGGCCTTAGGTAGCTAAGGCGCACATCGGCCAAGAGATGAGAATCGATCTTCTCATTGTGCGTGCTATCTCCGTAGCGATTCCCTAGATACCTCAGCGCAGGGGCAAGCTCCCACGCCCCATAGGTGTAGATCGCTCCCGCTCGAAACATCCACTCTGGCGTGTCCACCACCTGTTTGCCTTTGACCTCCATCACGCTTCCTTGATAGCTCAAATCCTCATCATAGGTCATGCGTGTGTAGGTGGGATTGAAAAATAGAGTCCAATCCTCGCTCACAAAGGCATTCAACTCTAGCTCCACGCCATAGCTGGTCGCCTTGCCGATATTTTGCTGATAGCTGATGGGTTTTCCGCCCACGATCACCCGATCATCGGATATATTGGTGAGGAGATTTTGGTGGCGACCATAAAAGAGCGTGGGGGCTATCTCGAAGCTCTCACCTCTATAGCGGATTCCTAGATCAAAATTGTCCGATTTCTCTAACCCATAGCCATCAAAGAGATCTTTGGCACTCACCCCTGCAGCCATAAAAGCGGCACGATTGTTTTGATAGGTGTTCATAAGCGGCATATAGGAGTAGGGACGGATGAAGCCCTTACCATAGCTCGCATAGGCTTGCCACGACTCAGAGATATCATACGCCACTCCAAGCGTGGGCACCCATAGATCATGCACCTCGCCCTCTCGATCTAAATCGCTTGCCCTATTAAGCCCATAGGGAGCCGCAGCGCTACTCACATAGCCTTGGCTATCTGAATCCTCAAAGCGGAAATATTTCATCCCCGCCTGATAGTGCCAATTCCCGCTCTGAGTGGAGAGCTTAAGATAGGGGCTATGAATCTTTGCTGTGCCTGCGGTGGCAAAAACTCCATAGCCTCGATAGGAGAGGGTTTGACCCGTGATAGCGTAGTTTTGAGTGTAGATATTCATGTCCGATTCTTCATAGTGGTAACCAAGGAGGGATTTGATACCTAAAAGCTCCCCTCCAAGCTCTCCAATCACCCCTTTGCGCTCAATATCTCGCGTCCGCTTCTGGACTCTCCCGCCCCCTGAAGTGACCCCTTGATAGACCTGCGCGTCCTCTTTGGAGTAGTAGGGTTTAAGCGAGAGCTTCAAAGAATCGCTCAAAGCGTAGTCAAAAACTGCGAGGTAATCATCGTTTTGATACTCGCCTCTGTTGTAGTCGTAGTAGTTGATATCCGTTGCCGCCACACCCGTCTTTTGGTCATTGTAATCTAGGCGAGCGTTGGCGTTTAAGTCGCTTGCCTGTGTATAGCTCAACCCTCGATAAAGATGGCTGTCTTGATCGTTACGATTCGCCCAAAGCTTGAGACTTCCTTTTTCTCCAAGAGGCTGAACAAGCGTGATATTGCCATTTTTTCTCCCTCCAAGATCGCCCTCTCCTTTCCATTTTTCCGCATCTGTATAGGAGAATGAACCCGAAGCACGCGTCCCGCTCCCCCCAAGACTTCCCGAATCAAGCCTCAAATAGCTTCGCGTGTAGCCATGGCTTCCCACCCCTTGAGAGAACTCCACCCCGCTCTCCTCTTTCGCCCATTTGGGGTGAAGCGTGATCGCCCCTCCTCTAGAGCCGACTCCCGTCCCAATATCCCCCGGAATCGCCCCTTTATAAAGCGAAAGGCTCTCCATGTTTTCCATGTCATAGAGATAATCTCTTGGCCCAATAGGATTCCCGCCGTAATTGGGAATCCCTTCGACACTCAACGCTCCCAAAGAGCTCTTGACCCCGCGGATTCGCACATTGCTTTGCTCAATCCCTAGTCCATTGTTTTCAACACTCTCCACCTGAACTCCAGGCAAGATTCCCGCCGCTTCATAGACGCTACTTTTTGCCCTTACTCCTGAGAGCTCCATCCCTTTTTGACTCACTTCACTCCCTGTGTAGACCGTCTCATAGGTCTGCATCGTGGGGGCAATGTATCGCTCTTGACTCACCTCTACCCTCTCTAGCTCCACACTCAAAGGCTCACTTGCCAAAAGAGAGATCCCAAGTGCTAGACTCCCATACCCAAGCTTCCAATCCATCGATCCAGACTCCTTTAAAATATTAATTTTTATGAATTGTTAATATTATCGGAGCAACATTAATACGGAGTTAAAAAATATATTACTAATCCACCCTTCACTCTTCTCTGTTTACCATTAGTTAAATATTTTTATGTATAATTAACTTATAAAATATTCTTATTTAAAGGATTGTCTGATGCGCACTCAATTAGTCGAGAGTTACAAGCCATCCCTCTTCTTGTCCTCCCTAGGAAGCGGGGGCTTGGCGGTCTCTTTTTATCTCTATCTCATGTTCATGATTCCTCACCCCACGCGCCCTATGGCTACTTTTGAGGACATCTTCCCCTATGTGATGCGAGGAGATTTCATCTCTCTCTTGGTGGTGATTGACTTGGCCATCATCCTCTTTTTTGCCCTCGCCCACCTTCGCCTTCTTTGGTGGAATATCCAAGAGTTCTCCCTCTTTAAAAAGAGTGAAGCCTTCACTAGGCTCAAGAATAGTCCCGAAGAGGTCTCTTTAATGGCACTTCCCCTCACCTACGCCATGACCGTGAATGTGCTCTTTATTCTTGGAGGTGTCTTTGTTCCGGGGCTTTGGAGTGTGGTGGAGTATCTCTTCCCTGGGGCGTTGATCGCTTTTTTAGCCATTGGTATTTACGCCCTTAAAATCTTTGGCGACTACTTTAGTCGTCTGCTCGCTTTTGGAGGATGCGATTCAAAAAGCAACGCCAACTTCTCTAAACTCATCGCCGTCTTTGCCTTCTCTATGATCTCTGTCGGATTCGCCGCCCCAGGAGCGATGAGCCAGTCTCTCCTTGTAAACGCCATAGGACTCTTCTTCTCTATTTTCTTTGCCGCTTTGGCAATCACCTTTGGCTTGGTGATTCTTGTGGCTGGAACCAAATCGATGATCAAAGAGGGAATTCACCCCGAAACCAGCGTCTCCCTATGGGTTGCCATCCCCATTCTCACTGTATTAGGAATCACTGCCACAAGGATGATCCACGGATTTGCCCATGGATTTGAGCATACCCAAGCCAAGCCTTTTATCGGCTTCATCCTTGCCTCTTTAATCTTCTCGCTTCAACTCATGTTCGGCTATCTTGGCTACAAAGTGATGAAAAAGGTGGGTTATTTTGAGCGTTTCATCTGGGGTGAAGAGAAGAGTGCCTCTAGCTTTGCGATCATCTGCCCCGGGGTTGCCTTTTTTGTCTTTGGGATGTTTTTCCTCTCGCTTGCCCTTTTAAGTCCGGGGATTATCGCCCCCTTCTCCCTGCCCTATTTCCTTTTCCTAATTCCCTTTGTGGCGGTGCAGCTTCTCACCATCATTGTCTTTAAGCGACTCTACGAAAAACTCTTAGCCGCCTAAAGATTTTTCAAGGGAGTGTCACCTCTAGCATCGTTCCTCTTTCTAAGAATCGAACACGATAGGGGTGCGCACCCTTAACCCCAAAGCTCTCTCCTCTCTCCAAGAATCGCTCTTGACCAGCGAGTCTCACCCCCACGCGCCCCTCTAGAATAAAACCAAGACGCTTAGAATCGCTCAAGGGCGACTCAAAGACTCCGCCCTCACCCGCGCTCACCAAGCGCCATCCACAAGAATCCATCTCACCCCCTAAGCACTCCACGCCCCCTTCGCCAAACTCTCTAGCCAAAGGCATCTCAAGCCATTCCCCCTGAAGGCATCGCGCTCCAAAAAACTCTCCCCAAAGAGTCCTAAGCCCCCCGCTCACGATCGAAGGCTCCGAGGTGTGTAGCCATAGAATCGGCGGAGCGTTCGGCTCAGGTGTGCTTGGTCACAAAAGCCGCTCAAAAGCGCCGCCTCGCTAATATCGCACCCCTCTTGAAGATAGCGCTTGGCCTTTTGGGTCTTGTGCATGAGCAAAAAACGATGGGGTGTCATCCCCTCTAGCTTGGCAAAAAGCCTCAAAAAGCGAAAACGACTCATCCCACACAAAGAGGCGAGCTCTTCTAGGGTGATCTTCTCCACCTCATCCCCCTCAAGTATCCGCTCTTTGGCTTGGGTGATCTTGGCGCGCTCCATCAAAAGGAATCGAGAAGAGGGATGCCACGGGCTCGCATGATGCGCGATAAGATAAGAGAAGGCTTTAAGAGAAGCCTCCTGAAGGGCGAGCAGCTCTCTCTCCTTACCGACCAAATCAAAAAGCTCCCAAAAAAGACGATAAGCATAGGGGTCTTCGACCACGGTTTTGGCAAAGTGAGGTTCACCCCTCTCCCCAAGAATCTCACTGGCGTACTCTCTTAGCATCTCTTCCTTGGGATAGCAGTTCCAGTAAGCCCAGCTTCCCCCCGTATGTTCAAAGACACAAGTGTGCTCCTCACCGGGGTGATAGACGCAGACCTTGTGGCGCCCCATAAAGTAGGTCTCCCCCTCCCCTTGGCAGAGGCTAAGCCCCAAGGGCATAATTCCAATAGAGTAGGTCGGATGGGCGTGTTTGGCAAAACAGAGTCGCTCTTCAAGCCTTGAGAACTCTGTCTCTTGGAGTGATGGGATGGTTTTGACAAAGCTCACTCTTTCTCCTTGATGCAATTTCACAGGAGACTATAGCTCAAAAACCACCCCTTGTATTGAATAAAATTGCACTCCCTATCTTAAGCAGCGCATCCTAAGCTCTCGATGCGCCCCATAGAGGAAGAGGCTTCGGCAAAAACTAAAAACAATGAAGGCCAGCCAAAGCCCGTGATTCCCCCAAAGGGGTACAGCGAGACTATACGCCACTCCAAAGCACGCCAATGCTCCAATCATGGAGTTCCTAACAGGGCGCGTGAAGGTCGCCCCTGTAAAGATTCCATAATAGACTAGCCCGATTCCTCCCACAAAAGGGAAGATCGCTAACCACAGTTTATGGGCTGAGGCGATCTCTCGCACATCTGAGAGCTCCGTGAAAAACGTGATCATCAGCTCGCCCCCCACAAGAATCAAAAAGGCCAAAAAGAGGCTCAACACCCCAATGGCTTGATTGGAGATTTTGACCACTTCATCATAATCTTTGACATTTTTTGCCCCCAAAGCCCTCCCCGCAAAGACACTAGAAGCATTAGCCACTCCATCAAAAAAATAGGAGAAAAGGTATTGGATCTGAAATAAAATCGCATTGGCCGCTAGCACCTCTGTGCCAAAGCGGCTCCCCTGCGCCACAAAAATATTGGTCATAGTCAATAGGCAGATTGTGCGAATCATCAAATCGAGATTGACGCTCATAAGACGGCGAAGCGATTCCCTATCCCATAGCTCCTCTCCGTAAACCAAGAGATCCTTTAAAGGGATTCTCTGCCCAATAAGCCAAAGTCCCAAAGCAAATGCGTAAGATTGGGCGATGAGAGTCGCATAAGCCACTCCCGCCACTCCCCACTCAAAAACAAAGACAAAAATCACATCCAGTGCAATATTGATAAGATTGGTGGAAATCTGCAGCCAAAGCGTCTCCTTGATGAGGCGCTGCCCCATGATCCAGCCTAGATTGACATAACCCAAAAGCACCAAAGGCGCTCCCCAAATCAATATCTCAAAGTAGGTCTGAGCACTCGTGATGACAGCCTCTTTGGGCTGATAAATCCAAAAGGCCCCCGATAAAATAGGCTTTTGCAATACTAAAAAAACCAACCCGATCAAAAGTGCCACGCTTGCGGGTCTAAAATAGGCAAAATATTGCTCTTTGGCGACCCCTGCCCCTAATGATTGTGCCGAGAATCCAGAAGTCCCCACGCGCAAAAAGCCAAAAAGCCAATAAAGGGTATTAAAAATCACCGTCCCTATCGCGACCCCTCCAATATAAGAGGCATCACCAAGCCGCCCGACCACCGCCGTATCCACCGCCCCTAAAAGAGGCTGGGTGAGCGTGGAAACCACAAAGGGAAGCGCCACGCTCAAATATTCTCTATAACCTATCGCCAATACGATTCCTTAGCAAAAATGGGGGACTTCAAGCGCCTTGACCGCTTCAAGAAGCGATCGAGAATAGGGGTTTTGGATCTTGCCCAATTCCCGAATATCTTCCAGTGTCTCTGCGATTCTCCCCTCTTGAAAAAAGAGCAGTCGATCACACAAAAAAGTGGCACTCATGAGATCATGAGTGATAAAAAGATAGGCGAGATTATACTTCTCTTTGAGATTTTTGAGGAGTTCTAGCACCTGCACCTGCACCGAAACATCCAAGGAGCTCACCGCCTCATCCAGCAAAATAAAACGGGGTTTGGTTGAGATCGCCCTAGCGATACAGACTCGCTGAAGCTGTCCGCCACTTAGCTGATGAGGAAATCGATCCAATATCCCCTCACATAGCCCCACCTCTTCTAGCAGGTTCTTGGCGTACTCACGCCGCTCCTTGGAGGATCTCATCGTTGATCTAATCCCCTCTGATAAAATCTCAACCACCCTGAAGCGAGGATTGACCGAGCTGGTGTAGTCTTGAAAAACCACGCTGATGGCCTGATGGCTAGCCCTGTCATGCCTCCTCCCCTCAAAGAGAACCCTCCCGCTATCAGCCTCCTCAAGCCCTAGAGCAATTCTCCCTAGAGTGCTTTTTCCACTCCCTGATTCGCCAACAATTCCTAGGCACTCTCCTTCGCGGAGGGCGAGAGAAACTCCTTTAAGGATGGGCTTCATCTCATTTTTAAAGATACCAGAGCCCCCTTTGTAGCTCTTGTGAATCTCTTGCAACTCTAAAAGCATGGACGCTCTCCTAAACACTCTTGAAAGATTTTGATCAGTTGCAAACGCCGCCCAATCAACTCTTGGCTTGTTTTGTGGGTCGGATTGACAATGATCTCTTTAGGGGTTCCTCGCTCAATCACCTCGCCCTGGCACATCACTAAAAGCTCATCAGCAATCTGGCTCAGCACGCTTAGATCATGCGATATGAAGATCATCGAGGTGCCAAAAAGCTCTCTAATTCGGCGAAACTCTTTGAGCACTTCCACCTGATTGGCTACATCAATCGCAGTGGTGGGCTCATCAGCAATGATCACTGCAGGACTCAGCGCGATGCATAGAGCAATCATGATTCTCTGCAGCATCCCTCCGCTTAGCTGGTGAGGATACTTCTCTAAAATCTCCTCGCCCTCGCGCAAATTGACCTTTTCAAAGGCCTCCAAGATCAGCTTCGTGGCCTTCTTGGTCTCCAAAGAGAGGGCGAGCATGAGCGTCTCAAGCATCTGATTTTTCATGCTAAAAAGCGGATTAAAGGCAGTCATAGGGCTTTGGATCACCATGCAAAGCTCTCGTTGACGAATCCTCTCTCGCTCCTCTCTGGGGAGCTCCAAGAGATTTCGCCCTTTAAAGCGCACCTCCCCCCTCACCTCAAAATCTTCACCCAAAAGTCCTAAAATCGCCTTGCAAGTGAGGCTTTTTCCACTGCCTGATTCGCCCAAGATTCCAATGCAGTGATTCTCCTTGAGTGAAAAAGAGACTCCTTGCACCAAAGGAAATCGCCGCCGTGAATGGGTGAAGGCGTCCACGCAGAGGTTTTTCACTTCTAAAATCATCGATTATGCCTTTTAGGGTCTAGAATGTCTCGAAGCGAGTCGCCCAAGATGTTAAAGCACGCCACCACGGTCAAGATCGCCATTCCAGGGGCAATCATTTGGGCTGGCTGAGTAATGAGCGTGTTTTTTGCCTCTCCAAGCATCGCCCCCCACTCAGGGAAAGGAGGCTGGATGCCAAGCCCCAAAAAGGAGAGCGTGGAGATGTTGATGATGACCCACCCTATATCAAGCGTCCCAAGGATAATAATCTCAGAGGTGATGCTGGGGACAAGGTGACGAGAGATGATAAAAGAGTCGCTCTTGCCAATCGTCTTGGCATAGAGCACATAATTTTTGTGCGCATAAGAGACCACGATTCCACGAATCATCCTCGCATACCATGTCCACTTGATGAGGATGTTGGCAATAATGATATTCTCAATTCCCACCCCCATGATCCCTACGATTGCAAGAATCATCACTTGGCTGGGGAAAGAGAGCATCACATCACAAAAACGCATGATCACTTCATCCACCACTCCCCCATAATAGCCTGCCACGATTCCGACTAAAACTCCGATAACAATCGCACAGACCATGGTCAAAAGCGCCAAAAAGACAGTGTTTTGGATCCCAAACACCATCCGCGAATAGATGCAACGCCCCAAATGGTCTGTTCCAAAGGGATACTCCATCGATACACCCGCAAATTTCATCAAAATATTTTGTTCCAGCGGATCATGAAGCGCGAAAAAAGAAGCAAAGATTCCCATGATAAACACCACGAGTAAAATCGCTAGAGCCATTGCCCCAAGCTTATCTTGTCTTATAAAGCTGACCACTATTTCACTCCTCTTCTTTGGCGCGGATCCATGAGCGCTTGGAAAATATCAATCAAAAGATTGCAAAAGACAAAGAGCAGACCCATCATGAGGATATAAGCCTGAATAATGGGATAGTCGCGATTAAAAATCGCCGTAATGCAGAGTCGGCCAATCCCTGGAAGCGAAAAGATATTTTCGATCACAAAAGTCCCTGCGATGAGCTGAACCACACTCATTCCAAGGGCTGTGGTAGTGGACTGGATGGAGTTGGGAAGTAGATGCCTAAGAATCACCCATCGCTCTTTGATTCCCCTCACGCGTGCATAAAAGATGTAGTTCTCTTGCATATTGTCGAGCATACTGTTACGAATGAGTCGAATATAGGTCGAAACATAGGTCATACTAAGCGTCACCGCGGGGAGGATGTAGTGCTTCCATGTGCTAGCACCATTAGTAGGAAGGAGATTGAGATAGACCGCCAAGCCCCACATCAAAAGTAGCGCAAGCCAATAATTGGGAATCGCCGTGAAAATAAAAATAAAAACTCTCATGCTCTTATCAAAAAGAGAATCACGATAGACCGCGCATAAGATTCCCAAAGGGAAGCTCACTGCCACCACAATCACAAAGGCAAAAGCGGCAAGCTTGAGCGTGACAGGAAGGCTGCGGGCGATCTCGTCATAGACGGTGCGATCAATATTGATATAGGAGTGCCCAAAGTCAAGATGGAGGCAGTTCTGAAGCCAATGAAAATAGCGCACCCAAAGAGGATCATTCAACCCCAAGCTTTCGCGCATATCAGCAATTGCCTGAGGAGTGGGGACAATCTCATTCACCCTCAAAGCCACCTCCGCGGGATCGGAAGGGATGAAGCTAATCAAAATAAAAGCCACAAACGAAATGGCCAACACCATGGGAAAAACTAACAACAGTCGCCGAATAATATAGTTTCTCATTGCACCCCTACTCAAAAAACAAAAATGCCACGCCCCCTCACAAAAGGAGACTCGCACAGAGGCGTGGCGATAGGCAAAAAAGGAGATTTTTCCTATTGAAGCGTCATGCGCTCAAATGGAACCTCATACTTAGAGACCCCAAAACCGACATTTTTCACTTTCTCATTGAAAATCGCACGGTTTCGCTCATAGGTCAAAGGCAGATAGACCGCCTCATCATGCAAGCGTGTCAAAACAAATCGATAGTGCTCTTGGCGCTTCTCTTCGCTCGTGCTCTCTAAGGCCTCAAGAATGCTCTGGTCAATCGCTGCTTTATCGGCGATTCCAAGCTGAGCAAAATAGTCTCCATAGACTGGCTTTCTCATCCCTGCAAGGAAAGATTGGGGATCATAGGGGGTTCCCCAAGAGATGTTAAAGACGATCTGAAACTGCCCCGCCTTCATTCGGTCCCGATTGGCCTGCTCCTCTTCGCCTGTGATTTTTAGATTCACCCCGATTTTGCTCCACTCGCCCTGAACAAACTCAGCAATCGTCTTATCAACCACATTGTTGCTATTGTAGTGAAGAGTGATAGCTAGCTCTTTGCCCTCTTTTTCTCGGTACTTTTTACCTTCGACCTTTTTCCATCCTGATTCTTCAAGAATAGCCTCTGCCTTGGCTAGATTGTACTCATAAGGGGTGAGTCCAAGGTTGGCGTAGGGAACGCTAGGGGCAAGCGTCAAGTCCGCAGGACTTTCAATCCCTGAGAAGATCGCCTTGGAGATGGTCTCTTTGTTGGTCGCGTGCTGGATCGCCTTTCGAATCGCCAAATCACCCATCACAGAATCGGCCGTATTGATAAGCAGCATTCGAGTGGAGGTCGGCGCAGACATAGCCGCTCCAAAGCCTTTCATCTTGGAGAATCGATTATAGGCCTCCGCATCAATCATATTGGTTCCAAAAAGAAGATCGACTTCACCCTTCTCTAGCGCCATGACGCGAGTTTGGTTGTCGGGAATCACCTTCACGACCACCTGCTTGGTTTGAGGTTTTTCACCCCAATATTTAGGATTGGCCTCAAAGATGGCGTATTGATCTTTATGATTTTCTTTGAGAATATAAGCACCTGTGCCGCTTAGTGCGCTTACACCTTCTTTGGTGCCTCCATTGATAAAGGCCTTAGGAGAGACGAATCGGAAAGGGCGAATCACCCCAAGCTCCACCAAAAAGGGGTAGTAGGGGGCATCAAGACGAATCGTAAGCTCATACTCGCTCGTGGCTTCGACCGACTTTCCTCCCGCCTTATCGATTGCCTCCATAAGGCGCACCGATTCTAGCCATGTGTGCCTAGGAGCGTTGGCCAAAATCGCATCAAAGTTGGCCTTAGCCGCTACTGCGTTGAACTTCTCTCCATCAGAAAAGAAGACATCTTCGCGCAACTTAAAGGTGTAGGTTTTGCCATCTTCGGAAATTTTCCAAGATTGGGCGAGCCAAGGAGTGATCTTCCCCTCGCTATCAATATGAACCAAGGACTCAAAAAGCATATTTTGCGCATAAAGCTCCCCTGCGTAGAGGTGTGGATTGAGATCGCGAATGTCGCGGAAGTTGGCAAAAGTCAAAACCTTGGGAGATTCGACTTTTGCTTCACTTTTTGCCTCTTCTTTGGAGGCGGGCTTATCACCTGAGCAAGCGCTAAAAAATAGCATACTCGCGCCTAAGAGCGTTGCGGCAATAGAGGATAGACCTACTTTTTTCATGCGATCCTTTCTTGTATGGAGATGGTTAGGAAAATTGCTTGATTATGAAAATCAATCCCATATTATACTATTAAATATAGATTCTTGTCAATTTTGTTATACCATTTTATTTATGTAAATAATAGTATATAATATTTAATTACTTCAATAATATTTGCAAATATAAAGTTTAATTTAAAATAAATATTAAGTGTAATAAATGTAACATCATGATTATCATTCTTAAAAATAAAGGATCAAAACGATGAGGTTGAAATCTGCATTTAGCCTAGCCACTCTCTCTGCACTCGCACTATCCGCCTCTAGCGCACTGGCGGCCGAGAGTCTCACGGACGCCCTCAAAGGGGGGAAATTCGCTGGAGAGCTCAAAGCTTACTACTTCACCCAAGAGAAGAAGAAAAATAGTGAAGATATCCTCGCAGCGGGCGTGATGATGAACTATGTCACGGACTCTTTCTATGGTTTTAAAGCGGGAGGCACTTTCCAATCCAGCGCCACTCCTTTTGCTGATGAGGCTTCCAAGCAGATGTTCAAAAACGATATGTGGGCTCAAGGCGCGCAGCTTTCTGAGTCTTATCTCTCCTACACCTACGACCAAACAACCCTCAAGGGTGGTCGAATGTTCATTAGCACCCCTTTAGTCGCAGGAAGTGGATCGCGACTCATCCGAGAATCGTTTGAGGGCTACTCCATCACCAACCAAAACATTCCTGACACCACGCTAGGGTTACTCTACATTAATAAATTCCAAGCCAGAACCGATAAAGAGGGGCATATCGGAAAGTTCAACAAATACCAAGATGGCGCCTATTCTCTCTATGCGATCAACAAATCTATCCCTGGGCTCACCCTCACTGCTGCTTGGGCAAGAATCGAAAAAGAGGGAAGCGCCTCTGACCTAGATATCTTCTATGGCGAAGCCGTCTACAAGGGAAAAATCGCCGATTTTGGCTATGACCTCTCTGGACAATATTGGAAAAACCGCTACAACTCAGGCGACGAAAGCTCTAGCTCCCCCTCCCTCTATGGCCTTAAAGCTGGAGCCAGCTACTCTGACTTCAGTGCCTATGCCGCCTACTCTAAAGTCTCTGACTATGAGCTTACCGCTAGCGGACGCAACGAGCAGCTAGTTCATGGGGTGGGGAATGGCACGGATACCATCTACACCTACTCTCTTATCCGATCTTACAGCTACTATCCCAACATGGAAGCATGGGCGTTTAACCTCGATTATGCCTTCACACCAAGCCTCAAAGCAGGCTTCCTCTATGTGGATGTCGATGATGATAAGACAGAGGTCTCTTATACGGGTGGCTATATCTCCTATGCTTTCTCAGGATCCCTCAAAGGACTCACCCTAAGCGCCCAGTATGACAACGAGGGCAAGGATGGTGATGGCGATTCCTTTAGATTCCGCACTATTTATAAATTCTAAAATATATTAAAGGAGGAATATACTCCTCCTTTAATAGTGAAAATATACGAATCTTCTATACTCTTCAATTAATCAAAAAGTTTATTTTATAAATAATATTTTTCCAATAGTTTTTTCATAAAAATTAACTATTTTTATATTCAAAATCTTCTTGAACTTTCTCTCTCTTGTCGCTATAATACTTTTTAGTATTTCGTAACAAAAAACGCAGGATAACATCATGTCTCTTATAACCTCTTATAACCTCTTGTAGCCGACTCCTTCTCCTACCCCTGTTTCTTCTCTTTTTGGGTTGCCAAGGCAAACCTGAAGAGAAAAAGTCCACCCCTTTGGCCAAAACAGAGCTCTCCTATGCGAGCACTAAAGATATTCGAAATATCAACCCTCACCTCTATGGCGGAGAGATGGCAGCACGAAATATGCTTTTTGAGCCTTTGGTGATCAACACCCCAGAGGGGATCAAGCCTTGGCTCGCCACCTCTTGGGAGATCAAAGATGAGGGCACAACTTATCTCTTCCACCTCAGGAAAGGAGTGAAATTCAGTGATGGAGAGCCCTTTAACGCACTCGCGGTAAAGAAAAATATCGATGCGATTCTTGAGAATCGATCTAGACACGCTTGGCTAGAGTTGGTCAACGCCATCAAGAGCACCGAGGCACTGGATGAGCACACCTTCAAGCTCTCCCTCAAAAACCCCTATTATCCCACGCTTATCGAGCTAGCCCTCACACGCCCTTTCCATTTCATCTCCCCCGCTAGCTTTATAGATGGCGGAACCAAAAACGGAGTGAAAAGCTACGCAGGAACAGGCCCTTGGATCTTGGCCGAGCATGAGAAAAACTCCTATGCTCTCTTTAAAGCCAATCCGACTTACTGGGGAGAAAAGCCTCGGCTGGAGGCAATTAGATGGCGCGTGATGCCTGATCATCAGGCGATTCTACTAGCGCTTCAAAAAAGCGAAGTCGACCTCATCTTTGGAGCCGATGGTGACATGGTGAACATTGATGCTTTCAACGCCCTCCAAAAAGCCCAAAAATATACCACCTTGCTAAGCGACCCCATCGCCTCAAGAGCGATTCTGCTCAATACCAAGCAGCCCCTCACGGGAGACGTCCGCATTCGTGAAGCCATCTCTCACGCCATCGATAAAGAGGCCATTGCCAAAGGAATCCTCAATGGGTTAGAGACACCCGCCTCTTCACTCTTCTCCCCTTCTGTTCCCTACGCCAATATTCCCCTCTCCCCTAAAAAGCTCGACCTCCATCAAGCCAAAACCAAGCTGGATGAGGCGGGTTGGATGATGGATGAGAAGCTTGGCTACCGCCAAAAAGAGGGCAAAACCCTCTCCCTTAGACTCTACTACAACATCAATAACGCCCAAGAGAAGAGCATCAGCGAGTTCGTTCAAAGCAACCTCAAATCCATCGGAATCGATCTCCAAATTATCGGCGAGGAGAAGCAAGCCTTCCTTGATCGCCAAAAAAATGGTGACTTTGACCTCCAATACTCCCTCTCATGGGGCATCCCCTACGATCCCCAATCCTACCTCTCCTCTTGGAGGATGGCGACGCACGGAGACTACCAAGCCCAGCTAGGATTAGAGCGTAAAGCGTGGCTAGATGAGAGCATCCAAAAGGTTTTGATTGAGCCTGATAGAGAGAAGCGTCAAGCACTCTACACGGAAATTCTCACCTATATTGACCAGCAAGCTGTCTATGTGCCCCTTAGCTACTCAAGAACCAAAGCGGTCTTCACTCCTGCCCTTCAAGGAGTTAGCTTCAATGTCTCTCAATACGAGATTCCCTTCGAAAAGATGTTTTTTGATTCCAAAAAGTGATGAATCGTTATCTCTTTAAGCGTCTTTTGGTGATTCCTTGGCTTTTGCTGGGAATCTCCTTTTTCTCTTTTGGGCTAATGAGCCTGAGCCCCAGCGACCCCGCGGAGGTCGCCCTCAGGATGAACGATATTGTGCCCACTCCTGATCTCATCCGCGAAGTGCGCCTAGAGCTTGGATTGGATCGCCCTTTTTTGGAGCGATACTTCTCTTGGCTCACCTCCGCCCTCCAAGGAGACCTTGGCGTGAGTTATGTTCATAAAGAGTCTGTAATTCAAGAGATTCTTGCCGCTCTTCCCATCACGCTAGCCCTTGCCTCTGCATCGCTTGTCATGATTCTCTTTGGAGGTTTTGGCTTGGGTGTGCTTAGTGCTCTTTATGAAGATAGCCCTTTGGATCGCCTTATTCGAACCTTGGCCTTTACCTTTTCAGGAATTCCCAATTTTTGGCTTGGGCTTTGGCTCATCTGGCTCTTTTCAATTCATTTAGATCTCCTTCCCACGGGAGGATTGGAGAGTCCTGCATCGATTCTTCTGCCCTCCTTCACTCTTGCGTGTGCCTATATCTCGACCTATGTGCGTCTAGTGCGCCATGAGATGATCCAGCAAAAGAGCGAGCTTTATGTCCTTTACGCCCGCGCTAGAGGCCTTAGTGAGTGGCAAATCGGCTCTCACATCCTAAAAAACGCCCTTCGCCCTTCGCTCATAGCCCTAGGAGTCTCCATTCCTAAGCTCATCGCTGGTTCGGTCATCGTCGAAAACATCTTCGCCTTACCCGGAGTGGGGCGAATTTGCGTGCAGGCGATTTTTGCGCGGGATTACCCGATGATTCAGGGCTACATCCTCATGATGGCCATTCTCTTTCTATTCTTCAATCTCCTTGCTGATCTCTTGGCTCGTCTCCTTGACCCTAGGATGGTTGCACGCCCATGAATCTTACAATCCATTCACTCCTTGCCCGACCCCTAGCCCTCTTTTGGCTTCTTGTCACTGGACTCTTTATCTTTGCGGGGATTTTCGCCCCCCTCCTCTCTCCCCATGATCCCCTCACCCCCAACTTGGCGATGAAATTCGCTTCTTTCTCTTTAGACTATCCCCTAGGAAGTGATCATTTGGGACGCTGCATTCTCTCTAGGCTTCTTTATGGGGTGCGAACAACCCTCTTTCTCTCCATGGCGATTGTTGCGCTATCGCTCTTGATTGCTCTTGTTTTGGGGCTTAGTGCAGCCTTTTTTAGGCGAGCCGAGGAGTGGATCATGAGGGCATGTGATGCCATGCTCTCTTTTCCTAGCGAGCTGATGTTTCTTGCTATTGTGGGGATGCTTGGACCAGGTATCCTCAACACCCTCATCGCAGGAATCATCGCTAAAAGTGCGTGGCACACAAGAATGATCTATGCCTTTGCCCTCCACCTCAAAGACCAAAACTATCTTCTTTTTGCTCAAGCCGCCAAAACCCCTCTGCACCTCATCCTCCGCAAGCACCTTTGGCGCGCCCTCAGCTTGAAGGTGATTCTGCTTGCCACGATGGATATAGGCTGGATGGTTTTAAGTCTCTCAGCCCTCTCTTTTTTGGGTTTAGGTGTTCAAGCCCCCACTCCTGAGTGGGGCGTGATGCTCAGTGAAGCCAAAGAGGCGATGAGCTTCAACCCTATCCAAATGCTTCCTCCGGGAATGGCAATTTTGCTCATTGTGCTGGCATTCAACTTCTGGGGAGACACCCTCCAAACACTTCTTGATCCCAAGCACTCCTTCCCCAAAGGGCATTCATGACCCTACTTCGAATCGATGATCTCACGCTCACTCACGCCCCCACAGGGCAAAAACTAATCGATTCTCTCTCACTTGAGATTCTACAAGGCGAAGTATTGGGGGTTATTGGAGAGAGCGGTAGTGGCAAATCACTCCTTTGCAAAAGCATCCTAGGGCTCAATCCTCCTTCACTTTGCCCCACGGGAAGAATCGACTTTCAAGGAATCGACCTTCTTTCCCTTCCAAAAGAGCGTCTACGCCCTTGGCGAGGACAAAAAATCGCACTCATTCTCCAAGAGGCTATGAGCGCCTTTGATCCTCTCTCCAAGATCGGCTCGCAGATGGTGGAGACATTGCGCCTCAAATTCCCCAAAGAGCGCGCCCTAGAGATAGCCCATCAAAACCTCCATCAAGCAGGACTCCAAGAGAGCGAACGAATCCTTAAGAGCTATCCGCATGAGCTAAGCGGAGGGGAGCTCCAAAGAGTCATGATTGCCCTAGCCATCACGCAAGAAGTTGAGCTTATCATCGCCGATGAACCCACTAGCGCCTTGGATCTTCTTTGGCAGAAGCGAATCCTAGAACAGTTCCAAGCCATCCAAGAATCACGATCCCTCTCCCTGCTCTTCGTCTCGCATGATCTCGCCGCCATTGCCCACCTTGCTGATAGAATTTTGGTGATGCATCAAGGACGAGAAGTCGAATGCGCCCCCACCCAAGAGATATTCTCTCGCCCTACTCACCCTCAAACTCAAAAGCTGATCCAAGATCGCCAACTCCTCCTCCAAGGACTCCACCCATGATCTCCATCCAAAACCTCTCCAAGCGCTACGCGAATCGATTCGTGCTTCAAAATCTCTCGCTCAATATCCCCCAAGGAGAGTGGAGAGGAATTGTAGGCGAAAGCGGTAGTGGGAAAAGCACTCTAGCGAGGATACTCATGGGGGTCGATCAGCCAACCCTTGGCGAGATTTATATCCAAGGAGTGGCGCTCAAGAGGTGGAGGAGAAGTGCTGAGGGGCGCATTGGGGTGGTATTCCAAGACTATCATCGCTCCATCAATCCCCACTTTACTATCCAGACCGCGTTAGAGGAGGCTTTTTGGTGTCAAAACAAGCGTGCCAGCCTCGCTGAAATCTCTACGATTCTTGAGCAAGTCGAGCTCTCCTCCACTCTTTTAAGGCGCTATCCGCATGAGCTAAGCGGAGGACAACTTCAAAGAGTCTCTTTGGCTAGAGCCCTCGCACTCCAGCCAAAATTTTTAATCCTTGATGAGGCGTTAAGCGCTCTTGATGTCTCCACCAAAGTTGAGATCATCCGCCTCCTTCAAAAAGCCAAAGAGCAGAGCGGTCTCACCGCGCTCATCATTGCCCATGATCTGGAGACTATTTTGGCCTTATGCGAACGCTTTGGCGTGCTTTGCGGGGGGTGCCTCATCGAGGAGGTGGAATCTCGCTCCTCTCACCTCGCGCGCCACCCCTGCACCCAAGAGCTCCTTGGAGCCCTCCTGCCCCTCCCCCGTCCTAAACCCCAACAAGAAAGGATTTCATGATCTCTTCCCTTCAGATTCTCCCCTATCTCCCCCTGGAGCACTCCGAAGCCGAGCAATTTCTTTGGGAGCAGTTCCGTCTCCATTATGGCACCAAAGTCTCTAGCCAGCGCCTCATGGAGCTGCAAGAGCGCTTCAAAAAGGAGCGCCTTGACCCTCTTTACTCTTTTTTCATCGCCCTAGAAGGAGAGGAGATTGTCGGCTGTATCGCCCTCTCTCCCTATGATCAGCGGATCTCTAGTTTGAGATTACGCTATACGGAGGGTTTTGTGGGTGAAATAGGGCGATGCTATGTCAAAGAGAGTCTCCAGCGTCAAGGGATTGGCTCTTTTCTCTTTAAACAAGCCCTCCAAAGAGCTCAAGAGATTGGATATGAGACGCTCTACCTCCATACCCACCCCTTTCTTTCAGGAGGGTTTGACTTTTGGAAAAAGCGTGGCTTTCAAGCACTCTTCAAAGAGGAGGGAGAGTGGCAGACGATCCACATGGAGAGAGGAGTAGAAGATTGAGCGCCAATTTTTGGTTATAATATTTTTTAACCAAAAAAAGAGCGCACCAACCATTTCACCCTATCCCCAAAAGAGCATGACAAGGTGATTCCCTATGGACCCCCTTCCTCTCCCCTTTCATCGATTCTTTGATGAACTCGATGCCCTTGTGGTCGTCTTGGATGTTGAGAACTACTCCATTCTCTACGCCAATGCAGAGGCCAAGAAGGTGCTTGGCGAGATCGTGGGGATCCCCTGTTATGAGGCAAAGTATGGACGAAGCGAGCCTTGCGAAGGCTGCCTTGAGGCAGGTGCTATTCCCCATCGCCATATTTGGCAAAGCCAAAATAGACAAACCCAGCGCTGGTATCGATGCCATAGCAAAGTGATTGAGATTGAGCCTCAAAAAAGCGTTCGCGTGGGTATCTCTTTTGATATTAGCGAACAAAAGGAGGGAGAGGCGCTCTTTGAGATTATCTCCCAAAATGTCACGGATGTGATCTGGGTTTATGATCTCAAGCTCAATCGATTCCGCTATATTAGCCCCTCCGTGGAAGCAATGCGGGGTCTCCCCAAAGAAGAGGCCGAGGCGATGTCCCTAGAAGAGACGCTCACCCCCTCCTCCTATCAAAGAGCCATGCAAATTCTCGAGGGGGAGCGTTTAAGACTAAGCAATCCAAGCCACCGAGAAATCAAAATCTTCTCAGAGTTTTTCGATCAATACACGCATGATGGCGAGGTGATTGAGACGGAGGTGACTGCAAGAGTGGTGCAAGACGAGGGGGGCAATCTCGCCAAAATCATCGGAATCACCCGCAACTTTACTGAGCAAAAACGCCTCATCGCCGCTTTACATGAAAGCGAAAAAGAGCTCAAAGAGGCTCAAAAGCTTGGAAAAATAGGGAGTTTCACACTCGATCTTCTCCAAGAAACACTCAAAAGCTCTGAGGTTTTTGACCAACTCCTTGGGCTCTCCCCCTCTTCGCCCAAAACCCTAGAAGATTGGGTCTCCCTCTTTGGAGAAGATCCGCGCGATTCTCTACCTCTTTTTGACCCTCAAAACCCCATCAAAATTGATCACCTAGAGATAGATCAAAAGATCACTCGCCCTAAAGATGGCAAAGAGATATGGGTCAAAGGGGTTGCCAAAACCCTCTACGAGAAGCAGAGATTACGCTACCTCAAAGGAGTCATCCAAGATGTCACGGAGCGCAAACAGTACGAACTTCGCACTAAAAACAACCTAGAACGCCAAAAATTCATCAATGACGTCCTGCATCTCCTCTACCGTCCACTTGATTGGAATCAATCTATTGCCAAGGTGATGGAGCTCCTAGGACGCTTCACCCAAGCGGATCGTTCCTATATTTTTGAAAACTCTCCTGATGATTCCTATGCGACCAACACTTTTGAGTGGTGTCAAGAGGGAATCGCTCCGCAAATCCATCTTCTTCAGCACTTCGAATATAGCCTTATGCCCTCATGGAAGCCTCTTATTGTGGAGAAGAAGATGATCTGTGCCTCTGATATATCCACCCTTCCCCTAGACCTCTCTGAGACACTCGCCCCCCAAGGAATAAAATCCATTCTTGCGGTCTCTATCTTTGCCCAAGGACGGCTCTATGGCTATTTGGGGCTTGATTCTTGCCGCAAAAAACGCGAATGGAGCGAGGAGGAGATCGAGCTTTTGCGCTCCATATCGACGATCATTGCGGGAGCCATTGAGCGCAGGGGATGGGAGCGCTCGGAGAAAGAGCAGCGCATCCAAGCCCAACAAGCCAACCTCGCCAAATCTGAATTCCTCGCCAATATGAGCCATGAGATTCGCACACCGCTCAACTCCATCCTTGGCTTTGCCGAGCTTCTCAAGCCTGCTTTAGAGAAGAACGAGCGTTTTGCTGGATACCTAGAGAGTATCGCCACCAGCGGCCAAAACCTTCTCCTTATTATCGATGATATTCTTGATCTCAGCAAGATCGAATCGGGCAAGATGGAGATACATCCTTCACCCACTGATATTAAAGCATTTCTTAAAGAGCTCGAATCACTCTTCCTCCCCAGTGCCCTCAAAAAAAATCTCTCCTACGAATTGAATCTTCAGGAGGGAATCCCTGATTTTTTGGTGATGGATGAGATTCGCTTGCGCCAAGTGCTCTTCAATCTTCTTGGCAATGCTTTTAAATTCACTCACGAGGGAAAAGTCTCCTGCTCTTTTAGATTTCAGCGCCAAAGTGCCTCTAAAATCACCCTCTTTATCGAGGTGAGCGACACGGGAATAGGCATTCCCCTAAGCCAGCAATCAAGAATTTTTGAGCCCTTCACTCAGCAAGATGCCCAAAACACGAGAAAGTATGGGGGCACAGGATTGGGGCTCACCATCACCAAGCGCCTCGTGGAGATCATGGGGGGAGATCTCACGCTAGAGAGCCGTCCAAAATGGGGTTCCACCTTTTTTATCACTCTACCCCATCTCCAGATTGCCACCCCTAAAACCTCTAAGAGCTCCCTTCAAACCCCTCCCTCCTCCCTCCCCTGCGCTAAGATTTTGCTGGTGGATGATGTGAGTGACAATCGAGAGATTGTCCGTGCCTTTTTAGAGGGACAGCCCCTCCATATTATCGAAGCCAAAGATGGGCTAGAGGCTATCGCTATCGCCCAAAAAGAGCTTCCCGACCTCATCTTGATGGATATTCAAATGCCTTTCAAAGATGGACTAGAGGCGGCCAAGCTCCTCAAAGAATCACCCAAAACACGCCCCACCAAAATCATCGCTCTCACCGCCTTGGCCATGAAGGAGGAGGAGAGAGTGATTCGCTCCTTTTGCGAGGGCTACATCAAAAAGCCCTTCACCAAGGCCACCCTCTTAGAGGAACTCTCCGCCCACCTCGCTTCTCGCCCCCTCCATACGAGTGCCCCTGATCTCACACCAAAAGAGCACTCCCTCCTCCAAGAAGCGCTTCAAGGAGAATACGAAGAAGCTTCGCTCTTAATGCTTAATGTCGATATTGAGCGATTCGCCCAAGGCCTCTTGGCGCTTGCTGGAGAGCAGATTCCCTCTCTCATTCCTCTCTCTAGCGCACTTCTTGAGGCAACTCAATCTTTTGAGATTGAGCGCATGGAGGCGCTTTTTGGGCAGCTACAGCCCTATTTTAATTCCCCCAAGGAGTGTTCATGAGCGACCCCTTTGACCAAGACCAAGCCGAGATTCTCATCATTGATGACACCCCCGAAAATCTCCGCCTCCTAGGAAGCGTCCTTAAAGAGGCGGGCTATCTCATCACCATGGCCAAAAGCGGAATCCAAGGACTCCAAGCCGCCAGAAAACATCAGCCCGACCTCATCCTATTGGATATAAGAATGCCCGAAATGGATGGCTTTGAGGTGCTCACCAGACTACGCGAGGAAGAGAATCTTGGTGAGATTCCCGTGGTCTTTCTGACCGCTCACAGTGATGAAGAATCGATTCTGCGCGGACTCTCTTTGGGGGCGGTGGACTATGTCAAAAAACCCTTTAGTCCTTCAGAGCTGCTTCTTCGAGTGCGCAATCATCTAGAGCTCAAATTCCATAGAGATCACCAAAACACCCAAAAAGAGCTCCTAGCCAAGCGAGTCGAAGAGGAGCTTGCCAAGCGTCTTCAGAGCGAGAAGCTCCTCCTTCGCCAAAACAAGCTCGCCCACCTGGGCGAGATGCTAGGAATCATCACTCACCAATGGAAACAGCCACTCAATATTCTCTCTCTCCATAGCCATCTCCTGCTTGATTGGGCCAACACCCATCTCGCAGGAAAAGAGCTGGAGCGACTCCAGCGTTTCCATGATGAGATGAGCGAGCAGATTCACTACATGAGCACCACCGTGGATGACTTCCGCAATTTCCTCCGTCAAAATAAAGTCAAAGACCTCACCACGATTGAGCGCACCTTCGAGGAGTGTAAAAATATCATTCAGCCCGATCTCATCAAGCATAAAATCACTCTAGAGATCATCACCCCCACCCAATCCCTCTCGCTCTACTGCTACAAAAATGAGCTCAAGCAAGCCCTCCTCAATCTTCTCTCCAACTCTAGAGATGCCATCATTGAGAGAGGAATCAAGGGAGGTAAGATCACCCTTGAAGCCAAAGCCATAGCGCACGAGAAGGGCAAGAAGAGCCTAGTGATCACCCTGCTAGACAATGGCGGAGGAATCAGCGCTGAACCTTTAGAGGTGATCTTCGACCCCGATTTCACCACCAAAGAGGAGGGAAAGGGGACGGGGATTGGACTCTATATGACCAAGATGATCGTTGAGGATAGCCTTCAAGGTGAAATCACCGTGCAAAATGAGTCAGAGGGAGCACTCTTCGCCCTTACGCTTCCTTGCTTAGTGACTCCTTAAAAGAGGGGTTTCTAAGCCAATTTTCCCTACAATCACCCCCTTAAACCTCCAACCTCACAAGGAATCGCTTGATTGAACTTCTGCTTCTTTCACTCGCACTCAGCATGGATGCCTTTGCCGTCTCTCTTGGACTTGGAGCACGATTTGGCTATAACAAAAGAGAATCTTTAAGACCAGCGCTTAGCTTTGGAATCTTTCAAGGAATCATGCCGCTTCTTGGTTTTTTTGTCGGAGTGACCTTCATCGCCTTTATCTCGGCTTTTGATCACTATCTTGCCTTCGGAATATTGGCTCTAATTGGGGCAAAAATGATCTATGAAGGATTGAGCCAATCAGAAGAAGAGCGACTCGATGAACTGAGCCACCGCACCCTTTTGATTCTCTCCATCGCCACAAGCATTGATGCGCTCGCCGCAGGAGTATCGCTCCACCTTATTGATGTGAATGTCTTCCTCTCCTGCACCATCATCGCTTTCACTACCTTTCTCCTCTCCTATCTTGGGGTGCTTTGGGGAAAGAGAGCAGGAGAGCAGTGCAAGAGGGGGGCGGAGATTTTAGGAGGCGTGATTCTCATTGGGATTGGGAGCAAGATTCTTCTGGAGCACCTCTTCTTTTAAGAGGTCAAAAATCAAGCCTCCAATGAACCAAAAAGCCCCATTCGCCCCGTGATTCCCTCGCGCCTATAGGAGAAAAATCGCTCATCGCATGCACTGCAATGTTCATCCACCAAGATTCTCTCTTCGCTCACCCCTAAGACTTTGAGCTCCTCTAGGAGGGGGGCAATGAGATGAAGATAGAATCGCTCCTCTCTCCTCTTCACTGCCATCGAGAGTGAAGAATCGCCCTCAAATTCTCTAGCGATTGACTCGCCCACCTCATAGCAGCACCCTCGAATCGAAGGCCCCACATAGACCCTTAGATCCAAAGCCTCGCTCCCATATCGATTCTTCATCTGGTGGATAGCTTGGGTGAGAATCTTTTTATAAACCCCTGCTCTGCCCGCATGAAGTAGCGCTAAAGCACGGGTTTTGGGATCATAGAGCGCGATGGGGTTGCAGTCAGCCACCATACAAAGAAGCACCACATTAGGATCATTCGTCATGAGTCCATCCCCCTCTTTGGGGAATCCTGATATCGAAGAATCAACTTCCCAAATTTTTGTGCCATGCACCTGTTGAAGGTAAAAAAGTCTCTTTTTCTCCATCCCCGCCCCTTGGAGCGCGAGGGCAAGATTGCGCTTGACATTCTCCTCTTTGTCTCCCACATGAAAAGCAATATTGAGCGATTCGTAGGGCGGAGGACTCACGCCTAAAGAACGGTCGCTCATCCAAAGATTCACCCCCTCTTTCCAAATCTGGCGCACCCTCCTCTCCTTAAAGTGGCGCGGGGAGATGCCCCATGGTCTTTAAGATATCGCGTGCTCCCGTAGAGATGTCAAGCAAAGGATTGGGCGAGAGTCGAACCTCCAGCTGAAGCTCTCTAGAGAGATACTCCCTCAAGCCCTTAAGCAGTGCCCCGCCGCCCGTGAGAATCACACCATCTTCTAAAATATCAGGGGCAATCTGCGGAGGAGTCATAGAGATCGCCTCGGCGATAGTTTTTTTGATCTTCTCAATACTTGGCATAATCGCGGTGTAGAGCTCATAGGAGCTGATTTCAAAACTCACAGGAAGTCCATGGATTAGATCTTTTGCCTTTGCGCTCATTCTCTCCTCATGGCTTGGATTCTCGATATTGCCTAGCTTAATCTTGATCTCTTCGGCCATATCTTTGGAGATGGAGAGGCTTTTGTGGTGCTTGATATATTCAACAATCGCCATATCCAGCGAATCTCCCGCCACTTTGCTCGATTTAGAGGCCACCAATCCCCCTAAAGAGATGATACTCACCTCCGTAAGCCCACTCCCAAGGTCAACGATCATACGCCCCCTTGAAGAGCTGATGTCAATCCCTGCACCCACCGCCGCACTAAAAGGGTCTTCAATCAAAACCACCTCTTTGGCACCCGCTAAGAGGGTCGCCTCATAGAGAGAATTTCGCTCCACGGGGGTGAGATTTTGAGGGATACTAATCCCCACGCGAGGCTTAAAGATGAATCGTCCCAAAAGCCCTGAAATAAGCGTCCCCATAAAGGTCTTGGTCATCTCAAAATCACTAATGGCTCCACTGGAGAGGGGATAGATCACTTTGAGCTTCTCGGGTGTCTTGCCGCGCATTGCCTTAGCTTTGCTTCCAATCGCCACCACCTTGTCGCTGCCATACTTTCGCTCAATGGCAATACAAGAGGGCTCGTTGAAGACGACTCCCTGGGGTTCAAGACAGACAATAGTATTCGCCGTCCCTAGGTCGATCACGATATCGCGTCGCTTGGTGAAAAAATCGATCATTCTTGCCCTCTAGTGTGAAGTTATTTGACTTTATTGTAAAGTATCATCGTTGAAACTCTGTATAACTCTCTTTTTAATCCTCAGCTGAATCTTTCCCGCCCAGCCTCAATCAGAATATTGACTTAAGTCAATTACTTCACCCTATGATTTTCATTAGAATTTACAGCGTGGTCTCCCCTTTTGTCGATGAGCTTTCAAAACAACCCTTTGCAACAAAATAAAATAGGGTTGTTCAGAGGGTTCGCATGATTCAATGAAAATCATGCGGGAGGGGTTACAAAAGCTTTTAGGGCTTTGGCCATGGCGGTGCTTTGCAAGCACCTATGTAAGGTTTTACCATCTGAAGGAGGGAATGTGAATAAAAGTAAATTCCTAGTGTATAGCTCGCTGGTGGTGTTCGCCATCGCTTTGGGCTTGTTCGTCTATCTGGTGAATGCCTCCAAGGCACTCTCCTATCTATCGAGCGATCCAAAAGCGTGCATCAACTGTCATGTCATGAATCCGCAATACGCTACATGGCAGCACAGCTCCCACGCAGAGAGAGCCTCCTGTGTCGAATGTCACCTCCCCACGGGTAACATGGTGCAGAAGTATATCTCCAAGGCAAGGGATGGATGGAATCACTCCGTCGCCTTTACGCTAGGCACCTATGATCACAGCATGAAAATCAGCGAAGATGGGGCGAGAAGAGTTCAAGAGAACTGCATCTCCTGTCACGCCTCTCTCTCCTCAACACTGCTTGAGAATGCTGATAGGAATCACCAATTCAACGATCCAAAAGGCGCATCCGAGAGGTTGTGCTGGGAGTGCCACAAAAGTGTTCCACACGGAAAAGTCCGAAGTCTAACCGCCACACCTGACAATCTGGGTGTCAGAGAAGTTAAGTAAATCTAAAAGAAGGAGCCAAGATGACAAAATTCAAGTTGTTACTTGCGGGATCACTGGTCGCGATCGTCTCTATGGGGTTACTCGCGAGCAATATCAACGAAAGAGAGAAGGAGCGAGTCGCTCTCAACAAAACAGCCCACAGCCAAGGCATCGAGGGCAAGGCAATGAGCGAGGAGTGGGCGAGATACTATCCAAGACAATTTGATTCTTGGAAAAAGACCAAAGAGAGCGACAATATTACCGATATGCTCAAAGAGAAGCCCGCCCTTGTGGTGGCTTGGGCTGGATATCCCTTCTCTAAGGACTACAATGCTCCAAGAGGCCACTACTACGCCCTGCAGGATAATATCAACACCCTAAGAACAGGGGCACCCGTGGATGGCAAAACAGGTCCTCTCCCAAGCGCCTGCTGGACTTGCAAATCTCCTGATGTTCCTAGAATCATTGAGCAAGATGGAGAGCTAGAATATTTCACGGGCAAGTGGGCTAAATATGGAGATGAGATTGTCAACACGATTGGCTGCTACAACTGTCACGACGATAAGAGTGCTGAGCTCAAATCCAAAGTGCCCTATCTTGATCGAGGCCTCAGTGCAGCAGGCTTTAAAACCTTTGCCGAATCGACTCACCAAGAGAAGCGATCCCTTGTATGCGCCCAGTGCCATGTGGAGTATTACTTCAAAAAGACAGAGTGGAAAGATGACAAAGGCGTAGATAAAACCGCAATGGTCGTCACGCTTCCTTGGTCGAAGGGAATCTCCACTGAGCAGATGGAGGCCTACTATGATGAGATCAACTTCGCCGACTGGACGCATGGAATCTCTAAGACTCCTATGCTCAAAGCCCAGCACCCTGATTGGGAGCTCTACAAAACGGGAATCCATGGACAAAAAGGGGTCTCTTGTGCGGATTGCCATATGCCCTACACTCAAGAGGGAGCGGTGAAATACTCTGATCACAAAGTCGGCAATCCCCTTGATAACATGGACAAGAGCTGCATGAACTGCCACCGAGAGAGCGAGCAGAAACTCAAAGATATCGTGAAGCAAAAGTTTGAGCGCAAAGAGTTCTTGCAAGATATCGCGTTTGACAATATTGGCAAAGCCCACCTAGAGACCGGCAAAGCGATGGAGCTTGGCGCCACGGATGCTGAGCTTAAAGAGATTCGCACCCACATCCGACACGCCCAGTGGAGAGCGGATATGGCGATTGCTGGACATGGCTCTTTCTTCCACGCTCCTGAAGAGGTGCTAAGACTTCTTGCTTCAGGCAACGAAGAGGCTCAAAAAGCTAGAATCAAGCTCGTCAAGGTGCTCGCTAAGTATGGCGCGATCGACTATGTCGCTCCTGATTTCGAGACCAAAGAGAAAGCCCAAAAACTAGCCAAAGTGGATATGGAAGCCTTCATCGCTGAGAAACTCAAGTTCAAGCAGACGCTAGAGCAAGAGTGGAAAAAGCAAGCCATCGCCAAAGGGCGACTCAATCCTGAGTCTCTCAAAGGAGTGGATGAGAAGTCTTCTTACTACGATAAAACCAAAAAATAACCCCCTGAGGCGCCCTCCATCAGGAGGGATGGCCTCATTTTGATTCTCTTCATAAGGATATCACGGTGCTATACAAACTCTTAAGCTCCTATATCACCCTGACGCTCCTCTTTCTTCTTCTTGCCGTTGGAGCGGCCATAGCCACCTTTATCGAAAATGACTTTGGCACAGCCAGCGCCAGAGCTCTTGTTTATGATCATCTTTGGTATGAGGCGCTTTTAGGAGTTCTAGCACTCAATCTTTTAGCGGTGATTCATCGCACTAAACTCTATCGATTCAAAGCTCGATTCCTCTTTCATATCGCCTTTGTCGTGATTCTTCTAGGCGCAGGACTGACGCGATATTTAGGGAACGAGGGAATCATGCACATTAGAGAGGGGGAGAGTGCCTCAAGCTTTCTCACCACCAAGCCCTACCTCCAAGTCACTCTTCATGAGGGCACATCTCCAAGGACGCACTTTTTTCCCCTAGAGATCACCGCATGGAAGAATCGACTCCAAAAATCCCTTCCCACCCAAAGCACGCCCTTAAAGATTGCTCTTGTCGATTCTTTTATCCACAAAGAGGGGTTGGGTGTTTCGGGCTATTTCGATTTGGAGCTACTCCACAAAGAGAAGCGAATCAAAAAACGCTTCACGCACAACCTCGCCTCCTCTTTGCAAAAAGAGACCCTTTGGCTAGATGATCTTCAAGTCGATCTCGCCTATGGCCCCCAAGAGATTCCCCTCCCCTTTTCGCTCTCGCTTAAAGCCTTTGAACTCAAACGCTACCCCGGTAGCCGCTCTCCCTCAGAATACACTAGTCATGTCGCTCTTGTTGACCCAAGCCAAAAGGTCGCCCTAGAGGAGACCATCTTTATGAACAACACCCTCTCTTATGGAGGTTATAAGTTTTTCCAAACCTCCTATGACATGGACGAAAAGGGGACGATTCTCACCCTTAATCAAGACCCCGGAAAAGAGGTGACCTATCTAGGTTACGCTCTCCTTTTTTTGGGTCTCCTTTGGAATCTTCTCGATCCGACTTCGCGTTTTAGGGTGCTTCTTGGGCGAATCAAAAAAGATTCTCTCTCGCTTCTTCTGCCCCTTTGCCTCCTCTCCCCCCTCGCCTCTTCGCTCTACGCCCAAAGCGACTATTTGCAGGGCTACCTCAAAGAGCACCAAAAGGGAAGTCAGGAGCTCTCTAAAGGCTTTGGAGAGCTCATCGTTCAAGCCAAAATGGGGCGCATGGAGCCTCTTAATACACTCAATCGCGAAATACTCTATAAGCTGAGCGGGAAGAGCTCTTTTTTAGGAATGAGCGCGGATCAGGTGGTTTTGGGGATGCTCTCCAATCCAAGAGCTTGGCAGGGCGTGCCTCTTATTCGAGTCAAAACCAAACCCCTCCAAGAACTCATCGGAATCCACCCCCAAAACAGAGCCCGCTTTAATGACTTTTTTGATGAGAACTCCGCCTACAAGCTCCAAAAAGAGGTCGAGCGCGCCAGCACCCTCCCCCCTTCTAGGCGTGGAAGCTATGAAAATGATCTTCTCAAGGTCGATGAGCGCCTCAATATTGCACTCATGGTCTTTCAAGGCTCTCTCTTTAAGCTCTTCCCCCTGCCTAGCGATCCTCATCATCGCTGGCTCAATCTCAAAGAATCGATCTTCATGCTAGAGGGAGAGGAGGCCAAAACCCTCCACCAAGCCACCGCACTCCTCCTTGATAGCGCTTTTGAACGGCAATACTTCAAGGGGATAGAGGCGCTCCAAACGATCTCTTTCTATCAATACAAAAAAGGAAATGAGGTGATTCCTAGCGAATCAAAGCTCCAAGCCGAGCTCCTCTTTAATCGTCTTGAGATTTTTCCCCATCTCACTCCTGCCTACCTTGTTTTGGGCTTTTTGGTGCTTCTCTCTGCCTTTGGATTACTCTTTTTCCCGCCACTCGCCTCCCATAGAGTGAGAGTTAGTTTCCACCTCCTGGGGTGGATTCTCTTTGCGCTTCACACCTTGGGGCTCCTCCTGCGTGCCTATGTGAGCGGTCACGCCCCTTTGAGCGACACCTACGAATCGATGCTCTATATCTCTTGGTCGGGAATGCTCGGCGCGCTCCTTTTTTTTAGACACTCCCTCTTTGCACTCTCTGCTTCCATTCTCATGGCGGGAATCTTCCTCTTTGGAGCACACCTAAGCCATATTGATCCTGAGATCACGAATCTCGTCCCCGTGCTCAAATCTTTTTGGCTCACGCTGCATGTCTCCGTCATCACCGCCAGTTACGGATTTTTTGGCGTAGGAGCTTTTTTGGGCTCTTTTGCCCTCGCTCTTTTTATCCTCAAAGATCACCTCAAGACCCCGCTAGATAAGCCCATCCATCAGCTCAGCCAAATCAATGAGGTCTCTCTCATTCTCGGCCTCACCCTTTTGGTGATAGGGAACTTCCTCGGAGGCATTTGGGCTAATGAGAGCTGGGGGCGATACTGGGCGTGGGACCCCAAAGAGACATGGTCTTACATCTCGATTCTTCTCTATGCGCTTATCTTGCACCTTCGCTTGCTTAGACCCAAACATTACGACTATCTCTTCTCCCTCCTCTCCCTCTGGGGCTTTGGCTCGATTCTCATGACCTATTTTGGAGTCAATTTCTATCTCGCAGGACTCCACTCCTACGCCCAAGGCGACCCTCTCCCTATTCCTCTTTGGGTCTATGCGCTCTCCTTGGCTCTTGCACTCCTTAGCCTCATCGCCTATCCCCATCGCCACCTCCAAAATTCAGATAAAGGAAACTCATGAAAAAACTTCTCGCGCTCTCCCTTCTTCTCCTTGGACTCTCTCTTGGCGCCAAAGAGCCGATTCTTCATCAAGGAATCATCACCCAAGTCCTGCATGGAGGCGGCTACGCCTATCTAGAGATTGACAAAAAAGGCACCAAACACTGGGTCGCCATCACCGATATGCCTATCAATCCAGGATTAGAGGTGCGATTCATTGAGGAGCTAGTGGCTGAAAATTTCACCTCCCAAGCCCTCCAAAGAAAGTTTGATCGCCTCATCTTCACCTCTTCGCTAGAGTATCGCACCCCCATCCCTGAGAGTGACCACCTCGCCTTCATCAAGGAGCGAGTCGATCGCTCCCCCTATCAAACCAAGGAGACCCTAAGCGTCTATGAAGTGGTGAAGAATCGACAAAACTACAAAGATAAGAGCGTTCAAGTTCGAGGCAAAATCGTCAAAATCTCCTCCAATATTTTAGGGCGAGATTGGGTGCACATCCAAGATGGAACAGGAGAGAAAGAGGTCGCTAGAATCGTCTTTACCGGAGAAGCTTCAGGGCTTAAAGTCGGAGAAATCGTCACCGCCAAAGGAAAAGCCTCTTTGGATAAGGATTTTGGCTCTGGGTATATCTACCCCATCATCCTAGAGGAATCCACCTTCCAAAAATAGTCATTGCCTAGGCCAAAAAGTCCTGCTCTATTTCGCGCTTTTTTATGGTATAGTCTCTAATTCTAATCAATTTTTTTCTGATTCCCGAAAATCTTTTTTAGGATTGAGAAGATGATTTATACCGCATGGATGAAGGATTTTTTGGCGCGCCGAGAGAGGCTTGAGAGCTTGCTTCGCCTCCAAGGTTTGAGCGATGCAGAGATTTGGGGCTACTTCTCTTGGGAAAATATGCGCCAAAGAGAGCCCAACTACTGCGAGCTCTACGCCAGGAATCAAAAATGCCATGAGATGGAATCGCTCAACTGCTACCACTGCGGTTGCCCCTTTTTTCTCTATGATGATGAAGGAATCGCCGAGTTTGGCAACTTCAAACTCATCAGCGCTTGTGGCAATGCTAGTCCCCATCGAAAGCTCACAATTCGCAATAATGAAGCTCACAACGACTGCTCTAACTGCACGATCCCCCACGAGCTAGAGAGCATCAGCGCCTGCCAATCAAGCGCCCTCCCTTGGGAGGAGAAGCCTAAGGGTTGATTCTCCTTAGGACGACTAAAATAGGCGCGACCATCCAGAGGCTCTCCCACATAATAGCCCTGCAGATAGTCCACTCCCAGCCCCACCACCTTCTCTAGCACCTCTTTGGAGTGCACAAATTCTGCGACCGTAAAGAGCCCCGTCTCCTTGGCAAAATAGACAATGGCCTTGACGATGGATTGCGATTTTTCATCTTGGGCGATCTCTTTGATGAGCGAGCCATCGATTTTGAGGAATTTGGCATTGAGCTTTAAGATGTAGCCAAAGTTGGAGTAGCCGCTTCCAAAATCATCAATCGAGATATTGCACCCCGCCTGACGAATCTCCTCTAATACCCTTCTAGCCCCCTCATAATCATGAATCGATTCTGATTCCACGATCTCCACCGAAAGCTTGGAGGCAACTCCATAGTGCTTCAGTCGATCAAAAAAGAAATCCATGGTTTTTTGGTTGAGCAGATCTTTGATGGAGAGGTTAATGGAGAAGAGAAAAGGTTCTTTGGCAAAAGTCTTAAAGCTCTCTTCGATGATGGTTTTGGTGATCTCTGGGTAGAGCTTGCTCTTTTTGGCGACCTCAAGAAATTGCGAAGGGGGAATCACCGCTCCAATCTCATCAATCATTCTAGCTAGCGTCTCAAACTTCTCAATTTTGCCCGTCTTGGAATTCACAATAGGCTGATAATAGGGGATGATTCGGTGGTGAAGAATCGATTCTTTGAGCTTTTTGAGCCAAAAGAGATTCTTCTTGTAGGCCTCCTTATGATTCATCCGCTCATCATAAAGCGCCACCTCCAGCCGCTCTTTTTTGGCATAGTTTTTGGCAGAATTGGCACCAAAATAGAGCTCTTGGTGCTTGGATGATCTCGCCACGCCTGCGCTCATAGTGAGTCTAATATCGTTGCTTTTCACAAAGAATCGGCGCTGAGAGAGCTCCAAAACCGCCTTGGCGGAGATTCTCAAAAGCTCATCCTCAGAGGGTGCCTGAAGAAAGAGGAGCGCAAACTCATCACCAGAGAGACGATAGAGATACTCCCCCTCCTTGCCGCCGATTCCTTCGCGCCCGACAAACTCTTTCAAAAAGTTGCCAATCTGGCGGATCACCCCATCGCCTCCATGGATTCCAAAGAGGTCATTGATCTCACCAAAGCTGTCCACATCAAAGATCACCAATCCCAAAGCCTGCTCTTTGGGGGTCGATTCGATATCTTTGAGAAGCTTTCGCCGATTCCCAAGTCCTGTCAAACGATCCCCGTAAAATATCTCAAAGAGCTCTTTTTCACGCTTTTTAGTGCCACGAAAGTAGAGATAAGAGAGAGGAAGCAATGGAAGAACAAAAAGCAAAAAAGGAGCCAGAAAAGAGGGGTTCTCGCCCCTCCCTGCTACCATATAGCCGACGATGAGAACGACAGCAATATAAAGAAGCATTCCAGCGTAGAGTAGTTGTTGATTCACCGTGTCCTTCCGCAAAAAAAGAAGATAGATAGTAGCGGAATGTTAGTGACACTTAGTGACAATTGAATAACGGGCGCTATCTCTCCTCAGCCATGACGACCTGATTGCGCCCGTTGTTCTTGGCCTTGTAGAGAAGCTCATCCGCTCTCTCTATCGCCGATTCGATACTCTCTAGACGGAGGATGTTGGTCACGCCAAAACTGCAAGTGACACACTCCTCCACCCCTTCAAACTTCCACTCTTCGATTTTGGAGCGAATCTTCTCCGCCAAGAGCTGCGCCCCTTGCGTAGGGGTTTGAGGTGTGACGATCACAAACTCCTCTCCTCCCCATCGCACGAAAATATCCGTGCTCCGAATCTCGCGCGAAACAATCCCCGCCAGCTCCGCTAGCACCTCATCGCCTACACGATGCCCATAGGTGTCATTGATTCGCTTGAAGCGATCAATATCAAAAATCACCAGCGAGAGGGGTTGCTTGTAGCGTTTGAGCAGCTCGATCTCGCGCGTAATGAGCTCATTGAACTTATTGCGATTGTAGATTTGGGTGAGGGAATCGTAGTAGGCGATCTTCTCTAGCTCAATCTGCTCGGTGATGTCTTGGCAGATTCCAAAGAGAATCTTCTCTTCATGCCACTCATCGGGCGCTTTTATTTGGATATGAGTCATACGAGTCTGTCCATAAAGATTGAGGAATCGAATATTGCAACTCGCATTCTGCCCCTTTTTGGCTGAACGGATGAATCCTCTCATGAGCCTTCGCTTATCCTCAGGATGCACAAAACTCATCAAATCCTTGATGCTCAGCCGATCCTCTTCGTCGATTCCTAGGATTTTGGTGATCTCCTTGGAGTATTCAAACTCCGCATTATGAAGATAGAGCTGCCAATTGCCCAAACGAGCGATCTTTTGCGCCTCTTCCAAGATGCTCATCGCCCTAGAGAGCTCGGCGGTGCGCGCCATCACCTTCCCCTCAAGCTCTCGTTTGCTCATCTCCAGCTCCGTCACATCAGTGAGCGAGACAATGAATTTATGCGAATCTCTAGGGTAGCGCCCCACTTTGACGACAAAAATCCTCTCCTCTCCGCTATGACGGTCTTTGATAATGGCTTTAGAATCACGCCCCGTCTGATTGGCCAGCAACGCCTCATGAAGCCATGCCTCATGACGATTTTTCAAAAATCCTTCCCGATCGATAAACGCCTCACAGATGCAGCGATAGTGCATCCTGAACTCCTTGACATCCCTAAAGCCAAAAAAGTCCAAAGCGCTCCGATTCGCACTCAGCACCCCCTCATCACTCCCTGCGACCAACACGATGGAGGATTGGAAATCCAAAATATCCTGCACCACCTGCTGCTCTTTTCTTAGCGTCTCTTCATACTCTTTATGTTTGGTCACATCCGTGAAAACCAACTGCATGATTCGGCGAGTCGATTTGGCAAGCGTCACCTCATAGTAGTTTCCGCCAATCTCAATATTAAAGGGTTCGACCCTAAGGCCTGCCGCGATGCGCTCTGCCATGTGCTCATAAGTCGCCTGATCCAAAATCGCACTCAATGGCTTGTCCACAATATCGCTTCCAAGAAGCTCAAAAGCCCGCTTATTTGCCCACTGGATAAGCATCGTGGTCTCAAGATAGTAGCACTCAAGCACGCTTTGGGGAAAGTTATTGAGGGCATATCGGGTCGCACGAAAGCTCTCTTCAATAGCGTTTTTGTAGCTATTCTCAGCATTTTTGAGCAGGTCGCGTTTGGTGATAATTCCTTTGAGCTCGCGCGAAGAATCAATCACCAGCACGCAAAGGGAATCGCTATTTTTCTCAAAAATATCAATGATCTCATTGATAAAAGAATCCTCATGCACAAGATAAGGATTCTTGTCGATAAATTCAACTGCAGGCGATTCCAAAGAGACGCCAAGCTCCACCATACGGACAATCTTTCGCTCCGTGAGCATCCCCAAAATCCGCTCTCCTTCGCCAAGCATCGGGAGCGTGCCAATTTTATTCTCCACCATGAGCGAAAGCGCCTCTTTGAGCGAGTGGCTTGGAGTGATCTTATGGATGAGGTTCTTAGCATTGATGAGATGACGTGCCCTCAGCTTGGTCTTGTAGATCTCTTCGCCCAACTCATGGAAAATGGTGTCTTGCGTGATGATTCCGCTATAGCGCCCTGCCTTGTTGCAGATGACAATGCGGCGGATATTATTCCCCGTCATGAGGCTTAGCACATACTCCAAGTCTCGATTCTCCTGAGAGACCACCAGCTCCTTAATCGCTAAGGGAAAGGCCAAATCGTCAAATCCGCACCCTTCAAAAAGCAGCCTAGAGATATCTCTCTCTGTAAGAATCCCCACGGGGCGACTCTCTTCGTCTATGAAGGCTACCGCTCCACAGCCGCTCTCCTTGATGCGCTCATGAACCTCTTTGAGGGTTGCCCCTAACCCCAGAGGCTCGATTTTCTTGTCGATCAGGCTTTGGATGATCATCAAAGCGCCTTTTGAAGGATGACCTCAAGCGAAGAGGAGTCATACTCTCTAGAATCCCAGCGTGATGCAGTCTCTAAAATATTATGGACGATTTTAGGAATCTCCTCTTCTTTGATTCCAAGCTCTCCCAAGCTCACGGGAGCGCCTATCTTTTTAAACCACGCCTTAAGCTCTTTGGCGCTCATAAACTCACGCTCCAAGCGCTTGAAAGCCTCAGGATTCTTTGACTCATACCAGCTCATCCACGCGGGCACAATCACCGCTAGCCCCGCTCCATGAGCTACTTTGTAGAGCGCGCTCAGGCTATGCTCGATCATGTGATTAGGAAAGGAGTAGCCTCCAATGCCCGTGGTCAAGAGGCCATTGAGGGCGAGGGTTGCACTCCAAGCAAAGCGCGCCATAGGCTCATAGGCGCTTCGATCAGCCAAAATGGCTTCGGCTGAGGAGACTATATTTTTCATCACCGCTTCACAAAGCGAATCTTGGAGAGGCAGAGGTTTTTGCGAAGTGAGGTAGGATTCAAGAATATGGGCGAGGGCATCCACGGCTGAATAGGCAATATAGGCATCAGGCACGCTCATCATTAGGCGAGGGTTGAGGATGGAGAGCTTGGGATTGAGGCGAGGCGAGGCGATAGAGAGTTTGTGGCGGGTGCGCTCGTTCGTGATGACACTATTGCCGTTCATCTCGCTCCCCGTGGCCGCCAGCGTGAGAATCACAAAAAGATCCAACGCCCGCTCAATAGGGCGACGCTCAAGGAAATAACTCCATATTTCCTCCTCGTTACAGGCCCCCAGAGCGATCGCTTTAGCCTCATCAATCACGCTTCCACCCCCTATAGCCAAAATCGCACTCACGCGATGCTCTTTGGCCTTGGCGATTCCCGCCTCGACATGTCCAAGCTCGGGGTTAGAGACCACTCCTTCATGCAACACCCAAAGGAGGTTAGCCTCATCCAAGCGCCTCAAAGTCGAATCCAAGAGACCGCTCTTTTTGGCTGAGGCACCCCCTACAACCACCAAAACCTTTTGGTGCCCCAAGATTCCGATCTCTTTAGCGATCTCCTGTTCTCTCCCCTCTCCAAAAAGGATTCTCGTTGGATTGAAAAAGGTGAAATCGTGCATCCCTGTCCCCTTATTATTACCTTATTTTTGGCTCTTAGCTGTGATGATGAAGGATTATATTGTCCTCTCTTGAAGAATCTCTTTAATTTTGCATTTCTTTCACTCCCCCAAAATGCGCCCCTTGATTCTCCTCCAAGAATCGCTCAAAAAGATCAATCCCTAAGGGCTCGTTGAGATTTCCATGCAAAAGAATAATCCCGCCTTTTTGAGGAATCTCCCCCTTGGCCATCCACGCCTGCGCCCCCAAGGGAATGAGCCCTAGTTTTTGGAGCTCCTGCATCAAAGAGGGGGAGGAGATGAGCCCAGGAAAGCGAAAAAAGGGACTAGGGAGAATCCCCTCTTTTAGCCATCTCTTTTCTAGTTGGAGCACCTCTTTGGAGAGATTTTGCGATTCGTGGCGAAGAAAATTGCGCTCTAGCGGAAGATTCTTCTCATAGAAATGATCATAGGTGTGGTTGCACCAGAGAATCTCTAGTGATCCTTGGCGCTCTTTTTGAATCAAGGCAGCCCACTCCTCCTTGTGACTATCCATCCATCGACCGCTCACGCAAACGATCACGGGGAAGGCCTTCTGTCTCGCTTCAAGAAGAGTCCAAAGCCGCTCCTCAAAGCCTTTATGACGAGAGGGGCAGAGATCGACACTCAAATAGTGGCTCTCGCCCCCAAAGCTCTTTAGTCCATCATTGGCAAGAAGACGCGGAGGCTTATAGGCCTCTCTCATCATTTTTTTATAGAGCGAATCCTCTAAAGCGGCACCAGGGGCGATCTTGGCCTCTTGAAGGGGAATTTTTTGGGCTTGGAGGGTCTGATGATCAAACGCAAGATAGCTTTGAGCCGATGATTCTTCAAGGAGGCGAAAGGCATGATAGAATCTCCCTTGATACCAAACATCCAAAGAGAGGGGCTCATAGCGCACTATCTCGCCAAAACAGACCCCCGCCCAAAAGAGCATCCCTATCCAAAAGCGCATCTTGCCTCCTTGACTATCTTTTTTCTTGCCGTTACAATAACCCGTTTTGGCTTCTATTTTGACAAGGATTTTTATGAAATATTTTGCGCTTCTTCTTTTGCCCCTCTTACTGTGGGCCGAGCTGCCCCTCTTTGAGAAAAAAGATCCTAATCTCTTTGGCTCTTCGCGCTATAGCGTCATTTTCCGACCCGTCCAATCCATCTACAACACCCCCAAGAAAAATTGGACTTATCTCCTTGAAATCTATGCGCGCCAGCCCCACCCCACTCCCGCCAAAAGTACGGGAATGCGCATGATTCTCGAGAACTCCAAGCCCAACCTCTTCCCCTCGCGCAACGAGCTCTACTATGGCGAATGCTTCATGCGCGACCTCGCCACCTTCACCGATTGTGACTTTCCAAAGGATATGCAAAAAGATTCGAGCTTCTATCTGAAGAGATAGGGGATGAAAAACTAATAAACCCATCAATATCCATCACTGAAAAAAATAAAATCTATCAATATAGAAAAGATTAGATTTTCATAATATTTAAGTATTTTATAATTATTTAAAAGGCAGAATTTCGGGAAAATTTATTTGTTATTTATATTAATATTTTTTGACAAAATTTCTTAATTTATATTCGTATTCTTTTTAGAAGTACCGAAAAATTGGCATTTTTTATAAAAAATAAATTATAGTAATAGTTCTTGTTATTATAAAAATCTTAATCAATGCATAATTTACACCAAAAAATCCCAAGCGCACCTGCTGGAGAAATCATGACACGCCAAAGCAAAAAATATATCTATTTCTATTGCTCATCACTGCTATTACCGCTAATTCAAATGATGATATTCACCAAAATGAACAGCTTGATAAGCAGATAAAAATTTTTAACAACTTTGAAAAATTACAAAGAGACAATGAAAGAAGAGACTCTTTTGCCATTGACAAACCCGCCTTATTGCCCGAAAGCGAAGAGCCCTGCTTCATCACCCGCTCTATTCATGACGAGGGCATCACCCTCCTGCAAGAGGAGAAAAAACAGTCTCTTTATAGGCAATACGTAGGAAAATGCAACACCCTCACTGACCTCACCAACCTTGCTCGCCAACTAACAGGTCTCTATATTGATAAAGGCTATGTGACCTCTCAGGTCTATATCAAGCCTCAAAACATTTCCGATGGAGAGGTCACCCTCTACGCCCTTGAGGGTAGGATCAAAAAAATCACTCCCGAAGAATCTTATATTCATCATGCTTTTAGAGGAGAAGAGGAAAATTTCCTCAACATAAGAGAGCTAGAAAATGCCCTAGAGACCATCAATCGCCTGCCGAGCAATCGCGCCACTATGAATCTCTTGCCAAGCGAGCAGCTAGGCTACACCGATATTAGCATCGAAAATAATCCGTCCAATCGACTCAATGGAGTGATTGGAATCAACAACTTTGGAATAAAAAAAACAGGTGACAAGCAAGGATCACTCTCTCTCAACTATGACAATCCACTTGATATTAATGACCAAATCAGCATCAATCTCAACAGCACCGATAAACATTTTCAAAACGAAAACTCTACGGGCGATAGCTATGAATACTCCGTGCCCTACAAAAATCTTCTTGCAACCATAGGATATCGACAAAGCAGCTATCGGCAGCTCATCCATGGAGGCATCAACGAGTATGAGTCCAATGGCCACACCAAGACCTACACCTTCTCTCTCCAGTACCAACTCTTTCACGACCAATTCAATCGAATCTCCATGGGCTCTTCCGTTTCTCAATACAAAACAGAAAATTACCTGAGCGATTCCCTGATTGAGACCGCAAGCTATGATCTCTCCAAGGCCATGCTCAGCATGGATTACAGCTATCAAAACAGAGGCCTCTACGCCTATCTTGCCCTTGGCTACACCAAGGGAACGGATTGGTTCAACGCCTATAATCCAACTGATCTCAATGAAAAATATTCTCTCTACACGGTGGATTTTTTGCTGATGCAGCAACTAAGCGAACTGCAATACACTTTTACGGGTCACTATCAGCACTCCAGCGATCAGCTCTTTTATACTGCCACCATTTGTCAAGACAACTTTTTGAGAATTCATCTTCCAGCCTCTAGCCTTTAATTTAAGCAACGTTTTTCAACCCTTCTAGATAAACATTCATGGGCTTTTGATAATTTAGTGCTGAATGAAATCTATTGTGATTGTAAAAATTGATATATCTTGAAACCTTAAATCTGAGATCTGAAATAGAGCTATACTCATTGATATAGATTTCATCATATTTTAAAGTCCTAAAAAATCTCTCAATGGCAATATTATCAATGGATCTGCCTTTACCGTTCATAGAGATTTGAATGTTGTGTTTCTTGAGAAGTTCTGTATGTTCATGGCTGGTATATTGGCTACCTTGGTCGGAGTTGAATATTACAGGAATGTCATATTTTTCAATGGCTTCTTTTAAAACATCTGTTACAAGAGATGTATCCATAGTTGTTGATATTTTCCATGAGAGTATCGTTTTACTGTGCCAATCAATAATGGCGCACAAATACACGAAACCACCCTTGATTGGGATATAGGTAATATCTCCACTCCAAACCTGATTGGCTCTGTTAATTTCAAGCTCTCGTAGTAGATATGGATAGATTTTATGTTTATAGTTTTTAATGGATGTGTGTCGTTTCTTTTTTGGAAAGATTGCCTGTATCCCCATAGTGTTCATTAGCTTATTGACTTTATTTACACCAATTGAAAATCCATCTTCCAAAAGCTGCCTATGCATAAACCGATAGCCATAGGTTGAGGATATATCAGTATATATCTCATCTATCCTTTTCATGATTTTTAAATCATTGTCTGATATGGGTTTAGGTTCATAATAAAGGGTTGAGCGATTTAAATCTATTATTTCACATTGTCTTGCCATGGAGAGATTCTTTAGCTTGGGTGTGACAAGATCTTTTTTATTTGATAAGCCCAAGCTCTTTAGCTTTCCCACTGCCCAATCCCTCTCTATGGTTGTTTTTCCTAATTTCTTTGCTAGAGCATCATTCTCTGTTTTTAGCTCTTCTATCTCATCTTTATAGGCTTTAGTAGCCGAACCTACATCAAATACTAGTGATGCATTCTCTAAAAACTGCTTTTTCCAATCAATGAGACTTTTTGGTGTAATCTCATATTTACTGGCAATCTGTGCTACAGTCTCTTCGCCACCTAGTAATTCTAAGACAACTCTAGTTTTAAATTCTGCACTATAGCTTTTTCTTTTTCTACTCATTTTTTCCTCTCCTAAATCTTTAGAAAATTCTACCATTTAGGAAGATAAACCTTTCAATTTATTGTCTTGAATTTTAGTGGCAGTATACTTTTTTGGCAAAGCTCATAAAGAGGTGTTCGTTGAGGGCGAGAAAGGGATAGTAATTGGCATGATTTGCTTCATCTTTTTCAAAATAATTTGTTAGCGTTCTATTAAGAGGCTTAAGTAAATAGTGTGCCCTGTGTGCACTCTCTTTAATTTCATTATCTTCAAAATCAACATCGATTTTATGCTGATATCCGCTTAAGTTGGAGTGTTCTGTGCTTGAAGTATCGTTAAGCACATCTTCATCGATTGAGACTTTTGCTTGAATGATATTTGGATATTCGTTAACGCCTAGTATCTTGTGCTTATTTTCAAGCCATGAGGGTCTTTGCTCTAAAGGAGACTTGTGTTTAAAGAGCTCCCCTAATGGGATAAATTTAAAATCACCATGCGCATTATCAAGCCCAACAAGAATCGATCCTAACTCTTTAAATCCTCTTGTGAGTCTTTCTCGCCTATCATGTTCAGGAATAAGATTTTCAAAAATGGCGTAGAGTTCACCGGAGCTATTATGGGTCGAGCTGATCCCAAACAAAAGATCTTCGTAACCTTTTTCGTAGACAAATTCATAATGACCGTTAGCAAAAATGAGCGTACCCATATGTGAGCCATTTTTTAAGACCGCTAAGCGTGTCAATGTCTCTTCATTAACATACACTCGTTGATAATAACGGCTTCGTCCTTGCCCTAATGCGATTAGTCTATTCTCTTGAATCAACTCATCAACATAGCGTTGAACGGTTCTTTTGGCAATGAAGGTATTGGCAACTAATTTAGAAATACTGAGTTCAGGTGTTTTTTCAAATGCTTCAAGAATAATCTGTTTAACTTTATTATGTTCCATTGGAGTGCCCTCGTAATCATGCCAAAATGTGCCAATATTATACTAATTTAGTAAATCTTAATAATTAAAAGTATAGCTAAACTTGTGTCAAATTACGCCAATATTGTATTTTTTTATAAAATTTTAATAGTTTTATCCGCTACTCCAAGGGTGGTCTTATCGCCTCAAAAGGCAATCTGAAAGTCAATACAGGCTCTCTCCTTGCCAATCAAAATGGCTCTATTGTTTCAGGTGGAGATTTGAGTCTCACTTCACAAGGGGTGCTAGAGATGGTGTATTTTAGAAGTTTAGAAGTGGTGCGCCCGTCAGGACTCGAACCTGAGACCTACGGCTTAGAAGGCTGTTGCTCTATCCAGCTGAGCTACGAGCGCATACCAAAGGAAAAAAAGTGAAAAGAAGAAAAAAGAAGAATTATGGTGCGCTCAGAGGGAGTCGAACCCCCAACCCTCAGATCCGAAGTCTGATGCTCTATCCAATTGAGCTATGAACGCACAAAAATAAAAATGGGGTGGACGATGGGAATCGAACCCACGACCCTCAGGACCACAATCTGATGCTCTAACCGACTGAGCTACGCCCACCACACATAAAAAATCTTCCACTTTAAGGAAGACTCTCAAAGAACATGGTCGGGGCGACAGGATTCGAACCTGCGACCCCCTGGTCCCAAACCAGGTGCGCTAGCCAGGCTGCGCTACGCCCCGTCACCCCGCCAGCAACTAAATGTTGCTTTTGAGGGTGAAATTATAGTCTAAGAGATGGCTTTTGTCAAGTATTTTAGGCGCTTTCACAGACTTTGAGCGATGGCATATCCAACCAACGCCACTAAATAAGCCACCACAGTTGTAAAGGCAAAGAGATAATAGATATATTTTGTACCACCTGCCTCCTTGCCAAAGACGACCGTAGCAGCTAGGCAAGGGTTATAGAGCATGATAAAAAGGATAAAGGCAATCGCCGTGGGGAAAGGAACTGCCGCTTGAAGCACCTCCATTAGCGTCTCGCTCTCCTCGTCCACCTCGCCTCCTAGAGAGTAGAGCACGCCCATCGTGGAGATCACCACCTCTTTAGCGGCCAATCCGGAGACGAGCGCTACGCTCATTTTCCAATCAAATCCCATAGGAGCGAAAACTGGCTCGATCGTCTGCCCAACACGCCCTAGATAGCTCTGCTCCAGTTTGGCTTCGGCAAGCTTTGCCTCTAGCTCTGCCACGAGCTCTTCGTTATTCGCCGCCTGCTCAATCTGAGCGCCAAATTGCTCCTCTAGTGCCTCATTGCCTGGATAATTGCTCGCAAACCAAATCAGCATAGAGGCCGCAAGGATGAAGGTTCCTGCCTTTTTGATATACATGAGCGCCTTATTCCAAATAGTAAACCATACCAAGCGGAGGCTGGGAAGACGATATTTTGGCATCTCCATAACAAAAGGCTCTTCGGGTCCTTTGAAAGCTGTAAGACGAAGAATCTTCGCTGCTACAAGCCCTAAAACCGCTCCAAGGATATAGATTCCAAAAAGGGCATTACCCGCCACCTCTTCAGGGAAAAATGCCCCAATAAAAAGCACATAAACAGGAAGTCTCGCACCACAACTCATAAAGTTAACAATAAAAAGCGTCAAAAGACGATCTTTCTCGTTTTTAAGTGTTCGCGCGGCCATAAAAGCAGGCACAGAGCATCCAAATCCCGTCACCAAAGGGATAAAGCTCTTTCCGTGCATTCCAAATTTATGGAAGAATCCATCCAAAAGGAATGCCACGCGCGCCATATAGCCCGTGGTCTCAAGGAGCGCGATTCCAAAGAAGAGGATAAGGATATTGGGCAAAAAGAGCAAGACTGAGCCCACACCACCCAAAATACCGTCTGCAAGCAGCGAAGCCAGACCCTCGTGAGCAATATTCTCCTTGACCATATCTCCCAAAGAGCCAAAGAGCGCTTCGATATAGTCCATTGGAATTGACCCCAGCTCAAAAGTGAGCTGGAACAGCCCCCACATCAAGAAAAGAAAGATAGGCAGACCCAAATATTTATGAATCAGAATCGAATCGATCACTTGAGTGTAGTTCTTTGCCTTGGGAGGCTTGGATCGGCTTGTCTCCATCGCCGCACCCTTGGCAAAGGCGTGAGCATCGGCTAAAAATATCTCTCGCACATCCTTGCTCTCAAACTTAAGATAGAGTCGATCCAGCGACTCATTCACAAGGGGCTGAAGCTCCATCCACAGAGGCTTATCATGCAAGAAAGCATAAAGCGCCTTATCCTTTTGCAAGAGCTTTAAAGCCACGCTTCTAGCGCTTCCTCTCCACTCTTTCAGACACTCGCTTTGGCGCTCTTTAATAAACTCCTCAATTCTTGCTAGCTCCTCCTCGATGGCATCCCCATAGGTTCGCTTCGATTCTCTGGCGGGTGCTTCATGCGTCTTAATGATAAGATCGGCGAGCTGGTCGATATTACTCTTGGTTGCCGCTGAGATTTTGAGGCAGGGCAAGCCAAGGATCGAGGAGAGCTGGACTTCGTCGATCTCAATTCCTTCTTTTTCCGCCTCATCACTCATGTTGAGCGCCACAATGATCTTTTTCCCAAGCTCCATGAGGCCTGAAGTGAGAAGAAGGTTTCGCTCCAAGTTGGTCGAATCGACCACATTCACGATCAAATCATACGATTCCTCTTCCAAGAACTGCTTGGTCACACGCTCCTCAATGGAGTAATCATTCAGCGAGTAGGTTCCAGGGAGGTCAATAATCTGGATCTCTTGATCCCCTCGCCTAAAGAAGGCTTCGGCTTTCTCTACGGTCACACCGGTGAAATTTCCCACCTTCATGTGAGCTCCGCTAATAGCGTTAATCACGAGGCTTTTGCCCACATTGGGCTGCCCTACGAGGGCGACAGTGAGGGGCTTCTTCATGAGACGAGCTTTTCGACTTCGATACTCTCTGCTTCGCTGGAGCGGAGAATCATGAGGCTTTGATTGAGCGCAACCACTAGCGTTGCCTTCACCAAAGAGACCTCTTTGACCTCCAAATGACTCTCTTTGAAAATCCCAAAAGAGTGCAACCTCTCTCTCAAAATCTGATCACTAGGCAGTCCTTTGACGACCGCTTTTTCACCTTTTTGTAACTCATGCAATTTCATGGATTCTTTCGCCCCTGTTTAATGATAATAGTTATTGTAATCTAACGACAAAGTCTTGTCAAACGCGATTCTAACAGTCGTTATCATTATTTACAGAGAGATTATAGGAGTCGAATATTAGGAGATTGTTAAGCTTAGGCGCGGTTTAAAACCGCGCCATTCCGTCCGTAGGTGAGCTGGCACTCGCATAGGGTTTTTTAGGAATCCGTCCAGCAAGGTAGCTTTGGCGCCCTGCCCTAACCGCATCCCTCATCGCGCTTGCCATCAAAATAGGATTTTGAGCTTGGGCGATGGCTGTGTTGGTGAGAACCGCATCCGCTCCTAGCTCCATGGCGATGGCTGCATCGCTAGCGCACCCCACACCCGCATCCACGATAAGGGGGACTTTGATCGCCTCTTTGATAAAAACCACATTGTATCGATTCTGGATACCTAGGCCACTCCCGATAGGCGCAGCCAAAGGCATGATCGCGCTCGCGCCTGCCTCTTCAAGACGCCTAGCCATGATGGGGTCGTCGTTTGTATAGGCCAACACCGTGAATCCATCCTTGGCTAACACTTCGCACGCTTTGAGCGTCTCCATCACATCAGGATAGAGGGTCTTTTGTGTGTCTCCGATAATCTCTAGCTTGATGAAGTCAATTCCTGTTGCCTCGCGAGTGAGCCGAAAAAGTGTGATAGTCTCCTCGGCTGTAGTGCACCCCGCGGAGTTGGGAAGGAACTGCACAGAGGAGCCTTTGAAATAGTCCAAGAGATTCTCCTCTTTGGGATTAGTGATGTTCACGCGTCGCACCGCCACGGTGATCATCTCCGCCTCTGAAGCCATGGTCGCCTCGTAAGTGGTCTTGAAATCCTTATACTTCCCGCTTCCTACAATGAGGCGGCTCTGAAAAATCTTGTTGCCGATATTGAGTGTGTCACTATTCATCCTGGGGTTGCCTTGGTGTTGGATTTTAAGGGAGGATTTTATAGCACGCCCCCTCTTGGGGCATTCTTAAAGCGTGCCTAAAGAGAGAGTTTCCCAAGTGCTTGAATAAGGTCCAAAGGGGTGAGTGCGTAGTTGGCCTTCTCCACCCTACTAGCGGCTAGCGTGTGCGCCAAAGAGCCCTCAATAGCTGACTCAAGCGGGCTTCTCCCTTGGGCGAGCAAAGAGGCGATGATTCCGCCGAGCACATCACCGCTGCCCCCTTTAGCGAGCATCGCTCCCCCTAGAGGATTAATATAGAGTCGCTCCCCTTGAAGGATGATAGGATTAGCCCCCTTAAGAAGCAAGACCGCCCTAGGATAGCGCTCTCCAAAGATTCTCGCCCAGCCCATGCGATCTTTCTGCACCTCTAGGGTGCTCACTTGGGCGATTCCTAAAACCCCTAAAAGATTTGCAAACTCTTTAGGGTGCGGAGTGAGCACAAGAGAGGGATTCTTCTCCAAAAGAGAGAGTATCTCCTCCCTGCCTAAAATATCCGCGTCTAGGACGCTTGGGAGCTCCCAAGCGTCTTTAGGGCACTCCCTCTCGCCAAGTCCCATTCCGCACGCCAAAGCGCTCGCTCCCTTTGGCACGCTCACTCCCTGCATCAGCTCATAGGGAGGGTTTTTCACCTCCCCCACGAGACTCACCAGTCCCGCACCAAAATGGAGCCCCGCCAAAGCGGCCAAAACCGCCGCTCCCTCCCTCTCCCCTGCAACCACCGCAAGGTGTCCATAGCTTCCCTTGTGAGAATCTTCTCGCACGCGCCAAGGGAGCCTCACATCCTCGCGACCCAAAAGATAGGCGCTGGGCGGCTGATTTTGCTCATAAAGCCTTTGGGAGATTCCAAGATTTCCCACCACCAGCTCTCCGACAAACTCCTTCGTAGAATCACTCAAAAGCGCCTCTCTAATCGCACCCATCGCACAGGTGAGATCAGCCTTAAAGGCGATGGGTCTTGGGTTGCCTTTGGAATCGATTCCGCTGGGAATATCACAAGCGATCTTGTAGCCTCTCGCCTCATTCATCTCCCTAATCACCTCTAAAGAATCAAGACCCAAATCCCTAGAGAGCCCTGAGCCAAAGAGTGCATCCACTAGCACATCGCCCTGCCCTAGCTTCTCGACCCCCTCTATGCCAAGCGCTTGGGCGCGCCTTAGCTGAAGTTTGGCTAGATCGCTCGCGCAGCCCAAAGGGAGCCAAAGCCGCACGCGATAATCCCCCCAAAGCATTCGCGCCAAAGCGATTCCATCCGCGCCATTATTCCCCGACCCTGAGACGATTCTCACCACGCTTCCTGCTCTAAATCTCGCACGAATAAGCTCGGCTAAACTCCTAGCGGCATTCTCCATGAGTAGCTCATGACTCATCCCAAAAAGCTCCACAGCGGCGCTATCTAGTGTGGAGACCTCCAAAAAGAGTGGCTGCATCTAAACCCCTTTTCAATCTTCAAATCTCAAAGCCAAACTTCGAGCCCTTGCCCAGCTCGCTCTCTATTTGAAGATTCTTTCCATGAAGCTTCAAAATATATTTCACGATAGAGAGCCCAAGCCCCAAAGAGCTCTCCCAGCTATGGCTATCCACGCGATAGAACTTCTTTGTGATGAGCTTTAGCTCGCTCTCTTCTAGCCCCACTCCGCGGTCAACGACCCACAAAGCCTTGGGCGCAACCTCAATCGTGACCTTATCACTAGAGTATTTTAGCGCGTTCTCGGCGAGATTGTGGATGACATGCTCCATGAGTGTCTTATCCGCCTCAACCTCACGTGCCTCTCCGACTACCTCGATTTCGCGCCGCTTATGCTTCTCTTCCAAGCTTTTAGCGATCTCTAGAGCAAGGCTTTTAAGGCAGAATCGTGTGGGTTCGATTCGGGCGATATCATTTTCAAGACTAAAGGTGAGCCGCAACCGATCAATGAGCGTAGAGAGCTTTTGGGCATTGTGGGAGATTCGCTCCAAAAATCGCCGCCGCTTCTCCTCAGGGAGCGATTCTTCGCCTAGTAGCGTCTCACAATAGCCGATGATGATGGCGATAGGGTTTTTAAACTCATGGGAAATCGCGGAGATAATGTCGGCATTTTGACGATTCTTGAGGCGAAGCTTGGCGGCTTGCTTGCGTGTCTTGCGATCTTTTTTCTCTAGTTTTCTAGCCAAATTCGTGAGCAATTCTGAGAGCACCGCAAACTCACCGATAAAAGAGCCCGATAGAGTCGCTTGATAGTTTTTCTCTGCCACTTCGCGCAGATAGAGAGTGATCTTTCGCAACTCAAAGTTAATATTACGCTCAATGAGACGCGCCACTACGAAGGAGAGAAGAAGCGAAACCAAAAAGAGAGGAGCGATCTTCCACCAAAGCTCATAAAGCGGGCTTTTAGCCCCTTCGATAGGAAGTGAAATGGCGATAATATAGCCACGATCATCAATCACCGTATCTTGGGCGAGATACATCACCTCTTTGTCCTCGATTCGATCAATCTTAAGCCGCTCTCCCCCCAAGGGGCGCTTGGAACTATCAATCCCAAGGAATATATCCATGTTCACTGCATCCTCATGGCTTGCAGTGAAGGTGCCGAGTGCTTTATTGAAGATGACGATATAAGTCCCCGTCCGCCGCGCCAAATCACGCGTGAACTCATAGCTAATGCTCCCCTCTAGAATCGAAATATCCACGATCTCAATCATCGTCCTTAGCTTCTGTTCCACCACCGCAAGCTCGCGCTCTTGGTGATTTTGATAGGTGAAAAAGACAAGGAATCCAAAGGTGCCCAAAAAGACGAGCGTGAAGTTGATGGAGAAGAGCTGGTGGAGTTTTAGCAAAGAGTGTAGCCCTCGCCTCGCACCGAGCGGAAATAGTTCTTCTCTTTATCAGGGTCAATCTTCTCCCTTAGGCGCTTGATGGCGACATTGACGGTCTTATCCTGATACTCACCACAAGCCCCCCAAACCGTCTCTAGCAGATATTCGCGACTGAGCACAATATGACGATTCTTGATGAATTCAAGCAGGAGATAAAACTCTAACTTCGTGAGCTCAACACTCTCGCTATCAACAAAAAGCTCCCGGCTCTTGGGCTTTAAAATCAAATCCCTATATTGATAAACCTCCTGCTCTTCACCCTTGGTTCGCTTAAGAACCGCCCTGATACGAGCGATAAGCTCTTCAAACTTGAAGGGCTTAGTGATGTAATCATCTGCTCCCGCTTCAAAGCCCTCTAGCTTCTCCTTGTCTCCGCTCTTGGCGGTGAGAAAGATCACGGGCGTGGCATAACCCTTCTCTCTTAGGCGCTTGATAAACTCTGCCCCCTCCACCCCAGGGAGATTCCGATCCACCAAAAGAAGATCAATAGGCTCCTCTTTGAGAAGTTTTTCGATGTTTTGCACATTCAAAAACCCCTCCACTTCAAAATCTGCCTTCTTCAAATGGAACTCAAGCAACTCCAAAAGATCCTCTTCGTCCTCAATAATCGCAATCAACGGCTTTACCATATTCGACAATCCTTTCACTCCTCGCCATTATAAAACAACGCGACTATTTTATTTCAAAAAGGTTTCAAATAGGCCACAACACAGCGACACCCTACCCTCTCGTCACCCCGATGTTACCCTTTTTTTGTAGCATGGCGCGCCAAATTCCGTCTCTATGTTCAAGGATATCTCGTGATTCAGATCCAAACCCTATGGAAAATCTACAAACGATTTTTCAAAAAGACCACTCTCGCCAGTAAGTTTATCGGGAATTTATCGCTTCTCTTTTTCGCGCTTTTGGCGATTTTTGTTGCTTTTTACCTCTACTACTCCCATATCCAAAAGAGCCACACCCTAGAGCTAAAAAACGCTATTGAGCTCAAAGAGAGTCTTGAGCACACCACCAAAAGCAACGAAGAATCAATCGCTCTCTTTGAGAAGATGCAAAAGAGTTCGAAGCAGTTTCTAGGCTATTATGAGGACTTGGGCAAGCTTCAAGCCATCATGCGGGAGATTCTTCTGCTTGGCTTCAAAGAGAGCGAAAAGCGCAAAACCGAACGACTTGCCAATGAGTTGCGCGCTTGGGTGGAGACTCCCACCGCCAAAAATCCCTACATTGAAGAGACGGCTAGCCAATTTCTCATCCTCTCTAATGTTCTCCAGTCCAACCCCAACTCCATGATTGTGGATGATATCCGAGTCGTGGTGGAAGATATTAGCAATAAAATCATCCAAGAATCGCTCAAAATCAGCGAGGAACAGGGCAAACAGACCCTTCATGTGGCCACAAAGCTAAAAGAGATCAATGCAGGGTTGGATGAAGATTTATCACTCCTTCATCAAGGGGTCAAAGAGCGAGAGATCGGCGCTAAAAAGGGATTTCAAGCGCTCCTTTTTGTCATTGGAGCGATGGGAATCTCTATCCTTTTGCTCATGACCATGGCGCTCATCATCGCTCGATTCCTCTATGATTTGCGCAAAATCACACGATACTTAGAAGGCCTGACCGCCCAAAAAGGCTCTTTTGATCTCTCAAAAGAGATCGACTACACGCAGAATTCCAAAGAGGAGACCGACTTCATCTCGCGCGCTATCTCTCACCTGCTTCAAAACCTCAAAGCCGCCATCGCCAAAGCCCAATCCCTCTCCATCCATAGCCAAGAATCAAGTGGCTCCCTCCAAGAAAATTCTGAAAATCTCTCCTTTGGAATCCAAGGGCAATTCGACCAAATTAACGAGCTCAATTCCAATATTCTCCTCATGAGCCAAGAGACGCAAAACGCCCAGCACCTCTCGCAAAAAACCGCCCAAACCCTTCAGCGAAACGAGGATACATTGAAGCGATTTGTAGAGAATCTTCGGCTTGTGATTGAGATGATGAAGCAAAGCAGCCTTAAACAGGCGCACATCTCTGAGAACATGAAAGTGCTCGCCGCCCAAGTCTCTCAAACCAAAGAGATGCTCAATCTCATCAGCGAGATCGCCTCCCAAACCAACCTCCTCTCACTCAATGCCGCCATCGAAGCCGCTAGGGCGGGCGAACATGGTCGAGGATTTGCAGTGGTTGCTGATGAGGTGAGAAAGCTCGCTGAGCGCACCCAAGAGAGTCTAGGCAACATCAAGGTCTTGGATGAGTTTGGAGAGAGCACCCAGGAGATGACTGAACTAAGCCGCAACCTCCATCGAGTCTCCGAGCAAGCTAGTGAGCTCATCCAAGAGGCGCTTTGTGCACAGAGAGAGATTCTTGAGGCTTCCCAAATCTCTCTCTCCATGCAAGCCATCAGTCAAGAGGCCAAAGAGCGAAGTGAAGCTTGTCTCGCCTCCATCGGACAAACGCTCGCCTACGCCCAAAGCAATCGCCAGCAAGCCAGTAGTGTAGAAGAGATCGCCCTCTCCCTTAAAAGTGGCGCTAACGCCCTATACAGCGACCTCCAAGCCTTTCGCTTTTAGGGGTCTTGCCCCTCTTTTTGTCTCCATTGTGTCACCTAGCTATCCTACAATCTCCCTCGCAAAAACATCAATCCAAAGATCAATCAAGGAGAAGAAATGGCTCATTTCGGTAAGCTCGCCCTAAGCGTGACAGCGGCGGCAGTTTTGGCACTCAGCGCCCAAGCAAGAGATCAAATCAAAATGGCAGGTTCATCCACTGTCTATCCTTTTAGCAGCTATGTAGCCGAAGAGTTTGGCGCCACCACTGGCAACAAAACTCCTGTGGTCGAATCCCTTGGAACAGGCGGCGGCTTCAAAGTGTTCTGCGCAGGCGATGGACTTGACACTACTGATATCGCTAACGCCTCTAGACCTATCAAAAAGTCTGAGTTTGACAACTGCGTCGCCAATGGCGTGACTGACATCACAGGCGTGATGATCGGATATGATGGTATCTCTATTGCTCAAAGCAAAGCCAATGCGGCGATCAACTTCAAAATTGAGCATCTTTTCTTGGCCTTGGCTGAGGAAGTTCCTGTTGATGGCAAACTTGTCAAAAACCCCTACAAAACTTGGAATCAAGTGGATGCTTCTCTTCCCAATCGACCCATCGTGGTTTATGGACCCCCCACCACTTCTGGAACACGAGACGCTTTTGAAGAGCTCGTCATGGAAGTAGGCTCTAAGAAATTTGATGCTTATGGCGATGCCAAGGGCAAATACAAGAAAATTCGCCAAGATGGTGCCTATATCCCTGCGGGTGAAAACGATAACCTCATCGTTCAAAAGCTCGTCCAAGACAAAAATGCTCTTGGAATCTTTGGCTATAGCTTCCTAGAGGAGAATCCTGATAAAGTTAGCGGCGCTAACATCAACGGTATCGCTCCTACAGCTAAGACCATCGGCGATGGCTCCTACCCTGTCTCTAGAAGCCTCTACTTCTATGTCAAAAACTCTCACCGAGCCGGCGTTAAAGGCCTTGATCAGTTCGTTGACCTCTTTATCAGCGACAAGATGATTGGGGGCAATGGCGTTCTTAAGAACATCGGTCTTATCCCTATGCAGCCCGATCTTCTCAAAAAAGTTCAAGATACAGTTAAGGCCAAAACCAAACTCACCGCTGAAATGGTTGACAAGCACACTGTTCTTCCCTAAATCTAGGCTCTTCTCTTCCACCTTTTTATCCATGGCGAGCCTCCTCGCCATGGATGTTTTATGATTTTGATCATCGCGTGCAAGGAATAGCATCTTGAGTATTGATAACCTCTACCTTATCTTTTTTGGTGGGCTCATCCCCCTTATGTTTATCGGCTATGTTTTGGCCAGAGGCAAAGCCTTTAGGCTCGTCCAGCAGGGCATAAAAATACACTCTCAGCCCGACCAATACGGATGGTTCGCCGCTCTTTATACCGGTCTGCCCGCGATCTCTATCGCTGTGTGCGGGGTATTTTTATACCTTTTTGGAATCAATGCCATCCCCCCTTTGATGCTCATTGCCGCCGCCCTTAGCGTGGCCGCCTTTGCTCTTCTTTTCATCCTCTTTCGATTCAATTCTAAAACCAAAGCGCGAGACTTGGTGGAGGGTTTCATCAGGGGTCTTCTGATCCTTGCTTCTTTCATCTCAATTCTCACTACCTTTGGAATCTTGATCTCGATTCTCTTTGAAGCCATGCACTTTTTTGCCAGAGAGAGTGTCTGGTATTTTCTCTTTGGGACGGAGTGGTCGCCTGACACCTCCTTCCTTGAGGGAGCTGCTAGAGAAGGGGCTCACGCCGCCAAGGCGAATTTTGGAGCGGTCCCCCTTTTTGCGGGCACCTTCTACATCACTGCCATTGCGATGCTTGTCGCCGTTCCCGTAGGTCTGCTCTCGGCTATCTACATGGCCGAATACGCCTCCCAAAGGGCGCGTGATTTTATCAAGCCCATTCTAGAGATTCTTGCGGGAATCCCTACAGTCGTTTATGGATTCTTTGCCGCACTCACCGTGGCACCCTTTATCGTGGAGGTGTTCAAAGGTTTTGGTATCCAAGCCTCTTTTGAGAGCGCTTTGGGCGCAGGGATCGTCATGGGCATCATGATCATCCCCATCATCGCCTCCCTCTCAGATGATGTGATTAGCTCTGTTCCTCAAAATATCAAAAACGGCTCCCTCGCCCTTGGGATGAACAAATCCGAAACGATCAAATTCATCACCCTCCCCTCTGCTATGCCTGGAATCATCGCCGCTTGCTTGCTTAGCATCTCACGTGCCCTTGGAGAGACGATGATTGTCGTCATGGCTGCCTCATTGCGTCCTAACCTCACATGGAATCCTTTAGAAGATATGACCACGGTAACCGTCAAGATCGTCGAATCACTCGTAGGCGATCAGGAGTTTAACAGCTCTCTCACCCTCTCTGCTTTCGCGCTTGGCTTGGTGCTCTTTATCGTGACGCTCATCATCAACGTGGTTTCGGTCATGATCATCCGAAGCTTCCATAAAAAATATAAAATCTCCAACCTTTAAAAGGCGCGACCCATGGAATCAAACTCCAACAATCCTTTCATCATCCCTCAGATCAACCAGCGGAATCGCCGAGGTGAGCGCTTCAAGATTCTTGCCGCCTCCGCACTTTTTGTCTCGATCGCCTTTTTGCTCTTTTTCCTCTACGACATGGTGAGGCAGGGCTATCCTGCCTTTAAACAGGCTTACATCAAAGTGGAAATGCCTATCTCACAAGAAGCGGCTGAGAATCCCTATGGCGTGCTAGAAAAGCAGCTCAGCCGCCTTGTGAGCCGTGCTTGGCTCCGCGATCTTCCCAATCAAATTCGTGCCAATCCCGAGTGGATGGACAAAACTCACACTTTTTGGGCACTCGCCTCAGCCGAAGTGGATCAATACCTCAAAGGCCATCACCATCGCCTCAGCGATACCCAAATCGAGATGGTCACCCATCTAAAGAATGAGGGCAAATTGGAGATGAAGTGGAACTCCATCTTCTTCACTACGGGCGATTCAAAGATTCCCGAAAATTCAGGCCTCTACTCTGCGGTGATAGGGACAATCCTCACCATGTTGGTCACGATGGCCATCTCCGTGCCTATTGGCGTGATGACCGCCATCTACCTGGAGGAGTTTGCCCCCGATAACCGAGTGACTCAAATCATCGAGGTCAACATCAACAACCTCGCCGCTATCCCCTCGATTCTCTTTGGTCTCTTGGGCTTGGCGATCTTTATCAACTTCTTTGGTGCACCTCGAAGCTCACCGCTTGTAGGGGGAATGACGCTCGCCCTCATGTCGCTTCCCATTATCATCGTCAGCTCCAAGGCCGCCCTCAAAGCTGTCCCTGCCTCTATTCGTCAAGCGGGCTTCGCCCTTGGGCTCACCAAGTGGCAGATCGTCAAAGATCATGTCCTCCCCTTAGCCACTCCAGGGATTTTGACGGGTTCCATTATCTCGCTCGCTCAAGCGATGGGAGAGACCGCTCCGCTTATTATTGTAGGAATGATCGCGTTTATCCCCGATGCACCTGATAGCATCTTCCACGCTGCCACTGTCATGCCCGCCCAGATATTCACTTGGTCAGGTATGCCAGAGCGAGCCTATGTCGAGAGAACCGCTGCGGGGATTTTGGTGCTTCTCTCGGTGCTTCTCTCTCTTAATGCTGTCGCGATATACTTTAGAAAAAAATTTGAAAGAAAGTGGTAGGAATCATTCATGCAAGAAGCTCAATATCTCACCTCCGATCTTAGCGTCAAAGCCAAGGCCTCCAATCTCAACCTTTGGTATGGCCAAAAACAGGCATTGCATGACATCAATATTGATATTTATGAGCGGAAAATCACCGCGCTCATTGGCCCCTCAGGCTGTGGAAAATCGACGTTTCTTCGATGCCTCAACCGCATGAATGACCTTGTTGGTGGGTGTCGCGTGGAGGGACTTGTGGAGGTGGATGGATTCAACATCTATGACCCTGCCATCGATGTGGTGGCTGTACGAAAGCGTGTTGGGATGGTCTTTCAGCAGCCCAACCCCTTTCCCAAAAGCATCTATGAAAACATCGCCTACGCCCCCCTCATGCATGACCTTGTCAAAAAGGGAAGCGATTGCGATCAACTCGTTGAAGAATCGCTCAAAGGCGCAGGGCTTTGGGAAGAGGTCAAAGACAAACTCAAATCCCCGGGCACAGCACTCTCAGGGGGTCAGCAACAACGCCTTTGTATCGCTAGAGCCATTGCGGTCAAGCCTGAGATCATCCTCATGGATGAACCCACCAGCGCACTTGACCCCATCTCCACTCAAACCATCGAGAATCTCATGGTTACACTCAAAGAGCAGTTCACCATTGTGGTTGTCACTCACAATATGCAGCAAGCCGCGAGAGTCGCCAACTACACCGCCTTTTTCCATTTGGGTGAGCTCATTGAATATGATGAGACAGAGAAGATTTTTGTTAGCCCCCAAAAATCCAAGACCGAACAGTATATCACGGGAAAATTCGGGTGATTCTCATGCGCCCTTTTCCTTTTCTTTTGGCCTTGGCCTTGACCTTTTTGCAAGCAGGCGAAACCCTGCTTGGCTCGGGGGCAACCTTCCCCGCTAATGCCTATGCAGAGTGGATCAAAGAGTATGAAAAGAGCACCCAAAATCGTGTCTCTTATCTCTCTATTGGATCAGGCGGAGGAATCAAACAGATCAAAAGTGGTGTGGTCGATTTTGGTGCAAGCGAAGAGCCTCTCAAAGAGAGTGAATTGGCCGTAGGATTTCATCAATTCCCCTCTCTAAGAGGCTCCATTGCCCTAGTCTATAACCTCCCCTCTCTCAAAGATGGTGATCTACGCCTCACGCCTGAGCTCATCAGTGATATCTACCTGGGCCTTATCACTCACTGGCAAGACCCCAAAATCAGAGCTCTCAATCCCAACATCCCCCTTCCCAATCTCCCCATCACCCCCCTTCATCGAAATGATGGAAGCGGAACCACCCTTGCCTTCACAAGCTACATGGATCACCAATCCAAGACTTGGAGCGAAAGCATTGGGAAGGGCAAGGCGCTCGCTTGGCCAAAAGGCATGGGCGCTAAAGGCAACGCGGGCATGAGCCAGCTTGTCTCCCAAAAAGAGGGGAGTCTAGGCTATGTAGAGCTCTCCTATAAACTCCAAGAGAAGCTGAGCGCTGCCCTTCTCCCTCTCTCCTCTGATCTCAAAGAGTGGCTCTCTCCCGTGGATGTCGAAAAAGGATACCCGCTTATCACTACAAGCTACATCATTTTTCCCCTCAAAAGCAAAAAAGCACGCGAGGTGGTCCACTTTTTTGACTACTCGTTTAAGCAGGGAGATGCAACCCTTAGAAGACTTGGATTCATCCCTTTGAATAAAGAAGAAAAAGGATTGATCCAAAAGCGTTGGCAAGAACTTGGGCTCTTATAATCTTAAAGAAGGAGGATGCATGCGACTGCCAGATTTTTGGCTAGAAATTCTCCACTCAATTCGCTTGGAGTATGAGCCTATTATTGATACCTTCAGCGGCACCACCTATGGCTTTGAGGTCTTTTTTGGGGGTGCAGAGAAGCAGGGGTTTAAAAGTTTTGAGGAGCTCAAAGAGCGCGCCCTTTTAGAGAAAATCCTCGTTCCTTTCGAGCTAGAGCTTCGCAAAAAAGCAGTTTTTGACTTCATGAGCAAGGGCTTGCACGAAAAACACAAACTCTTCTACCCCTTTGATTCTCGGATTCTCTATATGCCTGATTTCATCCATCGGGACGCGCAAGAGGACTTTGGGAATGTCAATCTTCTCTCTGAGCTCTTTGTGTTGCAAATCTCTCAAGAGAAACCCTTCTCCGATTCCATTGAGCTCAATGCCATGGTGAGCATCTACGCCAAGCATGGCTACACGCTGATGTTTGATCGCTACGGAGATGGGGGGTTCAACTTCCGCCACCTCTATGAGATTCGCCCTCACTTCGTACGACTTGATCCCTACTTTATTCAAAACATCGAAAAGAGCCCCAAAAAGCGCCTCTTTGTCTCTCATTTGATGAGAATCCTCAAGGTCTTAGGAATCACCGTCATCGCGCCCCAAGTCGAAAGCAAAAAGGTCTATTTTCTGCTCAAAGAGTTGAGCGTTGATCTTATTCAGGGGAAACTTATCCAAGAGCGCACGCACCACCAAAAAGAGCTCAAATCCCTCTATCCGCAAATCCAAAAACTCTACATGGAAGACAAGCGCGGCGATCATGGCGGCAGCGAGGCAATCCGCAATCTCACCGATCTCATCCCGCCCGTCTATAAAGCTCAAGATATGCTAGAGGTGTTAGAGCTCTTCCGCCAGCACAAAAACTACTCCTTTTTCCCCATCCTTGATCCGCGCAACGAGCCCTTAGGAATTATCAAAGATTCTGATCTCAAAGATTATGTCTACTCCGCCTATGGAACCTCTCTCCTGCGCAACAAATCCGCCTCCAAAAAGAGTGTCTTGGATTTCCTTAGCCCCTGCCCCACCGCGGATGTCCACACACCTCTAGAAACGCTCATTGAAACCTTTGCGAATCGAAGCGAAAACGAGGGAATCATCCTCACTGAAAACTCTAAATATGTTGGATTCCTCAACTCCAAAGCCCTCATTAGCGCCATCAACGAGCGAAATCTCCTCATTGCGCGCGACCAAAATCCCCTCACTAAGCTTCCTGGCAACAATCTCATCAGCCGCCACATCTCTGACTGCTTCATGGGGGAAGAGTCTTTTGCGCTTGTCTATTTTGACTTTGACAACTTCAAGCCCTTCAATGATAAGTATGGATTCCGTAGCGGCGATCGTGCCATTTTGATGTTTAGCGACCTCATGCGCGAACGGCTGGAGCAAAAAGGCTACTTCATTGGACACATCGGTGGAGATGACTTCTTTTGCGCCTGCAAAGAGGAGGAGCTTCAAGAGAATCTCCTCCCCGAAACCCTCGCGCTTTTACAAAAATTCGCCCAAGATGCCAAGCTCTTCTACTCTGATGAGGAGCGAGAAGCGGGTTATGTCATGCTGAGCTCTAGAGAGGGCGAGAAGAAGCGATTTCCTTTGCTTAGCGTGAGCGCAGGCGTGCTCTTTGTCCGCTCTGAATGCAAGGCCAAAAAGAACCTCGAATTCGATGCCACCCTCTCCTCGCTCAAAAAGAGCGCCAAAGCCTCCAAAGAAAAAATCGCCATCGCTTCGCTCCTCTAAGCCTCTCTCTTTTATAATGTCGGCATGACTCATCTCTCCCTCTTAAAGTCCAATCCGCTGGTGCGCAATCTAAGCCTCATCCAGCTCATCAACTACTTTGCGCTCATGTTCACCCAAGTGGCGCTCTTTACCCTCATGGCACAAAATGGCATAGGCGCCCTAGGACTCTCTTTGGCGGCGGCTCTCTTTTGGGCGCCCTCTATCCTGCTCTCGCCCCTAAGCGGCACGCTCATTGATCGCTTCTCATCTAAAAAGCTTCTGCCTTTTTTACTCCTTGTGGAGATACTTGCCACTTTGCTTTTTCTTGCCTTCACCGCCAAGGAGGATTTCGGGATGCTTCTAGCGCTTCTTTTCCTTCGTAGTGCCGCGGGGACGACCTACTACACCGCCACCATGAGCCTTCTGCCAAAGATTCTAGAGGGCGATTCTCTGCAGAGGGCTAATGAGCTTCACTCCATGATCTACTCCGTCTGCCTCACGCTTGGCATGGCGCTTGGAGGGATTGTAGTCCACTCTTTGGGCGTAAAGAGTGCTTTTTTGATCGATGCCTCGCTCTATCTCATCGCCCTAATGATTCTAATTGCCACTCCACTTCCTCGAGAAGAGAGCCCCAATGAGCCAATTCTTGCCATGCTTCAAGACGGATTCTTCTATCTCTTCTCCCAAAAGTCGCTTCTTTTTATCATGGCCATTCATGCGGTAGTCGCCACTACACTCTTTGATGCAATCGTCACCCTTTTAGCAAAGAATCACTACCACCAAACCCTAGCCATCCCGCTTGCTATTGGCTTCATCAACGCCGCTCGCGCTTTTTCAGCCATGGTGGGGCCTTTTATCTTTGGTCGAATCATTAGCGAAAAGAATCTTGGCTGGATGCTCGCTCTTGAGGGGGTATTGTTGATTTTTTGGGCGTTTTTAGCGAGAGAGTTTTATGCTTCGATTCTTGGGGTGCTGGGGGCTGGAATCCTCATCACCACGCTTTGGTCTTACACTATGACGATGCTTCAAAAGCGTATAGAAAAGCGCTATTATGGGCGAGTGGTTGCCTATAATGATATGTTTTTCACTCTCATCGCCGTCCTCTCCTCTCTTCTGATTGGCTATCTGCTGGAGCTTGGCATGGAGGAGCGCTGGGGGATTGCTCTTATTGGAGGCTTTTTCATCCTCATAGGGGTGGCTTATGCCAAGAGGAGGGAGCGATTCTTAGGCGAGAAGATCGGCGACTTCAACTTCAAAGATTTTAGATAGTTTGTATAGATGCTCCAAGTTAAAGTGCTTGCCTCGTTTATTATTCTCAGCATTAGTGTAAAAAGTCACAGAGGTAAACCCCAAACTCAAGGCAACCTCTAGTTTGGACATCTCTTTTTCTATGCGAATTCTTTTGATATTACAAGAAATCTTGCGATGAAATTCTTCAATATCATCGACGGGCACATAGTTGTTGTTTAGCAAGAAAATATCCTAAATAAGTATCCTATAGGTTAAATACTTTTTCAATTTTATTCATATACAATGGCTAGGTCTATGACCTATAGGTTATATTTGTCAAATCCATGCCAAGGGGCATTTCACGAGTATAGCTCGCTAAAAATCGACCCAATGATGCAATATCGACTGCATCCTTGCAAAGGAACAGACCCAATGATCAAAGCGCATCACAAAACAGGCGCGAGGGATCGCGCTTATCTATGGATAAACTCCAACATTCAAACCGAGAGATAGAATCCTTGAAACCACCCGAAACAGAGATCCAAACGCCTGAAGAAATTCTAAAGGCGATTTTAGATGAATCTCGCGTAATGATTCATGTGATCGACCCTCGAACCTTTGAGATTCTCTATGCCAATCGCGCCATGCGTCAAGAATTTAGCGATATCATCGGCAGACCTTGCTTTGAGGCCATCCACAATCGCTCGATTCCTTGCGGACATTGCATGCAACTCCCTTTCTCCAAATCAACGCAGCATGAACATATCAATCTCAACAACGGCCGAATCTATCTCCTCCATAGCCATTCGGGGCAATGGAGCGATGGACGAAAAGTGAAATTCCAAATCGCCATCGACGTGACCGAGCAGAGACTCTCGCCTGAGGGAATCATGCTGGAACAAAATCAAATGCTTGAGGTCATCAAAGCGCTTCTTGACGCAACCATTGAGGGGCTATTCATCTTTGATCGCAACCAAAAATGCGTCTATGCCAATCACATCGCCCTCAACCTCTTCGGTTACACTCTAGAGGAGGTTCATTCCAAGAGTATTCTTGATTTTATTGCGCTTGGCTTCCGCAACAAGGTCAAACGCTTCTCGCAAAATAGAGACCAGCCCCCCTATGAAGTCCTCGGAATTAAAAATGATGGGAGCCTCTTTCCTATCATGATTCGAGGCAAGGCTATCGAGCTCGGAGAGGAGAAGTTTCGCCTCTCTGCTGTCATTGACATCACCAAGATGAGAGAGAAAGAGAACGAGCTCTTCCAGATCAAGCGATACGACTCCCTCACCTCCCTTCCTAATCGTCGATTCCTAGAGGATCTCCTCAAAAAATCACTTCACACCAGCCACCAAAATGGCTGCTATCGCGCGCTCCTTTTTATCGGTGTGGATCGCTTCAAGCTCTTTAACGATTCCAAGGGGCACTCCTTTGGCGATCAGCTCCTTTATGAGATAGCTCAGCGCCTCAAAGCCGCCACCGCCTCCATGGGTGCTTTAGCTCGCTTTGGGGGAGATGAGTTTACCCTGCTTTTGGAAGATGGGTCAAAGAGCGAGGAGCAGATTCGCCGCTCAGCCCGACAAAGCGCCGAGTCAATCTCTAAATTACTTCAGGCTCCTTTTGTTCTGCTAGGGCAATCCATTAGCATCACCGCAAGCATTGGCATCATCTCCTTTAAAGAGACGGCACGCTCGCCCCGCACCCTGATTAAATACGCCACAAGCGCTATGCATCATGCCAAGAAAAAGGGATGCAACACGATCTGCTTCTTTGAGCCACTCCTTCAGCGCCGCTTCGAGGAGAGGCTGGAGCTTCAAGAGGATTTACGAGACGCCATCGACAAAGAACAGCTAGAGCTCTTCTACCAAAAACAGATGCGCGTGAATGAGCAAGCCGAGTGCATGGGAGCGGAGGCTCTTTTGCGCTGGAAACATCCTGCGAGAGGTTTTATCTCTCCTCTAGAGTTCATCCCCTTGGCTGAAGAGGGCGGCTACATCCATCTCCTTGGGGAGTGGGTGCTAAAGCACGCGCTTCAAAAGCTCCAAAAATGGCAAAAAGATCCCCAAAAATCTCATTGGCGCCTCTCTATCAACATCAGCGCCAAAGAGTTCGAGAGGGAGGATTTTATTTCAAATGTCCAAAAAAACTTCAACCAGACCCCTTGCCCGCCCCATCGCCTCTGCATTGAGCTGACCGAGGGAATCTTGATCCAAGACCCTGAGAAGTCGATTCAAAAAATCCTCGCTCTCGCCTCCATGGGAATTCTCTTCTCCATTGATGATTTTGGGACGGGCTACTCCTCCCTGCAATACCTCAAAAAGCTCCCCATACAAGAGCTGAAGATTGATCGATGCTTCATCCAAAACATCCTAGAGGATGAACAAGATCAGATTCTCGTTGACACCATGATTGGCATTGGCAAAAAATTCAACCTCAATGTCGTCGCTGAGGGAGTAGAGACCCAAGAACAGCTAAAGAAACTACAGAGCATGGGATGCGAGCTCTTCCAGGGATTCCTCTTCTCCAAGCCCTCTCCTGTATTAAGCGCCGAGTAGCATCAGTCAATTGAATTAAACTTATCAACCCTTCGTATAAATCAATAATATATATTAAAGCTATATTTAAAATAATAGAATCAGATAAAAATTGAGTATAATTTATTGTTAAAATGTATTCAATTAGTAATAAAGGGGGTTGCTCATGGGATTTTTGACAAATCTTTCCGTCAAGGTCAAGCTTTTCTTTCTTTCAGGATTACTGCTCTTCATCATGTCCGTCATGGGTGTTCTTGGGATTTACTCAACAGGAAAAATCAATGACGCAGATACGATTCTCTATGAGAAGGGTGCTGTATCCATTGCTTTAGTCTCAGAGCTAAATACGCAGTTTGGCCTCTATCGAGTGGCTTTTTATCGATACAAGACCAATCTTATTAGCCTTAAGGATTACGAAAAAGTCGGTCAAGATTTTTTTGATTATGTTGAAAAATTCAACAAAGAGTACTCAAAAATCTATCTTGATAGCAAAGACAAAGAGATTCATGATGAGCTAATTGCAAATTTCAAAGAGTATAAAAAAATTACCCTAGAGGTACTCAAGCTCCTTGAACAAGGCCGCATCGAAGAGGCGGATAAGATGACTTCGACCGTATGGGTGCCCCAAGCAGGCAAGACTATCAAGGGAGTTCAAGATCTCTTCAAGGATAAACTTGAAGATGCTAAAAAGCTCTCTGACTCCAATGATGAGCTAGCCGCTCAATCCCAGATGCTCATCACGATTCTCTTGCTTGCGGGAATCGCCACAGGAATCCTCATCTCCCTCCTCATCATCCGCAACATCACCTCCTCCCTCACCTCTATAGAGGAGGGACTTGACTCTTTCTTTGCCTTCCTCTCAAGAGAATCTAGAGAAGCCAAGAAGATCACTTTGAACTCTAGTGATGAGTTTGGAAAGATGGCAGGAGCGATCAATGAGAATGTAGAGAGAATCGAAAAAGAGATTCGCAGTGATAGCGAGCTGATTGAAGAGGCTAAAGGGGTAGCTAGGCGAGTCCAGCATGGCTGGTATAGTCAATACATTGAAAAGAAAACCACCAACCCCTCCCTAGAAGAGTTCAAAAATAGTGTCAACGAAATGATCAAAGCCACTAAAGCTCACTTTACCAATATGAATGTGGTTCTGGAGCAGTATGCCAAATACGATTATCGGGAAGAGCTCCGACTAGAAGGAATTGAGAAAGGAGGAGTATTTGAGATCCTTGTCAATGACATCAACACTCTAAGAAATGCTATTGTTCAAAGCCTAAGAGATTCTCTCCAAGCAGGAGAACGCCTAGAGGAGCAGAGCCGACTCCTCAATGATTCCATGCAGACTCTAAGCCAAGGCACCAACGAACAAGCCGCCAGCCTAGAAGAGAGTGCCGCCGCTATTGAAGAGATGAGTAGCTCTATGCATAGTGTCAATGATAGAACCTCTGAGGTGATCAAACAGTCTGAAGAGATCAAAGGGGTGATTGGAATCATTAGAGACATTGCCGATCAAACCAACCTACTGGCTTTAAATGCTGCCATTGAAGCCGCAAGAGCAGGAGAGCATGGAAGAGGATTTGCAGTCGTTGCCGATGAAGTGAGAAAGCTAGCCGAGAGAACTCAGAAGTCTTTAGGAGAGATAGAGGCCAATACCAATGTTCTAGTTCAATCGATTAATGAGATGGGAGAGAGTATTAAAGAGCAAGCCCAAGGAATCACTCAGATCAATGAGGCTATTGCCCAACTTGATACCGTAACCCAACAAAATGCAGGAGTAGCGGATAAGACGGATGGGATTGCTAGTATGGTGGCAAGCATGGCTGAGGGAATTGTGAAGGAGGTGAGAGGGAAGAGGTTTTAGACCTCTTCCATGCCTTAGCTAAGCTTCTCTATCCAGACGGGGATTCCTTGTCTGGCATTAGAGCCAATCACAAAATCACTTAAAGTTCCCACTTTTCCTTTTGAGGCGTCTTTGAGACCAAGTTTGTTAATATTGACACCACTGCGTCTTGCAATCTCCCCACGAATCACGTTTCCATTAATGAGCAAATCTATGGCTCCCTCACCCTCGCGTCCCGCTCCATGTTCTATACCAATGGATCGAGGATGAATTCCCTCTCTTAAACGGCAGATTCCAATAACAAAACCCCCTTTAGATACAACCCTCACCCTCTCTCCATGAACAATTCCCAATGCCTTGGCGCTTTGGCTATTCATATCCACAAAGGTGGTGTATCGAAGCTCTTTAAGATGGCGGCTTGCCGTGGTAGGAGCAGAGAGGACATTGGATTTATAACTGAAAGCCAAAAAGCTTCGAGAGTCACCCAATCCCGCCTCTTCTAGCGCTCGGCCATCCGTAAATCTAGGGGCATAAAATCTTGGAACCCCGCTGTATCGCTCACCCGTGAGAGAATTTTTGGATGTTCCGAGGGCTTCATTGTAGATCGAAATAGCCTTTGGATAGGCTCTAGAAAGCGAATCTCCTTTGTAAGCATCCTCTATAGGAGCGAATCGCCCCCCTCTTGCCATCACATAAGCAACCCTGCGCCAATTCTCTCCATTAATGGCTTGAAGCTTGCTCGCATACTCCTTTAATCCTGCGAGTTCTATCTCTTCATCGCTAATTTCAGGAACGGCCTTCCCCGAAAGGGCAATGTTTTCAAATGCTCTTAAATAGAGCTCTTCTGGTCTGTCAAAGGGAAACTTTTCGCCACTTTTAGCGACGATTCCATTTTTTCCAAATCCTGGCAAACCTAACGCTTTGCCCAGTTCAATAATGAAGCTATCCATGCTCACGGGTTCGCCATTGCTCCATTTAGCGTTCGGCGAAGGAAGGATCGGATAGCGCAAATGGCTCGCTTTGGTGAGCGATGCTCCCCAAGGAGAAACCACGCCCCATGTCTCATACATCACACTGTCAGGAACAATATAGTCCGCCCATCGACTGGTCTCGTTAATAAATGGATCGATGGCAATAAAAAGAGGAATGGCTCTCTTTGGATCTTTAAGCGATTCAAGGAGATGTTCTGAGCCACTCTGTCCATAAATAAAATTGGCGCACCAAGAGATGAGCGCTCCCAATTTGTAGGGATAGCCCTCTTCGCTGTTGGTGATTACGTCCGATTCTAGAGCGTTAGCAAGCCCATACCATGGTGCTTTTGCCGGATAGGGATTCTCTCCTTGAGCTACTTTTCTTTTGAATTCGGAGGTCTTTTCATAGGCCATGCGTGCACGATCAATTCTCGCTCCTTGGGGCTTGGGCTTATTTGGATAGGCAATGAGGTTGTAGGCTTCGCCATTAAAGTCTTCAAACTTCCCTCCCCCCATGCTCATCCCCCCTTTGTGGTTTAGATTCCCCACCAAAGCCCCTAGCATCATCACCGCATAGGTGGCATAAAAGCCTGTGGTGTGCATCGTCCCTCCATGGCAATCCACGCCCACGGATCGACCATAAGAGGTAAACTCGCGCGCCAAATGAACTATCTCTTTAGAATCAATACCACTAAAGCTTGCATACTCTTCCAAAGTGTAAGCCAAAGCGCTCTCTTTAAGAAGCAAGAAGGCGCTTTTCACCTCATAGCTCACCCCTTCAAGGGTTACTTCACCAGCAAAATCCAGCTCTCCCCGAAGCACCGATTTAGAATCCCTTAGGACTCCCTCTTTAACATCAATCACCCACGGGCTTCCTTGAGAATCTTTAAGAATTTGACCCTCTTTTTCACCCTTTTGAATGATGAGATGGGTGGCGTTGGTGAAGCTAACCTCCTCCAAAGCCTTTTGCGATTCAAGGCTTGGAATTGCTAGATAATCCGCTAAATACCGCTTCTCTTCAATGATTAGGCGAATCATCCCCATTACCAATGCTAGATCTCCCGATGGAGCGACAGGAAGCCATCTAGAGCGTTCCCCTACGGCAATATTGTCACTATTAGCCAAAATGGGAGTCACGGTGACATAGCGACACTCTCCCGTGGTTCTAGCCTGGGCTAAAAGCTTCGCTTGGCGCTTGAATGGATTCCCTGCGTGAGCGGGAGCCGTCCCAATATTGAGTAAAAACTTACAGTTCTTAAAGTCGGGCTTAAGATGAGGATAGCCAACAAAGTCATTAAGATAGGCGGCCTCACCCGCCCTCATGGAAAGCCCGCAAATAGAGGTATGCCCCATGAAATTAACTGTGCCAAAACTCTGAACAAAACGCTGGACCATCACCACCTGCCGACCCTCATCAGCCGTTCCCAGCACACAAAGCCGATTCGCGCTGGATCCATATTCTGGATTTTCCTCATCGATGAGCTTATCCAATTGGCGAATCGATCTAAGTCCCTCTACCTCTCCTTCGCCAAAGAGATTTCCCCCTTCGAGAATCTCTTGAATTAGCTGCTCAGGAGATATCTCAACCCAAGCGTTCTCTCCTCTCTTGCCTACACGCTTTAAAGGTTTTGTCACCCTAAAGGAATCATTCAATTTATCATAAACTGCATTGCCTCTCGCGCACGCCGTGGAGCGATGATGAAGTCCGCTCTCTTTCTGGGCAGAGAGTACCTCTAGGCTCTCTTTTAAAGGGGTATTGTAAGGGAGCCAAGGATCAGAAGAGAGGAGACTATAAGGATTCCCAAAAACTCTCTCCACCGCACCACTCTCTTGGTTGATCTTGACCCGAATCCCGCAGTGTGTCGTGCAGCCATTACAAACACTAGGGCGAATTGAGTATTTAGGATTGATCAAAGTCCTCCCCGACTCAAATCGCACCTCTGGCTCCGCTGCCTCTCCATAAATCGAATCCTTGGCTCGCTCGCCCTTATCTTTCAACAGAGCTACCGCACCCAATGTCTCTTTGTAGCCGACCACGGCCGCACTTCCCGCTACAACCCCACTTCCAAGCAAAAATCGCCTTCTTCCCTCTTCCATCATTGACCTCCTTTGTTTTGTTCGTAGTGGGTTGCCATCTCTTTATCCCAAGGAAAAATCGCCATGACAATCATTAAAAGGGCAATAAAGATTCCCCAATTAGAAGCAATAGCCAAAAGACTATCCTGCCCCCAAAAATGGGGGTGATACTCTAAAAGCCCCGGGGTGCTCTTGCCAATTCCTTGCCCGCCAATGACCGTATTCCATCGAAAAAGCCACACGCCAATGGCGCAGATGACCCCCATAAGAATCACGAGGGGAGTCTTTTGGCTCAAGCGCGATGAGAATCCCACTGCCATGGGTAAAATAAGGCAAAGCAGATATTCAATAAAGACCACATCATAGAAATGATGCGAAAAGAACCGCTCCAACGCATACTTCTCCTCGCCATTAAAAGGCATGGCAAAAGTGAGCCAAAAGAATCGAATCGCCAAATCAATCACGATAAACCAAGCCAAAAGCCTCATGAGCTTTTGCATCACCTCCCGGTCCACCTGTTTGAAGTCAGTGAAAAACTTCTGAAATAGCGGCAAAACCACCAAAAGCAATCCCGTCCCCGAAACCATCGCGGAAGCAAGGAATAAAATGGGCATCAAAGGGGTGTGCCAAAGGGGAATCGCATGCACCGCCCCAAGGATGTAGCCCGTATAACCATGCACACTCAGCGCAAGAGGAATCCCCGCCGCCCCAAGAATAAATCCTAAACGATGATCTCTCTCCTCTTCTGCATCGCTAAGCTCCATTCGCCCCAGACTCGCCAGACGATAAACCTGACGGGCTAGAGCCTTTTGGCTCTGATGATAGGCTCTCACAAAATAGGGTCGATAGAGAATCAGTGCCTCAAAGAGAATGAGAATCGGATAGGAGAGCAGCAGCAAAACACCCCATTTCATTGGAGAAGTGGGGAAGTTTTCCCAACCATAAAGGAAAAAATTAAAGATTCTTCCGGGCTGTCTCAGGTCATCCACAAGATTAAAAGGTGCGGCGGCCAAAAGCACAAAAGCCAACAACAAAGAGAATCCAGCGATGGGCTTATACTGTTTCATCCCAAAAACATGAGCAAAACTAGAAATAATAAAAGCCGCCGCTGAACTTCCCGTGAACCAAAAATAATTTGGAATATCAATCCCCCAAGGTCGATCGGGAGTGATAGTGCTGATTGTGTGAAGCAATAATCCAAAATCCATCTCTATTTTCCTCCTTCATAGGTGCTAGCCCATTCGCTAGGGGCTAAGCCATCTAGCTTCTTTGCCCAATCATCCAGCACGGCTTGACTCACGGGAATGCTCTGTATCTCATGGCTAAGTCCGATGTAAAAAACTCTTGGTTTAGTCCCCTGAGCAGGGTTGAGCACTGAAGCGGGAGCGTTTTGAAGCAGCTTTGAGACTGCGCTATGAGGATCATTCAAGTCACCAAAAATTCTCGCCCCTCCTACGCAGCTCTCCACACACGCTGGTAAGAGCCCTGCATCCACTCGATGGGCGCAAAGAGTGCATTTGTCTGCAACTTTGGTGAGAGGATTGAAATAGCGTTTGTCATAAGGACAGGCATTAAGACAGTAGCCACACCCCCAGCAAATGGTGTTGTCCACAACCACGATTCCATCCGTGCGCTTGAAGGTGGCTCCCGTAGGACAGACGCTCACGCACGAAGGGGCTTCGCAGTGGTTGCAAAGCTGAGGTAAAAAAGCTTTTCGCACGCTCGGATAGCTCCCTAATTCATATTCAGGAACATAGGTTCGAAACTTATCTTTGGGGACTCTATTTTCACTTTTACAAGCGCTCGTGCAGGCTTGGCATCCCACACACAATCTCAGATCAATCACCATCCCAAAGCGCTTTCCCTCTTGTCCAATATAACGAGCCTCTTTGGCATCTCGACCAGGATTTTGGAGGCTGATCGCTTGGGCTTGATTCCCTCCAAGCGCCGTTCCTCCTGCAAGCAAAATCCCTGCTTTTTGCACAAAATCTCGACGGCTCAGTGGCGTCTTGTGTGCCATCTCCTCTCCTTTGGTTGAATTTCAACCCAGGAGATTAGCCGAAAGTAGAGAGGAATTAGAGAGGAAAGAAGAGGCTAAAGATAGATTTCAAACACAGCCCCCACAGAGGAGTTGTGAGCGCTTAGTGTTCCTTTGGCATTTTTTTCGATGATTGTCTTACTCATATAAAGCCCAATCCCCGTGCCACTTCCTGCGTGTTTGGTGGAGATGTAGGGTTCAAAAATTTTTTCGACAGGAGAGAGCTCGATTCCTCCGCCATTATCTTCGATTCTCACATAGGCTTGATTCGCTCTCCTGCCGATCAAAAGCTTGATTTGAGGAGAGCGCACTTGGCGCTCTAGAAGAATATCTTTGGCATTCCCTAAAATATTGAGAATCGCCTGAGCAAATTCTCTTGGATGCCCCTTGATCCAAATCTCCTCCTCTTCAATAATCTCCACCTCAATAGCGTGGGCGTGGAGGGCGGAGTGAAGAAGCTTGAGAGTGTTTTTGCACGCCTCATTGATGCTATAAAGTTCAAGCCCCTTATCTTGGACAAAAAAACCGCGAAAATCGTCAATGGTTTTTGACATAAATCCCACCAATCTTTCGCACTCTCTAAAACCCTCTTGAAGCTTTTGATGCCCCAATGTTCCCTGTTCGCTCAATATCTCTAAGCGAATAAAAATTGCACTGAGCTCCGTGAGGGGTTGGCGCCATTGGTGAGCAATATTACCGATCATCTCGCCCATGCTGGCTAGCTTGCTCTGATGGAGAAGCAGCCGCTCTTTCTCTTTAGATTCTTCTTCTTGGCGCATTCGATGTTCAATTTCCCTATTGACGCGCTCTTCAAGCCCTTGGTTGAGAAGTTGGAGATTGGTTTGGCTTTGCAAAAGAAGTTTATTAGATTCTTCAAGGCGTCGAATCAACACCTCAAACCCATAGTGCAAAATCACAATCACGGCTAAAAATAGTGCCAATGCTCCAAAAAATGAACCGTAAATCGCCCCCCAAAGCTTCTGGTGAGCAGCGCTCACCTCTTGAAAAAAAACAAGTTTGCCCACCTCCTCCTTAACATAGGAGTAGAGCCCAAAATCGTGTGTCACGAAAAAGCGTCCTTGAATTTCATGTTCTCTCTTAGAGAGAAGGCTCGCTCCAGCCAAGGCTTTTTCATCCGCTATGGGCTCTTCTTGATTGGTCGCAAAGAGAACAAAAGGGGTGGAGCGGGGCAAGTCAGACCTCTCCTCCTGAAAAAGTTCGCTTCTTACAAAAATAAAACCTCGAATCTCCGAAAAAGCCTCCACCTCTTTCAAAAAATAGTCCGCCGAAACCACAAACTCCAAGATTCCCAAAAACTTCCCCTCTTTGTAGGCGGGAATTAAGATGTTATAGCTAAAGGAGCGAGGAAACAGGGCAAAGCCATAGCGAGGATTCTCATCCAAGGGAGAGGTGATTCTCAGTTTTGATGGCAGATTAGAATCCCCCAGAGAGGCAATGAGCATGAGCGAAGTATCATAAAAGCGCATCTGCATCAAGTATCGATTCTCTTGACTTAAAACCTCCCAACGAAAACGAGAAAGCCTCTCAAGCTCTGCCCCATTTCCCTCTTCTAGGGCTTCTCTGATGCCATGAGAGTTCAGGTTGGCATATCCTCGGTTAACATAAAAGAGGCTGAGGCGATTGAGCGAGGCTTGGTAGATGTTATCAATTTGACGAGAGTAGTTGAGCTGAGCCTCCTGAATTGACTCCTTGACATCAGCGTAACGAAGCCATCCAAAAACAAAAGAGAGAAGCAGAAAAAGCCCCAAAACTAAAATCATTGTTTTGGCTTTTGTGGAGAAGTGGCTAGGATTCATTTAGCTTCTCTTGGGAATAAAATAACCCTGAGCAAAGCTATTTTGGATAAAGGCTCTTCCCGCCTTGCGACGGATCTCTTTGATCACAAATTTGAGTGTCTCTCGACTCCCTCCCTCTAAGCCCCAAACCTCATTGATAAGCTCATCAAACCCCACCACCTGCCCTCTCTTGGCCAAAAGTATCTCCAAGAGGGTTGATTCTTTTTTGGTGAGCCAAATCTCTCGCTCTTGAATCTGGAGCCTCTTATTAGAAGGGTTATAGGAGAGCGATTCATCAATCTCGACCCTCAGCTCTCCACCTAGCCAACCGCGCATATACTCCTCGCACGCCCTAAGCGATTCCATGAGCGATTCCTTGGAAAAGGGCTTTTGGAGATATTTAGTGATATTGAGCTCTACGGCACGCAAAAGATAGGGCTGTTCCGTATGAGCTGTAATCATAATGGCAGGAATCTTTCGATCGTGCTCTCTTATTTGTGCTAAAACCATCAATCCATCAAGCTTTGGCATGCAAACATCCAAAACCAGAACATCAGGCTGATGGCGATAAAAGAGCTCTAGCGCCTCCTCCCCATCGCGTGCAATATAGACCTTTTTGAAGAAAATCTCCAAAATCGCCCCCACATGACGAGAAATCCCCTCTTCATCTTCGGCGTAAAGCACACTTTGTGTTTTAAAAATCTCTAGATTCACTCCCCTTCACCCTTTGAAAAACTCATACCCGCCTTCTAGTAAGACCTCTTCTAATCGCTCCTCTTTGCTCTCTAGCACCACAGCGGCTTTTGATTCTCCTTTGAGCAAGAATCCATAGCTATCCTCGATATTGATTCCCTGCTCTCTCAAAAAAAGTAAAAGCTCATGCAATCCTCCTATCTTCTCTTGGATGATAGGAATCACCACAGGGCGCAAAGAGACAGCGATTCCCTCCTTTTTGAGCGCCGCATAGGCAATCTTGGGCTGATCGAGCAAAAACTTTGCCACCCCAAACTCTCCTCCGCTAGCGATACTAAAAGCGATAATATTCACTTTCGATTCGCTAAAGAGTCGCGTGAGTCGCTCTAGCATCCCCGGCTTATTTTCCATAAAAATGGATAGATGCTCTCTCATGCAAGCTCCTTTTCTCGGTAGTCATAGACTCGCTTGGCTTTTCCCTCTTCCACAGGCAGACTCCCTCTCTCGACTAGCTTCACCTTGGGGTTGACCCCAAGCTCTGATGTGAGCGCCGCTGTGAGGCTCTTTTGGAGTGCCTCTAACTCACTGAGGCTGCCCGAAAATGCCTCCTCGGTCATTTCGATTTTGACATAGAGCTTATCAAGAAACTGCTCTTTATGCACTTCGATAATATAGTGGCTTCCCACTCCCTTCATCCCTAGAATCGTCTTTTCAATCTGCATAGGGAAAAGATTGACCCCATTGATAATGAGCATATCATCGGTGCGTCCCTTGATGCGATCGATTCGCCGATGGACTCTTCCGCACTTGCATGGCTCAGGGATAATTCTTGTCAAATCGCGCGTTCGATAGCGCACCAAAGGCATCGCCTCTCTATGGATGGAGCTAATCACCAGCTCCCCCCACTCTCCATCGGGCAAGACCTCAAGCGTCTCTGGATCAATGATCTCCGCATAGTAGTAGTCCTCCCAAAGATGCATCCCGCTCTGCTCCTGACACTCAAAAGCCACGCCTGGACCATTCATCTCAGAGAGCCCAAAAGAGTTGAAAGCCTTGATTCCATACAGACGCTCAATTTCACGCCGCATCGCCTCGCTGTGGGGCTCTGCCCCAATAAAAGCGATTCTTAAAGGAAGCTCTTTGGGATCGACCCCCTCCTCTTTGAGGTGGGAATATAATCTAAAGGCGTAGCTTGGCAAGATATGCACCACACTCACCCCTAAATGCTTCATGAACCAGCCCTGACGCTTGCTATTTCCTGGACCAATAGGAATCGTGAGCATCCCCAATCTCTCTGCACCATAATGGAATCCGATCCCTCCCGTGAAGAGTCCATATCCCATGATATTCTGAAAAATATCATGGCGATTCGCTCCACTTAAGCTCATACAGCGCGCCATCAACTTAGACCAATTGTCTAAGTCATTTTGCGTGTAGAGCATCACCGTGGGATTGCCCGTCGTGCCGCTGGAACTATGGAGCCTCACACACGATTCCAAGGGGGCGGCAAGGAATCCATAGGGGAAAGCATCACGCAGGTCTTGCTTGAGCGTAAAGGGAAGCTCGCGAACCTCTTGGAGGGAACGGAGAGTGGAGGGAAGATTTTTCTTCTGGTAGGCGGGAGATTTCGAGGCGCGCGCTAAAGTCTCTTGGAAGCGCTGAAGGGCTAAGGCGTCTAGCTCGGAGCGAGAGAGGCCTTCGTTGGGATCGTAAAACATCGCTTATCCTATCTCTTTTTGGAAGTAGTCCAATCGCTTGGAAAGTTTTGATTATAGCAGTTTTGAGCTCCGCCTCAAGGAGAAGTATGCTACATTTTCGTCAAATCTTTTCGAAGGTGTTTCTAGTGAGTCCGCTCAGCCTCTTTTTTGCCATCTATGTGAAGTTTTTCTTCATCCTTTCGCCCTTTTTCGTTCTCTCCGTCTTCCTCTCTCTGACCAAAGAGATGAGCCGCCCTGCGATGGGCAAGCTCGCCCTAAGAACCACTGTGGCGATTCTCATCGCCTCTTTTGTGCTTTTTTTCTTTGGAGAGGGCATTTTCAAGGTGCTAGGAATCACCATCGATTCGTTTAGAATCGGCGCGGGAGCGCTCCTCTTCCTTTCGGCTGTTTCGCTCATTCAAGATAAGAAGATCATGATCGGTGATGAAGTCGGTGATCCTGCGGTCGTTCCTTTGGCCATTCCCGTCACGGTTGGACCTGCCACCACGGGGATGCTTCTTGTGATGGGAGCCGAGACCAAGGAGCTCGTGGAGATGGTTGTGAGCTTAAGCGCTCTCTTTGGCGCCGTCGTAAGCACGGGCATTCTGCTTTATCTAGGAAGCTACCTTGAGCAGCTCATTGGAAAAATAGGAATCAGCATCCTCACTAAACTCACAGGACTCTTCCTAGCCGCGCTCTCAGCGGAGATCATCTTCACTGGCGTGAAAAACAGCCTCACCCTCTAAAGCCCATGTCAAATCGCTCCACCCTCCTCCCCTATGGGGCGCTCATCTTAGCGATGTTCATTTGGGGGAGCTCCTTTATCGCGCTCAAATATGCGTTTATCAGTTACGATTCTTCTTGGGTGATTTTTTGGCGACTCCTTTTTGCCACGCTCTTTCTTCTCCTCTTTATTCCCAAAATGTCTCTTCGCTCTTTTCGCCCCCAAGACCTCCCCGCTCTGCTTCTCATGGCCCTGCTTGAACCCTGCCTCTACTTCGTCTTTGAATCCAAAGCGATTGAAAACACCACCGCCTCTCAAGCGGGCATGATCTCATCCATGCTCCCTGTATTGGTCGCTCTGTTGGCCGCATGGCTTCTAGGCGAACGGCTTAAGAGTCGAATGATGATTGGATTTTTAGTGGCGATTCTAGGGGCTCTTTGGCTTAGCCTCTCCTCCTCTTTGAGTGACTACGCTCCCAACCCTCTGCTGGGGAATTTCTTGGAGTTTTTAGCGATGCTCTGCGCCGCTTTCTTCACCATTAGCGTCAAGCGTTTAAGCCAGCGCTACAATGCCTTTTTTCTCACTGGATTTCAGTCGCTCATGGGAGCGCTCTTTTTTGGAGTTTTGACCTTTGCCTCTCCTTTGAGTGAACCCATGGGAAGGGATGAGCTTCATTTTGGAGCGATTGGGGCTATTGTTTACTTAGGAGTGGTGGTGAGCTTTGGCGGGTATGGGCTCTACAACTACGCCCTCTCCAAAGTGGAGGCAAGCCAAGCCGCAGGATTCACCAACCTCATCCCCCTCTTCTCTCTCATCCTTGGCTACCTTCTGCTGGGCGAGACGCTCAACTCTTCGCAACTCTTTGGCTGTGGACTCATCTTTTTAGGAGTAGTTGGAGCGTTTTATCGACAAAAAAGCAGGGGTTGATATGAATCAATGAAGGAAATTTCAAAGTGAGGTATCTTGGGTCTTATTTTGCTTTTTTAACAAGGAATCCTCACCATGAAATCCCTCTTCTTCCGTATGCGCGCAATCCACTATCTAGGAATCGCTCTGCTTCTCTTTAACGCCTACTTCTTTACCGACAATCCCCTTGGGGAAATGATCCAATACTCCTGCGCCTTGGTTTTACTCTTTCATGATATTGATGAAAAGCGCTGGGGCGTCGATCTCTCTAGGGCGATGAATCAAGAACTCACCCAAATGGATCTGCAAAAAAAGCTTTCCATCGACACCCGCTACAACCAAGAAGCCCAAGAAACACTGGAGGCCATTAGCGCTTTTAAAGAGAATATTCAAACAATCGCTCAAGGCATTCAAAAGGCACAGACCCAAAACCAAAATTACATCAATCGGCTCGAGCGAGTGTCACATGAAGTGCGTCTTTTTGGGGAGGAAGAGCACTCCATCATCGAACGCTCCATGAAAATCTCCCAAGAAGCCAAAACAAATCTCGCCCTCTTCGCCCAAGGAATCAAAAAGAACCAAGAAGGGACAAAAGAGGCCAAAAAAGGGCTTGATGACAACCAAAAAGAGGTGGGAAACCTCATCGCCCAAATTCAAATGGTGCACGAAATCGAGCGCGAGCTTTTAGAGGAATTCAAGGGGCTCGCCGAGAACGCCAAGGGAGCCAAGAAGATGATTGAGACCATCAAGGAGATTGCTGATCAAACCAATCTTTTGGCTCTCAATGCCGCCATTGAAGCCGCTAGAGCAGGCGAGCATGGTCGAGGGTTTGCCGTGGTGGCGGACGAAGTGCGAAAGCTCGCTGAACGCACCCAGAAAAACCTCCTCCAGATTGATACAGGCATCCAGTCCATTCTCCTCTCCGTTGATGCAAATGAATCCAAAATCCATCGCAACTCCAAGCAGATGGAGCTCTTGCTGCTCGCCTCTGAGAGCACCAAAACAGAGATGGGATCGCTTGAGTCGATCCTTTTAGGAAACATCCAGGAATCTGAACAGATTCTGGGAACAACCCAAGAGATCGAAGAGGGCATCAATCGCGTCACCAAAGAGGTTCAAAATATTCAAGGATTGGGCGAGCGACGCTCCATCCATTCCAAGGAGATACAAGGGGTCTCCTTGGGGCTTCAAAACAGTAGCGAGTACCTAAGAAGCGGCCTCCAATCTCTCGTGGATTCTCCCTCTTGATGGATTATTGGCCCTCTCTTTTAAGAAGCACTCGCCTAAAGAGAGGGTTGGCCAAGGTCTCATTTTTGAGCATCGCTTCTTTGGCTTCCTCAAAGCTCACCCTTCCCTCCCCCTCCTCCTTATAAGCCCCAAAGCCATAATGCATCGGGGTCGTCTCGGTGCGAGAATAGTGAGCTTTAGTGGCATCCACCAAGGCTCCAATATCTCTTGCATAGACAAAATAGCTCCATGCCAAGGGGTGCTTTTGAGTGTATAAAATCATGCATCCAAAATCATCAAACTCATACACCCTCCCTTTAGAATCGATAGCTTTAGCATAATATTCCACTTCCGTGATATCCATGCCACACAAGGCGCATCGGGATTTCTTCTCGCTCTTCTCGCATCCCCCCCACCAAAGAAGTGCCGCCAAAGGGACAAAGCTCTGAATAAAGGCTCTTCTCTCCATCGCTTATCACCTGATTTCTAAATAGTCCACGAGCTTTTTAGTGACCTCTTTAAACTCAAATATTCGCTTCCCTGAGTGCTCTTTGGCGAACTTTTCCGCCGATTCTCTAGTGCCAAAGGGGATAAGATCATCTCCCGACATACTGACGATTCGACTTCCAAAAACATAATAAGCTTCACTTGATTCAATCAAACCTCCTGTCTCATAGTCCGTCACATAGAGGGCTTGCACACCTGAGAAGTTACGATACGATTGGGTATAAAAGTAGTGGAGCATTGATTTTGGCGAACTAAAAAACTCCTTTTGGTTGTCTTTATAGAGAATCACAGCGCGCCATTTGGGATAGCGGCTCGTGTCCACAAACTTGATAGGGCATGTGGTATTGCTCTCTTTGAGCCACTCCTCCATCCTCTCTGGCGAAACTCCCGATCCTGCCATCAAGATTCCTGAAAAACAGACCCCAATAAGGAAAATCTTTACCCCTATTTTCACTCTTTGTCTCACACTAAATCCCTTCGTTTAAAAATCAAATATCCCCCCCAAAGCCATCCCATCCCAAGCAGAAATGGATAGAAAATCGAATAGAGGGCAAAACCTGCTTTGCCAAAACTATCCAAAATAAAATAGGCCGCAGGGCCCATCACGGAGAGCTCTGGATCAAAAAGCGCCATCGCCGCCACCCGAAAAACCTGAATAGGGTTAAGAAGCGCCACGCCAAAAATTGCCTCCTCGGGAAAGGCATTTTTCATCATCACTCCAATAAGCAAAATGTCCATGAAAGCCAATAGAATCAACCAGACAAAAAAAGCCGATCCAAGGGCAATCTCTTGGGATTTCACAAGAGTAGAGATAAAAAGCGCGATTCCCAAAAAGCTCACTGAAAGCGAAAACATGAGCAAAACATAAAAGCCAAAAATCTCCCATGGAATTGACGCCCCCTTGATTCCTCCCCACACAATGGCTAGCACCAAAGAGGCAAAAATGGGAACAAAGACACTCACTAGCCTTCCAAGAGATTTTCCAAAGTAGTAATCCGCTAGCGAAATAGGGAAGGAGAGCAGGTACTCAAGCACATTGCTGTCTCGATCAGAAGCGATCGCCCTAACAGTGCTCATAAGAATGAATACGGGCAGAATCACGACACAAACTTGAATAAAAAGCAGAAGCAATCGACCTAATCCGCTAAAACCAAGAACACGCGACTCTGTCACCCCTGCAAGGAAAAAGAGTGCCACCGCTCCTCCAAAAACCAGCGAATAGACCAAAAACCAACGAGAACGAAACGACTCTTTAAGATCCAGCCATGCCACTAAAGCAATCTTTCCCATCAGCGCTCCTTCTCTTTTTGGATCGTCTCCATCACTTCAGAAAATTGATAAATATGCTTTCCTTGAGCTTCAAGCATCTCCTTTTTTTCAGGAGCAAAGGCTGCATAGCCAAACGCCATAGGAGTGATGTATCCCTCAACCCAAGCCGCACTCCTTGCCTCAATCCATCTCCCATTAGAAAAATCAGTGACATAGATGAGCGCCTCTGGCAACCATGAGATTTGATTGTCCCGCACCCAAAGTGCCAAGCAACCCACATCATCAAAGTAGTATCGCCTTCTCTCCTTGGGATAAACCACCTCTAGGGCGTGATTTCTATCACTAATGATCATCTTGCATCGTTCGCAAATATCTCGATCAAAACGCAACTTCCCAGCACTCGTGTCCATCTCCTGGCATCCCGCCAAAAGAAACCATGCCGCTAAAATCGCCGCCCAATAACTAAATCTTCTCATCACGCACCACCTTTCCAAGATCCATCTCGACGATTCGCTCTACTAATCCCTCCACTTCTTGAATACGATGGGAGATGAAAATGAGGCTCTTATCCATGGCAAACTCTCTCAAAAGCGCATCAAATCGTATTCTCGCGCTAGGATCAAGATTGGCTGTGGGTTCATCAAACATGAGCACTTGAGCGTCACGACTCAAGGCAATAGCAATTAAAAGTTTCTGCTTCATCCCCCCAGAGAGCTTGAAAAAAGTCTTTTTAAGATTTTGTTTCCACTCCAGCTCCATCGCCTCGGCAAACTTCCAAACCCGTTCGCTCTCTATGCCACAACTTTGGCTCACATAATAGGTCAGCTCTTCTAGCGTGAGCTTGAGGGGCGGAGGCATCTGAGGAACAAACGCGATTTGCGCCAAAGCCTTTTGACGCTCCCTAAGGGGGTCGCATCCATCGATTTTGACCCCTCCTTTATCGGGACGATACTCGCCCAAAATCATCCTCATAAGCGTTGTCTTTCCTGCGCCATTTTGCCCCATAAGCAGGAGCTTCTCTCCTTTGGCGATTCCCAAAGAGACCTCCTCTAGCACCTTTTGTCCACCAAAGCTTTTGCTGACGCAATCAATCTCAATCAATAGTTTCTCCTTTTGGCTCTTTTAGAGGAGCTTTTTGAGTCGATTTTCAAAACCCAAAGCATCCGTATGGCACACATCAATGCATCGTCCGCATAGGGTGCAATCACCACTTTGGACGAGGTGCTTTCCACCCTTTTGGCCCTCACTTTTTTTCTTGGTCATATCCAGCACATGGGGCACAATGCAGACGGTGGAACAGACCCCGCAATGGTTGCATTGCTCCTCACTCCAAGCGATCTTCATTGCGCTCGCACCCCCTAGCATCGTATAGGTGGTTCCCAAGGGGCAGACATAGCGGCACCAAGCTCGTTGTGAAAAAAAGACTTCAAAAGCAAAGATCAAAATCACCCACGAGATGGCGGCACTCCAACCATAGATGATGAATCGAGAAAGGATCCCCACCACATTGAACAGCTCAAAGACCAAAAAACCTCCAAAAAAGGAGAGCGAGAGGAAAAAAATCCAAAAGATATAACGCCAGTAGGGGCTGAATGTCCGCTCTTGGATGATTTTTTTTGAGAGCAATTTTTGGTGCAGCCTCTCTCCTATTTCACCAAAAATTCCATAGGGACAGACCCAAGAACAAAAAGCCCTGCCGCCAAAAAAAAGATAAAAACCTCCTATGCTTACCGCACCGATGAGGAGGTTGGTAGGAATTCCGCGGTAGGCACTCATCACCTCAAGCGTGATAAAAGGATCGGCGAGGTGAAACCCAAGCATCCGCGAGCCGCTAATAGAGCCCTCTAAAATCTGAATATCTGCATAATAGGAGAGCAAAAAGAGCAGGTGCACAGAGATGACGACTGTATAGCGCCAAGCTCGGAGACTTGGGCGCCTCTTTCCATCGGGTCGAGTCGAGACGAAACTATCCCAAAAACCAACATGGGCGAGAGTGGCTCTAGTCGTATATTTGTTCATGATAACCTACTTGGAGAATCCAGCAATCTCTTTAGCCAAGTCCTCTAGCTCCTGCTGAGTTGAATTGGTCAAAAGCCCCTTCATTAAAGAGTTTGGAACTTTGTCTTCTTTGTAGTCTCTTAGTTTAGCCAAAAGCTCTGTCTCACTCTTGCCAAGCAGCGAAGGGGCAATCTTGCCCTCTCCGTCATACCCATGACAAGGAGCGCACTTAAGGCTGTAGAGATGGCTCACTTTAAGCTCTCTGTTCTTGACGCTTCCTTGAAGCTCTCTGATCTTCTTCATCTCCTCATCTTCCGCCTCCAAGGCAACCTCTTTGGGGTTTTGAGCAAGCGAAGAAGCAGCCTCGCTGACGGGAGCGAGAGACGGCTTGGCGGGAGTAGGGGTGGATTCTCCCCCGCTAAGCGCGACATAGAGCATCAACGCCACTACGACACCTCCCATAGCGAGGGTGATGATTTGACCTGTTTTCATGGTTGACTCCTAAATTGTTGGTTAAATTCGCTGATCTCTTTAGCCAAGGATCGAATCTCTGTCTCATCCATCTGCATGACCAGCTCTCTCATGAGGACATTGGCCTCTTTTTTGGTTTTATAGGCGATGATCTTGTCAAAGACCTCTGCCTCACTCTTTTTCAAAAGAGAGGGGCCAATGATTCCATTGGCGTAATCATCGTGACACGCCGAACACTTGAGGATAAAGTTTTTACTAAGTCGTCCCTTGAGAAGCTCTATATTGATTCGATCATAAGGGGTTTTCACGGAGGCGATGGCTCCAATGCTTTTGGTGGTCTCATTATCATCCTCTCCAAAACCTACCTTCACTTGGCGCTCCCCATCAATGTTGTAGGTGATAAAAGGATTCTCGCCCTCTGGAGTCTTCCCCTTTTCGATGATGATCATACCCGCCTCTTTGACCTCAGAAAGAGAGGTCGGAAATCGCTCCTTAGCCCTCTCCTCCTTAGAATCGCACCCTGATAAACCTAGCATCAAAGCCACCCAAATCACTACCCATTCTCTCCTCATTTTTGACCTCCATAAAGCTCTTCATACCCCACTCTTGGAACAATTTCTATCACCGACTCGCTTGCAGGGCAAACCTCCTGACACACTCCGCACCCCACACAGCCAGAGCGAATCTGAGGAGCCCTCTTCTTCCCCTCAAGTTGCACCATTGCAATCGCCTCTAGGGGTGAGGGATGGGGACAGAGATCGGCGCAGAGGGAACAGGGGTTACCCACGGAATCAGCGATTCTCTCTGCCACAGCTCGCTCTCGATCATTATGAAGTTTTCGATGGATCATCCTAGAGACCGCTTCCGCTTTAACCTCTTCTCCCAAAAAGGCCAAGCAAGCGTCGATTCGCTTCACATAGGCCATCCCCATATGAACATCTTTGATCTCTGTGGTCTCATGGCTTAGCGCTCCACTTGGACACGCCAGCACGCAAGGATAGAGATCACACAGATAGCATCCACGCTCTCTTGCATCAACATAAGGAGTCCCCAAGGAGCTCCCATGCCAAATATCAAGAAGCGAAAGGGCGTAATAGGGGCAAACCTGCACGCATTGGCCGCATTTGATACAAGTGGCAAGAAATTCCGATTCTTCTAAAGCGCCTGGAGGCCGCAATAAAGGCTCTTTGGAGTGCAAGAATCCAGACAAGAGATGCCCTCCCAAAAATCCTGCACAAAGCGCTCCCGTCCCGCCCGCTCCATAAAAAATAAAGTCTCGTCGATCCATCAAAATTTCGCCTCCATTTTGGGCTTAGAATCCTCTAGCAACAAGTCGGGTTCCGAAAAAGGAGCGAGCTTGGCCAAGAAATTGAGTACGCTCATCACCGTTGATCCGTAAAAGAATCGAAGTGCGGGATAGTAGAGCCATAGCTTGTCGGCATACGCATAGTGATGGTGGGGAATATCTCCGATTCCATCCTTGTTTCGATCAAGCCCTTCATAATCATCGTAATAATTTCCCAGCCACTCATTGAGGCGAATCTTGGCCCCAGGGGTGTCATTGGCAATCGTCTCGACATTCCCTTTGAAAAGATTCCCATAAAAGAGACTGCGATGCTGGGTCGCGTGAAATTGCACTCCTGTGGTGTTGTAGAGGATTCTATTTCCTTCATAGCGATTGACACTTCCTGGCTGAAAGGGGGATTGGTCGATATAAAACCCTCTAGCGTTATAGATCACTGTATTCTCTTTGAGGGTGAAATTAGAGGCATCTTTCATCCCAATCCCCACGCCAAAAGAACCAATGGAGTTTTTCACTGTGTTGTTTCTAGCGGTTGTCCCCTCTGAATACATGAAAAAAATCCCCACAGAGTTGCGCTCAAATAGATTATCTTCCACAAGATTTTTTCCTGCATACATGAAATGGAGCGAATATCTCCCATCCATTCCGTGATTTTTAAAGATTCGATTGCCGCTGGAGTACCACACCACAAAATCTCGACTCTCTTGGATGGTGTTCTCTGAAATGGTGTTGTCATGGCTATACCAAAGCCGTATCGCATCCCCTCTTAGTCCAAGATCAAAGGGCTTGGAGGTGATATGATTCCGAGAGACTTCCGATCGATGCGTCTCTCTTAGGTCGATTCCAAAGAGGACGTCTCGCAGACGATTATCCAGAATCTTCAGATTGCTCACCTTCTCTGCCACAATTCCCGCATCAATGCTAGAGTGCTCACTCCCGCTTCCCTCAATCCAAAGCCCTTTTAGCGTCACAGAAGAGGCAAGAATCCGGATCACACTGCCCTTGCCTTCGCCTCTAATGATCACCCTTCCCTCTTGTCCCTCAATTGTGAGAGGCTTATCGATGCGGATAGCTCCCTGATAGATTCCAGGAGCGAGCCTTAAAATATCTCCAGGCGAAGCCCTATCAATGGCCTCTTGAAGAATCGAGGCATTCAACAAGGAGGTCGCCAGCCCCCACCCAAGGAGAGCCGTTCGCCACATCCCCACGACCTACTTCGCCTCAGGGGAATTCTGTCTGAGGTGTTGCCTCTTGGAAAATAGTGCAAGAATCGAGAGAGCCGACATGACAACCATCACCCAAAAACCAAAAGAGGGGTAGGAGTGCGTGGTGAATTGCGCCACCTTGCCATCCCCAAAAACCGTTGGCATGAAAGGCTTGATTTTAAACGCCCCCCACTCTTGCATATTGTGCCCATACCAATAGAGCCAGCCCGCAAAAATCGAAAGAAAAAGCGCAGGAGCAATGATGGGCAGCACCATCAAAAGCGAATTCCCTCGCCCATCATAATAGAGAAAAGCGAGCATCATCAGCGTGGCCAGAAGAAGATAATAGGGCACAAGGCTCCGCTCTAGATTCCCTCCATGCTCCATGGGATACATCCCGATGTAGTGATTGATGGTGTTCATCTCATGCACATCTCCACTATATCCATCCACATGAAAATAGACGGGGATTCCATTAGGAAAAGCCGATTTTGGATAGTTGGGAGCTTCAAGCGAGACCGACCATACGGGGAGGGAGGGAACCCCAATCTCCGCCCTCCTCTCAATCATTTTCTTTAAATCTCCCGCCACTTCCTTGGGGACCATGTGATTCTTGTAGTGAAAAGAGGTGTAGGTGTTCCAAAGTGGATAGACATACGAGGGCAGAGCCTCTCCCTGTTTGATCTTGCCCATCATGCCATGGAATCCAAGCACGGGGATAGTAAAGCCAATCGTCATCAACAAAAGCGCCAAAATTGTGTAAATCTTATATTTGGCGATTCCTCTGTTTTCCATGATTTCACTCCTTCAAAATATTAAAAAACCTCTCTGGCAAGCAAAAAAGTTTTGTAAGATTTTCCTCCCCCAAAGAGGGAGAGGAGAGGGTTTTAGAAGAGACCCGCGTTCTCATCGATCCATTTGAGGTATTCGATGATGTCTTTGATCTCCTGATCGTTCATATGCTGATTGGGCATACGAAGATTGAAGTAGTTGATCATGGTTTTCACATAATCCTCTTCATACTTGCTGGCGGGATTCTTAATAAAGTCAAACACCCATTTTTCGGCGTTTTCATGTCGGGAGAGAACCCCTGTAAGATCAGGGCCTGAACTCACCTGACCAATCACGTGACACCCGTTGCAACCTCCCTTGAGGTAGGCTTCTTCACCCTTTTGAGCCGCTGGCTTCATGGGAGTGGCCAGCTCTTTAGCAAGGTTATTTTTCGCTCGAAGTCCTACATCAGCGGTTTTGACCATGTATTGCCAAACTTGATACTCCCAAAGAATGGCCCCATTGACATCGCCCTTTTTATAGGATTCATCGGCTTTGGCCTTCACTTCGCCAATCTTGCCATACTGATCAAGCGCATCCTCCACAAGAGATTTCACCTTGGGATATTTGGCGTAGTTTTTATCTTTGAGGAACTTCACTACGCTCTGGATCACATCATCCGTGGCCTTGTTGGTGGCGATGACCTTTTTATATTCCGATTCCAATTGCTCTTTGCTCATCTTTTGAAGCTTCAGCTCTTTGACTGACTCATACTTTTTCTTTGGATCTTTGACATAGAGGTATCCCATCATCTCCAAGTGAAGCGCTGAGCAGAACTCGGTGCAGTAGTAGGGGAAAACACCCTCTTCATCGGCTGTGAATGTGACCGCGACTGTTTTGCCTGGCTCAACAGAGGCATGGACGTTATAGCCACTCACGGCAAATCCATGTGTCTCATCCTGTGCTCGCTCTAGATTGGTGAGGTAGAAAGTCACCTTATCTCCCTTGTTCACGGTGACGTGCTCAGGATTAATGTGACTTCGAATCAGTGTTCCATAGATCTTCACCTCATTGCCTTTGCGTTCCACACGCTCTTGGCCTGCAAGCGTCATTGCCTCATGTTGCTTGCCCGTCCTTGAGTTGGTTCCCATGGGGTAGGTCACTTGAGGTTTGAGCTTATCCGCTGCAATACTGATAACATCGTGGGGTTCGCCAAGAGGAATGGGCAGATCATAGATGAGTTCCATTTTTGGCCCGCCGATGTCGATGAGCTGATGATTTTGAGGATGCAAAGGACCCACAGGGTTGAATCGATCAATAGAGAGTTTGTCAAGCGCTAGGGCATACTTGCCTTTAGGCTTGGCGGATTTACCCTCCATAGAATCAAGGTGTCCAATGTTGTAGTGAACATTCACCCGATCAAGCACTTTAAGATTCTTATAATCCCACTTGACGATCTGCGAATCGACATACAAAGAGGTGTAGATGATTCCATCTTGCGCATCATAGGTGTGATGTAATGGCCCCAATCCTAGCTTATACTGCCACTAAAATTCAAGACAATAAATTGAAAGGTTTATCTTCCTAAATGGTAGAATTTTCTAAAGATTTAGGAGAGGAAAAAATGAGTAGAAAAAGAAAAAGCTATAGTGCAGAATTTAAAACTAGAGTTGTCTTAGAATTACTAGGTGGCGAAGAGACTGTAGCACAGATTGCCAGTAAATATGAGATTACACCAAAAAGTCTCATTGATTGGAAAAAGCAGTTTTTAGAGAATGCATCACTAGTATTTGATGTAGGTTCGGCTACTAAAGCCTATAAAGATGAGATAGAAGAGCTAAAAACAGAGAATGATGCTCTAGCAAAGAAATTAGGAAAAACAACCATAGAGAGGGATTGGGCAGTGGGAAAGCTAAAGAGCTTGGGCTTATCAAATAAAAAAGATCTTGTCACACCCAAGCTAAAGAATCTCTCCATGGCAAGACAATGTGAAATAATAGATTTAAATCGCTCAACCCTTTATTATGAACCTAAACCCATATCAGACAATGATTTAAAAATCATGAAAAGGATAGATGAGATATATACTGATATATCCTCAACCTATGGCTATCGGTTTATGCATAGGCAGCTTTTGGAAGATGGATTTTCAATTGGTGTAAATAAAGTCAATAAGCTAATGAACACTATGGGGATACAGGCAATCTTTCCAAAAAAGAAACGACACACATCCATTAAAAACTATAAACATAAAATCTATCCATATCTACTACGAGAGCTTGAAATTAACAGAGCCAATCAGGTTTGGAGTGGAGATATTACCTATATCCCAATCAAGGGTGGTTTCGTGTATTTGTGCGCCATTATTGATTGGCACAGTAAAACGATACTCTCATGGAAAATATCAACAACTATGGATACATCTCTTGTAACAGATGTTTTAAAAGAAGCCATTGAAAAATATGACATTCCTGTAATATTCAACTCCGACCAAGGTAGCCAATATACCAGCCATGAACATACAGAACTTCTCAAGAAACACAACATTCAAATCTCTATGAACGGTAAAGGCAGATCCATTGATAATATTGCCATTGAGAGATTTTTTAGGACTTTAAAATATGATGAAATCTATATCAATGAGTATAGCTCTATTTCAGATCTCAGATTTAAGGTTTCAAGATATATCAATTTTTACAATCACAATAGATTTCATTCAGCACTAAATTATCAAAAGCCCATGAATGTTTATCTAGAAGGGTTGAAAAACGTTGCTTAAATTAAAGGCTAGAGGCTGGAAGATGAATTCTCAAAAAGTTGTCTTGACAAATGGTGGCAGTATAGCTCGACTTGCCCATGCAACGTCTTCTTCATATCTAAAATGGGAATGCCGTAAGGATCAGCGCCGATAAACTCTTTTTTGTCGATAAGTTGCTTGATTTTGCGGAAATCATAGACCGAAGCGTGTGTGTCAAGCTTCCCGCCTACCACGATGTATCGCCCATCTGGACTCACGTCCACCCCATGAGGAGACTTGGGCTCAGGAATCAAAAAGAGGGCTCCTGCTTTGACCGCCGCCTCAATGGAGATGACTCGGTGCCCGTGATAGATCTTGTAATTCTTGGGGTCTTGAGCAAGCTTCTCTAACATCTGCCAGTTATACACGTGCATATAGTCAGTATCGTTACGGCTCATTCCCGCCTCAAAGGGAGGGAGTCCTTTTTCGATTCCGCCAGTGTACATTTCACTGTTAAAAGAGTTAGTGAATGCCCAGCCAAAAGATTCCCCCTTGCCCGCATCACTCAAGTCCTGCATATAGGGAGGAAACTCTAGAGAAAAAGAGGCCTTTTCATCGATTTTACCCTTAGCGTAGTCAAACTTCCAAAGCGTCACCGCTCCTCGGAAGACCGCCTCATACTCTTCGATGGGATGGTATTGATGATCAAGCGGGGCGGCGTATTGACTCGCCTCAATCACATATTCAGTATTGGGAGTCACAAACGATCCACCATGCTCGCTCTTCATGATGGGGTTGACAACAATTTGCGTGGTCTCGAAGTCATGCAGATTCACAACGGCGATTCGAGGGTTGGCCTTGTCGTTGATAAAAAGGTAGTCCCCCACATACTCACCATTTTTCTCGGTAAAGTTGGGGTGGTGTGTGTCGCCCCAATTGATCTCTCGCCCTCGAATATCCCCCTGGCGAAGAACCTTTTTAGAATCATCATCAAACCCATAGCCCTGCCAAGGCTCAGGGGTGAAGACACCAATATACTTATAAATTCTCATCGAAGGAACCCCATAGACAAGAATCTGACCTGACTGACCCCCCGAAGAGAAGACAACGAACTCATCTTTTCTTCCGCTTGGCTGGTAAGTCTTAGCCGCCGCTAGCACATCCTTCTCGGTAAGCTTTCGCTCCTTCATGATCGTTTGAAGATCAGACGAAGCCAAAGAGGCTGTCCCAAGCGCCAATAGGCTAGCGGTCACAACCAAAGATTGCTTTAGTAATCTTTGCATTTACCCACTCCTTTTTGTTAATTTGGCATTAACAGTCTATTTTAAAAGTGGAAATAGCGCATTGATTTGAGTCATTAAGTATTACTAAAATTTTTATAAATAATAATTTTTATTTTCTACTAATCTTTTAAAAGAGATTTAGAGGTATTTTTTCAGTTTAGAGCGATCCAGGAGGGAGATTTTCTTCCCCACGCCCCCAATAGCCCCCTCCTCTCTAAAACGCCTCAAAACCCTTGAAAGCGTTTCTGGGGCTACATTGATCGACTGGGCAATCTTCCAATGTTTAGTCTGGGCAAAAGAGGTAAAATCCTCCAAAAGAAGCAGCGCAATTTTGGAGTAAGAATCTTCATTGTCACTATTTTTGGCAATCGTCACATTCATGTGATAGTGGAGCTTTTGACACAAAGAGTGGAGCATAAAATCATAAAGCTCAATATGAGCCCGCATCAACTCTTTAAATGATTCAATCTCAAAAGTGGCCAGCCTCAAATCCGTCTGCGCTTTGGTTGAGGTGGGAAAGGGGAGATTGTCCAGCGAGGCAAGCTCTGAGATAAACTGTACAGGATGAAAGAATCGCAAAATCGTCTCATCCCCCTTGTGATTGACTTTAAAAACCTTCACCTCTCCCTCAATCAACACATAAAGCCTCTCAGGTTTCTCTCCCTCGGCAAAAATCAGATCTCCATGTCTCACCCTCTGCAGGGTCGCCATGAGCAAAATCTCATCCACCACCGATTCGGATATATCCTTAAATAGCCCTCTGATGGCTTCCCTCATATTTTATCCCCCCGTGAAATTTAGTTTAAACCATCATTAATTTTAATATCAAAAAGAGATTTAAGTCATTGACTTAAATCAATTTATAAGAAATCTATAATTTTTTCCAAACCACAACTCTCCCTTCCCATGAAATTCCCACGAGAATTCCCTCACTAGGAGCGAATAACCCTCTCACTCCCCCACTCCTCATCTCACCTAAAAACTCTTTGACTCCCCCCTCCCCCCAAAAGATCACTTCCCCCTGACTCCCTCCAATCCAAACCCCCTTCTCAAACGGGTCGCACGCTAAAGCGCTAGGGGAAAACTCCACCATTCCTACTTCTTGAGAGGGTTTTTTAGAATCAAAAGGAATTTTCCACACCCTTCTCCCCGCATCCGCGACTAACAGATCATCTCTATAGGCGCAATAAGCCGAGGCAAGCACCTCATCAGAGTGCTCTCTCTCCAGCGTCTCTTTGCCGCTTTGGGCTTCGACCACCCTAAGCCTCCGATCCCAGCCAAGCAGATAGAGAGAGGAGCCTCTCCAGCCAATCATTTGAAAATTCCTTGGATAAAAAAGAGAGTGCTTCTTCCCCTCTCTATCCTGATACTCCAAAGTGTGATTCTCGAAGGTTGCCGCATAAAAGCCCTCTTGCGCCGCTATCGCCCTCACTGCCCCTCTTGCTTCCAATGAGCGCTCAGGCCAAACCTCTCCCTCTTGGAGCTTTAGATTCCATCTCCTCATCTCGCCTCCTCGATCCCCTGAGAGAAGCGTCTCTCCATCCAGAAAGGCAAGTGCACTCACGGGACTTGCGTGCCCCTTTAGAATCAACTCCACTCTTCCTGAAGGAATCCCCACGATTCTCACTCCGCCATCACTACAGCCAAGAGCTATCTGCTTTCCTGATGATTCCATAGCCAGCGCACTCACCTCGATTCCTTCACCCAAACGCTCCTCGACAATGAGTGCGTATTTTCCCCAGCCAAAACTCCAAAGAAGCATTGAAGTTAAAATAAACTTTATCATTTGCAAGTCCTATGAAAATCTTATGTTTTTATAAGTTTATGCAAAGATCGAAAATAGCTCGCTTGTTTTTTAAACGATTTCTTAAAATTAATGACCTCCTAATGAAACCCCTCCTCCTCTATTTAGATTTCTTAATACTCTTTATTGATGAAAATCAATGCCTTTTCTTCGTCATGTTCATATAATGCGACCCATTCTTAATTTATGAGGAGCGTTGTCGAATGAAGTCTAAAATCGTCTATCTAAGCCTATGCGCTTGCCTCGCCCTAGAAGCGAGTGAAAACCTAGAAGCCATCACCATCACTAGCGCCACCAAAAGCGAAAAAAGAGTCGATGGAGTCGCTGCCTCTGTGATTGTCATCACCCAAGAAGAGATTCAAAACAGCCATGCGGGGCGACTTCGAGATCTATTTGAAAATCTTCCCTCTCTCACTCTGCAAAATGGAGCCTTCCCCTCAGCAAGCGCCAAAAACAAAAGCGCCCTCTCAATTCGAGGATTGGGAAGCAGCGGAACCCTGCTTCTAATCGATGGAAAGAGGCTCGCTGGAGAGGTTAAAAACCCCTATGATCTAGATCGAATCCCCCTCTCCATTATCGAACGAATCGAGATCATCAAAGGCCCCTCCAGCGCCCTCTATGGGTCTGATGCAATGGGTGGCGTCATCAACATCATCACCAAAGCTCCCACCAAAGAGGTCGAAGGCAGTTTTGGGCTTCGTGGCGAATCAAGCTACAAAGGAGAAGGGTTTGAGGGGATGAGCGATTTGGATATAAGAGGGAAAAAAGAGAAATTCTCCTATGCATTAAGCGGAAGCATCCTAGAGGGTGCGGGTCAAGAGGAGAGCAAAGTGGCCAATGTCTATGCCAAACATCCCGTAAGTGGAGCCAAGGTCAAACCCTCTACCCATCCTCTACCCGCCCTTCAAAATAATGTCAAAGACTTTTATGCCGTCCAAGAATCGCTCACAGAAGAGGCGACCGTTTACAATCTCAACACCAAATTCCAATATGAATTCACCGAAGCCCTCACCGCGGGAGTGGATTTTAGCTTCATGAAAGAGGAGCGCGAAGGGGACTATATCGGCAACTATCACCCAAGCAACTACGGCTCAGGAGGCAATAAAATCCCCCTCTACAACATCCCCGTCAAATCCGAAGATTCCAATCGCCGCACCCATTGGGGCACCCACTTCAAGGCCAAGCTCACCCCCGATCTCACTCTCTTTGGGCAGGCCTATCAATCTAAATACAAAAAGCGTAATAGCACTTCAGCTCTCTACTGGGAAGATATGGGGTACGCCTCCAAAGAGGCCTCTGCAAGCAACGGGATGGATGCCAATGTCAAAGTAAGCGCTTATGAGAGCTACCTTCAATATCTCGCTGCCCAAAGCCATCTTCTCACTTTAGGGGGCGAATACCGAGATGAGACGCGCGAGGGCACCGTTTTTAATCAAGAGGGCACCATGGAGACTAAAAAAGTGGACTACAAGGCGTTCTACTTCCAGGATGAGTGGGAGGCAAGCGATCGGTGGAATTGGCTCTTTGGCGTTCGATACGATGATATTTCCAATGCCGATTCCAAGACCACTTTTAAAATTGGCACCCACTATGCCCTAAGCGACTCCTTGCGCCTGCGCTCCAGCTTTTCTCAAGGCTATCGCACCGCTGATATTCGAGAGCTTTACATCAGCAAGCAGACTCCCGTGGGTCTTCAATTGGGTTCAGAGGTGATTCGCGGAGTCAAAACCTCCGCCTACGATCTCAAACCTGAATTTGTGAATGCCTATGAGATTGGCTTAGGGGGCAGACTGGATGCATGGAGCTACGATCTAGCCCTCTTTTATAACGATATCAAAGACAAAATTGAGATGGTGCGCTACCCCGCCTACTACACCTTTGAAAACATCGCCGATGCCCGCACTCTAGGAATCGAAGCGACCTTAGGATACGCATGGAGCGACTCACTCAAGAGCTCTTTGGGGTGGATGGAGCTAAGAAGTGAAAATAGAGAGACTAAAGAGGATCTGCTGCTCACCCCCCTTCGCACCGTGCGACTCAAAACCGAATACGAACCCCTCCCTCGATTGATTCTAGGGGCAACCCTCCGACATGTAGGTGCGCAAGAGTACGAACTAAGCGATCTCTCCGACAATGTGCATCGCTACAAAGCCAAAGCGGACACTTTTCTTGATCTCTCCATCGACTACACGATTGAAGGAAGCAAGCGCTACAAGCTCTTTGGAGGGATGAATAATGTACTGGGTGAAAAAGTGGATGAGAACATCCTTGCCAATCGAGGCCGCGTCATGTATGCGGGCTTGCGCTACTTTTTTTAGGATTCCTTATGAGTCGAGCCATTTTCCTGCTTCTAACGCTTTTTTGGGGAGCCTACGCACAAGAGCGCCTAGAGAAGCTTATCCTCTCAGGCCCCGTGGCGAGCGTCTCGCATCCCTTTTTGAAGATGATCGAGGAGGGGGTCTTGGAGGACGTTGCCTCCAAGGTGGAGTTTCGCCTTTGGAACAATCCCGATGAGTTGCGCGCCTTGGTTCTTCAAAAAGAGATTGATTTTATTGCCCTACCGACCAATGTGGCGGCGATTCTTCATCACAAGAATCAAGAGATCGAACTGCTGAATGTCTCTGTATGGGGAATCTTAGAGATCGTGAGCCGCGACCCCTCTATCCGCCACCTTGAGGATCTCAAAGGAAAAGAGATTCTTGTGCCTTTTAGGGCGGATATGCCCGATATTATTCTTCAAGCCCTCCTCCAAAAAGCAGGTCTAAACCCGCAAAAGGACGTAAAGCTTCGCTATGTCTCTTCCCCTCCAGACGCCCTCCAGATGCTCCTTTTACGGAGGGGTGATCATGTCTTACTCGCCGAGCCTGCCACCTCTATGGCCATGCGAAAAACGGGGAGCTTTCCGCTCAAGCTTGTTGCGCCTGAGCTCTATCGCGCCATCAATCTTCAGGAGGAGTGGGGTCGGCTCTTCCACGGTGAGCCCCTCATTCCCCAAGCAGGTATCGCCGCCAAAAAGAGTCTCTCGCCCCACCTCAAAAAACGAGTGATGGAGGAGTATGAAAAGGCACTAGAGTGGTATCAATCTCACCCCAAAGAGGCGGGAGAGCTTATCGCCCAAAAAATCACTTTTTTCACTCCTCAAGCCATTAGCGATTCGATTCCTCACATTCGCTTTCGCTCAACCCCCATCCATGAAGCGCGCGAATCTCTAGAGAGATTTTTTGCCATCTTGGAGGAGTTTGATGCACGGCTCATTGGCTCGAAGCGCCCCGATGACTCCTTTTATCAATCTAAGGATTTTTGATGCTAATTTTTCTCAAAACTCTACACCTAATCACCGCGATCTTTTTTATCGGTTGCGTCTATTTTCGGACTCTCATTGTGCCTAGAATCAAGCCCTCTCTAGGCACAGAGAAATTTGGCGAAGTCGAATCTCTTTTGGCGATTCACTCTCGGCGTTTTGGCAACTTCAACAACGCTCTCTTGCTTATTAGCGGACTCTGTCTCTATTATCTCTACTTTGATTCTTCGGCTTGGCTTTTGCACTTCAAGGCATTTTTGGGGCTTCTCCTTGTCGTGCTCTTCTATCTCGCTCCTTTTTTTGTGCCCCCTTTGACTCGTTCTTATGCGGGTTTTAAAAGCGCCTTTCATCGATTTCTCCTTGGGATGATGCTCCTCTTGGTGGTACTCTCTCAGGCTCTATTTCTTCTCTAAAAGGTCTCTTGGTGAAAACAACAGTCAAAATTTTAAAAGAGCTTCCATGGACATTATGGAGTGGATGGGGATCGGTGGCTTCGATTCTTCTTTTTGTCGCCCTATGGAATGTGGCTCATCAGCTCTATGGCTCCCTCATCCTCCCCTCCCCTTTAGAGACTTTTGAAAAGCTCACGCTTCTTCTTGGTGATCCAAGAATCCAAGAGCACCTCTCTCTTACGCTCCATCGAGCCTTAAAAGGACTTTTGATCTCTCTAGCCTTAGGTTCTCTGCTTGGATTCTTAGCAGGGCTCTTCAAAACAGCGAGTCTTTTAGCGCGTCCTATCGTCACGATTTTGGTTGGAATTCCTCCAATCGCTTGGATTGTTTTGGCGATGATTTGGTTTGGACTGGGCGAGGGAACGGTGCTTTTTACGATCATTATCGCCTCGTTTCCTATCGTCTTTGTGGGCGCCCTCGAAGGAAGTCGCGCTATTGAGGGAGAGTCACAAGAGATGTGCGATGCCTTCTCTCTCTCGTGGATACAAAAGCTCTTCCACCTCTATATCCCCCATCTCTTTTCCTATCTTTTTCCCTCCTATATTGCCGCCCTTGGAATGAGTTGGAAGATCGTCATCATGGCGGAACTTCTCTCCTCGAGCGATGGAATCGGAGCCGAATTGGCCATCGCTAGAAGCCATCTAGAGACTATCACCGCTTTAGCGCTCGTCTGCATGATGGTCGGCACTTTGCTCATTATTGAATATCTCATCCTAGAGCCCATCAAAAGAGAGGTGCAATCATGGAGAAATTAAGCGTCCAAGGACTCTATCATCGCTTTGGCTATGCAGAGATTCTTCGAAATATCCACCTAGATCTTCATCGAGGCGACACCCTCTCCATCATCGGCCCAAGCGGAGGTGGAAAAAGCACTCTTTTGAAATTATGCGCGGGACTTTTGGATATTCAAGAGGGGAGCATTGAGTGCTCTTTTGCTTCGTCCACGATCGCCTTTCAAGAGCCGCGACTGCTCCCTTGGAAAAATACGATCGACAACATCGCCCTAGGACTACTTCATCAAAAAACTCCCCTCAAAGAGGCCATCCATCGCTCTAAAGAGATCGCTTCACGCTTTGGACTCAAAGAGTGCGACTTTGAGAAATTCCCCAAAGACCTAAGCGGAGGAATGCGCCAGCGCGTCTCTCTAGCTAGAGCGCTCGTGGGAAATCCCACGCTTCTTTTTTTGGATGAGCCTTTTAGTGCTTTAGATATAGGCATCAAAAAAGAGCTCTCGACCCTGCTATTGGAATATCTTCAAGAGAACAGAGCCACTCTTTTTCTCATCACTCACGACCCCAGAGAGGCGATCGCTCTTAGCGACAAAATCCTGCTTCTCAAAGCCGACCCTGGAGAGATTATCCACACCTTTGAGCTCTCCACCCCTGCCTTGGAGCGAAACGAGTCTTATCTCTTGGAGGAGAGCGCTAGACTCCTTGCCCATCCCCTTGTCGTTCAAACTTTTACATGGGAGTTACGCTGATGTCCACCGCTGCTAAACACTATCAATATTACCCCACTCAAGAATCACTCTCTCCTGTTTGGGCTTATGGATTTCGACCTTTTTTCCTCTTATTGCCTTGGTATATAGCCCTCATCACCCTTCTTTGGGGGCTTGGCTTTAGCGGAATCATCCCCATGATTCCCTTTGGCGATCCTCTCTTGTGGCATATTTATGAGCTTCTTTATGGCGTGGGTTTTGCAGGAATCGCTGCCTTTTTACTCACAGGCCTGCCCGAACTCTTTCCGGGGGTTATCCCCATAGTCGGTCGAAAACTCCAATGGCTCGTCGCGCTCTATCTTCTAGGGAGAATCACATTTTGGACAATGGGTTTGATAGGAATCTACCCTGCTATGCTGCTCAATCTTGCCTTCTCCTTGGCGCTTTTGCTTTGGGCATTTAAGCCTGTTGTGCTCGATCCACTCCAACGCCACGCCTCTCTTGCGTACACGATTCTTTGGCTCACTCTTCTCCAAGGAGCCTTTTTTGCCTCAATCCTTGGATGGATAGAGACACCCCCTCTCTCTTGGCTCTATCTAGCCCTTGGAGGCTTCATGGTGCTTATTCTTTTGGCTCTTAGACGCGTCCAGACAGAGGCGATCAATGAACTCATGGAGGATCAAAAGAGAGAGGATCTCTTTGTTGCAAGACCTTATCGATACAACCTCGCTATTTTTAGTGTGCTTCTTTTTAGTGCGGTTGAGTTTTGGGGAGAGACGAGCACATCAGGCTGGCTGGCCCTAGCTAGTAGTGCAGCGATTCTTGCTATCATTAATGACTTTCATTTGCGATTTGAGCGAATCTTTTGGCTCCCCTATGTTCTCTTTTTCACCGCTATTTTTGGCACGATGGCAGGAGGGTACGCGCTTTTAGGAGTGAGCTACCTCTTTGAGCTCCCCTATTTAAGCCAAGCAAGACACCTGCTCACCGTGGGAGCTTGGGGAGGATCATTTCTTATGGTGATGCTCGTCGTGGGCTTTGTCCATACAGGACGAAGAATCGTCTTTGATTGGCTCATCGGATTCTCGATATGGAGCCTACTTTTTTCTGTGCTGATTCGATTCGCCTCAGGGACTTGGATCGAGGGCTGGGGGTATGGCCTCAGCGCACTACTCTTTGCCCTAAGCTTCATTCTCTACTACTATCGCTTCAAAAACCACCTAAGACATCCCCGTGCGGATGGGATAGCGGGATGAGAGGCTCTTTTGGATATATAATGCAATTCGTTTTTATTCTTGAGGGAGCTTGGCATGGGTTGGATTTTCAAAGCAGTGGATTCTTTTCATCGAGCAAAAAGAATCATCTCACATCCAACCCCCTCCCCCTCTCGCCTTCCACTCCAAAGATTTTCTCAATTTTTATAAAAAGATCTTCCAAGGCTTTCTTGAGATCATATCCATCCGTCATGATAGAGCGCAAATAGATTCCATCCACACTAGAGGGGATGATCTCCACCCACTCCAAAACCTCTTCTCGCAGATGGCCGCGGGCGATCTCCTCTTTAAGGATCGCTTCGAGCTCTCGATCCATCCACTCATAGGTCTCAGCGTTAAACTCTCTAGCTTTTAAGTCCTTGGAGTAGATATAGAGATGAAAAGTGTCAAAGAGGATTCTTCTAAAACGCACCATCTCCTCCTCCTCTCCCACATAAAAAACAAAGAGGATTCGAAGCTTTTCTATAAGCGTCTTGGCGCCCTTTAGATTCTCTTTGATCTCCTTGACAAACCACTCCGATTTTTCCGATATAGCGGCAAAGATGAGCTCCTCTTTGGTTTTAAAATAGTGATAAAACTGCCCCTTAGAGATTCCCAGCAAGGCAATAAATTGATTGAGAGAAAATTTCTCTATTCCCTCTGTCGTGAACACTTCATAAGCCCTCTGGCATATCTCTCTAGCCTTCTCCTCTCTATCCACTACCGCTGGCATCACTCCTCCTTGTTTGCACCCAATCCTTCGTCCTCGCCAAGAATCTCCTCGGGATTCCATCCGCCTCCCAAAACTTTAAATAGTGTCGCCATGGCAACCTCATCGGCGCTTTTTGCCTCCACCCAAGCCAGTCGCTCTGACAACCATCGACGCTCGGCCTCTAAGTAGTGCACATGACTATCCATCCCCGCAGAATAGCGTGATGCACTAAGTTTCAGCCTTTTCTCTTCGTTTTGCATCGATTCCTTGGAGGCCTTTTCAATCCGGTGGAGAGAAGCGCTCAAAGACAACGCATCCTTCACCTCCTTAAAGGCAATCTCAATACTTCTCTCATATTCGACTAGTGCCTCATCGCGTCTGAGTTTGGCGAGCTCCAAGGAGTTTTGATTCTTCCCGGCATCAAAAATCGGTAAGGTGATCTGAGGAGCGAAACTCCACGCCCCCGATCCCCCATCAAAGAGCTTGGATAGCAATTCGCTGGAGCTTCCCCCGTTGGCCGTGAGGATGATTCTCGGGAAGAAGGCTGCCCTTGCTGCTCCGATATTAGCGTATTTGGACTTGAGTCTATGCTCTGCTGCTCCAATATCAGGTCGTCGTTGCAAAAGCTCTGAAGGGAGATAGGGGGTGATTTCGCCATGCAAAATTGCCTCTTCTTCTTCCATCGCTGGCAGCTCCAAAGCACTCTTAAGACCCAAGAGAGCAACAAGGGCATTTTCTGCTTGCTGAAGCTCTGCTTGGGCTTTATATCTATCCATCTGTGCTTTGATGGCCAAATTCACCGCCTCCTGATACTCCATCGCACCACTCGCTCCCTTCTCATAGCGCTCTTTGATGAGGCTTTGACTTTTCTTGTGAGAATCCACCATCCCAAGGAGAATCTTCACCCTCTCGTGCGCTCTTTGTCGCTCAATCCAAACACGCATCACCTCTCCCACCAAGGCAATGCGTACTGCATAAGAGGCATACTTGGTCGCTAGGTACTCTTCAAGAGCGGCTTCTGATAGACTTTTCACTCGCCCAAAAAGATCAAGCTCAAAAGCACTCACTCCAAGCCCTACGCTATAGCTATGCTGAATTATTGCCTCTCCGCTCTGCGAGAGATCGGCGGGGATTCTTTGACGACTTCCCCCTGCTTGAGCCTCCAGCTGAAGGAATCGATCCGCTCGCTGAATGCCATAGAGTCGTTGCGTTGCCTCCAGATTGATGAGTGCCTGCTTTAGGTCTTTGTTGTTTTCTAGTGCAATCTGAATACTTTTTTTGAGATTTTTTGACAAAACAAACTCATCCCAAGAGAGCTTCCCTCCTGCAAAAACACTCTCTTTAGGGTGCGCTCCCCCCTCCCACGAACTAGGCATGACCACGCTGGGATGCTCATACTTGGGGGCCAAAGAGCACCCCGATATCCCTACGATTCCCATGAGAGCTATAGCAATGGTTCGGCTACTCATGGCCTTTTTCTCCCCCTTGATTCTTTGCTCTAGGTTCCGCTAAAGAAAAGACCCAGACATAAAAAATTGGCACCAAAAGCACTCCAAGAAGCGTCGCGGAGAGCATCCCTCCCATCACCCCCGTCCCAATGGACTTTTGACTGGCGGCTCCCGCACCTTGGGCTAACACCAAAGGTAAAACTCCTAAAATAAAGGCCATAGAGGTCATCACGATAGGGCGAAACCTAAGAGAAGCCGCCTTCAGTGCCGATTCGACAACGCTATGACCCTCGGCTCTGATCTCTTTGGCAAACTCCACAATCAAAATCGCATTTTTAGCCGCCAAGCCGATGATCGTCACCAAGCCCACCTTAAAGTAGACATCGTTGCTCATCCCGCCTATCCAAGCCGCCAAGACCGCTCCAAAAGCTCCAACAGGAACAATCAGCATCACCGAAAAAGGCAATAACCAGCTCTCATAGAGTACCACCAAAATCAAAAAAACCACCAGAATCGAGAGTGCAAAAAGTCTAGGTGCTTGTGCCCCCGATTCTCTCTCTTGCAAAGAGAGTCCCGTCCACTCATAACCAATCCCCTTGGGGAGCTCTTTGATGATCTCCTCAACGAGCGCCATCACGGCTCCCGTACTGTGAAGAGGCGACGCATCACCAGTGATGCGAACGCTAGGGTAACCGTTGTAACGCACGATCTGAATGGGCGCTCGATCCCATCTGGAGTGCACCACGCTTGAAAGCGCCACCTGCTCCCCCATGCGACTCACAAGATAGAGATCTTCTAGCGCCCAAGGGGTCATACGAAAGGGGGCGTCCGCCTGAACCACGACTCGCTGCATACGCCCTTGATAGGGGAAGTCATTTAGAATCGACGAACCAAAGACAGAGGAGAGCGTATCTCCTATCACTTCAAAGCTAAGCCCTAAACTCTCCGCCTTAATCCTGTCGATTTCCAAACTCAGCCTAGGGGCATCGCCAAGTCCTTCCATATAGGCATAGGCAATTTGAGGGGAGGTGGAGAGTTTAGCCAAAAGGTCATTTGTCGCCTGAAGCAATGCCTCCATTCCAATCCCTCCTCGATCTTGAAGACGCAACGAAAACCCACCTGACGTACCCAGTCCTTCAATGGGTGGAGGATTGATCGCCATGATATTGGCTTCTTCATAGCCTGCAAACTTGGCCCCAAAAGCCATCACCTCATTTTCGACCGATTCCATCCCATTCCGCTCCGACCAATCCTTCAAAACAGGAAATGCCACCGCCGCATTAGATCCCACCCCAGAAAAGCTAAAGCCCCTCACGATAATCACATCCTGCATGGAGCTGCGCCCCAAAGCATACGCCTCCACATCATCCGTGGCGTTCATCGTCCTGGGGGTGGTTGCTCCTGCGGGCAACTGAATATCCACCAGAAAATACCCTTGATCCTCATCAGGAACAAAGCTTTGAGGCAAAGGAATATAGAGTGCCGCCAAAACTCCAATCAGCCCTACATAAAGGAGCATAATTCTACTAGGACGCTTGAGATTCTTCTTATTGAGGCCTGCATATCTCTCTCCGATAGCCGCAAACAACTTGTTAAATCCAGCAAAAAACTTCCCTTTTTTCCCCTCTTCTTCCCCTTCGCTCTTGATTGGCTTAAGAATCGTTGCGCACAAAGCTGGCGTGAGCGTGAGTGCAAGAAATCCAGAAAAGAGAATCGAAACCGCTAGCGAAAGCGAGAATTGACGATAAATGACCCCCACTGAGCCCTCCATAAAACCCAAGGGGAGAAAAACTGCCGTTAGTACAGAAGTGATCCCCACGATCGCCCCTGAGACCTGTTTCATTGCTTTGAGGGTTGCCTCTTTGGGTGAGATTCTCTCTTCCCTCATGATACGCTCGACATTCTCCACCACTACAATCGCATCATCCACCAAGATTCCAATGGCCAAAACCATGCCAAACATTGTCATCATATTGACAGAGAAGCCTAGAGCATTCATCACCGCCAATGTACCCAAAAGACAGACAGGGACAACAATGGAAGGAATGAGGGTGTAACGAAGATTCTGCAAAAAAAGCAAAATCACGAAAAAGACCAACACGATTGCCTCTAAAAGTGTCTGTATAACCTTTTGGATAGCAATCTCTACAAAGCGCGAAGTATCATAAGGAATCGAGTATTCAATCCCCTCAGGAAACCCTGCTGAGAGTTGCGCCATTTTCTCCTTGACCAATCCAGCGGTTTTGATGGCATTAGCCCCAGGAGCGAGCTGAATTGCCGCAGCAATCGCTTCTTTTCCATTCAGGCTGGTGGAAAAACCGTAATCCAAATTGCCTATTTCAAGGCGCGCCACGTCAGAGAGTGAGACAGTTGAGCCATCCAAATTGGCCTTGAGTATAATTTTTTCGAACTCCTCTGTATTTTCTAGGTTGCCCCTGACATTTAGCATCGCCTCTATCTCCTGCACCCCATCTGTGGGATTCCTCCCTAGAGCACCTGCTGATACCTGAAGGTTTTGGGCTTTTATAGCCTGAGTCACATCCGAGACGGAGAGTCCATAGCCCAACAGTTTGATGGGGTCAATCCAAACCCTCATAGCCGCCTCAGAGCTAAAGAACTGGACGCGACCCACTCCAGGAAGACGGCGAATTTCATTGTTGATATTCCTCACCGCGTAGTCACTCAAGGTGACCAAATCGCCTGAAGCCCCCTCTTTGTAGTTGAGGGCGTACATCATGAGAAAGTCGGCATTAGCCTGCTCTACCTGAACACCCTGATTGATGACCACTTGCGGCAATCTGGCTTCTGCTTTTTTGAGGCGGTTTTGAATATCAACCTGAGCCAAATCGGAATCTGTCCCTGATTTAAAAGTCACCGTCACCTCCGAAGAGCCATCAGAGCTGCTAGATGATTCGTAATAGAGAAGATTTTTAACCCCATTGATCTCCTCTTCGATAATACTTGTAATCGTCTCAGCAACCATCTTCGCAGAAGCCCCTGGATAACTTGCACTGATGCTAATTTGAGGGGGAGCCACCACAGGAAATTGAGCGATTGGTAGTTTAGGAATCGACAATATTCCCGCTAGAGAGATGAAAATCGCAATCACCCAAGCAAAATTGGGCCTATAGATAAAAAACTTTGACATTCAGGGCTCCTCAAGGACGTGGCGTCATCATCATCGACTCCACAGGAGAGACCTGCATTCCCTCGCTGATCTTGCCCTCGCCCACGCTCACTACCCTCTCCCCCTCTTGGAGACCCTCAAGAATCTGCCACAATCCATTCTGCATTTTCCCCGTTTTCACTAAACGCGCCCTCACGGCATTATCCGAATCAATCACCCAAACCGAAGCACTTCCATCGACATGGCGAACAATTGACTTTTGGGGAAGAGCTAGCGTCTCTTTGTTCTGCTGATTTTGCAACCTGACCCTCACATACATGCCTGGAAGCAGTCGATGCTCCGGGTTGGCAAACTTTGCCCGAAGAGAGATTCGATCATTCTCCTGACTGACTGCCGATTCGGCAAAACCCCACTCTCCTTCCATTGGGTGATTTGAACCCTCGGCCACGAGAGTAATCTTGGTCTTTTGGAGCTCCTCTTTGATCGATTCTTGGAAGCGAACCCATGAGGCGATAGGCTGGGTGAAATCAACATAAACTGTGTCGATTTGACGAATGATTGCCAAAGGAGTCGCTTCGCTTCGTCCCACAAAAGCACCTTCACTCACCAGCGCCTTCCCGATTCTGCCCGAAAGAGGTGCTTTCACTTCGGCATATTCGAGATTCAGCTTTTCCGTCTCTACGCTTGCTTTGGCGACCAACCAATTGGCTTGAGCCGTCTTGAAGCCTGCCAGAGTCGCCTCATACTCCTGCTGACTGATCGCTCCGCTTTGAATAAGCGTTTCATTTCTGCGAAAAAGACTTTGGGTCTCTTGGAGGGAGGCCTCGGCCTGAGCTAGATTTCCCTCTGCCCTAAGAAGTGCAAGCTTGAAGGGTGCAGGATCAATGGTGAAAAGTTTTTGTCCCTCTTTAATCTCTGCCCCCTCTTCAAAATGCCTCTTGAGCACAATCCCCTCCACTCGAGCCCGAACCTCCGCCACACGCCAAGGCACCACTCTTCCTGGAAGATCCTCCTCTAGAGGAAAAGACCAAGGTTTCGCGAGCGAGTAACTCACCTTAGGTAAAGCCTGTGAACTCTTATCTGATTCTTCCGAATCTCCACATCCAGCTAAAATTAGCGCTATAACAAAGGGGAGCCATCTCTCTTTTTTTAAGCCAAAAGAAATCATTTAAACGACCTCGAAGTCAAAATCAGTTTTTATAAACCATCGGTCTATTGTTCCAAAAAAAGCTTTTATTTATATAAACCAATGGTCTATAATCATTTTTAAAAGACAAAGCTGCTTTTTTGAATAGCTTCATGCTAAAATCAAAAAAACCTTCGTTAAAAAATCACGCAAGAGAGTCCGATGAAAACTTACAACTACCTCTACCATCATGGTCAGATAGATGAACTCATCGACTTTTCTCTATTCAAAGAGAAGCCAAACCTCCTCATTCAACTCTTTTGCGGACAAGATGGGAGCGTACTCTCCTATCTCACCAAGACCCTCTTGCGCCACCTCCCCCAGGCCATCTGCATCGGCACTACGACGGACGGCGAGATTTGCGAAGAGCGTGTGACCACTCTCCAAAGTTCCATCTCTATCACTGTTTTTGACCACACCACCCTCAAGACCGCCTTTGTCCAAGAAGAAGATTCCTTTCAAGGAGGACTCAAGCTAGCCAGAGATCTCATCACCTCTCGCACAAAACTACTGATTCTCTTCTCAGATGGCACCCATACCAATGCCGAAAATCTTCTCCAAGGAATCGAATCTTTTGACTGCACAATTCCTCTGTGTGGAGGCATGGCAGGCGATAATGGCAAGCTCAAACAAACCTTCATCTCCTCCCAAAACCACATCTTTGATAAGGGTGCCGTGGGAGTCTCGCTCAACTCCGATCGACTCAAGGTCGCCACTGATTATAAGTTTGATTGGAAAAGCATCGGAGTGGAGCACACCATTCAGGAGGCCAAGGGCAATCGCATCTACAAGATCGATGGAATGAAACCCGTGAAATTCTACGAGAAGTATCTAGGAAGCCATGTCTCCCCGATAGAATTTCCACTCATCGTGAAGAAAAATGGTGTCAAAACCGCCAGAGCGGTCATCGCCAGACACTCCGATGGAACGCTTAGCTTTGCAGGGAATCTAAGCGAGGGAGACAAGGTCAAAATCGGCTTTGGCGATGCCAAATCGCTCTTTCGTGATCCTATCAAGGCGATGAAAAAGCTCCATCAAATCCAAGCCCAAACCTTCTTCCTCTACTCCTGTATGGCAAGACGGCGCTATATGCCCGACCTCATTCGCTTTGAAGTGGAACCCTTTGCAAGGCTCGCTCCAACCGCAGGATTCTTCACCTACTCGGAGTTTTTTCATAGCCAAGGTCGCAATAAACTCCTCAATCAGACCCTCACCGCAGTCGCCTTGAGTGAGTGCGAAGAGGAAGATTCGGCACTTTGCGTGAAGAATCTCCAAATCAAAAGGCGCTCCGAAGAGGCTTCCTACGCGCAGACGATCGAATCTCTCACCCACCTCATTCAACAAAGCGCTAGAGACTACGATATTCAATCAAAAAAGCTAGAGGAGCAGATGAACTACTCCAAAAATCTCCTCGCCTCGCACAAACAATTTCTGCACTACACGGTGCATGAGATGAATATGCCCCTTAGTGTCATCATGGCCAATATCGAACTGCACGAGATGGAGCTTGGCAAGAGTGTCTATCTCGAAAATATCGAAGTAGCGGCCAAAAGCATCTTCTCTCTCTATGATGACCTCAGCTACCTTGTGCGAAGAAATCAAATGGTCTATCTCAAACGAAGAATCAACCTAGCCGAATATGTGCGCACCCGAGTCGATTTCTTTGCCCAAGTCGCAAGCAAAGCTAAATCACGCTTTCATTTTCAGATTCCCGACGAACCCCTCATCCTCTTTTTCAACGAAACCAAACTTCAACGAATCGTTGATAATAACCTCACCAACGCCATCAAATACACCTTTGAGAATGAACCCATCTTCATCTCTATCTCTCGTATCAAAGACAAGGCTTGCCTCTCCATCACCTCTCATTCTCGAAAGATTCAAGAGCCAGAGAGGGTTTTTGAGGAATACTATCGGGAGGAGGAGGTGCAGGATGGCTTTGGCTTGGGACTCAATCTAGTGAAAAAAATCTGCCAAGAGGAGGGAGTGGAAGCGATGCTCAACTCTAGTGAACAGATAACCACATTTAGCTATCAATTTAGTTTGGCGGCACAATGAAGATTTTGTTGCTTGAAGATGATATTTTGCTTAATGAGGCGATCACTCAATACTTAAGCTCTGCGGGACACTCGATTAGCTCTGTGAGAGATGGCGATGTCTGCTTAAAGATTCTAGAGCGAGAGGCGTTTGATCTGCTCGTCTTTGATATCAATGTACCCAACATTGATGGACTCACCATTCTAGCGACCCTGCATGAACAGAAAAAGATGATTCCTGTGATTTTCATCTCGACATTGATTGACATTGAGGATATCTCGCGCGCCTTTGAGCTAGGGTGCTTTGACTATCTAAAAAAACCTTTCCACCTCAAAGAGCTAAGCTTGCGAATCGACCGCATCTCTCAAGCCATACAAGTTCAGCGCAAGCATAAAAGACTCTCCGCTTCGTATGGATTTAATTGCGAGAATCAAACGCTCTATTTTAATAACGAACCCCAAGTTCTCTCCAAGCGACAGTCACAAATCATCGAATTCCTTGCTCATAATCGTGGGGTTGTCTGTAGCTATGAGATGTTCATGGAAGATGTTTGGAGCGATGTCGAAGTGGATGTAGCGACCATTAGAGCAGAGATCAATCGACTCAAAAACAATCTTAAAGAGGATTTTATCATCAACATCCGCAGAGTTGGATACATGGTGAAGATCCCTAGATAAGCAGATCAAGCCGGTAAAATCGTCAAAAAGAAGGTTGAAATAGTTTCAAAAAACAAAAGAGATGGTGCCGAAGGTCGGACTCGAACCGACACAGGGTTGCCCCTACCAGATTTTGAGTCTGGCGCGTCTACCAATTTCACCACTCCGGCATAATAAAAACAAGAAGAAGAAAAGAAGAAAGAAGATGGTGCGCTGAGCGAGACTCGAACTCGCACGGGTCGCCCCGCCACCCCCTCAAGATGGTGTGTCTACCAATTCCACCACCAGCGCACAAAAATCACCTCGCGGAAGAAATCCGCAAGGCTAATAAGAGATTAGAGAAGTGGGTTTGCGTAAAGAAGAATCAAACCTACAACAAGGGTATAAATAACTTGTGCTTCGATCATCGCAATCGCAATGAACATGGTGGTCATGATCTTACCGCCAACTCCAGGATTTCTAGCCATACCAGAAATCGTAGCCGCAGCTGTATTTCCCATACCAACAGCACCACCAAGAGCTGCAATACCAAGACCGATTCCAGCGGCAATCGCTGAATAAGACTTGATCATTTCACCATCAGCCGCGAAAGCGACGCCAGCAAGCGCAAGAAAAACAAATAGCAACTTTTTCATGCAAAAACTCCTTCATATTTATCCTCAAAGCCCGTTCGGATCTATTCCCCTACTTGACACTTTAGGTGGGTGGAATTATACGGCTTTTTTATAAAAGTTTGATTAATTAGGCCGTGTAGCACGGCCTAATTCAACCTTGTTCTTGTTGATTGAAAGGATTTGCACCTCAATCTCCTCGCCCTCTTTGATCACTTCATCGATTCTCTGGTCTCGGTGCTGCACAATTTTGGAAACATGGAGCAGTCCATCCCCTCCCTTGGGAAGTTCAATGAAAGCTCCAAAATCTACAATCTTCTTGACCTTGCCCTTGAAAACCTCTCCAGCGCTATAGACATCCGCAACACGTACACGCTGAGGAGCCTCTTGGTTGCTGATAGAGAGGATATGCTCCTTGGCGGCTTCGACCTTCTGCTTGTTGCTTCCTGTCACTTTCACCTCACCATTGTCACGGTTGAGGTCGATGGCCACTTCAAAGCGCTCAATGATCTCTTTGATCGTCTTGCCTGCCTGCCCGATGATGTCCACGATTCTCCCAGGGTTGATAGAGAAAATCTGCAGAGAGGGGAGAATCTCATCATTGATGATGATCTCACTTTGGGCTTTTTCCATGATTCCAAGGATATGCTCCCTGCCCTCTTTGGCCTGATAGAGCGCCTCTTTGAGTATCTCCATGCTCAATCCACCCAGCTTGATATCCATCTGCATGGCCGTGATTCCCGTGCTTGTACCAGCGATTTTAAAATCCATATCCCCATCATGATCTTCTAATCCCATGATATCGGTCAAAATGGCATGCTTCTCTGCCTCTACAATAAGCCCCATCGCCACTCCAGCCACTAACGCAGTGGTGTTGATTCCTGCCGCTTTGAGGGCGAGCGAGCCTCCGCACACCGTCGCCATGGAAGAAGAACCATTGGATTCTAAAATCTCCGAGACAAGACGAATCGTCTGGGCGCCCCACTCCTCAATAGTTGGCTCCAAGGCTCGCTTGGCAAGATTTCCGTGTCCAAGCTCTCGTCTTCCCGGAGCCCCCACCATGCCCGCTTCACCCACACTGAAAGAGGGGAAATTGTAGTGCACCATAAAGCGCTCTTTGGAGCTTCCCTTCTCTGTCAAGAGCTCATAGCTTTGCGCATCCATATCACCACCAAGAGTCGCCACCACCAAAGCTTGCGTCTCTCCGCGCGTAAAGAGTGCTGAGGCATGGGCATTGGGAAGGATATTGGTTTGGATATCAATAGGTCGAACCTCTTTGAGACCCCTTCCATCCGCTCTTCTTCTCTCTTCAAGAATCAGTGCTCTCACTGCCTCACGCTTGTATTTACCCACCGTCTCATAGACCGCCTCAAAGCTCCACTCCGATTCTTGGGCGCGCTCACTTGAAGCAATCTCTTTGGCGATTCTCTTTAGGTCACTATGGCGTTCGCTCTTGGCCATGCGCGTGATCGCCTCTTTGATCGCAATAGCGTGATTTTCTTTAATATATTGATAGATTTCACTCGAGGTGATATCAGGCTTAAGCTCTAAAATCGCATCGGGTTTTGCTAAAGGGGTGAAGGCCTCAACATAACACGCTGAAGCCTTTTTGATGGAAGTTTTGGCAAGCTCTAAGGCCTCTAGGAGCTCTTCCTCTTTCATTTCGTTGGCTTGGTGAATTTTCAAAATATCACTCGCGCTTGCCGCAACCATTCCGCAATCCCCCACAAAGCAGGTGTTGTTGATCTCATCACTCGCAAGGGTGCGCATCTCAATCATCAGCAGATCTTCCTCTACACCTGAAACAAAGAGATCAAGAGTGCTCTCGCTCATCTCTTTAGTAGTAGGGTTGACCACGAGCGCCCCATTAATTTTTCCAATTCGCAATCCATGGACGGGCTTGCGCAAAGGAATATCTGAAACAAAAAGTGCCGCTGACGCCGCATTAAGCGCCATGGTTTGTAAATCGGCATCATTTTGAGCACTGAGTACCATCACAGTGATCTGGGTGGGATGTGCGTAGCCTTTAGGGAAAAGGGGTCGAAGGCTTCGATCAATAATCCTTGAGGTGAGTGTCTCAAAATCGCCTGGCTTTGATTCTCTCTTGATGAATCCTCCAGGAAATTTTCCTGCCGCGTAGCTCTTTTCGATGTACTGCACCGTCAAAGGCAGGAAATCCTCCTTGACTCTCTCGTCGCTCTCATAGCAGACGCTTGCCAGCAAAACGCTCTTGCCACATCGATAGAGCACCGATCCATTGGCCTGCTTGGCGATGGCACCAAACTCAAAAGTCTCCGTTTTGTTGGGAAGCGCTATCTCTTTAATGGTTGCATTCATGCTATTTTTCCTTGTTTTTATCTAATTTGGTCATTCTAAAAAGGCTCTCTGAGAGAATCTTCTCTACAATCGCTGGCTCCACGGGTTCAATCTCATCATAATAGGTGGGAACATCGACAAAATGGGCGGGTTTAAGCACACAGTAGATATCATCGGTGATCTCATCCAAAAGCGATGCCACATCCAAAGGCATCACGGGCACAGCAATGGAGACGCTTTTGGCCTGCTGGGTGATGCACGCCTTGACAGAGGTGGTGATGGTGAGTCCACTATCAATCCCCTCATCCACAAGCAGAACATGTTTCCCTTTGAGCGAGCTGATGGTCTCTCCTTTGCGAAACTTGTAAATATATTTCAAGATTCGCTCTTCATAGCGCCTCTGTGCCTCACCATAAATGTAATCCAGACTAATATCAAACGCTTGCGCCAAGGCTTCATGAATGACAATGTCGTAGGTTTCACTAATCATAGCGATATCACATTCGGGATTATGCGGCGAGGGAATGGCTTGGGTGAAGAGAAAGTCAAAGGGAGCATTGATGGCTTGAGCCAACTTATGGGCAAAGAGGACTCCGCCCGAAGAGATGGCGACCACAAGATTGTCCTGCTTTTGCATATTCTTGATGGGCATGATCTCCATTAGACGCGCCAAGGCATCATCTCGATCCCTGAGCGTGTCCTTCTTTCGCGCCATCACCTCCTTGGGCATTACTCCTACCCTACCTTGCCAAGGACGAAGCTCCGCCCATCGTGCCAAGGAGCTTTTTCATGTCATCATCCACAAATCGCACCCCAATCCCCACGAATCCATTCACCGAATCTTTGTTAAGGAAATTGTCCACCCCAAAATAGGTGTCCACGTGTCGTAAAATCGTATAGCGAATGGAGGCTTTGAGATGAGGATTCTCACCCCTTAGGTCATGCTTCCCATCAAAGTCGAAGGCTTCCAAAGAGGTGCGGAGCTGATCGTTTAGGAAGAAGTAGTCAATTCCAACCCCTGCCGTACTCTCGATGATTCCCCCGCGCAAAAGAAGGTCATCATATCGCTTGCCAAGCTGAGCCGAAAAGTAGTACTTGGCCTTATCGGTTCGTTTGGGCTCCACCCACTGACCATTGATCTCCTTGGAGTAGTCGTCCGTGCTCACGATATCAAACATATAGTAGCGTGTCGGATTAGGCTTGTAATAGAGCGAGGCGTATCCCTTGGAATAAGAATCTCTAGCTAGATGCTCCACGCGCATCCCCACTTCAATCTCGCTTCGATCCACGATGGACAGGTAATCATCCAGCTTATTGACGACACGATTTCCATTGCTGAAGAACTGATCCACCGATTTGAGTGCATCATTAAGAGGCTGCTTATTCTCTTGGATCACCTCATCCGCCCCTGTGACGACCGAATCGACCCTGTCCACGATATGCGGGAGCTTGGCATTAATCGTATCCGCTGTGGTGCCAAACTTTGATGAGGTCGTGCCAAACTCTCTGCCCGCGCCCTCAAGCGAACTCGCCATGAGCCTCACCCCTTCGATCGCCTTTTTAAGCTCACTCCGATTCTCCGCTAACATCGCTTCAATCGTCTCAGTGACACGCCTTAAGTTGGCAAAAGTCTGCGTGAGGTCTTGACGCGATTCTTCATTAAGAACCTCTCTGGCCTCTTTAATAAACTCTTTAAACTCAACCGCCGCCTCATTAATCGAATCACTTGTCTGATCAAAACTCGACATGATCTTCTGATTCTTTAAAACTCCGTTCCTCTCTACCACTTCCAAAGAAGCTCCAGGGATGAGCTCAATATATTTGCTCCCCAGCATACTCTCTTGTGTTAAAAGCACTTTCGAATCAACGGGAATCTTCACCCCCTCTTGAAGAAAAAGGGTGGCGTAGGCCTGATTTTCATAGAGATAGACCCTAGAGACATGTCCACTCTCCACTCCATTAACTTTAACTTTGGCGTACATCTCCAAGCCTGAGGCATTCCCCAAAAGCGCTTCAATCGGATATCCGCTCTTTTGTCCGACGCTAAAGCGGTTGATTTGAGTGCTCATCAAAAAGAGCATCACAATCGCACTAAAGACAAAGATTCCGACTTTCACTTCACTCTTCATCAATCTTCCTAAAAAGTTTTACTGTTCTTGTTTGATTTTGGCGCTAATCACTGGCACAAAGCGAAACTCAAACATCACATATCGATCCTCCACCGGCTTGGCCCCTGTGGTGGTCAAAACAGGGCGAATCTCATTCACAAATCTAAGCCTATAGGAGAAGCATTTGACCTCTTTTTGGATTCCAGCACTCCAAGTCCTGAAGTATTTCTCTTGGTAATCATACCCCAAACTCCCAAAAAGGCTAAACTCTTCGAAATCTTTTTTGAAACCTGCGCGAATAAAGTTCGCCTCCAAAGTCCCGCTTCCCCCTTCGCTATTTCGCAAATAGCGTTCACGGAAGAAGTGGCCTAAGTAGGCCGAAAAATAGTCTTCTGTGTAGGTGAGATCGTGAGAAGATTCGACAATTCTATTCTCTTCATGGGAGTAAAAAATGGTGCTCCCTAGCGACCAATGTTCATCAAAATAGTAGCGCACCTCATTCTCTAGCTCGCCGTATTTCTCTAGATAATCATCAAAATAGAGAGGCTGCGCCATCTTGTGATAGAGGAACATTCTAGAGTTAGAATCATAAAAAAATTGGGACATTTTCAAATCTAGCTCTTCACTGTTCCCAGGGAGTGAGAGCACTTCGGCAAAATCCCCGCGACGATCTTTCATCCCCGGCAAAATATAGGCCGCCTCATAATGAATCGTATGAAAAAAATCTTCATAAAAGCGCGCTAAATCGCTATTGATCGCAGCTGTGTAGTAGTTGCTATAAAAGCTCCCATTCTCAAGCAGACTCTCAGAAGAGCGATTAAATCCTCGATAGTTAGCCCTTGTAGCGTAGAAGCTAGAGCCGAGTGTGAGCGAAAAATAGTCATCGGCCAAGGGCATGGTGTAACTCACGGGTACACTTAGCTCCTGCTGTGTCACTTCATAACCCGTTCGTCGCGCAAGATTCTTCACTTGATAATCCGCCGAATAGGTGAGCCGATCTAAAAAGATAGGTTCAGTGTGGCGATGGTATTGGATCGCAGGAAGAGTTTGGAGTGTGGTATCGTTGTCGGCTTTAGAGAGGTCAATGTAATACTTGGCATAAAAGCCCAAATAGTCCTGCTCCCCTTTGAGATAGTAGTTGAGCCTAGAGGTGAGAAGCTTATTGCGGATATCTGCGCTCTCCTCGCCCTCTTTTTGCAACCTCAAGTAGTCAATGTCATTGAGATGGGTGAAGTCCACATAGATTCCATCCTCGTCAAAATGACTAAAATAGGTGTTAAGCAGAGATTGGCGCTGGTATTTGAGCTGATAGCCAAGGTGGGTTCTGTTTTTTAGATCATACTCATCTTGATAGCTTTGGGTGTTGCGAAAAAACCCTGTGTTAAACCAAAGAATATTATTCTGCTCATCCGCCATCCTAAACTCTCCAAAGAGTCCTTTTCCTCGTGTGGTACGAATTTGAGGCGAAAGAGTCACATCCCAAGAATCTTCAGGCGCGATAAAAATGGGTTGATTATAGACAAATCCATCATCTTTGGAGTGCGAAAAAGAGGGGTAAAGAAGCCCTGTTTTTCGCTTATAGCCTGCCGAGAAGGAGAGATAGGGAGAGTAAAAGACGGGGTAGCGATAGAAATAGAGTTTGGGGCCCCACATGCTCATCCATTCACTTTGGGCGTCATAGGTTCCCTCGTTCATCTCAATATGCCAAATAGGATTAGAGGCGTTGCAAGTGGAGAGCACCGATTCTCCAAAGCGATACTCCTCATTGGAAAAATCGGCCTGAGAGGAGCTGATCCACATCCCTGTCGAGCTATCCTGAAGATAAAAAGGTTCCAAAAAAGCGTAATCGCTGTTGAGCTCAATTCTTACCGTCTGCGACTTGAGATAGAGGGCGTTTCCTTTAAAGACATTCACCTCACCCTCAAGATCAATGTAGCCATTTTGGGTGTCATATTTAGCGTATTGGGCGGTGACATAGTAATCTAGGTTAATAAGAGTGACATTCCCCTTGCCTAGAAGAATCTTATCTTGAGCATCCATATGATCGGCCAAGAACTCAAAAATCTTATTTTGATCCTTGTCAAATCGCTCAAGCGTTGCCCTCCCCCAAAGGCACAAAGGCAGCAATAAAGCCGCCGCCAAAACCCTTTTACGCAAGCGACACAACGACAGTCTTGGCGACTTTATCATGAAGGGCTTGTTTGAAGCTATCCATAAATGCCACCGCCAATGGGATATAAAAGAGGATTTCACCTGCGGCTCTGATGGCCGAGCGAATGGCCGAAGGAATCAAAGCGGGATTATCCAAGGTGTCAATCGAAACCACCCTCATCTTAAAGAGCATCTTGCCCAGGGTGGCTCCATAAAAGGTGACAAAAATCCATTGATAGAAGAATCGAATCGCCACGATCTCTAAAAGGGCTGCATTGATGATTCCTATCATCGCTTCTGGATCCGAAGCGTGCGCCTCGATTCGGTCCCAAAGAATCACCACCATCAACAAAGAGATCAGCAGATCATCAATGGTGTAGGCCATGATTCTCCGAAACATTGAGGGGGTGCGAAGATTTTCCCGCTCAAATATCTCTTCGAGTCGATCTTTCATCTCACAATACCTCGTGGGCGATATCATCTCGATATTGACGCCCTTTGAAATCGACCAAAGAAGAGAGTGCATACGCCCTCTCTCTAGCCTCTCTCACATCCGAGCCTAAGCCCACACAAACAAGCACCCTTCCGCCGCTAGCCAGCAGCTCTTCGCCCTTGAGCGAAACTCCCGCAAACGAAATATGAGACTCTTCGCTCTCTTGATAAAGGGGTGAAAGGAGGATTGGCTCAGGAGTGGAGTTTCCATAAGGGTAGTTACCCGAAGCCATCACCACTCCCATGCAGAATCGATCGTGAAACTCCACCTTGATTCCCTTGATTTCTCCCTTGGCGCTTGCTAAGAGCAGATCAAGAAGAGGGGTTTTGAAGAGTGGCATGAGCACCTCACACTCAGGATCTCCAAAGCGAACATTGAATTCCAAGAGATAGGGTTCGCCCCTAACGACCATGATTCCCGCAAAAAGCGTCCCTTCAAAAGGGTAGCCCTCCGCTTTCATGGCGCTAATAGTGGGAGCGATGATTCGCTCATCAATAGCGCGAAGAAGCTCTGGGGTCGCCAAAGGCGTAGGGGCGTAGGCTCCCATCCCTCCCGTATTGGGTCCTTGGTTGCCGCTAAGAAGCCGCTTGTGGTCTTGGCACGCGGGCAAAATCACATAATCCTCCCCATCACTCACCGCAAAAACGGAGAGCTCAAAACCATCCAAAAACTCCTCGATCACCACTTTTTTACCCGCTTCGCCAAATCCCTCTCCGCTTAGCATCTCCAAAACAGCCTCGATCGCCTCTTGGTGACTTTGGGCGATGATCACCCCTTTGCCTGCACAAAGACCATCAGCCTTCACCACCACGGGAGGAGTGAGGGATTGAATAAACGCTCTTGCCTCTTCCTCGCTCTCTGTCTCTAAGAATCGAGCGGTGGGCAGGGAGTTTCTCGCAGCAAACTGCTTCATGAATCCCTTAGAGCCCTCCAATCTTGCAGCCAAAGCACTTGGCCCAAAGACGGCCAACCCCTTGCTTCTAAAGAGATCACTCACCCCCTCCACCAAAGGCTGCTCGGGTCCCACCACCGTAAGATCAACAGGAAGTGCGAGGGCAAAGGCCGCCAACTCCTCATAGGAAGCAAAGGAAAGATTTTCTCCGATTCTAGGGGTGGCGCCATTCCCTGGGTAGAAGAGTATCTTCTCTACTCTTGGGTCTTTTTTGAGGGCCAATCCCATGGAGTACTCTCGCGCTCCGCTTCCTATAATGAGTATATTCATGAAAACTCCGATGAATTTTGGTCGTATGGATGGTCAAGGAGATGCCCGAGCGGGCGTTACCAAGTTGCGTGGCCCCAAAAAAAGCCAACAACTCAGACAAGAGCGACCTATTAGGCGGCAAATCCTCACCTTAGAGGCTACAAACGGAAACACCGAACACACAAGATCATCTACCTGCCTGACTATACTTAGATTGTCGGACCCCAATTTGTTGGAAATCACGCTCCGCTCAGGCTTTGACATTATAGTCCATCCTATCTAAATAGAGTTTTAATCAGGCGCTAAATGGGGCTTTTCAAGCTTTTAAAAGAGTCTCTTCTATTCTTAAATATATTTAGGGCAGAATCTTGGCTAAATTTTGCAAAACCACCAAAGGAGTCTTGGATTGAAGAGAAAAGCCTTAATGGCGCTAGCGGCGCTCTTGATGACTGTTGCTTTGAATGCGGAGAATGAATGCGTCTGTTTTGAACTAAAAGGGGAGTTTGGCGATGAGATCAAAGCAATCTTGCAAAAATACTCCAAAAATCTAGGGAGCAAAGATATCAAGGTGGTTCGTGAAGATTCCGATTTGACTGTGGCTGAGAGGAGCTTTTTGGAGAGTCTCATGGGAAGTGCTAAAGTTTCAGCTCCCGCAGGAGGCAAAGCCTACGACCTAGAAAATGGTAAACGACTTTATGATCGGGATTGCGCAAGCTGCCATGGGGTCAATGCTGAAGTCTCACTCAGCGGAAAAGCTGCGATTGGCACTTGGAAACCTGAAGATATCTCTTTGGAGCTTAGGGATTATCAATTAGGGCAATATGATGGACCTTCACGATTCGTGAAGCAGAGCATCGCCACCACCTATCGCAAAAAAGAGATGGATGATGTTGCTTACTACATCCAATCTCTAGGCGGAGGATCCAAGTAGATCCTCTCACCCCTAAGCCTTTTTAGGCGCTTACATCCAAAGAGAGGCCTTTGCCTATCTCTTTGGCCGCCTCTTTGAGGGAGTCTGGACTAGGAAGAGAGCTTTGACCTGAAGTCTCCGCCCCTTCAAGCAACTGACCCACGAGGGTCTCTTGAGTCTCCATGGCTTTTTTCAACACCGGAATGGTTGTGGAAGTCGAACCGTTTACCAGCCCTGCTCCGATTCCCATAATATCCATTTGTCAATCCTTTGATAATAGATGACTCTTTATGATCGGCATTCTAGCCCAAAACTTGATTCTTGTTTTCTAGGCGCAAAAGAAGCATCAAAGAGCGCAAAAGCGAATCGCTGGCGTTAAAAACCGCACGATTAAGATTAAGAAGCGAAGAGGCAAGATCATCGGGAATGTTGTACTCTTTCACCACTTGAGCGATGACGCGAATCGTCTCTTCATTCTCTCCGCCCATCTCCTTGGCGACCTTTTGCGCTTCGGCAAATGCATCATCCATCCCCTCGCCCTCTAAAATTTGCTTGATATTTCTAAAAAGTTTGACGAGGTCATATCGAATGCGGTCGTAGTTATCGATCACATACTCAATATCGCTATCGTTGAATTGATCGATATTGGCCTTGGCGTCTTTGAGTGTCTTGGCCGCATAAGAGATGTCACGCACCGCCTGAAGAATCTTGTTGAGACGCGATTTCTCCTCTTCGTCCAAAAGTTTACGATCGATCTCCCCGCCATAGGCAAGAATCCTCATCTCCAAGCGCTTGATATTGCGGTAGAGCTTAGGGAGATTCTCCTCCGTTCCTAGACTCTCTTGGGAGAGAACTTTCCACATCCGCTTGTGTCGATTGAAAACCTCTTCAGGATTGAGACTAAGCAACATTGATCCAAATCTTAGCACGCTCTCCATGAGATAGACGCTCTCTTTATAGATTGCCTCCAAAGAAGCATCCGCGACATTAATATCCACCGTGTTGATATATCGAGTCACCTCCGTTTGAGCCTTGGCGTAAAAGCTCGTCAATTTCATCGCAAACCAAGGGATAAAAGGGGTAAGCAGAACAAGGCCAATAAGATTAAAAAGCGTCTGATACATCGCCAAGGCCAACGCCTGCTCCTCTTTGAGCCCCATCCACTCCATCACCACATAGGTGAGTGGAGAGAGGAGAATATAGCCGATAAAAGAGGTGATTAGGTTAAAACCAAAATGGGAGAGTGCCACTCGTTTCTTGTCCGCCCCCTCGCCAAGAGAGCCGATAAAAGAGGTGACGGTCGTCCCGACATTGGCTCCAATGATGAGCGCAGCCGCTACGGGAAAATCGATCACTTGAGAATGAAGAGCGGAGAGTGCGATGGCTGCAAGGGCGAACGAAGATTGAATCGCCATGGTCAAAAGTGCCCCTACGAGGATAAAAATGGGCAAGGGATAGAGCAAATATTCGCTCAGGTCAAAAGAAGCAGAGAGGAAATCCGAACTGCTCTTTAGATAGTGCAACCCCAAAAAGAGAAATCCAAACCCAAGCATCACACGACTAAAAGCCTGAATCTTAGATGAGCCAGCTCCAAATACAAGGATAAATCCTCCAAGCCCGATCATGGGAAGGGCGAGCACATCAATCTTAATTCTAAAGCCAATCAGCGCCACAATCCACGCCGAAAAGGTGGTGCCAAAGCTCGCGCCAAACATCACCCCAATCGCACTGGCAAGACTCATCAGCCCCGCCCCCACGAAAGAGAGCGTCATGAGAGCCACCACACTGCTACTTTGGAGCGCTGCGGCTGAAAAAGTCCCGCTCACAACCGCTTTAAAAGGCGTGGCAGTAAAGTCTTTAATCAGGCGCTTAAAGGTGCGACCCGAGCTATCTTCAATGGCGCGCTCCAAATAGTGCATCCCAAACAAAAAGAGTCCAAGTCCCGAAAAAGCCTCTAAAAAAATCTCCGTTGGCGACACCTCATAACTCCTTGCTCAGATCAAGAATCTTCAACATCTTTTGGTGACTTCGCGTGAGGGTGCGAAACTCCACCCGCCTAGAGTGCTCCTCCGAATCAAGCGGCTTGGCAAAGGAGAGTCCATTGGCCCTTAGCACTTTGATTAGCCAATCCTGCTCACCCTTGATTCTCTCTAGAGCAAAACAATATTTAAGCACTTCAAATGCTCTCGCCTGAGAGAGTGCTGCATTTCCAAGATAACGCTCCTCTAGGGTTTTTGCATTGAGCCATTCACTGGAGGTGTGTCCCTCGATTCGAATCTCCTCAATATCGCCTTTATATTTCTCTTGGGAGAGAATCTTCACATAACGGGGGAAGAAATCATCCAGCACCACCTTGAAACGCTCCTTGACCTGACTCTTGCCACTGTCAAAAAGAACATCGGGCTCTTTGAAGCGAATCGTATTGTCAGGGTCAATGGTCGCATTCCAAGAGGTCAAATCCTTTGAAAACTCCTTGATAAGGTCGTTATACAGCTCTAACTGAAGAGTCTCAAAGGTTTTGGCAACATCGCCTATTTTGTCATTGAGCTCCCTAAGCTCGCGATTCTTCTTTTCTAGATTCTTGCGATCATAGGCTGAACTCACCATGTAAGAGACTGTGATGATCAAAAAGATCATCATAAGCCCTGCCATCATATCGGAGATGCTGATCCACTCGTTGTTCTCTTTCATGATTAAAAGCCTGATCGACTGCCAATAAGCTCTTTAATACGCCGCAAAAACCACTCATAATCGCGCTTGAAATCTCCCGTGAGAGAGGAGAGCGATCGATCTAGATCGCGAAGCGAGGAGACAAGATTTTCATTGAGGGCGGTGGTGCTCTCCAAAGAACTCGTCACATTCTCTTGAAGAATCTTCAAGATTCCCTCAATTTCACGCTTGTTGGCCAGTAGTGTCTGATTGGTTGAAGTGATAGTGGAGATCACCTCTTTTTGCAACACTTCAAACTCCTTGATAATCGCCAAACTCGCCTCTTTGGGCGCACTCACGCTCTCTTTGGTGATTTTTTGAAGCAGCTTCACATACTCTAGCGCTAGATTCTTGAGCGACTTTTGTGCCCCCTCTTCAAGCTCTAAAAGGCGCGTCTGGATCGCCGTGGTGCTCTCACCCAAGAGCCCCAACTGAGATTGGCTATGGTTTTGGAGCGTCTGGAGTGTCTCTTTGGCTAGCGTTTGATTCATCTCACTAACACTCTTTTTCACCCCATCAATCCCGCCCTCTAGCGCCTTGGCCAAAATCATCAATCCACTCAGCGCTCCTTGGGTCATCCCTTCAAAACCTGCTTTGATCTGTTCGCCCATGGCGCTGTTTTGAGCCAAAACCCCCTCGCTAAGCTCCGCAAAACTCGCCCTCACCTGTTGATTCGTCTCTAGAAGAGTCCCTTGAGTGAGCTCACTACTCTCCCTCCATCTCGTGGCATACTCTTCCCAAAAACCTCTAAAATCGAGCGCCATCCCCTCTAACGCCCCCTTGTTTTGCGTCAAGAAGGCTTCACTGAGGCGCTCGAATCGCTCTTTAAGCTTAGCAAAGAGCACCAAAGTGCTCTCCTTGGCCATCTTCTCCTGCTCCAAAAGGAAAGCGCTGCTCTCTTGGGAGCTCTTTTGGAGCAAAGAGAGCACCTCGTTCGCCCCTTCGCCAAGCTGCTCCCTAAGGCTCACCACTAGTGCCTTAAACTCTGTAGAGAGCCCCCCTAGATGCTCAGTGAAGTGCTGTTGCGCCAAGGAGATATCGCTTTGGATTCGCTCCTGCAACCATCGACTGCTTTGCGTGAGACTCTCTTGTGCCTCTTTGGTGGAGGAGGTGACTTCCTCACCTAGGATTTTAAGCTGCGCGCTTGAATCGCCAAAGAGCCGATGAATCTCTTCGACTGCCTCTAATGCCCTCCCTCTAAGTCCTGCAAAGCTCTCCAAATGAGCGCTCAACTCCTCATTTTCTCCCCGATAGAGCTTAAGAAGCGCTCCAAGCTCCTCGTAAAAAGCGCGCACCTCTTGATTGCTCTCTAGGATTTTGCCCATTGAGAGGCTTGTGCTCTCCATCGCACCCCTAGAGAGTTCTAGGCTCTTTTCGATCTCTTCGATACTACTTTTGTAATTCTCCTGCCATGTGATCATCTTGAGCGTGGCGGCATTGAGCTCTTTAAAATTTTCACCAAACTGTTCACTTAGATTCTGATTGAAATCCGCAATCACCCTCTCCAAAGCCGCAATAATCTCTTCTGAAGCCCCCTTGGCTAGCTGATCGATGGTCGCCTCAAGAGAGCGCTTCACCTCCAAAAGCCGCTCTTCCAAAAGAGCAAAAAGCCTCTCATGCTGGCTCTTTTGTCGCTCATCGATTCTCTCTAGCTGCTCTAGTTGGCGAACTAGGAGAGGGAGCAGTCCGGGAAGTGATTCGAGATGATCGAGCTTAGAGGCTTGCTGGATGAAGTAGTCGGTGGCCACCTGCGTGTCGCTTTTAACATGGCGACGCTTCTGGAGAACGGAGAGCAAAATCGCCAAGCCCATCCCCATGATTGAGGTGTAAAAGGCGACCTTGAGTCCCTCAAGAAGAGGGGGGACTGATTCTTCGATTTTGAGCGTGTCAAATTCCAAAAGTCCCGCAAATATCCCTACAAAAGTGCCAAGCACCCCTGTGCTCATGATGATTGATTTGAAATCTCGATGATGGGGCGTGGCAAAGGTGCGATAATCCACCCACGCCAAATAGAACATCACAAAGGTAAAGAGGAGATTCACCCAAAGGCCAAATCCTGCGCTCAAGACTCACCCCCATCGCGATCCTTCATCCAGTCAGGGCGCTGAATAGGAGGGCGCTTGGAGGAGACGACCTTGAGATAGAAACGCACCAAAAGCACAATAACCAAGAAGGTCACAAAGGCTGAGATAATGGTGCCTAAATCATACTGAGTGCCCATCATAGTCGGCCTCCTTTAGGGGTTTAGGATTTTATTTGGAGCTCTTGGTGATAATGGAGAGATTGTTCAATCCCGCATCTTGCAAAGCGCCCACAAGGACGACAAAACGCTCAAATTGACTCTTGGCGTCTCCGCGAATGATAATAGGGGAATCTTTAGGAAGCGTGGTGATGAGCTTGGGAAGCTGCTCCAAACTCACGGGCTCTTTGCCTAAAAAATAGTCCCCCTTTTCCGTGATGGTGAACTCTCTCTCTTTGAGCTGGCTAGGCTTAGAGCCACTTTGTGCCTTGGGTAGGGTCACGGGAATCTGTCCTTGCGCCACAAAAGTGGCGGTCGTGAGCACAATCACAAGAAGCACCAGCATGATATCGATAAAGGGAACAATATTGATTCCATCGATTTTTTTAAGCGTCATGAAGAATATCCCACTCCGCCAAAAGCACTTCACTTTTGCGCACCAGAAGGTTATAAAAGACCACCGAAGGAATCGCGACCAAAAGCCCCAAAGCAGTGGCTTTGAGCGCTAGGGCCAAGCCCGTCATGATCGAATTTGAATCAGCCACTCCGCTCTGCCCAATCTCCAAAAAGGTCATCATGATCCCAAAGACTGTCCCCAAAAGCCCCACATAAGGCGCGTTTGAGCCAATCGTTGCGATGATAGTGAGGCGCTTGGAGAGATCGATCTCTAGCTCTTTGCGATTCTTGTAGAGCTGAAGCTTGACATAGTGAAAAAAGAGGAGCCGCTCCACCGCCGCCCAAAGCATCACCACACTTAAAAAACCAAGTAAACCCAAAACACCATAATCCACGATCTCTTTTAAATACTGTTCCATGCCCTACTTCTTTAAGCTTTTAAAGCTGAAATTATCAATCACATTGTCTCGCTTAAGACGCCGCTCCTCTTTTTTGGTCTTGGAGTAAAAAAACCAAAAAGCCCCCAAGGTGAGCAGACTCGCCATAATGTAGTCAAAATATTGCAATCCCCCTCCTTTTAGACTTGATCAATGTTCTTTAAGGGCGGCTTTAACCTCCCTATCCAGAATGCGTTTTTTCAGTGTCTCGCGTTTGTCATGGAGATTTTTCCCCTTGGCAAGCGCGATCTCCGCCTTCGCGCGGTTGCGCTCGTTAAAATAGATCGAAAGCGTCACCAGCGTCATCCCCTCAGTAGAGACACTGCCTGTGAGCTTATCAATCTGTTTGCGATGAAGCAAAAGCTTCCTAGGGCGTCTCTCATCAGGCTTATAATGCGGATTGGTCGTCTCCAGATAGGAGATGTGAGCGTTGAGCAAAAAGGCCTCACCCTTAATGATCTTCACAAAGCTATCTTTGAGATTGACCCTCCCCGCCCGAATGGCCTTCACCTCGCTACCGCTGAGCGCGATTCCTGCCTCTAGGCGCTCTAGGATATGAAAATCAAAAAGGGCTTTTTTGTTATTGGCGATCACTTTCCTAGCCACGATTCGCCCCCGCGGGAGCAAAAAAGGTGCTTCCACTCCCACTAAAGAATCGCCCCGTGTGCGCATACTCTCCCAGCTCTGGATAGAGAAGAAGCGCAGGAGCATAGAGGTCATTAAGGCTCAAAGGGTCTTGGCTTTGAAGAATCGTCTCTCCAGAGCTCTCCAGCCATCTCTCTGCCTCTTGTCGTTGCCAACGCAAATCAAGCTTGGGCAAAAAAGAGGTGCGAAAAGCTTCATAAACTCGCGCTGTATTAGCGATGATTCCGCTCATAAAAAGCTCCACCTCCATAAGATTCTCTTCAAAAGGTTCGACGATTTCGCCAATCCCTCTGACATTGGCACTAGGGTAGCCAAAGACAAAAAAGGGGACATCCGCCCCTACCCGCTCTCCCACCTCAGCGAGCTCCTCAAGCGAGAGAGAAAGCCCCAACGATTCTTTGGCCATGAGCAAAAAGGTGGCCGCATTGCTGCTTCCTCCACCCAGCCCCGCTCCCTCAGGGATCCGTTTTTGGAGGGAGATTCCTCTTTTTTCTATCTCGCGCCTCTCGCTCTCTTTGAGTCTAGGGAGCAAGGCTTCTTTGGCTTTATAGATGCTGTTTTGCTCCACAGGACAAGAGAGGGTGGAGCGAATCTCAAAAGAGCCGCTAGAGGATTCTATCCACTCCATCTCATCAAAAAGCGATTCCACTCTCCAGAATCGTGAGGCGAGCTCATGATAAGAGCCTTTTTGTCCCAAAATCTTCAAAAAGAGATTGATCTTAGCACAAGATCTCATGGGCTACTTTTTGAGTTTTTGACTCAAAGAGGTGAGCGCGATTTCGTCACTCTGCGCGGAGGCCTTGAGGTTCTCATCGGCGACGGCTTTTTTGAGCTCTTCGCGCAAAATCAACATATGGGGAGGCGCCTCAAACCCAAGCTTCACGCTTCCTTTGTCAATCGAGACGACCTTGATGACGATCTCATCGCCAATCACGATACTCTCTTCTTCTTTTCGCGATAAAATCAGCATTTTTCCATCCTATTGAGCAAATAGACGACCTGTCCCTCTTTGATTTCAATTATAGAGAAAAATTCCTCAAATTCCGCTATATACTTGCCCTCTTTAGGATTTCCAAGATCGCTTGCTAAAAGCTTCTTCCCATGAAGAAACTCCTCCTTTAAAGAGGTGGCATCAATTTTTGGATAGGGGAGAATCTCTAGCGGCTCTAGCTCTCTGTAGCCCTCAAAGCGCATCTCCCCTTCACTTAGACGCTCTAGACTAGAGAGTGCACCATAACATCCAAGTCTAGAGGCGATCATCCCCCCAAGGCTTCGGATATAAGAGCCTTTGCTCACCTCCGCCTCAAAATGGACAAAAGGATGCGTGTAGTGGAGCAGCGAGAGTCTGCCCACCCTCATCGTGAGGATTGGAAGCTCCACCTCTTCTTTGTTGCGCGCCATATCATACGCCCTCCTGCCGCCAATTCTCTTGGCGCAATATTTGGGAGGAGTGTAGCTGATTTCCCCCTCCAAAGCACCCATTATCTCTTCCACTCTCTCTTTGGAATAGGGAGGAATCACCTCCACCCCCAAGATATTCTCAATGTCCAAAGAATCGCTATGAAGCCCCAGCCACAAGGTCGCCCTATAAACCTTAGGCTCTTGATTGAGATGATCAAATAGTCTCGTATAGTGCCCAAATGCCACGACTAGAACCCCTTTGGCAAAAGGATCAAGCGTCCCGCTATATCCCGCTTTTTTGACCCCAAAGCGCCGCTTGAGGCGCTGGAGATAGTGGTTAGAGCTCATGAACATCGGTTTGTAACCGACAAAAAGGGCGTTAGGCTTCAAAGATTCTCCTCCTGTTTCATGATAAAATTTCCCTTTATTTGCTTCCAAGGAGCTTGCTATGGGTCGCTTAAGCCAAATCTGCCGCTGGATGATAGGGGCAATAGCCTTGATACTTCTTGGATGCCAAAGCCCCACGCTTCTCCCTCCTCCCCCTCATATCAAGCTCCAAAAAGGAGAGGATTGTTGCTTTATTCCTAGCGAGATGAGCCGCACTCTGCGCTACCAGATTGAGAGCTTTCTTGCCGAGCACCCCGAATCAAATCTTAGAGAGATCACCTATCGATTCAGTCGCTTTTGGGATGAGCGAGACGATCTCTTTTTAGAACGCCGATTAGGGATGAAGCGCCTAAGCAGTGACTATAAAATCGAGATTGAGGTGGAACTGCTCTTTGAGGATGCCCCCTCTAAAGAGATTCGCCGCGAATACTTCCGCCTCCCCTCCTCCTTTTTTCATCCCCCCTACGACACCCATTTCAAACAGGCAGTTGATCGACTTTTAGGAGAGAAGCGCTAGATCTTAATGACATAGGAGGAGAGGATTTCGCGCACCATCCCCCCAAAATTGATCTTAAGCTTATACTCCTTGCCTACGCCGCTCACCTCACTCACACGACCTGCACCAAAGATTTTGTGTGTGACCAAATCTCCTTTTTTGAAGTTGCTCCGCTTCTCTATCACCAAGCTCCCCTCAAGCAAACCCGCCTCTTTAAGGAATCGAGACTTCAAAAGCTCCGTGCGCTTGCCCTTATAGAATCGCGAATGAACATGGCTCACCGCTAGGTGACTCTTAGCCCTAGTGAACGCCACATACCCAAGCCGTCGCTCCTCCTCCAGATCACTCCCCTCGCGAATCATAGGGAAAAAACCCTCCTCAAATCCCACCACAAAAAGATGCTCAAACTCCAATCCCTTGCTCGCATGAACGCTCATGCAAGAGACAAAACTATCCCCCACCTCATCTTGGTCGCTCTTTAGCGAGAGGTCGTTCAAAAAGTCTTCGAGATTCGCCATGGGATTGGAGAGAATGAAGTCGCGAAACACTCCATAAAACTCTTCAATGTTTGAAACTCTATCGATTGTCTCTTTGCTGTTTTCAAAATACTCTTTGAGCAGAGAGAGCTCTTCAAAGCGCTCCAAAAATCGCAGAGTCGATTCCTCTAAGACTGCCTGAAGCTCCTCGATCATCGCGAAGAATCCTGTGAGTGTCTCATGGTTTTTAGCGCTCACAAGCCCCTCAATCGCCCCTTTTTTATAGAGCTCAAAGAGCGAACATCCAGCTCTCTGCGCCTCAAGGAGGAGTTTATCTTGCGTCACCTTGCCAATCCCTCGCTTGGGCTTGTTGATGATTCGAGCCAAAGAGAAATCATCATGAGGATTGACGATGAGGCGAAAGTAGCTCAAGATGTCTTTGATTTCACTTCGCTCATAAAATCGCATCGCCCCCACCAGTTTGAAAGGAATCTTGGCGCGATTGAAACCCTCTTCGAGGGAACGGCTAAGAGCATTGAGCCGAAAAAGCACCGCTATATCGCTGGGCGAGACTCCGCTATCAAGAAGCGTGCGGATTCTTTTGGCAACCTTTTGCGCCTCCTCGCCCTCATCTAACGATTCCAAAATTTCGATTGCCTCGCCTGCCCCTTTGACACTTTTTAGCGTCTTTCCTAGACGCCCCTTGTTGAATTCAATGAGGCTATTGGCCGCCTCCAAGATAGGGGCCGTGGAGCGATAATTCTCCTCCAGCCTCACCACCTTTGCGCCCGCAAAATGATCAGGAAAATCGAGAATATGATTGATATTGGCTCCCCTCCAGCCATAGATACTTTGATCATCATCTCCCACAACGCAGAGGTTATTGTGCGTCTGGCAAAGCTTTTTGAGGAGCTTGTATTGGAGCTCATTGGTGTCTTGATACTCATCCACCATGATGTATTGATACTTTTCGCTCACCTCTTTGGCGAGCTCCTCATCCCCTTCTAGAATCTTCAATGAAAGCAGGAGGAGGTCGTCAAAATCGACCATGTTTTTCTCTTTTAAAAACTCCTCATATTTTCCATAGATTGAGGCGATGAGTTTATAGTTTTTATCTTGCGCGCTAAGGAGCGCCTCATCAGGCATGATGAGCCAGTTTTTCATGCGTGAAATCTCGCTCTCGACTAAGCCCACGGGTAAATCATCGTTGATATTTTTGAGAATCTTCTTGCGATCGTCACCATCAATGAGAACAAAATTGGGTTTTCGTCCCAAGCGCTGAATGTGAAATTTCAAGAATAGAAGCCCGAATTTGTGAAAAGTGCACAAGAGCGGAGGGTGCATATCACGCCTTTGCACAAGTCGCAGTGCACGCTCTCGCATCTCGGCAGCGGCTTTGTTGGTGAAGGTGAGCGTGAGCGTGTTGGAGGGAGGGATTCCCACCTCTTCAATCAGATAGGCAAGCCGTGTAGTGATCGTCTTTGTCTTGCCGCTCCCCGCACCTGCTAAAATGAGCAAAGACCCCTCTATTTGGGTTGCGGCCTCCCTTTGGGCGGCGTTTAGGTCATCTAAAAAGTGTCGATTCATTCATGAGTCCAAATGGATATTTTTGGGATTATATCCAAAACGACCTATAACTTTTTCGCATTTTTTTTGGTATTATATTATATTTTTTTATATCAAAAACCGCCCTCCAAGGAGAAAAACGATGTTAAAAGATTTCGCCAAGCTTGAAACCTTCCTCATCGTAGTGCGCGAACGGAGCTTCTCCAAAGCCTCTGCTAAACTAGGAATCTCCCAGCCCGCCGTGACTCAACAGATCAAATACATTGAAGAGTATCTCGACACCAAAATCATCGAGCGCAAAAAAAACGGAGTCAAACTCACCAAAGATGGCGAGAAACTTCTCACCATCGCGCTAAGATTAGAGCGTGCCATTGTCACGGCTGAGAAAGAGACGATGAAGATCATCAAAAAAGATTTCTCTTTCAATATTGGCGCCTCCTTCACCATCGGGAACTACATCCTCCCAAACTGCTTGGGCAATATTAAGGAGATGATCAAAAACGATGTCTTTGTTAAGATCGATTCTTCAGACAATATCATTGAAGCGCTCATTGAAAAAAAGATTGATCTCGCTCTCATTGAATCGCCTATCTTCAAGGACAATATTGTCTATCGTGAGTGGGTGGAGGATGAGTTTGTCCTCTTTAGCAACTCCCCTCTGCCTAAAACCGTCAAAAAAGAGGATTTGCTCACTTTCTCATGGATCTGTCGTGAATGGGGGAGCAACACCCGAAGAATCATCAATGAGACCCTCGATGATGTAGGAATCGACTGCACCACCTTTGACATCAAAGGAGTGGTGAGCAGCTCCACGGGCGTGAAGCACACCGTGCTCAAAAGTCCTAAATTCCCTGAAGAATCGCCCAAGCCCACCGTGGCTATTCTTTCAAAATATGTGGTTCAAGATGACTTAGTGAACAACTCTCTTCATGAATCAAAAATCCGAGGCTGCAAGCTGAAGCGAAAACTCTATCTTGCCTACCTTAAAGATCGTAAAAATGATGCATTTGTCGATACGGTCTCTAGTTGCCTCATGTGCAACAAAAATCTAGGGTAGAGACCTAGAAGTATCCACCTCAAAGTCAAAATATTCCGACTCAAAGCCCACATTGCCAACCGCTGCGAACTGTATCGCTGCGGCTTTGAGATTTTTTGCCTCCTGCTGGAGGAGTCCTAGGGCATAGCGACTCTCATAGTTTGTGGGTGCTTCCAGCTTGGCAAGCTGCAGAAGTGCCACGGCGTTTTCATGGTGTCCCGCTCCAATAGCCGCAACTCCGGCTAAAAAGAGCGTCTGCGTATCCCGCTCACCCATGTCATCAATCAGTGAGTTATAGAGCACGAATGCCTTCTCAAACTCCCTAAGGTAGATGCTTGTGAGCGCCAGAGCCTGCACCACCCCTCTCACCTCACCCCTCTCGCTCACCAGTCTATCGTCTAGCGTTTGTTGAACTCGACGCAAAGCTCCAATGTTATACCCCACATGCACATAGAGCTCTCTAGCGAGTGCGGGGCCATAGTAGAGCGCCTCTAGCGAGGTGGGTCGCTCCTTGTAGAAAGCTTGCGCTTTGAGGGCTAACTCCTTGGGATCGTCTCCATAGTTTTCCGCCAAGACTGCCAAAAGCGAAGCCACTAGATCATCGGGGAGCTGGGATTGGAGTTTTTTAGTTGCACGCACCATTCGCTCTTTATTTCCACTTTGAATCGCCGAAGCCACCTCTAGTGCAAGATAGATGCTCTTTGGATTCTTCACCCCCTCCATCCACTCCAATGGGGCGGCTTTGTTCCCTTGAAAGTAGCCAAGAAGAGAGAGGAGGAATTGCCGCTCCTCCTCCTCTAGCTGGCTATTTTCAAGCTCAACTGCCAAAGTGTCGGCGATTCTTGAATAGTCCCTAAAAGTGAGCCTAGCCGCAATCATCGCAAAGATTCCCGGAAGAATGTCACGACTATTGAGGTGGTGGCTTCTTAAAAAATGACGATAGGCGTTGTCAAAATCGCCCATCTGCGCATAAGAGAGTCCGAGATTGTAGTGTAGAATCGCGTGATTTGGATACTCATCGACCACCGATTTGAGAAGTTTATTAGCCTCTCTTGTGTTGTTTTTGAGTGTCTCCTTGAGAGCTTTGGCAATGTTAAGATTAACCTTGGAGATGGTCGATCCTTTCACCAAGACATCCTTAGCCTCTTCAATATCATTGAGCAAAATATTGACTCCCCCCTGCTTGATAAAGACCAACGCCTGATCAGCGTCAAACACCTTATAAGGGGCATAATAAAAAAATATTTTATAGGCCGTGAGTGAGCGAGAGGAGAAATCCTGCCAAAATCGCTTCTGTGATTCGTGCACATCAAAGAGCGTCTCTTTGAGACGAACCTTGAGCGGATAGATCGAGGCGATTTCACGCTCATCTTTGCCTGCATATTTATCAAGCATCGCCGCCGCATCCCCCAACTTCCCTATCTTAGCGTCGATAAGTGCCATCGCCATATGAGGCTTGGGTGAGGTGTCGCCCGACTCGATTCGACGCACGAGATAATCTTGAGCGCTCTTATAGTCGCCGATTCTTGCATAAAGCAATGCTAAATCTAGGTAATCTTCACTCGTCGCACTCCGCTCTAAAAAGCCAAGAGCGCTCATTTCATCTCCATAGTAGAGATGAAGCTTGGCCAAAAGATGATCCACCTCTTTGGCGTAGTGCCCCTTTTGAAAATGAGTGAGTGGAGAGATCGCCTCAAAATAGTAACCCTTGTAATACTGTACCAAAGCATAGAGATAGGGGTAGAGAGGGAGATTAGAGGCTTCAGGAAGATAGGCTTCGGCTAGATCAACATAGTAGCGATAAAGCGCACTGTTTTGAAGCCAGTAAGCACACATCGCGGCATTGATCGCGCTCATAGCCCGATCTTCTCCCGAATCAATGGCCTTTTGGAAGGAGGCGAGCGCTGCTTCGTAGTTTTTCTCCTCCGCTTGTGCCACCCCTAGATTGAAATTAGAGAGCGATTCGGAGAAACCGGAGATGCTCTCATAGAGATTGAGTGCCTCTCCTCTGTCGCCTTTGGTGTAAAGCAGATTGGCCTTTTTGATCATGGTCTCCAAACGAGAGATATCCACAGGGCGACTCTCTATTTTAAGCCCTCTGAGTATCTCTCGTCCCTCACTCTCTCGTCCCTCACTCAAGGGAGTGGGAGCCGCCTCCTTGGGGGCGAGCAAAATCGCGGCCAAAAGCGCGAGGATGAGGAGAAAAAAGAGCACTCCCAAAGCCAGTACCCCATAAAAAAGGCGCTTGTCGCTTTGAATTTTCTCTTTAAAAGAGGAGAGCCTATTCAAAAGCACTTGACGCCTAGAAAGAGGTGCGGTAGGCTTTTTCTCCCCCTCTGGGGTAAAATCATTCACCTCATCATCAAGGCGTATGACATTATCTTCCGCCATGGCGACTCCAAAGGGGATTTAGGCTCAATGCTCTCATAGGTAGCGGCGTAAAACCTCAGGAATCTCGATGGTTCCATCGGCGTTTTGGTAGTTTTCCATGATGGCTACCAGTGTTCTGCCTACCGCCAAAGAGGATCCATTGAGAGTGTGGACGAGTCGATTTTTTTTATCCTCGTCTTTATAGCGAATCATGGCGCGTCTAGCTTGAAAATCTCTTGTATTGGAGATGGAGCTGATCTCACGATAGCAGTTTTGCCCCGGAAGCCAAACCTCAATATCCACCGTGTTGCTCGCTCCAAACCCAAGATCCCCTCCGCAGAGCTGGACTAAGCGATGAGGCAATCCTAGAGAGCTCAAAAGGTCAGAGGCGCAATCGATCATCTTTTGCTGAATCGCATCACTCTCTTCGGGCTTTGTGAGTGCCACTAGCTCCACTTTGTCAAACTGATGCTGGCGAATAATCCCTCTTGTGTCACGCCCTGCGCTTCCTGCCTCTTTGCGAAAACATGGCGTGTGCGCCGTGAGCAGGAGGGGAAGTTCATCGTGGGGAATAATCTCATCTCGATAGAGATTGGTGAGTGTCACTTCGGCCGTGGGAATCAAATAGAGTTCATGCCCCCTTCCCTTCTCGCCCCCCTGCTCCTCTTCAATCACTTCAGAGATTTTAAAAAGATCATTTTCAAACTTAGGCAACTGCCCCGTTCCAAGGAGCGTTTCTCTATTAACGATCACGGGCGTAACCACCTCTTCAAAGCCTCTAGAGTGATTAAAATCAAGCATATAGCTAATGAGCGCTCGGCTCATTCTCGCTCCCTCTTTGCGCAACACCGAAAATCGGCTCTTGGCCAGCTTCACGCCACGATCAAACTCAATCCAACCATTCTGCTCGGCCAACTCCCAATGCTCTTTGGGGCGGAAGTCGAACATCTTAGGCTCTAGCACGCGCCTAATTTCAATATTGTCATGCTCATCTCTTCCTATGGGGGTCTTCTCATCAGGCAGGTTGGGAATAATGAGTGCAAGCGATTCTAGCTCTCTCTCTAAAACACTCACCTCAGGGAGAATCTCACTCAAACGAATCTTGAGGGTGTCTAGCTCTGCTTTGAGGGAGTCGATCTCTTTTCCCTCTTTTTTGTATTGGCCAAAGAGTTTAGACTTGGCGTTTTGCTCGGCTTGCAACTCTTCGCTCTCGCGCTTTTTCGCCTTGTATTGACCCGCCAAAAGGCGCGCCTGCTCCAAAAAATCAGCCTCCAAATGGCGCTTGGCCAGCCTCTCTGCCACCTCTTCAAAATCATTCATCAAAAGCTTCAAATCAATCATTGTTTCTCTCTATTTTTATCGCTTCAAGCGGTTTATCCAAAAAAATAATGGTAACCAAAGGGCTATAAAATAGCCATAAATCAGCCTCTCTCTTTGGCGGACTAATAATCCATGTCGTAAGGAATCGACGCATCAGGAAAATTAGGGTCTTGGCGCTCCCACAGCGATTCTCCCCTAGAACCTCGGCCACAAAGCGGATCGCCCTTGACTGCCATACACGTGATCCCCGCTCCAATCCCTGCACCGATTAAAAAGGTGTCCGTCTTAGGGCTGATGCAACCCGTCAAAAAAAGAGGTAAAAGCCCCATCCATAGCCATTTTAGCTTCACGATTCTATCCTTAGAAGTGATAAGATTCCATGCCATTATACCCCTTTGAAGCACTTGCCGTTCCAAGCCCTCGCTCAATGTCGTTTTATAATGTTTTAGATACTATTTCTCCATTTTTCAAAACCAAAAAGTCGCCTAAGCGGCGATACGAAGGATTCCGTGAAATGTTTGGGATGGGTTTTGCCGAAATCATCTTGGTGGCGGTTGTAGCCATCATCTTTCTAGGGCCAGATAAGCTTCCTCAGGCGATGGTGGATATCGCCAAATTTTTCAGAGCGTTCAAAAAGACTATAGCCGAGGCCAAAGATAGCCTAGATAGGGAGATCAGCATCAGCGAAATCAAGCAGGAGGCACTCTCTTATAAAAAAAGTCTTGAGGAGGGAACACAGAAACTCTCCAAAGAGATCAAGCTAGACGACCTAGAGCCCGTGCTTGATAGCGAGCTCAAAAACAAAGTCGAGCAGGGCGAAAGGGTGAGCGCAGAGGATCGTGAACGCCTCCAAAAAAAGCTCCAAGAGCTTAAAGAAAAAGAGGAGGCACATAAAGATTCCTCCTCCCCTGAGCTTGATTTTAAAAGCGCGCGCCAAACCCCCAAGGAGTCTTGATGTTTGAAGAGCTAAAACCCCATATTCAAGAGCTAAGAAAGCGTCTCATTAACGCGGTTGTTGCTCTTTTTATTGCCTTTTTTATCTGTTTTTTCTTTTGGGAAGGAATCTTAGACTGGATGATCGCCCCCCTCAAAGCCGCCTTGCCCGCAGGTAGCAACGTGATCTTTACTGAGGTAGGAGAGGCTTTCTTCACTGCCATTAAAGTCTCCTTTTTTAGCGCTTTCATGTTCTCCTTGCCCGTAATTTTTTGGCAAGTTTGGCTTTTTGTCGCCCCTGGACTCTACCAAAACGAAAAGATGCTCGTGCTCCCCTTTGTCTTTTTTGGAACACTCATGTTTGTCACAGGCGCACTTTTTGCCTATTATGTGGTCTTTCCCTTTGGCTTCACCTATCTCATCAACTTTGGAAGCACCCTCTTCACGGCTCTCCCTAGCGTTGGATTTTATGTCACTTTTTTTGCCAAGCTCATGATTGGCTTTGGGATTGCCTTTGAGCTTCCTGTCGTTACCTTTTTCCTTGCCAAGCTTGGTCTAGTCACCGATAAAACCCTTAGGGATTTTTTCAAATATGCCATCATTATTATCTTTATCGTGGCCGCCATCCTCACCCCTCCTGATGTCATCACGCAATTCATGATGGCGATTCCTTTGACCTTCCTCTATTGGGTCTCTATCCTCATCGCCAAAATGGTCAATCCTGAAACAAGCCCTAATGAAGAGTAACGATCCCTTTTCGCTCCTCACCTACGACTATGAGCTGCCCGAAGAGCTCATAGCCTCTCATCCGATTCATCCAAAGAATCAAGCGAGGCTACTTGTCTATAATCGCAAGGACGGGAGCATCCTGCACACCCATTTCAGTGAGTTTGAGCGCTTCATCCCCCAAGAAGCTTTGATTGTTTTTAATGACACCAAAGTGATCAAGGCTCGATTCTTTGGCAAGAAAGAGAGCGGAGGGGGCGTGGAGCTCCTCTATCACAAGCCCCTTGGCGTGGAGCGTTTTTGGGTGCAGATCAAAGGCAGGGTCAAGCTGGGTCAGACCCTCCTTCTTGCAGAAGGGTGGAGGGCTCAGATTCTAGCACTTGGCGAGGGGGGATTTCGCGAGGTGAGCTTTTGGGATGAGCGGGGAGTCAAAGTGGAGCTCGCCCAGCTGCTTTTGTTTCTAGAACGCCAAGGCCATGTTCCCCTGCCTCCCTATATCAAACGCACCGACACTGCCTTAGATGAGGTGGAGTATCAGAGTGTCTTTGCCAAGCACGAAGGAGCCATCGCCGCTCCCACTGCCTCGCTCCACTTTGAAGAGACGGACATGGTGCGACTCAAAGAACGATTTGATCATGCCTTTGTGACACTTCATGTAGGCGCAGGGACATTTTTGGGAGTCGAGAGCGAGGACATCAGGAATCACTCCATGCACAAAGAGCGATACTTTATCTCCGAATCAAGCGCGCAGAAGATTAAGCAAGCCTCTCAGATTCTAGCCATCGGCACCACGGCGGCACGCACCATCGAATACTATGTGCGCACGAGCAAAAAAGAGGGCGAGTGTGATCTCTTCCTCCATCCAGGCAATCCTCCCCTTAAGACCACTGCCCTGCTAACCAATTTTCACCTCCCCCAATCCACCCTGCTCATGCTCGTGAGCGCCTTCATCACTCCGAAGGAGTGCCAGCGGGTTTATGCCCAGGCTCTAAAAGAGCGTTATCGATTCTTCTCCTATGGAGATGGGATGCTAATCCTATGAGCTCGCTCAAACACCAACTTAAAACCTATCACATCCCCTTTGATGATCAGATGCTAGAGCGCCTAGAGCGCTACACGGCGCTTCTTTTGGAGTGGAATAGAGCCCACAATCTCACGGGTGCCAAAAACTCTCAAGAGGTGGAAGAGCATCTCATCGATTCTCTCTACCCTCTCCGCTTTTTGCCCCCCTTTGATTCCTGCGCCGATATTGGCACGGGGGCGGGATTTCCTGGATTGATTCTAGCGATTGCATTGCCAAAGAGCCATTTTGACCTCATCGAACCCCTCAAAAAGCGGGTCGCTTTCTTGCACTACTGTGTCATGGAGCTAGGACTTAGCAATGTCTCCATTCATGCCAAACGAATCGAAGCTCTCACACTAGAGGCTCCCGACCTCATCACCTCGCGCGCGGTCACTTCGACTCAAACCCTGCTCTCCCTCGCGCGCCCTCTCATCGCCCCTCACACTTCCATCCTCTTCTACAAAGGAGAGCGCGTTTTGGGCGAGATACAAGAGGAGGAGGGCTACACCATCACCCCTTTCAAACAGCGCCGTTATCTATTTAAACAAGGAGTCTAGCCATGCAATGGATCGTCATTATCCTGCTCATCCTTTTTATTTACTACTTTTTCATTCGTAAAGGCACCCTCACCCAAACCCTCAAAAAAAGAGAGAAGGGCGAGGTGAAAAAGAGTAGCGATGTGATGCTAGAGTGCGAAAAATGTGGAGTTTATGTGAGCGATAAGGAGGCGATCATCGTGGATGGACGCTTCTACTGCTCCAAAGAGTGCGCGGGGGTGAAGTGATGCTCATCTTTGGACACCCAGCCATTCCTGCGCCCCGCTTTCGCCCTATCCAAGGAATCGACCAAATCGCAGCGATCCCTGCGAGCGAGGTGGTCTATTTTGACGCATCCATGGATGCCAATCGCGCCCTTGGCTGCCATTGCCACCAAGAAAAGGTCGCCTATGCGGTCAAAATTGGGCGAATCAGCGAGCTTCTCCTCTATGCCAATCTAGGGGCTAGCTATGTGATTTTGGAGGATTTTTTGCAGAGCTTTCAGCAGATCGCTGATCACTATCTTCTTGACACCAAGATTCTCGTGACCATCGAGAAGGAATCCCAAATCGAAGAGGTCGCCAAACTGGGAATCGATGGCGTGATTTTTAGCCACTTTTTAGCCTAGAGCCGATACAATCACACTCCACTTTTTGGGGAGATGTCCGAGTGGTTGAAGGAGCACGCCTGGAACGCGTGTAAGGTGCAAGCCTTCGAGGGTTCGAATCCCTCTCTCTCCGCCAGCTTTCACAAACCTCTACCCAATTTCTCTTTTTAAAAAGACTCGCTCTAAGAATCCGAAGCAACCCCCTCCATCCTTGTTTTATTTAGTCCTCTAGCCCTAGCCAACATTACCAAATTTTTACTTTTTTGCATTATCATTCGAGAATAATAGTTTCTTGAAAGAGGGGGATTTGATGTTTAAATCGATGAGTATTGGCACACGACTTGTTTTGGTCAGTTTTCTTGCGGTCTTTTTCTCGCTCGCCACCCTTGTGGCACTCACCACCGCTAAATCTTTTGAAAGCGCCAAAACCAGCAGTGATCTATACCTTCAGAGCGTGGCGCAGAAAAACTCTGCCGAGATTGGTGGATTTCTTAGCGAGGCCCTAGAGAGCGCTGAGATGCTAGCTCAGATCCTTGAAGGAGTCAAAAAAAGCTCATCCACGCTTCCCAAAGGTGCTTTGACAGAGATTCTCCTCAATCTTGTAGAAAAACACCCCAATTATGTTGGCGCATGGATTCACACCGAAAAGAATGCTTTCTACCCTGATGATCCCTCTCTTGCGGGTGATCTCACGCACTCTAGCAAGGGGCGTTTCATGGCTTATGCGGTCAACGATCCAAAGGGGGCTAGATTGGAGCCTGCAAGCGATAACTATGAAACCGAAGCCTACTATGCTCTTCCCAAAAAGCTCCAGCGCTCCATCCTGACTGAACCCTATGTCTATCCCATCGCAGGGAAAGAGGTGACGATGACCACCCTAAGTGTCCCCGTTTTTTACAAAAACGATGTCATTGCCGTGGTGGGCGTGGATATATCGCTAGAAAAATATCAAGAGAATATCGACAAACTAAAGATTTTTGACACGGGTTATGGAATCTTGATCTCTCAAGAGGGCATCCTCATCGCCCACCCCAATCTAGAGGCACGAGGGAAAAACTTCAAAGAGATAGACCAAGACCCAGCGATCGCTGAGATGCTCGAAAAAATCAAAAACCACCAAGAGGCCTTTATCTCTCTCCGTTCCTTTGGAAAAACCTCCAAAGCCGCGCTCAGCCCCATCAAGGTCGATGGCTTTGATCACACATGGGGAGTGGCGATTGTCGTGCCAGAAGAGGAGGTCTATGCCCAAGCTCGCCATCTTAGAAACTTCAGTCTGCTTATGGGAGCACTCTTCTTGATTCTTATCTGTGGCGTCATGCTTTGGTTTGCTAAATCCCTCACAAGGCGTCTTAATGATATCAAAACAGCTCTAGCGCAATTTTTTGCCTACCTCAACAAAGAGGGGGATCGATTCGAGCCTTTGGCGATTCGCCGCGATGATGAGATTGGCACCATGGCTCAAATGATCAATGAAAATGTCGCACGAATCGAATCTTCGATAGAAAAAGATTCGGCTACCGTGCACGAAGCCCTCCAAGTGGTCGAGAAGATCAAGGGAGGCTCACTCAAAGAACAGATCCACTCCACCCCTGCTAACCCCGAACTCAAACAACTCTGCGAACTCCTCAACGAGATGCTTGCCACCCTCAAACAAGGAATCGCCAAAGACCTCAACCAACTCCAAGAGGTGCTAAGCTCCTACGCCAAGATGGACTTCACCCCTTCCCTTCATCAACCTGAGGGCAAAGTGGAACAGGTCGTCCAACTCCTAGGAGAAGAGATCAAGCGAATGCTGACCACCAGCCAAACCCATGCAGATTCTCTCCAAAAGAGCTCCGCCCTCCTCAAAGAATCGATGCAAACCCTAAGCCAAGGCACCAACGAACAAGCCGCTAGCCTAGAAGAGAGTGCCGCCGCTATTGAAGAGATGAGTAGCTCTATGGGAGGAATCAGCCATAGAGCTGAAGAGGTCTCTAAACAGACTGAAGAGATTCGTAATGTCATCATGATCATTAGAGACATTGCCGATCAAACCAACCTACTGGCTTTAAATGCTGCCATTGAAGCCGCAAGAGCAGGAGAGCATGGAAGAGGATTTGCAGTCGTTGCCGATGAAGTGAGAAAACTAGCGGAGAGGACTCAGAAGTCTTTAGGAGAGATAGAGGCCAATACCAATGTTCTAGTTCAATCTGTCAATGAGATGAGTGATAGTATTAAAGAGCAAGCTCAAGGAATCACTCAGATCAATGAGGCTATTGCCCAACTTGACACTGTAACCCAACAAAATGCAGGAGTAGCGGATAAGACGGATGGGATAGCGATGGAGGTGAGCCAGCTGGCCGAAATGATCACCCAAGAGGTGAAGAAAAAACGATTCTAGCTCAAAGGAGCTTCGTGCGCTTCCTCTATTTTCAAAAAATTCTCCAGCTCACCTTCGCCTATGGCTGGATGGGGCTTTTATACGGTTCTCTCTTAGGGTTGTGGCCCAATGAGCTTGGCTACACCCCACCCAAGGCTTTCTCCATCGCGATTCTTCTAGCGAGCACCTTTTTTCTCATTGGGTGGAGCTTCTTTTGGGAGATGCGCCGCCACACCCCCAATCGCAAATATTGGACGATCGTCTTTTTGGCTTTTTTGGGACTGGGGGTCACTTCGCACCACCCCCTGCTCTCTCCCCTCTTTTTTCTCCTCATCCTAGGCGCTATTGCCTACCCTTGCAAGGATTGCATCGCCTACACGAGGATTCCTAAATGATCGAACGCCTCCGCGCACTCAACTCTCTAGGTCGATACTCTGAAGCCCTCAAACTATCCAACGAACTCCTCCAAAAAGAGGAATCGAGCGCTATTTACGCCGAGATGATTATCGCCCTGCTCAACCAAGAGAAGAGCAAGGAGGCGCTAGAGGCTGCCAAGCAATCCCTCTCACTCCACCCCAATGACCCCTATCTCCTCTATCTTCTCTCTGAATCCTTGCGCCGACTCCAGCGACCCAAAGAGGCGCTCTCTGCCCTAGATGAAGCGCTTGCGCTCTCTCCTAGCTCTGGCGCGCTCCACCATCAGCGTGCCAAGATTTTTTGTGACCTCAATCAATATGTCCAAGCCAAACGCGCCATTGATTCCGCCCTCAGCCTAGAGAGCGATGATCCTGATATTCTCTGCACTCTAGCCTTCATCACGCATGCCCTAGACAACACCCTCATTGCGTGCGAGATTCTTCAATCCATTCTCGCTCGCCATCCTCACCATGAACAAGCTCTCAAGCTTTATGGCCTTTGGGGCGAGAGCCGACTAGACCGATACGCGCAAACACTCCGAGGTATCCTCGCTCAAAATCCCCTCGATTCTTTCGCCAATCGGCACTATCGTCAAATCCACCGCTACTATCGTCTCGCCCCTCTTTTGGCTGGAGTTTATCTTCTCTACGCCCTAGGGACTTGGCTTCACATCTGGGAGATTCCCAAGCCTTTTCCTGTTCTCGCGCTTTGGGGTGTGAGCGCTTATCTATGGCGAGATTGGCGTCTCAACCTCCCCTTTTTGCTCCTCGCGCTTCTTCTGCTCTCTCCCCCCAAGAGTCTTGCGGATGGATTCTCTATCTTTTTTGCGGCGATTCTCTATCACTTCATCGGGAAGGCGATAGGAATTCTTCTTGGGATTCTTCAAGAAAAAACTTCTAACCTCATCCAAAAGGCACTCCATGGACGAACCTCTCAAAAATAGACTCACCGAAGATTCGACTCTGAGCCACTTCGAGCCGATGAGTGAACGATACAAGATCACTTTTGCTGAGATTGGTGGATTAGAAAAGCTCAAAAGAGAGGCCAACCTCAAAATCATTCAGCCCTTTAAGAATCCTGAACTCTTCAAGCGCTTCAAGAAGCAAGCAGGCGGCGGAATCCTCCTCTATGGTCCTCCTGGATGTGGCAAAAGCTACTTTGCGCGAGCCATTGCGGGCGAGTGTGGGGCGACCTTTTTCAATGTCGGAATCGATCAGATTCTTGATATGTATGTGGGGAATAGTGAAAAAAACCTCAAACACCTCTTCCAAAGCGCACGCAATGTTAAGCCCGCCATTCTCTTTGTGGACGAGATCGATGCGCTTGGACGCCGCCGAGATCTGCTCCGCCACACCAACATGACCTCCACGATTAATGCTTTTTTGGCTGAGCTTGATGGCGTGGAGAGCGATAATAGCGACCTCCTCATTATTGGCGCGACCAATGCACCATGGGATGTGGATAGCGCCTTTCGCCGCCCCGGACGATTTGATCGCACGCTCTTTATCCCACCCCCTGATGAGCACGCTAGAGAAGAGATCTTTCGCCTGCTTCTAGAGGGCATTCCAAGCCAAAACCTTCATCTCTCCGAGCTCGCCAAGCTCACGCCCCACTTCTCGGGCGCAGACCTCAAGGGCGTGGTCGATCGGGCAGGAGAGGCGGTTATTGAGGAGATTTTAGAGGTCGAGGAGGGGCGTGTGCTTCTTCAAGATGACCTGCTCAAAGAGATAAGCGATTCCAAGCCAACCACCATGGAATGGTTTGAAAGCGCCAAAAATGTGGTCGAATACGCTAACGAAAATGGCATTTACGATGAATTGGCGGACTATCTCCGCCACCATCTTGGCTCCAAAGGCTCAAAAATGGGATTTTTACGCTAGCGTTTTCTTCTGGCGTTGATGATTCCTGAGAGAATCACGAGCATAAGTCCAACACCATAAGCCCAAACCCAAGGCTCATCAAGGAACAAAATCAGCCAAAACGCCGAAAGGGGCGGGATAAAAAAGAGAAACGGGGCAACCTTTGAGGCATCGCCAAGCCTCAGCGCCTCCACCCAAAAAAGATAAGAGATTCCATTCAAAAAAATTCCATTCACAAGAATAAAAGGCCAATCCCCCCACGAGGGCATCTCCCAACTTGAAAAGAGCGAGAGTGCAAGAGAGGAGTAGAGCGTGGCACTCAAAAAATAGAGCGTCACTGCATGGAGAGCCTTGGCTGAGACTCTCTTGCTGAGCACAGAAAAGAGCGCGAACGAAAACGCCCCTAAAAGCACCAAAAAAAGCGCTTTAAAATTGGAAAACTCAATCTCGCTCATCTTCCCTTGACTAAGCACCACCGCCACTCCCAAAAAGCCAAAAAGAAGTGATAGAGCGTGCTTCATGGAGAGCTTCTCGCCCAAAAACCAAGGCGAAAGAATCACAATAAAAATAGGCCATGAATATTGAAAGACCAGCACCTCTAACCCCTGCGCCTCTTTATAGCCAAAGTAGAGCAACCAGTAATAGAAAAAGTCCAAAAACCCAAGAAATGCCAAGAAAAGGAGTGTTTGAAGCGAGTAGCGCCAAAAATTCCCAAGCTCACGACGATAGTATCCCACTCCAAGCAGGGCTAAAAAAGAGAGGAGCGAGGAGAAAAAAAGGTATTGATGGTGGTCAAGATTAGACTGCCCTAGCTTGGCAAAGATCGGAATAAGCGACCAAAGAGTGATGCATAGCGCCACATAGAGAGCGCCTTTAGAGGAGTTAGACAAAAAAGAGCCTTGAAAATGATGGTTTTAGAGAATCGATTCTACTCTATTAATCTTTAGGCTCTTTTTTAAGTTTTATTGATTATTATTTGATAATTTTTATCTTTTAATAAAGGCTCTATATGAACTCTCTCACCATCACCAAAAAACTCTACTTAGGTTTTGGAGCGATCATCGCCCTCATGATGCTAGTCACGATTATCGGTATCCAAAAAGTCAACTTCATCGATGAGACTCTCCGCGAGATCACCGATGTCAACTCTCTCAAACAACGCTACGCGATCAACTTTCGAGGAAGCGTACATGATCGGGCCATCGCCCTTAGAGATGTTGTTCTCACCCAAGAAAGCACCCAAATTCCAACCATTCTTGATGAGATCAAACGCTTAGAGGATTTTTATGCCACCTCAGCCAAGCCCCTAGCGGCCCTCTTTGCTAAGGGCGAGGGGATCGAATCCAAAGAGCGAGAGATTCTACAAAAGATCAATGAAATTGAAAAGCGCACGCTACCCCTTGTGCAAGAGATTATCCGCCTCAAGCTTCAAGGCAATCAAGAGCACGCCCAAACCCTTCTCATGAAAGAGGCGCGCCCCGCCTTTGTGGAGTGGCTAGGGGTGATCAATGAGTTCATCGACCACGAAGAATCAAAAAACCAAAAGGCCACCCCTATCGCTAGAGAGATTGCAGGAGGATTCTCTTGGCTCATGATTTGGCTCTCTTTGAGTGCTCTTGTCATCGGGATTCTGATCGCCTTTTTTATCTCTAGATACCTCACTCGCTCCATTGGAGGAGAACCTAGAGAGGTGGCTCATATTGTGGGTGAAATCGCCAAAGGCGACCTCACCTTCCAAAGCCCTCCTGCCCCCAAAGAGAGCACCCTAGAAGCAATTTTAAGGATGCAAGAACAGCTCAAAGAGGTGGTGGGGCATATCATCTATGCCTCCTTGGAGATGACCCGCAAAATCAAAGATGTTGCTGAAGCCTCTAAGTCTTCCGAAGAGTCAACCAAACGCCAAGAAGAGACCTCCGCCTCACTGGCTCTTGGCATCCAAAAACTCCAATCCACCATTCAAGAGGTCGCCAAGCTTGCCAAGCAGACCCAAGAAAACTCCGCTAGGAGCGTAGAGCTCTCCGAGCGCGGTGCGAGCGCAGCTCAAGATACCGCTTCCAATATGGAGCGAGTCACTTTAGGAGCCAAAAACTCCGCGGCACAAATTCAAACTCTCGACACCCATGCTCAAAACATCGGAGGGAGCGCTAGTCTCATCAAAGAGATCACAGACCAAACCAATCTCTTAGCGCTTAATGCCGCTATCGAGGCCGCTAGAGCAGGAGAATCGGGTCGAGGGTTTGCGGTCGTGGCGGATGAGATTCGAAAGCTAGCTGAGCGCACCGACACCGCCACACAAGAGATCACTCGCATGATTGGTCTTATCCAGAGTGAAACGAAAGAGGCGGTGCTTGGCATGGAAAACATTGTCAAAGAGATTGAAAGGAGTTTTGGTATGGCCAATGAGGCAGCGGAGATTCTCCATGAAATATCCAAACAGGCCGACGATTCTTTCTCCAAGGCTAAAGAGGTGGCTCAATCCTCCGAGCTTCAGACTCAAAGCGCCTCCGCACTCTCACTAGAAGTTGCCCTCATTGCCGATCTCTCCAAAGAGAGCAGCGGCGCGATGAAGAGAAATATTCAGGCCATCGAAGAGCTCTCACGCATCTCCACAGACCTAGAGCATCTAGCAGGCCATTTTAAGGTTTAAATCAAAAAGAGGGAGCTAGAGATCTCCCTCTTTAATCTCTGCCATCGATTCCTTCTCGATGAGCTCTTGTGCCTCTTTGAAAAGTGCCTCTTTGGCCTCCTGCGTGATTCCCCAATCCAAAAGTTTCAGAATAAAGCGAATTCCATTGGCGTTGATTCGCTCGTGAGTGGCGAGATAATGCACCAGCATGATTCGATCAATCTCCTCTAGCGAATAGAGCTTTTTCTCTTTTTCATGCCCGCCAGGAAGCAATCCCCTCTCCTCATACATCCGCATGGTTCGAGGCTTGGTCTTAAGAATCTCCGCCACCGCGCTCAAAGAGGCGATGGGTATATTTTTTTTGACGATGGACACAGCGGCTCTCCGATTTTTTGGCGGAATCTTACCACAAACCATGAAATTTATTGGCCTTTTTTAAGCGGATAGACACCCTTTTCATCGTGCACCTCATTCCCTTGAAGAGGAGGATTAAAGACACAGATCAGCCTCATCTCCTCGCTTGCACTCAAATAGTGCTCATCGTGTTTGTCGAGCGCATACATCACCCCCTCTTCAATCAAGAATCGTTCGCCGCTTGGGATAAGCTCCACCTCTCCCCTGCCTTGAACACAAAAGACCGCTTCGAGATGATTTTGGTAGTGGATGTGCGTCTTGGTTCCCGCCAAAATAATCGTCTCATGAAAGGAGAATCCCATCCCCTCTCCAGCCAAAAGATAGCGCCTTGAAATCCAGTGGCCATTGGGTGCAAAAATCTCTCTAGGGGTGCCTACAACCTCTTCTTTGGTTTTAACGATCACCAAACACCTCCCCCATCCTCGCCTCTCTCTCGCGCAAAACCTCGCCAATCGCCTCTTTAATGATTCCTAGCCCCTCTCTAAGCGTCTCCTCTTCGATAATTAGTGGCGGAAGAAATTTGAGCACCGTATCGCTTGCTCCTGCAAGCTCAATCACTAAGCCTTTTTGGAAACAGTTCGCCGACACCTCTTTAGCCATGCCACTCAAAGGAATCTCCAATCCATAGATAAGCCCCCTTCCGCGCGCGCTCATCCCAAGCTCAGGAAAAGCTTGAACAAGAGCTTCAAGCCCCTCTTTGAGGATGGCAGAATTATGCTTCACCCATTCGCCAAGCACACTATCGCTCCAATACTCAAGCGCCTCTTTGGCTGCAACAAAAGCGAGATTGTTGCCCCTAAAGGTGCCCGTGTGCTCGCCAGGCTTCCATTGGTCAAGCTCAGGCCGAAGCAATACAAGCGCGAGAGGCAATCCTCCTCCAATGGACTTCGAGAGGGTGATGATATCAGGTCGGATTCCCGATTCTTCAAAACTGAAAAATCGTCCCGTTCGACCATTTCCCACCTGTATCTCATCGACAATCAGCAAAATATCAAAATCCCGACAAACCTTCTCAACACTCCTTAGCCACTCATCTCTAGCCACATTCACTCCGCCCTCTGCCTGTATTGTCTCTAAAATGATGGCCGCAGGCAGATCCACGCCACTGCTCCCATCTTCCAAGAATCGTCGCAAATAGAGACTCGTGTCCACCTCTTCTCCAAAATAACCATCAAAGGGCATAAAGGAGACATTGGCTCGATTAACAAACGCCTCATCGCGATAAAAGGCATTCCCTGTCACCGCCATGGAACCCATCGTGAGCCCATGGAAAGCATTAGTGAAGGCAATGACATTGGAGCGCCCCTTCACCATCCTAGCCAACTTCAAAGCGCTCTCTATAGCATTCGTGCCCGTGGGGCCCGTGAATTGGACTTTGTAATCCATATGACGAGGCTCCAAGATCGTCTCGCTTAGCGTCTGTAAAAAGGCTTTTTTGGCGCTTGTGGCCTTATCTAGCCCATGCAAAATTCCATCATTTTGGAGATAGGCTATCATCGCTTCGATGATTTTAGGGTGATTATGGCCGTAGTTGAGCGTTCCTGCTCCAGCAAAAAAATCGATATAAGCTTTGCCCTGCTCATCATAGAGATACGCCCCCTTGGAGCGCTCAAAGATCACAGGAAAAGATCGAATATAGCTCCGCACTTGAGATTCTAACTGTTCAAAGATTCGCATGATTTGCTCCTTGGACGCCAAGCGCCTCGCTAGAGAAGGGAAGCGTGATGAGCCACTCCTCCTCGTGGGCCTCTTGAGCGCTTAATAGGGCACCCTCAAGGAAATTTTCCTCAATCCAAACCACCTTCCACTCTCTACCTAAGGCATGAAAGAGTGCTTTAGAGGCCAAGTTACTAGGAGTGTAGGTCGCCTCAATGGCTTGAATACAGTGTCCCTTGCGCTCAAGATTCTTCAAAATGGCTTCAATCGCTCGTTTGGCGATTCCTTTTCCTCGACTCTTAGCCTCAATGGCAACTTGCCAAACGAAGAGACGCTCAGGCGCTCTTGGCCTCAGATAGCCGATGACCACTCCCTTGATTCTCCCCTCCTCTTCATACACGATGGAAGAATCAAAAAAGTCTCGCCCTATGAGGGCATAACAGTATGGAGAGTTGATATCTAGGGGCTTGCATCGCCCTATCAGCTCCCAAATTTTTTTAGCATCCTTAATGCTTGGCGGTCTAAACATGACAACTCCTTAGAGGATTTTTACGACGAATCGCTTTTCATTGTCACGTTTTTAATTTTAAAGTTACATAAAATATGTAAATTTTTTACTCATATCTTGAAATAAAATTGTATTTATTTGGAGATTTTGTAGCCTATTTGAGGAATATTTTCTATCGATTCTTGTCCGATTTTTTTACGAAGACGCAACACAAGATTCTTCAGTGCCGAATCGCTCACCACCCCTTCAGGGTAGAGCCACTCTTCGAGCTGTTCTTTGGAGAGCACCCTCCCTCTGTGAGCCAAGAGAAGCTCCAAAAGCCTCGCCTCGCTAGGAGTGAGAGGGCATCTCTCCTCTCCCTTGATCACCACACGCTCCTCTTTGTAAAAACCAAGATTCTCCCCGAAACATTCTACTCTGCCATAGAGTCGATCCAAAGCCTCTGCCATCCGCCCCAAAGAGGCCATGAGCACCTCAAACTCCACGGGTTTGATGAGATACTCTCCTAGCCCTAAAGGAATCGCCTTAAGAAGAAAATCCTCATCCTTGTGCGCGCTTAAGACCGTGATGGGAATATGGGTGTCTTGCTGGCGAATCTTGGAGATGAACTCTAGAGCATTGCCATCCTCTATGCGAATATCTGAAAGAATCGCATGAATCTTCTCCCGCTCCAAAAGCTCCAGCGCCCCCTTCATGCTTTTGGCATGAAAGACTTGGGCAAAGAATCGCGAAAGGAGCTCTAGCATATGGCGAGCAAAGGTCTCGTTATCCTCCAAAAAGAGGAGATTGAATCTCTTTAGTGACTTCATTAAAGTGTCACGACAAACTGGGCGCCCTCGGCGCTATTTTGAGCGCCAAGACTCCCTCCGAGCCGCTCGATGATTCCCCTAGACATATAGAGCCCAATCCCCGCTCCTTGGCGTGAAGAGACAAAGGGGGTGAAGAGCTTCTCTAGTGTCTCTTCGCTCATCCCCCCGCCGCTATCGCTCACGCTCACGATCGATTTCCCCTCTCTAGAAGCGACATGGACGACCACGCGTCTAGGCGCTTGAGCGGGAAGATGAAGAAGCGCATCTTTAGCATTGGTGAGGAGATTGAGAATCGCTTGGGCGTATTGATTGGGGTTGCCATAGGCCTTGGGATTGCCCTCGTTTTCGATGGTGAGGGTGATCTTATGATAGTGATAGGTGGCATCAATGATTCCGATGGCTTGATGGATCGCATCCATCACATCAAAAAAGCTGTTTTGGGTGTTTGGCTTGTAGAACTCTTGAAAAGTCTCCACTGTATCAGACATGAATTTCAAAATCTGTTCGGTCTTCTTGAAATCCTCGCGCAGACCCTCTTTGGAGAGCTCCTCTTGGAGAACGATTTGAGAGAGGTGATTGAGATTGATGGAGCTAAGCTCAGAGAGGGGTTGCTTCCACTGGTGGGCAATATGCATGAGCAGCTCACCAATGGCCGCCTGTTTGGATTGTTGATAGAGCACCTGATCTTTAAGACGGCTCTTTTGGATCTCCTGGGTAATCCTCTCCTCTAGGCGTAGCTGATAGCTACGAAGCTCCAAATGGGTGTCCACCCTAGAGATGAGCTCAATGGGGTTGAAAGGCTTGGTCACATAATCCACCGCCCCGCGCTCAAAACCCTCTTTGATATCGCTCTCGGTGGTCTTGGCGGTGATGAAGATAATGGGGATAGAGCGGGTCGCCTCCTCGCTCTTTAGTCTCCGGCAAACCTCATACCCATCCATCTCAGGCATCATAATATCCAGCAAAATGAGATCAATCTTCTCATTTTTCACGATCTCTAGCGCCTCTTTTCCGCTTAGAGCAGGAATCACATCATAATTTTTGAGGATTCCCATGAGGATATCGACATTGACCTCGGTGTCATCCACCGCCAAGATAGTCGCTTCATGAGCGCTCATTGGACGCCTCCAAGATTTTTGATGCTCTAATCTTATCCAAAGAGAGTCTCAAAGCGGTCTCCACAAGGGAATCTGAGACCGCTTTGAGACTCTCTTTGGATAGAATCAAAGTGGATATCTTTAAGCAACTCCCCCAAAGGATTCCCTGATGAAAAAACTCTTCGCCCTTGTGACCCTACTGCTCCTAGGCCTCACCCTCCATGCCTCTACCCAAAAGCTCTCCCTTCGCCTCCAGTGGAAACACCAATTTGAATTTGCCGGATTCTACACAGCCATCGAGAAGGGCTATTACCAAGAGGCGGGTTTAGAGGTGGAGCTTAAAGAGTATGAGAATGGAGTGAACATCATCCAAGAGGTTTTAGAGGGAAAGAGCCACTTTGGAATCTGGGGCTCAGGAATCATCAAAGAGCAGATGGAGGGCAAGCCTATCTTGCTCCTAGCCAACTACTTCAAGCGCTCACCCCTAGCCATCGTCACCTCCCCTGAGATCAAAAGTCCAGGCGATCTCAAAGGTAAACGCCTTATGCTCTCTGAGGTCAATATCGATAGCGCCAACTTCACCCATATGCTTCAAGGCTTTGGGCTGAGCATGAAAGATATTCAGATTCTCTCCACCAGCTTTAACATCCACGATTTCATCGATGGCAAGGTCGATGCCTACTCCATCTTTCTCACAAATGAGCTCTTTGATCTTCAGCGCCTTGGTGTGCGCTACAACATCCTTGATCCCAGCAACTACGGCGTAGAGCTCTATGATGAGAATCTCTTTGGCGCTAAAGAGTTTGTCCTCAAAAATCCCACTCTTGTAAAGCGCTTCATTGATGCGAGTAACCGAGGCTGGCAGTATGCGCTTGATCATCCCGAAGAGATCGTTGATCTTATTCTAGAGCGCTACAACACCCAAAACAAGACCAAAGAACAGCTCCTTTTTGAGGCGCGCGAGACCGCTAAGATGGTGCTCTCTAGAAGCTACCCTATCGGAAGCATCGATCCTCACAAGGTGCGAAAAATCGGTGAAATTTTTGCCGAGGCGAGACTCGCTCCCCCTGCTAAAGATTACGCAAGCTTTCTTTTTGGGCAGATTCGAACCTCTTTAGACCTTACCGAAGCTGAGCGTGCCTACATTTTGATGCGCCCCACCCTTCGCGTCCAAAACGAGAGTGATTTTGCCCCGATGAACTATCATAGCGATGGGGGCCAGCCCGCAGGATTCTCTATTGACTACATCAAACTCCTCGCCTCCAAGGTGGGTCTCAAGGTCGAATATGTGAGCGGCCCGACATGGAGTGAATTTCTTCAGATGATGCGCGATGGGCGACTGGATGCCATGGTCAATATCGCCAAAAGCCCCGAGAGGGAGGAGTATCTTCTCTTCACCTCGCCCTACTCCGAGATCATCAGTGCGGTTTTTACCAAGGATTCTCGCGCTCAAGAGTTTAGCTCTTTAAATGATCTTAAAGGCAAAAAGCTCGCTGTAGTGAAGGGCTTTTTTGAAGAGGCCCTTTTAAAGAAGCACTATCCAGAGATTGAGATGGTCTTTGCCGAAGACACCCTCTCCGCTCTTAAAATGGTCGCTTTTGGCAAGGCTGATGCCGCGATCAACTCGCTTCAAGTGGGGAATTTCTTGATCAAAAAATCGGGTCTAAGCGGAATGGCGCCCGCTTTTGAAGTGCAAGACCCTCAATTTCGTGTCAATCTCCATGTCGCCACCTCCAGCTCCAATTCTACCCTCCGCAACCTCCTAGAGAAAGCCAAGGAGCAGGTGAGCGATAGCGAACTCCTTCTTCTTACAAGCAAATGGTTCCTCCAAGGAAACGCCCCCGACAAGGAGAAACGCATCACCCTAAGCGAAAAAGAGCGCGCCTACTTAAAGGCTCGCTCCACCCCCTTCACGCTCTGCGTCGATCCCCTCTGGATGCCCTTTGAGAAGCTCGATTCCAAGGGTAATTACGAAGGAATCGCCGCGGATTTGCTCAAAATTGTTTTTGAGCGCACAGGAGTGGAGGCCAAAGTGCTCCAAACCAAGGATTGGGTCGAAACCTTAAACGCGGTCAAAAGTGGTCAGTGCGATATTTTGAGCTTCTCCAATCAAACCCCCGCTAGAGAGGAGTGGCTACTCTTTAGCGATCCTCTTTTTCAAGACCCCAATGTCTTCATCACGCACGCCGATCACCCCTTTATCACCAATCCAAAGAGCCTAGAGGGCAAAACCATCGTCCTGCCCAAAGGCACCTCCATCGAGGAGTGGGTGAGACGAGACTATCCTTGGCTTAAACTTATACTCGTAGAGACCGAGGAGGAGGTGTTTAAAGCACTTCTAGAACGCAAGGCCGATCTCTCGATTCGCTCCCTCACGGTGGCGGCCTATACGATCAAAAAAGAGGGTCTCTTTAGCCTTAAAATCGCTGGCCAACTCCCCGAAAAGGATAACCACTTCCGCATGGGAATCAAGCCAAAAGAGCCTATCTTGCGGGATATTCTCAACCAAGGAATTCACACCCTCACCCCTGAAGAGATTGATCGAATCGCCAATAAATTTGTCTCTGTCAATATCCAAAAAGGATTTGACTACTCCCTCCTTTGGAAGATTCTCATTGGGATGGCGGGAATCTTTGTGGGATTTTTCTATTGGAATCGCAAACTCACCGAATACAACAAAGCCCTCCAAGCTGCCAAAGAAAAGGCTGAAGCCGCCACACAAGAGAAGTCCAACTTCTTAGCCAACATGAGCCATGAGATTCGCACCCCCATGAACGCCATCATCGGAATGACCTATCTCGCCCAGCAGACCGACCTCACTCCTTTGCAGCGCGACTATCTCCAAAAGATCGAGGGCTCAGCCAACGCGCTCCTAGGGCTCATCAATGACATTTTAGACTTCTCCAAAATCGAAGCAGGAAAGCTAGAGATTGAGTGCATCGATTTTGACCTGCATAGTGTGATTGAGCATGTGAGCACGCTGGTTGAGCTCAAAGCCACCGAGAAGAATCTCGAATTTGTCGTCTCTTATGATCAAGGGATGAATATGAATCTTCATGGTGATCCTCTGCGTCTAGGGCAGATTCTCACCAATCTCGCCAACAACGCCATCAAATTCACCCATGAGGGCGAAGTGGGAATCTACATCACCAAACAAGAGCTCCATCGCTATCGATTCGAGGTGAGGGACACGGGTATTGGACTGAGTCCTGGGCAAAAAGAGAAACTCTTCCGCTCCTTCTCGCAAGCCGACACCAGCACCACACGCCAATATGGCGGCACGGGGCTTGGGCTTGCCATCTCCAAGCAGCTTGTGGAGATGATGAATGGCCGCATTTGGGTGGAGAGCGAAGAGGGCAAGGGGAGTAGCTTTATCTTTGAGATTGAACTCAACGAGCAGGAGAACGCCCCCAAAGAATCCAAAGCCTTCTCCCACAAACATGTCCTTATCGTGGATGACACCCCCTCATGGCAGAAGATTCTCGCTCGATTGCTCAAAGGATTCCATATCGAGGTGAGCGTGGCTAGCAGTGGCGAAGAGGCGCTTAGACTCATCAAAGAACAGCCGGGGTTTTATGACCTCATCTTGATGGATTGGAAGATGCCCCAAATGGATGGAATCGAGACCACCAAATTAATCAAAGAGAGCTGCGAGACCCCACCCCCCACCATCATCATGGTGAGTAGCTATCGCCAAGAGAACATCGTGAATGCCGCCAAAGAGCAAGGAATCAATGTCTTTTTGCAAAAGCCCATCAACCCCTCGCTCCTCTACAATGTTCTTTTGGAGATTTTGGGTGAGGGAATCAAGCAAAGCGGCGTGCAAAAAGCCGATTCCCACTCGCTCAAAAATGAGCTTACCACGCGAGCGGGCAGCCAGATTCTGCTTGTGGAGGATAATGCAATGAATCGCGAGATCATCATGGGGATGCTCCAGCCCTTTGGAATTAGAATCGATATCGCCCAAAATGGTCAAGAGGCGGTGACGCTCTACCAGGAGAATCCCAAGCGCTACGAGCTCATCCTCATGGATATTCAGATGCCCGTGATGGATGGCTACGAGGCGACCAAGATTCTCCGCGCCCAAGGGGCGAATCTCCCCATCATCGCCCTCACCGCCAACGCGATGAAAAGCGATATTGAGCGCACCAAAGCCGCAGGCATGGATGAGCACCTCAACAAACCCATCGTGGTGGAGAAGCTCTTTGGAACGCTTCTTGCCCACCTCACTCCCAAATGCGCGCCCCAAGAGAATCCCTCTCTCGCCCCCCAAGAGCTTCAAAGCTCCACTCTACCGACACTCGTTCACACCGATACCCTCAAAGGTATCGCTCATCTTGCAGGCGATGAGGCACTCTATCGCAAACTCCTCAGGGATTTCATCGAGCATTATGAAAACCTAGAGATAGAGCCTGCAAGCCAAGAAGGAGCACGAATCCTTCACACGCTCAAAGGGTTGAGCGCCAATTTGGGCATGGATGAACTCTCTAGGCTCGCCAAAGAGTGCGAAGAGAATCCCTCTCTCACCTCTCTCGCCTCTCTAACCCAAGCCCTGAGCCAAGCCCTCCAAGAGCTGAAAGAGAGCGGGATATTGAGCGATTCCACCCCTTTGATTCCTCAAATAGCCGCTCCAGAGGGAAGAGTGGAAGAGATTTGGAGTGAGCTTGGCTCGCTCCTCCCCAAGCGCCGTCCGCCTCTATGCAAACCCCTTTTAGAGGAGCTAGAGGGCTATGCGCTCAATGAAAGGGACCGAGCGCTTTTTGAACGCCTCAAACCTTTAGTAGAGCGATATAAATTCAGTGAGGCGTTAAAGATTTTAGAGGAGAGACTATCATGAGCCACAAACCCACTATTTTAGTCATAGACGACACCGAATCCAATCTTGATATGCTGATGGCGATTCTTAAAAATTATGATGTGATTCCTGCTCTAAGCGGAAAAGAGGCGCTAGAGATCGTGAAAAATGAGAAAATTGATCTCATTTTGCTTGATATTATGATGCCCGAGATGGATGGGTATGAGGTTTGCCGGAGACTAAAGAGCGAGGAGGCGACCCGCTCTATCCCCATCATCTTCATCACCGCTAAGACCGATGAAGAGAGCATCGAGCTTGGCTACTCCATCGGGGGAATCGACTATGTCACCAAGCCCTTCAAACCACGCGAACTGCTCGCTAGAGCCAAAACACAGCTCGACCTCAAGGGCTACCAAGAGAGCTTGGAGGCCCAGGTGGAATCAGAAATCTCCCAGCGCCTCGCCCAAGAGAAAATGCTCATCCAAAACGCCAAACTCGCCGAGATGGGTGAGATGATGGGGGCTATCGCCCACCAGTGGAAGCAGCCCATTTCAGCCATCTCTCTCTTTGTGATGAATCTAGAGAGCGAGGCGGAGCAAGGGAAGCTCTCCCTTGATTCCCTACGAGAAATGGTGAGCAAGATCAACCACCAGCTTCTCTTCCTGTCTGAGACCATTGATGACTTTCGTCACTTTTTCAAGCCCGATAAAGAACGTGTGCTTTTTGACCTCAAAGATGAGGTGAAGCGAGTGATCGATATTCTCGCCCCCCAGCTACTTTTGCACAAGATCGAAGTGAAATGCGAGATAGAGAACCACCTCTTAGAGGGCTACAAAAATGAATTCAAACAGGTGGTGCTCAATCTCATCAACAACTCCAAAGACGCCATTATAGAGCATGGAATCGAAGGGTTTATTCGCCTCTACTCAAGAATCGAGGGAGAGTTTTTGGCGCTTTATGTGGAGGATAACGGGGGAGGAATCGCCCCTGAGATGCTGAATCAAATCTTCACCCCTCATCACAGCACCAAAGGCGAGGCGGGCACGGGGATTGGACTCTCGCTGGCTAAAAAGATCATCACCGAACATCACCAAGGGGAGATCAGCTTCAGCAACACCGACCAAGGAGCGCTTTTTAGAGTCGCCCTCCCCAAGAGCTATCGACTCTTTAAAGAGTAGCTCTCTGAGAGAGGAAATCATCAAAGGCTTGGGAAGAGAGCGGAGGGGCAAAGTGATACCCTTGAAAGAGGGAACATCCAAGCTTATGTAGGATCTCCACCTGCTCAGCGTTCTCCACAAACTCCGCGATAAGCGAGAGGTGGAGCTCTTTGCAGAGCGTGGCGACTGAAGCGACGATTCCTCTAGAGTTGGCATCGCTTAATATATCTTCCACAAGCACCCTATCGAGCTTGATGATCTCCACGCCAAACTCTTTGATATAAAAGAGCGAGCTCGCCCCCATCCCAAAATCATCAATCGCCAGCCTCGCTCCAAGCGCTTTGATCGCCATGAGCCCCTCGCAAATCTCTTGGGTCTGGGTGAAGGCCGCCGTCTCGGTCAGCTCAAACTTCACCCCCTTAAGATCAATCCCCTGCTCTCTTGCTAAGCGCTCGATCTCTTGGGGAAGCTGAGGATTCTCAATCTGCGCCACGGAGAGGTTGAGCGAGAGCCAAAGGTCCCCCTTTCCCTCTCTCTCCCACTTCGCCTTCTCCTTAAAGCCCGATTCGATGATAAAGCTCCCTAACCCATCCATGAGCCCCGCCTCTTCGGCCAAGCGAATTCCAAGAGGAGGCGGAATCATCCCTTCTCGCTCATGCCTCCAGCGAAAAAGCGCCTCCGCCCCCACGACCCTTCCGTCATAGGCAACCTGAGGTTGAAAGAGCACAAAAAGCTCTGAAGAGCGCCTCAAGAGAGCGCTGGATAGATCACCCACCAACTCCCTAGAGAGGGCTCCTCGCTCATCTTTAAGGGAAAGAATCGAGACGCTTTGATCGATTCTCCCCTCGCTCACCTCTATCGCCAGTGCGTGCAGAACCCCTTCGCTGCTCTGATGACGATAGCGTTCATACGCCACCACAAAAGGGAGATAGAGAAAAAACCCTAAAATCAAATTGACTCCCTGCAGAATTGATCCTGCCAAAGAGCCTGTCGCGATGTAGCCTCCAATAAAAATAGGAGTCGTCCAACTCACCTCATGGGTAACAAGCGGCACCCACCCCATCTCCATCGCCAAATAGGAGGTGGAGAGAAAGAGCAAGGGGGCAAGTAGAAAGGGAATCAAGAAAAAGGGGTTGAAGATGATGGGAAGCCCAAAAATTAAAAGCTCGTTGATGTTAAAGAGCGCAGGAAGAAGCGAGAGCTTGGCCAAATGTGCCGTCCCGCCTCGACTTCCTTTGAGCCAAAGTGCGATGAGCAGAGAGAGCGTAGCGCCTGTGCCCCCCACATGGACAAAGACCTCAAAAAACTCTCGCGTCAAAATCCACTCAGGCAATCCTCCTAGAGAGATCAGCTCTTGATTCATCGCCCTAAATGCCCCAAAAACCTCCAGCATCACAGGCTCCAAGAGATTGTTCCCATGGAATCCGCCAAACCAAAAGATTGATACCCCCATCTGATACAAAACTCCCGCCAAATAGAAGGGCAGTCCGCTCAAAAAGTCCGACACGGGGGCAAGATTCACCTCGCCTGAGAGGTAGCTCCCCCCAAGCGCCTTCAATAGCGCCACTATGACAAAGACCCAAAAAGCGGGCTCAATGAGTTTGAGCATCCCATGGAATAGATCATCGGGGTTGTGGGTGTAGAGTCGGAATCGAATCAGGCGATGGCGGTAGAGCCATAGAAATAGATAGCTGACGAGGAGAGCAAAATTGATGGAGAGAAAGAGTCCCTGATTGCTAAGGAGCGTGAGCCACTCCGAGGAATCGCTCCCAATAAAGAGCAGATAGCTCCCCAGCACCACCAAAATCGCGGCGATGTGGCTAGAGGATTCGAGGCTTTTATCCGAGGAGAAGATCGCATGCGAGACCCCGATGAGCACCGTCAGCGAGATAATGGAGAGCGTGCCATGACGAATCCCCCTAAGGATATCGCCCCACAATCCGCCCCATGGGAGACTCACCCCTTTGAAAGATTCCAACAGGGGGAAATTGAGCAGCAAGGTGCAAATCGCCCCGATAAGAACCAATGGAAGACTATACATGAGCCCTTGTCGTACCGCTTTTAGCAGAGACCACTCCGAAAGTCTCGTGGCAAGCAAGACTCCCTGTTTCACCCAATCATGCACTCTAAGACCCTTTTTGGCACACCCAAGCTAAACTCTAGCCTAGGCACCCCCTAGTTTTAAAACGAAAACTCTTCAATCGCCTCTTCTTGGAGCATCTTTTGATACATCGCCTGCAACACCCTAAGAAGCGTCTCTTTCTCGCTTGGATCCACCTCAAGAAGCAGAGAATCGGTGATCTCTAACCCGATACGCTCCAGCTCGTTTTGGATAGAGAGCGCCTTGGGCGTGGCTTCGATGAGACTGGCACGCTTATCCTTGGGGTGGGGCTTTTTGCGGACATAGCCATGGCTCTCCATGCGCCTTAGCGTGAGGGTGATATTGGAGGGCTCCGTGAAGGTCTTTTGACAAAGTTGCTGCTGGGTCATCTCGCCAAATTCAAAAAGCCGCAAAAGAATCAATCTCTGCTCCGCCGTCAAATCATAGGGTTTAAGCCTTTGATTCATACGATTTTTTAGCTTGTGGTGGATACGACCGATCCAAAATCCCGGAGAGTTTTTCAGATAAGTGTTCATGAGTTAATCTAATCCTTTTTGGCGATTTTGACCCAGTTCCCCTCGCCAGGAACCACCTTCACCCGCTCACCTGCCTCAAAGCTCTCTCCTTTAGGAGAATCGTATCGCCACAAAGTCCCGCGGAATTCGACCATCCCGCCCTCTTGCACGATTCCTTCCCCCTCTTGGAGTAAAAACTCATCCTTGATCACCTTGGCTCCTTGGGAGAATCGCTTCTGAAAAAGAATCATGAGCCCAAGTCCGATCAATAGCCCAATGATGGCTTGCGCCATCCATGCTTGTGACCCAAGCATCCAGCCAATCCCTCCGCTTAGCGCCAACCCCAAGCCATACCACAAGAGATAGAATCCCCCCACAAGGAGCTCTAACCCCAAGAGGATCACCCCAACGATAAAAACCCACACCTCCCTACTCCGACTTGAGGGCAGAGAGGGGGTTTTTGCCCTCTTTGAGCATTCCACCCAAAATCGTGAGCGAACCAATCAACTCAGTGGCTTCATAGGGAACGACCACCTTGTCTTTGCTTGGATTCTTGGCTAGCTCATTAAAGGCGGCGATTCGATCTTTGGCGAGCATAAACTCCGCCGCCTGCGGGTGATTCTTCATGGCTTGAGTGATTAGCTCCATCGCCTCTTTTTGCGCCTCGGCCACGGCTTTCACTTGAAAAGCCTCAGCCTGAGCTAGACGCTCAATCGCTTCGGCTTTGAGGAATTGCTCTGCCTTGTAGGCCTCTGATTTTCGGATCACCGCCTCTTTGTCGGCTTGTGCCTTAAGCTCAATGGCGCGCTTCTCCCGCTCCGCCTTCATCTGCATGCTCATCGCATTTTGAATCTCATCGGGCACGGCAATGTCGCTGATCTCAATTCGGGTCACTTTCGTTCCCCAGTTGGCTCCCGCCTCATCCAAAATCAGCAAGATTCTAGAGTTGATCTTCTCACGATTGCTAAGCACTTCATCCAAAGCCATGGAACCAATCTCACTCCTTAGCGTGGTGAGGGCGAGATTGGCCACGGCGACTTGATAGTTGGTGACATTATAGGTGGTCTTATAGGCATCCACGATCGCCATGAAGACGATTCCATCGATTTGAATCGTCACGTTATCGCGAGTGATCACAGGCTGGCGCGGGATGTTGATGATGTGCTCTTTACTGCTGAGCACCACCTGCACACGATCAATAAAGGGGATGATGAGGTGGAATCCTCCGCTAAGTGAGCGGTAGAACTTCCCTAGCCTCTCGACAATATGAATCTCCGCCTGAGGGACGATCAAAACGCCTTTATAGATGAGAATCACAATGAATGCGGCCAGCGCCATGAAAAGGATTTCGCTTGGGAACTCTGCCATTTTAGACTCCTAGTGTAGATGATAAAAATATTATAACCCAAGACTCAGCGCTTTTTGGTAGGATTCTGCACTCTAGAACTCACGAAGGAATCTTATGAATCTTGACACTGTCCACTTCTCTCTCCCCATTCTCTGCACCTTTGGGGTCTATATCCTCATCATGCTCTACATTGGCTTTTACTTCTACCATCGCACCCAAAACACCGAAGAGTATTTTCTCGGCGGTCGTAGCCTAGGGCCTGCGGTGAGTGCGCTCTCTGCGGGTGCATCCGACATGAGCGGCTGGCTGCTCATGGGGCTTCCTGGGGCGCTTTATGTCGGCGGGATCGCCCAAGCCTACATCGCCATTGGTCTTATCATTGGCGCGTTCATCAACTGGAGCTTTGTCGCCAAACGCCTCCGAGTCTATACAGGAGCGGTGGCCAACTCCATCACTATTCCTGACTATTTTGAGACGCGCTTCTCCGATGATTCCCACACCCTAAGAATCCTCTCTGCGCTCATTATTTTGGTCTTTTTCACCATCTACACCTCTTCAGGACTCGTGGGAGGAGCGAAACTTCTAGAGGGAACCTTTGGGCTTGACTACCACTACGCCCTCGTGATTGGCTCGCTTATCATCGTCAGCTACACCTTTTTTGGAGGCTATCTCGCTGTCTGCTGGACGGACCTCATTCAAGGACTCTTGATGATGAGCGCCCTCCTTGTGATTCCCGCTGTGATGCTAGGACATTTAGGCGGGATGGGCGAGGCACTCTCCATTGTTGCCTCCATCGACCCCGCCAAGGTATCCATGGGCTCAGGCGCAACCTTCCTTGGAGTCATCTCTTCGATGGCATGGGGGCTTGGCTACTTTGGACAACCCCACATTTTGGTGCGCTTCATGTCGATTCGATCCGTCAAAGAGATCCCCTTGGCGACTTTCATTGGAATCTCATGGATGATTCTTAGCCTTTTGGGGGCTTGCATGCTTGGATTCCTAGGAATCGCCTATGTCGAAAAGTTCCAGCTCACGCTACGCGACCCTGAGCAGATATTTATCGTCATGAGCCAACTCCTCTTCAATCCTTGGGTGAGCGGAATCTTGCTAAGCGCGATTCTAGCCGCCATCATGAGCACCGTGAGCTCCCAGCTTCTAGTGAGCTCCTCTACAATCGCGGAGGATTTCTATCGCAAACTCTTCCACTCCGAAGCTCCCACCAAGCTCATCATGCGCTTTAGTCGCGCTTCGGTTTTGATCGTCGCCCTCATCGCCTTCATCATCTCCATGGATAAAAACTCTAGCATTCTCAAAATCGTCGCCTACGCTTGGGCGGGATTTGGAGCGAGCTTTGGAAGCGTCATCCTCTTTTCGCTCTTTTGGTCGCGCATGACGAGACTTGGGGCGATTCTAGGGATGCTAAGCGGAGCGGTCACGGTGATCCTTTACAAAAATTTTCTCTCGGTCTATTTTGAAATCTATGAGATTGTGCCGGGATTCCTCATCGCTAGCCTAGTGATTGTTCTAGTAAGTCTATTCCAGCCCGTGCGTGAAGGCACCAAAGAGGCTTTCACTAAGATGCAAGAGGAGCTAAAAAAACTTTGATATTGATTCCCTAGGGCGTTTCCGCCCCAAGGGAATCCCACCTTCCTTAAAACCTCTTCTTCCTCACCTCTTCAACCATCCCCTCTGCCATCTTAGAGACCTCTCTAGCTATCCCATCCGTCTTATCCGCTACTCCTGCATTTTGTTGGGTTACAGTATCAAGTTGGGCAATGGCTTCATTGATCTGAGTGATTCCTTGAGCTTGCTCTTTAATACTATCACTCATCTCATTGACAGATTGAACTAGGACATTGGTATTGGCCTCTATCTCTCCTAAAGACTTCTGAGTTCTCTCCGCTAGCTTTCTCACTTCATCGGCAACGACTGCAAATCCTCTTCCATGCTCTCCTGCTCTTGCGGCTTCAATGGCAGCATTTAGAGCCAGTAGATTGGTTTGATCGGCAATGTCTCTAATGATCATGATGACATTACGAATCTCTTCAGTCTGTTTAGAGACCTCTTCAGCTCTATGGCTGATTCCTCCCATAGAGCTACTCATCTCTTCAATAGCGGCGGCACTCTCTTCTAGGCTGGCGGCTTGTTCGTTGGCTCCCTGAGAGAGAACCTCCATTGATTCTTGCAGGAGTCTGGCCTGTTTCTCCATGGAGTGTCCTGAATCAAGAGAGCTTTGGAGCATCTTAGTGATCTCTCCTCCTAGATAGTTGACCCCTTCAATCAAAGAGGCGACTTCTCCTTTGAGTCCTCCTTTTTCCATCCTCTCCCTAAAGTCATTCTCAGCGTAGCTCTTTAGAAGAGAGAGGACTCCTTGGAAGTTTTGATTCAAAGAGGCAAGCATCTCATTAAGAAGCTCTTTGAGTTTGAGGAGCTGAGGATTATCAGGGAGGGAGTGGATGGCTTGGTTGAGATGACCCTCTTTGATTCTATTGACCACCATAAGAGTCTCTTGGACGGTCTCTGTGTCCTCTAGCAACCCTTTTTGGATACGCTTGATGTTTTCATTGATCGCTCCAGCCATCTCTCCAAACTCATCTTTAGAGGAGAGATTGATGAGCTGTGCCTCTTTGGATTCTCTTGAGAGGAAAGAGAAGAAGGAGAGGAGGCCGGATTTGACTAGGGCGAGTGCGTGAGTGATATTTTTAATCACAAGCATTGACATTAAAAAGGCAATCGCCAACCCCACGATGATGATCACCAAAATGCTATACCTCATCCCCTCATAGAGCTCATTGGTCTCTTTGTCGGTGATGGAGAGATTCTCCTCGTTAGAGGCGACAATCTGCTCCATGAGCTCCTCGCATCTATCCATGTGGATTCTGGCTTCATTTTGAGAAATTTTGGTCGCTTGATCGTTCATCCCCGCCCTTGAGAGCTCCAAGACCTTCTCGACGGTCTGGCTATATTTTTTGAATGACTCGGCGCACTCTTTGACTTTTATCCGATTCTGCTCACTCACCAATCCCTCTAAAAGCTTTAGTTGCTTGGCGATCTCTTCCTCTTTTTTGCGATAGTTTCTCTCACGCTGCTCTAGCTGCTCTTGGCTCTCAGAGAGGATATGATTCTTCTCTGTTCTTTGGAGTTGCAGCAGATTAACCAGCAAGGATTGCGATTCGGCTATCCTTGGAACATTCACCTGCACAATGGTCGTGATAGAGCTATTCAAAAGATCCGCCCCTGATAACCCCCGCCAGCCAATACCCCCCGCCACCAGCGCAAAAACCGTTACAATAACGACGATTTTTGTTCTCACTTTCCAATCTTGAATCCATCCCATGAATAGAGCTCCTTTGATTTTTTCATCCGCATCAATTTTGTCAACCCAACCCTCTGGAGAAACGCTATTTGAAGAGAACGAAGTGTTAATAATAGAGACCCTCATGTTATGCTCCATGCATGATTCAGCGTGCAATTCCCTATAGGGAATTGCCTAAAGATTCCCTATCGTTAATACTTCGTCTTATTGCAATCATAAGCGTGACAAGCGAGGAGATGAATGGATGTTTGAAGGCGATTTCTCAACCAAAGAGCTCTCCTGTTTTTACGCTACTATCGGACTCAATGTCAAAAAAATCCGCACAAAGAAGAAGAAAAGCCAGCTCGAACTCGCCCTTGGCCACTCAAGCGCCTCTTTCATCGCCAAAGCCGAAATTGGAATTGAGGGAAAACACTTCAATTTAGAGCATCTCTACAAAATATCCAAAATTCTTGAAGTCGATATTCGAGATTTTCTCACCTCTCCTTTAGAGGAAGATTTAATCCCCTCTTCACCCATTCTCTGCTAGGATTGAGCAAAAAAAGAGAAGCGTCCACCCCTATGACCAAAGAGCTGATCGTCAAACTCCAACTATCTCTTCTCGCCTTTTTTATGCTGATAGGATTCCTCTTTATCGGCTATAGCGGGAATCAAAACTTCCAAAAAATGAAACACCACCTTGATCGGCTCTATTTTGGAAGCCATGTCAAAATCGTCAAACTCCAAGCTCTGGATTCCCTCTATGGTTCCGATCTCTTGGTGCTTGTCTTTCGCTCCAAAGGAGGCGTGATCGATCCTGAGGAGGCGGTGCGCGAGATTCACCGCCTCAAAAGCAATATCCAAGAGAAATGGGGCGACTACAAGGGAAGCTACAAAAGCCCTGAAGAGCTGGATCTGCTCCTCTCTGCCGATCGGCAAATTGGTGATTCTCTCCAAAGAATCGACCTTATCGCCGAAGTCCTCGCCTCCAAAGAGCTCGCACGAATAAAGACTCTCTCTTATGAGAGAATCCTAGAGACCATTGAGAAGACTCGCTCACTCCTTGGGGCGCTGATTGAGCGCGAAAACAAAAACGCCTACCAGACCAAAGAGAGCGTCAATCGCGACTATGAAGAGACGTTACGCGTCATCTGGATCACTCTTGGGGGAGTTTTTTTGTTAGGGAGTGCGCTTGCCTTTTTCATCGGTCAAAGCATCACGCTAAGCCATCGCCTCCTCCACAAACAAGGACAGGAGCTCAAAAAAGCCAATGACGCCCTCAAAGAGCTAGCGATCAAAGATGGACTCACTGGGGTCTATAATCGCCGATTCTTTGATCTCATTTTTGAGCGAGAGTTAGGGAGGGCATCAAGAGAGAGGCGCGCTTTCACCTTTATAATGATTGATATTGACCACTTCAAGCTCTACAATGACACCTATGGGCATGGCGAAGGGGATCAGGTCTTAAAGCGAGTCGCCAAGGCGCTTGATAACACTTTAGAGCGCTCTAGCGACTACTTTTTTAGACTAGGGGGAGAGGAATTTTGCGCCTTTGTGATGGGTCTCAACGAAGAACAATCCCTAGCGCTTTGCAAAAAGATGCTCCAAGCGGTGGAGCGACTCAAAATCCCGCACAAAAAGAACTCTGCCTCTCCCTATGTAACCATCTCCATGGGGGCGATTTGTCTTGTTCCAACCCCGCAAAGCGAAGCTAAAAAAATCATCGAAAAGGCGGATGGAGCACTCTATAATGCCAAAGGATGGGGGAGGAATCAGGCGGCTATTTTAAGTCATCACGAGGGGTGAGAGAAGAGGTGGCGAGAAGGCAGAAGAATCGAACTTCTCGACAGACAGACACCTGCCCATCCAGCGGGTTTGAAGCCCGAGGCGCCCACCAGGGTCGCATGCCCCCCACAAACGCTTAGGCGAGCTTTCGCCGCCCTCACTTTGGAAGTTAAGTGAAATTTAACCGAAATCAACTGAATTACTGCTAAAATCTTCTCCATCCTAAAAGCCTCATGACCCTTCATGGGTCGGCTTTTCCCAAATCCAATCCCAGAGGTGCTTATGTCTCACCCCCTTCGATCCCTTCCAAAAATTGACAAGATTCTCCAAGAATCAAGATTTGCCGACCACTCTAAAGAGCTTCTAACCACTCTTGCTAGAGACTATCTTGAAGAGATTCGGGCCCAATTCTTGCAAGATGCCACCCCCATTCCTCCAAGCGAATCGATTCTCCAAGAGGTTGAGCGGCGCTATGAGGCCTCTCTTGCCCCCTCTTTGGTGCCTCTTGTTAATGCCACAGGGATCATCGTCCATACCAATCTAGGAAGAAGCGTCTTTGCTCCTGAGCTCATTGAGGAGATCAAGCCCCTGCTCACCTCCTACAACAACCTAGAGTATGACCTTAAAGCGGGGCGACGAGGTGAGCGCTACAGCCACTTGCATGGAATCCTAAAGGCGATCTTGGGGTGCGAGGAGGTGCTCGTGGTCAACAATAACGCCGCGGCGGTCTTTTTGATTCTTCACACCTTCGCCCAAAACCAAGAGGCAATCATCTCTAGAGGGGAGCTCATCGAGATTGGCGGGAGCTTTCGAATCCCTGAGGTGATGAAAAATGCGGGCGCGATTCTCAAAGAGGTCGGCACCACCAACAAAACCCATCGACGCGACTATGAGGAGGCGATCACACCTCAGAGCGCCCTTTTGATGAAAGTGCACAAATCCAACTACGACATCGTGGGTTTCACGCAAGAGGTGGATCTCCAAGAGCTCATCGAGCTCTCTCAAAAGCACAATCTCATCGACTATTACGACCTAGGGAGCGGCTTTTTAGAGAGCGTCCCCTTTACCAACGAGCCCACCCTCAAAAAAATCGCCAGCCTCTCGCCAAGCCTCGTGAGCTTCAGCGGAGACAAACTTTTAGGAGGGGCTCAAGCAGGAATCATCTTTGGGAAAAAGAGTCTCATTGATCGCCTCAAAAAAAATCAGCTCTTAAGAATGTTGCGAGTGGACAAATTCACCCTTGCCGCGCTTGAGGCAACGCTTAGGGCCCATCTGCTCCATGATTATGAGAAGATTCCCACACTAAAGATGGCACACCTAAGCCTAGAGGAGCTGGAAGAGCGAGCGAAAAAATTAAAATCCCGCGTGCATGGCTATGAGAGCCAAATCCTCCAAACCCAAGGCTACGCAGGCGGAGGAGCACTCCCTAACCAGAGCTTCTTCTCCATCGCCCTTGCGCTTTGCCATCCCCAAAAAAGCCCCATGGAGCTAGAGCAATCCCTGCGCGCTAGGGGGGTGATCGCAAGAATCGAGCAAGAGCGGGTGTTGCTTGATATGCGAACGATTTTCACATCACAGCTAGAATCGCTCGCTCAAATTTTAAATGAGGTTTTTTAGGAGAGATCATGGAGAGTTACATCGTTGGCACTGCAGGGCACATCGACCACGGCAAAACGGCGCTCATTAGGGCGCTCAATGGTTTTGAGGGGGACACCACACCTGAGGAGAAAAAACGAGGAATCACGGTGGATCTCAGCTTCTCCAATCTCTTTTTGAGGGAGAAAAATATCGCCTTTATCGACGTTCCGGGGCATGAGAAATTAGTGAAAAATATGATTGCGGGGGCTTTTGGCTTTGATGCGATGCTTCTTGTAGTGAGTGCCGTGGAGGGAATCAAGCCTCAAACCCTAGAGCACCTCCACATCGCCCATCTGCTTGAAATTCCCACGCTCATCGTGGCGCTCACCAAAAGCGATCTAGTCGACCAAGAGACCCTCCTTAAGCGAGAGAGCGAAATTTTAAACACTCTCAAAACCCTCCCCAGTCTCCACCTCCATCGACTCTTAAGCGTCTCCATCTATGACCCCGATTCTCTAGAACGCCTCAAAGAATCGCTCTATGAGCTCTCCAAGCCCGCCACCCGTGATCTTGGATTCTTCCGCTACTACATCGATCGCTCCTTCTCCATCAAAGGCGCTGGATGCGTTGTGAGCGGGACGGTGCTCAGCGGCAAAGTGGAACAAAATCAAAAAATATGGTGTTGCGAGCTTCAAAAACCTCTTGCGATTCGAGGGATTGAGGTGCACGGGAGCTACACCCAAAGCGCCCTCCCCTCCCAGCGTGCCGCACTCAATCTCACAGGCGTAAGCCACACAGAACTTGAGCGAGGATTCCTTCTCACCCAAAAGGGCTACCTCCGAGGATTCGATCGAATCGATGTAGAGATTTTCCCCCTAGAGCCCCTCTCTCACCAGCTCCAAGTTCAACTCTTTATTGGCTCCAAAAAGGTCGAAGCCAAAATCCTCCTACTAGAGGAGAATCCCACCCATCCCAACGCTCTGCTCGCCACGCTCAAATGCGACACTCCCCTCTTCGCCCTCTTTGGCGAACGCTTTATCCTGCGTGAGGCGGGGCGAACCCTAGGGGGCGGCAAGGTGCTCAATCCCATCGCCGAATCGATGAAAAAGCGCCAAAAACTAGAGCTCTTAAATGCGCTTCGCCAAGAGGATTTTGCCCAAGCCTTCAGGATACTCTTAAGCGCCCACAAGCGAGGCTTTGGAATCATCAGCACCCTGCAACGCTTTGCCATCTCCCAGCAAGAGGCGCTAGAGATCGCCAAAAGCCTTCCTGAGGCTTTTGTGGATGAAAAAGAGCTCGTCCTCTTCCCTCAAGAATCGCTCCAAATCCTCCAAGAGGAGGTCAAAGCACTTCTCAAAAAAAACAAAAAGGCACTCCTCTCCCCCGCCTCCCTTGGGCTCAAAGCTCCTTGGGCGAGCGAAGCCCTACTCTCTCTCTCGCTTGCCAGGCTAGAGCAAGAGGGGGTGATCACTCTCGAAGGAGGACTCTATCTAGCGCCTGATTCGGGAATCGTGAGCATAGAGGAGTACCTCGAAGAGACCCTCTATAAGATTTTGGAGAAGCAGGGAGTGGCACCTGAGGCACCCTACAACCTCTACGATTCCCTTGACATTGATCGCAAAAGTGGCGATAACGCGCTCAAACGCCTCACCTCAGCCCAAAAAGTAATCCGCCTAGCGCACAACCTCTTCATCACCAGCGAATCTCTTCGAGGAGTTTTAGAACTGATGCGCCGCATCATCAAAGAGGAGGGCTATATCGAGATCAACAACCTCAAAGCCCATCTTCCTCTAAGCCGCAAATACCTTATCGCCTATTTGGAATACCTCGACCTCTTTTCAGACATTCGTAAAGAGGAGAATAAAAGGGTTTTTCGATAAGATGAGGAGAGATTTTCATAGCAGGAGAGCCGTTTGAGCGAAGTTTTAAAGACGATTTACATTGAAAAGTATGATGATGGAATCATGGAAGGAATCGAAGATGTCACCATCTTAGAGAGTCGAGTCTCTTTCTATCTCAATGGCGAGAAGGTGATCTCAACCATGTGCATTCCTATCGACCAAGAGGCGCACGCCATCGGGTTTTTGATGAGCGAAGGGGTGATCGGCGGTATTGCGGATCTCCGCTCCCTCACTCTCTCTGAAGATGGTTTGAGCGTCTATGTGGAAGCCAACATCAACGAAAATAACCTCAAACACCTCTACAAAGAGAAGACGCTGGTTTCAGGCTGTGGCGGGGGCGTGACGGGCAACACCGAAAATAGCGTTGAAGTCGCCTTTAACACGAGTGATTTTAGCGTGGCAGGAGGGAAGATTCTTGATTCCATCGCCAAATTTTACAAAGAGAGCGAGCTCTATCGCCTCACAGGGTGCGTTCACAAGGCGATGCTCCTCTTTGAAGATGACGCAGAGATCACCTCAGAGGATATTGGCCGCCATAACGCTATTGATAAAGTGGCTGGCAAATCACGCCTAGAGGGGCGTGATATTGAGAGGGCGATTCTCATGGTGAGTGGACGCCTAAGCTCGGAGATGGTGATTAAAGCGGTGATGCACCGCATTCCCATTGTCGTCTCTCGAACCGCCCCCACCTTTCTTGGAGTCAAGGTCGCTCAGACCCATGGAACCACCCTTATTGGATTTGCGCGAGGCCGCAAGATGAATATCTACACGCACTCTTCGCGAATCATAGCCGAGAAAGCTTAGCAAGGAGAAGAGTTGAGAGCCAAAATTAAAGTTTGGATTGAAAACGACAAGGGAGAGATTCTCTTTGGAGAGGGAAAAACTAAGCTATTAGAGATGATTGAGGAGCTTGGCTCCATCTCTAAGGCAGCCCAAGAGTGCGGGATCGACTACAAAAAAGCTTGGAATCACGTGAAGCTCATTGAAGAGAAGATCAAAGACCCTATCATTGTCCGCAAAAAAGGGGGCAAAGATGGGGGAGGCTCCACGCTCACTCCCAAAGGCAAGGAACTCATTGAGGCTTATAAAAATATGCGCGAAGAGATGCTGCGCCTCTGCGATGAGAAGTACAGTGAACACTTTATCATCGAGGGTGAACCCATCGTTCTTCCTAGCGAGGAAAAATCATGACTGCCCTAGACTTTCTCCCTAATCCTCCCATCAAACAGGAGCTCATCACTCCCCTCTTCCACCTCCCCTACCCCAATCCCTCGCCCATTGACCCCAAGGTCTATAAAGAGCAAAGCAACCAAGCCAAAGCGCTCGCCCAAGTTTTCAAAAAAGAGGAGGCACACGATTTTGACTACTCCAGCGGAAGTTTTTTGGAGCTCTTTTTGGCTCTTGCATTGGAGAAAAAAAAGCTAGCCATCGCCTCTTCGCTCCACTATAATGCCCTAAAAGCCGCTAGAGAAGTCCAAAAGCTAGGCATAGAGATCTTTTGGCTTCACCCTGATGTAAAAAGCGGCGTGATTGAGCCTAACAGCCTTCAAGAGGCTAGAACTCGTGGTTTTGAGCTCTTCTTCCTCCCTTGGGCTAACGAAGACCTCCTCACGCTCAACCCTCTAGAATCCTATGGCTTCTCCTTGGATGAGCGGCTTTTTGTGGAGGCAAGCTACCCCTTGGCTCTTGGAATCGCCCTGCCTCTTCTAGAAAAGGCACACTGGCTCATTAATGGCGAAATATTGGGAATTCCAAGGGGCTATGGGGCGATTCTTGGCGGAGAAATTCCCCTTCATCGCCCCCTCATGCGCGCCAACCTCTTTGGCGTGCTCCACGCCGCCCTCAAAGCACGCGAGATTCTCATCGAAAACGATGATCAAAAAACTCTCTTTTATGAGCATCTCTCCGCTCTCTTAGGAGAGAATCTCTCCCTCTTTGCCCCTTTAAAATCTTGCCTGCCCAACGCCCTTCCTCTGAGGTTCAAAGGAATCAGAGCGCGCTCACTCATTCAAGCTCTTCTTTTAGAGAAGATCACTTCACTCAATGGCCAAGAGTGTCTTTTTGGATTCTCCAAACCCTCTAGTGTGCTTCAAAGTATGGGATATGATGAAGATGAGGCTAGAGAGCTTTTGAGCGTGAGCTTTCTCCCCTTTGGCTCCATTGAGGAGCTTGAGAGAATCGCCAAGATTCTCGCTCTGCGATACAAGCAGATTCATCTCTATTCATAAGGATTCTCATGCAACCCGCCCTCTCCCTCAGAAAGGCCATCTCTATCATGCTAGAGCACGCCAATCCCATTCATCGCGTGCACTACACCCACCTCTTTGACCTCACGGGCAAGATTCTCGCCCAAGACCTCTTCTGCCAAAAAGCCTTGCCTGCGTTTGATAATTCAGGCATGGATGGCTACGCCGTGCGCTTGGCGGATTTAGGGCAAAAAACACCGATTCTTGGCACGATTTTAGCAGGAGAATCCTGCTCGGTGGGCCTCCATGATGGAGCCTGCTACAAGGTGATGACGGGTGCGCCTATTCCTTTGGGAACCCAAGCGGTGATTCCCTTTGAAAACGCCACCCTTAAAGATGATTCCACCGTCTTGCTCCCCACGGACTTCAAAGAGGGTGCCAACATCAAAATCGCGGGTGAAGAGCTTCAAGTGGGCGCGCCTCTCCTCCAAAAAGGGGAGCGTCTCACCCACCATCATGTCGCCCTCCTTGCCTCCCAAGGCTATTCAGTGCTTCCCACCTATGCCCCTTTGCGAATTGGAGTCTATTCCAGCGGGAATGAGCTCATCGAGCCATGGGAGAGCGCCCAAAGTCACCAAATCTACAACTCCAATGCCTCCATGCTCTTCTCCACACTCCAGAACTTTGGATGGAGAGCGGATTACCTTGGCGTTCTGCCTGATTGCCTTGAGGGGATGAGGGAGGCGATTAGAGGCTTTGATGCCTATGATGTGATTCTCACCACGGGCGGCGTGAGCCAAGGAGAGGCGGACTTCATGGAGCGCTCTTTGGAGGAGGCGGGGATGACAACCCTCTTTCATGGAATCGAGGTGAAACCCGGTCGCCCCACAATGATGGGGATTTTGGGGAAAACCACACTCCTATGCCTGCCAGGCAATCCTCTTAGCGCCTCCATCAATCTCCATTTTCTTGGAATTCCGATGCTAAAGAAAATGCAAGGCGAGAGGCGCTACCATCTAGAGTTCGTCTATGCCCCCAACAAGGAGCGTTTGATTCTTAAGGGGAATCGAGCCAATATGGTGCTTGGACGCCTTCACGAGGGTTGCTTCAAGGCGACCCAAGAAGGAAAATATGGTTCAGGCATGCTCACCCCCCTAACCACAAGCAATGCCATTATCTTTTGCGACAAGGGGGTGGAGAATCTAGAAGAGGGAGCACTCATCAAGGTGATTCCCTATATGACCTCGTTTGGGGAAGAGGCGGTCGATTTCTTTAATATCTAAGGGGGATAAAAATCATGAAAAAACTACTCTTTGCGATTGATGACACCGAGGCGTGCGAGAGGGCGGCTCAATACATTTTAGATATGTTTGGCAAGGATGCGGATTGCACCCTCACGCTCATCCATGTCAAGCCCGAATTCATGCTCTATGGCGAGGCGGTTTTGGCGGCTTATGATGAGATTGAGATGAAAGAGGAGGAGAAAGCGAAGCTCTTGACCCAAAAATTCTCCACCTTTTTCACCGAAAAAGGAATCAACCCCTTTGTGGTGATCAAAGAGGGTGAGCCCGTGGAGATGGTGCTTGAAGAGGCGAAAGATTACAATCTACTCATCATTGGCTCCAGCGAAAACTCATTCTTAAATAAAATTTTTGCCTCTCATCAGGATGATTTTATTCAAAAAGCTCCGATTCCCGTCCTCATTGTCAAATAAAAAGGGGTTTGGACGGGGTTTTGTATTTTATTAAATATTAAAAACTACCGTTCAAACTCTAAAAACCGCGATAAAAATTTTTACTCTTACAGTTCCAAACTACCTTGATCTCTTTAATTTTCGATTCCATTTTTCAAGACTTTGTTTAAGTTTTAAATAAGTTTATTTTTTACCAAAAGTATCATCTATCCCTCAAAAAGCCCCGACAAAAGGCTGTTTGTCAAAAATGAAACACCCCTCTAAAACGTCACTTTTTTTGTCACTAAAAGTTACAATAAATTCCAAGCACCCCCAAATTAACGATATTAACAAAGGAGTCGAAACGCGGTATGATTCGGCGTGTTAAGAGCTTGAGAGCTTTCCATTGGCTCTTAGCAGAAACTCCAATACTGCACAGGGGAAACAGATGACAAACGAGAGCATACTTGAGAGTTACTCCGGTGTAACTCCGGAAAGAAAAAAAAGCAGGATGCCTGCGAAGTTGGATTGGTGGCAGAGTGCGACCGGTCTTTTTTTGGGTCTATTCATGATTGGACATATGTTCTTTGTCTCCACGATTTTGCTTGGCGACAATGTAATGCTATGGGTCACCAAGAAATTTGAGCTAGACTTCATCTTTGAGGGTGGCAAACCCATTGTTGTCTCCTTCCTTGCCGCTTTTGTTTTTGCCGTGTTTATCGCGCACGCTTTCCTTGCAATGAGAAAGTTCCCGATCAACTATCGACAATACCTCACCTTTAAAACACACAAAGACCTCATGAGACACGGAGACACCACACTTTGGTGGATTCAAGCCATGACAGGTTTTGCGATGTTCTTCCTTGGAAGCGTTCACCTCTATATCATGATGACGCAACCCCAAACCATTGGACCCGTGAGCTCCTCTTTCCGTATGGTGAGCGAGTGGATGTGGCCTTTGTATCTTGTTCTTCTTTTTGCCGTTGAGCTTCATGGCTCTGTAGGTCTCTACAGACTCGCGGTCAAGTGGGGATGGTTTGATGGAGAGACTCCTGATAAAACTCGAGCCAATCTTAAAAAACTCAAGACTCTTATGAGCGCTTTCTTGATCGTCCTTGGCTTGCTCACATTTGGTGCTTATGTGAAAAAAGGCTTGGAGCAGACTGATCCGAATATTGACTACAAATATTTCGATTACAAACGCACCCACCATCGTTAATAGCAAAGAGGAAGGATAAATATGAAAGTACAATACTGCGATTCGCTGGTTATTGGAGGCGGGTTAGCTGGTCTTAGAGCCGCTGTCGCCACTCAACAAAAAGGCTTGAGCACCATCGTGCTTAGTTTGATTCCTGTCAAGCGATCCCACTCCGCTGCCGCTCAAGGGGGTATGCAAGCCAGCCTTGGAAACTCCAAGATGAGTGATGGAGACAATGAAGATCTTCACTTTATGGACACCGTCAAAGGAAGTGACTGGGGCTGTGACCAAAAAGTCGCTCGAATGTTTGTCAACACTGCGCCCAAGGCTATCAGAGAGTTAGCCGCCTGGGGGGTTCCCTGGACCCGTATTCACAAGGGTGATCGAATGGCGATCATCAATGCCCAAAAGACCACTATCACCGAAGAGGATTTTAGACATGGTCTCATCCACTCTCGAGATTTTGGGGGCACTAAAAAATGGAGAACCTGCTATACCGCCGATGCTACGGGTCACACCATGCTCTTTGCGGTTGCCAATGAGTGCTTGAAACTCGGCGTCTCTATCCAAGATCGAAAAGAGGCTATTGCCCTTATTCATCAAGATGGCAAGTGCTATGGTGCGGTCGTAAGAGACCTTGTCACGGGCGATATCATTGCTTATGTAGCCAAAGGAACCCTCATTGCTACAGGGGGCTATGGACGAATCTACAAAAACACCACTAACGCAGTGGTTTGCGAGGGCACAGGAACGGCTATCGCTCTAGAGACAGGAATCGCTCAGCTTGGAAATATGGAAGCGGTTCAATTCCACCCCACCCCTCTTTTCCCTTCAGGGATTCTATTGACCGAGGGTTGTCGAGGGGATGGAGGTATTCTCCGAGATGTGGATGGACACCGATTCATGCCTGATTATGAGCCTGAGAAAAAAGAGCTCGCTAGCCGTGACGTTGTCTCTAGACGAATGATTGAGCACATCCGAAAAGGCAAGGGCGTACAATCACCCTATGGACAGCACCTTTGGCTTGACATCTCCATCTTGGGTCGAAAACATATCGAAACCAACCTCCGAGATGTTCAAGAGATCTGCGAATACTTCGCTGGAATTGATCCTGCGGAGAAGTGGGCGCCTGTTCTTCCTATGCAACACTACTCTATGGGTGGAATCCGAACTGACTACAGAGGCGAAGCGAAACTTAAAGGTCTATTCTCTGCGGGTGAAGCCGCTTGCTGGGATATGCACGGCTTCAACCGACTAGGCGGAAACTCCGTCAGCGAAGCCGTCGTAGCGGGTATGATCGTAGGAGAGTATTTCGCAGAACATTGCGCCAACACTCAAGTGGATCTTGAAACTAAGACTTTAGAGAAGTTTGTGAAAGGCCAAGAAGCCTACATGAAAAGCCTCGTGGAGAGCAAAGGCACCGAGGATGTATTCAAGATTAAAAATCGCATGAAAGATGTAATGGATGACAACGTGGGAATCTTCCGCGATGGTCCGCACCTAGAAAAAGCGGTCAAAGAGCTTGAAGAACTCTACAAAAAATCCAAAAATGTAGGAATCAAAAACAAGCGACTCCACGCCAACCCTGAGCTCGAAGAGGCTTACCGTGTGCCTATGATGCTCAAAGTCGCTCTTTGCGTTGCCAAAGGCGCTCTAGATCGAACAGAGAGCCGAGGAGCTCACAATCGTGAGGATTACCCCAAGCGAGACGATATTAACTGGCTCAACCGAACTCTTGCCTCTTGGCCTAACCCTGAGCAGACTCTCCCTACTCTAGAGTATGAAGCTCTTGATGTTAATGAGATGGAGATTGCTCCTGGATATCGAGGATATGGAGCCAAAGGGAACTACATCGAGAATCCTTTAAGCGTGAAACGACAAGAGGAGATCGACAAGATTCAGAGCGAATTGGAAGCAGCTGGCAAAGATCGACATGCTATTCAAGAAGCTCTCATGCCTTATGAGCTACCCGCTAAATACAAAGCCAGAAACGAACGCCTAGGAGACAAATAATGGGAAGAATGCTAACCATCAGGGTTTTTAAATATGACCCCCAAAGTGCGGTTTCTAAGCCCCACTTTCAAGAATACAAAATTGAAGAAGCGCCCTCGATGACGATTTTTATCGTCCTCAACATGATTCGCGAGACCTACGATCCCGATTTGAACTTCGACTTCGTTTGCCGCGCAGGAATTTGCGGAAGCTGCGGCATGATGATCAATGGTCGTCCAAGCCTAGCTTGCCGAACCTTGACTAAAGATTTTGAGGATGGCGTGATCACGCTTCTTCCTTTGCCCGCTTTCAAACTCATCAAAGACCTCTCCGTGGATACAGGAAACTGGTTCAACGGTATGAGTCAGCGAGTGGAGAGTTGGATTCACGCTCAAAAAGAGCATGACATCTCCAAGCTTGAGGAAAGAATCGAGCCCGAAGTTGCCCAAGAGGTTTTCGAGCTTGACCGATGTATCGAATGCGGCTGCTGCATCGCAGCTTGCGGAACTAAGATCATGCGAGAAGACTTTGTCGGCGCGGCTGGACTCAACCGTGTCGTTCGCTTTATGATTGATCCACACGATGAGCGAACCGATGAAGACTACTATGAACTCATCGGAGATGATGATGGAGTCTTTGGTTGTATGACACTTTTGGCTTGCCACGATGTCTGCCCCAAAAACCTCCCCTTGCAAAGCAAGATCGCTTACCTTCGAAGAAAAATGGTCAGCGTCAACTAAATCTCCTTGGAGCGGGGTCTCCCCCGCCTCCTTTATACTCCTTGAAGCCTTCAAACTAATCATCCATTCTAAGCCTTTTTCCCCGCCCTGCCCTCTCCTTGAGTGTCACACTTTGACACATATTCCTAGAGAATCCCCTGTTAAAGGTGATCGTTAATTAAATATCACACTCTTAAAAGATTCCACTTTGTAACATTTTATCCATCAAGAATGCCCTCAGGACTAATTCACAAAAACCCCCAAACCCGTTATGATTGGCATGCTGGTCTATCTTGCACAAACTCTGTGCGAAGGGGGGATGGCGCCAGTGAAATTTCACTCACAGGAATGACCAAACATGAAAAATGTCACCACTTTTGACGCTCGCTGCTGCAAGCGAAAAAGTCGTATGCCCGCTAAGTTGGATCGCTGGCAAAGCCTCACGGGGCTTTTTTTGGCTCTATTTATGACCTGCCACATGATCTTCACCTCGACAATTCTTCTAGGACCAGAAGCCTTTGATTGGGTGATTGGCAAAGCGGAGATGGATTTTTGGTTTGAAGGGGGGCTGCCTTGGGTGACCTCTTTGGTGACCCTTGGAGTCTTGGTGCTCTTTCTTGCTCATGGATTTCTTGCCATGCGCAAACTTCCTGCCAACTACCTTCAGCTCGCTCAGTTCCTCTCCCATCGTCAGCTTCTCTCTCACACAGGGACGACCCTATGGTGGCTACAGTGCCTCAGCGGTTTAGCGCTTCTTGTGTTAGGCGGAGCTCATCTGCTTATGATTCTCACCTCCAAAGAGACGCTCAGCGCTACCACGGCAGCCTACCGCTTTGTTCATGGGGGCCTAGGCTCTTTCTATCTTTTGTTGCTCCTTGTGAGCACTCTACACGCAGGGATTGGAGCCTATCGACTGATCTTAAAGTGGTGCCCCATTGAGGCAAGCGAGCCCAAAACACTCCAAAGAAGAATTCGCAATGTTCGATCCGAAGTCTTTGGGGTATTTGGAGTATTGACACTCTTGGCGCTTTGGGCAGATTTCACCTATATCAAACATGGAAAAAACCTCTCTCCACTCTCCATCCAAGAGAGACTCACTTTCGCCAAAACCAAATAAGCCTATCCAAGATTAGAGGAATCTTTTCCTCTAATCAAAGGCCTTATATCCAAGCAAAAGACACTTGTCGTATCGAGGCAAGACGCAAATTGCAAAAAATCCTCCCCCTATTCCAATATCTTTGAGCGTCTCATAGTAACGAATATCGAATCGAAGATTCGCATTTTGGTCGCTAGAAAGGGCTACTCCACCCGTCTCATTGAAATAGATGAAGCGCTCAATCCTCCCACGAATCATCACCAACGAGCCCTGAAGCCTCTCCTTTTCACTCTCTTTAAGAATCTCAATATAGGCCTCATGGGAGAGGAGCGAACGCCCTCTGAAGGTGACATAATCTTTTTGAAGGGATTGCTGATGGACTTGAAGATAGAAATCTTCCAGCGAGGTCGCCTCCAAAGTGGCGCTCACCAGAAGAGAGAGGAGGATTTTAGAGGTTTTCGACAATCTTAGCAAAACCGCGAAGATAGATCTCTTGAAGTGTTTGCAAAGGAAGCGAAAGGGAATCAATCTCTAGATTCTCTCCTCCCACGCTTCCAATCACACCAAGCGCTACACCCCCTTTTTGGGCGAGCGATTCAAGGGCAGCTAGATGTTCGCTAGAGACCTCAAGCACTGCGCGCGAGGGGCTCTCACTAAAGAGATCGACCCCTTTGAGCGCGGTTTTGACTTTGCACCCTTTTTGACCCAGCACGCTCATTTTGCCAAGGGCTATAGCCAATCCCCCGACATTCACATCTTTGGCACTCTCAAGGAATCCTGCCTCATTGGCCTCCTCAAGGAATCTCCACAACGCTAGCTCACGATGAAGATCAATCACAGGCGCATCCCCGCCAAGGAATCCTTCGACCTCTTTTTGGTAGAGACTTCCGCCAAACTCGCTCTTGGTTTCGCCCACAAGAAGAAGGAGATTTCCCTCTTTTTTGAACGCGCCCAAAAGCGCCTTTTGAGCCTTAGGAAGAAGCCCTACGGTAGCGATGGAGGGGGTGGGGAAGATATCCACACCATTGGTCTGGTTATAGAGCGAGACATTCCCGCTCACCACAGGCGTCAAAAGTACTTTACACGCCTCCTTGATTCCCTCGCACGCCTCAGCAAACTGCCACATCACCTCAGGATTCTCAGGGCTCCCAAAGTTGAGACAATCCGTGATCGCTAAGGGTCTAGCTCCACGCACAGCGACATTTCGTCCCGACTCCGCCACGGCAAGTTTTGCCCCCTCTCTTGGGTTTAGATAGCAGTATCGCGGATTGCAATCCGCACTCATCGCAAGAGCTGCCCCATTTTCTTTAACCCTCACCAAGCTACCATCACCCCCGCCGGGGCCCACGATAGTGTTGGTCTGCACCATCGAATCGTATTGGCTATAGACCCATGACTTATCCATCGTCTCAGGTGCGCTCCAAAGCTTCATAAAAGCCTCTTTGAGGTCAATCTCTTTGGGGGCTTGAGCCCCTTTGGATCGAATCTCTGCCAAATAGGCGGGCTCTTTTGTGGGACGATCGAGCATGGGTGCCTCTTCACTCACGGGCAGAACAGGAATCTCTGCGCACTTCTCTCCATGCCAAAAGAGCTCCATCTTGCCACTACTGGTCACTTCGCCAATCACTTCAGCATCAAGCTCCCATTTGCGGAAAATCTCAAGCACCTTCTCTTCGTAACCCTTTTTGGCGCAAATAAGCATTCGCTCTTGCGATTCGCTCAGCATCAACTCATAGGGAGTCATTCCCTGCTCTCGCATCGGTACGCGATCTAGGTGCATGATCATCCCACTTCCCGAGCGTCCCGCCATCTCAAAAGAGGAGCTTGTGAGTCCCGCAGCCCCCATGTCTTGGATACCCACAATATAATTCGTTTTGAAGAGCTCTAGGCACGCCTCAAGAAGAAGCTTCTCTGCAAAAGGGTCTCCCACTTGCACGGTAGGTCGAAGCTGGTTGGCGGCATCATCAAAGCTATCACTGCTCATGACCGCTCCCCCTAGGCCATCTCGCCCTGTTTTACTTCCTACATAGATGACAGGGTTTCCGATTCCTTCGGCGCGACCATAGAATATCTCATCGCTCTTGGCGATTCCCAAGGTGAAGGCATTCACAAGAATGTTGCCATTGTAGCAATCCTCAAAGCTCATCTCGCCCCCCACTGTGGGAACCCCCATGCAATTTCCATATCCACCGATTCCCGCGACCACCCCTTTAAGAAGATAGCGATGCTTCTTGCCGATCTCATCTTGGCGCCTGATATCCCCAAATCGAATCGCATTGAGGCTCGCTACGGGCCTAGCTCCCATCGTAAAGACATCTCGCATGATTCCGCCCACGCCCGTGGCTGCGCCTTGGTAGGGCTCAATAAAGCTGGGGTGATTGTGCGATTCCATCTTAAAGACGGCCGCATACCCTTCGCCAATATCAATCACGCCCGCATTCTCTCCCGGTCCTTGGATCACCCAAGCTGCCTCCGTTGGAAAGCCTCGCAGATATTTCTTGCTCGATTTATAGCTGCAGTGCTCACTCCACATCGCCGAAAAGACTCCGAGCTCCACGAGATTGGGCTCTCGACCTAGAATCTGGACGATATGTTCATAGTCCGCCTGAGAGAGTTTATGGGATTTAAGCAGTGACGCGAGATTCTCCATCATGATCCTCTATTGTTTGGTGAAGTTTAAGTGAGCGATTCTAGCGAATCGGCGATAAAGCAGAGATGAAATGAGGGGGTTTGCACGGGAGGAGCGGGAATAAGACTTGAATAATCTTAAATCTAGTAAAATAGCGCCAACCATCTATTTAAGGAGTCAAGGGGATGAAGTATATCAAGTTTTTCAAGGAACTGAATAACAAAGATGTTCCCATAGTAGGCGGCAAGAACGCCAGCATCGGGGAGATGTTCCAAGAACTCGTGCCTATGGGAATCAAAGTTCCTAACGGATTTGCCATCACAAGCGATGCCTATTGGTATCTGCTCGATAGCGCTGGAATCCGAGATAAAATTCGATCCCTCCTCGAAGATATCGATGTGACTGAAATCGATGTATTAAAAGTAAGGTCTAAGAAAATCCGCGATTTAATCTTTGGGACTCCTTTGCCTGCCGACCTTAGAGAAGAGATTTTGGAGGCTTATGCGCTCCTTAGCCAAGAGTATCACATGGAGCAAGCCGATGTGGCCGTGAGAAGCTCCGCAACGGCCGAAGACCTTCCTGATGCCTCTTTTGCAGGCCAGCAAGATACCTATTTGAGTGTTCAGGGGCACCAAGAGCTCATCCACTATGTCAAATCCTGCTTTGCTTCACTCTTCACCGACCGAGCTGTCAGCTACCGCGCCTCTAGAGGTTTTGATCACTTCAAAGTAGCCCTCAGTGTGGGCGTACAAAAGATGGTTCGAAGTGACAAGGGAAGCTCAGGAGTGATGTTCTCTATCGACACAGAGACGGGCTTCAAAGACGCTGTTTTCATCACCTCCAGCTGGGGGCTTGGCGAAAATGTCGTCGGCGGAACGGTTAATCCCGATGAATTCTATGTATTCAAACCCACTTTGGCTGAAGGAAAACGCCCCATTATCAAGAGACAGCTCGGACACAAGCATTTGAAGATGGTTTATGCCGCTCCGGGCAGTGAACACCCCACCAAGAATATCCCCACCACCGAGGAGGAGTTTAACACCTTCTCCGTCTCTGATGAAGAGATTCTCACCCTAGCACGCTATGCTACCATCATCGAGAAACACTACTCCCAAGAGGCGGGCGAATATCGTCCTATGGACATGGAGTGGGCTAAAGATGGTGTGAGCGGCGAGCTCTACATCGTGCAAGCACGCCCTGAAACCGTGCAGAGCCAAAGAATGAAAAAGGGCGGAAGCAAACTAGAGAAGTATCGATTCCTCAATGAAGAAACCAAAAAAGAGGTGATCATCACGGGCAAAGCCATTGGGGGTAAAATTGGTCATGGCAAGGTGCGTGTGATTGAGAGCATCGTCAATATGTCTGACATTAGAGAGGGCGAGATTCTCGTCACCGACAACACCGACCCCGATTGGGAACCCGCCATGAAAAAAGCAGCGGCTGTCATCACCAATCGAGGAGGACGCACCTGCCATGCGGCCATCGTCGCTAGAGAGATTGGTGTCCCTGCAATCGTAGGGGCGATTGGCTCAACAGAGCGCCTAGAGACTGGCATGGAAGTGACCGTCTCATGTGCGGAGGGCGAAGAGGGATTTGTCTATGCAGGAATCCACGAGTATGAAGTGGAAGTGATCGACCTCTCCAACCTCGAACAACCCAAAACCAAAATCTACATGAACGTTGGAAATCCCGAGAAAGCCTTTGGTTTTGCCCAAATCCCCAACAACGGCGTGGGCTTGGCTAGGATGGAGTTCATCATCAACAACTACATCAAGGCCCACCCTCTGGCGCTTGTTGATCTTCAAAATGGCAAAAAAGATGTTCAAGATATTGAGCAGATTCGCTCCATTATGGCGGGTTATGAGAATCCCAAGGATTTCTTCACTAAAAAGATTGCCGAGGGTGTAGGAATGATCGCTAGCGCCTTCTACCCCGATCCTGTGATTGTTCGAACCAGCGATTTTAAGTCCAATGAATACCGCCGAATGATTGGGGGTGCGGCCTATGAGCCCCACGAAGAGAATCCCATGATTGGCTACCGAGGGGCTAGCCGCTACTACTCCGAACAGTATCGACCCGCCTTTGAGTGGGAGTGCCAAGCACTAGCTAGTGTGAGAAGCGAAATGGGTCTCACCAATATGAAAGTGATGATTCCCTTCCTAAGAAGCCCCGAAGAGGGCAAAAAGGTGCTAGAGATCATGCGCCGCAACGGGCTTGTCTCAGGTGAAAATGGACTAGAGATCTATGTGATGTGTGAGCTCCCTGTGAATGTTATTCTAGCCGATGAGTTTTTGCAGATGTTTGATGGATTCTCCATCGGCTCGAACGACCTCACCCAGCTCGCCCTAGGCGTGGATCGAGATGGTGAACTCGTGAGTCATGTCTTTGATGAGCGCAACCCTGCCCTGCTTAAGCTCTTCGCGCAAGCTATTGCCGCAGCCAAAAAAGCGGGTAAATATTGCGGAATCTGTGGTCAGGCGCCTAGCGACTATCCAGAAATCGCCGAATTCCTCGTCAAAGAAGGAATCTCCTCGATCTCCCTCAATCCTGATTCAGTGATTGGGACTTGGGAGCGAGTCGTCAAACTTGAAAAAGAGCTAGGGCGCTAAAAGCCCCTCGCTCTCTCTCCTTCTTTTAACCTCTTTATTCTCTATTCCTGCTCCATCTTTTGCCTTTTTACAAACAAAAATTCTTATTGCATCCTTCAAAATATGACGGGGGAGGAGTGGCGATTTTTCTAGCAGGTAAAGGGGTTAAAAGCAAAAAGAAGTAGACCCTCCTTGCCCAAAAAGACAAGGAGAGAAAAGAGAGATTCTTAGAGCGCTTTTTTAGCGGCTTCTACGATTTTAGCGAAGTTGGCAGGTTCATTCATTGCCATATCCGCTAGGATTTTTCTATCCAATTCAATATTGGCGAGCTTTAGTCCATGCATGAATCGAGAATAGCTGATTTCATTGATTCGGCAAGCAGCATTGATACGAGTGATCCAAAGACTTCGGAAATCTCGCTTCTTTTGCTTCCTATCGCGGAAAGCGTAATACATACTTCTTTCGAGCTGCTCTTTAGCTTTTCGGAAGTGTTTTCTTCGACCGCTATAGAAACCTCTAGCGAGCTTTAGAACTTTTTTATGTCTTTGTCGTCTGACTGTACCGGTTTTAACTCTTGGCATTTTTGGTCCTTTACCTTTTCAAATAAGTTATCAAGGTGTAGCCCTAGGGGCTAAACTTTCCCTAATCTCTAGGGGTCTCTCTGTCAAATAACGGGGTTTAGTCCGTTACGCCATGCAAAGCAGCTTCTTGATCGAATCAAGGTTAGCGTCATTAACGTACTTAGGCTCGTTAAGACCCGCCTTGCGCTTCGCACTTTTCTTGGTTAGGATGTGGCTTTTGAAGGCCGATCCTCGCTTGATTAGATTCTTTTTAAGTTTGAATCTTTTAGCGGCACCGCGATTAGTTTTCATCTTGGGCATGAACTTTTCTCTCCTTTCATAAGATTAATTGGGGCCTATTATTTAACTTTTTTAGGCTTTGGAATCACCGTCATGTTGACATAGCGACCCTCTGGCTTGGGTTCTTTATCCATAATGGCGATATCTTCGACCAGCTCCCAAACACGCTTTAGCACTTCAACGCCACTTTGGGGCTCGCTCATCTCTCGACCCTTCAAAAAGACGCGGAATCGAACATGTTTGTCCTCTTCAAGGAACTCTTTGGCGTGCTTGACTTTGTAGTTGACATCATTTTGAGCGATCTTCACCGAGAGCTTGATCTCTTTAATCTCGATCTGCTTCTGTTTTTTCTTGGCCTCTTTCTGCTTCTTCTCTTGCTGATAACGGAATTTACCGTAATCCATAATCTTGCAGACAGGAGGCTTCGCCTCAGGGGCGATCAACACGAGATCCAGCCCAAGGTCTTGGGCGATTTTCAACGCCTCGCTAGAGGAGACCACCCCATATTGTGTTCCCTCATCCCCTAAACATCTGACCTCAGGAAATCTAATCTCCTCATTGAGGAGTGTCGTGTCGTTGTTTTTACTCAAAAGTTAACCTCACTCATTTTCTCCTTCGCTAATTGGATGAACTCAGCCTCGCCAAGCTCATATTGGCGCTTCTCGCGCCTATCTCTAATTGCCACTTTTTTCTCATTCACCTCGCGCTCACCCAAGACAACAATCATGGGAACGCGTTGCTTCTCTACAGTACGAATCTTTTTGTTGAGCGTCTCGTTCTTATCGTGAATCTCCGCATAAACCCCGACCTTTTGCAGCTCAAGTCGAAGGTGTTTGGCGTACTCTAACTGCTCTTCGCCAATGGGCACGATCGCCACAGGCGTGGGCGCGATGAAGAAAGGAAACTCCCCGCCAAAATGCTCTGTAAGTATAGCCACAAATCGCTCAAAAGAACCCAAAATAGCTCGATGGATCATCACAGGGCGCTGAGGAGTGTTGTTCTCATCCGTATAGGCAAGCTCAAACCTCTCAGGCAAGTTCATATCAATCTGCACTGTTCCACACTGCCACTTTCGGCCAATCGCATCGGTGATTTTGATATCAATCTTAGGACCGTAGAATGCCCCGCCTCCCTCGTCGATTCCATATTGGAGCCCTTGAGCCTCTAGTGCCTCCTTGAGCGCTTGAGTCCCTTTCTCCCAGATGGCTTCATCGCCAATGGATTTCTCAGGGCGCGTGGAGATCTCCATCTCATAGTTAAAGCCAAAAGCGCTCATGATCTTATCAACAAAGTGGACAATATCCACCACTTCATCTTTGATCTGCTCAGGTCGGCAGAAAATATGGGCATCATCCTGAGTGAACTCTCTCACGCGCAAAAGCCCATGAAGCACGCCACTCTTCTCATGACGATGCACCACGCCATACTCATAGAATCGCAAGGGAAGCTCGCGATAGCTCCTCACGCCACTCCCATAGACCTTGATGTGGCCGACACAGTTCATCGGCTTGATGCCATACTCCACCTCGTCAATCTTGGTGAAATACATATTTTCTTTGTAATTCTGATAATGTCCGCTGATCTTCCAAAGGTCGCTCTTAAGAATCTCAGGCCCTCGGACGGGCTCATAATTGCGTCTAATATGCGCCTCAGTCAGCATCGCCTCAAGTCGCCTTCGGAGTCTCGCGCCCGCAGGAAGCCAAATGGGAAGTCCTGCACCCACATCCTCATCAAAGATGAAAAGCCCCATCTCTGTTCCCACTTTTCGGTGGTCGCGCTTTTTGGCCTCTTCCATTTGATGGAGATAGGCGTTGAGCGATTCTTTATCGGCAAAGGCGATTCCATAGATTCGCGTGAGCATCTCTGATTTCTCATCTCCGCCCAAATAGGCCCCTGCAAGCTTGGTGAGCTTGAAAGCATGGAGTAGCTTGGTGCTAGGGAGGTGAGGACCTCGGCAAAGATCCTCAAATTCCCCTTGACGATAGATGGAGAGATCTCCCTCGGGAATTCTAGAGATCACCGCCTGCTTGAGGTCATCCTTGGCAAACTTGGCGATCGCCTCTTCTCTAGAGAGAGTGTAGCGCTCAATATCTGAGCCATTCTTGGCGATCTCTTTCATCTTTTTTTCAATAATCGCCAAATCCTCTTCGCCGATTTTACTCTCCACTCTAAAATCATAATAGAAGCCCTCTTGCACGACAGGTCCTACAAAAAACTGAGCCTCTGGATAGAGCGATTTGATGGCTTGGGCAAGAAGGTGAGCGCAGGAGTGGCGGATAATATGAAGAGAATCAGGGGAATTATCGAACAGAATCTCTTCCCCCTCTATTCCCAAAAGCTGGGCAGTTTGGAGATCGTAGATCTCGTTTTGATATTTAATTCCTATAGGTTTCACGATTTCATTTTACCTTGGTGTCTATTTTCGGGTGTCTATTTCAAAAAATTGGTTTAGATTTTTTAACTGTTGTTGCAAAGAACCTGAAGAAAATGGTGGCCACGAGAGGACTCGAACCTCCGACCACTACCATGTCAAGGTAGTGCTCTACCAACTGAGCTACGCGACCAAAAAGGAAGTGAAATTTTAGCCAAAATTGTTTTATTTCTGCTTAAAAAATGTCTGCCAGAGGAAGAGCGCCACGGCAACATCGATCATCACATCCGCGAAGTTAAAGATCGCAAACTCAAAACCATAATGCCAATAGACATAATCCACCACTCCCCCGTGGATAAAGCGATCCAAGATATTGGAAAATCCTGCCGCTAACAGAATCGACAAGGGCAGATAGTGTGCTACAAAAAAGCTCCGATCATAGGCCAAAAAGAGGAGGATTCCTCCCAGCATTCCCAGCTGAATATATTTGAGCCACCCCTCCAAAAAGGCGAACATGGAGAATGCCACCCCTTTATTAAAGGCAAGCGTGATGGAGAGCGCCTCGCTCTCCCATCGAAATCCCCCTAAAATCAGCGCTTTAATGGCCTGATCAATGGCAAAAACTAGAACAAAAAGCCCCAAGGAGCGAAAAAGTGCGATTCTCATCCGCCAAGTGTTGCTTTAAAAAACTCTACGCATCGCTCCATCCACTTCTCTAGCGCTCGACCATCTTTACCCTCTAGCAAGATTCGAAGCTTGTTCTCTGTGCCTGAATAGCGGATGAGTTGCCTGAATCCTTGCGATTCGATCTCGCTCATGAGCGCCTCAAATCCCTCAATCTCTTTGAGCTCTTTTTTCTGCTTGATAGGGAGATTCACCAACTTTTGAGGATAGAGATCGAAAATATTGAGTGCCCTAGATGCCCTCTCTCCGCTTCGAAGCACAAAGGCCATCGTCTGAAGAGCAGAGACCAGCCCATCGCCCGTCTTGGCAAAATCACTAAAGATCAGATGTCCACTCTGCTCTCCACCAAAATTCGCCCCCTCTTTTTGCATCATCTCCAAGACGTACTTATCACCCACTCCCGCGCGCAAGAGCTTGATTTTGGCCTTGGCCAAAAACTCTTCAAGGGCGAGATTGCTCATCACGGTGGCCACCGCCAAGGGTTTCTCTAGTGTGTGAGAATTTTTAAGATGCATGGCAAGCGCCCCAATGAGCTTATCCCCGTCCACCACTTCGCCGCGTTCATCGACCACCACAAGCCTATCAGCATCTCCATCAAGCGCGAAGCCAATATCCGCTCGCACTCGCTTCACCTCTTCAGAGAGCATCAAGGGCTGAGTTGCACCGCAAGATTCGTTGATGTTGTGCCCATTGGGAGCGTCATTGATCACAAAAACCTCCGCCCCCAGCTCACTAAAGATGGTCGGAGCGACCTTGTAGGCTGCACCATTGGCCGTGTCAAGAACCATGCGCACTCCATGCAAAGAGAGCTCTTTGGGGAAGGAATTTTTGATGTGAACGATGTATCGTCCCACGACATCATCGATTCGTTTAGAGGCGCCAATCTCTTTGCCGCTCTTTTGACTCGCCTCAAGCAGTGCCTCATCCGCATAGATGGCTTCAATCTCGCGCTCCGCCTCTTCATCGAGTTTAAAACCAAAGCGATTGAAAAATTTGATTCCGTTGTCATCAAAGGGATTGTGGCTGGCGCTGATCATGATTCCTGCATCACACCTCATATCTTCTGTGAGGTAAGCAATCGCCGGTGTGGGCATCGGACCGATCTGAATCACATTGTATCCTACCGCTGTGAGACCGCTTACTAGGGCATTTTCAATCATATAGCCACTTCGTCTCGTGTCTTTGCCCACCAAAATTTTGTTGGTTTTTGACTGTTTTCTGAAGTAGATTCCCGCTGCTAAACCGAGCTTCATCGCCGAGAACGCGGTGAGCTTCTCACCCGCTTTTCCTCTCACGCCATCCGTGCCAAAGAGCTTCATGCGCACTACCTTACCTTTATCTCTGTTTAATGAAAATTAAAGTAGAATTCTGCCCTAAAAATATTTACAAAAGGATTAACACCGATATGGCTAATCATAAATCAGCTGAAAAAAGAATCCGCCAAACATTGAAAAGAACTGAGAGAAATCGATATTATAGAACTCGAATCAAAAACATCACCAAGGCCGTCAAAGAAGCCGTAGCCAGCAATGATGCCACTAAAGCAGAAGAGGCTCTAAAAGTCGCCAACAAAGATCTTCATAAATTCGTTAGCAAGGGTATTCTTCCTAAAAACACGGCGGCACGAAAAGTGAGCCGACTTCACGCTTCCGTGAAAAAACTCTCCGCCCAGATCGCTTAATAAGCTTCTGGGTCGCCCCGCGCGTTTCCCTCTCCTTAAATCCCAAAATAAAGTTTTTTGCTATGCTGATTTCTAAACTCACGCCTTTTATTGAGCGCTTTGAGGAGATCACCCGCCTGCTTGGCACCATGGAAGTGATATCTGACATTAAGCGTATGACCGAGCTTAGCAAGGAGCAGAGCGCTCTGGAAGCTCTTGTTTTAAAAGCCAAAGAGTATCTTCAAACCCACCGCTCTATCCAAGAGAATCGAGCCCTTTTTGAGGATAAAGAGCTAGGCGATCTCGCCAAAGAAGAGAATAAGCTTCTCGAAGAATCCCTCGAATCCCTCGAATCCGAAATCAAACTCCTCCTTATTCCCAAAGACCCCAATGATGATAAGAACATCTATCTGGAGATTCGTGCGGGCACGGGGGGCGATGAGGCGGGAATCTTTGTAGGTGATCTCTTTAAATCCTATTGTCGCTATGCCGACCTTAAAGGATGGAAAGTCGAAATCATCAGCTCAAGCGAGAACAGCGTGGGAGGCTACAAAGAGGTGATTGCCCTCATCAAGGGAAATGGAGTCTACTCCAGGCTCAAATACGAAGGGGGAACTCACCGCGTCCAGCGAGTCCCTGAAACCGAATCCCAAGGGAGAATCCACACCTCCGCCATCACGGTAGCGATCATGCCCGAGGTGGATGATGTCGAGGTCAATATCAATCCAAACGACCTCAAAATCGATGTTTTTCGCTCAGGCGGTCATGGGGGTCAATCGGTCAACACCACCGATAGCGCCGTTCGAATCACCCACCTTCCCACGGGAATTAGCGTCTCCATGCAAGATGAAAAATCCCAGCACAAAAACAAAGATAAGGCACTCAAAATCCTCAAAGCCCGTCTCTATGAGGCCGAACTAGAGGCCAAATTAAGCGAAAACTCCGCAGCTAGAAAGCTTCAAGTAGGAAGCGGCGATCGGAGCGAGAGGATTCGCACCTACAACTATCCCCAAAATCGCCTCACCGATCATCGCATCGGTCTCACGCTCTACAGTCTAGAGGAGATCATGCTAAGTGGCAACTTCGACCAAGTGGTCGATCCCATTGTCGCCCACTATCAAGCCGAAATGATGAAAGAATCAGAGGATTAATCCACCGATTCTTTTCCCCTTAGATGAATATAGAGGTGCAAAACATCCAAAGAGGCGGGAGTGATTCCGCTAATCTCTGAGGCGGCAAAGAGCGTGGGGGGATTGAAGCGCTTGAGCTTCTCAATCACCTCTAGGCTGAGCCCTGGCACGGTATCAAAGATAAATCCTTCAGGAATCTTCACCTTTAGCATCTCCTGCATTGAGCCAACTGACTCTTGCTGTTTTTGGATGTAGGAGGCGTATTTGGCCTCAATAAGCACCTGACCTAACGCTCTCTCACTCATCTCTTCAAACAGAGGAGAGATTTTTCGCAATTTTGCCTCATCAAAGCTTTTTCGCCCTGCGATGGCCAACCAAGTGGTCTTATCATTAATCTTCTCCTCGCCCATTTCCTCTAAAAATGCGAGTGTCTCTTTGCTTGGCGTTGCCGAACTCTCCCGCAAATGAACAAGCCCTCCATGAATGCTTTGCTCATCTTTTTGGAGGGCTAGAAGTGCCTCCTCCTCCACCAAGCCAAATCGTGCTCCATGGCGCAAAAGTCGAAACTCAGCGTTATCCTCGCGCAAAAGAAGTCGATACTCCGCCCTAGAGGTGAACATTCGATAGGGCTCTTTGGTACCCTTGGTGACAAGATCATCAATAAGCACCCCCAAATAGGCCTCATCACGGCGCAATACAAAAGGCTCTTCACCCTTGACGCTAAGTGCGGCATTGATTCCAGCGGCTAATCCTTGGGCACCCGCCTCCTCATATCCCGTGGTGCCATTGATCTGTCCTGCGAGGTAGAGATTCTTAATCTTCTTGGTCTCTAGTGTGTGTTTGAGCTCCACAGGGTTGACATAATCATACTCGATGGCATAGCCATATCGAACGATTCGTGCGTTCTGCAGCCCCGCCATCGAGCGAATCATTGCCTCCTGAACATCAAAAGGCATAGAGGTGGTGAGGCCATTGAGATAATACTCGGTCGCCTCCAGCGTTTGAGGCTCCACAAATATCTGATGACGCTCCCGCTCTTTGAAGCGATTCACCTTATCTTCGATACTAGGACAGTAGCGAGGCCCGATTCCCTCAATCTGACCCGTAAACATCGGGGCACGATGAAAATTAGAGCGGATGATCTCGTGGGTCTTTTCATTGGTATAGGTGACATAGCAGGGGAGCTGAGTGGGAGCAAACTCCTCTTTTTTAGTGCTAAAGCTAAAAGGGGGCGGAGGAAGATCGCCTGGGTGCTGCTCCATCACCGAAAAATCAATGCTCTCTGAGGCGATTCTAGCGCAGGTACCTGTTTTGAGTCGTCCCACCTCTAACCCCAAGGAACGCAACGATTCGGAAAGCTTGATCGAAGAGGGCTCGCCCACGCGCCCATTGGAAGAGGTTCTATTCCCAATATGCACCAAGCCATTCAAAAAAGTTCCTGTCGTCATGATCACCTTGGCGCTTCGATACTCGCGCCCAATCTGCGTGCGCACTCCTAAAACCGCCCCCTCTTCAACGATGAGCTCTTCGACCATCTCTTGGGCAACCGTGAGATTAGGGGTGGTGAGGCAGAGATTGCGCATCATGATGCGATAGCGATCCATATCGATCTGCGCACGCGTCCCTCTCACTGCGGGTCCTTTAGAGGCATTGAGCGTGCGAAACTGCAATCCGCAAAGATCAGTCACCTTGCCCATCACGCCCCCTAGAGCGTCAATCTCTTTGACCAAATGCCCCTTGGCCAGCCCGCCAATGGCGGGGTTACAACTAGCCGCTCCAATCTGCTCGACTAGAATCGTGAGCAAAAGCGTCTTGCAACCCATGCGCGCCGAAGCGTGTGCCGCTTCGATTCCTGCGTGTCCACCGCCTACGACAATCACATCAAAATCTCTCATATTTTCAAACTTTCTGCGTAATTTTGGGCGAATTATATCACGGAACCCAGCCCTCTAATGGCTTTGCCTCGCTATAATTCCCCTCCAAACATTTAACCTTTCAGGATCGCTCTCATGCTCGCTCGCACCCACCTCGCTTTTGCCTTAGGTATTGCCACTCTGCCTCTTTACGCTCTCTCCTTGGTGGATAAAGCGACGTTGCAAGGAGTTGAGGTCTCACTCTATCTTAGTGGAGTTGCCCTTGGATCCCTTTTGCCTGATATTGATGAGCCAAACTCCACCCTAGGTCGCCAATTACCCCTCCTCTCCTCCCTCTTCCATCGCCTTTTTGGGCATCGAGGGGCAACCCACTCTTTTCTCTTTCCCTTTGGAGTGGCTCTCCCAGGATGGGGAATAGCAAGCTCTCAGGGGATTGCCCTAGAGGCGGTGATTGGCTTGTGGCTTGGGGTGTGGCTCCACCTCATAGGCGATATGCTCACCAAAAGTGGGATTCCTCTTTGGCTTCCTTGGAGTGAGCGCCCTATCGCTCTTTTGCCCCTGTCCTATCGCTTTAAAACAGGGGGAATCATCGATCTAGCTCTAGGGGGAATCTTTGGCGCACTTTTTGCCTATCTTGGATTAAACCTTTGGGGTAGCTCCCTATCGATAACCCGCTTTTTATAAACCTCACACTATAATAGTCCATCTCAAACCTCCAAAGGGAAAGCATGCTAGATAGACTCAAAAGCATCGAACCAGCGCGCCTCTACACCGCAGGAATCCTCATCGCCATCATCTTATTGGTGGTCTTTATCAATAGTTACTTCGTCATGTGGGCTTTCTTTGGCATCTGCTATCTTTTAGCCTTTTATGAAGCCTCCAAGCTTTATGGAAGCCAAAGTATCGGGATCTACGCCGCTGCCATCTTCATTTGGGCGCTCTCAGCCATCTATCCTGCCCCTTTGGAGACACTCTTTTTGGTGCTCGTGATTCTCGCCTCTTATCAAGCCTTCACCAAAAAAGGCTCATGGAACGATCTAATGCCCCTGCTCTATCCCACCGTGCCTTTCCTCTTTCTCTTGGCGCTCTATAAGGATTATGGCATCGGAGCGATTGTCTGGCTCATCTTTGTGGTCGCCCTCACCGATACTGCCGCCTTTTTTGGGGGCAAGATGTTTGGCACTCGACGCTTTAGTGAAACTTCACCCAATAAGACCCAAGAGGGAGTCTTTATTGGAGTGGCGGTTGCAACGCTCATAGGCACGCTTGCGGGGCTCTCTACGGTGAGCTTTGAGAAAGCCTTTGCCATCACTGTCCTCACCAGCCTTGCCTCCGTTTTTGGTGACCTCTATGAGAGTTACCTCAAGCGCGAAGCGGGAGTGAAAGATAGCGGACGCCTCTTCCCTGGGCATGGAGGAATCCTTGATCGCGCCGATGGATTCATGTTTGGCGGAATTATCATGCTCGTTTGCCTTAGAGGATTGGCGGGTTGATTCTTCTTGGCTCCACAGGTTCGATTGGCCAAAATGCCCTCTCCCTTGCCCGCGACTTTCGTCTCCCTGTAGAGGTTTTAGTCGCAGGTCACAATCTCTCCCTGCTCAATGCCCAAATCGCTGAATTTCAGCCCAAGATCATCGTCATTGCCGATTCCTCTAGGGCAAGTGAGCTCTCCTTGCCCAAAGATTCGAAGCTCCTCTTTGGCGAGGAGGGAATCATCGAATCGCTCCACCTCGCCCAATCCTCTTTCGTGCTCAACGCTCTTGTGGGATTCCTTGGACTTCGCCCCACCCTAGAGAGCCTTCGCCTTGGAAAAACCCTCGCGCTCGCCAATAAAGAATCGCTAGTGGCGGGGGGCTCTTTTGTGGATGCCTCAAAGATCATCCCCGTGGATAGCGAACACTTCAGCCTCTGGTTTTTAAAGAGCGACAAACCCTTTTCTCGCCTCTTCATCACCGCAAGCGGGGGAGCTTTTCGCGATACTCCTTTAGAGGAGATTCCCCTCCAAAAAGCCCAAGCCGCCCTCCGCCATCCCAACTGGAGCATGGGGCGCAAAATCACCGTGGATAGCGCCACGATGGTCAACAAACTCTTTGAGATTCTCGAAGCTAGATGGCTCTTTAACACCAAGAGCGTGGACGCCCTAATTGAGAGAAACTCTCTCGTCCATGCACTCATTGGTTACCCTGATGGAAGCTTTAGCGCCCACATCGCTCAAGCGGATATGCGACTACCCCTTGCCTATGCCATGCTTGGCAAGCTTGATCAGCCTCTTGGCCCTCCGCTAGAGTTAGAGCGCCTCGCCGCCCTCTCCTTTGAGCCTATCAATCCCTCGCGCTACCCCTTGTGGAATCTCAAAGAGAAGCTTTTGACGCATCCATGGCTTGGAATCACGCTCAATGCAGCCAACGAAGTGGCGGTGGAGAAATTCTTAGAGGGGAAGATTCTCTTTGGAGAGATTCCTCGTTACATAGAGCGCTCTTTGGAGCGATTTTCGATGATTCCTGCCTCTATCGAGGAGCTATTTGCTCTTGATTCTGAGGTTCGGCAATTCGCGCATAAGCTTTGAGCCCCTCCTCCTCTCTTCTCTCTTTATTTAACTCCATCCTAGCGCGTACCTCTAGCATCGTGGCCGTGGAAGCCACCTGATAATCTTGCGGACTAGGGTCGCTAGGGGCAAGCGCAGCCGCTCTAATCTGACGCGCCTTGGCGAGATTTTCACTAGGGTCTTCGCCCATGGAGGTGTCAATAGGCACCTCTCCTGCTACGGCGTACATCTTTCCATCGGGACCCGCGGTGTAAGAGAAAGAAGCCCCGCCCTTCACCACCCCGCCTCCAGAAGCGATATGGGCGCTCTCATGAGCCCTCACCTGAGAATCGATCCTAGAGAGCTCTTGCACCTGCTCCTTTTGCGCTTGCTCTTCCCCCTTCTCCCCCAAGGAGCCCTCTGCTCTCTCCTCTTTGTCATTAGAGGAGAATACTGGCTTTGAGAGAGCGACATAAGAGGCGATAGATTGCACACCATTAATAAGCACGATCACGCCTCCCTCTTTTGGATTGTCCAATCCTTTCAGATTTGCCTATTTTTCTTCTAGATTGTAAGCCCTCTTTCTTTGGTTTGGCTTTAAAGCGAGCGCGATATTGACATTCACCGCCCCTTTTGACTAAAATTCGCCTTGCAAGAGTGATTGAAACTTAAAGCTTTAAACAATCCAAGAACTCTCACCATGCTTCTAGCTTAATTAACTCTCCAACGCGAGAACATTTTCCGAATCACTACATCCGAGGATCCATCATGAACGACTGCAACGGACAGAACAAATCCGCCAAAGAATCTACCCCTGCGACCCCCTCCAACGGTCAATATCCCAACAAATCTCGAACCCATATCCCTGTTGAAGGCTATAAGATTGAGGACTTGCGCGCCAAGCCTTTGAACAAGATCATGGAGATTGCCGAGACGCTAGGCGTAGAGAATCCCCAAGAGTATAAGCGCCAAGATCTTCTTTTTGAGATTCTCAAATCTCAAGTCAATAAAGGCGGCTTCATCCTCTTCACGGGCATCTTGGAGATCACGGGTGAGGGGTATGGATTCTTACGAGCGATGGATGAAAACTTCTCGGATAGCCAAAACGATGCTTATGTTTCCAACACTCAAATCCGCAAGTTTGCCCTAAGAAACGGGGATATTGTCACAGGTCAGGTACGCCCCCCTAAAGATCAGGAGCGCTACTATGCGCTTCTTAAGATTGAGGCGATCAACTATCAATCCTCTGAAGAGATGAAGAATCGCCCCCTCTTTGACAACCTCACCCCCCTATTCCCCACCGACCAGCTCAAGCTCGAATACGCTAGTTCAAAAGTCACAGGACGGATGCTTGACCTCTTCTCACCCATCGGCAAGGGCCAGCGTGCACTCATCGTAGCCCCTCCTCGAAGCGGTAAAACAGAGCTCATGAAAGAGCTCGCCCACGGGATCGCCAAGAATCACCCCGAAGTGGAGCTGATCGTACTCCTAGTCGATGAGCGCCCCGAAGAGGTGACGGATATGGAGCGTTGCGTCAAAGGCGAGGTCTATAGCTCCACCTTCGATATGCCCGCACACAACCATATCCGCGTGGCTGAGCTCGTGATCGAAAAGGCGAAGCGAAGCGTGGAGATGGGACGCGATGTGGTGATTCTGCTCGATTCGATCACCCGACTTGCGCGTGCCTACAACACCGCCACCCCCAGTAGCGGAAAAGTTCTAAGCGGGGGCGTGGACGCCAACGCCCTCCATAAGCCTAAGCGATTCTTCGGAGCGGCGAGAAATATTGAGCAGGGAGGAAGCCTCACCATCATCGCCACCGCGCTCATTGAGACGGGCTCTAGAATGGATGAGGTGATTTTTGAAGAGTTCAAAGGAACGGGCAACTCTGAAATCGTCCTAGCACGTCATATCGCCGAACGAAGAATCTATCCTGCAATGGATATCCTCAAATCAGGCACTCGAAAAGAGGAGCTGCTCCTTGGACAGGATAAGCTCATCAAGGTTTGGGCGCTCCGCAATGTGATGCAACAGATGAACAACGAAGTGGAAGCACTCACCTTCCTCTACTCCAAGATGCAAAAGACCAAAGACAACGAAGAGTTTCTTAGCATCATGAACGAAGGCTAAGATGCGTGTCGGGGTTTTTGATAGCGGTATTGGGGGCTTAAGCGTCGTTAAAAGCCTTCTTGATTCTCACGCTTTTGAAGAGATCATCTACTTTGGTGACACAGCACGCGTCCCTTATGGAGTGAAGGATTCAGAGACGATTATCCGCTACTCTTTGGAGGCTCTTGCCTTTTTGCGCGAGTTTGACATCGATATGCTCATTGTCGCTTGCAATACCGCCAGCGCTCACGCCCTAGAAGCATTACGCCAAGCGGCGGATGTGGATGTGATTGGGGTGATTGAGCCAGGCGTGCTGGCGTTAGAGAATCGGCTTCCCGATAAAAATTCCCCTATTCTTGTCATTGGCACCAAAGCCACCACCGCGAGCGGTCAATACCCGGCCCTTCTAAAGGAGCACGGCTACACCCACATCCAGTCGCTTGCCACAGGACTTCTCGTCCCGCTCGTAGAAGAGGGAATCTTCCATGGATCTCTTTTAGAGAGCGCCCTAGAGCATTACTTTTCCTCTTTGGCCGTAAAACCCAAAGCGATCATCCTTGGCTGCACCCACTTTCCCCTCATCGCCAAAGCCATCTCGGCCTATTTTAATCACGAACCGCTTCTTATTCACTCAGGCGAAGCCATCATGCAGCACCTCAAAGAGCGCTATGAATTGGACTATTTTCCCCAAACTCACATCCAATATTTTGCGAGCGAAAACCCTCTCGCCCTAGAAAAGGTTGCCAAAGAGTGGCTCACGCACCCTTAGGAACACCTCTTCAACCTTCTTTTCAAGGAGTCTTTTCATGTTTCAAAAAATTCTCTTTTGGCTTCTTTTTGGGATCACTTTCTTGATGGCCGAACGCATTGACATCACGCCCAGCGAGCTTGAAGCACTCCAAAATCAAGGTGTACGGGTGGTGGATATTCGCACAGAGCCTGAGTGGCAACAAACAGGCGTGATTCCTCAAAGCGAAAGGCTCACCTTTTTTGACGCCAGAGGCAATTATGACGCGCTAGGTTTTCTCAAAAGGCTAGAGCAGAGGGGAATCACACCCCAAACCCCCCTCATTCTTGTCTGTCGTAGCGGAAATCGCACCCTCTCGGTGGCTAACTACCTCTCTTCGCAAGGCTTTGAGAAGGTTTACAACCTTAAAAACGGAATCATCGAGTGGATCAAGCTTTCTAAGCCACTGGAAAAACCCGCCCCCTAAGGGGTTGTGGGCACCACTTTGCCCTCCAAAAATAGCTTCAGGCGTATCACGCTCTGGTGCCCCCAAAGCTCACGAATCACCTCTCCTTTAACCGAATCAATAATATAGTAGCTTGGAAATATTGGGGTTTTTAGCCCACTAGGAGCCTCTTTGGGCTCTAGCCTTAGAAAATGATAGGAGTGAAGTGTGGCTTGAAGAGCAGGATGGGGAAGAATTTCGCGCTCGCTTTGGCGACAGCGCATGGTCTCTTTGGGGCAGACGACCAACAAAAGGGGTTTTGATTCTTTTCTAGCCCCCAAAAGCGCCTCTTCATAAGAGCTCGCCTCAAGCTCAAGAAGCATAACACCCAAAAGAAGCACCCCTTGGATAAGCCTCTTCATCTCTAGATTAAAGAGTCACCCTCTAGTGGTTTAGGAGTGGCTTTGCCAAAAAAGTATCCTTGGGAATAGTCAATCCCTAGTGCCAGCACTCGCTCTTGAACTCCTTGGGAGTGGACATACTCAGCGATAGACTTTGCACCGATACTTTTGCAAAACTTTGCGATAGAATCGACAATTTTGTAACTTCGATCATCGGTCTCCATGTTTTTGACGAAACTTCCATCGATTTTGATATAGTCCACCTCCATATCGATCAATCGTCCAAAGTTAGAGTTTTCAAATCCAAAGTCATCAATGGCGATTTTAAATCCCTCCTGATGGAGGTATCGCATATGTTCTAGGCTTTTATTGTTGCGTCCAAAGGTGATATCCTCTAAGATTTCAATCACGATTCGAGAGGGATCGATTCCGTAGCGCTCACATCGATTAAGCAGATAGCGGATAATTTTCGCGTCTCGAATATCCTCCTCCGCGATGTTGATAGAGAGCTCCATGTCATTGTTTTGGAAGAGCGTGAGGCTTTTGTTGATGATCGCAAAAGTGACATTGCTCATGAGTCCAATTTGGCGCGCCGACTGCAAAAAGATGGCAGGGGGCACCACCACCTCATGGTCAATGAGGCGTGCGAGGCACTCATATTTTTCGATCTTTCCCGTGGCGTTATTGATGATGGGCTGGTAGTAAGGAACGATTCGATCTTCTTCTAGTGCATGACGCACCCCTCGCATCCATCGTAAATTCTCCCGCTGAAAGAATCGAAACTCCTCATCATCTTCTGCCAGCACAACATGTTTGCGCCCGCTCTCCTTGGCTTTTCTGAGGGCAGCGTAGGCCTTAGAGAGGAGCGTCTCTCCTCTTCCTTTGGCCACCCCAACGCTAAAACTCACATCCACCTCTTGCTTTTTGACATAAATTTTGCGATCCAAAATCAAAACATTAAGAATCGTTGCAAAATCTTCTGCCCTAAAGGTGTTCTCATCCTCCATCAAAATGGCATACTTCTCTTCAGAGATGGAGAATATCTCGCTTCCATCGGGCTTATAGTGCTCCAAAAAGTCCCCCACCTCTTGCAAAATCGCATCAATAAAGGCCAGCGAGAAGACTGTATGATAGTTATCCAAATGATCCACTTCAATGAGCATCATGACCCGATCGTCCTCTTTGGCGATGGCCTGAATGAGGCGGCTCTTCTCCTTGGCGTGGTCGGCGGAACGAAAAAAGGTCTTAGCAATCAAGGAGAGCGCTTGGCGCACTCTAAAGGGGTCGGGAATCTCATGGAAAAATCCTTCGATTCCCGCTTGGGCAATCTCGCTGAGCATGGAAGGAAAAGGATGAGGGGAGAGAAAGAGAAAGCGTGTGAGAGAGGACCTTTGACGCACCCCTCTAAGGAAAGGAAGGAGTGATTCGCCCGATTCGCCTTCAATCACCACCACCTCAAAGGCACTCTCCTCGCACCACTCTAGGGCTTTTTCAAAACTATCTGTCACCACAAGCAAGGGGAAATCGACTTGCAAAGGAATGGTCAAGGAAGAGCTAGAGAATTGAACAAACAAGATACGCAGGTTTTCCACGCTTTCTCTCCCTCTTTGGATATTTTTTAGAAAGGCTCTCTAGCTCACTCAATAGCTTGATTGTAGAGATTTTTTTTCAGCTCCTGCGCCCTTTGAAGAATCTTTTGCCGCTGCTCCTCCTCCTCAGAGGCTCCCCCTTTAATCGAGCTAAGGGGCAACTCTAGAGGTTTATTAGAGGCCGAAGAAGGGTCGATTCCTTGGGGCATCTTAACGAATACATCTTCATAGTTTTTTCCGCCCTTGCGGAATCGAACATAGACCTCGCCTGTTTTTTGATTGTAGATATAGGTGTCATCCACATCGCTAAACATCACCCAAGGATTCGCCCAAAGGGCTACGGTTCCCAAAAGCAATCCTCCAAAGAATCGAGGAATCACTCCCTCACCTCTTTGAGCTTTGAAAATTGTCGCTGAAGCTCTAAGATTTTATCCTTTTTTTCATAAAAACTGTTGCGATTAGCGACCATATAAGCGCTTGATTCCATGATCACCTCATCAATTTTGAGATGATTTTGCTTCATGGTTGTTCCAGTCTCGACAATATCTACAATGGCATCGGCTAGTCCCACCAAGGGTGCGAGCTCGATAGAACCATAGAGCTTGATAAGATCCACGGCTAAAGCTTGCTTGGCAAAGTGCTTTTTCGCGATATTGGTCATCTTGGTGGCGATTTTGATTTGAGGCTTGGAGTAGTCGATTTCACTCCCCATCGGAGAGCCGATCACCACCTTGCAACGCCCAATCCCCAAATCCAAAAGTCGAATGAGATCGCTCTCCTGCTCCTCCAAGACATCCAATCCCACAATTCCAATATCAGCGGCTTGATGGAGCACATAGGTGGGAACATCTTGATTTCTCACCAAGAGGAATTTGAACTCTCCCCGCTCCAGAATAAGTTTTCGATCCTCAAAAACAAATCGCTCACCAAAAATCTTCTCAAAACGATCCAGTGTCTCTTCAGCGATTCTCCCTTTGGGCAGTGCAACCGTGATCATCTCTTCCCCTCCTTCATCTCTTCTAGCGTCTTTAGCATTCCTTTAAAGACAATCGAGTTGTCATGAATGGCGTTTTCAAAAAAACGAGCGAGATACTTCCCATCCCCTCCTGTAAAGAAGAGTCGCTTGTTTTTGCAGCTATTCTGGATCATCATCACGATCGCCTTAATCGCCCCATAGCTTAGCGCATCTCGCGTATTTTGAGGAAGCGCAGAGAGCTCGACAGAGAGGTTGAGTTCCTTTTCTAGTGCGGGCGAAATGCTCTTTAGCATGGAGCTAAAAGAGGCGATTCCTGGCATGATAAAGCCTCCTAGATGGACTTGGTTTTGCATCACATCCACCGTGATGGCGCTCCCCGCATCCACGACTACGCCATCTTCGATTCCCTTACAGGCAGCCATTCGATCCACTCCAAGCCCCTTATAGGCGGTGTCAAGCACCATATGAGGCGCCAGATCAATGGCATGAGGATACACCTCCAAAAGACGGCGCGCAGAGGGGGGATTGACGCTGATGTAGTAGACCTCTTGGACTTCCATTCCTGCCTTTAGGCGACGGGGAAGCTCCTTCCACACCTTCCCCTCTTGGTAAAAATGCAGATAGGTGTTCCCAATGTCACATAAGAGCAAGGCGATTCCTCTATTTGCTCAGCTCGAAATAGCGATCATCAAAATAGATACGATTCTCTTTGGCAAAAACGGGTCGGTCGATCTCGCTGGGAATCTCATAGACATTGGAATCAAGAAGATCTACATCCACGGCAATAAAATAGCCTTGAGTCTCAACGGCATAGATATATTTTCCGTGCAATGCGCCGCTAAAATGGGCAAAAGGGAATTTCTTGGTGCGCATGACGTTGAGGTCTTGATCAGCCAAAATAATCTGCCCCTCTGTCGTTAGAAGGTAGATTCGATCCCGCACAAAGATCACATCTCGAATATTGGCACTGTAGGTATTGATCACTTCAGGGCTAACAGAGATGATACGCTTGGGCGTAGCGGCCACTAGGCGATTGTTAAGAACATCAAGAAAAATGACATTGTTAAAGTAGGGATCACTATTGACCACGATATTTCGGATGGATTTGTAGCTCTCTTTGTCCACCACCACGAGCTTTCCATCAAGCGTAGGATAGAGCACTAAGTCTTTGAGGAAAAAGGGGGCGGCGACTAGCGCATTCACCGCAACAGCGCTCTCTCCTTTTTGAGAAAAGAGATTCTTTTGGCTGGGAAGATGATGGAGCAAAAGGGTGTTATCCGAGAGGACGAGCGCGAGCATGTCCCCTTCCATTTGCGCCGAGAGAGGCCTGAAGTCAAATTGAAGCTTTTTGGGCTCTCCACCGCTCTTTGGAAAGAGACCCAAAGCACCTGCCTCATCCACGGCAAGATAGTATCGTTCGCTATCGTTCAAGAAGGTATACCCTTTGGGGAGCTTAAACTCCTGAACCCCTTCTTTAGTGATAAACTGCCCATTTTGAAGCATTGCTCCCTCTCGATTAGCCGAGACAATAGGGCTTGGCAAGCGGCCGTCAAATTTGACCACGCCTGTGACTTTTTCAGGTTCAAAATATTTCTTTGAACCGCACCCGCCAAACAACAATACCGCGATCAATGCACCCGCATACAAGCCCCATCTTCTCATCTTGCTCCACCCTTTGCCGTAAAATGTTCTAAAAACTTCGCCACTCCCTTAATTGGAGAATCGACAGAGATCTTATCTAGTGCCACCTTTGCCTCTTCGATCTTGCCCTCTTGCATCAAAAGATAGGCACGTCCCATAAGGGCGAGATCACCAAAAAGAACTCCCTCTTTTTGCGTGTAAGCCTCTAGCTTTTGAGAATCTTTTGAGAGAGAGGCGATCTGATAACTTGCCAAAGAGGCGATGATCCCATTTTTGGAGCCTTGGAGTGCGCCAAGAGCCTCTGTGTCGCTCTTTTGGCTGGCTTCATGAAACAAAAAGAGCTCATAAAGCTCCGAACCGCTCTTTTGGAGCTCTTGAGCCAAGGCCGCATCTGTAGGATTTTTCAAGAGCCGCTCATAGAGTGCGCTGGCCTTTTGAGCCTGATGCTCTTTATACCAACCATATCCTTCTAGCCCCACCCAGAGAGCAACTAGGAGCGCTAGGGCGGAGAGAAGGAGGGTTTTATAGCGGCGGAACCACCCCTCGAAGCGAATCAACCCCTCTAGCATCTTCTCCTCTTGCCCGATCTCCTCTTTGATGTAAGACACATTCTCTTTTAGGCTCATATCTTTCCTTGGCTAGTTGTTAAATTTAAGATTTTCCCGTACTCCCAAATCCACCGGCTCCTCGCGCGGTTTCATCGAGACTCTCCACTTCGCAAAGCTCGGCTATGCTCAGCCTGCTCACCACTCCTTGAGCGATTCGATCTCCCGCTTGGATGGAGAAGCTCTCAGCGCCTAAGTTGATCAAAATCACTTTGATCTCTCCTCGATAGTCGCTATCCACAGTTCCGGGGGTATTAAGCACGGTGATTCCGTGCTTAAGCGCCAAGCCGCTTCGAGGACGGATCTGAAGCTCATACCCCTCCTCTAACGCAAGCGCCAATCCTGTGCTCACCAAAGCTCGACCCAAGGGAGGAATTTCTAAAGATTCGACACAGCAGAGGTCAAATCCTGCCGCTCCAGCGCTCTGATAAGCGGGAATTACCGCGTTTGGATGGAGTTTTAAAAGGCGGATTTTCATCTTTTTGAGCTCACTCAAACGAAATCTCCTTGTAATAGACTTCAAGCACCTCGTAATCAATCTCGCCATTAGGAAGCTTGGCATTGATCTCATCACCCGGAACTTTGCCAATGAGCTGCCTCGCAAGAGGTGAATAAAAAGAGATAAATCCTCGATCAGGATTGCTCTCAGGCGCGCCCACGATGGTGTATTCATAGACGAATTCGGTGTCTAAATCCATCACCTTAAAAGTCGATCCAAAGCTAATCTTCTCATGCGTGATAGTTGCAGGATCGACCACTTGAGTTCTTGAGAGAATCTCACTTAGCTCATTGATTCTCGCTTCAATAAAAAGCTGGCGCTCCTTGGCGGCGTGATACTCAGCGTTTTCCTTGAGATCGCCATGCCCTCTAGCGATATCGATCTCTTTGACGATTTGAGGGCGCTCCACCTCTTTGAGCTCTTTGAGCTCCCTTTGAAGCTTTTCATATCCATAAATCGTCATCGGTTCTTTCTGCATTCTCTCTCCTAAAATCTTCACGCTCATTTCGCGCTCAAAACCGATATACTACTTTATCCGTCGTTAAAAATCACTTTAGAATCAATCTCAAGAATCCTTTGAGCCACTCGGAGCGAACTCCCCTTTCTCAAATAACCCCTCAAAGCTTTGGCGCGTTCAACAAAGTGCTCTTTATCGCACCTCCAATAAGCCTCCAAAAGCGCCTCCACATTCACCCCCTCCTGTAATAACTCTTCATGCAAAGGCTCTTCTCCTCGCCTTGTCTCAAAGATATTGGCCAATCCAATATGCTCGATCTTGACGAGATTCTTGGCGATGAAATAATCCAAAGGGCGCGCCTTGTAGGCAAGCACCAATGGAATCCCAAGGAGAGCGGCCTCAAGCGTGGCTGTGCCACTACAGATGAAAGCAAAACTCGATTCTAAAAGGGTTTTGGGTGCATCATAAGAGAGCTCAAAGCCCTCCAAATCCCCATAAATCTCCTCCAAAGAAGCCCCCTCATAGATCGAGGGAATCACCAGCGTTTTGGGCGCTTCTATCCTCCTGGCAACCTCCCTAAAGACAGGAAAGAGCCTCCCAATTTCCCCTTTGCGACTCCCTGGCATGAAGGCGATTCGCTCCTCTTTGGGCAAAGAAGTGCGAATAGGAGGCAAAAGATCGAGCAAGGGGTGCCCCACATACTCCGCTTTGCTTTGGTAGCAAGCGGTCTCAAAAGGGAGAATTGCCGCCAAAAAATCGCACGATTCCTCAATCGCTTTGGCTCGCCAAGGCTTCCACGCCCATACCTGAGGCAAAATATAGTAAATGATCTCTTTAGAGGGAAATGCTTTTTTGATCGCTTTGGCTAGGGGAATGTTAAACGATGAGGAATCCATCAATAGAATCTTGTCCGCCTCACTCGCTAAATGGGCCATCTCTTTTTTGGCTCTCCAGAAAAAACCGAGCCTCTCTATCACATCCAAAAAACCCATCACCGAGAATTGATCAGGCGTATAAAGGGGTGGCTTGGTGCTTAGCTTAGAATCAAAGATTCCCATGAGCTCCACCTTTCCCTCTAGATGCTTCATTAAGGAGGCGAGATGGAGATTGGAGGAGGGCTCAAGGGCGCTCACCAGAAGCTTCATGAAGAGGGGGTCTCCTCTGGCTCTTGGGGCTCATTGAGTAGATCGCGTAGTTCCACTTTGAGCTTGGCATTTTCAAGCTCAAGGTCCAAAACCCTCTCCTTTAGCCCCTTCTCGCCAGATAGCTCCTCTAGCTCACGAAAAAGTCGCGCCACATAGGCCTCAGGATAGTAGTCTCTAGCGGGTTTAGCCTTGATGATCTTACCCCCCTTGCCAATCACCTCCACGCTATGAAGATGCATCGCTTCAATCGAGGGAAGCGCCTCTTCAATAAGCCTCTCTTCCCGCTCTTGCAATGCCTCTTGAGCCTGCTTGATCTCCTCTTGAATCTCAATTGCTCGAAGAGCGAGGGCATCCACCGTCTCTTGGATGATTTTGCGATCCTCTTTGAGGCGAGCTAGCTCCTCTTGCCATTTGCGCCGCTCCTCCTCAAAAATTTCAAAGATTCTCCAGCTCTCTTTGATTCCCTCCTCTTCTCTCAAAAAGCGCTCAAAAATCTCCCTATCCCTCATCTTCAGCCTCCATCTCTAGGCTTTGCAGGTGCATCTCCTTGCCTCCAACAAGCTCTGGATTGGGGGCTTTGCATACCTCACAAGAACCAAAATCGATTCCCTTGGGTAAAAACTCCGCCCCGCAAGAGCGACAACGAAACTTCATCGGCTTGGTCTCAATCACCAGCTCGCTCTCCGCGCAAACCGAATCGAGCTTGAAAACCTCAAAGGCACTCTCCAAAAGCTGAGGCTCCACCCCGCTTCGTTCACCCAAGGCCACCACCACTTTGGTCACCTTTTTGGCTTTATTGGACTTCGCGTGATTCTCGCATAGCTCAAGAAGTGCCGTAACGATGGAGTATTCGTGCATTCTCTTCTCCTTTAGCAGATACGAGGAAGTAGCTCGCCGCTGGGATAATCTAGATAGCGTCTCGTGCCCCACTCACTCTTCATCACCACTCGCCCGGGGTGATTCTCCACCACTTCACCAATAAGGCTTGCCTCCAGACCTAGCGGATGGGCTTTGAGCATCTCTAGCGCCCTAGAGGCACTCTCTTTAGGGAGGGCAATCACGCACATCCCCTCATTGGCCAAATTGCAAGCTTCAAAGCCAAGAATCTCGCAGATTCCTTTCACTTCGGTTTTAAAAGGAAGCGTCTCTTCGGATATTTCAATTCCCTTCCCCACGCTTTGGCTCCACTCATTCAACACGGCTGCCAATCCGCCCCGTGTCGCATCTCGCATGGTCTTGATTCCTAAATTGGCCGCCAAGAGAGGCTCCAACATCTCCCAAAGTTGGGCGCAGTCGCTCTCTAGGGGGCTCTTTAGTCCCATCTCTTCACGACTAGCATAGATCACCGCCCCGTGCGTCCCGATAGCGCCACTCACCAAAATTGCATCCCCTGCCTCCAGATGATGGCAAGAGAGCGGATGCTTCACCTCTCCTAGGGCGGTGGTGGTGATAAAGATCTGATCCACGCCCCCCTTGGGGATCACCTTGGTGTCACCTGAGATCATTTTCATTCCGCTTTTTTGAAGTTCTTTTCCCATGGAAGCGACGATTTTTCGTAGCTTCTCCACCTCAAAGCCCTCTTCAATCATGAAAGAGCAGGTGATATAGGAGGGCTTAGCCCCCATCATCGCCACATCATTGGCGCTCCCACAAATCGCGAGCTTGCCAATATCTCCTCCGGGGAAAAAGAGCGGGGTGACCGTGAATCCATCCGTACTCACGGCAATTTTACCGCCTGTTTCAATCACACCCGCGTCTTCGCCAAGCGCTAAAATCTCATTCCCTAGCTCTTTGAAAAATATCTCGCTAATGAGGTGGTGCGATTCTACACCCCCACTTCCATGCGCTAAAAGCACTCTCTCCATTGGCATTTCATCCTTCTTGGCTCTTTAAATTTGAGGGCACCTCTGCCTTCGATTTTATAATTTTGGAGCTTTGATTTGACCCAAAGGCTCACACTCGCGCAAAAGCGCACTTAAAAACTGCCCTTTTTGCTTCATCCAAAAGGCATAATCACAAACCAGCACGATTCGCCCCTTGGCTCGACTCACCGCCACATTGAGCGCATGAAGCGCAGCGGGATTCTTGGAGTTGGTCAAGTGGTAGTGAAGCGTGACCGGAGAGAGAATCACCGTCTCAAACTCCTGCCCCTGACTCCCGTGGATCGTCATTACTCGCTCCTTGCCCCTCAACTCGGGGTGGTGCTCCAAAATCGCTTTTTTTTGAAGCACAAAAGGAGTAATGATTCCAAAGTCGGCCTCGCTCCTTAAGAGCTCCCCGACCAACCCCCTCATGGCTTTGGCCTCCATAGGACTAGAATAACCTTTGGAATCGACCCTTTCACCTGCTCCGCTGTCGATGTAATAAAGCTCCGTTTTTTTCTCGAGCCCTGTGAGTCCCATTTGATAGATGTGCTCATCTAAAAGGCGCGTAAGATTCTCTCCATAGCGATGAGAACGGCTCAAGCAGACCATTTGGGTGGTCACAAGGGGGGGCAAAAGAAGCGGATCGGAAACCTCAAAAATCGCCTCTCCTTGCCTCATGTAGGATTCTAGGTGGAGGGCGGAGTAGTGCCACGCTTTGAGAGTTCGATTCTCTCCTCTCATTTCGCGCTCTGGTGCCTCACAGACAGGTGGAAGCTGCTTATGATCCCCTAGCATGGTTAGGGGCGCTTGAGCAGCGCAGAGAGTGATAGCTTTGATAAGCGGTGTGAAGGCCGCTTCATCCAAAAAGAGGTGCTTCTTTCCACTCAAGGGAAGGGTCTCGAAGCGCTTAATAAAGTTATCCACCGTCATAGCTAGCACCAACGCCTCTTCCATGCGCTCTTTTGGACTCTTTTTATGTGACCCAAAATCAAAAAGAGTCGCCTCTTTATCGCGCACGCTCAAAGGGTCACACACCTCAGGATAAAGCTCCAAAAATCGTGCAGAAGGCGTGCCTAGACGGAGTACATTGGCGCGCTCCATGCCCAGCTCATCAAATTGAGGCAAAAGCGCTAAAAGCGCTTGCTCTAAGGCATTGTTCGTGGGGGCTAGAAGAATCGCCCTCACCCCCTGCCCTAGCGTCCAAAGAAGCGATTCAAAAAGCACTCCACGAGTCTTCCCTGTGCCAGGAGCTCCCCAAACATAGCTCAAAGGATGGGCAAAAATCGTCTCTACCGCTTTTTGCTGCTCGCCTGATAAACGCTCAATAGGAGGAGGAATCAAGAGGGGCGAGGGGCGAGGAAGAATCAGCTCCTCTTCGTGATTGAGATAGAATCGCTCGACATTTTTCACTAAAAATTTCAGATCACTAAAGAGCCTAAGCCCTTGCGCTCTTTGGAGGTGAGCGGCTAGCCCTGGGGAGCATTCAAGACTGAGGAGTCCTCTCTTTTCATCAAAACTCTCCGCCACCAGCTCCTCTTCACCGATTCTCCACTCCTCTTCCAAAGCGCGCAGTAGCAGATTTTCAGTGCTTAGCACCTTGGATTTGACCTCTAAAATCACCCCTGCTGGGGAGGGCACGACTCTAAGCAGGGGAATCTCCTCTAGCCCGCGCCCATTCTGCTCCAAAAAATCATAATAACGCCGCGATGAATCAATGAGCGTCCAAGCCAAAGAATTAATTCAGGTGCTCCCGACCATATTTGTAATAGGCCGCACACGCCCCCTCGCTACTCACCATACAGCTTCCTAGAGGATTTTCTGGGGTGCACGCCTTGGCAAAAACCTTGCAATCAAAGGGCTTGGCCACCCCTCTTAAGATGTCGCCGCATTTGCAAGATTTATGATCAGGAATCTCTTCATGATGAAGAATCGAGGCAAAATAGCGCTCCGCGTCCCACTCCTTAAACTCCTCTCTAAGGCGCAAAGCCGAGCAGGGAATAGGACCGATTCCTCGCCATGTGAAGCTCTCGCGCTTTTCAAAGTAGCGCTCTATCATCGCCTGAGCCTTAAGATTCCCCTCCATCGTGACGCTTCGCGCGTATTGAATCTCTAGCCTAGCCTCTTGGTGAGCCAGCTGGTGGACGATTCTATCCACGCTCTCCATCACATCCACAGGTTCAAAACCCGACACCACAATAGGAAGTCGATAGTCTTGCACCAAGGGCTCATAGATTTTCGCTCCTGCAATCACGCTCACATGGGAGGGGCCAATGAGGGCGTCAAGGGTTGAGGAGGGATCATCTAGAATCGCTCTCACGGGCTCTGGAACCGTGATATGATTGATATGAAAAAGGAGGTTTTTGACCCCTTCTCCCATGGCTCGCTCCAAAAGCGCTGCACTCATAGGCGTGGTGGTCTCAAATCCAATGGCGAAAAAGACCACTTTTTGGTGGGGATTCTCTTTGGCAATTTTGAGCACCTCTAGGGGTGAATAGACGAATCGAACATCACGCCCTAGAGCTCTAGCGCTCTGGAGCGACCCTTGAGAGCCCGGGACTTTGATCATATCTCCCAAGGTGACAAGAATCACCCCCTCTTGCAGAGCAATCTCATAGGCTTGATTGATTCTCTCTTTGGGCATCACGCAAACAGGGCACCCAGGCCCATGGACAAACTCCACCTCTTTGGGCATAAGCTGAAGCAGTCCATATTTCATGATGGTGTGGGTGTGCCCCCCGCAAACCTCCATAATTTTCACTTTTCTAGGCAATAAAGAGGCATTTTGGGCGATTTTCTTAGCAAATTTTTGGATGATCTCTTTGTCTCGAAAAGAATCGATGAGATAGTGATCACTCATGAATTGGCCCTATGGAGCTCTTCCTCTTCCTCCTCCATCGCCTTGATGATTTCGCGATAGGTCTCGAGCGAGAGTTTGGCGCTCTCCTCATCAATCTTGCTCATCACATAACCAATATGGAGCAGAACATACTCCCCCACGGCCACCTCTTCTTGCATTAAATCCAGACTCGCTTCACGCTCCACGCCTAGCGTATCAAGCTTGGCCATGTTTCTCTCTTTGTCAATAGAGACCACTTTAGAAGGTATGGCTAGACACATATCCTTGCTCCTTTTTTTCTTGGATGAATTGAATAAATTTTTGGATGGTTGAAGGCTCTTTGGAGGAGGTTTCAAAGATGGGAATCGCCTTGCCTAGGCGATTGAGATCCTCTCGCACTTGGGAGAGTCTAAAGCCAAAATAGTCGATCATATCGCTTTTGGTGATGAGCACGGCATCGGCGCAGAGGAACATCGTAGGGTATTTAAGAATCTTATCATCCCCTTCGGGTACAGAGAGCAGCACAATATTCATCGCACACCCCAAGTCATAACTCGCGGGGCAGACGAGATTCCCCACATTCTCAATAATGAGGAAATCCTTCTTTTGCCAAGGAATCTGATCCAAAGCCTTAGCGACCATGAGGGCTTCAAGATGACAGGCCTCTCCCGTGGTGATCTGATAGGCCTCCACCCCTTTGGCTCTCAATCGATCGGCGTCACGATTGGTCTCCAAATCTCCCTCAATGACGCTAAAAGTAACTCCCCCAAGAAGCGCCATCTGCTCCAATAGGGTAGTTTTTCCACTTCCCGGAGAGCTCATGAGATTGAGGGCATAGACCCCCGCCTCAGCGAATCGCTCTCGAAGCTTTTGCGCCTCTAGGTCGTTTTTAGAAAGGATTCGCTCTACGACTTCTAGGCTTTTGGTCTGAAGATTAGGGTTGTTGAGGTTTCGACGATTTTGCAAGGTTTCATCTCCTTAAATAGCCAAAGGACACCTAGGAGGCTCTAGCCTCTCTCGCCAATTTTAGAGAGGCCTCCCGAAGGCTTTGAGGAGAATGGTATCACCGCAGGGTAAAAAAACTCTTTAAAAAGGTTATCTTAGACTTTACCGTGGAACTTGGCAAAGGCCACCTGCCCCAAAGCGATTCCTCCATCATTGCAAGGAATCTTCTCATGCATATAATAGGGAAGCCCCTCGTTTTGAAAGAGCCGCTCGATTTTGGTGCATAGCTCACGATTCTGAAAGACTCCTCCGCTGAAACCTACGGGTAAGCGATGAATTCTAGCCACTTCTAGAGCAATATGGGCCAGCGTGTTGATGAACTTAGTCGCCACCAAACTTGCCTCTTCGCCCCCCTCAAGAATCGCCAAAAGCATAGGGTGAATATCCACCACCCCCTCTTGAACAAGATAAGGATAACGCTCCGCCTCAAAATCAGGATTATAAAGCCCCTCTAGCACCATCCCGCACTCTCCCTCAAAAGTGACGCGATCCACCACTCCAATCATCGCCGCCATCGCATCAAAAAGCCTTCCTACGGAACTGGAGAGTGGAGAGTTGATTCCTTTTTGATGCATTTTATAGAGCGTCTCTAGCTCATCATGCGAAAAGGAGTTCACTACGGGGTGTTTGAGATTGAGCGCCTCTTTGCCATAGAGATCAAACATCAAAGAGAGCGCTAACTTCTTGGGCTCTTTGATCGCACTCTCACCCCCTAGAAGCCTAAATTCCTTAAAGTGACCCGCGCGCTCATAGCCATGAAAATCCCCCACGAAAAACTCCCCTCCCCAAATCCGGCCATCATCCCCATAGCCTGTTCCATCCCAAATCACCCCAAGAATTTTCTCTTTAACTTTATGCTCAGAGAGGAGTGAGAGCATATGGGCATAGTGGTGCTGCACCTGCAACACTTGCGAGTCTTTCTGTTTGAGTGCCCAACGAGTCGATTCGTAATCGGGATGTTTATCCGATACGATGATTTTAGGAGTGAATTCATAAATCCCCTGAAGCACTTCACGCGTCTGGTGAAAATAGCTCTCTGAGGAGGGGTTATCCAGATCGCCAATGTGCGGACTCAAGATTGCATTGCTCCCAAAAGCCAACGCAAGCGTGCTCTTTTGCTGAGCCCCTAGCGCCAGCACCCCCTCTTCAAGCTCAAAGGGCAAAAGGACATTAGAGGGAGCATAGCCTCTAGCACGCCGAATCACTTGGAATTTATTGTTTTGGATGGTCACCACGCTATCATCACAAGGATTGAGAATCTCTCGATCATGGTCAAGGTAATAGTCAAAAACACCCGAAAGCTTCTCGCATAACTCTTTGAAATCTCGAATGAGTGGCTCTCCACTGAGATTAGCACTCGTAAAGACCAGAGGAATCTTTGCCTGCTCCATAAGAAGAGAATGGAGGGGCGAATAGGGGAGAAAAACCCCCATAGTCCCCACTCTAGGTGCGACTCCATCACAAGAGATAAGGAACTTTTCTAAGCGATGCGGACGCCTTTTAGAAATGAGCACAATGGGGCGTTCAGGCGAAAGAATAGTCGCCTCTTCAATAGGGGAGAGCTCGGTGCACTTCCCTATCTCAAAGACACTTCTAAACATAACAGCAAAAGGCTTAGTCGGACGCTTTTTACGCTCCCTGAGCTCCATCACCACGCGATTTTTGGTCGCATCACACACAAGATGAAAGCCACCAATTCCTTTGACAGCCACAATATGACCTTTTTTGATCAGCTTGCAAAGTGTCTCAATTGCCTTAGCCCCCTCCGCCAAAGGAGTCCCATTAGAGCGATAGAGCGTTAGCTTGGGACCGCAATGAGGGCAGCTATTAGGCTCGGCATGAAAGCGGCGACTGGTAGGGTCGTTGTACTCTTTCTGACACTCAGGGCACATCTCAAAGGCTGCCATAGAGGTCTTGGGTCGGTCGTAAGGGAGCTCTTTGATGATAGTATAGCGAGGACCACAATTGGTACAATTGATAAAAGGGTAGAGGTATCGTCTATCCTTAGGATCATGCATCTCTCTAAGGCAGTCGGGGCAGATGGAGGTATCCGCAGGCAAAATCGCGCACTTTCCTCCCATATTCACACTATCTCGAATCTCAAAAGAGGTGTAGCCTACCAGCTTCTCATCTGATTCCACTTTAAAGGAATCGATCTTGGCGTTGCGTGGCTTGTTTTGGCGAATGGCCTGGATAAACTCCTCCAGTGTGTTTTGATCCGTCTCCGCCACGATCAAAACCCCTTGGGGATTATTGAGGACATACCCCCCTACTCCAAGCTCCGTGGCTAAATTATAAACAAAGGGTCGAAACCCCACTCCCTGCACGATCCCACTAATGGTAATTTTTGCCTGCTTTTTGATGCTTGAAACCATCTTGACACAATGTCCTTGCCCAAAGCCTCAGCTTTAAAGGTTTAGTGATTTTAATTTGGTGTGATGCATGAGCACCAAAAAAAGGGGTTGAACCCAAGTTATCTTTTCAATTGATCTATTCTATTTCAAAATAGTTGAATTTAGAGATAAGTTTTTTCCTTACTTTTCTAAAAAAATGAAAAAACTAATAGAAATCTTAAAAATATTAAATAAATTCAATTTGGTTTAAGCTACTCTAATCTATGATCTTTTATCTGCTTCTAAAAGAAGCTTTCTGGTAATTGGGAATTGGGGTTTTTTCCGCTTTTGACTTTTCCGGAGCGCATAGCATCTTTAAAAAGAGGCAGTCTAGGCTCTAAGCTTGAGTTTTGGTTTTAAGGTTTGGCGATCGCATTGGGCTTTACATGGCTTGATTCCGTCCACGAGCTCTTAGCCTTCACATTTTGTATGCTCTCTTTAGCTTAAAGAGACATATTTTCACATGGAGAATTTACATTGAAAAGCATTTACGTAGGTAACATGGCTTATAACGCTTCTGAGCAAGACGTTAGAGACCTTTTCTCAAAGTACGGAAACGTTCTGTCGGTCAAATTGGTTACTGATAGAGAAACAGGCAAGGCAAAAGGTTTTGGATTCGTAGAGATGGAAGCTGATGGCGCTGATAAAGCGATTGATGCCCTCAACAACAGCGAATTCCTAGGCAGAAACCTAAGAGTTAACGAAGCTAAACCTAGAGAACCCAGAGACTCTAGACCTCCTAAGCGCTCCTGGTAATTTTAGGGTCGGTTCGACCCTAAAATCCTCTTTTAAACCCTCTCTCTATTTTCTCTCCAACTTTGTATCAACCCTTTCGCATTTTTCCTCACCTGTGCCACTCCTCCACTCCAAAGCGAAGAGATCACCGCAATCATATCACAGTGAATCAGCTCACCCACATTTTGCGCCTCGATTCCCCCAATGGCACAAAGAGGAATCGCGAGCTCCTCTTGGGCCTTTTTAAACAGGGTGAGATCGATTACACTTGAGGCTGGCTTGGTGGGAGAGGGGAAACAGGAGCCAAAAGCCACATAGCTCGCCCCCTCCTCCTTGGCTTTATGTGCACGATCAAGGTCTCCATAACAGGAGATTCCTATGATTCCATGGGGCAAAAGTATTCTCGCCCTAGAGGCCTCCGCATCATCGATTCCAAGATGCACCCCATCCACCCCCAAGCTCAACGCTAAATCAAGGCGGTCATTAAGGATAAAAAGCACCCCTTTTTGGCGACAATGGTTCCAAAGGGCACGCGCTAAAGGAAGAATCTCCTCATCACTCCCCTCTTTCTCTCGAAGCTGAAAGATTTTCATCCCCCCCTCAATTGCCTCCAAAAGGAGTTCGATCGCTTCATGGGGACGCTTATACCATCCAGACTCACTGATTCCATAAAGTCCTTGAAGTCTCATATCTTGCATGTTAGCTCCTCTTGACTCGATGTAAAATTGGCCCTGCCCCCCTGCCTAAAAAAGGGGCTTCCAACATCGCTTTATAGATATAGTCTTTGGCCTCTTTCACCGCCTCTGGCAAGCTCAATCCAAGCGCTAGCAGACAGGCGATCGCCATCGAAAAAGAGCACCCTGTGCCATGGCTTTGGCCATTCTTTACATAGGGAGTGCAAAAAGAGGCGATTCCCTCCTCTTGAATGAGGTAATCCACGCTTCTATCCTCTTTGCGAAGATTCTTCACCACAAAGGCCACTCCTCGCTCCCTTGCAAACTCTACTCCCCTTTCTCGCAGAATTTCCAAAGTAGGCTCTTGATCTAAATTCCAAAAAAGCTCGGTCTCTTTGAGGTTGGGAGTGACCACCGTAGCCAAAGGAAAAAGATCAGCCAAGGAGCGTATCGCCTCATCCAGCAGGAGCTTGGAGCCCGCCTGAGAGATTGCCACGGGATCTAACACAACAGGAATCTTGAGTGCATTTTGAATCAGAAACTCTCCTACACCAAGAATCGTCTCTGTGTCATAAAGCATCCCGATTTTGATCGCCTCAACGGAAAAATCCTCCATCACTGCCTCAATCTGCGATCGAACCAATGAAGCCCCTAGCGGCATTGCTTCTCGCACACCCAGCGTGTTTTGAGCGGTGATCACTGTGAGGGCTGTCGCACTAAAGCAGCCAAAAGCCTCCGCCGTCTTGATGTCGGCTTGGATTCCCGCTCCCCCTGAGCTATCGCTCCCCGCGATGGTAAGCACGACTTTCACACGCCCCCCCTTTTTTTATAAAAATTTTTAGTGCAGAGCGGCGTTGAGCTCGATTTTTCGATTGCTTCTAAAAGCGATCATGGCGCCTGTTTTGGAATCTTGGCGGAAATGGACTCCATGTTTCTTGGAGAGATCTTTACCCTTATAGAATCCATCGGCTTTGAGCTCAAAGTCAGGGTTGATCTCAGCGATTTTAGCAGCCTCAGCCTCGCTGATTTTAAAGACGGTTCCTGCCAACACCGCAACTCCTCCATCCACAATACATCCATCACCCAGGCTGATTCCTGTGGAGCTGTTGACCCCAAGAAGGCAGTTTTTGCCAATCGTGATTGGATCATTGTTGCCCCCGCTTAGCACGCCAAGGATGCTTGCGCCTCCACCCACATCGGTTCCTTCGCCAATAACCACCGAGGAGGAGATTCTCCCCTCATTCATGCAAGCCCCTTCAACGCCCGCGTTGAAGTTGATATAGCTGGCTCCGGGCATCTGAGTGTAACCCCCCTTGCCCAAGTAAGCGCCAAAACGCGTCTTGGCTGTGTCAAGCAGACGAATGTTGTCATATTGTGGGATCACCTGCATGAGATAGCGGGGAAATTTGTCCACATAATCAATCGCTGGATACTCGCCTCGCATCTTTAGACGAATCTCATTCTCCCTAAGCCATGCGAGCTCATAAGGCTTATTGCCACTCCACGCGACATTTTGAAGCAACCCAAAGATTCCATCCAAAAGGAGGGATCGCAAGGGGGCTTTGCCCAAAGAGAGCGCAAGAAGCTTCATATAGCCCGTCTCCACGCTTTCGCATTTCGCGTCCTCATAGAGCGCCACGAATCGATAGAGAGGCTCGCCTTGAGCATCCATCAGCCGTCCTTCGTGGAGGGCTTTTTGAAGCTCTAAAATCACCTGTATATTTTTATGTTTTGAGGCATCAGCAATCGTCTCTGCAATGAAGGGCTCAAAGAGCGCGAGGGCATTTTGGATAAACTCTGGAGTGATTCCAACCACCTGCTCAAAATCCCCCTCGGAGATTCGTTTGCCCTCTTTGGCCACTTCGCTCAAAACCGCAAACGAGCCAAGATTTTCCCCTTCCCAATTGAGCAGAGGATAGGTCGCTTGAAGCACCTTGCCACTTGACTTTCCTAGATCCACGCGGCAGATTCCAAATCCTAGAGGTGCTCGATAATCTTTTCTCGCTTGAAACTCACTCACGAATGCCTTAAACGCCTCAACGCTCATGCATGCTCTCCTTTGTGTTGATTAGAATTTAAACTTATAGTTGAGTTACTCTAGCCAATTCTCTCTAAATAACGCCTCAAACCACCCCCACGGGCAGGCAAAAATCGAGCTGAAAGTTTCCCAAGGGATCCAAAAAATGATTTTTTTGATAGAGAGCAAACGCAGGGATTGTCTTGGCCTCATAGCCACTTTGAGGAAGCCATTCATGATAGACATAATCAATAAGACCGAGCACATCCCCATAGCGCCCCTGCACTTCAAAGACCGCGCAAAGGGTAGGCGGAAACTCCATCACCCCAAGCAGTCCCTGCGCTCTAAACCCCTCCTCCACCTCCAAAGCAGCGATATAGCGGCACTCCGCCAATGGCGTGATAGAGGGATTGTCGTGATGGATTCCTATTTGACGCGCCTGTGAAGAAATCTGATGCTCAAATCCCCAAGCCATAAGCTTTTGCCACGAGAGAGCGATGCTTTTGTTGTAGCCCTTGTGACGCAAATAGACCGCCCTAAAGGCAGGGATTTTTTTAATCGTTGGCTCTAGCCCCAAAAAGCTCCTCTGAGAGGCCATCGCAGCACTAGAAGTGCTCAAAATCTCCTTGGCGTATTGGCGGTGTCCTCCATGGCGCCACTCTCTGGGAGTGAGGTGAAAGCGCCCTTTGAAAGCCTTGATAAAAGAGGCACTAGAGGAATATCCGCAGAGTTGTGCCACCTCTGAGATGGTGGAGTAGTGATTGGAGAGGAGCAGATTCGCGGCTTTTTGAAGACGAATCGATTTGATGGTTTCATAAAGATTTTGCCCCTGCTCCTCCTTAAAGATTCGATGAAAGTGGTGAGCACTCACCCCCGCCTCTTTGGCAAGCTCTTGGAGTGAGAGCGGAGCGGAGATGTTGGAGTAGATGTAATAGAGGGCGTTATCAGCCAAAAGGGCGCGGAAATGCTTGGTCTCTTTTTTCATAAAATCAATATTAGCATAAAAAGATCACAAGATTGGACAATTTTTTTCTCCATTTAGAAGAAGATTTTCCTTCACGAAAAGCTTAAGATTCTTTCCGATTTTCCTAATTCACCCAAGGAGCCTTCATGCAACGATCTTTTATTCGTGAGATTCTTGAAGCCATCTCACCTCAGACCCTCTCTCTTGCAGGCGGATTGCCCGATGAGAGCCTCTTTCCTCTCCAAGCACTGAGTCATTGCGCTCAAAAAGTTCTCTCCCAACCCCACTCCCTCCAATACTCCATCTCCCAGGGGCTCCCCGTGCTCAGAGAGAAGATTGCTCAGCACTACAGCGAGCTTGGATTTCCCACAAATGTCGATGAGATTTTGATCACCACAGGTGCCCAACAGGCTCTTGATCTCCTCTCCAAGGCGCTGGCAAGCTCTGGACTTATCGTAGAATCGCCCGCCTACCTAGGGGCAATTGGCGCTTTTAAGAGCAATCAAATCCCTCTAGTGGAAATCGAAATGGAAGAGGATGGAATCGAGCTAGAATCGCTTCGCGCCAAGCTCCCCAAGCATCGTCTCGCCTATCTCATGAGCGATTTTCAAAATCCGACCAGCAGGCGCTACTCGCTATCCAAGCGCCAAGAGATCGCTCGCCTCATCGAGTCATCAGAAGCGATTCTCATCGAAGATGGCGCCTATAACGAGCTCTACTTTAAGGAACGATTCCCCAGTATCTCCTCGCTCATCCCCCATCGCTCTTTTCATGTAGGGACCTTCTCTAAGATTCTCTCCCCCTCCCTAAGGGTTGGCTTCATCCGCGCCTCCAAGGAGAATCTCGCCAAGATTCTTCCCTATAAGGAGAGCATGGATCTCCACACCTCAGGAATCACTCAAGGAATCGTTAATGCTTTCTGGGAGGAATACGATTTCAAGGCGCACAAAGAGAAGATTCGTCACGCCTACGCACTCAAAGCCAAAGCGCTGGCTCAGGCACTACAAACGCACTGTCCGAGCTTTAGCTTCAAAGAGCCTGAGGGAGGGATGTTCATCTATGGAAGTTTTGCCAAAGGAGTGGATGCGCGCGCCTTGGCTTTTGACTCTCTCAAACAAGGGGCGGTTTTTGTCCCTGGGGGTGAATTCTATTTGCAAAGGCGCCAAAGCCCTGAGGCGAGGCTCAACTTCACTCATCTTGATCCCCGCTCCCTCGACCTAGGCGTTCAGATCATCGCCCAAACGCTTAGGGCTCAAACCAAGCAGTGATCATCCCGCAGAATCCCTCTTCAGAGTAGAACTCCACGCGATAACGCCTCTCTTTCTCATCCAAGGAGAATCGAGAGGCGATCATTCCCTTTTTCACCTCCACCTCATCTTGGGAATCACGCCCCGATGTCACAAGACCAATCACATTGACCCTCACCCCCGCTTGTTCCTTCACCAAGAATCGCTCCTTGACTAGAAGTCGCTCTCCCCATGCTACTCTTTGGCTCACCCCATCCACAATCACCTCCGCCCCTTTTGCAGCGCAAGAACCAGAGAAGCGCTGGGGGTAGAGCTTGGCAATGGAGCGATTCCCTATCATCACCTCATAGTGATCCGCGCGCTCTTTGATCGCGCCCAGGGGGTGAGAGAAAGAGAAAGAGTTCCCCTTGGGGAGCATCGGGACAAAGCGAAGCGTGCTACGAATTCCCTCTAGCGGGAGCGTGATGTGGCCATTGAGGCTCATCTCACCATGCTCTTCCAAGAGACGGTCAATCTCTTGGAGGGTGAGTTCAAAATCGCGCTCATATTCGATTCCCATGATTTTCATAAGCTCTTCGATGGATTGGAGCTGATAAAAAACCTTCTGATCCAACTCGCTGATATTTTTACTGGTCTCAATGGCCAATGCTGGCTTGAGATTGGTGATCGCAAAATAGGTGAGAGAGGTTTGCATCTCCTCATCTTTGAATTGCGTATTGGTGTTTTTGATGTTAAAGGAGTGGTGATCCTTGGAGAGGTTTTGGTTGAGATTGCGGCTGATTTTGGAGGCGATCTCATCCAAATTTCCAAACTTCACATCACTTATATTCTTTTGATCGATGATATAGGCTTGCCCCCACGCTTTAGGGTTGAAGATGGAGTTCTCCCAGCTACTACGATAAAAGCCATGCCCATCGTGCAAATTGATCACAAAATCAACTTTTGAATCAAGAATGAGCTTCTTGATGTCCTTCACGATCTCATAATCCTTATCATCCCTCTTGATGGAGGCAAACTTACGATTCATATCACCATAAATCCCGCGTCGATTCTCCACAATACTATCAAAGTTCAGGTTGGGCACCACCCAAAGAGAGCCTTTTTGGAGACGATAATGCTGGGTGATGAGCGCAGGGGCAAAATACCCTCCAGGCTCATCCCCATGAACTCCGCCAATGATAAAAAGAAGGCTCCCCGCCTCCTTGCCTTTGAGCTCATAAAAACCGAAGTGGCGCTCTGCACTCCAAAGCGTCCCAAGTAAAACCATAATCAAAAAAAGAGCTCTCATCTATTTTCATGTTCCATTGCGATTAGAGTATTCGACCCTCTCCCAAAGCCACTCTTGCAGAGCTAAGCTCAGGGTGTAGGCTTAGCGAATCATACAAACAAAGCGCTTTATCTGGACAAAAAGAGTGGATATAGGCGCAAAATTGCGCTACCCTTTCCTCTAGTCTATAGTTTTTCAAAAATAGATGAGATGCTTGAAGCAAGGAGGAATTGAGTGAAGCGATGCGGATGGGTAAAACTAAGCGATCCTCTCTATGTGGAATACCACGACAAAGAGTGGGGCAAGCCCCTCCATGGGGAGAGAGAGCTCTTTGAACTTTTGTCCTTGGAGTGCCAGCAGGCAGGACTTAGCTGGCTCACCGTGCTCCACAAAAGGGAGGCTTATAGGGGGGCTTTTGGAAATTTTGACATCTCCTTTTGTGCCGCTTTGCGCGATGAAGAGATCGAAAAAATCCTTCAGGAAAAAAATGTCATCAAAAATAGAGCCAAGCTCCTGGCTATTCGCGATAACGCAAGAGCGGCTCTTGAGGTGATTAAAGAGTTCGGCTCTTTGGACTTCTACTTTTGGAATCGAGTCGATCACCACCCCCTGCTCCACTCCATTCCCCACTATAAAGAAGCCCCCTGCCACAATGAGCTCTCCGATAATCTAGCCAAAGAGATGAAAAAGCGGGGCTTTAAATTTATCGGCTCAGTGACACTCTACTCTTTTTTGCAAGCCGCGGGAATCATCAATGATCATGAAGATGACTGCGATTTCAAATCGTAAGATTTGGTTTAGATGTGATATTAAATAAAAATTAAATATTTTTTTAGTTTAAAATATTATAATGTTTTTAAAATTGAGATAAAGGACGACCCATGAAGTGCAATGTCGGAAAAGTGGATAAGATGCTAAGAATCGGCGTTGGAGTGGTGATCTTGTTGGCGGGCGTTTTGGCTCAAAGCTGGTGGGGATTAGTGGGAATTGTGCCCCTATTGACGGGACTTGTGGGCTATTGCCCCCTCTATTCCCTCATCAACCTTAACACAGGTTGCAAGGGCGAGTGCGATAGCTAAGGCTTGCGCCTTAGCAGGCGCAGCAGCCTTTTTGGAGACTCTTAAGAATCCCCGCCTTTCCTTTAGACTCTTTCTTAACTTCCTTCTTCATATTCTCCTCCTTCGCTTAAATAGAGAGCGCTTTTTTTAGCTCAGCGCACCAATTCTTCACGCGCTCAGGGGTGAGTTCATCTTGGTTGTCCGCATCCAAAGCCAATCCAACAAACTTCCCATTCACAACCGCCTCACTGCTATCGTAGCTATAACCTTCATCTTCCCATGCCCCAACGATAGTCGCTCCAAGTTTTTTAGCGCTGTCATGAAGCGTCTTCATTCCATTGAGATAGGCATGTCCAAATCCCTCTTGATCCCCAAGACCAAAAAGAGCTACCTTTTTAGAGCCAAGGTCGGCCTTCTCAAACTCTTTGAGAAAATCATACCAATCATCCTGCAAGTCCCCATCGCCCCATGTGGAGGTTCCAAGAATTAGATTCTCATAGGGAGCAAACGCTGAAGCATCTTTGAGCTTAGAGACATCGAAAATGTCTGCGACTGCTTCCCCTCCAAGTTCACGATGAATGAGGGTCGCCGCCTCTTTAGTGTTGCCGCCTGTGCTACCATAAAAAATCGCTGTCTTATTCATTGTCTCGCTTCTCCTTTGTTCATATTAAGTAGTCTCCCCAAGTCGCATGCATAGGGAACAAGCTTTAGGCAATAGCTTTTCTTCATCTTCTCTAAAGCGGTGCTTTTGATAGTGATGTGCTTGGCTAGATGCCTCGTCTTGGGGTAAGTGATGTAGATGTTGCTCTTTTCGCCCTTGGCAATATCGCCCACTGCCGCGCGAATCTCTGAGGAGAGCTGTTCAAGGGGCTCATTCACCGACTTCCATAGGGGATAGACAAACAGAGAATCTTCAAGATTCGCCCCGTGGATTAGAATGTAGCGTCCATGAAAAGTGATGAGTCTAGAGGAATTTCGAGTTTTGATGCGCTCAAAGACATACTTAGAAAAGGCTTCCTGCATAGAGAGCTCTTGAAAAGCCCTCATTTGGACCATCGCTCTCGCCCTCTCTGGATTTTTCATCCCCTCAATGATAGCTCGATAACGAATCGTTTCTAGAACTCCTCTTGTCTCTCCCATAGATTCCTCCTTGCGACAGTGGGCAATATAACGTCTTGGCTCAAAAGATTTATAATAGTAATCATTACTAGTTTAAATGTCAAGAGTGCAAAGCTCATTTCACCCCAGAAGGGCGAAAATCACTGCACGGGAGTGAAGGGGAGATGCAACAGTCCTGAGGTGTAGCGGCGATTCTCATTGAGTCGCCCCAAATCATCCGATAAAGGGTGTCCATAGGAGGGAATCATCTCTTGAAGCTTCTCTTTCCACAAGGGGGTCTCTAGCTCTTTTTTAAAACACTTCTCAAGCACTCCAAGCATTGCTTCAACCGCCGTTGAAGCACCCGGAGAAGCGCCTAAAAGGGCGGCCAGACTCCCATCATTTGAGGCTACCACTTCGGTACCAAACTGCAATGAGCCTCGATTCTTGGCATCAGGCTTGATGATTTGGACTCGTTGTCCAGCGATCTTGAGCTCCCAATCTCCAAACTCTGCCTTTGGCATATACTCCTTGAGCACCTCTATGCGCCCCTTGAGACTCAACATCACCTGATTGATGAGGTATTGAGTGAGAGGAATATTATCTAGCCCCGCCTCAATCATGGTTTTGAAGTTCCCAGAATTGAACGAGAGAAAAAAGTCAAGATAGCTCCCCTGCTTTAAAAAATTGGTTGAAAAACCCGCAAAGGGTCCAAAGAGGAGCTTCTTCTCTCCATCAATCACTCTTGTATCCAGATGAGGCACAGACATCGGAGGAGCTCCAACAGCGGCCTTGCCATAGACTTTGGCTCGATGAATCTCAATAGGCTCAGGATTGGAGCAGACCAGCCACTGTCCGCTCACAGGAAATCCACCATACCCTCTAGCCTCAGGAATCCCACTCTTATAGAGCAGGGGAAGAGCTGCTCCGCCCGCCCCAATAAAGACAAATCGCGCCTCCACTTCGGTAAATTCGCCTGATTTTTTATCCAGCGACTTGACTCTCCAGTGCCCCTCTTGGCTTCGCTTGATATCCACCACTTCATGATGAGTTTTAAGCACAAATCCCTCTTGTTTAGCCAAGTAGTCGCTAAATTGCTCCGTGAGCGAGCCAAAATTGACATCCGTTCCCCAATCAATACAGGTGGCCGCCACCCTCTCTTCTCTCTTCCTGCCCTCTGCGATAAGAGGCACCCACCGCTCTATCTCGTCCATGCTCTCTGAATATTTCATCCCACAAAAGAGGGGGTGGAGAGAGAGCGCCTTATGGCGTGCTTGAAGATAGGCCACATCCTTCCCCCTCACAAAACTCATATGAGGAACAGGATGGATGAAGCTCTCTGGCTCCTTGAGATGCTTTTTTTGGACATGATAAGCCCAAAACTGTTTGGAGATTTCAAAAGATTCGTTGATTTTGATCGCCTTTTGAATGTCAATCTCGCCATTGGAACGCATAGGTGTGTAGTTGAGCTCGCAAAGCGCCTGATGACCTGTGCCCGCATTATTCCAAGCCCCTGTGCTCTCCAAGGCAACCCCCTCAAGGCGCTCTAGAAGCATCATTGACCACGAAGGCTCTAACTCTTTAAGCAACACCCCCAGAGTTGCACTCATGATACCTCCGCCAACCAAAACCACATCCACTCTTCTTTCTTGCACCTGCTTTCCCCTTGGATCCCTAAAAATTCCTCTTTTTTAAGAAAATATTCTTAGTTAATAATATTAATCTTTTTAATAAACTTTAAGGAAAGCATAACGGTTTTTGAGCCCTCCTGTCAAGCCAAAAGCGCGTCAAGCTTTTGAGGTTCGTGCAAATGATACCCTTGCAGATAATCCACCCCAAGCTCCACCACCACCTCCATCACCTCTTTGGAGTGAATATACTCTGCCACCACGCCAATCCCAAGCTCTTTAGCCAAAGCGATGATCGTCTTGACCGTGATATAGGAGTTTTTGTCGGTGTCAATGTTTTTGATGAGCGAACCATCAATCTTGATGAAATCGGCGCCGATTTTCAGGATGTAATCAAAATTGGAGTAACCACTTCCAAAGTCATCAATAGAGATTTTGCATCCCAATGCTTTGGCCTCTTTGATGAACAGCTCCATCTCTGGACTCGCTCCAATCTCTTCACTCTCCACTAGCTCAATGGTGACGCGATTTTGGAGCCCCATCGACTGAATAGAATCAAGAATAAATCGAGTTGTCTCATGATCTAAAATATCTTCAAAGGTGAGATTGATCGAGAACTCCAGCGCATTCCCTTTAAAGCTCTCAAAAACCTTTTTGATCATGATGCGCGTGAGGCGCGAATAGAGTCTAGAGTTTTTCGCCTGCTCCAAAAAGATAAAAGGCGAAGTGATTTTGCCCGACCCATCAACAATCCTCATGAGGGTTTCGATTTTGTAGAGATTTGGCTCTTTAACGCTCACAATCTTCTGCCCATAAGCCTGAATAAAATCCGATCGAATCGCCTCTTGAATCATTCGAGTGATCATTTTGGAACGCTCCAGCTCCTCCCTGATCTGTCCATTGCGATCAAAATCAACGAAAGAGAGGTTGTTGATTTTGGCGTAGTTCATTGCCATGTCACACTTTTGGTAGAGCAGCTCAACACCACAAGCCGAAGAGATTCGAGCCGAGAGGATGATTTCTGTTCCCACCACTATAAAAGGGGTCTCTTCAAGAGTGGCAAAAATATCCCTAGAGAGTCTCTCAACCTCTCCTTCGCCCTCCTCCAGCAAAATGGCAAACTCATCTCCCCCCAAACGATAGAGCGTCGCCCCCATAGGCAAAAGCGCCCCCAATCGATTGGCAAACTCCACCAAAAGCGAATCCCCCGCCTCATGCCCAAAAGAATCGTTCACGCCACGGAATCGATTGATATTGACAAAGAGCAGGCAATGAGAGAGAGGGTTCTCCAGATCGTGCAAAAGCTGCTGCTTATTAGGCAGACCCGTGAGCAGATCGGTCGTCTGTTTGATGATCATCTGCATCTGCTCGTAGAGCTCTGTGATATCGGTGCGGATAGAGAGATACTCTTCAATCTCCCCCTCGTCATTCATAAGGGGCACAATCACTGCCCTCACATAATAGTCTCCACCGCGCTTGTTGCGATTCTTGATCACCCCACTCCATATTCTGCCGCTACTGATGCGTTTCCAAAGGGCAGCAAAAAACTCTCGTGTATTATCGGGGTGGCGGACAATGTTATGATTCCTCCCCAAAAGCTCCTCTCTCTTGTATCCGCTCACTTGACAAAATTGATCATTAGCATAAGTGATGTTCCCTAGCAGATCACCCTTAGAGACAATAAAGCTTGCATCAATCGCCCCTTTGTACTGCTCCAAAATAGCGTTCTGCTTGAAAAATCGCTGCACCACCCGAGAGATCTCTCCAAACTCATCCTCTTTATAGAGTAGCTCTTTGAGCGTGGCTTTATCCTTTTCTTGCAAAACCTTGGAAAGTTGGCGCAAAGGGCGCAAAACCAAAACAAAGAGGAGTGCCAAGATTCCCAAAGAGGCCAACAGCCCCGCCGAGCTCACAAAGGCAATCTGAAATGAAAAGATTCGATCAATCGTTAGCGCTAGACTCTTGTCTAGCACCACGCCCACACGAGCGACCTCCCTGCCATAAAAATCTTGCAAGGGATAAAAAAGATCATATCCCCTAGAATCATCTCCCTCTAAGAGCAAGTGGATTTGGTGGCTGCTTAACCGATCGAGGCTCGAAATCTCCGTACCATTCCAAAGTTTAAATGCGACCAAATAGCCCTGAATCTCGCCCACCAAAGAAGAACGAATTGGCGAGGAGAAGAGCTCAATCAGCCTCTCTTTTGATTCTTTACCCTGAAGCTTGACAAAGGAGCGCACGAAGATAGGATACTCTAAAGAGAGCGATTCCACAGGGATAATGGCCAAGAGCTCTTTCTCCCCTGCTCCCTCTATAAGAGAAAGGGAAGCAATCGGTAAGCGCGTCCTATCAAGCAGCAGCACCGCATCATATCCGACCCCCTTCATCCCCATGCTCGCACGCATCCACACATCCCACATTGCCTCAACCCGCCCCTTAGTATCCTCAAAAAAGGCTGCAGATTGGAGGTAGCCCTCTAGGGGCAGCGCCCTAAAATAGAGAAACTCTTTGAAGCTCTTGGTGAACTCCAAAGTCTGATTTTGGGCGATCTTCTCTAGATTCTTCTGCTGATGTTGGTAGAGAAAAAAGTAGCCCGCAGCCAGAAGAAGCAGACTCACAAAGAGTGCTCCCATGAGTTTGGCATAGACGCTTTTGAGATGATTGACGGATAGAGCTTGCATCCTCATTCCTTGCGACACTCAATATAGCACCCATTCTACACTAAAAAATTTTTATCTCCCCTGTAGATTTTCTTTAAAGTGGGGTAGAATAGGAATCAAACTATTGAGAGGATTCCATGAAAACTTTTGGTCTATTAGGGGGTCTTGCCTACCCCTCCACCGCTGAATACTATCTCAAAATCAACCGCCAAGTCCACGCCACTTTGGGCAAACATCACAGCGCACCTTTATGGATTCACAGCTTTGACTTTGAACCCATCGCTCAAGCTCAAGCAAGCGGCTCTTGGACTATACTGGAGGAGAAGCTACTCCAAGCTGCGCTAGAACTAGAGAGACTTGGCTGCCAAGGATTGGCCATTGCCTCTAACACCATGCACCTACTCGCTCCAGCGCTTGAGGGTGCTCTTTCGATTCCATTGGTACACATCGCCGATAGCGTAGGAGAAGAATCGAGTCTCAAGGGTTACAAAAAATTAGCACTTTTAGGGACACTCTTCACCATGGAAAAAGATTTTTACGCCTCAAGGCTCCAAGAGCGTTTCGACCTTGAGGTGATCACACCTGCCAAAGAGGAGAGAAATCTTGTGCATGAGTGCATCTATAGGGAGCTGGTGAATAATATTTTCACAGAGGATTCAAGAAGGGATTTCATTCAAATCATTCATGGGCTCAAAGAGCGTGGGGCTGAGGCAGTGATTCTTGGGTGCACCGAGATCCCACTCCTTCTAGAAGGAGCTTCCTCTCCCCTGCCCCTGCTTGATACGATGGAGCTTCATGTGGGCTCCATCGTTCAATCGATTCTAGAGATTTAAAAGATTCCAGAGATCTGGTTGGCCATCTGGTGCTCAAGCGTGGGAATCGCCTCTTCAAGCGTCAAGCCCATCTTAGTCGCCTCAGCAAAGAGCATGGTCTGCTTCTCGATATATTCGCTCTCATACTGCTGAGAGGAGTAGTTGGTGCGATTGTCGGCAACCTTTGCGCCTCCCTCAGTATCGCGGATCGCTCCACCAAAGCTATTCGTAAAGCCTGCACTCTGCCCATCCCTCACGCTTGCCTGCCCTGCTTTGCTAGCATTGGTCGCAAGAACCGCGCCTTTAGCCTTTTGCTTGATCATCACATCCACTTGCATCTGATAGATCGTATCCTCTGTTAGCTTTCCAAGGATTCCGCCAACAAGGGCTCCAGCGACTGCGCCTCCAAGCGTGGAGCCAACCGAACCACTTCGACTGTTGTATCCTGCGATCGCTCCGCCCGTAACAGCTCCAGCGGCTGCGCCTCCTGTGGTGTTGTCCTCTCGTTTTCTATCACAATAAAGGACATTGGCCATCAAGATGTAGGTTGCCGCCTCAGGATCGTCCACGATGGTGTAGCCTCTAGCTTGAAGATTGGAGATAATCTTGGATTCAAGATTGATATTTTGTCCACTAGTATTTCTCATTGAAACAAAAATCAGTCGTTTATCTTTCGCTACAGGGTCCACAAATACACTCTGAGTCATCTTCACCTTGGTTTGAAGTTCTGTTGTCGCACAACCCGCTAGAAAAAGTAGAGAAAAGGCCGCCGCCATACTCCCTCGCATCACCTTAAAAAACATAAGACTCCTTCTTAAAAGTATTGAATGAATTCGTATAATTTCATAATTTCATTTTAAAATATATTAAAGTTGCTCCATTTTTGAGCAGACCAAAGGGTACATTTTCAATGAGCTCATGTTACAATTTTGACCAAAACAGAAGGAGAGCCCTTTGAGAGACTCTATCCGTTCACTCATCGAAGAAGACCGCCTCTTGACTCTCTTTCAACCGATTCTCTCCATCTCGGGCAAAAAAATTTTTGGACTAGAAGCCCTCTCTCGAGGCCTAGCGCTAGATGGCTCCATCATCCCTCCCCTGGAGCTCTTTGGGCGCGCCAAAGAGGAGGGGGTCGATTTGGATCTTGATGCTAGGGCACGCCAAAAGGCGATTGAGCGCTTCCTGCCTCGCTTTCATCAAAACCCCCACCTCCTGCTCTTTCTCAACTTTGAATCCCGCCTCATCGATGAGATTCCCCTAGAGCGCTATCAGTTTGCCAAGTGGCTAAGCGAGGCGGGAATCCCGCCCAAAAATATCGTCCTTGAGGTCAAAGAGGATGCCATAGAAAAGAGTGAGCACTTGGAGGCTTTCTGTCTTCACTTCAAAAATCTAGGTTTTAATATCGCCCTTGATGACTTTGGTGCGGGGAATTCGAGTTTTGATCGCATCGCCTTGGTTCGCCCCGACCTCATCAAGATCGACAAATCCCTCATTCGAGATGTGGATAAAAACTACTTCCATCAGCAGATCATCCGTGCTATCGCCAACATGGGAAACAATATTGGCGCACTCGTGCTAGCCGAAGGAGTGGAGAGTAAAGAGGAGGCGCTGGGGTGTCTAAAGAGGGGAATTTCACTTTTTCAAGGATTCTACTTCGCCACACCCTCCCAAGAATCGTGTGCGCTTTCTGAGCTTCATGACAAAATTGAGCGCGTGGGTGAGGCGCTGGAGGCTTCGATTCGCACTAAGCTTCAAAGGCGCACGGAGCTCTTTTACAAGGCTGAAGAGATCATCTCTCATATCGAGAATCTCATCCATCACACCCCCGCAGAATCGTGGAAAGAGAGACTTCTTGCTTCCCCTTGGCTCTCTTTAAGGCTTGAGGCGATCTATTTTCTTGATATGAGGGGTCGCCAAATAGGCGAGACAATCATGCTCCAAGAGACGCGCTCCTTTTTTGAGCCCGCCCAGCCAGAGAGCGACCACTCGCTCAAAGAGTACTTTTACCTCACGAAAACTGCTCTAGAGAAGGCTCATCTAACCAAACGCTATATTTCGCTCGCCTCAGGCAATATCTGCCGAACCTACGCCAAAAGAGTGGGAAAAGAGAGGGAGGAGATGATTGTTTGTATCGACTTTAGGGAAAGAGGGGGGGGGGAAGAGACTATTTAGTCTCTTCTTGGGTGATCCTCCACCCTCCTCCAAGCGCTTTATAGAGTGTCACCACGGAGGTGGCAGTCTCTAGCTTGGCACTATTTAGGGCTAGTCTAGCGTTTAGGTAGCCACGCTGGGCATCCAGCAGATCAAGATGACTGAAATGGCCCTCATCAAAACGCTTTTGCGCAATCTCTAGGACGCGATTTTGTGAGGTGGTTTGACTTTGAAGTGAAAGCAGACGCTTGTTTGCCACCTCCCTCTTTACAAGAGCGTCTTTAACCTCGCCAAACGCCTGTCGAATTGTTGCCTCATACTCAATCTCCGCACTCTCTTTTTGGGCTTTGGCGCTCTCCACTTTGGCGCTGGTGCGACCAAAATTAAGGAGTGGCGCACCCAGATTCCCTCCAAGACTCCACATCTCGCCTGAGGGGCGCATCAAGCGATCAAGCTCGGCACTTTGATAGCCCAAAACACCTGAGAGCGAGAGGGTTGGGAAGTAGGCAGCCCTAGCCACCCCAATAGAGTAGTTGGCCGCTTTGAGTTTCTCTTCGGCCACTTTAATGTCCGATCGATGCGTCAAAATCTCCGAGGGAAGCCCCGCGGGCACTTCAGGCAGCGCAGGAAGCACGGAAGCAAGAGAGAAGCTTTTCTCAAAAATCTCTTTAGGGGTTCGCCCTAAAAGAATCGACAGCGCCGTGGCAGCCTCTGATTCTTGTCGCTCATAGAGATAGAGATTGGCTTTGGCGCTCTCTAGCTCCACCCTGCTCTGCTCCATAACGATCTCACTAATGGCACCCAAACCATGTTGTTTGAGCCGATAATCGTAGCTCTTTTGATAAGAATCGACCGTCTCTTTGAGGATTTGGATTCCCTCTCTTAGGGTGATGAGATTAAAATATCCCTCCGCCACGCTTGAGGCAACGGCCAAGGCGATGGTCTCTTGATTGGCTTCATTGGCTAGCAAAAGCGCTTCGGCCGAGCGTTTAGAATCTCGTAGCCGCCCCCAAAGATCAATCTCATAGCTTAGCACACCACTGAGAGAGAAGTTGTTATAGGTTGCTCTTGTCCCTACGGGATAGCTCTCATCGCTGGTTTTTTTACGACCCGCGGAACCTTCCGCATCAAGCGATGGATAGAGATCCGCTCTCGCACCCCCAAGAGTCGCTCTAGCCAAAGAGACATTGGTTGCCGCCACCCTCAGATCGCTATTGTGCACCAAGGCCTCTTTGATGAGCTCTTCTAGGAGAGGGTCTTTAAACTCACGCCACCACTCCACATTGATCACTTCCATTGTCTTGGCCTCTTTAGCGAGTGCCAAAGGAATCTCTACGGGCTTAAGCTCTAGTTTGGGGGACATGGAGCACCCCGCTAAAAGCAGAGCTCCCGCCAATATCACTGCTACATTACGCGCCATGAGTCACTCCTCCTTTCTTTGAGCCCCTAAAACGCTCATTGAGTCTCTCTAAAAGGGTGTAAAAGAGCGGAACAAAGAAGATGGCAATCGTGGTTGCCGCCACCATTCCTCCAATCACCCCCGTGCCAATGGCATGGCGGCTTGCCGCTCCCGCTCCACTGCTGATGGCCAACGGAATCACCCCAATCGTGAAGGCTAGCGAGGTCATGACAATAGGCCTAAAGCGCAATCTTGCCGCCTCTAAGCTCGCCTCAACGATAGAGAGTCCCTCTTCTCGTTTCTGCATCGCAAACTCTACGATCAAAATCGCATTCTTAGCTGAGAGGCCAATGAGCATCACCAGACCAATCTGGAAATAGACATCATTGCTAAGTCCTCGTAACCAAGTCGCACTAATCGCTCCAAAAACGGCGAAGGGAACCGCTGTAATGACCGCCAAAGGCATGAGCCAACGCTCATACTGAGCCGCTAGAATCAAGAAGACAAAAATAAGCGCAAAGATAAACGCTTGCATTCCCGTGCCGCCCATCTCTTTTTCTTGATAGGAGGAGCCTGACCAAGCGATCGTGTAGCCCTCAGGCAACACCTCTTTAGTCACCTCTTCAATCGCCCTTAGCGCATCCCCTGAGGTGTATCCAGGCTTGGGTTCACCCAAAACCTTAGCCGCGGGGAAGAGGTTGAAACGATCCACCACATCCGCTCCAAGGGTTCGCTCAAAAGTGAGCAACGAGCTTAGAGGAATCATCTGCCCACTAGAAGAGCGAACAAAGACCTCAGAGAGCTTCTCAGGACCCGCTCGATAATCCCCTTCAGATTGGATATTGACCTGATAGGTTCGTCCATAGAGGTTGAAATCATTGACATAGACCGAACCAAAGGTCGCTTGCATCGCGCTAAAGACCTCAGAGACTCCGATACCAAGCGACTTGGCCTTTTCTCGATCCAACACGACACTATATTGTGGGACATTCATATCCAGCGTGCTTCTCACCATCACAAGCTCAGGGCGTTGATTGGCCTTAGCGACAATCTGATTCACGTATTTATTGAGCTCTCCATAGCCCATACCTGTTCGATCCTGCACATACATCTCAAAGCCGCCCGTCACGCTTAGACCCATAATGGGAGGAGGATTGACCGCCAGGATGAAAGCCTCTTTATTAGGATAGAACATCCCCGTGAACTGCGAGGCAAGATTTTGTGAATGTTGCGCGGGATTTTTTCTTTGGTCCCAATCCGTAAGTTCCACAAAGGCCACACCCGCGTCAGACTTCCTTGCAAAGGAGATCAAGTCCATCCCCGCAAAAGCAATCACGTGCGAAACATTGGGATTCTGCCCTAAAGCACCAGAAATCGTGTCTCGAACATCCACCGTGCGGTGGAGCGCTGAGGCAGAAGGGAGGTAGCTAAGGATGAAGAGCACCCCCTTATCCTCCGTGGGCACTAGTGAGCTTGGCACCCTAGAGAAAAGGTCAAAGGCTACATAGATGATTCCAACCACGAGCAAAAGACTGATCGCTACATATTTAAGCACCAGCCTCACCCCTTGGGTAAAGATTCTCGTGGAGAAGTCAAAAAACTCATTGAACTTTCGCACAAACCAAAAAGGCTCCGAATCGTGCTCTTTTAAAAAGACAGTGCAAAGGGCTGGCGTGAGCGTCAAAGCCACAAAGCCCGAAATAGTGACCGAGACCACAATGGTCATGGCGAACTGTTTATACATCTGCCCCGTGAATCCCCCCATGAATGAGACGGGGATAAAGACCGCCGCAAGCACCAGCACGATGGAGATAACAGGAGAGGTGACCTCTTGCATCGCTTTGATGGTCGCCTCTTTGATAGGCAAGCCCTCGGTGCGATGGATTCTCTCCACATTCTCAATAACGATGATCGCATCATCCACAACAATTCCAATGGCTAGAATCAGACCAAAAAGCGTGAGAAGGTTGATAGAGAATCCTAGCGCATACATCCCCGCAAAAGTCCCGATAATCGAAACAGGCACCGCCAAAAGCGGGATGATGGTCGTCCTTAGGTTTTGCAAAAAGAGATAGACGATGAGCGCCACTAGTGCCATCGCCTCAATAAAGGTCTTGATCACCTCTTGGATAGAGATCTGAACAAACTTGGTCGTATTGTAAGGAATCGCGTAGCTCATCCCTGAAGGGAACTTCTCCGCCAAGCGATCCATCTCCGCGTTCACAAGTCCCACTGTCTCTAGAGCGTTTGCTCCAGGCTGGAGAAAGACCCCAATAGGCACGGCAGGCTTTCCATCCATCGTCGCATCAAAAGTGTAGGATTTGGCTCCAAGCTCCACGGTTGCCACCTCTTTGAGGCGAAGAGTCGCTCCACTCTTGTCCGCTCTTAAAATGATATTCCCAAACTCCTCCGCATCCACCATGCGCCCTTTGGTGGTGACTGTATAGGTAAACATTGGCTTGTTCGCGATGGGCTCTTGTCCAAATTGCCCCGTAGCAAACTGAGAGTTTTGCTCTTTGATCGCCGCGATCACATCATTGGGTGTAAGCGAGTGCTTAGCGAGTCGATCAGGTTTAAGCCAAACTCGAATCGAGTAATCTTTCCCTCCAAAAAGGACAATATCCCCGACTCCTTTAACCCGCTTCAAGTCATCCACGACGTTAATGAGGGCGTAGTTGGAGATATAAAGGGGGGTTTGAGAAGAATCGGGAGAGTAGATGGAGAGAACCTCCACAATACTTGAGGATTTCTTCCTGGCGGTGACCCCTTGCCTTTGCACTTCTTCGGGCAATTTGCTGAGCGCCGCCTGAACGCGGTTATTGACATCAATGGTCGCTTGATCAGGATCGGTTCCAATCTCAAAATAGACATTGAGATTCATCTCACCCGTGGAGGTGGCGACAGAAGAGATGTAGATCATATTATCCACGCCATTAATCTCTTGCTCCAAAGGAGCTCCCACGGTCTGAGCTAGCGTGTCTGCGCTCGCCCCCGGATAGTTCGCCGCGACTTGCACCTGAGGAGGCACCACCTCTGGATACTCCTCAATCGGAAGCGTCTCAATCGAAACCAACCCCGCCAAAACGATGATGATAGAGATCACCGAGGCAAAAATGGGTCGCTCGATAAAAAATTTAGAAAACATTAATCTCTCCTATCGACTTGCACAGGAGCGCCAGGACGAATCTTTTTGAGGTTGCTCACGATCACAAGATCATTCTCATCTAGCCCTTCGCTCACAATAAAACCTTTGGAGGTGGCTTGCTCAATCACGATGGGTTTCATCGCCACCTTATCCTCTTTCACCACATAAACAAACGCTCCTTGTGCTCCTTGCATCACCGCTTCTTGGGGGATGATAGCGCTATTTTCGCGCATCAAGCCCTCAATTCGAACACGGACAAATTGCCCTGGAAGAAGGATGCGATCGCTATTGCTAAAAATGGCTCGCGCTTTGACGCTTCCTGTGGTCTCATCAATCACGCTATCGGTGAAATCAACCCTTCCTTTATCGGAATAGACCACTCCCTCTTTGGAGAGGACAGTCGCTTTAAGCGCCCCTTGAGCGGCCTCTTTCCATGTTCCTTCGCGAAGCGAGTAGGCTTGCTTGAGGCGCTCAAGATCAGGAATCGCAAACTCCACATGAATAGGATCAAGCTGCGTGATGGTGGTCACCACGCTATCCGTGCTAGAGCTATTGACATAAGCACCCACATCTTTGGCCTTCATCCCTGCCACCCCGCTAATGGGAGCCGTAATAGAGGTGTAACCTAGATCGATTCGGGCATTTTCTAGCGTTGCCTTAGCACTTGCCACATTCGCCAATGCCATCTCATAGGCGGCTAACGCATCATCACGCTCTTTCTCACTCACGGCCTTCTCATCAAAAAGTCGCTTGATTCGATTCCACTCACGCTCACTCTGCTTAAGCGTTGCCTCGCGCACGCCCAACTGAGCGCTTGCCTCATTGAAAGCCGCTTGAAATTTCGCGGGGTCAATCTTAAAGAGCAGGTCCCCCTCTTTGACGAGTGCCCCCTCGGTATAATGTTTCTTTAGCAAGGTTCCGCTCACTTTAGCGCGCACCTCAACCTGCTGGATGCTTTTAATTTTCGCAGGATACTCCAGCGGAATCGCTGTAGCCCCTTTTTTCACACTCACCACATCCACGTGAGAAGGAGGCATTCCACCGCCTTGGGCAGGCTTTTGCTCATTCGCCCCGCACCCTACTAACCAAACCAAGCTAAGTGCTAGTATCGTATTTCTTACCATCGGTGTTTCTCCTCGTTTAAAAGACTCTTGAAAAAATCAAAATTTTTCTTCCAGAGATATTTGTAATGTAACGTACGCTACACTTTAAGAGTCGGGATTTTATTCCTTTTTACCCCTTAAAGTCAATTAGAACGTTTTGTGATTCCATACAAAAAGATATGAATTGCCTCTCCTACGACTCTTTGGCGCTCTTCAAGACTCAAATTCATAGGATGACCCAGCGCAATCGAGCGAAAGTGAAAAGGCTCTTTGACCAAAAAGATGAATCTCGCCGCCGCCAAGGCAATATCCTCGATAGCTATCTTGCCCTTTATGTGCTCCTTGCGGAGGAATCGCTCCAAAATCGCCTCCGATTTTCCCGGCCCATGCCGATAGAAAATCTTCCCGAGCTTGCCTTCATTGCGACTCCCCTCCGCCATCAAGATTCGAACCATCGCCACCGAATCACACTTGGCGAGCATATCAAAAAATTTCATTCCAAAGCGCCATAAAAAGCTCTCAAGATCTTGCTCCTCGCTGGCTTTGGCCTCCTCTTCGAGCTCGGCAAAAATCGCTTCAGATTTTCGCTCCAAAATCGCCTCAAAGAGATTCTCCTTGTTGCCAAAAAGCTTGTAAAGCGTCGCCAAGGATCCTCCTGCACGCTTTACGATCTCATTGACACTGGCTTTTTCAAACCCCTGCTCCAAGAAAACCTCGCACGCGGCATCCAATATTTTGTCATATCGCGCCATAGCCCTTGGGGTGAGTTCGCTCTTTTTCACAACCGAATCCTTCCAAAACAAAAGTAGAGAATCATTAAAAACGGAAGGATTATATCAAAATGTAGTGATCATTACAATTCTATCGAAGAGGGGGAGGAGGAGTTATGAAGGACAAGCCTTTTGCTGGGGAGGAATCTTGACATCCACCATTTTGATATTCTCCAGAGCCTTCTCCCTAAACCAATCCTGAGGCGCGATATAGTAGTGTGACCAGACCCCTTTACGCTCTTTTTCAAGGTAGCCCGCTTCCATGAGAATCTTGAGGTGTCTAGAGAGCCTAGATTGAAGCATTCCCAAAGAGAGCTCAAGGTCACAAACACAACTCTCACCATACTCTTGAAGGAATCGAAGGATAAGCACTCGGGTTTCATCATTGAGCGCAGAGATCGCTCGAAGATAGTCTTTGGGTTGAATTTTGGTTTTTTCCATATTTTGTATCGCCTTTAGAGTCGCTGCTAACGCAATGAATAGAGACTTCGACTTAAAAAATGCGATATTATAATATATTTATATCTATTTGATTACCAAATCAATGCTCTATCTTGAATGAGTTATGCGGGGGTTAAGCCCTCGCATAACTTCGGATATAGAACACTTTCGCTTTGGTTCCTTTGTGAGGAAGAAGCGTCTCTGCAGGATATTGAGCCAAAAGCTGACTCACAGAACTTTTGGGATCATTCAGATCGCCAAAGATTCTTGCATCTCCCGGACAAGAGACCACGCAATGCGGCATGAGGCCTGCCTTGACTCGATGATCACAAAAACTGCACTTCTCCACCAAGCCTTTAAAACGTAATGCCTCATAGGTTTTACCTCGCTCCACGTTAAAGTATGGGTAGGGAGCACCTGACTTATCCGCCATCTCCTTGGGTGAAAACATCCCCATTACCGTAGGCTTAGTAGTCGTCCACTTATAGTGAGGTTGTTTGGAGTTGTAGTAGATGACGTGATAGGGGTCTGCCAACATACAGCTCTTGCACCCAATGCACTTATCAGCATTGTGGAGCGTCATGCCACTCTCTTTATCTTTATACATCGCTCCCGTTGGACAAGCCCTCACACAAGGAGCATCATCGCAGTGATTACAAAGAGTGGGTCTATAAGTAAAGCCTACATTAGGGAAAACCCCTGTGGTCTCCACCACGTGATTTGACCAATGGATTCCCACGGGTGTATTGTTTTCGCTTTTACAAGCCAAGTCGCAGGCGCCACATCCAACGCATCGATTCAGGTCTATGACCATTGCATAATTTTTTGCCATCACTCAAACCCCTCCCTTAAATCTTTTCAATTTTTACACGAGCTGTGCCGCCATGCCGAGCGGTTGAGCCACTGAGGCGATCATATTCATGAATATGGATATCGTTGTTGTTTGTCCCTCTTGGCTTGCTTCCAAACTTTTCGCTCGCCACACTTCCATACGCCCAGTGACCTTGACCATAGCATTTGACGACGATTCCAGGTCTGATTCCCTCCCAGAGCTTCACCTCGGTCTCAATGGAGGCTTGAGTGCCTACGATACGAATCCTATCACCTGTCTTGATTCCAAACTGTTTAGCTGTTTCGGGATTAATCTTGGCCACATCCTTCTCAATCTCATCACCCGGATCCACATCTTTGTGCTCGTAATACCAAGGAGCATTTTGGCTTCTTCCTTCTCGATTGAGTCTTGAGCGATGCTCCGCAAAAATGAGGGGATAGATTTTGGGATCGCCATATCTTACGCTTGGCTCATAGTGCGGCACAAAGACACGCTCACCCCTAGCGGTATTATTAGAAGCTTCAATCGCCTCATCAATCGAAGAGAGCTTATTCTTCTCGACATGCTCCTCTAAAACTTTTTTGAGCGTTTCGCTATAAAACTCAAATTTTTTGGTTTCGGTTTTGAAATTGTCAATCTTCTTGCCAATACTGTAGCGCTTGGTGCTCCAGACTCCCTTCTCTAAAAGCTCTTTCCAACTATTAATAGAATCGCCCTTGTCATTGCTGCTACCGTCCCAAATGGGCTGGGTGAAATACTTCACAGAAAAAAGATCGAACTCTTCGGGCGTGGAGGGAATCTTTCCTGTTTCAGGATCTTTGAAATTCTCCTGATAATATCTCAAGGGAGCGTCATGCCCTTTTTTAGCCAGCGCCTGAGCGATCATGAAAACAATCTCCGTCTCATCGGTTTTGGCTTCACCTAAGGGCTTAACCATAGGCTGATGAATGCTAAGGTAACCATGGAGATTCTGTTTATTTTTAGAGAATCCGTAGCGCTCAAACATATGCATTTTTGCAGGCAGAACGATATCAGCATACATGGTCATCTCTGCCATGTGAGTGGTAATGTGAGCATAGAAAGGAAGTTTCTCCATCGCTTTTTCCCACAAGTGAGTGCCATTAATCGAGAAGACAAAGTTATTCCAATAGCCAATCGCCATCTTTAAATCATAAGGTTTCTCATCCAAGATGGCGTTAGCTACGTTAGCGGTAACGACCCCACCCCCTGTCTTTTTATTGAGCGCTGGGAATTTAGGGGTTCCTCGCTGATCGATCTTTTTTTGCTTGAGTGCGCTAGCGATCTCTTCAGAGAGATAGGGTTTGATATCAGGGGTCTTGCCGCTTGGCACCGAAGTTCCTTGCAAGATTCCGCCCACGCTATCGCAAGAGCCTACCAAACCATTGAGCGCATGAGCCGCCATTGAAGCATAGCTTCCGCGAATCTGCATACAAGCTCCAGGGCTAACCCAAGAGATAGCTCTGCTTCCCGCCGCAGCAAACTCCAAGGCCACCTGTCGAATCTGCTTAGCGGGAATCCCCGTGATAGGTTCAGCCCATTCGGGTGTCTTATCAAAGAGCTCAAGATTCCACCACTTGACCACTCCATAGGTGTGCTTCTCTTTAAATTCTACAGGAATGATCTTTCCTTCCACTTCGATGCTCTCAGGCACTAACTCACCTGGCTTGAAGTAGTTGTGACCATCTACAAAATCACCCACATAACCCTTATTCCACGCACCGCCTGCAAGAATCACATGGGCCATCGCCACTGCCAATGCGCTATCTTCGCCGGGAATAATGGGCAACCAGTGGTCTGCCTTAGCCGCCGTGGCTGAGAGCCTTGGATCAATGATGGCGATTCTTGCCTGATCCCTCACCTTGCCCCAAATATTAATAAAATGGGGAACTTGACGATTTGATGCCAGAGGATCCGCCCCCCACCCAAGAACATAACGAGTGTTATCAAGGTCAAAGTCTGCATAATCCCAAAGCGCCTCTGTATAGTACCGTCCAAACTTCTCCGCTTCAGCGCAGATGGAACTATGGGAAATATTATTGGGGCTTCCGATAAGCTTAGGAAAGGTGTTATAGAGAATCTCATTCATATGCGTGTATCGGCCCCTAAAAAGGGCAAACTTGTGAGATTCTCCTGATTTAATCAACGCCATAATCTTATCTGCAATGGTATCGATTGCCTCATCCCAGCTAATGGGGACAAACTGAGGGTCGATTCCTTTTCCTTTTTTAGGATTGGTTCTCTTAAGTGGCGTCTTCACTCTATCAGGGTCATAGACCTGTTGGATCGCCAAATGGGGTCGGGGGCAAATCTTTCCATGATTGCCTTTGGCATTAGGATTCCCTCGAACCTTAACCAGCCTCCCATCCACAACATAGCCCTGAATAGAGCACCAACTAGTGCATCCTTGACAGGTGCTAGCGACCCATTTCCCCACTTCGCCTGAAACCTGCGTGTTTGCCTCAATCTCTGGAATCTGAGCAATTCCCACGGCTCCAGCAGTGAGTGCTGTTGCCTTTAAAAAGTCTCTTCTATTGATCTCCATCACAACCCTCCTTAGTGACTTGCCAGATATTCGATCTGACCGACATAAACCACGACATACTTAAGCACAAAAGAGCCCACCAAAATCATAATAGTGCTCGCTAACGCAATATTTTTCGCCAACCCCTCTTTGGAAAGAATCGACTTGACAAAGAGAACCAAAGGTACAAGAGATCCGATCACAAGAGCAACCAGATAGAAGTGGATTCCATAATGAGCGTGGAGATAGTCTAGTGAGGCCTTTGATTCAACCCCTAGGGCTCCAAGTCCATAGACCCATCCAAACGCCGCAGATAAAACCCCCACAAGTGCCACGGAAATCGCAGATAAAACCCACAGAGGAGCCTCTCCGCCACCCCTTAGAGTCGCCACGAGATAGGTGAGCGCAAAACCTGAAGCGATGGAGCTTGCCAAAAAGAGCAGAGGAAGGGCCCCATTCCACGCCTCTCTACCTGTTCCATAAAGAAGCATTCCATGATAGAGTCCTGTAAGAAGCGCCAAAAACCCTCCCGCAAGAATCAAGAATTTAGGCCCTTCGCACGATTCTCCCTGACAGGAACAGCTCTCATCGCATTTCACCATGAGGTAGGCAACATAAAAGGCAATCGCTACAAAAATGGCTTGCAAAAAGACCCCCAAAGACATAATCGAAGCAGGATTGATATTGATGAGGGTTCGCACCGCATTAAAGGGGCGTCCAATCTCAAGCAACAAGAATATCAATCCCAGCGAGACAAACAGAGGTGCAAGAACAAACCCTCCCTTATACACAGGCTTGTTAGCCTCTTTATCCAAGAAAAAGAGGAGCGCTGACAAAATAAATGCTGCTACTCCAACACCTCCTAAAAATAGGTCGATAGCAACCCGATAATCCCACAAAACATGACCGTCCATGTGTTTCACTCCTTGATTTGGATTTTTGATGTGCAGTACAAACTGATAACTAAATGCCCGAAATTTTGACCCGACTAAAGCCCCTCCTTATGAGTGTAATTGAATCAATCTCGGTAACGATATATCAACACTTCTTGATATTTTGTTAAAGAAATATTTTATCACTCTCTATTCAATCTTAATTAATCCATTGTTTGTTGCACAACAAATCAAAAATTAATTTACTTTTTATAGTTATATATCAATATATTTTGATAAAATCATTCACTCGCAATCATCCCCCATGGTTGCGAGCTCTGGGCGAGTGCGTGATTGCATAATTTTCCTCCTTCCCTCTCCCCGTTTTTTTGTGTAGTTCTGCACGGCTCGCCCTCCTAGCTTAAAATAATTATTAGATATATTGATATATTTCGTTATATTGCTATATACTAGGAGCAGCAAACCTTCAAAAGGAGTCACCCAAGACCATGAAAAAGAGTCCTATTTGGCTTATTCCCTATTTAATACCCCTTTTTTTGGGAGCAGCCTCCCTTAAAATCACAGGGGCAAGCACGATTCAGCCTATTATCGAAAAATCCGCCTCAGAATACGCCAAAAATCACTCTGTCGCCTTCAACATTAGCGCCGGCGGAAGCGGAAAAGGAATGAAAGATTCGATTGAACACCTCAACGACATTGGCATGGCTTCTCGTAGCCTCAGCGCTAAAGAGGAGCAGTCACTCATCAAGGTGACCATTGGCTTTGACGCTCTGGCCATCATCGTCAATCAACACAACCCCCTGACCGCCCTCACCCAAAAGCAGGTCGCCGATATCTATAGCGGCAAGATCAGGGAGTGGCGAGAGCTTGGATGGAGCGAAGGGGGGAAGATCATGCTGATAAACAAAGAGATTGGACGAAGTACTCTAGAGCTCTTTGAGGGCTACTCTAAGCTCACCCACCCCAATCGCCCCAATGCCAAACTCGAAAACTCCATCGCTAAAGAGCGCTTTGATATTGGCTCCAATCTCGAATCCATCACACTCACCGCAGGCATGAAGTCCGCCATTGGCTATGTCTCCTCAGGCACAGCCGATCTCTCCATTAAGGCGGGCTCCCCTATTAAGATTCTCTCTCTAGATGGAATCGTTCCCACCAAAGAGAGCATTCAAAGCGAGAAATATCCTATTGTTCGAGGTCTCAATCTTGCCTATCATAAAAATGCCGAAAACCCAGAAATCGCCCCTTTTATTGATTTCATCCTCAGCCAAGAAGGGCAAAAGATCGTCCAATCTTTTGGATTTTTGCCCATTACAAAGGATAAATGATGCTTAAAAGTCTTAAATTTAAGCTACTTTTTCCCTATTTTATTGTCGGACTGATCAATTTTGTCGTTTTTGCCTCCATCTACTGGATGATCTTCTTTAAGATTTATGATCAAATTGGAATCAAAAACACCCTCCATGACATAAAAGTTTCCGTTTATCAAGTCGCCTCCGAGATCAAAACGGGAATCTTGATGAATGAAGAATCCTATTTTATTCAAGCCTCTCTCACTTCGCTGGCCATCTTTGATGGAATCGATCGTATGAGCTATAAAGAGAGGGAGGTAAGCGCTCTCCTCCACGAGGAGTACACTAAATACTATGCCTCTTTGGTCTCCATTAGCTCACTCTTTTTAGAGCAACGCAAAGAGGAGGCCAACCAGCGCCTCTCTCAGATCAACGCCTCCCAAGCCAAGATCGATGGCAAACTAGCCCATATCGAAACCCTTATTAATCAAAGCATGGAGAACACCCAAAGTTCAATACAAGCTTTCATGACTCTAGCTTCCCTGCTTTTCACGCTCCTTTTTGCGGGAATCATTGGGATGGTCTTTAAGATCACCGCCGACTTGGCCAAAACGACCGATTCTCTAGAGGGATTAGCCAGTGGAGAGGGAGATTTGACCCTTCAAATACCCGTTCGAGGGGATGATGAACTAGCCAAGGCTACTCGCTCCATCAATAAATTCATCCACAAAGCCCATGAAATTATCTCCGATTCTAAACAGGTCTCAGTGCAAAATCTCACAGTCATTGGCGAGGTGGTGCGGCGCAATGCCAAGGTCTCTGTTGCCATCGAAAATGAGAATCGAAGCCTAGAGCAAATGATCAATGATGCCAAAGAGATCAAAGCCATCTCTTCGGCCACCAAAGAAGAATCAGTCCACACCTTAACTCAACACCAAGAGACGGAAAATCAGCTTGAAGAGGTAAAAAATCGAATTGATTCGATGAATGAAACCATCCAAACCCGAGCCAAAGAACAGCTCGACCTTGCTCAATCGCTTAGTGATCTTGCCAAGCAAGCCGATAATGCCAAAGAGATTTTGCGCATCATCGGAGATATCGCCGATCAAACCAACCTTCTAGCGCTCAATGCCGCCATAGAAGCCGCAAGAGCGGGGGAGCATGGAAGAGGATTTGCCGTGGTGGCGGATGAGGTGAGAAAGCTAGCCGAGAGAACCCAAAGTAGTCTCTCCGATATTTCAGTAACCCTCAACACCATCAACCAAGGCGTTAAAGATTCCAGCGCTACGATGGATAAGAACGCCCAAAGCATCACTGCACTCATTTCCATCGCCGCTTCGATTCAGCAGACCATCCAAGAGACCGAATCCCTCATGTCCCACACAATAGAGAGCTCGAAGATGGCCGCGCAAAACTCGGAACGAGTGGACGCAGGAACAGATCAGATTCTCAAAGAGGTGGCGAGCATCAAAAACCTCGTGGACCACAATCTCAAAGAGCTTCAATCTGTCTGTGGAGAAATCACAAGCCTTCGTGAAAAATCGACCGCGCTTAACGCTAAGCTCAATCAGTTCACGACCTAGCGCGATGAGTCGCGATAAATCCAGCTACAGCACTCTTAATCTCCTCTCGAATGAGGGCGACTACACTCCTTTTCTCTTCTTCGCTTCCTGTGAGCGAGGAGGGATCTTTGAAACTCCAATGGATTCTCTCTACCGCTCCCGGAAAGAGAGGGCATCGCTCCGCACTGCTCTCATCACACACCGTGATCACATAGTTGTAGCGTTTGCCCTGCTTGAAAAGCTCAAAAACACTCTGGGGGGTATGATGGCTAATATCAATCCCAACCTCTTGCATCGTGCTCACCGCTAGAGGGTTAAGAATCCCCGGCTCAAAGCCTGCGCTCTCCGCCTCAAACTCCTCTCCCCCTAGGGCGCGCAAAAAGGCTTCAGCCATCTGGCTACGGGCACTATTATGAATACAGACAAAGAGGACTTTAGTCTTGTGAGCATGGCTCATGGGAGTTCCTTTTTTGAAAACTTTTTCTCTTTCGATCCCCTATAATACGCCATCTCGGTAACTTTACCATTACATCTTCATCTCTTGATCTCTTCCAAAAACTCTTTGGCATTAGCTCCTCGAAGATAGCCCACCATCCCTAACATTCCGTCGCTTAAATATCGCGCCTTAAACCCCTGAGTCACCAAATAGAGGCGCGCCATAAGAGCTCGATCATAGTGGGGACAAATCGTAATAATCAGTCGTTTTTTATCCAGCTCTCCCAAGCGCCCAGGGAGCTCAGGAAGGGGGATGTGTTTACCAAATCCCAAGCGCCAAACCTCCCACTCTTCCTGAAAACGAATATCCAAAATCTCCGCCTCTCCCGCTTCATAAAGAGCAAGCGCCTCCGCTAACTTAATCTTCATCTCTTCACGCTCTTTGTAATCAAAGCGCTCTAAATAAGAGCCAAGCTCCAGCGTCTGCGCCTGTAAACCAAGAGTCATCACAACCACACCAAAGAGACTCTTCCATCCCCTCATTTTATCTCTCCTTTATTAGATTCCATACTTTTGCACCAACTCACGCAACTCCAATTCGCCCAATCCTCCCACATGACGCCAAACTTCTTCCCCTGAAGCGTCATAGACGATTTGAGTCGGAATCACTTGAATCTTAAGAATCTTGGCTACTTCACGCTCTTCATTGAGATTAATCACAAAAATTTGATGGCTGGGATTCTCTTGGTGGAGCTTATCGATCAGCTGCTTCATCTCGATACAGGCATAGCAGGAGCTTGCCCCTACTTCAAGCATCAAGCTTTGCCCCTGCCCCCTTAAGGCCATCGCTTTAGCATAGGGCGAGGATATGGGAATCGCCTCTTTTTGATTCCCACATCCTAGCAAAAGCCCTACCAAAAGCACACTCCCTATTCCTCTTAGCATCCCCCTCATCTATCCCTCGCTCTCTTGAAGAATCTCCAAAATATCAATCGCACAACAGCGCCCTTTAGGGTTGAGCTCTCCGCATCTCCCTGCACTTTTGCACGCCCCTGTTGCCTGAGCCACCTCGCGAACATTTGTTGCCCCTTGCTTGATAGCCTCGATGATCTCTTGATAGGTTACTCCCTCGCAATAGCAGACTAAATCATCCCCCTTGAGACTCCTAGTCTGAGATTCAGAGAAACCCTCCTTGGGCAAACCCCCATCACAGCACGAACACCTATCCTGATTCATTCTCTTCTCTCTATTTTGATCACAGCTGTAACCATCCTTGGTAGAAGAAATAGCCTGCCACCACCAACATCATCCATGCTAATATCTTCCTCAAAAGCGTAGAAAATCCTCCCCAAAAAGAGCTTGAAGCGATTTTTTGGGCAAAACTGACCCAAACCCCTGCCATTAAAAGAAGCAAAGAGTGTCCCAAAGCAAAGAGGAGCACCGCCACATACCCCTCGCGTCCTTCTAGGGCTGATGCCAAAGCAATAATGGCCACCAAAGGGGCAGAGGCACAAGGAGTGCTCACCAGTCCAAAAATCACCCCCATCCCAAAAACTCCAATCCATCTCCATCTCAAAAGAGGCTCAAACCAAGCCCCCCTATGAGTCATTTCGGGCAGCCATCCCATCGCATAAACCCCTAAAAGCATCGCCAGCACTCCTGCACCGCCATAAGCCCACAAAGGAGCAATAGAAAAGAGAAATCCCGCCTTAGCCACTAAAAGTGCTAGCAGGAAAAAGCTCGTCGCCACTCCACTTGCAAAAAGGAGCGAAAAGATTAGACTGAACAAGAATCGGCTCTTCTCATTCATCTTTGCGCTCAATCCCAACGCACTTCCCACCAAGAGCGGAACGCTCACAATCGAACAGGGGGCAAGCGAAGTGATCGCCCCCGCACCAAAAGCCCCCGCATAAAGCCAAAAGCCTCCACTTTCAAGCCAGCTTAAAACCAGCTCCTCCACCCTACTCCTTCCCCTCTAAGAGCACCCTCTTTAACTCATCCACGCTGGGCACTTTGCCACTAAGCTTCACCACACCATCCACCACTAGCGCGGGCGTGCTCATCACTCCATAGCCCATGATCTTTTGGATATCCTCCACCTTCTCAATCTGTGCGAACTTGCCACTTTGGGCTACCGCCTCTTTGGTCGCCTCAAAAAGGGCTTTGCATTTGGTGCACCCTGTGCCTAGAATTTCGATTTTCATGATGAACTCCTTTTAGTGCAAAATAAAATTAAAGAGATAGCCATTAATGATGATTCCAAGGGCGGTGATTCCATAAAAAAGCGCCAAGAGCTTCCAGCTCATAAGGCGTTTGAGCATGATTCCTTCAGGCAAAGAAAAGGTGCTCGTGGCCATCATAAAGCTAAGGGCTGTGCCAAAGAGCATCCCTTTGTTAATCAAAACCTCTACCAGTGGAATGATTGAAACGGCGTTGTTGTACATCGGTGCACCAATAAGCACCGCCAAAGGCACCGCGTACCAAGAATCGCCTCCCGCCCACTTAAGCACAAACTCGCTAGGCACATACCCATGAATAAACGCCCCAAGACCAATTCCAACCAACACAAAAGGAGCAATCTTTTTAAAGAGCTCTAGGGTGTGATTCCACGCCTCTTTGATGCGCTCCAAAAGCTTGGGAATCTCTACCTCAAAAGCACTGGAGGCGGGTTTCACTTCGATGAGAATCTCTTTCTCCAACCTCATTCTCCCAAGAATAATTCCTGCCACCACCGCCACAAGAATCCCAAGTCCCGTATAAAGCAGCGCCACTTTCCAGCCAAAAAGCCCTAAAATCAACACAAAAGCGATCTCATTGTTCATGGGTGCCGAGATGAGATAACTAAAGACCACGCCCAAGGGAATACGCGCCTGCAAGAATCCAATAAAAAGGGGAATGGCACTACAACTGCAAAAAGGGGTCACAAAGCCAAAAATTGCCGCCATGATATGCCCTAATAGCGGACTTTTATTCGCCAAATAGTCTCGCACCCTCTCTATAGGAAAGTAGCTCCTAAGGAGTGAAACCAAAAAGACCACCCCCAAGAGCAGGGCAAAAATTTTGCCTGTGTCATAGATAAAAAAATGCGCCGCCTCAATGAGAGGATTGCTTCGATCCAGCCCTTCAAACCATCCATCCACTAGCTCTAACCACACGCTAGACCCCCAACTTTGCGGCGATTTTGGGCAACAGCTCCCGCTCTATCGATTCATAGACTCTCTCAAACACCTCCATTGGCCTTCCATCAGGATCAGGGAAGCTTTGATGGAGCCTCTCTATGGGCACAGGAAAGAGAGGGCAGCTCTCTTTGGCGTGATCGCACACGCTCACCACCAAATCAAACTCCTCCCCCATCACGCTCTCTAGCGTCTTGCTGTGATACTCCTCCCTCCAGATTCCCCTCTGGCAAAGAAGCTGCTTGGCGTTTGGATTGACCTTGCCATTGGCGCGCACTCCCGCGCTATAGGCTTTGATCTTCCCCTCATAGCGAGCGTTAATGAGCGCTTCAGCGAGAATGCTTCGGCAAGAGTTGCCCGTGCATAGAATCAATACTTTTTTCATCCCTCATTCCTTTTTTCAATTCAACTCTACAGTAGCCCCAAAAGCGCCACAAAAAGCACGGGAGGCGTGATGATTAGCCCCACCTTCATATAAGCCCCCCAAGTCACCCTGACCCCTTTTTGCGCCAACACATGGAGCCAAAGAAGAGTCGCCAAAGAGCCAATAGGAGTCATTTTGGGCCCCAAGTTGCAGCCTAGAATATTCGCATAGGCCAACGAACTCTCGCCCATATGATCAATGGCGATATCCATCACCATGATGGTGGGCATATTGTTCATCACACTACTCAAAAAGGCCGCCAAAAAGCCCGTTCCCACAATAGATGCAGCCTCTCCCTGGGTGTGAAGCCATGACAAAATCTTGCCAATCTCATCGGTGAGTCCCGCATTTTTAAGCCCAAAGACCACAATATAAAGCCCGATACTAAACCAGACCACCTGCCAGGGGGCGCTCTTTAAAACCAAGAGGGGATCAGTCGCCCTATAGAGAGTCGCCAAAAGCAAAAAGAGGAGTGCTCCGCCTAGGGCAAAAAGCGAGACGGGAAGATGATAGATATCCCCGATAAAATAGCCCACCAAAAGAAGCGCGAGAAAATACCAGCTAAGCTTAAACATCACAGGGCTCTTGATGGCACTGCTTGGTTTGGGAAGCGATTCTATCTCCACATAAGCAGGAATCGCTCGCCTAAAAAAGAGCCAAAGCACCGCAATAGAAGCGAGGATGGAGAGAAGATTGGGGAAAAACATCACCCTAGCATACTCTAAAAATCCAATCCCAAAATAGCCCGCTGTGACAATATTAGTGAGATTAGAGATCACCAAAGGGTTGCTCGCACTATCAGCGATAAAGCCCCCCGCCAGCAAAAAGGCGAGAGTGGCCTTGGAAGAGGCACGGAGATAGTGCATCTGCGCTAGAAGAATCGGGGTGAGGATGAGCGCGGCACCATCATTGGCAAAAAAAGCCGAGACTAGGGCTCCTAAAACCAGCATATAGACAAACATCAAATTCCCATTACCTCTGGAGAGTCGAGCCATATGGAGCGCGCTCCACTCAAAGAATCCAATCTGATCAAGCACCAAAGAGAGGATAATGATTCCAATAAAGGCCAAGGTTGCATCCCAAACAATTCCCGTCACCTCAAGCGCATCCCCTAGGCTCACCGTCCCAAGCAAAAGCGACACGATCGCTCCCATCACCGCCACGGTGCCAAAGCCAATACCCCTAGGCTGCCAGATAACAAGCACAATGGTCAAAATAAAAATCGCTAAAGCTAGACTCACGATTCTTCTCCTTTGATCTCACACGCAGAGATCTTAGGGGGAAGAGGAAGGGAGAGCTTGGATATCTGCTCGATGAAAAGCGCTTGTAAGGGAGCTTGAGAAGCGAGGGCGTAATAGGCCCACTTCCCCTCGCGTTTCACCTCTAAAAATCCCGCCTCTTTAAGAATCTTGAGATGCCTTGAGATTCTTGATTGAAAAATCCCCAAGGAGGCCTCTAGCTCACAGACACAACACTCTCCCTCTCGCACCAAAAAGGCTAAAATCCTAAGACGCGTCTCATCGCTTGTGGCAAAGCCGATCTTGAGCAGCTCATCCATTCCAAAACCCTCCCGCTCTTTTCTCATATAAACATATACGAAATTTTATATATGAATAACTGCGGAAAAGCTTAAGAAAAGAGGGAGAGGAGCTCCAAAGGAGTCCTCTGCAGCATTTGATTAAAGCACGTTTTTAAACAGCACTCCCATGCCCCACGCAAAATAGATCACCATCCACGCGGTCATGATTCCCAAGGTGTAGTTGGCGAGCTTGCTCACCACGACATCTTGGCTGGCGTCAAACACGCCCTGATTCTTTCCTACTTTCCACGCCATCGTGAGCAAGAAAGCCACTCCGACTCCGCCCATGATCAAGAAAGTGAGCAAGAACATCACGATGGAAGGAATCTCTAGATTCACGGGATAGTCATAGATGTTATAGCCAAGCCCCACCATAAGATCAAAGCGAATCAGCTCTCGCATTCCTGAAATCAAAAGAGCGACCACCACCAGCACGCCTGTCGTAAGGTAGCTGTTGCTATTTTTGGCGCTCAAAGCCAAAAGCCCCAAAACGCCCACCACAATAGCAATAGAAAGGGGGCTGAAAAGATAATCCACGCTCCACATCCAGAGCAAAAAGAGCACCGCACTAAGCAAAAGACCCGCTACTGCCAATCTCGTGCCAAGAGTTTGGGTGAATTCTACATAGGCTTTAGAGAAGTCACTCCTTGTGCTCACAAATTGGGCGTAGTTTTGTAAAAAGATTCCGATCACAGGCAGCGCTAGACTCACCATGAAAGCGAGTCGAATCACATCCATATTGAACACCCAACCACTTGTATCGACTTTGCCATTAGGCGCATACATACTCATCCAATCCTGGGGCATGATCGAAGTGAGTGCGAAGTTGTGCATCAAAATCCCACAAAAAACAAGAATCAAGAAAGAAGCTGCCCCAATAAGAGTCCCGCCACCTTTTTGGGCTTTGTTGGCGTAACTGTACCAATAATAGACCGAGTATCCCACCACGAGTGCATAGACAAAGGTGAAGACCCACATTCCTGATAGCGTGTTGGCGACATACCAGTTAGGATCATAGATCACCTGCGTGAAAAGCAGCGGAGCAACCCCCAAAACAATCAGAATCGAAACACTGATTTTACCCGTTTGGATGAGATGGGGCGTCAAAATTCTCCAATTCTCATCGCCTTTTTGCCGTGTTGAGCCATAGAGTGAAAGCGCCAAACTTCCCAAAGCAAGCAGAACAAAGGCGATGTGCAGCGCCCACGTCAAAATATAGAGAGCCTGAAACACCACAGGATAAAAAGGGACTCCCGCAGGGTCTCTTAGAGCCAGCAAAACAGATGCGTCCATATCTTCTCCTTAGTAGTTTTGTGCGGCTAGCCACGCGGCCATCGCCTCTTTTTCATCTTCAGGTAACGCCAACTTTGGCATATACAAGAAGGCACCCTCTCCTATCGAATCAATAATCGCCTTGATTCCCTCTTTAGGCATTCCTTGGAGTCTGGCTTGAAGAGGTCGATAAACCCCTGTTTTTTCCAGTGAGTGGCAGTGAGAGCAAGACATTTTCACCAAAAGCTCACCCGCTTCGAGCTGATTGCCCTCTGTGAGATTTTTTAGGTGTTCAGGAATCCATGGAGTCGCCACAAGGAGCCCTTTTTCGGCGATAAGAGGCAATTCATTCTTGATTCCCTTGCCCTCCACATCACGGCTAATGAGCTGATTGGAATAGATATATTGCCCTGCTACATAGGGCTTTCTCATGCTCTCTCGCAACTTTTCTCCTTGCCAAAGCCCCCCGATGAGAATCACGAAAATCATCGCACTCGCCAGAGGTACAGAGATGAATCGAGGTTTCAGAATCGCCAAAATAAAGTAGAGCGAAAAGAGCGCAGTGAGGTAGAGGCGATTGAGAATGATTTGATCTTTTTGGAAAGCAAAGACCGCGTAGGCATTTTCAGGGAGCGTTCCCATATACCACATAAAGAAAAATAGCGTGACAAAACCGCCTATCATGCTCACATAGCCCATGGTTTTGGTGAGTTCGTCTGAGAGCTCAGGATTCTCCCTTTTCATCGCGCTAGAGATGAGCATCCCAATCACCCCTGACATCATGATCATAAAGCCGATTCTTAAGAACATATGAGGGAAGGTATTCACCCCAAAAAAGGCGTCACTCGCGCTTCCTGTCGCATAAAACGCCTCCGTTCCAGGCCACATCATGAAGCTAATGATTCCGATGATGAGCGCTAGCGTGCCCACCGAAGCAATCGCGAAAGAGAAGGTGAGTTTGAGGTGGGTTTTGCGATCGATCTTGTCCATGAAATAGACCAATGCAAACACCCCGATAACCTCATAGACGAAAAAGACCCACTCTGTCGCCCAAACCCAGACAAAGTTATGAATCAGCGCGCTAATCCCCCTAGGGCTTGCAGCAGTCGCGGTGTACCATATTCCAGGCCCAGTGATAGAGCCAATCACATAAGAGAAAATCAACAAAAACATTCCATATTTTTTCATATACGGATAGAGATCGCTTCGATCCTCTTTATATGCTTTGTACGCCAAAAAAGCGAACAGCATCGCCGCTCCTACGGAGGTGTGTGACGCTAACATATGTATCGTCCCCGTCACCCCCATCATCCAGGCGCTGCCATATTCTGGAAAATAAAATAGTGGGAATTGCCCAACCATATCCATGACCCATCCTTTCTCTGTTTATTTTTTATCACAAATGAAATTATATTCATCAATGTTATTTATCCGTTAATGAATATTTTGAATATTATTTTTATGTTAAATGATAAAAAATATCCTCATTCTAAATCGAGCTAAGCTCAAGCTTACTTCGCCCCTTCTGCTCAACTTTTGAGCACTTTTCTTAGGCACTTTTTGGCTACAATATTTCCAACACACTTCAAATCACCCAAAAAGGAGTTTCCATGAAAAAATCTCTCAGTCTTCTAGGTCTGTCCGCTCTCCTTGTCACCTCCAGCCTCCAAGCCGCAGAGTTCTTCACCATCGGCACAGGGGGAGTCACGGGAACTTATTATCCCACAGGAGGCGCTATCTGCCGCCTGGTGAACAAAGAGCGCAAAACCAACAATCTAAGGTGCAGTGTCGAATCCACGGGTGGCTCTGTTTATAATGTCAACAGCATCATGAGCGGCGAGCTCGACTTTGGAACCGTGCAAAGCGATGTAGTCTACAACGCCTATAATGGTCTAGACAAGTTTGAAGGCAAACCCAATAAAGAGCTAAGAAGCGTCATGGCAATCTATCCAGAGCTCCTTGCACTTGTGGTCTCCAAGGCCTCTGGAATCGCCAAGCTAGAGGATGTCAAAGGCAAAAAGATCAATGTGGGCAATCCCGGCAGCGGCAATGAAGCCACTGGCTTGATCGTCTTTGATGCCTTTGGAATCAAAAAGAGCGACCTAGCCCAAGCAGGGGTGCTCACCGCTCCTGAGTGCCCTATGGCGCTTAAAGATAAGAAGATTGATGGCTATTTCTATATGGTCGGCCACCCCACAGCCAACATCACCGATGCGGCTAACTCCCTCCCCGTTGATATTGTAGATATCAAAGGAGAGAAGGTGGACGCCATCCTCCAAAAATACCCCTACTACGCCAAGGGAATCATCCCCCAAGGTAGCTACCCCGGAGTGGATCGAGATGTTCATAGCCTAGGAGTCAAAGCCGTTCTAGTGGGAAGCTCTAAAGCAAGCGACAAGATGGTTGAGGCGATCGTGAAAGCAATTTTGGACAACTTCGATGAGTTCAAAAATCTTCACCCCGCCTACAAATCCGTCACCAAAGAGTCTCTCCTTGAAGGCTTGAGCGCCCCTTTGCATCCTGCGGCTGAGGCCTATTACAAAAAAGTCGGTCTTTTAAAGTAGGGCTGGCTAGATGAGTTTTATTTCACAAAAAGCCTATCATGTCACTAGTGACCATATCGAAGAGCTAGAAGGCCAGCGTCGCCTTCATGAGCGCCCCCTCCTCTTTTGGGGGATTGCTCTCTTGGCGCTTGGCTGGTCGATCTTTCAACTCTATGTTGCCTTTTTCCCAACCAACTCCACTATGACGCGCTCCATCCACTTAGGATTGGCGCTCATGCTCGCTTTCTTGCTCTATCCTATCCACTTTCACGATTCCCACAAGAGCAAAATCCCCTTCTATGACGTGATCTTGGCGGTGGCTGGCTCCTTGGGTGCACTCTATATCTTCCTTGATTTCTATGGGCTCTCCCAGCGCCCTGGAGCCTATTTGGAGCGCGATATCATCATCGCCCTTTTGACAATGGTGATTCTGCTTGAAGCGAGTCGCCGCGTCCTTGGATTGGCTTTAGGAATCGTCGCCTCCTGCTTTTTGATCTATGACTTCTTTGGTCCTTATATGCCCGACCTCATTGCCCACAAAGGGGCGAGCATCGAGAAGCTTGCTGGTCATATGTTTCTCACTACTGAGGGAATCTTTGGCGTCCCCCTAGGCGTGAGCGCTAGCTTTATCTACCTCTTTGTGCTCTTTGGCTCACTACTAGAGAAGGCGGGCGCAGGCGAGTATTTTATCAACCTCTCCTACGCACTCCTTGGTCGATATCGCGGAGGGCCTGCCAAGGCTTCAGTCGTGGCTAGCGGCCTAACAGGGGTTGTTTCAGGCTCTTCCGTTGCCAATGTTGTAACCACAGGGACTTTCACTATTCCTCTTATGAAAAATAGTGGAATGACAGGCGAAAAGGCCGCTGCTATCGAGGTGGCTGCCAGCGTGAATGGCCAGCTCATGCCTCCTATCATGGGAGCCGCTGCTTTTATCATCGCCGAGTTTTTGGGGATGAACTACACGCACATCATGTTTGCCGCAGCCATTCCTGCCTTTGCGACCTATTTTGGGCTCTTTTATATCATTCACTTAGAATCGTGCAAACTTGGGCTCAAAGGGCTCTCTAAAGAGGAGCTCCCCCCTAAGCTTGCAACCTTTCTCTCTGGGGTCCACTATCTTGTTCCCATCTTCTTTTTGCTCTACACGCTTCTTGTGCTTAACGAATCGGTGATGTCCGCTGCGTTTAACGCCATCATGCTGCTTTTGCTCATCATGGCGACCCAACGCCCTATCCAGAAGCTCATGCGCCAAGAACCCTTAGAGAGACGGGATTTTTTGATCGGATTTGAAGAGATTTTCTGGGGGATGGTCACAGGAGCGAAAAACATGATTCCCATCGCCCTCGCCACCGCCACCGCAGGAATCATTGTCGGTTCGGTGACGCTCACGGGAATCGGGCAGGTTTTGGCTGAGATTGTGGAGACGCTCTCAGGCGGAAATATCTTCATCGTCCTAGCCCTCACCGCGCTTATGTCGCTCATCCTTGGCATGGGTCTCCCTACGACGGCCAACTACATCGTCGTCGCCTCGCTCACCGCACCCGTGATTTTGATGCTAGCGCATGATAATGGATTTTTGATCCCAGCGATTGCGGCTCACCTCTTTGTCTTTTACTTCGGAATCCTTGCCGATGACACGCCTCCCGTGGGAATCGCCGCCTATGCTGCGGCAGGCATTGCCAAATCAGACCCTGTAAGAACAGGCGTGCAAGGATTCTTGTATGACATGAGGGTGGCGATTTTGCCCTTTATCTTCTTTTTCAACACCGATCTGCTCCTCATCGAATCGGTCAATCCCGCCAACCCAAGCGACCCTAATGGCTGGGTCTGGATCACCAATCCTTTTGAGATTGGACTCATCTTTACGATGGCGTGTGCGGGTCTTTTTGCCTTTGCCTCAGTGGTGCAGGGCTATTTCCTCACACGCCTCAATCTTTTGGAGCGCGCGCTTTTATTGCCCGTGATTCCTTTGACTCTTTTGCCCGAACAGATGGGGGAATTTTTGACTCTGCCTTTTGGAGAGGGAGGCTCTTTCGCTTTAGGAACGATTTTCTATTTTGGGGTCTATCTCTCCCAAAAATACAAACTTAAACATCAGGTCGCAGGGGTTTAGCCCCTAAGACCTTGAATGAGGATAATAAAAATAGCCACAGGCGCGACAAAACGCACACAAAAAAGCCAGATTTTGAAGAAAAAGGGTGGCATATATCCGCCAAACATCCCATAGACTCGATTCTTATCCAACACAAACCCCACAAAAATACAAAGCGCCACTCCAGCCAAAGGCATGAGCAAGGCTGAACTGCCAAAGTCAAGCCAATCAAAGATGCTCTTTCCGCCCCATTTCAGACTCTCGCCATACGCCTTAGAGCCTCCAAGGATCGCCAAAACTCCTAGCGCATAACTCACACCCATCACTGCCCAGACCGCTTTAGAGCGCTTCCAAGAGCGTCTCTCAATAAGATAGCCAAGCAGAGGCTCAGCCAAAGAGATCGCCGAGGTGATTCCCGCAAAAAGGAGGGCAATAAAAAAGAGGAGTGAGATGAGCTGTCCCACAAGCCCCATCTGCGCAAAAATCACGGGCAGAGAGATAAAGACTAGCCCTGGTCCCCCGCTAGGGTCGCTTCCAAACTCAAAAAGAAAGGTGAAGATCACCAAGCCCGCCACCACCGCCAAAAGCGTATCAAGAAAAGCGACATAGAGAGCAGAGGAGACAAAATTTCCTTTTTTCGGAAGTGAAGCCGAGTAGGTCATGATCGTTCCTACGCCTAAAGAGAGCGTGAAAAAGGCCTGTCCTACGGACATGAGCACCACATTGGCGTTGATCTTCTCCCAGTGGGGCGTGAACATAAAAGCCAAAGATTTTCCAAAACTATCCATGCTAAGCGCATAAAAAAGGAGAGCAATAAAGATCAAAAAGAGAAGCGGCATAAGAATCATATTAATCTTCTCAATTCCCTGTTTCACCCCTTGAGTGAGAATGTAACCACAATAGCCAATGACCAAGAAATGGAAAAAAACCTGCGTGAAAATCGACTCAGAGACCAGCTCGCCAAAAACCCCTTGTGCTTCGCTCACGCTTGAGGGCAGTCCGCTAAGAGAGACAAAAATATAGTGGATGAGCCATCCAACCACCACGGAGTAAAAAGAGAGAATGAGCACGCCGCTTAAAATCATAAAGCCCGCGTATTTCCAATATCTCCCCCCGTGGGGTGCGAGCGATTCGTAGGTGGAGACAGGATTCTTCTCACTTGTTCTCCCTAGAATCATCTCTGCCAAAAAGACGGTCAATCCGATAAAAACCACCGAAAGCAAAAAGATCGCCACAAAAGCTCCGCCCCCATTTTGCCCCGTCATATAGGGAAACTTCCAGACATTTCCTAGTCCGATAGCGCTCCCCGCCGCTGCGAGAATAAACCCGATTCTTGAAAATCTACTCATACTCAAAAGAGAGACTCCTAAATGATTTTGCTTAAAAAGGGATTTTATCCAAAAGTCAATCTTTTTTGAGCTCTCTTTTGTCTATGAAATAGGCTTTGGCGGGCGCGCGATCTTTTACTTTAGGCTAGAGCGTTCCAAAAAGCAGCTCCAAAGTTTGTGTGCGAGAATAGAGAGGGGGAGATGCTCAAGCTCTCCTAGGGGAATCCAAGAGGGCTTACTATCCCCGGGGAGGGAGCGTATCTCATAGAGGTGGGCAGTGATTTTGTATTTGGTGTAGCCATGCTTAATCATTCCAAGACTAGAAGAGTCTAAAGGCGCCCCTAGAAGCGGCACAAATCCCCAAAGTCCCTTGTAAAGCCTCTCTTGACTCTGCACCATCGCCACCCTCCCCTCTTGGATACAGATTCCATAAAAGAGCTCCAGCTCCTCATAGCGCCTCGTCTTAGAAGGGGTGTATCGCAGGGGATCCTCTTTGCCCTTGCACCAGGGAGAGAGAGGGCACTCTTGGCAAAGCGGATTCTTGGGCTTACACAGGAGCGCGCCCACATCAAGGAGCGCTTGATTGTGATCAAAGGCGGCGAGTGGATTTAAAAACTCTTCCGCCCTCCTCCATAGCTCTCTCTCGCCCACCCCCAAAAGAGCAAAGAATCGACTGAGGATTCGCTTGATGTTGCCATCGAGGATGGCCACACTCTCTCTAAAACCAAAACAGGCGATCGCTCTAGCCGTATAAGCGCCAATGCCAGGCAATCCCTCAAGCTCACTCACGCTTCTTGGAAGTCCCTGCTGGCAGGTTTTGGCTAAGGCGTGAAGATTTCTTGCTCTAGAGTAGTAGCCAAGCCCTCGCCAAGCCAAAAGAATCTCCGATTCTTCTGCCCTAGCGATACTCTCAAGCGTCGGGAATCGCTCCAAAAAAGGATAGTAGAATCGCTCTAAAACCGTATTGACTTGCGTCTGCTGGAGCATCATCTCGCTAATTAAGATTTCATAGGGGTGCAGGGGATGGCGCCAAGGGAGGTGATGCCTCCCATTAGCTTGGTACCACAAAAGAAGAGATGTTTGAGCGTCTTGGTGCATGGCTAGAATTGTAGCCAAAAACGTGTGGAATGACCCCGCATTTGTAGACACAACCTAATTCTGCGAAGCCACATTTTGGTCCTCACCCGTCAATCTTGCAACGCGCTTTTTACTGATTAAAATACCTGATGTCACAAGATTTTTTGTAACAGTTCGATATCCATAAATACGCCCACTCTGCTCATAAGCCTCTTTGATGTGGTGTTGTACCCCTCCCCAAAAACTAGACCGAATATGAGTTGATAACTTCTGCTAAAATAATTGCAGGAGTTAGGAATGAAGAAGAGTAGATTTACAGAGAGCCAAATTGTGGGCATTTTAAATGAAGTAGAAGCTGGGATGAGAGTTTCTGATGTGTGTCGTAAACATGGTGTTAGTAATCAAACCTTTTATGTGTAGAAAAGTAAGTATGGAGGTATGAGCGTCTCGGACATAAAACGTCTCAAAGAGCTAGAGAATGAGAACGCTAAGCTTAAAAAGATGTTTGCAGATATGGCACTTGAAAATCACGCACTAAAGGATCTTTTAGAAAAAAAGCTCTAACGCCTGACGGTAAACGAGAAGCTGTAGAGCATCTTCATAAAGAACATGAGCTTTCTCTTCGTCAGGCATGTAAAATAGTTGGACTAAATCGTAGCAGTTTTTATTATCAAGCTACACCAAAAGAGGATAGAGAGGTGATTGATGCGCTCAATCACTTTGCTACTAAGCACATCCGTAATGGTTTTAAAAAGCTCTATCTTCGAATTCGTAATGCAGGATATGATTGGAATCATAAACGAGTATTATACTGCCACTAAAATTCAAGACAATAAATTGAAAGGTTTATCTTCCTAAATGGTAGAATTTTCTAAAGATTTAGGAGAGGAAAAAATGAGTAGAAAAAGAAAAAGCTATAGTGCAGAATTTAAAACTAGAGTTGTCTTAGAATTACTAGGTGGCGAAGAGACTGTAGCACAGATTGCCAGTAAATATGAGATTACACCAAAAAGTCTCATTGATTGGAAAAAGCAGTTTTTAGAGAATGCATCACTAGTATTTGATGTAGGTTCGGCTACTAAAGCCTATAAAGATGAGATAGAAGAGCTAAAAACAGAGAATGATGCTCTAGCAAAGAAATTAGGAAAAACAACCATAGAGAGGGATTGGGCAGTGGGAAAGCTAAAGAGCTTGGGCTTATCAAATAAAAAAGATCTTGTCACACCCAAGCTAAAGAATCTCTCCATGGCAAGACAATGTGAAATAATAGATTTAAATCGCTCAACCCTTTATTATGAACCTAAACCCATATCAGACAATGATTTAAAAATCATGAAAAGGATAGATGAGATATATACTGATATATCCTCAACCTATGGCTATCGGTTTATGCATAGGCAGCTTTTGGAAGATGGATTTTCAATTGGTGTAAATAAAGTCAATAAGCTAATGAACACTATGGGGATACAGGCAATCTTTCCAAAAAAGAAACGACACACATCCATTAAAAACTATAAACATAAAATCTATCCATATCTACTACGAGAGCTTGAAATTAACAGAGCCAATCAGGTTTGGAGTGGAGATATTACCTATATCCCAATCAAGGGTGGTTTCGTGTATTTGTGCGCCATTATTGATTGGCACAGTAAAACGATACTCTCATGGAAAATATCAACAACTATGGATACATCTCTTGTAACAGATGTTTTAAAAGAAGCCATTGAAAAATATGACATTCCTGTAATATTCAACTCCGACCAAGGTAGCCAATATACCAGCCATGAACATACAGAACTTCTCAAGAAACACAACATTCAAATCTCTATGAACGGTAAAGGCAGATCCATTGATAATATTGCCATTGAGAGATTTTTTAGGACTTTAAAATATGATGAAATCTATATCAATGAGTATAGCTCTATTTCAGATCTCAGATTTAAGGTTTCAAGATATATCAATTTTTACAATCACAATAGATTTCATTCAGCACTAAATTATCAAAAGCCCATGAATGTTTATCTAGAAGGGTTGAAAAACGTTGCTTAAATTAAAGGCTAGAGGCTGGAAGATGAATTCTCAAAAAGTTGTCTTGACAAATGGTGGCAGTATACAAGTCTTTAGGACTTAATATGCGCCCTAAAACAAAGCACTGCCTGCCAGAACGTGTGCAGACACCACTGCAAGAGTTGGAGTGTATCAATGATGTTTGGTCTATGGATTTTATGTCTGATACTCTTTGGTATGGCAAACGCTATCGCCTACTAAATATCATTGATGAGTACAACAGAGAATTTTTAGATGTAGAGATAGATACATCACTCCCTGCGCATAGAGTAATCAGAGTGCTAGAGCGTGTTTGTGAATATAGAGGGTATCCAAATACCATCCGTGTTGATAATGGTCCAGAGTTTATCTCTACACAGCTTGAATTATGGTGTAATAAGCACAATATCACACTAGATTTTATCAGACCCGGAAAACCTATCGAGAATGCTAGAGTTGAAAGATTTAATGGTAGCTTTAGAAGAGAATTGCTCAACTGCTATGTGTTTGGATCACTCAGTGAAGTGAGGGAAAAAGTTAAAGAGTGGAAATATGACTATAATCATCACAGACCACATGAGGCATTGGAAAATTTAAGCCCTATCAAATATTTACAAAAGCATAATCAGGACAAGAAATTATCAGCTTGACCTTGGTCTAAAAATTGGGGAGGGGTACATCTATTCTCATCCCCATTATCCAAACCAACACTAAGCTGATAAAATCTACTTTTGATTATGCCTTTTGAGGAATTGGATAGGGCTTAAATTATCCAATGCTTCATGAGAGAGGTAAAAATATGACAATCCAACAATCCTCGTCACATACTTCCGTTGAGTCTTTCCACTCTTGCGTTCTCTATGGGTTTGCTTGGACCGTATAAGATTTAATGTGAGATAGGTGATAAGTAATGATTGGCTAATCTAAATGGTAAAAGAAAATTTAAATCTTTTTCTCCTACAATGGTTATCAAGAAAGTTTATACCTAAGAGAGTCCCAAGGCTTGGGAGCTACATGGCCTTTTCGCTTCTTCCTTCTCTGTTTTATACGCACCTCTATCGTGTAGTGTTTGGGCAAACTTTCTACCTCCACTCAACTCAACGATAAAGGAATCTTTCATGAGCCAATACGAAGCCTACTATCCCCTATGGGAGAAGCTCAACATCGATGCCGCCAAGCTCGAAGGTGCCCTTGGGGCTGCTCAAAAGCGTCACGCTGATCTCTTTTTGACCCAAGCAGATCGCCCCAAAGCGATGGGCTATTTTGATGATCTCTGGGGCAATCTCCAAACAGGTCGAATCGCCGAGCTAGACAAGCTAAAGAGCGAAGGCAAGCCTCTTGTGGGAACCTTCTGTATTTTTGTGCCTGAAGAGAGTGTGACCGCCGCTGGGGGCGCCTGTTATGGCTTGTGTAGTGGTTCTCCAGCCTCCATTCCTGAGGCAGAAAAAGAGCTCCCCCGCAACATCTGCCCCCTCATCAAATCCGCCCATGGTTTCAAACTCCTTCGCGTTTGCGGCTACACCCAAAGCAGCGACTTCATCTATGGCGAAACCACCTGCGAGGCAAAGAAAAAAACTTGGGAGATTCTCGCCAAACACCACCCCGTGCACGTCATGCACATCCCCCAAAAGAAAGATGAAAAGAGCATGAGACTCTGGCGCGAAGAGGTGGAGGAGTTTCAGGAGCACATCGAAGAGGTGGTCGGGCGTAAACTCAGTTTTGAAGAGCACAAAAAAGGCGTAGAGATCATCAATGCCAAGCGAAAGGCTCTCCGAAGACTTGATGCTCTGCGTGGAATGCATGGTGATATCATGCCCATTAGCGGGCTGGATAGCCTTTTGGTGATGCAGCTCAGCTTTATTGATGAGCCCGTGCGCTTCACCGAAGCACTCAACACCCTTTGTGATGAGCTTGAGGAGCGAATCAACGCCCAAAAGAGCGTCTTTGAAAAAGAGACCACACGACTCATGATTCTTGGCACCCCTTTTGCCGCACCCAACTGGAAACTCCATCAGATTGTTGAGAGTAGCGGCGGAGCCATCGTGAACGAAGAATCATGCATCGGCCATCGCTACTTCAAGGATGATGTCAATCTTGAGGGCGTCACCACCAACGAAGAGCTCACCGCCCGCATGATGGAGCGCTACAAAAATATCGACTGCGCCTGTTTCACCCCCAATGAAGCCCGAATCGAAAAGATCGTCAAGATGCACAAAGAGCGCCAAACCGATGGAGTCATCTATTACACTCTCTCTTTCTGCCACACCTACAATGTCGAATCGCACCTCGTGGCCGAAGCGATGAAAAAAGAGGGGATCCCCTTTCTAGCTATCGAATCAGACTACTCTCCTGAAGATGCGGGACAGATCAAAACTCGAGTGGAAGCCTTTATCGAATCGATTCGTCTCAAGAGGGGCGCGTAGAGAATGTTTTGGGGAGTGGATATCGGCTCGACCTACACCAAACTCGCTGCTTTCAGCGCTGATGGCGTGCTAGCAGAGACTCACACGCTGCACACCCAAGTGCGCCAAAGCGAGCGTGTGGAGGAGTTTTTAAAAGGGCGAGTCGTGACAAAGATTCTAGCGACTGGCTATGGGCGCGACAGTCTCAAAGAGGCCCTCTCCTGCCCTAGCGTGAGCGAAATCCAAGCCCACGCCAAAGGGGCAAGCCACTTCTTCCCCGAAGCAAGCCTTGTGATTGATCTAGGGGGACAAGATAGCAAGGTGATTGAGCTTCGCGAGGGGCAGTTTGTTGATTTTCGTATGAACGACAAGTGCGCCGCAGGCACGGGGAAATTCCTAGAAATCGCCGCCGCTAGACTAGGGATGAGCCTAGAGGAGTTTGGAGAGGCGTGCGCCCACTACGATAAATCCATCGAAATCTCTTCCATGTGCGCCATTTTTGCCGAATCAGAGCTCATCTCCCTCATCGCCAAAAATGAGACTCCCTTCAATATTGGCGCAGGAGTGCATCGCTCTATTGCCACAAGGCTGGCCAACATGGCGAAACGATTTGACACGAGGGGCCTGGTCGTCTTTAGTGGCGGTGGCGCCCTCAACTCACTCCTTAAAACCATGCTTGAGGAGGAGCTAGGCGCGAGCCTACACACCCACCCCTATCCTCAACTCAATGGCGCCATTGGCGCTGCTTTGCTAGCCAAGGGAGAGTGAATCTCTCCCCAAACTCTGCTATAATCCACCAAAAAGAGACTCCCCAATGCCAACCCTAAAAGAGCTCATCGCCAAACTTCCCAAAGCCGAACTCCACCTCCATATCGAAGGCTCTTTGGAGCCTGAGCTTATGTTTGAGCTAGCGCAAAAGAATCGCATCCCTCTCCCCTATAAAAGTGTCGAGGAAGTGAGAAAAGCCTACAGCTTCACCTCGCTTCAATCCTTTCTTGATATCTACTATGCAGGAGCGAAGGTGCTTCTCACCGAATCAGACTTTTTTGATCTAGCATGGGCTTATTTGCTTCGATGCAAGGCTCAAAACATCTGCCACACAGAGATATTTTTCGATCCCCAAACCCACACTTCACGAGGAGTGAGTTTTGAAACCGTGATAGAGGGTATCACCAAAGCCCTTGAAAAGGGCGAAAAAGAGCTAGGAATCAGCTCTTTTCTCATCATGTGTTTTTTGCGCCATCTAAGCGAATCAGAGGGTTTTGAAATCTTGAAATCCTCGCTCCCCTTTAGAGAAAAAATTTTAGGCGTGGGGCTTGATTCTAGCGAAGTGGGACATCCGCCCTCCAAGTTTGAACGCCTCTTTTTGGAGTGCAGAAAAGCTGGTTATAAAATAGTCGCACACGCAGGGGAAGAGGGAGATAGCTCCTATATTTGGGAGGCAATCCACAAGCTTCAAGTGGAGCGAATCGATCATGGGATTCGTTGCGAAGAGGACGAGAATCTAGTGGAGTGGCTCATCCAAAAACAGACACCCCTCACGGTCTGCCCCCTCTCCAATGTCAAGCTTCAAGCCGTCAAGAATCTCTCTGAGCATAACATCTTAAGACTGCTCCGCAAGGGTGTTTTAGTCACGGTCAACTCAGATGACCCTGCCTATTTTGGAGGTTATCTTAACGAAAACTATGAGGCACTCAGTGAGCATTTAAACGCAAGCAAAGAGGAGCTAAAAGCCTTAGCCATCAATAGCTTCAAGGCCTCGTTTTTGAGCGAAGAGAAAAAAATGGATTGGATTAAGCAGATCATTTAACACGGCGCGAAGTCGCGCCGCATCACCGACAAAAAAGACAAACAGGAGAAAGGAAGGTTAAACTTTCCCCTCCGCCTGCAACTCTTTATAGTAGAAACTATGAAGAATCGCTACCTCCTCTTCACCCATATGACCATCTAGGATGGAGTGCAATGCACCCTCAATCGCAAAGGCTGCCATATAGATGTGAGTCATAAGGAGAGCCACCACAGCAAACCCCACTACATTGTGCAAGATCGCCATGAGTCTTAGGGTCTCAATATTGCCCTCTTGGAAGAACATCACATAGCCACTATAGACCATGAAGAATCCTCCCATCGTGCAGACCCAGAACCACATCTTCTGACCCGCATTGAATTTGCCTGCAGGAATAGGTCTCTTCACCTTGCTTAGATACCCTCCAAGAATGAGCATCCAGTCGATGTCATACATCTTAAAGAGAGCGTGCTTCACCCACATGATGAACATGAGGGGACCAAAGATCGCAAAGATGATCGTGGCTAATCCATGCACATCTCTAGCGAATCGAATAAAAGCTCCACCCCCTAGGGCATCTCCAAAGACCATCAGAAGTCCTGTGATGCAAAGAAGCACAAAGGGAATCCCTGCAATCCAGTGCACCATGATGTTGAAGGTGTTAAAGACCTTGATCTTCTTCCCCTCATGAGAGAATCGCTTGGGTCCAATCACCATATAGTGACCTAGGAAGACCAAAGGGATAGCGATGATGATCGCTAGGAAGATAAGAGCAAAGTAACCACTTTGCAAGAAGGTGAAGAGCTCTCCTAATCCTCCTATTCCTCCAATCTCTCCAAGACCTAGAATCCCTCCACTTCCCCAAGTGGGGATTGCCTCAATCATGGGCTTTCCATAGATTTGGGTGTTGTAGCTGAAATCCAAGGGCTCCTTGAGATTCTCAGAAGCTTGTGCCCCCAAGGCTCCCAGAAGGGAGAGGAGGGGCAATAGAGGCTTTTTCATTCTTAATCCTTGTAGGCTTGTGACCAGGTGTAAGGAACACTGGCTGTTCCACTGCCTCGCTTGAGCACTCTCTCACGAATGATGAGCGAGATGCTATCAGAATCTCCTGCTAGGAGTGCCTTGGTGGAGCACATCGCTGCACATACAGGGACTTTGCCCTCAGCGATACGATTCTGTCCATAGAGCTTATACTCCTTCTCGCTGTGAGTCTCTTCAGGACCTCCAGCACAGAAGGTGCACTTATCCATAGGTCCTCTTGAACCAAAGATTCCACTCTTGGGGAATTGAGGAGCACCAAAGGGGCAGGCATAGAGGCAGTAACCGCATCCAATGCACTTCTCTTTGTCATGCAATACAATCCCATCGGCTCGAACATAGAAGCAGTCCACTGGGCAGACCTGAGCACAAGGGGCATCAGAGCAGTGCATGCAGGCAATAGAGAGGGATTTCTCTTTGCCTACAAGACCTTCATTGAGGGTCACCACTCTTCTTCGGTTGACTCCCACAGGAAGGTGATGGGCCTCTTTACAAGCCACATCACACCCATGACAATCAATACATCTAGCCTCATCACAATAGAACTTGACTCTAGCTTGACTTTCCATGCTTCACCCCCTACGCTTTTTCGATGCGGCAGAGGCCGCCTTTAGTTTCAGGAATCTGAGTCACGATGTCATAGCCGTAGTTGGTGACAGTGTTGATGCTTTCACCCACGCTATAGGGAACCAAGCCCTCGGGATAATTCTTGCTCAAATCCTTGCCTTGATGGATACCCGCCCAGTGGAAAGGAGCGAATACACAATCTTCTTTGATGCTGTAGCTATATTTGGCTTTCATGTAGCCTTTGGTGCCCTCAGGTGAGTGAACCCAGACCATGTCGCCATCTTTGATTCCAAGCTTGAGCGCTCGATCAGGGTGAATCTCGATAAACATCTCAGGATAGATCTCGCTTAGAGCGGGAGAGATTCTCGATTCGATTCCTTGACCGTTGTGAGTGACCAATCGACCCGTGATAAGGTTGAGAGGGAACTCTTTCGCCCAATCTTTTTGCATCTGGATGCTCTCATACTTCGTGTCAACCCTAAAGTGGTTGGGCTTGTCTTTGAAGCTTGGGTATTTAGCCACCATATCCGTTCTTGGGCTATGGAGAGGCTCTCGGTGGCGAGGAATCTGATCCGCCCACTCTTTGACAAACATCCTAGCCCGTGCATTACCGTAGGGGCAGAGACCCGCTTCAAGCGCTTTGTTGACTAGAATCATGGAGAGGTCGGTGTGCCAAGCTTTACCTGCCACTTTGGCCTTCTCCTCTTCAGTGAGGGTGATTCCCGCTAGAGCTTCAATATTGGCGGCGGTGATAGCAGGATAACCCCCTTTTTGGGTGCCTCCAGGAGGAACACTGCCTTCGGAGGCGAGCATATCATACTCCACTCCATTGAGCTCTTGCTTGAGACCGAAGTTATTCCTAAAGCCCATACCGCCCTTCATTACAGGGAGAGAGTTGTCATAGAGGTTAGGGGTTCCAGGGTGTTTATCGCTCCAGCAAGGCCAAGGAAGACCATAGTATTCGCCCTTCATAGGCCCTTTGCCCTCCAAGGTCAGCTCATCAAACATATGCCAGTTATCCGTGTGAGCCTTCAATCTCTCAGGAAGCCAGCCGCTAAGTCCGATGGTTTTCACCCCTTTAGCGATCTCTCGCGTGGCATCTTCAGGCCATACAAAGTTTCCTTTGCCATCGCCCAAGGCTCTTACATATTCGTTGTAGAAGCCAAACTTCTTCGCAAAAGCAAAGAGAATATCTTGATCGGCTTTGCTCTCATAGATAGGATTGACCACTTGGTATCGCCATTGACCTGATCGATTGGTCGCCGTGACGGTTCCACTAGTCTCATACTGGCTAGCCGCAGGAAGCAGATAGACTCCATCTTTTCGATCGGTATAGGCGATCGCATCATGAGGGAAGATATCGATCATGACGAAAAGCTCTAGCTTATCAAGTGCTTGCTTCACCTTCTCAGTCTGGGCGACAGAGATTAGACCATTCCCCATACAGACCATCGCACGAAGCTTGCCTGCAGGACCGTTATGAATCGTCTCTTCTTCAAGAACCCCTTGCCACCATCGAGAAAGGGAGAATCCATTTTTGAACATCATATCAGGAGCGAATCGAGCCTTGAGCCACTCAAAATCGACCTGCCAGACATTCGCCCAGTGCTTGAAGCTCGGTTCAGCGTTAGGGAAATAGCCAGGGAGGTTTTCAGCCAAGCATCCCATATCACTCGCGCCCTGAACATTATCATGGCCTCGAAGGATGTTGGTACCACCGCCTGGTTTACCCATATTTCCAAGAATGAGCTGAAGAATCGGGGCTAGTCGTGTATTGCTGGTTCCAATCGTGTGCTGAGTGAGACCCATCGCCCAAATGAGCGTTCCAGGTTTGGTTTGGGCATAAACTCGTGTTATATCGATGAGCTGCTGTGCAGGGACGCCTGTGATATCTTCGACCACTTCAGGGGTGTACTTAGCCGCCTCTTTGGCGATCTCTTCAAAACCGAAAGTTCTCTCAGCGACGAATTTCTTATCTTCCCATCCATTTTTGAGGATCAGGTTGATCATTCCATACATAAAGGGGATGTCGGTTCCAGGTCGAATCTGGGCAAACATATCAGCTTTAGCGGCGGTTCGAGTGAATCGAGGCTCAACGACGATGAGCTTAGAACCATTGATCTCTTTAGCTTTGAGGAAGTGCTGGAATCCTACAGGGTGATTCACCGCAGGGTTGGCACCAAAAATAATGATTGCTTTGGACTTTTGAATATCGGCCAAATGGTTGGTCATAGCTCCATAACCAAAAGTATTCGCCACACCGGCGACTGTGGAGCTGTGTCAAACTCTAGCTTGGTGATCTACGTTGTTGGTTCCCCAGAAAGCAGCAAACTTTCGGATGTAGTACGCTTGCTCGGTTGAAACTTTAGCTGAACCAAAAAATTGAACCGCATCGGGGCCAAAGTCTGTTCTTAGCTGAAGCATCTTTGCGGAAATCTCATCCATCGCTTGATCCCAGCTGATGCGTTTCCACTTGCCATTCTCTTTTTTCATGGGGTATTTGACACGCTTGGGGCTTCGAAGCACATCAATCATGCCCGCACCCTTAGAGCAGTGCCCGCCAAGGCTGATAGGGTGATCTTGGGCAACCTCTTGGCGCACCCACACATCATTTTTCACTTCAGCGACGATTCCACAGCCTACAGAGCAAGCCGTACAGATGGTTTTTATTTTCTTAGCACCTGGATGCGCCTCTTTGAGCTCTTGAGTCGTAGCGCTTCGCACCACGCCTTCAGAAGCTACCGCACTACTCGCGCCCATTGCGCCTGCCAAAGCTGCCATTTTCAGGAAGCTTCTTCGACCCACTTTGAGCGGAGAGAGTGTTTGAACGATATTCTCACTCATCGTATCTCCTTTTTAAGATGGTTGGTTGTTTTTAGCAACTCTTGTAATACATGTCCCAAGTAGCGGTTTTTTGATAGAGAGTCTCTTGCTTGTTTGATTTTCCTCTAGTCAAGTTGTCTGTAACGGTTCTTCCGCCCATACAACCCGCCATGCTTACGCCTACAGCCGCCGCCACTACGGTCGTCTTGGTAGCGCTTTTGAGAAACTCTCGTCGAGAGTTTTCCACTTGGCTCATAGGTATCCTCCTTCTTTTAAGATGTTCATGGATGAAGTCCCATGCCAAAACCCTCTTTAAACAAGGCCTTTGGCATGAGACCTCAAACCTCTCAAGAGCCGATGTCGCAGCTCCCGCCACTATTTTCAAGATCGCGCTTGACTCGCTTTTTGCTCTTTCCGAGCATCTCTTGGCGAAGCGCCTCGGAGATGTCTTTGAACTCCTCCTTTTTGGGAGCGGGAATCTCTAGGTAGAGTCGCTCAAATTCAGCAAAACTCTCCAAGATTCTGGCGATATGACGATAGAATCGAGCATTTGGATGTTTCAAAATCTCAATCACCACATAATCAACATACCCGTTGACCACTTCGGCAAAGAGTCGCTTGGCGAGCTCTAAGTGCTTTTTCTCCTCAAAATCACTCACCAAATAACCAAGAAAGGTGCAAAGGAATCCTAGATTATCCTCGGTTTCAACAAACGATTCGTCTTTGCGCTTGGGCGTGCAGGTGATGATCTCCTTGGTCAAGAGAAGCTTCTCGCCTCGCTCCTGCCCCTCGGCATAAAAAGAGGCGGTTAGATTGATCGCCTTAGCGTCGAGATTATTGATGAAAACCGCATCAAACTCCTCTTCAATCGCCAAAGCGCCTCGCTCTCCAAGCTCGCTAGCTAGCGCCTTTGCATCCTGCACGATCTCTTCCGTCATAGGAAAAGCGGCAATCTTCTCTAAAATCTCAATCGCCTTCTCTTTCTGAGCCTCCAACCGTCCGTAGGTCAAGAAGATTCCAAGGAGGCTGTAGTAAATCTCCCGCGCTTTATTGATATTGGCGTGATCCATCACTCCACCTCCTCTAAAATAGTCTCTCTCTTGGAATCGGCTTCACTGCTAAAGCCTACCATCACCTTCACCTTGCAATCAGGACAGCACTCCAGCGTCTTTAACTTGAAGGCGTTACCCACAAAGAGGGGTGACATGAGATTCTTGATCTTCTCCACCGATTTCTTGGTGGCAAAGGGCTTGCCACACTCAATGCATTTAAACATCTCATCTCTAGCCATCACCTTGGACTCAAACCAAGAGGGAGCCAAAGTGATGCCGCTTAGCTCTAGTGTGATGGCATTCTCAGGACAGCTAGGAAGACAGTAGCCACAGGTGGTGCACAAAGAGGCGTTAAAATCTAGGGTGAACTCATTGGAGTTGGCGGTGAGGGCATTGACATTGCAAGCTCCCACGCAAGAGAGGCAGAGGGTGCACTTCTCTTGATCCACTTTAATCTCTCCATAGCGGATGAAATCTCCACTAGGGACTTGACCTAACTCTTGCTCCTTGATGATATAGCGAAGCCTCTCTCCAAAGGTCTTGCGTCTTAACTCGTTGGGCTTAGGCGTGTAGCGATAGAGGCTCTTCTCTATCTTGTGAGCCTTAGGGAGTGCCTCTAGGAGAGTGGGAATATCTTGAGCAAGATAGAGGGCTGGCTCACCATAGGCCTTGAGATAGATTTGATTGAGCATCTCGTTAGCCTCTTTGGTGGGGCGAGAGATGATGGGGGAGTAGAAGAGAAGTGAGCTTCCGCTCTCTTGCAATAGAGTGAGAAGATGCATCTCAGAGGGGAACTTCTCTCGATCAATAATCAAAGGAGTGATTCCTTTAGGGAGAGTGACCTCCTCTAGATCTTTGAGGAAGGGCTCAGGGATCATTAAGATCGTCGTCTCATTGTAGAGTCGGGCAATCTCATAGAGAGCCTCCTTGGGATAGGGAGCGTAATCGATGGCTCCCGTGGGACAGGCGGAGATACAGCCTCCACAGCCAACACAATCTAGTTGGGAGAAGAGGAGCTCCATCTTGGAATCATCATTCACCACCCCAAAGGTAGGACAGAGGGTGGCGCACTTACTACAGGACTTCTCTCGGCGATGATGATATTGGCAGATCTCAGGATTATAGGTGATGGTGGTCTTGTAGCGATAGATTCCTAGACGACTTTGGAGTTTCTCTAAAAGCTCTTTGGCATCTTCAAAGTCAGAGACTTTCTCAATCCCCATATACTTAGAGGCAAACTCATCCTCCCTAAAGAGGACTCCTTGGGCAAACTCTCTAGAGCTTCCATCCGTGAGGTTGGCTACAAAGGCTCCTAGTTTCCCCTCAATACTCTCAATACTCTCATAGGGGAGAATCTCCACCTCAAAGGAGGATTCTAAAGCTTTAGAGGCAAACTCTTTGGCGCTTTGACTCTCTCCAATGATAAGAAGAGAGGGAGAGACACTCTCTTCATAGTCTTGGTGGAGGGCATGATCAAATTTGATGGCTCTTGCCTCATAAAGGAGGGAGAGAGTCTTTAGCTTCTCCTCTTTGGAATCAAGAGAGTTCTTGAGATACCAGTTGATTTCGGGGGCAAAAAGAGGGGCGGTCTCTTTTTCGTTGGAGACGAGGGTCTGGGCGGAAGAATGAAAAGAAAAAAGATTTTGCTTTTGTATCTCCTCTTTGGCCTCTTCAAGGAAGGCTTGAGTGGCGGGGTTAAGGCTTAGGTGGTAGCTTGGCATTGGGTTTGATCTCCTTTAGCTGGTCTGAACCAGACCTTGTTCAAGCGTTATGGAAAATCTCCATAAAGGTTAACTATTTATTTACTTTTCGGTAATTCTAACCTTTCTGCCTTAAAAGATGTTAAAACTATTTTTTACTTTTTAATTATTTATATTTCATAGAGGAAAAAGCACTCATCCACACGACTCCTCTCTCCTCTCCATCGCCCTTTCTGGTGTTTCATGCCCATCATTAAGATGCAGCGTTTCTTCCCCACGGTATAGGAGAGCATCGTGGCGTAATCGCGCTCTTGACTCCCTACATAGCTCACCTTGAGAATCTCCAGCGAAGGGGCGATGGAGGGTGAAGTGAGACGCGCACCAAGCTCTAAAATCATCGCATCGCTTGGAGGCATAAAGATTCGCACAAAAAGCGAGGGATTGAGCCAATAGATGACCCCTATACCCCCCAAGGTGATGATCCACGCTATCACGATGGCTTTAACCCAAGCACCCATCTCTCTTTCTCCTACCCTCATCCTAAAGATTCTTAATCCTCTTCTTTGGAACGATTATATATCATTCCATCAAAGAATCGAAGGAACCCTTAATGCCCCCAGACCTCGCCTCTCTAGGCTATGAGATTCTCTTTTTTGCCCTGCTCTTTTTGGCGCTTTTTTTCTATCGCCGCCGCCTTAAATCCTAACTCTTAAGCCCTCTTATGAAAAGATTCAATGAAAAACAGCTTTTTGCTATTTTGCTCTTTGTGGGTATGATTTTTTGGGGCGGCTCTTGGCCCTCTTCCAAAATTCTCACCCAATACACCTCCACCGAGGTGATCACTTTTTGGCGCTTTTTCTTCGCCTTGCTCACCTTTGTGCCTATTGTCTTTGCTTTAAAGGTCCCTCTTCGCCTCACCCCCTCATCCCTGAAATACCTTCTGCTTGCCTCGTTTTTCAATTCACTCTATTCTATTCTCTTCTTCACGGGCTTGCGTTTTGGTTTTGCAGGAGCAGGAGGAGTGCTTGAACCACGCTGATTCCTGTTTTTGCCTACTTGCTCTCCTATTGGCTCTACTCCAACCCCTTGGAAAAACATGAGGTTTCAGGTCTGGTTTTAGGACTCATCTCAGGACTTTTTTTGCTCAATCTCTCTCACTACGGAGATCTTTTGGGTGGAGGGAATCTCTTTTTTGTTGCTAGCGCGCTCTCTTGGGCGAGCCTCACACTTGCCACGCAGAAGATTCGTCATGAAGTGCACCCTGTAGCGATCAACTTCTACACCACACTCTTTAGTGTCATCACCTATGCGCCTCTCTTCCTTTGGAACACAAATATGATGGAAATAGGAAGTTTTGATGGGTGGTTTTGGGGGAATCTGCTCTTTGTTTCATGCCTCTCGACAGCCTTTGGGACGACCATCTACTATCAGGCAATCTCTATTGTGGGAGCCTCTAAGGCAAGCACCTTTGGGCTGATGGTGCCCGTGAATGCCCTGCTTCTTAGCTGGCTATTTCTAGGCGAGACCCCCACTCACGAGACGCTCATTGGTGGGAGTTTGGCGATCCTAGCGATCTATCTCATCAATCTCTATCGCCCCTCGCACCTGCAACGCTTCAGGCGAAGATAAATTTCCCTGAAGTGCGGTCTTTCACGATCTTTTCCGCCTCTCCTAGCACTCCATTCATCGCCACATAGATTCCACTCTTTGGCTCCGCATAGAGCAAAAAGCCTATCGCTAGCGTGAGGTTAGAGGTCGCTTCGGCGGGCTCAATCGTGTAGGGCTTCATGGCACCCGTGAAGATAATTCTCTTGCTGGCGGCAATATGAGGGGCGTGAGTCCTGATATACTCCGCACTCACATCCATCGTATCGGTGCCATGCACCACGACCACATCCCTAGTCTGGACTAGTTCTAACTTCTTCAAAAGCTCGGCACGATCTTCATCGTTCATATAGAGACTATCTTTATAGATGAGCCCCGTCACCCTCAAATCGATATTATTATAGAAGCTCTTGGCAATCACCTCTTCGATCACATCGCAGTTGGGATAGATCACCAATTCGCCCTTGACCTTGTCATAAATCTTATTGAACGTTCCGCCGGTGTTGATGACGGTAATCATAGAAAAATCCTTTAAATAAGCGGGTTTGACCTCTTCTTGGAGGAGGCATGAGCCAATTATAAGTTGTATTGCTTAAAAATTAAACTCTTTTATTTAGACGCATCAGGGGTTTTTTTGATTACAATCGTCCTTTTTGAATGAAAACTTCACCCAAAGAAAGGCTGCATATGTCTCTACTCAACAATCTCTCCAAGAGTCTTGGCTTCTATATCCTAGTCGCTATGATTCTTGGCGTGCTCACGGGCGTAATGATGGGCGAGGGCGCAGCGGTTTTTGAGCCGCTTGGCGCGATGTTCATCTCTCTTATTAAAATGCTCGTCGTTCCGCTCATCGTCTTTTCAGTCATTGGCGGATCAGCAGGCGTTGGCGCTACTTCTAGCGCTGGAAAAGTTGGAGGCCTCACCCTCTTTTTCTTCATGATTATGACGATTCTCGCCGTCAGTATCGCCCTGCTCTTTGGAGAGCTTTTTAAACCTGGTGTCGGTGTCAACCTAAGCTCACTCTCTTCGATGTTTTCCAATGAATACGCCGACAGGGGTGGAACTCCTGCTTTCTTTGACATTATCCTTGGAATGATTCCCACCAACCCCATCAAGGCGATGGTCGAGGGGAACATCCTCCAGATTCTCTTCTTCTGCATCTTCTTGGGCTTTGGAATCTCCATGCTTGAAGAGAGTAAACGCTCGCCACTCATCGCTGGTCTAAACGCTCTTACAGAGGCGATGATTTGGATGATTAATAAAGTGATGCTTATCGCTCCTATTGGGGTTTTTGCCCTCATGGCCGAATCGATTGGCACCTATGGCTTTGAAACCCTTGTGCTCATCATGAAGCTAGTGGTGGTCTATCTCTTTGCCCTAGCGCTCTTTAACTGGGGAATCTACGGCCTTGTCGTGCAATTCTTCACCAACCTCTCACTCAAAGAGTTCTTTGGCGGTATCAAAAGCGCGCAAATTGTTGCTTTCTCGACCGCCTCTTCCATGGCCACCGTGCCTGTCACCATGGATGCCGTGGAGAACAAATTCAAAATCAACAAGAGCCTCGCCTCCTTCATCGTGCCCCTTGGCGCCACCATCAACATGAATGGTAACGCCATCTACTACGCTCTCACAGCGGTCTTTTTTGCCCAATTCTACGGAATCGAGCTCACATGGGCGCACTATGGAGCGATCATCCTTACCTCTACCATTGGCTCTATCGGCCAAGCAGGAGTTCCTGGGCCCACGCTTTTAGTTGTAGCGGTCCTGATGTCTGCAGGAATCCCCATCGAAGGGCTCCCTATTCTCTACGCACTAGATCGTATTTTTGATATGACTCGCACCGCAGTCAACATCACAGGAGACGCTCTCTGCGCCGCCGTGGTGGAAAAATATACTCAAGGCGAAAAAAGTTTAGCCTAAATTTTTCTTTCTTTAATATCTTTGCGGTTAGAATTCTCTCTTGATTCTAGCTGCAAAGGTCACCTCTCATGCACTTTCTTCCCAAGCTCTTAGTCGCCCTCTCTTTGAGCGCGACTCTACTTTTAGCCAACCTAGCCCCCGTCGTTGAAAAATTTGAAAACCAAATCGAATCGCTCATCATCAAAGACCTCTCCAATAAAAAGATCCTCTACGCCAAAGAGACGCACAAAGAGGTTCGACCCGCCAGTCTCACTAAAATCATGACGGCGATTTTAGCCATTGAGAGTGGCAAAATGAATGAAGTGGTGACGATCACGCCTGAAATGACTTTGGTGGAGCCTAGCAAGGCGGGCTTTAAGGTGGGGGAGAAGTTCTATTTGAGAGATCTGGTGAAGTCTGCCCTCATCCAATCAGCCAACGATTCGGCGACGGGAATTGGAATTTTTGTCGGAGGAAGCAGTGAGAATTTCGTCAAAATGATGAACAAGAAGGCCAAAGCGCTAGGAATGAAAGAGACAAACTTCACCAATGCCGCTGGATTTGATATTGGTGATCATCTCTCCACGGCCCATGATTTGATGCTCCTAGCGGAATATGCCATCAAAAACAAAAGTTTCAATGAAATCGTGAAGATGAACAAGCACACCTTCTCGCCCATCAACAACAAAAACAAAATCTACACCTCATGGACGCACAACAAACTCCTGCGCACCCATAAATACACCATTGGAATCAAGACGGGCTACACTTCCAAGGCTGGTCCTTGCCTCATTGCACGCGCCAAAAAAGGTGAAAAAGACCTGCTTTTAGTGATGCTCAACTCTAAAGAGAATCGATGGAAGAGCGCTCAAGCCATCTTTGATGAGGTGATTGAAAAGGAGAGGGTGAACCCTCCCAAGCCCTCCCCTACACGTAAGTGATCACCTCTTCTTTTACCCATCGGTATCTCTCTCCCTGTGGATGGGCGCGATAACCAAAGGCGATGCAGTAGGCAATCCCATAATCCTCAGGCTTAAAGAGTGCCACCTCTTTGGCAAGAGCCTTCTCTAGCTCATCATAAACAAACCCCTCAATCGGACAAGAATCAATTCCAATAAAGGCTGCTGCACTCATCATATTGGCACTGGCTAGATAGACTTGCATCTTTGCCCAGTTCTCCAAGTCAGGTTTGAGCTCGTTTTTTTGGAAATTGTCAAAGACGGCCAAAATCTTGGCTAACTTCTCCTCATCTCCTTGAGTTCGGCGCAAAAATGAGCGCTTGAGGTATTCGCTTCCTGCTTCAAAGAATTTCGGCTTTTTAGATAGAAGCACTACAAAATGGGAGCAGGTGGTCACCTGGGGCTGATCCCAGCACGCAGGGCGGAGGGCGGCTTTAATGCTCTGATCCTCGATCACCAAAAAACGCCAAGGCTCTAGCCCAAAAGAGGAGGGAGAGAGAGCTCCCATCTCCATGATCCAATCCATCGATTCTCTGGGAATCTTTTGGCTCTCATCAAAAAGCTTGCACGCATGGCGAAAATTCATCGCCTTTTCAAAATCATTCATTCCTCGCCTCCAAAACCAAATGTCTCTGAAACATAATCAATATCCTTATCCCCACGACCACTGAGATTGATGAGAATCTTCTCACCCAAGCGCTCTTTGGCGAGCTTCATGCCATAGGCGATCGCATGGGCACTCTCAATGGCGGGAATGATTCCCTCTAGGCGTGAGAGGGCAAAGAAGTTCTTGATCGCCTCTTCATCGCTCACGCCCACGGAGTGCGTCCTGCCAATCTCATGCAAATAGGCGTGCTCTGGCCCCACCGAGGGGTAGTCAAGTCCACTCGCCACGGAGTGAACTGAGGCGGGAGAGCCATCCTCGTTTTGAAGCATAATGGAGTTAAATCCATGCATCACCCCCTCTTTGCCATAGCTAAGACTCGCGGCGTGCTCGCCTAGGCTTTTTCCTTTACCTAGAGGCTCCACTCCCCATAGTTCCACGGGATCATCAATAAAGGCGCTAAAGATTCCCATCGCATTGCTTCCGCCTCCCACGCACGCCACGATATGATCGGGGAGCTCGCCCGTCATCTCCAAAAACTGCTCTTTCGCCTCTGCGCCCACAACACTTTGGAAGTCACGAACCATTTTAGGGAAGGGGTGAGGTCCCACCACCGAGCCAATCGCATAGATCGCATTCGCAGGGTCTTTGAGATAGGCCTCAAAAGCGCTATCCACCGCCTCCTTGAGTGTCCTTTCGCCAAAACTCACGGGCACCACCTTTGCCCCTAGCATCTTCATGCGAATCACATTGGGGTGTTCCTTGGCAATGTCCACCTCTCCCATGTGAATCTCGCACTCCATGCCAAAGTAGGCTGCGGCAGTCGCAAGCGCTACGCCATGCTGCCCTGCGCCTGTCTCAGCAATCAGCTTCTTTTTGCCTAGATGCTTAGCCAATAGAGCCTCCGCCATACAATGATTGAGCTTATGTGCCCCCGTGTGATTGAGGTCTTCACGCTTAAGATAGATCGCTGCGCCTCCTGCTTTTTGACTCAATCTCCGCGCGTAATAGAGGGGTGTGGGTCGCCCTTGGTAGTGCTTGCGGATACTTTTTAGCTCTTGGATAAAATCAAAACTCTGGGAGATTTTGAGGTAGGCCTCTCCAATCTCTTTGAAGTGTTCAATGAGCAAAGGAGGCAAGTAAGCGCCGCCATATTTGCCAAAATATCCCTCTTTATTGGGAAAGCTCTTGAGGTAGGGTTTGTGCATCATAGAGAATCGCCTTTTAGAATATTAGGTTGCCCAGAGGGTATCTCTAGCACTTTGAGAAGAAGATTCTTAGAAGCACCCTTGGGATTAAAAAAGAGCAGTCTAGGAAAGCTCGGCTTAAAATTTGGCTATACTTCATCCTTCTACAAAAAAGAGATTTCCAACAAGAGAACGATTCCACAAAGGAGCCAAGAATGTTCCTCGTGCTACTTCTCATCGCGCTCATTCTTGGAGTGCTCTTCTATCGCTTTGAGCTGGCCTTGGCCAAAAAAAATGACCAAATCCTCCAAGAGAGCGCCCAGAAGATACTCCAGCACGCCTCTAGCTCCAAAACCTACGAGGCCACTTTGCAGGCTTTTTTGGACAAAAGCCGATTCTCACTCCTGCGCCAAGAGGGGCGGCTCTTTGCCTCTCACAAGCCCTTTAGTGTGGGCTGGCTTCTTCTTGGAACGGGATTTTTCTTCGTGGGGGCGCTTTTTTATCTGCTCTATTACCTCTACTGGCAAAAGCCTCGCCTCATCCCCCTCCCCTCCTACTCGGAGTGAACGCTTTGGGTGAGCTTACGCTCCTCATTGATGGCAAAGGTTGCCGTCGCGTAGGCCACCAAAAGATCCTTACAAAAGAGCTCAATCACCGTAAAAGCCGTCCGCTTTGTCCGATTGACTACCCTTGCCTCTGCCCTTAGCATCTCTCCTGCAACGGGTTTTAAGAAGTTGACCTTAAGCTCAATGGTCACACTGCTCTGCTCGCTAGAGAGGAGGGAGCGCACCGCATACCATCCCGCATTATCCGCCAATGTAGCGATCGCGCCCCCATGCACCATCCCCAAATGCTGCTTGTGCAAATCCTCAATATCAAACGCCAGCACCGCAAAGCCCTCACTATAATCAATGAGCTCAGCCTTGATATGTTTGAGAAAATGAATCTCTTGGGTTGTCATCGATTGGACCTTTATTAGCTTTGATAAAAGAAATCATAACCTAAATAAAAGGCTAGCAGGACTACAATCCGCCCAATTTTTACCCTAGTCCCTAGGAGGAACGCCATGTTTGCCTCCCTTTTTAGCATCATCTCTTTCATTCTTTCAGGCTACATTGCCAAACGATTGAAAATTATTGAGCAAAAACAGGCCCTCACTCTGATTGATTTTGTCATCTACTTTGCTATCCCTGCTCTTATTTTTGAAAAAATCTACCATCTTGAAATGAGCTTAACGCTTCTTTATCTTGTCTTTATCGGGATGATTGGCACCGCTATAGGCGTAGCAGTCGTAACTCTTGTGGGGTGGTGGCTTAAGTTCTCTCGTCCCACTTTAGTCACCATGGTCATGATGGCAAGCTTTGGGAACACTCTCTTGTTAGGGATTCCAGTGCTGGAGGGATTCTTGGGGGAAGAGGCGCTAAGAGAGGGAATCTTTTATGACCAATTCGCTACCGCTATCCCCGTAGCGCTTCTTGGGCCTTTCATTCTTGCCCTTGCAAGCAAAGAGAAGGCGAGCGTGATCCAAAGCGCCTCAAAAATCGTCCGATTCCCTCCAGTGATTGCTCTAGTTGCAGCCTTTTTGCTCAAAAGCGTGCCCATTCCTGAATTCATCTTTAGCACCCTCAAAATGTTTGGCTCGACCGTCACCCCCGTGGCACTCTTTGCTATCGGACTCCAGATGGTCTTTAGCTCCATTAGAACCGAATGGAAGCCCACTTTGGTTGTTTTAAGCGGCAAGATGATTCTCTCACCCCTCTGTGCCACTCTCATTATCCTAGCACTTGGGATTCCTATGGATGAGAGCGCCCATATTGCGATTCTTCAATCGGCCATGCCCCCCATGGTTCTAGCCAGTGCGATGGTGATGAAAGCCCAACTCAACACTTCTCTAGCCGTCTCTACAGTCGCTTTTGGCGTGGGGGCTAGCCTAGGAATCATGCCCCTTCTCTACTCCCTCCTTTCCTTTTTGTAACCTTTTTCTAGGGGAATCCCTCCCCTAGCGCTCCCATCATCCAAAATTTATTCAAGCTTAGCCATAATGCTCGCTTATATCAACACTAGGAAGGGTTGTTTCATGCAGAAGATTCTTATGGGTAATGACGCCATCGCTTGGGGACTCATCAACAGCGGGGTGGAGTTCACCTCAGGCTATCCTGGCACCCCCTCAAGCGAGATTCTCGCCAGCTTCCAAAAAATCCGCGATTCCTTAGGACTCCAAGCCTACGCCGAATGGGCAACTAATGAGAAAGTGGGCTTTGAGGTCGCTTATGCCGCCTCAATGTCTGGCAGGCGCGCCTGTGCGACCATGAAGCAAGTGGGGCTTAATGTGGCCTCTGATGCACTCATGAGTGCCGCTTATATCGGCAATAAAGGCGGCTTTTTGCTTGTATGCGCCGATGACCCGGGGTTTCACTCCTCTCAAACCGAGCAAGATTCTCGAAGCTTTGCCAAATTCGCTCGCATCCCGGTGCTTGATCCAAGCACTCCGCAAGAGGCCTACACAATGGTCAAAAAGGGACTTGAGCTAAGCGAGTTTTTCGAGACCCCCGTGATGCTAAGAAGCACCATGCGCGTCTCTCATAGTCGCGAGATTTGCGAGATTGATGAGCCAAGCTTTGAACGTGAGAAAAAAGAGTCAAGCTTTGAACGTGATATCAAGCGATGGGCGGCCGTCCCTAGAGAGGGGAGATTGCGCCAAGGAATCGAGATGCTAGAGCGAATCGAGTCGCTCAAAGCCTATAACTGGAAAGAGTTTATTGAGCCTCTTGTCTCCAAGCTCACCCAAAAGCCCACCCTGATTCTTGCCTCAGGCGTAGCCTATGTCTATGCCAAAGAGGCGGTGGAAGAGCAGAATCTTGAGGCGGATGTGCTCAAAATCCACCTCCCCTATCCTCTCCCAAGCACACGCCTTGAAGAGCTTTTTGAGGGATATGAGCGCGTCATTGTCTTTGAAGAATCCTACCCCTGTATGGAGGAGCAGCTCAACGCCCCCAATCTTCATGGCAAGCTCACGCATGAGGTGAGCGAGATTGATGAGCTTGGCAAAAAGCATCTTCTAGACACTTTGGCCAAATTAGGAATCACCCAAGGGAGCAACCCCTATGTGGGCACTCGCTACGAAAAAGAGCTCCCCAAGCGCCCCCCCAATCTCTGCCCCGGCTGTCCTCATCGCGATATGTTCTATGCGATCACCAAGGTTTTTAAAAAGAAAAAATCGCTCTTCCCTTCAGACATTGGCTGCTACACCCTGGGACTCAATCAAGGAGCGATTGACACTGTGCTCTGCATGGGAGGCTCTATCTCGGTGGCTAGCGGCCTTAGCCTTGCCAACCCCGACAAAGCGATCGTGGCAACGATTGGAGATTCGACTTTTGTGCATGGAGGAATCCCTCCACTCATCAACGCCGTCTATCAAAAACATCGATTCGTTCTCGTGGTGCTTGATAATTCCGTCGTCGCCATGACGGGTCGCCAAAGCACTCCTGAGGGGAGCCCTGATGTGGATATCCTCAAAATCGTCCAAGGGTGCGGAGCGGAAGCGATAGAGTATCGCTACACCCCCAAACTCAAGGAGAGCGTGAATTTCTTCAAGCAGGTCAAAGCCCGATACGAAGAGAGTGACAAGCCTATTGTAGTGGTGGTAAGACAATTCTGTGTGCTGGACAAAGAGCGCGCTAAGCTTCACCTCCCCAAAGAGTTTGCCACGGTCGATAAAGATAAATGTGTCGCGTGCGACCACTGCCTCACCGAGTACAAGTGCCCCTCCATGAGCTATGGAGAGGATGGCAAAGTCGAGGTCGATCCCTTCTTGTGCGCAGGGTGTGGTGCCTGTCTGGATGGACTCTGCCCCACCGATGCCTTCACCCTTATTTCCAAAGGAGCCAAAGCATGAAATATCAAATCGTCACTTCAGGATTTGGCGGACAGGGCGCGGTCTTTATCGTCAAACTCCTCAGCCTCTGCGCAGGAATCAAAGGCGAAAAGTATCTTGGTACCGAAAATCATGGAATGAGCCAACGCGGCGGAAGCGTGAGCTGCTTCATCAAGGTGGGGGATTTCTACACTCCTGTGATCGAAGAGAATCAAGCCGATATGATCATCGCCTTAGAACAAAATGAAGGATTGCGAACCCTCCAGTATCTCAAAAAAGGGGGCAAGCTTATCGTCAATGCCGACGATTCGCTACCTAGATTAGAAGGGTGCGAAGCGATTAAGGTGGATGCCTTTTCACTCGCTAAAGAGGGGCGATTCCCTGCTCAGGCGCTCAATGCTTTCATGGTGGGTGTCGCCTCGATGCAATCGGGATTTCCTTTTGATGAGGAGACCCTCAAAAAAGGGCTAGAGATGATCAATCCCAAGGTCGCTGAGTCTAACATCCAAGTCTTTGAGCTGGGTCGCGCCTGCGCGCCAAGGAGTTAGAGATGGTCTGGAATGATGTCGAGGCCTACCCGCGCGAAAAGATCCAAGCCCTTCAGCTAAGCCGTCTCCAAGAGACGCTCCGCCGTGTCTATGAGCTTGTGCCTTTCTATCGTGCCAAGTTTGATGAGATAGGAATCACGCCCGATTCGATTCAAACCCTCCAAGATATCGCGCGCCTCCCCTTCACCAAAAAGCAAGATCTTCGCAACAACTACCCCTTTGGGCTCTTTAGCGTGAGCATGGATGAGGTGGTGCGAATCCATAGCTCCAGCGGCACCACGGGCAAGCCTACAGTCGTAGGCTACACCAAGCATGACATGGAGGTTTGGGGTGAGGTGATGGCACGCACCTTCACACTGGCTGGAGTCACTGCCAAAGATGTCGTTCACAATGCCTATGGCTACGGACTCTTCACGGGAGGGCTGGGATTTCATGATGGTGCCCAAAGGGTCGGAGCGACCATCATTCCCGCTAGCGGAGGTTTCACCAACCGTCAAATCATGCTGCTTCGAGATTTCAAAGCCACCGCGCTCACCTGCACCCCCTCTTTTGCGATGCACCTAGCCGAGGTTGCCAAAAGCGAAGGGTTTGATCCGCGCAAAGATTTTCATCTCAAAGCAGGAATTTTTGGTGCTGAACCCTCTAGCGAAGGACTTCAAAGGGCAGTCGCCGACACATGGGGAATCGCCTATCATGAAATCTATGGATTGAGTGAGCTCATTGGCCCTGGTGTCTCTTGCAGCTGCGAACAGCGCAATGGCCTCCACCTCAACGAAGATCACTTCTATCCCGAAATCATCGATCCCAAAAATGGTGAAGTGCTCCCCTATGGTGAATTAGGTGAGCTGGTACTCACGAGCATTACCAAGCAGGCACTCCCCATTATTCGCTACCGCACAGGGGATCTCACGCGTCTTAGAATCGAACCTTGTCGTTGCGGTAGGACACTGGTTCGCATGGAGAGCATCACAGGAAGAGCGGATGATATGCTTATCGTCAATGGCGTGAACATCTTCCCCTCTCAGGTGGAACATGTCATCGCTCAAGCCGAAGGATTGACGCTCAACTACCAAATCATCGCCGATAAAAAAGGGTATCTTGATAGACTGGAGATTCACATCGAAGTGGATGAAAACATCATGACCGATAGCGTCGGAGAGATGGAGCGGCTCAAGCGCCAGCTGGAAAAAGAGCTCCTCAACCACCTCTACATTAATGCCGATGTTAAGCTCGTGGAACCTCGAAGTATCGAGAGAAGCATGGGTAAGGCCGTCCGTGTTGTGGATAAGCGAAAAATCTAAAGGAATCTCTCTATGGAAAACTACGCGATTGAACAACTCTCCGTCTTTATTGAGAATCAAAAGGGTGAGCTCGCCAGCGTCACAGAGATACTAAGCCATAGTCATCTCTCTATCCACTCCATCACGCTAAGCGATTCTAAGGACTTTGGAATCCTGCGCCTTATCGTGAGCGATGCCCCCAAAGCCAAAGTTGTCCTTGAAGCTCGAGGGATTCCCGCCAAGATCAACAAAATGTTAGGCGTCCGAGTCGAAGACACCGTGGGGAGCTTCCATCAAATCGTGCGGCTCCTCAGCAATGCTGGAATCGACATATTCTACACCTATTTGGTGATGGAGGGAAGCCGAGGAATCTTTCTCTTTAGGCTTCATGATGGAAGTTTTGGTCAAGCCGTCGCCCTCCTAAAAGAGGCAGGCTTAGAGGTGGTCAAGCGCGACTTTATGGAATCATAAAAGGCTTTTGAATCCCTAGATTCTCCTGCCAATTCATGGTGGGAAGGCCTTTGTTTAGGGTGCTATGGCATGCGATACACTCATTAATCACCCCGTGTTCTTTGATGCCACTTTGAGTGATCTTCCCCGCCTCATGACAAGCAAAACAATCCTGCCCGCACGCCGCTCCCATATTACTCTGGGAGAGCGATTCGGCACTGTGGCAGGTGATACAGGTCGCCATGCTCTTATGGCGCACATCACTCTCTAGATTAAGAGTTGGGTGACAGGAGAGGCAATCCCCACTACAAGCCCACAAAAAGACCGAAAATAGATATAAGGACAGGAGTACTCTTTTCATAATAGGATTCTATCTCAAACCCCTTCAAATCCGCTAATTATCGACCTTGTTTTTTTCTGAAAAAATAAAATAGTTTTCTTTTCTTCATCACCATTAAATATTTTTTTGAGACAATAAACATTATCTTAGCTTATACCTTAAGTTGAGATATCCAATTTTTAAGCTAGTAGTCAAACTTATAAACGGAGGGGAAAGTGGAAATCGAAATTTCACGCAGAAGGTTTCTGCAGGGAAGCGTCGCCCTTACTATCGTCGGAGCCTCATCGGGTGCTTTGGCTGTGGGTGGCTCTTCGGGCAATAAAACAGAGAGTCAGGAAAAAGGAGAGCGTTCGGTCGCGACACTTTGCGAGATGTGCGTTAATAAGTGCGCCGCCATCGCTAGAGTCAAGGATGGCAAAGTGATCAAATTGGATCCAAACCCTCTCTTCCCAAAATCAAGAAATATGCTCTGTGCTCGCGGAAACGCCGGAATCAAAGCTCTTTATGACGAAGATCGACTCAAATACCCTTTGATTCGAGCAGGTGAGCGAGGAGATGGAAAGTTCAAGCGCGTCACTTGGGATGAGGCCTACACTTATATCCAAGAAAAGCTCGTCAAAATCATGGATGAGGAGCAAGACAATCGCTCAGCCATCGGTTTTTGTGCTGGCGAGGGAATGGGCGAGCACCACTTCAAAGAGTTCAATAAGGTTTTTGGCTCTAGCAACTGGCTCAACCACTCTTCCGTCTGTTTGCAAAGCACTGTAAGTGGCTACACGCTCACTATCGGAACCTATGGCAACCCCGACCTTGCCAACGCCAAGTATGTCATTATGGCAGGGGCTAACCGAGCCGAAGCGATCGTCACCCCCGACACAATGGATCTCTTTAAACGCACCTTGGGGCGAGGCTGTCAATTGGTCGTCATCGACCCTCGCTACTCCCACACGGCCCATAAGGCTGATTTGTGGCTCCCCATCAAAGCGGGCACCGACCTCGCTTTTGTTCTTGCGCTCACCCATGTTGTCCTTAGTGAAGAGATTTATAATAAAAAGTTTGTTGAAGAGAAATTCAATGGCTTTGAAGAGTACAAAGCCCACATTCTCCAGCAGAACTATACCCCTGAGTGGGCTGAGCCTATCACGGGAATCTCCGCTTCTGATATCAGGAAAGTGGCTAGGGATTTCATGGCTTGCGCCCCTCAAGCCATCTACTATCCCGGAAGAAGAACCACTTGGGCAAAAAATGACTTCCAACTCCGCCGTGCCATGGCCATCTTCACCGCTCTTGGGGGCGGCGTGGATGTAAAGGGAGGAATCTGCTACGGAAAGACCCTTCCTATTGATGAGCACTCCATCCCTGCGCCCATGTATGCCAATGCTAAATCACGAATCGAACAAAACAAAGCTGCGATCGTCGGCGGAACAGGTTCTTGGGTTGCATGGAGGGATATGGTGGCCGCCAAAGAGACCCCCTACCCCATCCGAGGAATGTTCATCTACAAGCAAAATCCTATGCATTGTGTGCCCAATACTGCTAAAACCGCTCAGATGTTCAAAAACATGGATCTAGTCGTCACTATCGACACCATGCCCAGCGACACCGCGATCATGAGTGATGTGATTTTGCCTGAGTGCACCTACCTAGAGCGCACCGATCCCGTGAAGAGCTTTGGAGGAATCGAACCTGCCATTGCTCAGCGAAATAAGGTCATTGAGCCTCTTTATGAGACCAAGCCTGTGCTCCAAATCTTGCGGGAACTCACCGCAAAACTCTCTCGACCCCTCTTTGAAAACAGCCTCAAGCATGACGAAGACCTTCAGGAGATGATCGAAGAAAAAGCCTCCGAGCTAGCCTCTTCTAATCCCAATAAGGGCGAAGAAGAGCTCAAGAAGCTCGCTATTGAAGAGGTTTTTGAGGATGAAATGGAGGGATGGGATATTTCTCAGGGTTACGCTCACTCCGAAGAGGAGATGAATGAGCACGCCGTAGCCAAATATGCTGGAGCCCACGAAATGCTCCTTAAACATGGAGTCTTTTATCCAGGTATCAATGAGCAGTTCAAACAAGTAAGCGCCAACGAGTATGTCTACTATCCCGAATCCAAAAAAGCCTACTCTATGCGCAATGGGCAATTCAACACCCCTTCCAAAAAAGTGGAGTGCGTGATTCCAAGTCTAGCCTCCAAGGGGATTGACACGATGCCTACATGGAGAGAGGAATATCTTCCCAAGACTCCCGCAGGTCAGTTCCGATTTGTTACAGGACGGCACGCCCAGTTCACCCAATCCTCTACGGCCAACAATGCGCTACTGCTTGACACCATGAGCGAAAACTTCATCTGGATCAACAAGCGCGTTGCCAAAGAGCGAGGAATTAAATTTGGTGACCTTCTTGAAATAAGCTCCAAAGCAGGTAAAACTCGAATCAAGGCCTATCCTACCGAGAAAATTGCCCCTGATACGGTCTTTTTCGTCCACGGCTTTGGCGTCCAATCCAAGGCGATGAGCCGCGCCTACCAAAACGGGGGACACGACAGTATGATCATTGAAGAACATATCGAGCCTGTCTTTGGAGCTGCTGCAGCCCATGAGACACTCGTAGAGATAAGGAAGGTGTGAGATGGCAAGATACGCGATGGCCTTAGACTATAAAAACTGTATCAACTGCAAGGCGTGCGAAACCGCCTGCAAAGAAGAGAACAATGTCCCCTTGGGCGATGAGTATTATCGAATTTGGGTGGGAGTGAAAGAGACAGAGGGTGAATATCCTTTACTTAACTTTTCTCAAATGCGTTTCATCCCAAGCCAATGCCAACATTGCGAAAATGCTCCCTGCCAAGAGGTCTGCCCTACCAATGCAACCTATTATGATGAGCGCGGCTTTGTTTCGGTTGATCCCAAGAAGTGCATCATGTGCACCTACTGCATGACAGCTTGCCCCTACGATGCAAGATATGTTGATCCTAGGGCTCATATCGTTCAAAAGTGCAACTTCTGTTCAGAGACACGATTGGCACGAGGAGAGACTACGACCGCTTGTCAAGCCACTTGCCCCACCAAAGTCAGAGTCTTTGGCGACTTGGACGATCCCCATAGTGAAATCTCTAAGCTCCTCCGAGAGCGTGAGCATTGGACGATCAAGCCACATTTGGGCACCAAGCCTAAGCTCTTTTATCTAGTATAGCCAAGAGGAGAGAATCATGAACTTTATTAAATCCATCATCCCTATCCGCGAAGATTTTTCGCTGGGATCACTGTTGAGCTTTGAGAAGAATCCGATGAATATCTTCTTGGCGGTTCTTATCGCGGGGCTTTTTGCCATCTTTGCAGCGGGGCTCTACCTCTTTTTTACCGAGAGCCACAGCGCCTACAATGTCCATCGCCAGCACCCTTGGGGTCTATTGATCGCGATGTATGTCTTTTTTGTTGTCTCCAGTACGGGACTTTGTATCATCTCCTCTTTTGGCCATGTCTTTGGAATCAAGGAGTTTGAGGTGATTTCTAAAAGAGCTATCCTTGGAGCGATCGTCACGATTCTGTCGGGATTTGCAGTGATCGTCTTTGAGGTTGGCCACCCCGTTACCATGGTCATCTATAACGTTCTCACTCCCAATTTCACCTCCGCGATTTGGTGGATGGGGACTCTTTATGGTGCCTACTTGGTAGCGATCATCTTTGAGTTTATCTTTCTTTTGAGGGATGACCACAAGTGGTCTAAAATCTTCGGTGCAGCGGGGCTTGTAGTCGGTATTGCCGCCCACAGTAACCTTGGAGCGGTCTTTGGCTTCCTTGTGGCTAGGCCCATCTCCAATGGCGTCTTTTTCCCTATCTATTTCATTCTTTCAGCGATGATCACGGGTGCATATATTCTTTTTATCCTCTATGGACATCGCTACAAATTTGACTTTAGCCAAGTGCCCGATGTCAAATTGATGCTAGAGCGACTCGCCAAGGTTCTCACTATCCTTTTGGCTATCTTGCTCTTTTTTGAAATCTGGAGATTCCTTACTTCGCTTTATGGAGGAGTTCCTGAGCGTGCCAACACTTCCATTCACATTCTCCAAAGCCCTAGCTTTATCATTGGAGAGGTGATTTTAGGTATGCTCGTCCCCTTGCTCACGATTGTATTCACTAAGGGCAAGAATCTAGCGGCTATCTCTTATGCCTCTGTCATTGGCATGGTGGGTATCTTTACAATGCGATACAACCTCGCCCATGACACGCAAGTGTTCCCTATGCAGACGCTTAAGCTCAATGAGTATCAATTGCCCCCTTCATTCGTGGCTTACTTCCCCTCCTTTGCGGAGATTGCCATTGGACTGGGTGGATTTGCGATCTGCTTTAGTCTCTACTATCTTGCCAATAAGCTTTTTGACCTAGGTCGATAAGCCTCTTCCGGGGCCATCCCCTTCCCTCCTTGGATGGCCCCACCTCCTTTTGAAATTTACTCCAACCAAAAATGTTACATTTAGAATATTTTTTACAAAAGTTTTTAAGTTTATCAGTTGATTTTTATTTTGGAGCTGTTAGTATAAGAGTAATTTATCTATTAAAGAGAGGTTAAAAGAGATGAAAAAAGCTTTGATCGTCCTTTCGCTTGGGATTTTCACCGTGGCTTGTGCCTACGCTGCTAAGGAAGAACAGTATAAATATAGCAGCAAAGAGGTCTATCAACAGATGTGCTCTCAGTGTCATGGAGCCAATGCCGAGGGCAACCCTGAAAAAAAGGGTCCCGCGCTCAATGATCTTAGCCGAACCGAGCTAGAGATGGAGCTTTACAACCTAGAATCAGACAAATATGGCGTGGGCGGAAGCCAGCATGACATCATGGAGCACAACCTCAAAAAGATTCAAGAAAAGGGGATGAAGTACAGCATTCCCGCTATGGCTGAATTCATCTTTGAGAATTTCAACCCTAAAGCCAAAAAATAGTCTTGGGGCGAGGAGAACCTTTGCCTCGAATCTATGTCTGGTCACCCTTTGTGAGGGTGACCCACCTCCTTATTGCCCTATCGATTTTTGGCGCACTCTTTAGCGGATTCTTCAAACCCCTTTTCTCCCTTCATCTATTTTTTGGCTCTCTTGTTTTTGTCCTGCTCATCGCACGCATCCTCTATGGATTCTTTGGGACGACCTACGAGCGCTTCTCTCACTTTGACTTTAGCTGGCGCGACTTGCGCTACTACTTCCTCCACCTCTTTAGAGACAAGCGCTCCTACATCGGACACAATCCTGCTGCTAGCTGGGTGATGATTTTCATCATCCTTGGAGGCGTAGCGGTAACGCTCACAGGGCTTCTGCTACTGGGTGCAATGTATGAGCGTGGGCCGCTTGATTTCTTGGGAAAGATTCTCTATTTTTGGGGTGATTTCCTCAAAAAAGCCCACCAGCTCATCGCCCTAGCGATCCTAATCGCCTCGCTTATTCATATCATCGGGACACTCATTGAGCACTTTTATCACCGCACCCGCATTATCGATTCTATGGTTCATGGCTACAAGCCTTACGAAGGCAAAGATTTGCACCCCTCGATTCTGCAATCTCTCTTTGGAATCGGGGCGATTCTCCTCTCCTTGACGATTGCCTTTTATGCCGCCAATGATCGCTCCTATCGAGAGTTTCTTGCGCTTCATGACCTTTATCCTGTGGAATTCAGAAGGGAATGCTCCAGTTGCCACACCCTCTACCCACCCCAGTGGCTCCCCTCTAGCTCCTGGAAAATCATCATGCAAGATCTCAAAGGCCACTTTGGCAAAGACGCTAAAGAGTACGTCAAGCACCCTGAGATCATCCAAACCTATCTTCTTGCCCACTCCTCAGAGCATCACCCCAGCTATTTTCCCCACGCCATCACCCGATCCAATCTCCAAAGCCAAAAATATCGCCTCTCTAGAATCTCATTCATCCGCGAGCTTCACGCCAAGATTCCCCCCAAGCTCTTTGAACACCCTGCGATTAAAACCCGATCCAACTGCCAAGCCTGCCACCTCCACTTTGACGAGGGGATTCTTCAGCCCGAAGAGATTAGAATTCCCGACATCTCCTTCAGGGAAGCCCTCCAAATCTATCTCCGCTGATTCCTCTCTTTGATAGGCGGATACCCAAACAAGGACCCAAATGTCTCACGCCCCCTACCATGGTCTCATCTTGCTCTACACTCTCATCATCGCCTCCTCTTTTCCCATCGGCGCGATCATCACTCAAGAGGTCGATTCCCTTTGGCTCACTTGGGTGCGCTTTGCGCTAGCGACCCTGCTCTTCTCTCCTCTGCTCTTCTTTCGCCAATCTCCCCCCAAACTCCCTTCGCTTCGTGATTGGGGGCGCTACTTTTTGGTGGGGGGAGCCTATAGCCTCTACTTTATAGCGATGTTTGAGGCACTCAAACATACCTCTTCCCTTAACACGGGTGCTCTCTACACCACCGTGCCTTTTTTGAGTGCCGCGCTCACCTGGGTGATTCTTGGTCAAAAGACCTCTGTACGCCGCTTTACCCTTATGTCCATCGCTCTTTTGCTTGTGCTTTGGGTGATTTTCCGAGGTTCATGGGAGCTGCTAAAGAGCTTTGAGCTTAGCGCAGGGGATGGGGTTTTTATCGGGGGTTGCCTCACGATGGCCGCCTACATCCCCCTCTCCAAGAGACTCTATCGCGGTGAAGGGGTCAAAAACTTCACCTTTTGGACACTCCTTGCCTCTACGCTCATCCTCACCCTTTTCGCCCTACCCCAGATATTCACCCTCTCGCCCCTCTCCATCCGCCCTGCCCTTTGGGGATGGATCGCTTATCTTGCTTTTTTTAGCACCTGCGTGACCTTCTTCATCACTCAGATCACAGCCAGATTCCTAAGCCCTGTGGAGATTCTCTCCTACACCTATCTCACGCCAGGCTTCATCGTGATTCTTGATTGGCTCTTTAAAGGGATGATTCCCTCCTATTCAACCCTGCTTGCCATCTTTGCACTAGGAGGTTTTGTCTATTGGATTGGGCGGCTTAAAGAGTGAGAAGAAGGCGGGAGAGCGAGGGAGAAGCTGGATTCTCTTGAATTTGGAGCTCAAACCCTTCTAGAAGCTCTGGATTCTTCCTCTTGAGCCTCTTTAGGATTCCCTCAAGCCTCTTTGGTGATAGCCCTATCTCAAAAAGAAGAGCCTCCTCTTCTAATCTCCAATGAACGGGCGTTTGGGATATTTTGGTGAGATGCTCTGCGACAAGAGGGGCGCTTGTGCTGGAGATATCCAAGGGATGGGTTAATTCCTCGTAGAGCTTCATGCTCCCAAGCTCAATGGCACTCAGCTTGTTGCCATAAACACATCCTGTATCAATTCCATAGAAGTTCTTGCCCACCCTCACCTCTTTGGAGACTTCATGCCCAAAGATATTGATGAGCTCATACGCCTCATAACCCTCTTCAAAGTCATGCCCCCACTCCTTGGTATCCCTCACGCGATTGACCAAAAAAGCATGGCGCTTCTCTGGAATATCCCTGCGCTTGAAGTAGGGAAGTGCGAAGGCGTGCGTGATGAAATAGGGTTCCCTCCAAAGATAGAGCGGATTCTCTCTCATCCAGCGCAGATGCCTCTCTAGAGTGCTCCAAGCGCCCTTGTAGGAGCTCATCGTCTCTCGTCCCCCGATACACTCCTCATCGACCCAGCGATTGGGCTTCCCTTTGAGCGCAGCTTGGATGTGCTCTAGCATATAGCTCTCATGATTCCCAAGAATCGCCGTATGCTCCCCTTGGATTACCCACTCAATGACCTCTTTGGTGTAGTTTCCTCGGTCACACAAATCTCCGGCTAAGATGATCTCTGCCTCTTGTGGAATCTTCTTTAAAAGCCTCTTTAGGGTGAAAAAGCAGCCATGCACATCCCCAATCACGACCGTTGTTCTCAAATCAGTCGCTCCCTTGGGGGCCAACAACATCCTAAATCACCACACGCTTCAAAAAGGGTGAAAATCTCGTGAGCACCTCATAGGGAATCGTATCAAAGAGCCTAGCCAGCTCGCTCGCATCCTCCATCAAACAGACCTCCTCGCGCTCGCCCACCACACTTAGACAATCCATCGAAACCCTAGGCAAAATCCGCTCTCCTTGGGCGGTGAGAAGTTTGTGGTGTTCATTGAGTCGATAGAATCCATCTCCATATCCCACATCATAGGTCGAGACCTTCTTCGCCTCCTCCTCCAGCTCGCTCTTGCCCCCATAGCCGATTCTCGCCCCCTTGGGAAGGGATTTGGTGGTGATTCGTCTCGCCCAAAGGGAGAGCACAGGCCTAAGCCCTATCTCGCTCACCACCAAAGGATGCGCACAGAGATAGCCATAGATGGCGATTCCAAAGCGCACTAGATCATCTTGAATATTCCGACTTCGCAAAGCCCCCGAGGAGCTGAGCGCATGGAATCGAGGTCGAGGCAAGCCATGCTCCCTAGCATACTCCTCCACTCTTGCCCTCACCCCCTCAAAACGCCTCTGCTGAGAGAAAAACTCGCTCCCCAGCTCATCCCCATAGCCATTATGCGCCATCACCCCACAAAGAATCAGCCCTTGAGCACGAATGGCTTCAAGCGCTACAAAGAGCTCCTCTTCCATGATTCCATTGCGATTCATCCCTGTATCCACTTTCAGCTCCACGCTGCGACCCTTAGGGATTCTTCGAATCTGCTCCAAAGAGTGAAGCGCAACCCAAACATTCGCGGGGCTCTTTGACTCCACATCTCCATAGAGCGCCGTCACACTCTCAAAATAGGGGGCGATTCTTATCGCTTCGGCCTCATTTTTCACAAACGCGCTTGCGATTCCCGCCTCCTTGCACAGAAGCGCCATCTCCAAAAGCCCGTGTCCATAGGCATTGTCTTTGAGCACCACGGCGACTTTTTCTTTGGAGCCGACATGATTCGCCAAGAGTTTAAGATTGTGAAAAAAAGCCTGAGAGTTGATGCGTAGCTCTGCCATGATCTTTCCAAAAGAGGGATATTTTACAAGGGGTTATCGTAGTGCAAAAAAGGATAAAAAGAGATTAGGCTTCACCCAGAGGGCGCTTAAGCGCCCGCTATGGCTTTTAGAGGAGGAGAGTTACTTGAGCGTGGAGATGTATTCAGAGACCGCTTCAATGTCCGCATCACTGAAAGAGGCCATTTGACCTTTCATCATCGCGCCCATACCGTTTCTATTGAGCGTTCCTGCTTTATAGGCTTTAAGCTCTTCAACAAGTTTGGCCTTGTCCCAGCCAGCGATCACTTCGCTCTTTCCTAGAGCAGGCTTTTCCGCCTTGACGCCGTGGCAGGCCACGCATTTTTTGTAGAGGGTTGCACCATCAGCTGCCATAAGGCTAGCGGCGGCGAAAATCATTCCAAGAGCGATCTTTTTCATGGACGCTTCTTCCTTTCTGTTTGTCTTTTTCTTCGCTGTTGTCGGTTTTGACGGGGTTTATCTTACACGAACAACTCTTAAATCATCTTAACGATTCTAAGGCCGATTCTAGAGCTTGATTCTTGAGTCAAATGCTCTAGTTAGCGAGAGTTGATCAATATTCTCCAAGCTCACCCCTGTAGGAACTCCTTGGGCGATCTTAGAGAAAGAGACCCCCAAATCCTGAAGTTTATCCTCAACATAAAAAATGATCGAATCATTAGAGAGTGAGGGGGAGAAGGCAAAGATGACCTCGGTGATTTTAAGAGAGACGATGAGTGATCGAAGCAGAGTGAAATCGCAATCCTCCAGAGAATCGATCACGAAATAGCGCCCCTCGAAGTGCTTTGATTCTTCAAGGATGAAGATGTCTTTGGGGTGAGTGACAATACAGAGTTGTCCATTAAGCCGCGTCTCATCGCTACAAATCTCGCAAAGCTCATGCTCACTCAGCGCTCCACAACGCTCACAACGCTTGATCTTCACCACCGCCTCTTCAATGGCGTGCGCGAGCTTAAGCGCGGAGAACTTCTCCTCAATAGCCAAAAAATAGCCCAGACGAAGCGCCGATTTACGCCCTACAGAGGGGAGCTTTTCTAGCGATTCCACTAGTGTAAAAAATGATTCCATTCCCTTTTTCATAAGGCGGAATATAACCTAGAATCTTTTAACAGACGATAAATTTTCTTCTGCTACAATTCGCCCCTAAAAACCACCTCTAAAAGGCGTTTTCGCCTCTTTACTACGCCAAAGGAGTCTTCGTCTTGGAAGAGTTTGATTATTATGAGATATTAGAGATTGAACGCAGTGCAAGCGGGGAGGAGATCAAAAAAGCCTACCGCAAAATGGCGATGAAATATCACCCCGACCGCAACGAGGGAAGCAGTGAAGCCGAAGAGATGTTCAAGCGTGTCAATGAGGCTTATCAGGTTCTAAGCGATGAGGGCAAACGCCAGCTCTATGATCGCTATGGCAAACAGGGCTTAGAGAGCCAAGGATACAGTGGCTTCTCAGGGCGAGGCTTTGAGGATGTCTTTGATGATCTTGGCTCTATTTTTGATTCAGTCTTTGGAGGGGGATTCTCCAGCTCCTCTCGCAAACGCTCTGGCCCCAAGTATAACCTCGACCTCGCCATGGAGCTTGATTTAAGCTTCAAAGAGGCGATCTTTGGGTGCAAAAAAGAGATCAAGATTCGCTATAAAGATGCCTGCCCCGACTGCAAAGGCACAGGCGCCAAAGAAGGCAAAATCGAAACCTGCCCTGATTGCGGCGGGCGCGGACAGGTCTTCATCCGTCAAGGCTTCATGACTTTTGCCCAAACTTGTCCCAAGTGCGGTGGAAGCGGCGAACGAATCAAAGAGAAGTGCCCCAAATGCAACGGCAAGGGTCACGAGAACAAAGAGGAGAATCTTGAAGTCTCCATCCCTGAAGGGGTTGACACCGATAATCGAATCCGCGTGAGTCGCAAAGGTCATGTGGGCAAAAACGGAGAGCGAGGTGATCTCTATCTAGTGGTCAGAGTGGAAGAGGATGAGCACTTCATGCGCCATGGAAATGACATCTATCTGCATGTCCCCCTCTTCTTCTCGACCGTCCCTCTGGGCACCACGCTCAAAATCCCCTCCTTGCGGGGTGAACTTGAGCTCAAAATCCCGCCCAACACCAAGGACAAAGAGCAATTTGTCTTCAAAAATGAAGGGGTGAAAGATGTCCACTCTGCCAAAAAAGGGAATCTGATCGCCCAAGTGAAGATTGTCTATCCAGCCAAGATCAATGATGAGCAACGAGAACTTCTAGAGAAGCTGAGCCGATCTTTTGGCGTGGAGGGCACCCCTCATGAAAAAGGCTTTGAGGGGGTCTTTGAAAAGATCAAGGGATGGTTCTCCTAGCCTCTAATCAAAATCGCGTCCATCTCCTCAAAGAGGCGATCGGAGGCGATCTCGATCTCTAGATACATCTCATAGATTCGATCAATGTGCTTGAGATACTCTCCTTCTTGGAGTGTCTCAAGAGTGAGGAGGATGTTTTGGTGCAGACTCTCGTGTGCCTTTTGAAGCGGACCCACTTCGTGTCGTGCCCACGCCCTCTGGCTTTTCGTATCTAAGCTCATGCCAAGTTTACACTCGCTCGCCCCGGGGATGTGCTTGCTCACCCCACCCTGCATGACCGCTCCATAGGTGATATATTTGTAGATGATGTGCTCGATTTTGGAGAGTGTCATCATCACCTGTGTATCAATAAATCCGAGGCTATGAAGAAGGGTGTGGGCTTTGGAGTCAATCTCTTTGAAGATTTCCGCAAAAGATCGCACTTGAGCAATCGATTTCTCCGAGACGTTTTTGATATTTCGAGAATCACGCTTGATGAGCTCCATCTCTTCGCCCACTGTTTTAATCATGGCAATAATGTCACTCGTGGCTCCTTGGGTCTTCTCGGCTAGCTTTCTCACCTCTTCAGCCACCACGGCGAATCCTCGCCCATGCTCGCCCGCCCTAGCGGCTTCGATCGCAGCATTAAGCGCGAGCAGATTGGTCTGATCGGTCACATCTTTGATCAGATCGACAATTGAAGTGATCTGAGAGATTCTCCTTGCAAAGCCCTCAATCGATCGATCCGTATTGCTCACCATGTGGCTGAGCGCATCAAAATCGACATTAATCGTCTCAATGCTCGCACTTCCGCTTGTTGAACCTTTGGATATCTCTCCCGCATCCGTGCAAATTTCTCGCACCAACTCCACGCTCTGACTCAAATCGCTTTGCATCGTGAGAAGATTCTTCTCCAGCGCATTGGAGCTAAGCTTAGAAATGGAACTCACAAGCGCATTTTTCTTATTCGTCTCAGCGGTCTTTTCCATCTCATCAACCACGCGATTGATCTGATCAATATTGCTAGCAAACGCTCCCTTGAGGCCTTTGCTAAGCGCCCGACGATAGAATCGACTGGCGCTAGCATACTCCACACCCGTGGCAATCTCACGACAAAAGGCTTCGAGTTGGTCGGTGAGGTCATTCACTTTCCACGCCATTTTGCCCAAAAATCCATCGTCCTCAATTTGGGTGAGGCGCACCTCAAAGTTGCCACAAGAGAGCTGATCACACACCTCGTGCATCTCTTTGATCCCCTCTTTGAGGCGCCAAAAGGAGAGCCACAAGATTCCCAAAAAAAGAGAGGCCAAGAGCGCCAAAAGGAGAGTCGCCCAAAGGGGCGCCCAAAGCGAGAGGAAGGGCAACACCACTACGCTTAGGGTCGCTCCAAGCAGTGCGACTTGGGGGTTACAGAGAGAGGATGAATTCTTCATAGCTCATTCCTTTACTAAGGAGAAACTCTTCCATGACCTTTTGGCTCGCCTCCATGCCACCCTCTTTTTCTGCCCCCAAGAGAAGCTTGTAGATAGGCTCAATTGCGGCTAACGCCTCTTTGGAGGGCTTGCGCCTCACAGAGTGATAACCGATCACTTTGCCCAAGGCATCAAAAGAGGGGGTAACATTAGCAAGCACCCAGTAGTAGGCGCCATCCTTGGAGAGATTCTTCACATAGGCAAAAATCTCTTTGTGCTCAGAGAGTGTATCCCAAAGAAGTTTGAAGACGATTCTTGGCATGTCAGGATGGCGAATAATGCTATGAGGCTTGCCCAAAAGCTCTTTCTCGGCATACCCTGAGAGCTCGATGAATATCTGATTCCCATAGGTAATGATTCCTTTGGTGTCGGTTTTAGAGACGATGATCTCATCCTCTTTAAAACTCTTTTCCACCTGAGTGGGCGCGGGTCTTTTCATGTAAAGTTCCTTGAGGAAGTGGACTTTTGAAGGTGGAGAATCTCTTGAAGCATCAACTTTTGCAGGGTCTCATAGAGCTCCTCTTTGGCCACTTTAACCCTCACTTCGATCTTCTCAATCTCGATAAGCTCCGGAATCGTCCCAATGACGGAGGATGGAATCACATAAGCATCCAAAAAATATATCTCCATCGGAATCTCAGGGTGAATTCTTGCGTGGGTATGGAGCCGATTCTTTAGCTCACTAATCTCTTGAAAGGAATCAATCCCTCCTCTCACCTCAACCTCTAGCGACTCGCTGCCGCGATTGATCGACACTTCCATACTCTCTCATCCTTCTTTGGGGTGATTCGCTCTCATTTGAGGCGCTTTAGCAGATAGGCTCGATTCCCTTTTTCGTTGTAATAGAGACCATCGCTTAGCTCTTTAGCCATCAAAAGCCCTCTGCCGCAATACTCCTTGCCAAGCGCCAGGCGAATGGACTTGAAGACCTCGTTGACCTCAAAGCCCTCTCCCTCATCCTCAATACACCAAAGCAACCAAGAGGCGCGGGAGATTTTGACTTGGGAATAATATACCATAATTTTTTTATTGGCAATCTCAACTTCTTGAAATTTTTTGTTTAAAAATGAATCATATCCTCTTTGGCGCTTCAATCTCACCTTATCTGCATAGCTAATTCCCATATGTCCGTGCTCTATGGCATTGATCAAAACTTCAAAAAAAGCACTTTTGAGTGACTCCATCTCAGGGGGTGTAAAGTTAAAATTCATAAGATATTTATAAAATTTTTCCACCCCCCTCTCGATTCCTTCGGGGGTGCTAGGGATCTCATCCCTCTCCTCTTCCTTAAGAGTTTCCGTGATCTTTTGACAATAGATCATCGTTAGATCATCCTCTTGGCGAGGCACGCGACTCTTATAGAGTTGGATCATCTCTCTTAGACTAGAGGAACGGGCAAAATCTTCGGCCAGATGAGAAGCCCCATAGATTCCTCCTTCCATCAAACGCCCTTCATAGATTCCATCGCTGCAAAACATCATCTTGCAAAAACCTCTCACGCGACAAGCAGAGAGCTTGAGCGTCTCATAGAGCGGAGAGATGGGGGGGGTTGTTGCTCACCAGCTCTCGCACCTTGCCCCTCTCATCCATCACCCAAAGGGGTGGCATCCCAAAGAGCGCATAGCGAATCTTCTCCCCCTTCTCTTCCATTAAAATAAAGGAGGCAGAGAGGAGCTCATTGTTAAGCAGTTGCGTCCGAATAAAACTCAAAAAAGCCTGGATGTAAGCCTCAAAATCAAACTCATCCAATGCCTTAGAGGGGCGAAGCTGATAGTTTAAAAAAGAGACTGACTGGATTGAAGCGAGCGAGGCAGAGAGTCCCTTGCCCATCGCATCAATAGCATAAAAGAGGCATCGCCCCTCTCCTAGACGCACGCTTCCATAGGCATCCCCGCTCAAAATATCCAGCGGTTCATAAAAAAGATTGAAAAAAATCCCCGATTCATAGCTATTAGAGAGATCGCTTCTCATGAGCTTGATCTGCTTTTTAAAGGCCTCTTCTTGATGAGATTGGTGGTAGCGCTCTTTGTAGATAAAAAGCTCTTTCTCCTGCTCCTTGGCCTCTCGCAACTGATCATAAGCGATCTTTAGGTGGTGATTCTTCACCTCTAGCTCCTCATGGGCTCTAAGAAGCTCCACGCGCCTATGACATTTGCGGAGCGTCTCCTCTAGCCCTTGAAAAGAGAGGGGCTTGGTGAGATACCCAAACACTCCTAGCTCAATCGCCCTCATCAAGAATCCAAGCTCATAAAAGGCGGTCGAGATCACCACGGTGGCTTCAGGATTGAGCCCCTTGATCCTCTCAATCAACTCCATCCCATCCATCTCTGGCATCACCAAATCAGTCAGCACCACATCAGGAGTGTTCTCTTGGTAGAGTTCTAACGCCTCTTTGCCATTGGAGGCAATCCAAAGCCTCGAAACCCTTGGCTCCAAAAGCCGAGCCAGCATCTCTTGACTCATCTTCTCATCTTCAACCAAAAGCAGCGAGAGAGGAAAGGTGAGGCTCTTTTTCATCCAAAAATCCTCTTAGAGTTCATCCCAAATACGAGGATCCTCTTGACCCAATCGCCAAAGCGAAATCCCCCTTAAGCCATAGCGTTTGGCAAGTTCTACTTTGAGCGCCAAAGAGCGCGCCTCCTCCATAAAGAGATACTCTTTCACTCCTCCCCTCTCTCCCATAGCCCACTTCACGCCATCACGCTCCAACCATAGGGTCTCTGCCCCTTGGCGCTCCAGCCAATCCATCGCCCCTGCAAAAGTGAGCGACTTGGCGACCCCTCGCATCTTCTCCTCTTTGATTCCTGCATGCCAAAGCCTTGAGTAGAGGGGGATTCCAAGGGAGAGCTTCTCTTTGGGCACCCAAATGAGAGCTTCTTGGATGATTCCCTCCACCCATGCCCTAGAGGCGATAGGGCCGGGTGTGCTCCCGCCCGTGTGCTGATCATAGGCCATGAGCGTCAAAAAGTCACTATGTTCGGCCAAGGCTTTGAGGTCATAGGGGGAGACCCAATCCTCAAAAACTTTTGCCCCATAGGCGTTTTTTGGCTCTTCACCCCTAGGGGGCACCACGGCAATAGAGAGGGAGAGATGGTGCTCTTTGAGCCTAGCGTAAAGTTGCCGCACCAACTGCGTGTAAGCCTCTTTGCTAGTGATTCCTAGATGTTCAAAATCCAATTGCCAGCCACCAAACCCCTCTTTGAGGGCGATTTTAATCAGCGAACCAATGAGTCGCTCTTGGGCTTTGGGGTTGGCTAGAAAGGCTTTGATCTTCTCTTTTTCAAAGTTTTCATTCATCACCAAGGGCATGAGCTTTTTACCCCGCTCTTTGGCCAAAGCAATGATTCGAGGATCAACCTCTCCATACACTGTCCCCTCAAGCGTAAAGGAGAATACTTGAGGGGCCACCACCTCTATGGAATCGATGCGCTCTTGAAGCAGAGAGAGGGAATCGCTCCTATCCACCATATAAACTAGACGCTCCAAGCCCTCTTTTCCCCAAAGAGCTCCCGCTAGAAGAATCCCAACACACCCTACTCTCAACGCCCAAGCCATATAAAACCCTTTCTTTGGCAAAATAGAGGAGATAAATTAATTATAAATAGTTATAATCATACACTATTTTTGGATGAAACCTTTGACCAAACGAGGACGACATGACCGGAATATCTACTAAGGGAATCTACGGATTAGGGGCGCTCTACTATCTCACGCTCAACCTCCACAAGCCCTCCATCCAGATCAGCGAAATTTCGCAAAACACCAACATCCCGCAAAACTACCTGGAGCAGATTCTTGCTAATTTGAAAAAAGCAGGATTCCTCAAAAGCATTCGCGGCCCCAAAGGGGGCTATGCCCTAGCCATGCCTCCTGAACAGATCATCGTTTATGACATTTTGGAGGCACTGGAGGGAGGATTGTGCGCGATTGAGTGTCGCACGGATATTGAAGCGCTAAAACTCTTTTGGGAAGATGCAGGAAGCAAGGTGCGCCAAATTTTCTCACTCAGCCTCAAAGACCTCTTGCGTTATGAGGAGATGATTCAGCGAGGGAATATGTACTTTATCTAGAGAATCTCAAACTTCTCCAAGATTCTCATCCCCATCATAGCGTTTAAGAGCGCTAGAGCGCGGGCTTCTCTTAGCTCTCGCTCCCCCAACCTCGCCTCCTTAATCACCCCCTCATCGATGAGCCTTGCCCTCGCCGTCCCTGCTAGAAGCGGATTTTGAGGCGTGAGCCAAACCTCTCCATCCCAGAGGGCGAGATTAGAGAAGCTCGTATCCGTGATCTCCTCTCCTTTGAGGATGATGACCTCATCTGCCTCGCCCCTTTGCGCCAAAAGTGCCTCAAGGGCGGAGCGATCGGTGAATTTAGAGGAGTAGTCAATATCGCTTCTCACCAGCCTAAAACTCTGAATCATCCTAGGCTCATAAGGGGTGAGAATCGCCTCACCAAAGCCGCACCCATCATAGAGAAGCTTGATCTTCCACCAACCCGTCTTGGGTAGATTCATCGCTTGGAGATGGAGTTCCAATCCCCTGAACGACTCTTTTCCCCCTAGGGTTCTTTGGATCCTTTGAGAGTGATACTCTAGATATCTCACCTCGCCCTCCCAAAGGCAAAGTGTCTCAAAAAATCGGAACATAGACCTTCTCCAGCATCTCTTCATACTCTTTGAAAGGATCGCTATCGATCGTGATTCCTCCGCCGCTTTTATAGAAGAGCTCTCCCGTGGGGCTTGATTCGATATAGCGAATAAGGACAAAGCTCCGAAGCGATTCCCCATCAAAGACTCCCGCCACTCCCGTGAAACAGCCTCTCTCATACTCCTCAAGATGTTCTAGTATCTCACAGCAGCGGCGTTTTGGCGTGCCTGTGATTGAGCCTGCGGGTGTCATCCTATCCAAAATATCGCCCAGCCTCTCTCTCCATCTAGGGGCTCTAGCGCTCACAATAGAGCTCGTCTGCCATATCTCTCCGCGCAAAGTGCGAATGAGCGAAAACTCCCGAAAGGAATCGACTCTCACCTCCTGCGCCCAACTTCCCATATCATTCCTTAAGAGATCGACCACCATCACATGCTCGGCCAACTCCTTTGGGTTGCCAAGAAGAGACTCTTTGGCTCCAGGAGCATTCAAGATCGTGCCTTTCATCGGAAAAGTGCGCGCCCTCTCTCCTTGGATCTCCAAAAAAGGCTCGGGCGAAAAACAGACAAACTTTCCCTCATAGAGTAGTTTAAAAGGAGCGGAGGCTGCCTCGTAAATCTCGCCCAAAGAGGCTTGGGTCAAAAAGCGCGTGGGTTGGGTGAGGTTGGCTAGATAGCAATTCCCTTGAGCAATCTCCTCTTGAAGCGCTCTCACCTTGGAGTGATACACCTCAAAAGGAATCGCCTCCTTTTTCCACTCCAAAGGGAGAGGGCGCGCGCTTTGATGGAGTGAAACCAAAGGCGTTCCAAAGGCGAATCGAATCTCTGAAGGTAACGATTCTAGGGGATAGACGCAAGGAGAGTGCTTGGCGTAATCAATAAGGAAAAAGCAGGGAATCCCCTCTTTTCCATAGAGATTGAGCCGCTCTTGCCAATGCATCACAGCGAGTGTTTCACAAGCTCCACGGGAACCTTAATGACACTTTTGCTGACTCTTTCGCTCTCTTTTCCAACTTTCAAAGAGCCCGCATGGACATCATAAGGAAAGAGAATCGCCAAAAATCCTTGGTGCAGCACCAGCGAGGAGCACTCTTTTTCAAGCGGAGAATAGACGATCAGATCTTTTGCCTCATTATAGGGTTCAACTAGGGCGAAATCACCCTTTTCACCCGTAGCAAATATCTCTTTCCCCGCTAAAACCAATTGAAAATCTATATACTTCTGATGGCTCTCAAAAAAAGCTTCTTCATAAGGCTTGGTCATGTATGCCTGCTCAATCACAAAAATCCCATTCCCTAGATCAAGCTTTTGCGGAGATTTGAGCGGAAGTTTTGTGATACGCTCTCGCGCTTCATTTCCTTCTTGCATGGCACTTTTCATGTAATCCCACACGCACTGTAACGCTTGCGTCTTTTTGCACAAACCCTCAAATCGATCCAAGCTTCCAACAATTGCCATTTTTCACCTCCAAATAATTTTAGTTTCTATCGCCTCTTCATCTAATTTCAATCTTCTTGATTCAGGCAGGGGTTTGAGCGTCTCTTTTTCCCCCACAAAGTGCTGCAGGTAAAAGGCTCCCTTATAGCCTCGCTCTTTAAGCAGAGCGGCCATCTCCGCAATATCTTCCTCTTGGAGCAAGTAAGAGTGCACCGTGGTGCGAATCTCAAAAGGAATCGAGCTAGAGAGAAGAATCTCTAGACTCTCCAAAAATCTCCCATAAAACTCCCTTCCCGTGATCATCCCAAAGCGCTCTTCCTTGCCCTTAAAATCCATCGCCACATAGTCCAAATAGCCTTTTTGGAGAAGCTCTTTGAGCATGGCAGGGTTGGTGCCATTGGTGTCAAGCTTGATCTTAAAGCCTAACGACCTCACCTCCTCCATCCACAAAGGAAGCCCCGCAAAGAGAGTTGCCTCCCCTCCAGAGAAGACCACCCCCTCTAAAAGCCCGACTCTAGAGCGCAAAAAGCTTAGCAAACCTTCTAGGTCAATTTTGCCCGATTCTTTTAAGAATTCGGGGTTGTAGCAGTAGGAGCAGGCAAGATTGCATCCGCTAAACCAGAGGATACATGAGAGCATGCTGGGAAAATCCAGCATGCTAAAGGGAGTGATAGAGTGAAGAGGGGTGGGGGTCATTCAGCCAAGGTTAAGAGCGGAGAGGGCATTTGGATTCTTCAAAGAAGAGTCGCTCTTTGTGCTCCCCCTTTTTACCTGTATTGAAACTCTCAACAGGTCGGTGATAGCCCATTACACGGGTGTAAACCATGCACTTGGTGCGCTTCTCTTCGGGGATAATCACTTCGGACTTACTTCTGTTCATGGTAACGGTCATCTCTTGATCCTTTCTTGGTCTTTGGTGGATATTAGTCTAAATGGCTTGAAACTTCTCTTAGCAACACTGGCTCTGCTCAATCTCTAGCAAAGCCTCCTCATCACATAGGGGGCAATACTCATGCTCGCCCCTCAAATAGCCATGCTTAGGGCAGACGCTAAAGACGGGGGTGATGGTAATATAGGGCAGTTTATAGCTGGTGATCACCGTCTTGACCAGCTTCCTGCACGCTTCAGCCGAAGAGATCTTCTCCCTCATGTAGAGGTGAAGCACGGTTCCGCCCGTGTACTTGCACTGCAGCTCATCCTGCAAGGTGAGCGCTTCAAAAGGATCATCCGTAAAGTTGGCAGGGAGCTGAGAGCTATTGGTGTAATAGACATTCTCCTCCATCCCCGCTTGAATGATTTGAGGATAGCGCTTCTTGTCTTCCTTGGCAAAACGATAGGTAGTGCCCTCCGCTGGAGTGGCCTCGAGGTTATAGAGATTCCCCGTCTCCTCTTGGTAACTTCGGATTCTCTCCCTCATAAACTCCAATATCTCCGTAGCAAAAGCCATGCCACTAGGGCTGGAAATATTGTCTTGATCGTTGGTGAAGTTTCGAATCATCTCGTTGATTCCATTCACACCGATGGTGGAGAAGTGATTGTTGAATCCGGGCAGATAACGCTTAGTATAGGGGTAGAGTCCTCGATGGAAAAGCTCAGTAACCGCTTGGCGCTTCTTCTCTAGCGTGCTTTTAGAAAGATCCATCAGCTTAGTGAGCTCCGCCATCAGCCCCTCCCTGTCCCCTCTGAATCGATATCCAAGACGCGCCATATTGAGGGTGACCACGCCGATACTTCCCGTCATCTCTGCACTTCCAAAGAGACCCCCGCCCCTTTTAAGAAGCTCTCTTAGGTCTAGTTGCAAGCGGCAGCACATACTTCTCACTGCATTGGGCTTGTAGGCCTCGGGATTCTCGACTAGCTCCCCTTTCTCATTGCGAATGTATTGACTGCCAATAAAGTTTTGAAAATAGCTACTCCCAATCTTGGCAGTGTTTTCAAAGAGAAGGTCGGTGTTCTCCCCATGCCAATCAAAATCTTCAGTGATATTGACCGTAGGGATAGGGAAGGTGAAGGGTTGACCTGTCTTATCCCCCTCGGTCATCACCTCATAGAAGGCTCTATTGATCAGATTCATCTCGGCTTGAAAATATTTGTAGGTCATAGAGAGGAGTGAGCTTGCCCCTCGCTTTTGTGCCTCTTGCACCAAAAGAGCGTCCTCTTGAATATCCTCAAAGAGATGACGATCATTACGAGTGGGAATCTGATCCTTCAAATCCGCTGGAACCGTCCAGTCGATAGTGACATTGGTAAAAGGCGATTGCCCCCATCGAGCAGGAACATTGAGATTATAGACGAAGCTCTTGATCGCCTTTTTGATCTCTTTAAATTCCAATTGATCACGGAAAACATAGGGAGCCAAATAGGTGTCAAAGGAGCTAAACGCCTGCGCCCCCGCCCACTCACTCTGCAAGATTCCAAGGAAGTTGGCCATCTGTCCGAGTGCTTCTCTGAGGTGCTTTGGCGCACGCGATTCGACTCGCCCCCTCACCCCATTAAATCCTTCGTTTAAGAGCGAGCGCAGACTCCATCCCGCGCAATAACCCGTAAGGCAGTCAAGATCGTGGATATGTACATCGCCATTTCGGTGCGCATACCCCTCCTCTTTACTATAGACCTTATCAAGCCAATAGTTGGCGATGAGTTTGCCCGCGAGGTTATTCACCAATCCCGCATTGGAGTAGCCTGTGTTAGCGTTGGCATTGATTCGCCAATCCTCTTTGTTGATATACTCCTCCACGCTTTGGGTCGAATTGACATAAGTGGTATCCTCGCTGAGCCCATAGATGTGTTCTCGTTGCATCTTATGGAGGAATCGATAGTTCATGAAGGACTTCATGACGGCAAAATAGCCCGCCTTGAAAAACTCTAGCTCAATGCGATCTTGAATGCACTCAACGCTATTGAGATTCTCGCTCTCAATCGCCAAAATCACATTGGTGTAGATTCGATCATCATATCGGACATTGACACTCTCAAACGCCTTCTTGATAGCATCTTCGATCTTGTAGGGCTGAAACTTCTCAGCATGCCCATCTCGCTTGAAAATATGCTCGACCATTTATATCCTTCTTTCGCAGTTTTTACACACTATCTCAACTCTTCCATCTTCTCGCCAATGAACGTGTAGAGATTCTTTGGGGTGACTTTTTTGGCAAATATCGCAAGTGTGGTGGCGGATTTTGATTAACTCTGAGGCGAGGCGATTCCACTCCCTCTCTCGCTCTTTTCCATAGAATTTCCTTAGATTTTTACCATGAACTTCATTAAAATCCAATGGCTTTTGCCCTCCCCCTCCTCCTCTATAAGCTTCAAGACAGAGTGGGCAAGGCTCAAGGGGTTTATCCCGAAAAAAGCGCAATTCCGAGCGTCCGGAGATGGTTTTAAAATCGAATCGATTCTCGCCAGGGAGGCTGGCTAAGTAGCGCCTAGAGAGCTCTATATCACTGGCCACTCTTTTGATCTCTTCGCAAGGGGTGAAGTGATAACAGGGAGCCCCTTGGCGGTGAAAAGTTGAGTCGTTTAATATCGCTTCATGCACCAAAACGCTCCAAAGCTCTCCTTTGGGGAGCCAGATGAAAATCGATCGCTCTCCAAGCAACCAATCTAGCCATGAGAGCTCAATCCCCCCTTTTTGCAATCGCTCCAAAAGCGAATCGGTGAGATTCTCCTCCCTCTCTTCGCGAAGCTCTCTAAGACTCTGCTGGAAAAACATCCCCTAGGCGATCGCCCTCTCCTCAACAAGATGGCAAAGAATGTGCGCCAAAGTGATATGCATCTCTTGAATTCGTGGGGTATCGTGACTTGGAATCACAAGGTTGATATCACAAAGTTCATTCATCCTTCCCCCCTCGCGTCCGCTTAGTCCCACGCACACGCAACCGATTCGCCTCCCCTCCTCTAGGGCAAGCAGAACATTGGGTGAGTTGCCGCTGGTGGAGATTCCCACCAAAAGATCGCCTTTATGCGCTAGAGCTTCCACTTGGCGTGAAAAGACCCGATCATAGCCATAATCATTGCCTATGGCCGTGAGCGCTGAAGTATCCGTGGTGAGCGCTATAGCAGGAAGTCCGCGCCGCTCTTTTTTATATCGTCCCGTGAGCTCAGCGGCGATGTGTTGAGCATCCGCCGCGCTCCCTCCGTTTCCAAAGAGAAGAATCTTGTGGCCTGATTTTAGGCAATCCACCATCAAAGAAGCCACCTCTTCCACTAGCGGAGCGAGTCGCTTCATCGTCTCTTGGGTGGTTAGAATATGCGCTTCAAGCTCTTTTTGGATGAAATCTTGCATGACTAGGATCCTTGGATTTTTTTCACGACCGCGCTGGTGCTTCGGCCCTCTAAAAACTCGATGAGCTTCACCTCTTTGACCAGATCGCTTCCCACGACCTCTTTCCCTTCGTAATCGCCCCCCTTCACTAAAACATCAGGCTCTATGGCACGGATAAGCTCATAGGGGGTCTCTTCATCAAAAACAACCACATAGTCCACCGCCTCAAGCCCAGAGAGGACCAAAGCCCGATCCTCTTGGGAATTGATGGGTCTTAACTCTCCTTTGAGGCGTCTGACCGAGGCATCGCTATTGAGTCCCACAATGAGGCAATCTCCGCACGCTTTGGCCTTTTGGAGATATTGAACATGACCCGCATGGAGAATATCAAAGCAGCCATTGGTGAAGACGATTTTGCGCCCACGAGAGCGCCACTGCTTGGCTATTTTCTGAATGGAATCACGACTTAAGATTCGCTCTTGGCTCTCTCCTTGGTGGCTTGAGTGGAGGTATTCAGCGATCTCTCCATGAGTCGCCGTAGCACTTCCAATCTTCCCGACCACTACCGCCGCCGCCGCATTGGCAAAGAGGGCACACTCCCTAAGGGGGTATCCCAAGCTCAAGCCATACGCCAAAGAGGCGATCACCGTATCACCCGCTCCTGTGACATCATAGACCTCTTGGGCGATGGTGGGGATGCGCTCTAGGGCTTGATCAAAGATTCCAATCCCATCTTCACTCAGCGTGATGACGGAGAACTCAAGCTCACACTCTTTCTTAAGGCACTCAAGCGCCTTTTTGAGGCTTGCTTCATCGTTGATCTCAATCCCTGTAGCCTCTTTGGCCTCTTTTTTGTTGGGGGTGAGGAGTGAGGCGCCACGGTACTTGGAGTAGTCTCGCCCCTTGGGGTCAACAAGCACGCGCTTTTGGAGCGTCTTGGCCATCTGGATAATGGTTTGACAAACTCTAGGAGTGAGCACGCCTTTACCATAATCAGAGAGAATCACCGCATCGCACAAAGAGAGCTTAGAGCGAATGTAGGCGATCATCGCCTCTTCTGACTCTTCGCTAATGGGGCTTTTATTCTCCCAATCGACCCTCACCACTTGTTGATTCGAGGCAATGATTCGGCTCTTTTGGGTGGTGGGTCTCCCCTTTTGCGTGATGATTCCCTTGCTCTCCATTCCAAGCTCTTGCAAGAAGCCAAGCAGCTCTCTGCCCGCCAAATCCTCGCCCACCACTCCGCAAGAGAGCACGGAAGCCTCTAGGGCGATGAGGTTACTCATCACATTGCAAGCGCCCCCCAAGGTTTTGGTTTCGCGCTTCACATCAATCACCTGCACTGGCGCCTCGGGCGAGATACGCTCGCACTCGCCCCAAATGTAGTGATCAATCATCAAATCGCCGACCACCAAGATCGTCGGTCTCAAAGAGGAGGAGAGAATCACTTCTTATTCTCCTCGTGGATTCTTTTGATCTCGTCCACGTAGCTCTTCACGCCCGCCTCCAAAGAGAATCGCGGCTCATAGCCAAGGAATTGCTTGGTGGGGGCGATGTTGGCCTCGGTGTGATTTTGGAAGAATCGATAGGGGTTGTCGATATACTCCACCTCAAACGCTCCAAGTTCCACACGCAATGCCTCAACGATATCATTATAGGTGCGCGCCTTGCCATAGCCCACATTATAAACTCCGCTCTTTTGGCTCTTCATGGCTTTAACATTGGCCTGCACTACATCTTTGATATAGACAAAATCCCGCTTCTGCTCACCAAATTTAAAGAGTCGCACCCTTTGGTGCTCTAGCGCCTGAAGTCCTAATTGAAGAATCATTGAGGCGGTCTTACCCTTGTGAAACTCCCGCTCGCCATAGACATTGAAGTATCGAAGTCCTACGATTTGTAGGTTTGGATACTCTCTCATGTAGGTGTAGGCGAGATTATCCATCATGAGCTTGCTAAACCCATAGACATTCTCAGGAACCTCATTGGCCCCCACGCTATTAGGGGCTTTGGTGTTGCCATAAGTCCCTGCGCTAGAGGCGTAGATGAGGCTTGCTCCCTTCTTGACGCAAAGATCGAGGAGGTCTTTAAAGGCGTTGGTGTTGCTCCGAATCATGAGCTCCTGATTCATCACGGTGGTGTCTGAGATCGCTGCCTCATGAAAAACATAGTCCAGAGGATAGGCCTCAAGGCGCTTGAGGTCTTGCGGTGAATTGATGTCACCCGCGATCACCTCACCCGTGAATCCTAGGAGATTCTTGAAGTGTCCTAAACTTTTAAGATTCCCCTCAGGGAACATCTCGCCACTCCGAAAGCTATCAAAGACGATCACCCTAGCTTTAGGGTGGTGTTTTTGGAAATAGAAGGCGAGATTGCTCCCGACAAAGCCTGCACCGCCTGTGATTAAAATGGTTTTATTCTCTAAGCTATCATCAATGTATTGCATCTTGGCTCCTTGCTTGGATGGATTTTTAGAAATAACCTACGAATGGTTTTGGAGAATTTGGCTCAGGCAAGATAACGAATCGACCCTAAAAGTGGGCTTTTCTCCTTCCTCTTCTAGAGCGCTTAAAAGCACGCTATGCCCGATACCAGCGCCTTTGGCTGCTTTAATATCGCTAGACTTGTCGCCCAAAAGCCAAGAATCAGAAGCGCTCAAATCAAACTCTTTGATTCCCTGCAAAATCATCCCTGAGAGAGGCTTGCGACAAGAGCACTCCTCCTTGGGAGTGTGTGGACAAAAATAGATTTGATCTAGCCCAAAGCCAAGCTCCCTCTTTAGCTCTCTCTGCATAAAAAGCGAAACCTCAATAAAGTCGCTCATCGTGTAGTAGCCTCGATGGATTCCTGATTGATTAGTCACCAAAAGAAGTAAAAAATCGCGCTCTTTAAACCATCGCAGAACTTCAAAGATTCCCGGCATAAAACGCCAATCCTTGGGCTCATAAAGATAACCCGTGTCGATATTGAGCACTCCATCACGATCCAAAAAAAGGGCTTTTTTTAGCATACGGTACACCCAAAAAGCGCAGGAGTATTAATCCCGCTAGGATCGACAATGAGATAGTAACCCTTGATCGCAGTGTAGATTCCAAAGAGAAAAACAAGCAAAGCTGAAAATTTCATGAATAGCGTGCGCCATGAGCTACTCTTAATAAGCCCCACCAAAGAGCCAACCAAAAAGAGGGCCGGAATGGTGGCGAGCCCAAAAATCCCCATCACCACCGCCCCATAAAAGAGCGAAGCAGTGGAGGCAGCCGTGATCGCAAAAAAGTAGACAAACCCGCACGGAAGAAATCCATTAAGCACCCCAAGAAGATAGAAGCTTCCAAGAGAGGAGCTGCGAATGAGCCTTCCAAAAAGCTCTTTGAACCATTTCGTGCCCGAGACGGAGTATTCAATCGAAGCAAGCCAATTAGGACGACCCGCAATGGAGAGTCCAAAGAGCGTCATCAAAATCCCCGTGAGCACAAAAAGAATCCCTCTTTGCAAAGGAGTGGCGGCCACCACCGCCCCCAAAGCTCCCGAAAAAGCTCCGATAAGCATATAGGAGGTGACCCTTCCTGCTCCATAGAGGGCGTGAGAGAATCCCTGTTTGAGCCAAGGAGTCAGAGGGTCAAGTTTGGCACTCGAGTAGGCGAGCACGATTCCTCCGCACATCCCCACACAATGCCCAAAACTACCCAAAAAAGCGATCGTTAAAATCGTATAAAAATCAATGGTTTCGATCTCTCACCTCCCAAATCGATGATTCAAAGCTCACTTTGCAAAGATAGAGTCCATAGGGTGGAGCCCCCTCGCAAAAGAAGCGTCTCTTGGCCTCTAGCTGTTCTTTAAACTCCTCTAGACTCATCTCTCCTCTTCCCACCTTTAAAAGCGCGCCCACCAAAAGACGAATCTGAAGCCTCAAAAATCCATTGGCCTCAAAATAGAAAACCCAGTAGGATCGATAGCGATAGAGCCAGCAACGCCTCATCTCTCTTAGGGTGCTCTTCTCTTGGCTGCCGCTCTTTTTAAAAAGCGCAAAATCGTGCCACCCCACCAAAAGCTTCATCGCCTCTTGAATCTTACGCTCATCGCCTAGGTGCGCGTGGGTGACATATCGAGAAGCAAAAGCACTCAAAGGCTCCTCAGAGAGAAGGTATCGATAGGCTCGACTCTTTGCCTCGAATCTAGGGTCAAGCCCCTCTCTTATAGGATAGAGTCGGCGCACTCGCAAATAAGGGAAGAGCTTCTTGTTGAGCTCCTCTTTGAAGTAACCCCAATCGCTCTTCTTATAGGGCACCTCAAAGCTCACCGCCTGCCTAGTGGCGTGCACCCCCCTGTCGGTTCGACCGCTAAAACGCACTTTAGAGGCGATTCCCATGCTCTTTAGACCCCTCTGCAAGGCTAACGCCACGCTAGGTTCCTCTTTTTGTATTTGAGAGCCAAAAAAAGCACTCCCGTCATATTCCAAGAACGCAAGCAGCGTGGGCATAGGGCTAAAAATAGGGCGCGATGAAGCGTCTATAGAGCCCATAGCCCACCCCCAGCCAAATCAGCGGAATCAAAAAAATACCCGCTAGAGGGAGATGGTTAGAGGCAATATGGACAAGACCATAGAAGATTCCCGTGGCGATAATGACATAAAAATAGGAGTAGTTTTTCTGGAATCGAGGATGCATGATCCCCAAAAGAGGGATGAAAAAGAGGCTCGCAAGCGGAAAAAGCGAAATGAGGATGGAGGAGGAGAGCTTGCGGCGCACCTTGTCGCTCCCCTTCTCCCCGCCTAAGGCCTGCTTCCAGTAGCCCATAATCCCTAGACTAGCCCCTCCTTCTTTAAATGCCGAATCGCGGATGAGCATCTGGGCGTAATCAACCCTTTTGATGTGAAGCTCTTCTTTAAAATAGGCACTCCCCCTAAAGAGCTTGAGTTCCAAATTTCCCTCCATGCTCTCCACCAACGCCTCTTTGGCCAAAATAAAGCTCTCTCGTCCAAGATCATTCGAGGAGAACATCACCACCTCTTTGTAGCGTTTCTCCCCCTCATCCATATCCCCCACATAGACGAGCCAATTTCCGAGCTTTTGTCCAAATTCAGCGGGTTTTAGGTTGATATTGACGCTACTTTTTTTATGATCCAAGAATCGATCATAGGCCTCATTGGAGAGAGGTACCAGCGCCAAAGAGACAAGCAACAAGAAGAGTGAGACCAAAAGCGAGAGAGGAAAAAAGAGTCTAGAGAATCTAAGCGGATCAATCCCTAGCGAAAAGAGCACAGGAAGCTCATACTCTTGAGAGAGCTTAGCTAGTGAAATCACGGAGGCGCTAAAGAAGGTGACAGGGATCGTGAAGAAGATCATGGTGGGCAAAGAGTAGAGATAGAGCTCAAAAAGCTCTCCAAAACTCATCTTCACTACGAAAGTCACCCCCGCAATCTTGATGAAAAGAATCACCGAAGAGATAAAAAAGAGCACTGCAAAAATAGGAAAAAAGAGCTGAGCAAAGCTCCCAAAGAGATATTTTTTGAGATTACCCATACCACGACTCCAAATAGCTCAAAATCCAATCCTGCCCCCCATAGACGATCCAAAGCCCCAAGGAGAGAAAGGGAATAAAGGCGATTTTAGAATCTTTTTTGGAGAGAAGAAGCATCACAGGCAATGCCAGTAGCGCCGCCACAAATACCGCCACCAAGGCGAGCTTCACCCCCAAAATCGCCCCCATAGTCGCAGCCAAGATAATATCCCCCTCGCCCATGGCTTCTTGATGGAGAATCCAAGAGAGCCCAAAGCGCAGGAGCGTGAGCGCTCCTGCGATGATGAATGCCGCCTCTAAGCTCTCAAGAGAAGCCCCATAAGCAAGCGCGGCCAAAAGAGCGATGAAATTGAGAGAATCGGGGACTTTTTGAGTCTTGATGTCAATCACTGAGAGAGCCAAAAGAAGGCCAAAGCTCACCCCTAAAGCCAGCGCCGGCCAAACAAAGCCCTCCCTCATCACTACCGCCAATCCCAAAAACGCCGAAAGAAGCTCAACAAGAGGATAGAGAGGGGAGATTTTGGCTTGACAAAAGGCACAACGCCCCCCCAAAAAGAGGTAGGAAAGAAGGGGGATGTTGTGCCAAAATCGCAAGGGCTTTTGGCAGTGCGGACAGTGCGAGGCGGGAAAGCAGACACTTCTATCCTCGGGGATGCGGACAATCGCCACATTTAAAAAAGAGCCAAATAGAAGCCCCGCTATCCACGCCACCGCCCACTCTACGCCCATTGCTCTCCTTTTTGGATAAAGGTTTAGATTCTACACGAGCCTTTCTAAGGAGGTGATTAACTTTCACCCCTCCCCTTGACACCTCTCCTCCTCTTTTGGATAGAATCACCCTAGAACAAAAACCCAAATTCCTCCACAAAGGATACCATCCATGGACAATATCATTCGATTCTCCGTCTCGCTCCCTGAAAACCTTCTCGCCGAGCTTGATAACAAAATCGTGAGCCAAGGGTACTCTTCTCGCTCTGAGCTTGTAAGAGACCTCATCCGAGAGAAGATGGTCGAAGAGAAGTGGGAGGGGGGGAGATGAGGAGGCCGTAGGGGTGCTCACAATCGTCTATGACCACCACCAGCGAGAGCTCAACCAAAAGATGATCGATATTCAGCACAACAGCCATATCCATATCCTCTGCAACACCCATGTCCACATCAATCACCACAACTGCCTAGAGACCATCATCCTCAAAGGAATCCCCAAAGAGATCGAGGAGATCGCCCTATCCATCGGTGGACTCAAAGGGGTCAAATTCTCCAAACTCACTCGAGCCTCCAGCTTCTAAGCCCATCCTTTGAATATTGCTGTTTTTGGAGGGTCGTTTGACCCTCCCCATGTAGGTCACCTCGCCATCATTGAAAAAGCCCTCAAAGAGCTCCCAATCGAGCGCCTCTTTGTGGTGCCCGCCTTTATCAATCCTTTTAAAAAAGGAACGCTCTTTCCCGCCTCTTTGCGTCTTGAATGGATGCGGCGCCTCACCAAGCATCACCCCGAGGTGGCGGTGATTGATTTTGAGATCCAAAAGGGTTGTCCTACGCCAACTATTGAAACGATTCGCCACCTCAAAGAGCACTACACCCCCCAAAACCTCTACCTCATTATAGGAAGCGACCAACTGCCCGACCTTCCAAAGTGGCACTCAATTGAGGAGCTGAAAAAGCAGGTAGAGTTCGTTATAATTACAAGAGAAGAGAGAGCCATCCCCCCAAATTTCCGCGTCATCGAGCTCAACAACCCCTCTAGCTCCACCAAGATTCGGACAAAAGATGAGGAAGATTCGATACCCGAATCGATCAAAGGGGAGGTTTTGTCATTCATGAAAAATCACAAGGAGAGTTTATTGAGAAAAGAGAGAGCCCAAGAGATCGTCGAGATTCTAGATAGTAAAAAGGCCGAGAACATCGAGCTTTTCGACCTAAGCGGCAGCGACTATTTGGTCGATTATGTGGTGATTGCCACCGCACTAGCGGACAAACACGCCGCCTCACTGCTAGACACCCTCAAAACCGAGCTCAAGCCTAAAGGTGAGACCTTTTATGCCACCGAAGAGAGCGACAACTGGATTGTAACGGATTTGGGAGATATTATGATTCACCTCTTCACAGAGAATCATCGAAAGAAATTCAACCTCGAAGAGTTCCTTGCTGGCCTTAAAAAAGAGAAGAACCGCTCTCTTTAAGAGGGCTTTTTCCTCTCTGTGATGCGAAGTTTAAAGATGTGGTGATCAAACATCGCCACATAAAACATCGCATCAAAGACCTTAATATCAAGCACATACCCCTCCACCTTCACTTCCCGCTTCTTTGTGTCATTTTGGAGTGCCCTAGCACGAAACTCAATCTCATTTCCCACCTCAATGGGTGCAAGAAATTTCGAATCAGCCCCAATAAGAATCGCATTAGGGTCATTGATGGCGCACATGGCGCTGAAGTTGGCCGAGGAGAAGATAAAGCCCGCGTGCACCAGCCCCATACTATCTGAAGCCATAGCCTTGGTTGTTACAAGCCACACTTTTGCCACCCCCTTGCCAAGCTCCTTGAGCTCTCCAAAGGCAGGGTCAGCATCTGTGTAGACTCGCTGGGGAACAAACTCCTCTTGAGTTTTTGGGAGATCAATCTCTTCAGGGCTATTGAGTGTGTCCATGAATTTTAGGCTCCTTTGTAGGCTTTGACGTAGATTCGTCTAGGGGCTGGATAGCCCTCAATGGTGCGATCATGCGAGCAAGGATCAAGAAAGTCTTCGAGACTTTGAGAGTTGATCCACTCTGTTTTCCTCTGCTCATCCAATCCCGTCTTGGCAATCTCTAGCTTCTCCACTCTCTCAAATCCCGCGCGATGGAGCCAATGGCTAAGCGCCTTAAAAGTGGGGATAAAATAGACATTGGACATCTTGGCGTAGCGATCCTTGGGCGTGAGCGCCACCTCCTCCTCTCCTTCGATCATGAGCGTATCCAAGAGGAGCTCTCCCCCTTTGGCTAGCCCTTTGTAGAGACTTTTGAGCGTCTGAATGGGATCGCTTCGATGATAAAGCACGCCCAAACAAAAAATCACATCAAAGAGCTTGCCATACCCTTCTAAATGTTCCACCCCCAAAAGCTCAAAGCGAATGGGTGCTTGGATGAAGTGATTGATGAAATCAAACTGCGTGCGACAAAGGGGTGAGGGATCAAAGCCCGTGAGGCTTTTGGGCTTTTGCCCCCACATCCTGAACATATAGTAGCCATTATTGCACCCAATATCGGCTACATCCTTGTTGCAAAGATCAAAATGAGGCTCCAGGAGGGCATATTTTTTGGCGCTGACCCACTCGCTATCAATCAAAAAGTCTCCCACCCAAAAAGGTCCTTTGCGCCAAGGCACCAGAGCTTTAGCGCACTCATAGATCTCTTGCCTCTCCTCCTCTTTAATCTCACCCCAAAAAAGGCTCACCGCCTCACCCTCTAGCCCCACGCTCACGCCCTCTAATTGAGGGAGGTGTTTCAATCGTTCCCTTAAAGGGGCAATATCTCGACGAGAAAGCCACGCCTCTTCACGCTCCAAAATGAGCGAAGCGACGATTTCACTCTGCACCTTTGACCCCCAAATCACGATAATTCATGACATTATTGGGAGGACACTTCTCTCTATAGGTTCCTTGGGAGTCATAGTAGGCCTCTTTGTCATCATAAAGATAGGTCGAAACCCCACATTTGTTGGGATAGAGGCATCCCGCTAGAGAGATTCCTATCCCTAGATAGAGGATTCCTTGAATCAAAAAGTGCAATCTTCTCTCCTTTGCCCTCAAACAAGCGGCTTTTTCATACGATAGTAGAGGTGTCCGCCTAACCACTTCTCACCCTCTGTGACAAAGCCAAGCCTCGCGTAGTATTCTTTGACCTCGATTTTATCACAATCCACCACCAAAGAGAGTTGACTTGCCCCTAGGCGCCTAGCTTCACCATAGGCGTGTTCGATCAATTTTTTGGCAATCCCTCGGCCCCTAGCTTTGGGTGAAACTGCGATAGAATCGATATATAAATCCCCCTCCTCGCATTCAACCTCTAGGGCTTCAAGATGTTTACCTCGATTCCGAATCGATTCTAAAATCGCCTCATCCAGCCTCTTTGCCTCGTCTCCAAGATAGAGATTGATCGCGCCCAAAATCTCATCTTTCTCTCTATAGAGCCACACCCTAGGATAACCTATTCGGGTGCTGGGATTTTTGAAATACTCCTCTAAAGCTGACAAAATCCTCTCCTCATCGCTCTCTTGAGTCAAAGTCATGGCAATCTCCCCCATGGCTTCCCTGAGTAGCCCTACCGCCTCTTTGGAATCGCCAGGGGTGGCGTGAGAAATTTCAAACATTGATCATCTCCTTTAAACATCGGAAAACAGGAGAGATTCTACGATACCTTCTCTCAAAAACTCCCCCTATTCAAAAAATATTTACAATTATTTTTCAAAATTTACTTTTTTAAAAGCTATTTTTGTTATATAATTGCATTAATGTCACAGGTTGCCACACACAAATAAATTATCACATCTAGAAAGGAAGAAACATGAAAGAGACTATCGGTCAGCGCTTTAAAACAGCGATCGAGAAAAAGTATGGAAAGTTTGAAAACAAGGTGATCGCTCAAAAGTACGGCATGTCCGAACAAGCGGTGATTAAGTTCAAAAGAGATGATAATCTCACCAAGTCGATGATTGAGATTGCCAACCAAGAGGGAATCAACCTTAACTACCTCAGCAATGGGATTGGCGAGGTCTTCCTAGACACCACCCAAGAGTGCGCTAAAGAGCGTGTAATTGGAGAAAATGATTTCAAAGAGATCCTAGGCGAAATTCTATCTCTTGATCTTCACTCTAAAGAGTATATGTATCACAAAATCAAATCAGAGCTTCTCTCCTTCAAACGACGCTAAAAGTCATTTTTTTGTCATAACCGCCCCCTATACTCCTCCTCGATTAGGCGAAAGGGTTTAGCCCCTCCTCGCCTAAACCTAAAATACTTTCAGAGGGGGATGTTATGGCATCTACACGAATAGAACACGATCTTATTGGGGACTTAGAGCTAAGTAACGACTGCTATTATGGAGTTCAAACTGCTAGAGCGAAAGAGAACTTCCACATCTCAGGCGTCCTACTCTCAAGCATGCCCACTTTCATTGCTTCACTCGCTAAAGTCAAAAAAGCCGCTGCACTCGCCAACTTTGAGCTTGGGCTCTTGGATGAGAAGATCAAAAACGCCATCTGCGAAGCGTGCGATCTCATCATCGCTGGAAAATATCACGACCAATTCGTCGTGGATGCCATCCAAGGAGGCGCTGGAACTTCCACCAACATGAACGCCAATGAAGTGATCGCCAACGTCGCACTTGAGCTCATGGGACATAAAAAGGGTGAATATAAACATTGCCACCCCAACAACCACGTCAACCTCTCACAATCTACTAATGATGCCTATCCTACGGCATTCCGCGTTGCCCTGTATGAAAAACTCATCGAGCTCACCGTCTCCATGGGAATCCTAAGAGACTCTTTTGCCAAAAAGGCCGAGGAATTCAAAGATATCATCAAGATGGGTCGAACCCAGCTCCAAGACGCTGTGCCCATGACCCTAGGTCAAGAGTTTAAAACCTACGCCGTCATGATGACCGAAGATATCGATCGCGTGCTAGAGGCTAGAAACCTTGTTCGAGAGATGAACCTTGGGGCAACCGCGATTGGAACAGGAATCAACTCTCACCCTGACTACGCTACGCTTGTAGAGAAAAAACTTCAAGAGGTCACAGGCCGACCCTTTATCACCGCCAGCGATCTTGTTGAGGCGACTCAAGACACAGGGGCTTATGTCCAAATCTCTGGTGTTCTTAAGCGTGTCTCCACCAAAGTCTCCAAAATCTGCAACGATCTAAGACTCCTTAGCTCAGGCCCAAGAGCGGGACTTAGCGAGATCAATCTTCCCCCTATGCAGCCTGGTAGCTCCATTATGCCTGGAAAGGTTAATCCTGTGATTCCCGAAGTGGTCAATCAGGTCTGCTACCACGTTATTGGCGCCGACATGACTGTAACTATTGCCTCTGAAGGGGGTCAGCTTCAGCTCAACGTTTTTGAGCCCGTCATCGCCTTTAGCCTCTTTAGCTCTATCAACATGATGAGAAGAGCTTTTGAAACTTTGGCTGAAAAATGCGTGAATGGAATCACCGCCAACGCTGACAACTGCCGCGACTATGTCCTTAAGAGCATCGGACTCGTCACAGCGCTCAACCCCTACATCGGATATGAGAACTCCACTTCAGTGGCCAAAGAGGCGCTAGAGTCAGGCAAGTCCGTCCACGATATCGTCCTAGAGCGCAAACTTCTTAGCAAAGAAGAGCTAGAAGAGATTATTCGACCCGAAAACATGATCAAGCCCAAAGTCGTCACTCTAACAAAAAAATAAGAAGGATAGAGTATGTTAGTCTTCGAGATTCTCGTTGTTTTGGCCGCCATTTTCCTTGGCGTCCGCCTTGGTGGCATTGCCATTGGTTATGCAGGCGGATTAGGAATGATCGTTTTGTGCCTTGGGCTTGGACTCAAGCCTGGGAGCATCCCCATTGATGTTATCCTTATCATCATGTCCGTTATTGCTGCCATTGCCGCCATGCAAGTGGCTGGAGGCTTGGACTATCTCGTCCATTTGGCCGAAAAGCTTCTAAGAAGCCAGCCCAAGCATATCACCTTCTTGGCTCCCGTGGTCACCTACTTTATGACACTCCTTGCAGGAACGGGACACACCGCCTTCTCAACCCTTCCCGTGATTGCCAAGGTGGCTAAAGAACAGGGCGTGAAACCCTCTGTGCCCTTGAGTATTGCCGTGGTCGCCTCTCAAATTGCCATCACCGCCTCTCCTGTCTCCGCGGCCGTGGTCTTCATGAGTGGAGCGCTTGAGCCTCTTGGTGTAGGTTATTTGCAACTCTTGGCGATTTGTATCCCTACCACTTTTATTGGGTGCATGATCACCGCCTTTATCTGCAACCTCTTTAACACCGACCTCTCTAAAGACCCTGTCTATCAAGAGCGTGTCGCCAAAGGAATGGTCAAACTTCGAGGTCAAACCCAATACGTTGCTAAGCCTGGCGCTAAACTCTCCGTGCTTATATTCCTTGTTGGAATCCTCGCGGTGGTCTTCTATGCTACGGCTATCAGCAAAAACGTTGGCCTCATTCAAAACCCTATCGTGGGTAGAGATTCGGCGATCATGATGTTCATGCTCACCACCGCCACTCTTATCGCGATGTTTGCCAAGATCGACACCGATGCCGTGCTCAACGCCTCGACTTTCAAGTCGGGTATGACAGCGTGCATCTGCGTTCTTGGGGTGGCTTGGCTGGGCGATACTTTCGTGAGCAACCACATTAATGACATCAAAGGCTTTGCAGGCGGAATTCTTGAGGGTCACCCTTGGATGCTAGCCATCACACTCTTTTTCGCCAGCATGCTGCTCTACTCTCAAGCTGCAACTGCCAAGGCGCTCATCCCCGCAGCCATCGCTCTTAGCGTGGATCCAGTGACGCTCATCGCCTCATTTGCTGCCGTTAGCGCCCTTTTTGTTCTTCCTACTTATCCTACACTTCTAGCGGCGGTTCAGATGGATGATACAGGTTCAACTCGAATCGGGAAATTTGTTTTCAACCACCCCTTCATTGTTCCTGGCGTCCTTGCCATTGGCATCTCTGTAGCCCTTGGCTTCATCGTCGCTCCCATCTTACTCTAATTCGCTGTTGCAGCCCAAGACTCTCCTTGGGCTGTTGTGATTTTAACTTGACACAAGGAGATTAGAATGAATGCATGGAAAAAAACCGCTGTTTTGGCACTCATGAGCGCCTCTGTTTTGATGGCTAAACCCCAAGTGACTATCCTAGCCACAGGAGGCACCATCGCTGGTTCGGGGGAATCTAGCGTCAAGAGTAGCTACTCTGCTGGAGCAGTCACCGTTGATAAGCTTCTTGCAGCCGTCCCTGCCATCAACGACCTAGCCACCATCAAGGGTGAACAGATCTCAAGCATTGGCTCCCAAGAGATGACGGGTAAGGTGTGGCTTAAACTAGCCAAGCGTGTCAATGAGCTCCTCGCCCAAAAAGAGACCGAAGCCGTGATCATCACCCATGGAACTGACACCATGGAAGAGACCGCTTTCTTCCTCAACCTCACGGTGAAAAGCCAAAAACCTGTCGTCCTTGTAGGCGCCATGCGCTCAGGCTCTTCCATGAGTGCTGATGGCCCCATGAATCTCTATAACGCCGTGAATGTAGCGATCAACAAAGCCTCTACTAACAAAGGAGTGGTGATTGTGATGAACGATGAGATTCACGCCGCCAGAGAAGCGACCAAGCTCAACACCACCGCAGTCAATGCATTTGCTTCGCCCAACACAGGTAAAATCGGCACAGTCTATTATGGCAAAGTCGAGTATTTCACTCAATCCGTTCGACCTCACACCCTTGCAAGTGAGTTTGATATTAGCAAAATCGAAGAACTCCCCAGAGTCGATATTCTTTACGCTCACCCCGATGATACTGATGTTTTAGTCAATGCAGCCCTTCAGGCAGGAGCCAAAGGAATCATCCATGCAGGCATGGGCAATGGGAACCCTTTCCCTTTGACTCAAAATGCTCTTGAAAAAGCAGCCAAATCAGGCGTAGTCGTCGCTCGAAGCTCTAGAGTGGGCAGTGGTTCCACCACCCAAGAGGCTGAAGTGGATGATAAGAAACTTGGTTTTGTGGCTACAGAGAGTCTCAACCCTCAAAAAGCCAGAGTGCTTCTTATGTTAGCCCTCACCAAAACTAGTGATAGAGAGGCGATCCAAAAGATCTTCTCCACCTATTAATCCAAGAAAGGGAATCTCTTCACAGGGATTCTCTTTCTGCGGCACTGCTTAGGATCTTCACTCCGTCTCTTTCAATCCTAGGGCTGCCGCAGAACAAGATTCCCTCTCTAAAGCCCTTGAAGTCGGTGACTCTTTGAGGCGTTCTATTTTTGAGAGAATTTTCCATTTTCCCCTTTCTTATAAGTTCAAGAGCGGATGGTTTTAGCAGCCACCATCCGCTCTTTTTTGGCTAAAATACTCCGACAAACTCACTCAAAGGTTGGTCGTGAAAATTTGGCTGGGACTTCTCCTCTTCCTTCTTCCCCTTTTTGGCGAATCCAAGCTTCAGATTCTTGTCATCAACTCTTATCATCGCGGATTCCAATGGAGCGGTGATGTCATCAAAGGAATTGAGAAAAGCTTTGCTGATAAAAGCAAAATCGAAACCAGCGTGCTCTACATGGATTCCAAGCGAATCCACTCTAATGAATATTTTGAAAGCTTAAGTCAGCTCTACCGCCTTCAGTTTAAAGGGCGAAAGTATGATCTTATCATTGCTGTGGACAACTTTGCTTTTGAGTTTGTCACAGAGCATTACGAGGATATGTTCAAAGATGAGCTGGTGCTCTTTACGGGATTGGAACGTTTTGATGCAGCCAGACTAGAGAGATTGGGGCTTTCGGATAAGGTTTTTGGCCTTTTAGAGCGGCGCGCTATCCCTGAAAATATCCAAATTGCCACCAAGCTCTTTCCCAACCTCAAAGAGCTCTATATCATCAATGACATCAGCAAAAATGGTGACGATAGCGAGGGTTTTATTCGTGAGGCGATCGCGGAGTTCAGCCCCCATCTAGAGATCAACTATATTCGCTCCTCCACGAGAGAGGAGATTTTAGAAACTTTCTCTCATTACAACCCTTCTCGCGCCATCCTCTTTGTCCGCTTTTATCAAGACAAACTTGGAAGACTCTATCAAAACAAAGAGATCGCTGAAATGATTGGCCAGCTAAAAACTCCTGTCTTTGTGACCGATACTCTTTTTATCGACAAAGGAGCTTTAGGGGGGAAGCTCGTTCCCATCGAGCGCCTTGGTGAAGCCACAGGAGACTTGGCACTCAAAATTCTCTCCAACGAAGTGAGTGCGCCCTATTTTAAGACCTTCGATGAATATCTCTATCAACTCTCTTATCCAAGGCTTAAGGAGATTGATCTCTCCCCTATGAAAACAACAGAGTTTTTCTCTCGTTTTGAAGTAATTAACCGCCCTTTGGACTTTTTTGATCGACATCGAGATCTCATTAATTACGTCTTTGTATTTTTTCCCTTTGTACTTGTTTTTGCCTTTATGCTCTTTTGGAATCTCATCAAGCGAATGAATGCCGAAGAGCTTTTGCATGAGAAGATCGAGTTCAACGACCTTCTGCTGCGCTCCGTCGAAAATCCCATCTTTTGGCGTGATTCTAGAGGATTCTTAATCGATTGCAATGCTCAATTCACCCGCCTTTTGGGAATCTCTAAAGATCGCCTAGTAGGAAGGAGCGTCTATGATATCTGCGGGGATTTACATACACCCGTGCTCGAGGGTCTTCTCACTAAAGTACTCCAAGGGGAAGGCGAGCAATATGATATTGACTTTAAAAACCACGAAGGCGAGACGCTCAGCTTCTTGGTTCAAGCCTCCGAATATCACGACAAAAGCGAAAAAGTGGCGGGTGTAGTGACCATCCTCTTTGATATGACCAAAGAGCGGCGTATCAAAGAGGAGCTAGAGCGCCAAAGGCAGTTTCAGATACAGCAGAGCAAGCTGGCTGAAATTGGTGAAATATTCTCCTCTATCGCCCACCAATGGAAAAGCCCTCTGGTCGAAATATCCACCATTGTCCAAGAGCTTGTTTATAAAAGCCGCAAAGGCTCTCTCGCTCCTGCGATTCTTGAGGAGTACACCAAAGAGACCATGACCCAAGTGACCTACATGAGTGACACGCTCAACGATTTTCAAGAGTTTGTTCGCCCCTCCAAACAAAAATGCTCTTTTAATGTAGTCAGTGTGTCTCAAAAGCTCCTAGAGCTCTGCCGCCACAACATTCGATACAACTACATTGACCTGAAGCTAGATATTCAAGATTCTCCTCGCCCTTTCATCGCCACAGGCTATCCCAATGAGTTCATGCAGACCCTGCTTAACCTCATCAATAACGCCAAAGATGCGATTTTAGAAGCCAAAGCCAGAAAGAGAATCAAAAAAGGGAAAATCACTCTCTCCATCAAACGCCTCAATGGTCGTCTAGAGATCAGTGTGAGCGACAATGCGGGTGGGGTGAGCCTTGAGGCGATCAATCACATTTTTGATATATACTTCACCACTAAAAGCGGCGGTCATGGAATTGGCCTCTATATGGCCAAAGTGATCATTGAGGATAAAATGGGAGGCAAGATCAATGTCTCTAACACTGAGGAAGGAGCCTGTTTCAGGATAGAACTGCATGATGAAAATACTCATTCTTGAAGACAACGAACGGCTGAGCAATCTCATGGCTGAAGCCCTGCGCGATGAGGGCTATAAAGTGGATCTCTACAGCGATGGCGAGGCATGCCTAGAGGTGCTTCATCAGGGTTATGACTGCTTTATCCTAGATATCAATGTCCCCTCACTGGATGGCCTTAGCGTTCTTGAGTGCATCCGCCTCCATCATCGCCAAATCCCCACGCTCATCATCAGCGCCAATCACGACCTAGAGAAGATTCAAAGCGCCTATCGCTTGGGGTGTGATGACTATCTCAAAAAGCCCTTTTATATCTATGAGCTCGTCCAAAAAGTGAAACGATTCTGTCTCGTGCAGAGTCAAGGAATCGACTTTGGAGAATCGCATCGATTCTACTTTGATTGTTCACGCCTCTTTAAAGAGCAGGAGGAGATTCCTCTTACCCCTAAAGAGGTGGCTTTTTTGAAGCTCTTTGCTAGAGATTTGAAGCGAATCGTCAGCTATGAAGAGTTGGAGGAGTATGTCTGGGAAGGGAAAGAATCGAATCTTAACAACATCCGCGCCCTCATCAAGAGGCTACGCAAAAAGCTGCCCGAAGATTCCATCACCATGATCACCAATGTCGGCTATGGACTGGGCGATCGGGCCAAGCGATTTTAAAGGTCTAGACAGCCACAAATCTGCTTGATCTCATCCGTCTTTGGAAAGAGATCAAAACGCTTAAAGACTTCACACACCTCTTCCATCGAATCGACCATCGCCCAAAAGTCGCAATCGTTTGGAGCGATTGCCCCTTGGGCAAGAAGCGTCTCTTTGAGCCAGCTCTCCAATCCTCGCCAGTAATCACTCCCATAGAGGACAAGAGGAAGGGGAGTGCTTTTGCCCGTCTGCACCAAAGTGAGCACCTCAAACATCTCATCTAGCGTCCCAAAGCCCCCAGGAAAGATAAGAAAAGCATGGGAATATTTCACGAACATCAATTTGCGCACAAAAAAGTAGTTAAACTCTAGGCTCACATCGATATAGGGATTGGGGTGCTGCTCGTGGGGAAGCTTGATATTGAGCCCCACCGAAACACCTCCCGCCTCTTTGGCTCCTCGATTGGCCGCTTCCATGATTCCCGGACCCCCGCCCGTGATCACACCATAGCCCATCTGGGCAAATCTTCGTCCCATCTCTCTGGCTTGCTCATAGTAGGGGCTTCCTTCGCCAAAGCGTGCCCCACCAAACATGGCCACGCAGGCTCCCAGCTCATGCAATGCCTCAAACCCCTTCAAAAACTCCTCTTGGATTTTGGGGATGAGCATACTCTCTATCTTTCCTCGATTGACCACCATCTCTCTTGGCTCCTTGGATTAAAATAGCCACGAGTAGGCCTCGCGCCCACCCTTTTGTATGGGGATTATACCCAAAGCTGCCCGAAGAGTCATCTCCCTAGAGAGCACCAAAAGCCGCCGCTCCACCTCCTCTTTGAGCGGAGATTCCAAAGAGGTGATATCCTCTACTCCTGCGGCCCCTAAGATTCTTCTTGCAATCTTCACTCCTGCCATACCCCATGCCTCTATAAGCAATGCCTCTAGATAGCCTTTGATGCCTATTTGTGGCGCTCCATGCTCGCCCGCCCAAAATTCAAATTGCTCCTTGAAGCGCTCGATAAACTCCTCCATCTCTTCTCTTAGCCATTGACTATAGCCCCCAACCTCGCCTCTCTCCTTGTGCGTCCTGTAGGCAATAAGCCAATTGGCCAGAATCGCCCCCAAATCAAAGCTCAAAGGCCCGACAAAAGAGAACTCAAAATCGATCATTTTGATCTGCTCCCCCTTAATCATCAGCGAGCCTGTGTGCAAATCTCCATGCAAAAGCCCCTCTTTGGCTGTGCTAAAACGACTCTTCAGCCAAAGAATCGCGCCTAGCCACTCCTTATCTTGATGGATTTCACGCACGCTTGGGGCGCTGGTGGGGTTTTTTTGGTTGGTGGGGTGCTCCATGAAAGGAAAGGTGAAGATATAATCCTCGCTCAAGCGCCTCATGAGGGAATTTTCACTTTGTTCTAAAAGCTTCTTTCGCTCTCCTTCATTAAGCGCCCAAAAGGAGTTTTTCACCAAAAATCGCGCTAGCATCTCCGCTAAATGCTCCGCTAAATGGGGAATCTTCTCTCCTTGGATGAAGGCTTGTCGCAAAAGCTTAAATCCCTCCAGATACTCCATCACAACCCCCTCTTTGGCCACATAAAAAAGCTTGGGTGCAAACTCTGGAATCGTCTCATTAGCCGCCTTAAGCCCCAAAATTTCATATCTAAGGCGCTCACTAGAGAGCGGGTAGCCCTCTCCTAAGCATCGAATATAGGGGGGAGCGTATTTAAGGATATAGCTCTCCTTGGTGCTATCCACCCTATAGAGGTAGTTGAGATTTCCCCCGCCCCACTCCGTGAGTTGGAAGCCTTCATGCCCTAGGAAATCTTTGGCGATCCGCCCTATCGATTCTTCTCTCATCCCGCTCCTTTGGTGTGCTCTTTTAAAAGGAAAGTGAGTCTATCATACGCTCACTATGATTTCGCTCATCATTCCTACCCATCAAGAATCGGCCTCCATCAACGATCATCTCCGAGCCTACGCCCCTTGGGTCGGAGATAGGCTAGAGATCATCCTTGTCGATTCCCCCAGAGAGGCCACTCTGCCCTTGCTTGATTCCACGCTTCCCCTCAAAACCCTAAGCGCCCCCCAGGGTCGCGCCTCCCAGATGAATGCGGGTGCTAGGATAGCCCAAGGAGAGTTTCTCCTCTTTCTCCACGCCGACACCCTTCTTCCTAAAGCCACTCCCCATCTCATCCAAGAGACCCTTCAGAGGGGCTATATCGCGGGCAGCTTCTCCTTGGGATTTGATTCGCCAAGGCTTACTTTGGCGATTCTAGCCTCCCTGGCCAACCTTCGCACCCGTTTTTCTGGCATCCCCTATGGAGATCAGGGACTTTTTGTGCGCCAAGAAGATTTTTGGAGTGTCGGGGGATTCCCTTTGGAAGGATTTTTAGAGGATGTGCTTTTGGTGCAAAAACTAAGAGCTAGAGGAAAAATCGCGATTCTCAAGGAGAGAGTTTTGACTAGCCCTAGGCGCTACGAGGAGCGCGGAATCCTCCGCCAAGCGCTCCAAAATCGCCTCATCATGCTCCTCTTTACCCTAGGATTCTCTCCCTCGCTCCTCCGCCGTCTCTACTAGAAATTTGACAAAAAGCCAAGCTTTGCTGCTTCAAAAAAAATCAATATTCTGCATCTTTTATTGCCCTATAAGCGCTAAATCTTTCAGTCCATAACTTACCGAGATCATCGCCTTTTGAAACTTTTGAAAAGCAGCTCTCGCTTATAAATGACTTATCTTCTATGCCTTTCTTCTTGATGGGCTCTCCTGCTTCTATAACCTTTAGTGCACTTATCCATAACCATGTTTGACTGTCATTTTTATTATCCAAATATACATACCAAACTGGTATTCGAAAAAGCCTTTCAAAACACAAAACCAGTTTGGTCTCTCTGTTGTTATCAATTAAATAACCTTTTTTGTTATTGTGATCAAAATCAGAATAATTTTTCACATCAACCGCAATCAACCCAGTCCCCTCAAAAAGAACTAAAAAGTCTGGTCTTTTTACCGCCTGATCTTCTCCGCGACCAAACATTGATGCAAAAGTCTCTTTGTTTTGATTAACATACAGGTAACTTAACTTGCAAGATTCAAGCCATTCTTTAAAACTTTCCTCACCTTCTTTTCCTTTTTCTATATTTTTAGATTTTATCTCCAGCTTCTTCACAGGCTTCCTTTCTTCACTTTAAAATTCAATATAAAATTTGCCCTAGGATTCTCTCCCTCGCTCCTCCGCCGTCTCTACTAGAAGCTTCGCATAGGCTAGCGCCTTGTCGATATGGTCAAAGACTCGTTCTTCACCCAGCGCCTCAATAAAGCCAAAGCGATTGAGTGCCCCATAGAGCCTATCGCTCACGCCTGAGAGAAGAAGGATCGTCCCGCGCTTTTCACAGCTCTCTTGAAACTCCCAAAGAGCGTGCATTCCTGTTGCGTCAATCACGGGCACACGGCGCATCCGCAGGATAAAAACCTTGGGCGTCTCCTCAATCACATCCAGCACTCCTTTGAGCCTATCGGCGACCCCAAAAAAGAAAGGGCCATTAATCTCATAGATCTCCACGCCCAAAGGAACGACCTTTTTGGAGGTGGCATCAGGGTCATCCATCCCCTCTAATCCATCTCCGCTCCACTCCTCATCCAAGCGGCGCTCTTTAATTTCGGTGACCTCAGAGATTCGCTTGATGAAAAGAATTGCCGCCAGCACCACGCCCACCTGCACCGCCACCGTCAAATCCACGAGCACCGTCAATAAAAAGGTGGACAAAAGCACCGCCACATCACTTCTAGGAGCCTTTAGCAATCCTCTAAAGTGCTCTATCTCGCTCATATTCCACGCCACCACGATCAAAATCCCCGCTAGAGTCGCTAGAGGAATCTTCACAATCAAGCTCGCTAAGAAAAACATAAAAAGCCAGACAAAGATTCCATGCAAAATTCCCGCTAGCGGGCTCTTCGCTCCTGATTTAATGCTTGTGGCCGTCCTAGCGATCGCCCCTGTAGCGGGAATCCCGCCAAAAAAGACCGAGCCGAGATTGGCGATTCCTTGACCAATCAGCTCGGTGTTAGAGCGGTGGCGATAGCCCGTCATTCCATCCGCCACCACCGCACAAAGAAGCGATTCAATAGCCGCAAGAAGCGCGATGGTGAGTGCATCAGGCACAAGCGCCTTGGCCTGCTCAAAACTCCATGCAGGGAGGCTTGGCGTGGGCAAGGTCGAGGGAATCATCCCAAAGCGCGATTCGATGGTCTCGATAGGAAGATGGAGCATTTGCACCGCCACTGCCCCAAAAATCACCGCCACGATAGGTCCTGGAATCTTCGGAGCAAAACGCTTGCATCCGATGATAAGAAGGATAGAGACCCCTCCTACAGCCAAACTCTCTAGGCTCACATTGCCTATCTCTTTGGCATAAAGCGCCCATTTCTGCAAGAAATCACTCGGCAACACCCCTAGGGGCAATCCCAAAAAATCCTTGATTTGCGAAGTGAAGATGATGAGCGCAATCCCTGAAGTGAACCCAGTGATGACGGGATAGGGAATATATTTGATGATCGCCCCAAAGCGAAAAAAGCCCATAAGAATCAAAAAAAATCCCGCCATGAGCGTTGCTAGCGCCAACCCTTCATAGCCATGCCTCATCACAATATCATAGATGATGACGACAAAGGCTCCTGTGGGTCCTCCAATTTGCACTCGACTCCCGCCAAAAAGCGAGACAAGAATCCCCGCCACAATCGCCGTGTAGAGTCCTCGCTGAGGCTCTACACCACTGGCAATCGCAAAAGCCATCGCCAAAGGGAGTGCCACAATCGCCACTGTGAGACCTGCAAAGAGGTCAGGCATAAAATGGGCTCTAGGGTAGCCCTCTTTCCATACAATCCAACTCTTGGGCACAAATTCGCCCCAAAAACTTCTCATCTCTAATGCTCTCTTTCTTTTTGAAACTACTTCTCTAAAAGGGCATTATACTCCTAAAAAAGTTTCAACGGCTTACCCATAATTTTAGACCCAAAAAAATCATCGCTCCCCCTAGAAGTCGCTCGATCCAACCCCCAAAGCGTCCCAGCATCCTCCGCACTTTCGTGTGCGAAATTCCATAAACAAGAAGCGAAAACCATCCCATTTGTAGCCCCATGATCCAGACTCCATACCCTAGCCACCACGAAAGAGGCATGCAAGGAGAAAGCACCACGGTAAAGAGCGAAAGGAAGTAGAGAGGGGCTTTGGGGTTAAAGAGGTTGCAGCCAAAGCCAAGCGCGACACTCTTCCACGGCTTGGGCTTGCTTGCACTCTCCGCCACGCCATGCTCAAAGTTCACCGAGCGCGCCCTCACGCCTTTGATTCCCAAATAGATCAAATAGCCGCCCCCTAAATAGCGAATCGCGCTCATGATTCCTTCTGAAGCCGCAATCAACGCGGCCAATCCCAAGAGGGAGTAGAGAAGATGGACAGAGAGTCCCAGCGTGATTCCAAACGAACACCATAGGCCACTCCCTCTCCCATAGCGCAACGTGTGGCGCGTGGCAAAGAGAAAATCGGGGCCTGGCGAAGCGGCTGCAAGGAGGTGAATCGCCCCGATGAGCCACCATCCTTGCCAAAATTCACTCACGATTCCTCCTTGTGCAAGATTCCACCCTCTAAGCGATAGATAGAGGCGCCAAGAGAGCGAGGGAGTGATAAGTCATGAGTGATGATGACCCAAGGCGCGAGGCTTGTCGCAAGAATCTCTTCGACTCTCGCTTGATGCACTTCATCCATCTCATTGGTCGGCTCATCCAAAAGCCACAAATCATAATCCCCCGCCAACACTCCTGCTAGCGCGACCAATCGCCTCTCTCCACCCGAGAGGTGGTAGAGCGAACGCTCCGCTAAAGAGCCAATCCCTAGCCTCTCTAGCTCCACTTTGGCTCTCTCTAGCGCCCCATTACGACTCTCCCCTTGGGCAAAAAGCGAAAAAGCGACATCCTCTAGCACCGTGGGGGCGATGAATTGATCTTTGGAATCTTGAAAAAGATAGCCGATTTTTAGCCCCTCTTTGGAGCCTCTTTGCCCTGCTGTAGGCTCTAGTAATCCTGCAAGGATTTTTAATAGGGTGCTTTTACCACTCCCATTATTCCCTAGAATCGCCAAGCGATCCTTGGGGGCGATTCCTAGGGAGAGGTTTTGAAAAAGAGGAGGAGAATCAGGAAGAGAAAAAGCAATCCGTTCTAAAGAGACCAACATAAAAGAGTCCACCCCGCCATCCAAATCACCATCGAAGATAGGAGTAGAATCTTATCCAAAAAGGAGGCCAAGGAGGAGGAAGAGAGCAAAATTTCCCCTTGATAGCCCCGTGCACGCAGCGTGAGCACGAGGTTGTCACTCTCCTCAAACGCTTTAGAGAGCAGGCTTCCTAGCAGATAGCCAAACCCTTTATAGGTCGCTTGATTGCTCCCTAGTCTCACCCCTCGCGCCCTAAGCCTCTCTCTCCACCCTGCAATCTCCACAATGAAGCTCTCCACAAAGCGCACACAGAAGAAGGTAAGAGAGACCAGCTTAGCAGGGAATCTCAACTCCGCCATCGCCCGCACCGCCTCAAAGCGATCCCTCTCTCCAAAAAGAGCAAGCGTGAAGAGGAGAATAAGATTACTACGAAAGAGCATGACAAGAATTTTCTCCATCCCCTCATTGGCCAAAAAGAGCGAGAGTGCCAAAAGCGCCAAAAAGAGATTGAGCTTGAGCCAGCGCACTCCAAGCCTCCACCATCCAGACCTCATCCCCGCTAGGGCTAACACCAAAGGCAACCCATCCCAAAGATAAAAACTCTCCCTAGGCGCCAAAGAAAGGGCGTAGAAAAAAAGAGCGAGAAGTCGCAGGGAAGAGGAGTTCACCGCCTCCCCCGATAAACCCACCAAAGCGCCCCAAAAAAGAGAAGCAAAAGAGCCATCCCCTGGGCGATTCCCCCCAAAGAGACCTCCGCCTCGGGTCGCACTAGCACCAAAGGCGCGCCCAAAACCCCTTCGCGCTCTTGGGCTTCTTGGGGAGGGGGAGCATAGCTAAAGGTGACGCTCTTTTGATGTCCCGCCCCTCCATTGACGATCAACTCTAGCGCTCCGCTAGAGAGAGGAGTGAGCCGCGCATAGCCCAAAGCGTCCGTGAGAAGCTCACGCTCAATCATGCCTTGGGCATTCTTGAGCACCACTTGACACTCCATACAAGGCGAATCTTTTTTGAAATAGGCCCAAACCACCAGCTCCGCGCCCTCCTCTTCCACCAGCACATTGAGCCGATGCCCCCACGCCAAAGAGACGCCCAAAAGCAAAAACCAAAGGGCAACCCTCATCGCGCCATCCTCTCTAAAAGTGTGGGGCGGTAGCGCTCCAAAAAGGAGAGGGCCAAGTAGGTGATGAACCCCTCTATGCCCATTAAAGGAATATTGAGAGCAAACACTGCCAAAGCCGCACTTTTAAACCCTTCACCCTCGATATAAAGCACCAAGGAGAGAAGAATCGAAGAGAGGAGAATCGAAGTAAACCCAACTAAAAAATAGCCCAAGCTTCGCCTTGTATAGAGCCTAGTGTAGAGAAAAATAGTTCTAGCCAAAAGAGCGGGAAGCGCCATAATGGAGAGATTCACCCCAAGAACCCCCAAGCCTCCATAGCCAAAGAGAATCGCCTGCAAAAAGAGCGCCACCAAAAGCGCCAAAAAAGCCTCTAGTCCAATCATTGCACCAATGATTCCGCTGAGCACCAGATGAATATTGGTCACGCCAAAGGGGATATGAATAAAGGAGCCGACAAAAAAGAGGGCCGACATAGAAGCCACTAGAGGAATCTTTTGGGCTTCAAGCGTTTTGAGAGCGTAAACCACAAAAGGGGCGCTAAGCGCCCAGCCCCCCACTAGTAAGGGGGCGCTGAGGACACCTTCGGAGATATGCACTATTTTAGCTCGTAGGCTTTCACCCAGATAACCGCTCCAAGCTCCACGGGATACTCTTTGCCGTCGCTATGCTTAAGCTTGACATCATCTTCTAAAAGCGCACTAAATCCCCACCATCCCGCTACAGGCATCGCATAGGTGAAGATTCCGTTTTTGTCTGCCTTGACCACTTGAGTGATGTGTGATTCGCTAGGGGCTTTGTAGCCTTTGGTGTTATAGAGCTCCACCTCGACCTCGGCTCCTGCCACAGGTTTGCCTTTAAAGAGCACCTGCCCTTGGAACAGATTTCCCGCATAAAGACCATAGGGGCGAGCCAAAGGAACAATCTCTGCCTTCATCCCAAGAGGTTTATCCCATCCCTCATCCGCCCCAAAGGCATCCACGGTGACCTGCGTGAGGTGCTTGATAAACTTCTTTTCCGCAGGCTCAAAATAGGGCATAGGCTCCACGTAGAATCGGTAGGTTCCTGCCTCTTTGATCTCAAGCTCTGTACTAAAGCCCCCTTTGCCTTCGAAGCTCTTAGGAGCGAGTTTCTCTAATAGGGAGTGCTTTTTGCCCTCTAGAACATAGCCAAAAGCCTGAGGCTTTTTCATCTCCATGTAGCTCTGTTCAAAGGGATGAGCAAACATCACCTCCACTCCAAGTTTGCCCTTGCCCTCCTCAAGAATGTCACTAGAGGGAATCACCATTTGAAAATGCGCCCAAAGAGGAACACTCCCGAGCATCGCCCATACCGCTACCTTGGCTTTCCAATTCATACCCCATCTCCTTGTTCTTATTTGTGTGATGAATAGTATGTTAGTAATACTTTCCTTGTGGCAGGATAAAAGCCAAAGTCAAATCTTAAATCGCCTAAAGCTCTCGATCGTTTGGTGATTAATCTGCGTCAGTTCTTCAAGCCCTGAGGCGATTCTCTGTGCGTGAGTGGTGGTCTCTTGAGCCTTTTGAGAGATTTGAGTCGAATGCTCCAAAGCCTCCGCCATGCTTAGTGTGATCTGTTGCGATTCTCCTTTGTAGGCCTCCATCTGCCTACCCGCTCCTCTCATCGCCTCAGACGATTCGGAGACGACCCGCCTCACCTCACTCGCCGCTTGCGAAAGCCTGAGAATCTCTTGAGCGCTTTTGGTCGTCAAGGCACTTTGGTGAGTGATTGCACCTGTGACACTTTGGATGGTGCTATTGATCTCGCCTAGTGTTTTTTGTGTGTGTTCGGCGAGCTTTCTCACCTCATCCGCTACGACTGCAAAGCCTCTCCCATGTTCGCCTGCCCTAGCCGCCTCAATCGCGGCATTGAGCGCTAGAAGATTGGTCTGATCAGCAATATCTCCGATGGCTGAGAGCAACCCCACCGTTCGTGAAATTTCGCTAGAGAGCTGATCAAGGCTTTTAGCCAGCTCGCGTTCTCTCTCCGCCCCTTGGGCACTCTGCTCAGCAAGACTCGCGATGGAATCTTCGCTTTGGGATAGTTTCTCGTTGGCCATCGTGAACTCTCCCACGACCCCCTCCATGGAGCGAATCGACCTTTGCGCCAATCCATCCACATACTTCATGGCCAAAGAAGAGGCAGTGGCCGATTCGAGCTCCTCTTTGGCATAAACCACAATCTCGCCCGAAGCCTGATTGAGATGGGTGGCCTTTTCGCTACTTCGAGAGAGAAACTCTTGGCTCTGCCTCAAAGTCTCTGTCATGGAGAGAAGCAGGTGATTGATGTCTTGGGCAATCTGATTTGCCTCATCCGTGGAATCGATCTTGATTGAAGAGGCGAGATTCTTTTCTCGAGTGATCTCATTGATGAACTGGCTGATTCGCTCAAAGTTTTTCGCGATCATCTTCCCCGCCAGCATCGCTGCGATCATCGCAACCGCTACGATCATCACCCCCATCCCAAGCGCTTTGAAAAGAATCGAACGCAAAGCCGCTTCAACCATATCCACCTGAATATCACATCCCACCATGTAGCGTTTTCCCTGGGGGCTCTTTTTGACCACTAGATAAGAGAGAAAATTCCCATAAGAATCCTCTGTTTCCTCATAAAAACTTCCTTCTTCTTTGAATCCAGCCCGTACTTTGTCGCTCGCCTCATAGAGTTTATAGAACTCATCCCACTCTTTTTGCTCAAGCTCTTCAGGGGTCGCGCTAGAGATTTGAGTGCGAATCTCCTCCCCCTCTTTGACCATAAGATAAACATAGGAGAATCCGCTCTCATTGGCATACTGGCTGAGTCGCCTCACCCATGCCTCATGCTCTAATTCACTAGGAGGATTCTCTTTCGTGTAGCGATCGACAAAATCTTGCTGCAAAATCGCATTCGCCGCCTCAGCGCCAAGACGCAACTTAAATCGTGTCTCCTCAAGAAAAGTCTCTTTTTGTGTGTGGTAGATAAAGAAGACATAAAATAGAGTTGAGATCAAAACAAAGAGTGCCGTAGCAAGAGTGATCTTGCGAGATATCGTCAGCTTCATAGGGTTTCCTAGGGTGTTTAGATTCTAAAAAAAGATTAACATGCCTAGTATAAAAATAAGAGTCGATTCTAAAAAGATAATCAAAGAATAGATTAAAAAGTGAAAAAGTGAAACGACTCTACTTCTTGATTTCTTTGTGCTGGCCAGCCCATCTGGCGCTTCAACTTCTTGAGCCGACCTTCCAAACGCTGATAAGCAGCACTAAAAGCATGATTCTTTTTGAATCTGTCCCGATTCTAAAGGGTGAGATAAAGCAATAGACCTAGAGAAATAGGATAAAAAATCAAGAGAAGTGAATGGTTTGGTGGTATAGATTTAGCGGATAGAAAGCGTTTGGATATTTTCAATATAGAAGGCTAAGAAGCTCGGTGGTGCGGGAAAGAGGACTTGAACCTCCACGCCGTGAGGCGCCAGATCCTAAGTCTGGTGCGTCTGCCAATTTCGCCATTCCCGCATGAAAAAGAAGTGTGATTGTACCGACTGAAACCTTAAAAGACAATGTAATAGTTCCAATGAGCCCTTAAGTGCGTCAGAGGCGGAATTCTATACGAAGAATCCTTTAAAAATCTTAAACAAACTCCACTAAATCAAGATGAACAAATGTTCATTTTTCATTCATCACTCTAACATTTCTCTTTTCTAAAATCTCCCCAAACTATGTCCAAAAGGATTTTTTCATGCTCCTTCGCCCCTCGCTTAGCTCAGGAAAACTGCTCATTCTCTCCACTCTCTTATTTGTCGCTTTAGCCAACACTCGCCTCTATTCACACCTCTTTGCTTTTGCAAAGGAGGGCATGAATCCTCTTTTTTTTACTTCCCTCCCCCTAGTACACGCCTCTCTTCTTTTTTTGATCTTGCTCCCCTTCTCTTCTAGATTCACCCTCAAACCTTTCTTGAGTATTGCCATTGGAATAGCCGCATTGAGCTCTTATTTCATGAATCGCTATGGAACTGTCATTAGCCATGAAATGGTTCAAAATGTAATGCAAACCGATCGAGGTGAAGCTCTAGAACTTATCAATACTGACCTTCTTCTACATCTCTTCGTTTGGGTAGTATTCCCCTTGGCGCTACTTTGGTCGATTCGTCTCAAAAAAGAGAGTTGGAGCGAAGCCTTGTTTTTTCGCCTTAAGTGGCTTATAGGAATTATTTTCTTTCTACTTCTTGTCATCACAACATTGGGCAAAAGCTACTTCTCTTTTTTTCGAAATCATAGTGATTTTCGTCTCTACACCAATCCCACCTATCCTCTTTACTCCACACTCAAGTATTTCGCCCTACAGCACCAGCTCCCAACCCCTCAGACCATACAAGCCATAGGCATGGATGCTCATATGGCTAGCCACGAAGAGAAAAAACGACTGGTTCTCTTTATAGTTGGCGAAACGGCTAGAGCAGCAAATTTTTCATTGGGGGGTTACCTGAGAGAAACCAATCCCCTCCTAGCTAAACAAGAAGTGCTTTTTCTCCCGCAGTTCTACTCTTGTGGAACTGCCACTGCCATCTCGCTTCCCTGTCTCTTTTCTGATCTCACCCAAAGTCAATACTCCGATAAAAAGAGTCGCTATCGAGAAAATCTCTTAGATGTGTTGCAGCGAGCGGGTGTACGAATTATTTGGCATGGCAATAACTCAGGTTTTTGCAAAGGGGTTTGCAATCGAATTGCTGACACGCTCAACTATAGCGGAGAAGTATTTGATGAGAAACTTCTAGAAGGGCTTGACCAAAAGCTTGAAAAAAAATACCAAGATACCTTCATCGTCCTCCACCAAGAAGGAAGTCATGGCCCCACTTATTATAAGCGCTATCCCTCCGCTTTTGCTCACTTCACTCCTGCCTGCAATACAAGTGAACTCCAAAAATGTTCTCAAGAAGAATTGATTAATGTTTACGATAATACGATCCTCTATACAGACTTTCTTCTCTCTCGCTCCATTGAGTGGCTCAAGAATTATCAAGATCGTTATCAAGTGGCGCTCATCTATGTCTCTGACCATGGAGAATCGCTTGGAGAGAATGGGATTTATCTCCATGGACTCCCTTATACTATAGCTCCTGATGAGCAGAAACGCGTAGGGGCGCTGGCGTGGATAGGAAAAGATCTAGACTCTTATAAACAGGCACTCAAAAGTCGACAAAACGATCAATTAAGTCACGACTACCTCTTCTCAAGCCTACTTCACCTTGCCAATGTCGCCACAACTGTCTATAATCCTGATCTTGACTTTTTCCTGCCAAAGGATTAGAACGTGAAGCCCTCTTATCATCTTTTTAAAAATTCGGGATACGCCTTAAAAGGGCTTTTAAATTTATGGAAAAGCGAAGTCTCTTTTCGAATAGAAGCGGGAGTGGTCTGCTTTGGAATAGCACTTCTTGGTTATCTAGAGTTAGATTTTTGGAGCCGTTTAATTCTAGCTGGATCCCTTTGGCAAATTCTCATTGCTGAAGCAATTAACAGTTCCATTGAGAGGGTGGTTGATATGATCTCACCCCAATATCACCCCCAAGCAGGAATCGCCAAAGACGTGGGAAGCGCTATTGTCCTATTGACTATCGTTTTAACCCTAGGGATTTGGGCGTCCATTCTATGGAGGCATTTAGGGTGAAGATTTTGCTCGTTGAAGACGATTTGGACCTCTCCTTGGTTCTCAAAAAAGCTCTACAAAAAGAACTCTACACCATTGATATTGCCCCATGTCTAGCGGATGCTTCTCATCTCTTAACCCATTTTCGCTACGATCTTATTCTTCTTGACTTAATGCTTCCCGATGGCAATGGGATCACCTTTTGCCAAAAACTCCGAGCACGTGGAGAGGGAATCCCTCTGATTATACTCACAGCCAAAGACACGATTATGGATCGTGTCTTTGGCTTGGATAGTGGCGCAGATGACTATTTGGCCAAGCCCTTCTCACTGGCTGAACTCATGGCAAGAATTCGAGCCAGGCTACGCAATCCAATAACTCCAGAAAATCCTCTGGCATTAAAGATTGCCGATTTAGAAATAGACCAACGCACTAAAAAGGTAACCCGCGGAGGCAAGCTCATTCTCTTGACCCCCAAAGAGTATCGCCTCTTGGAATTTCTTGCTCTTAATCAAGACGCGACTCTCTCCGAAGAGATTATCAAAGAGGCTTTACTAGATTTTGAAGAACAAACCCTGAGCAATGTTATAAGCGTCTATATTTACCGCCTTAGGAACAAAATCGACAAAGATCATTCCGTTAAGTTAATTCACACTCTTCGAGGAATCGGTTATCGATTTGGATACCTTTGATGCCCAAGCTCTTTAGCCTTAAATCCAAACTCTGGATTGCCCACTCCCTTATTCATCTTCTCATGTTAATTCTTCTTGGGGCAGGACTCTACCTGCTTGTCAAAGAGAATTTTAGAAATGAAACCGAGGCCTTTCTTAAGGTGGTGGTCTTGGAGATCAAAGAGGATTATCACAAGCTCCACTCAGACTATTCGCGTCTCTCTTTGGATGAGGAGGAGGAGTTTGACTTCCCTCCTCTTTATATCCAAATTCTCAAAATTAATAAAAAAGGGCTCGAAAAAGAGATTCTTAAACAGAGCGGGGAGATCACTCCTTCTTATTTGCCCCCCTTGGAGAGATTTGAAACGTTCTTTCAAGGAGGAGTTGTTTTTGGAGAAGATGAGAAGTTTTTTCATGCCTTTTTGCTCCTTGAGGAAAAAGAAGATTTCTTAATAGTGGTTCAAGTGAGCACCACCAAACAACAAGGTGGCACGCTTTTAGAAAGCCTCTACTATGGGTTAGCTCTTTTGCTTCCCGCCACTCTCTTTTTGCTCATCCTTGCAAGCGGCTGGCTCATCGATCGATCATTCTCTCCTTTACACTCCCTGCTTGAGGAGATAAGCACACTAGACCCCAAACGACCCTCTTGGCGTCTTCGCCCTCAGCAACACAACAGTCTTGAGGTCGAGGAGCTAACCAATGCTTTCAATGCCCTTTTAGAGAGACTACAGGAGGCCTTTAACAGACTTTCTGAGTTTAGCTCTGACGTCTCACATGAGATCAAAACTCCCCTAAGCTCTCTAAGAATCGAGCTAGAAATGGCGGCTCACTCCAAAAATCCCTCCCCTCAAAAAGAAGCCTTCTGGGAGAGAAATCTAAAACGCATCGATCTTATTCAAAAAATCATTGAAAATCTTCTACTCCTCTCTCAAACAGATCGGAGCGACTTTGTCATGGAATCTCAAGATATCTACCTTGACGAGATCATATTCGAGAGTCTTTTGCTCCTTAAAAATCGCCTTCAAGAAAAGTCAATCTCTCTTAAGACTGAGCAAATCACCCCCATTACTCTCTATGGCAACCTTTTTTTACTTCAAATTGCCATCAAAAATCTCATTGAAAATGCCATCATTCACTCCCCTTTCAACGCTTCCATTCGAATCTCATTACAAAATCTACCCCAACAAATTTGTCTAGAGATTGAAGATGAGGGTAAAGGAATCCCTACAAAGGAGTATCCTAAGGTTTTTAAACGTTTCTATCGTGTCCAAAGCCATTCGAATGAGGGAAGCGGTTTGGGGCTAGCGATCGTGAAGCGTATCCTCGATCTCCATCAAGCTACTATTTTTTTGCAAGAGGGTCACAAAGGGGGTCTTAAGGTGATTTGCTACTTCAGCCACGCCCCATTAATCCAAAAATAACCCAGAACATACCCCCAAAGCACCATCAAGAGGAGAAGTTGAAGCCCCATGGAGATTCTCATGAGAGGTTTTGGATCCATCTCTTTGGCATAGAGACTCCTAAAGGCTGAAGCCACACCCAAAAAGCTCCCCGCAAAAAGGAGAAGATAGAGCAGATAGCCTATTCCGTAATACTCGAACTGGATTAAACAAAAAGGGCAAGTGTGCGTAGGAATTGCATAGATATAGGGAGAAAAAAAGTAGATGATCGCCCAAAGGGCGCTAGGCAAAAAAAAGAAGATTGGCCAAACCAAGAGCCTGACCCAACCCACCCCATAAGCCCCACCCATCACTCCAAAAAGCCCCAAAAAAGCATAAAGGCTCCGCTCACTCATCATCCCTTCGCCCAAAGCCCCCGCGCTCCCCGCGCTAAAAGTGCTAGAGCAGCAGCTCACCATACGCTGAGGCTCCAACCCCCAAAGAGCCACCACGCTCCATAGATACTCCACCGCCAAAGCCCCTAGCACCGCGAGATAGAAGAGGAATTTAAGCCTAAAGTAGGGCTGATCCTCTCTTTGGCGATCATCTTGATGCATCACCAACCACAAAGTGGCCAAAAGGAGAGTCAAAAGCTTCCATCCATAGAGCCACCATCCCTCCCAAAGGGCATTGACCACCCCCGTAGCACACATGGCTCCAATAAGCTGAGGCGCAAAAGAATCAAGCAGATAAGCATAGTAGAAAAAGAGTATCCACTTCACCCCCAAGATAAAGCGAATAATCGAAGAGGAGAGCTCTCCTAGGGCAAAGAGTCGATATTGTTTTGCATCAAAGCGATAAGCCTCATACCCCCTAGTAATCTTCCAAGCCCCATAGCCCGCCAAAAGAGCCAGCCCCATACTCACGCTCTCCACCGCCAAATAGGCGATTGAGCCACCACTTAGAATCAAACCAGCCTCCCCTCTAAAAGCTCAATCTGACGATCAAAAAAGCCCCCCTCTAAAAGCTCCCTATCATGCGAGGCCACCAGGAGTGTCCTCCCCTCTCCCTTGAGCTCTCCAAGCAATCTCAAAAACTCTTTTTTAAGGCTTGGATCCAAATTGGCAGTGGGCTCATCCGCTAAAAGAATCATGGGCTCATTCACCAGCGCCCTAGCAATCGCCACGCGTTGCTGCTCACCCCCAGAGAGATCTTTAGCGAGGCTAAAGGCCTTCTCTTTCATTAAGAATCGCTCCAAGATTCCAAAGACCCTGCGATCAAGCTCTCTAGAAGAGAGATTAAGGGGCACAAGAGCCAAAGCCACATTCTCAAAGGCGCTCATATCGGGAATCAGGTGAAATTTCTGGAAAATAAACCCAATATGGAGCAACCGAAATCGCGTGGCAAAATGATCACTCATGAGCGAGAGGTGCTTACCTTGGATGCTTACCTCGCCATTACTAGGACGGGCAATTCCGCTGATGAGCGATAAAAGCGTGCTTTTTCCGCTGCCGCTTGGCCCTCTAAGCAAGCAGCTCTCTCCCTCTTTGATCTCCAAGGAGAGCTCAAAAATCCCGCGCTCTCCACTCCGATCCAAGAATCGCTTGCTCACCCTATCTAGAAGAATCATCGTATCACCTCACCCGCATCGCTCATAGCACTACGCCAAACGGGAATCATCACAGCGCTTAGATAGAGAAATGCCCCAAAAAGCCCATAGGTGAGAATCTCAAAAAATCCCGCGCCAAGCCTTGGGGAGAAAGGGAGCGCTAAATCAGAAGAGCTGATAAATATCTGACTGAGATAGGGAGAACCCAGCCCATAGACAAAAAAGTAGGCTCCTAAAAGCCCTAAAAAGAGCGCCAGGAGAATCAGCCATCCATGCTCTAAAAATTTCAGCGTCATCACCTCTCCCACGCTCCAGCCAATCGCCTTTTGGAGTGAAATCTCTCTCCTCTCCTCCTCACTTATTCCGCTCGCCTTCTCATAAATCACAATACCTATCGCCAAAAAAACCGTGATAAAAAGCGCCAAAAAGAGCCCACTTTTATAGCCAATGAGCGACTCATAGGCAAGTGTGATCTGCTCTTTGGTGAGAATCTTACTATCGGGGTAGCGTTCTATCAATTTGCTGGCAATCGTAGCGACCTCTTTAGGATTGGAGACTTTTAGCACAATATCAGTGACCCTTCCCTCCTCCATACCCAAAATAGCACGCGCCTCCTCTTTGGGAAGAAGGATAAAATCATAAAGCCCCACCTCCTCCAAAACAAGGCCAAGCTTGAGGCGCCAAAGCTCTCCCCCCGGAGAAACAAAGGCGAGACTAGAGGGCGAGAAGCTCTTCTCCATCGCACGCTTCACCCCAAGTCCCACATGCATCACCCCTGATTCTTGGGGCAAAATCTCTAAAAACTCTTCGGGCAAGCGGTGATTCTCCTCGCTTCCATAATAAGGATCGATTCCAAGAAGAGTGAAATTCGCCCCTCCATTTTGAAGTCCTGCGTGAGGAAAAAAGTAGTAACCCCAAATGCGCCCAATCGCCCATTCCACTCCCTCAATCTCCAAAAGCTCATCCACGCGACCCTCTTCTATCGTCTCTAGCCTCCCGCCCACCATGCGTTGCATCGTGATATCAGGCAGTCGTCCAATCTGCTCCTTGTTGACTCTTTGGATAGAATCGGCGGTGAAAAGAATCGAAGAGGCCGTGAAAATCACGATCACCAGGGCGATTAAAAGCGAAAGATTCTTAAGCGCCCTCCGCCTCAAAGAGGCGATAGAGAGGGCGATAAGCGAAGGATTAAAACTCACGGATAGACCTTAGAAGCGGGATTAGGAAGGGCAAAAGGGGAGTAGACAAAGGAGCTAAAAAAAGGGTCGAGCGAGGCAGGATAGGTGGCATGCCCGCCCATCCTGTCGGCATAGGGAAAAAATCGTGTGTGAAGCGCGTCTGAAGCAAAGGCGCTCCCTTTGGGAAACAGCTCAGAACCTACCCCCCCTTTGAGCCGCGATTCTCCTGCTAAAGAATCTTGGGTGACAAAGGCGTGAAGAGAGGCTAAAAGCACCAAAAAGCCAAGCAGCCCCAAAACACGAAGCAAGATTCGCCACTCTCTCCTAACCCACACGCCAATCCCTCCTACTCCTCAATGACACAAATCTCTCTCTTGTAAATATGACGGAGCGTCTTCACGCTCACTCCCGCCACCAAGAGGGTGGCAAAGAGTAAAAAGAGCTCGCCAAGGTGCAAATAGACCGCCTCATGGCTTTTCTCATAAGCAACCAAAAGGGCGATGGTGAGCGCGGCCATGGGAAAGGTGAACGCCCACCAAGAGATAAAAAACTGAAGTTTCATAAAGTTCTTATACATAAAAAGCAGCAAAAAGGCAAAAAAGAGAGCAAGGTTGAGCAGAAACTGCGCAAAAAGATCAAAGCCCCCTCCCACTTTAAGATAAGCCAAAAACCCAACCGCAGGGGGTGCAATAAAGATAAAAAGGGTGGGCATGAATTTTTGAGGAAGCTGGTTGTGGAAGATAATACGATAAAAGACCACCGTGAAAAGCACCACCCAAAAAAAGATCCCAATGGCAAAATAGTAGCCCAAAAAGGTAGCGCTCGCCATCCCATCCCCCGCCACGGGCACAATGAGATTCCCCACAATAGGGATAAACCACGCGGGATTGCTGTGCGTGATCTCAAAGTTGTTGTTGATCCAAAAGCTCACCGTGTAAAAGGTCAAAAAGGTATGCACCCCCGCCCCTAACCAAAAAAGGGAACCCCCAAGAGAAGGAACGCCCCTCCAAAGAATCGCTAAAAGCAATAGCGCGATGGAGAAGGCGGCAAAAAAATTGATACGGATGGGGTGAGAAAACTCTTTTTTTGCTCCCGCCCGATGGGTTAAAAACTTCATGGCATATAGAGAGAAAACTACCAAAAACAGGAGCGAAGTGAGCGCTCTTAGTCCCTCAAAAACCAAAAGAGGAATCCCCAAAATCTCATGTGCTTTAAAATAGGCGACAGAAATCCCCCCAAAGCCCATCACGACTGCAAAGAACATGATGGGGAAATGGGCGATTCGACTCTCAGACTGAACAGAAGTGTGGTCCATAAATTCCCTTAATGGATGAGATCGATTCGAGGATAGACAAACACGCTATCTCTAAAGACGCTGATCTCCTCTTTTTTATCCAGCGCATAGGCATGGATTTTGATCGGCACGGGCGTGTCTTTGCGCCCATCCTCAGAGAGTCGCTCTTCGGTATAAAGCACTACCACTTTCTTCACCTTTTTACCGGGTTCTAGGGTAAAGGGCTCTTCAGGGCGTTTGATTTTGATTTTAGGATTATCCAAAATCTCAAAATAGTAGTCATGCGCCACTTTGTCAGTGTTTTGGAAGAGGAAAACATAAGAGTTTTCGACCATCCCCTGTTCTTTAATACTATACAGTTCAGTTGTTCGGTTAATGTTAAGCAGCATATGTTCTTTCTTGCCGCTCATCACCACCAAAGCGCCCATCACGATGACAAGAGCGACCATGTAGGCAATGGTTCGGAATCGGAAATAGCGCACCTTCTCTCGCGTCTCTACTGCCTGAGGCGAGGTCCAGCCAATGAGGCTCTCTTTGCCAAGTTTGCCCATCACTTTGGTGCAAGCATCTGCACACTCCAAACAGTTGATGCACTCTAGCTGCATCCCTTTACGAATATCAATGTGCGTGGGGCAGACCTTCACGCAAAGCTCGCACCCTGTGCACTCCGCGTTAGGAGTTTCGGGCTTCTTCCAAAGTTTGATTCCCTTGGGGTCAAACACTTTTCCGCCACGCTCATAGTCATAAACCGTCATGATGGTGTCATTATCGTAGAGCACCGACTGCACACGGCTATAGGGGCACATATAGACACAGAAATTCTCTTTAATAAAGATGATGTCAAAGACCATGACCGCCACCAATACCGCCAAAAAAGTGATCAAAATCGTGTGTTCAGCGGGATTAGAGAGATAAGTAAAAAAGTCCGCAGGGGGGATAAAATACCACAAGAAGTTGGAGGCCGCAACCACAGAGATTCCGATCCAGATGAGAAGCGCCGCCCCTTTTTTGAGTTTATTAATGGGCAAACTCATATCAGGCTCTTGCTGTTTATTGTCGATTCTCTTGCGAAGCCCTAGAAGTTTCGTCTCAATAACATCTCGATAGATCACTCGAAAGATGGTTTGAGGACAGCCCCAACCACACCATACGCGTCCTGCCAAGGTGGTAACAAAAAAGATTCCAAGGAAAAGCAGCATCAACAAAAAGGGCATCAAGTAGAGCTCTTGCATATCAAAAGCGACTCCAAGCAGGTGCAGCTGCTTTTTATCAAATGAGAGCAAAAAGAGCTGATTCCCATCGATTTGTATAAAGGGCAATCCCATCGCTACGAGCGTGATGAGGGCGAAAACCCAATAGCGCTTCTTGTAGTAGGGAGTCCCACTGCAAGAGGTTTCTTCACATGAACTTTGACTCATATTCTCTCCTTTTAGATTGGTTGGTTGGGCTCTAGAGAAATGGCAATCTCTTTGAGTTTGCGAGATTTGACATAATCCCCTAGTGAGCTTCGGCTGATTCCTAGCTTCCTAGCGATCTCACTCAGCGTCACCTTGGATTGCAGCAAACGAATGATCTCGATTCTTAATGGATCATACTTAGAGAGCGAGACACTCCCCTGAGGTCTCCCGCAGCGTCCTTTTTTATCTGCGGCGATATTGGTCTCTCGCATGGAATTGAGCAGCTCAATCACCACGCTTGCCTCGCTCTCTTTGGAGAGCCAAAGCTTGGGGCGCGTCAGATAGAGTCGCGCCTCCCTAGCAAAGAGGCACTTTAAAAGATGAATCACCTCACCCACTCGCTCGCTCAGCACCCAGAGGTCATAGGCAATCACAGGGCTTTTAAGCGGAAGCTTTTCAATATATTCAAGTAAAGAGGCGCGATGGGAGAGGGTTTTGGAGGGAGTGGAAAAGCAGGTGAATATCGAATCGATGAAATATCCCCCCTCCTTGGCGTATCGAGTGTTTTCTGATTCTTGCACGCTGAGGGGCTCATAGAAGGAGGCGGTGCGATAGAGGACGAAGACTCTCTTCTTGAAGTCGCTTTTTGGCATCAAAATCCACACTTATAGTTGAATTTATTGGATAAGAAAAATTATTTAAGGAAAGTTGGCGGAAACTATACTACTTTTGACGAAAAAAATCAAACATTTCTTCATTTGTTCGTTAAAATATTCTTTTACTTTTTGTCTCAGTTGGAGTTTAGTGATTCTTGGATATAATCCGCGCTTCTCCAAAAATATATTCAAAAAAGAAAAGGTGGTGATTTATAGATGCCAGGAGTCAAAGCTAGAGAGCAAGAGTCTTTTGAAGAAGCTTATCGAAAATTCAAAAAGCAGGCCGACCGAAACCTGATCGTGACGGAGTGCCGCGCTAGAAGATTTTTCGAGCCGATGACCGAGAAGCGAAAAAAGCAGAAGATCAACGCGCGCAAAAAGATGCTCAAAAGACTTTATATGCTACGCCGATACGAATCCAGACTATAAATACAGATGTGATCCTCAAGCCCTAGATGGGTCGAGGATCACTCCTCTCCTTAATCTTCCAAAAGCTCCTTTAAGATAAAATTTACCCTTCAACTTCTCTCTGTTTCAAGATGAGACCTCACCTTAAAATTTATAAATAAGGATTCTGTTTTATGAAATTCAGCGGAAAAAATGTCCTCATCACGGGCTCTAGCCGAGGAATCGGAGCCGATATTGCACGAGTTTTGGCCGAAATGGGCCTCAAAGTCTGGATCAATTACCGAAGCCAAAGCTCCCTAGCCGATGAGCTCAAAGCAGAGATTGAGGCCAAGGGGGGGCAAGCGGCAGTTATCTCTTTTGATGCCACCGATGAAGAGGCTTTCATCAGTGGAATTAAGACCATCATTGATGCTGATGGAGAGCTCGCTTACCTCGTCAACAACGCAGGAATCACCAACGACAAACTCGCCATTCGAATGAAGACCGAAGAGTTTCGCTCCGTGATTGAGGCCAACCTCACTTCGGCTTTTATCGGAAGCCGCGAAGCCCTTAAGAGCATGAGCAAGCAACGCTTTGGAAGCGTGGTTAATATCTCCTCTATCGTTGGAGAGAGGGGAAATGCAGGGCAGACCAACTACTCAGCCAGCAAAGGAGGCATGATCGCCATGACCAAATCCTTTGCCTTTGAGGGCGCTCCTAGAAATGTCCGATTCAACTGCGTCACCCCAGGATTCATCCAAACGGATATGACGCATGGGCTCAAAGAGGAGGTCAAAGAGGCCTACATCAAAAATATTCCTCTAGGGCGTTTTGGCGATTCTAAAGAGATCGCTCATGCCGTTGCCTATCTTTTGAGCGACTACTCCAGCTACATCACTGGCGAGATTCTCAAGGTTAATGGCGGTCTTTATATGTAGCTTTTTTGCCTCTTTGGTGAATACGTTTTAAGAAATTTTTGGTTACAATGGCGCAATTGCTCAATGAATTCAAAGGAGAAATAATTATGGCTATTTTTGATGATATTAAAGAAGTCGTGGTCGAACAGCTCAATGTCAACCCCGAAGAGGTGAAGGAAGAATCCAAGTTTGTTGAAGATTTGGGGGCTGACTCTTTGGATGTGGTTGAGCTTGTCATGGCTCTCGAAGAGAAGTTTAATATCGAGATTCCTGATGAGGAAGCCGAAAAAATCGCTACCGTGGGCGATGTGGTTCGATACATCGAAACCAACAAGTAACCCCTGCTCCCATTCTATCCTTCAGGGCAGAATCATCTCTGCTCTGAAAACTTCAAAGCCAAACAAAACCAAGGAGATTATGTGCGTAGAGTCGTCGTGACAGGCATCGGAATGATCAATGCACTAGGCAACAACAGAGGAGATTCTTTTAAGGCTATCGTTGAAGGAAAGTGCGGAATTAAAAGAATCTCTTGCTTTGACGTGGAAGATTTTCCCGTGAAAATCGCCGCGGAAATCACCGATTTTGACCCCAGTCTTGTCATGGATCCCAAGGAGGTCAAAAAAGCCGATCGATTCATTCAACTTGGCATCAAAGCTGCCAATGAAGCAATGCACGATTCGGGTCTTTTAGGGAGTGATCACCGCCTTCTCCCTGAGATTGATGGCGATCGATTTGGGATTAGCTCTGCTTCAGGAATCGGTGGGCTTCAAAACATCGAAAAAAACTCTGTCATCAACGCCGAACGCGGCCCCAAGAGAATCTCTCCTTTCTTCATTCCCTCTTCCTTGGTGAATATGCTAGGGGGGTTTGTCTCGATTGATTATGGCGTCAAAGGCCCCAACCTCTCAAGCGTCACAGCTTGCGCCGCAGGAACTCACGCCATCATCGAAGCGGCCAAAACCATCATGCTTGATGGTGCCGATCGAATGCTCGTGGTTGCCTCCGAAGCGGCTATTTGTGCTGTAGGGATCGGTGGCTTTGCCGCTATGAAAGCGCTAAGCGACCTCAACGATGAGCCGCTTAAAGCCTCTAGGCCTTTTGATGCAAATCGCAATGGTTTTGTCATGGGCGAAGGAGCCGCCTCCTTAGTGCTCGAAGAGTATGAAGCGGCCAAAAAGCGTGGAGCCACTATCTATGGCGAGCTCATCGGATTTGGTGAAAGCGGCGATGCCAACCACATCACCACCCCCGCTCCCGAGGGTGAAGGCGCGCTAAGAGCGATGAGGGCCGCCCTCAGGATGGCAAACACCTCCATTGATTATGTCAACGCTCATGGCACCAGCACCAAATACAACGATATGTATGAGACAATGGCTCTCAAAAGTGCTTTTGGTTCCAAAGAGGCCGTTCCCCCCGTGAGCTCTACCAAAGGTCAAACGGGTCACTGCCTTGGTGCAGCGGGCGCGATTGAGGCAGTCATCTCCCTTATGTCTATGCAAGAGGGAATTTTGCCCCCCACTATCAACTACGAGACCCCCGATCCTGATTGCGATCTAGATTACATCCCCAACACCGCTAGAGAGGCCAAACCCACCACGGTCATGAGCAACTCCTTTGGCTTTGGTGGAACCAACGGAGTCGTTATCTTTAAAAAACTCTAATCTTGTAAAGAAGGTCTATTTTGGCAACGTATCTAGATTTCGAACAAAAAATCAAGAATATTCAGGATGAGATTGAGTCCTCTATCGTTAAAGGCGATAGCCACGCCAAGGAGATCTTGGAGAGAGAGTTAAAAAAAGAGGTGGAGCGGGTCTACTCCAACCTCTCGGACTACCAAAAGCTTCAGCTTGCACGCCACCCTGATCGCCCCTATGCGATGGACTACATCAAGCTTATCCTCAAAGACGCTTATGAGATTCACGGGGATCGCCACTTTAGCGATGATGGTGCCATTGTTGCCTTTCTAGGATACATTGAAGGCGAGAAGGTGATCGTGATTGGCGAGGAGAAGGGTCGTGGCACCAAAAACAAACTGGCTCGAAACTTTGGGATGCCCAATCCCGAAGGCTATCGCAAAGCCCTGCGAATCGCCAAGCTCGCTGAACGATTTGAGATTCCCCTCTTAATGCTCATTGACACTCCTGGAGCCTATCCGGGAATTGGCGCAGAGGAGCGAGGTCAAAGCGAGGCGATTGCAAAGAATCTTCAAGAGTTTAGTCAGCTAAAAATCCCCACAGTCTCCGTGGTGATTGGCGAGGGGGGAAGCGGAGGGGCGCTTGCCATTGGCGTGGCGGATCGCTTGGCGATGATGCGCTACTCTGTCTTTAGTGTCATCTCGCCTGAGGGTTGCGCAGCGATTCTATGGAATGATCCAAGCAAGATTGAAAGTGCAACCAAAGCGATGAAGATCACTCCTGATGAGCTCAAAAAAGCCAATCTCATCGATGATATCATTGAAGAGCCAGAGATTGGAGCCCATCGAGATAAAGAGGGGGCGGCCAAGAGCCTTGTGAACTACTTCCTTAAGAGTCTTGAAGAGATCAGAGGAGAGGAGCACTATCTGCAGAAGCGATTTGATCGCCTTATGAGTTATGGTAGCTTCACCCAGAGCGCCTAAAAAGGCGTCTCTAGGTTTACCCAACACAAAAAATCTTTAATATCGATAGCGGAAGGCGACTCGAATATCAGAGGCTTTCTCGACCACGTCTGATCCCATACCCGCAGCATAGGCGGCTTTAGCTTCATCTATAGAGAGAGGCATTCCTTCATATCCAAAAAATGCGTTACTTCCCGTGTAATCATATTTGATCTGAGTGAATCGAAGATCCATAGTCAGAGTGTCTTTGCCAATAAGTGGCTGAATGTAATAGACCTCCCATGCGGTTCCTCTAGCGGCTAGCTTAGAGCCAATCACCGTATCTTCGCCATAGGTGACAGGTCTCCAATATTTGCTACCCTTGTTCCACTCCACTCCGATTCTTCCCTTTTCTGTGACCAGTGCAGGGACTTGAATACCCGCATACCAGGAATGACCCGTTTGACTCTCAGTCGAACCTAGCATGGTGTAGCCATTTTGGGGTTTGGTTTTGGTGAAAGCCCAGCTCACAAAAGCCTTGGTCTCATCCATGAAATCGCCCCAATCCTCGCCGATTCCATCCGCTCCTAGCGTGATCGCTCCTCCATTCCAGTCCCCTACGGATTTGAATTGAGGAGTTTTGTAGATCATGTCATAGTAATTGCTGCTGGTTGGAGCCATCATCCATGCCATATAAGCCCCTTGGTAGGCATTCATTCCCGCTTGGTCATACCCAATCATATCCTTCGCCCAAGCAAAGTTGGTGAGCACATGGTACTGACCATCATCATAGGGAACAAAGACAAAGCCATACATATCGACATGTTTGCTATCCTCTCGATTGTTTTGGGCGTAGTCGGTTCCGTCCATCGAGAATCGTTGCTTGGCGTTGGTGAGCCCTCGCCCTAGACAGATTTTGAAATACATTCCCGAAATGTCAGTGATCTTATCAAGGTCAAACTTGAAGCTCGCCCCATCAAACTCCACATTGATCAAATGGCTATTAGGAGAAGCGGCCTGGTCATTTTCTCGTAAATTCAAAGGATATCCGTTGACTGAAGGCCTTCGACCCACGCTCGCTGTGTAGGGAATCGTATCATTATCGTTTTTGTAGAGGAAATAGGCTTGCTTGACTTTGACCGTGTTGTCCGTCGCGTTTTCATTGGTCACCCAGTCAAAATTTGCATAGCCAGGCTGAGTGTTGCTTTGGGCGTGGTTGTCTGTGTCGCCAAAAGCTTTATTATAAGAGAGCTCACCAATGAAGGATAGATCGTCCGTGGGCGCATACTTCATCCCCAGAATCAAGCGATTGCTCATGAAGTCGTCATTCTTGGATTTCTTTCCACTGATGTGCTTGTATTCAATGCTATCAATCGTATATCGATAGTCAGCACTAAACTTCAAATTGTCCCCATAGGTTGCCTTCTTAATCGCGCTCAGCTCCCTCTGCATTCCATCAAAATTAGAGTTTTTGACCGTCGCCTTAAGCTCGTTTAACTCGGCTTTTAATGCTTCAATCTCTTTGGCTAGATCGACTTGTGCATCGGCTGCATACACCACCCCAGACGTCAACAGTGAGGCTAAAATTAGCGACACTTTTGTTCGACTACTTTTCAAAATGTACTCTCCTTGCTTTCTATTTCTTTTTCGAAAGAAAGGTATAATATATCGTTATGACTTATTTCAAATTTAATAAAAACAGGTAACACTCATAATTTAAGCCATTACTTTTTTTTATCTTATATAATCTATTTCCATACTAAACTACTGGAGGGTTCAATGCTGAAAAAAGTTCTTTTATCGCTCAGTGTAGCGGGGTTTGTCTCTTCTTCGCTTCTTGCTTCAAGTGGCGCGGGGGCTGGTGAAGTTGAAAAGATCATTAAGCAAAACAAGTTGCAAGTGGTGGATTACGATTATGTGCTTAAAAGAATCGGCGATGGCCGCATCGGTTCTGGTAAAGCTATCATCCTTGATGCTAGACCTGAGGTTCGCTACCAAGAGGGACGAATCCCCTCCTCTTACCCTATGCCCCATCCTATTCCTGCCAATATGAAGGATGAGTATCTTAAAGTCTTGAAAGATAAGCCTAAAGATGTAGAGATTATCACTTATTGCAGCGGTGTAGCATGCGAAAAGAGCCCTGACCTAGCCGTTGAACTCATTGGCATGGGATATAAGAATGTCAAAGTCTACACCCAAGGTATCCCTGAGTGGAAAAAACACTTCTACACAGATATCGGCGCCAAAACGGCCAAAGCTCTCTTTGATAAAGATGAGGCCCTCTTCATTGATGCAAGACCCCTAGGAAAATTCCGAGAATCAACCATTCCCGGTTCCATTGGTGTCTCTGATGGTAAATTCAAAGAGCTATGGGGACGACTCCCTATGGATCCCAATACCAAGGTGGTCGTATTCTGCGGTGGTTATGAGTGCGAGCTTTCCCACTCTGTAGCGGGTCACATGGTTGCCATGGGCTATAAAAATTTCATGACCTACTCTGGCGGAACTCCTGAGTGGAAAAAAGCAGGCTATCCCATGACTGGAGGCGCTGCTGCAGCTCCTGCCCCTAAACCAGCGGCTGCCAAAGAAGCTCCCAAAAACATGGGTCCCATCGTCCTTGGAGAGGATGAGGGAACGGTTGATACAGCGTGGTTTAACTCCATTCTTGGCAAAAAGCCTGAGAATGTCACGATTGTAGATATCCGAGGGCCTGCTGATCACGCCAAAGGAAAATTTGCTGGCTCTATCAATATTGAGAAAAAAGGCAAAAGCGCTCAAGAGTTTGTCGCTCTGCTTCCCAAAGACCAGTACATCATCCTCACATGCGCCACAGGAACACGATCACTTGAGGCTTGGCTTGAGATTTCAGGCGCAGGTCTACTAAAAGATAAAGTCTTCTATCTAGACGCGACCATCAAATGCGAGGGTGGTGCTTGCAAGGGCGAATAATCCCCTTGCCCTCCTCTTTAAAATAGACGGGAGTTTTCCCGTCTATTAGATTCTCTCCTCTTCGCACTTCTTCTTACCCATAAGCTCCCTCATCGACAAGTAGCTATTGAGCGCGCCCACGTAGGCCTTCGCTGTCGCTAGCATCGTGTCAATATGAAGACCATGACCAATAATAGCAGGTTTATTCTCCTCAAACTCGACCTTCACCACCACCTTCGCCAAGGCATCTTTTCCTTGCGTGACCGCTTCCACTTTGTAATCCTTGAGCTCTCCTTTGATCTGACTGATTCGATCGATGGTCTTAAAGAGGGCATCCACACTACCATTTCCAATCGCGGCGTCCACAATCTCTTCACTCCCTTCTTTTTTAAGAGTGATGGCTGCATAGGGTCGGCCCATCGAGCAATCGCTAAGCTGGATTCCCACAAGCTCATAAACCTTGGGAATATGCGAGGTCTCTTCCGCAAGAATCGCTCGAATGTCCTCATCATAAATCTCTTTTTTTTGATCGCAGAGCGCCTTAAACCGATCAAAAGCGGCGTTAAGTTCTTCATAGCTCACCTCAAAACCAAGCGCCTTGATCTTGTCTTTAAAGGCGTGACGTCCTGAGTGTTTCCCAAGCACAATACTCTCTTGCTCGCCTAGCCCAATATCGCTAGCGTGCATGATCTCATAGGTCTCTTTGTGCTTGAGCACGCCATCTTGATGGATTCCGCTCTCGTGTGCAAAAGCATTTTTGCCCACAATGGCCTTGTTGGGCTGGGGTCTGATTCCCGTGATATTGGCGACCAATTGACTGCTTGCGTATATCTCTTTGGTGTTGATTCTTGTATCAAGCCCCCCAAAGATATCTCTGCGAGTCTTAATCGCCATGACGATCTCCTCTAGCGCCGCATTTCCTGCTCGCTCACCCAAACCATTGACCGTGCACTCCACTTGCCTAGCTCCACTTTGAATGCAATAGAGAGAGTTGGCCACCGCTAGACCCAAGTCATTGTGGCAATGCACGGAGAGAATCGCTCGATTCCCCACAAATTCATGCAACTCTTTGATGATAGCCCCCATCTCATGAGGAAGTCGATACCCTACTGTATCGGGAATATTGAGCGTTCCTGCTCCTGCCTCAATGACTGCCGCTAGAATCTCCTTCAAAAATCCTACATCACTTCGCCCTGCATCTTCGCAGCTAAACTCTACATCCTCCATGAAACTTTTGGCATAGGCAATCGCCTCCACTGCCCTTTTGATCACTTCGCTTGGAGTCATACGAAGCTTATATTCCATATGAATGGGACTTGTCGCGATGAAGGTATGGATTCGCTTAAGCTTAGCAGGCGCCAAAGAATCAGCGGCGGCTTTGATATCCTTTTCAACGGCTCTAGCCAACGAGCAGATGGTGCTTTCGCTCACGGCTGAGGCGATTTTGGAGATTGCATCAAAATCCCCAGGGCTTGCCGCAGCAAAACCTGCTTCAATCACATCCACGCCTAGGCGCTCCAACTGCTTGGCGATTCGAATCTTCTCCTCGGTGTTCATCGAAGCTCCGGGGCTCTGCTCCCCATCTCTTAGGGTAGTGTCAAATATTTTAATCATTTCAGCGGACATGGTTATTCCTTTGGTTGGGTTTTTTGGATTAGAAAAAAGTTATAAAAAAGGGTAAAAATTAGAGGCTAAGCAGCAGCAGGGGGAGCAGGGAAAGTTCGATTTTGATATTAAAAGTGTTATCGATATAGGCAGGGTTGTCACAAGACGAGACTACAGAGGTCATGGCTGCTCCTTTAAATTTTGATAAATCAAGCCCCTCATGATACTTTCACAAAACTTAATCGTCTATGAAGCAGTGCCATCCCCATGATGGCGAATTTTGAATTTAAAGAAAAAATAGAGCGCCCGTCCCAATCCAAAAAGGATATAAGAGGTGATGAGAATCGTGATTCCTTCCATGGGATAGAGATAGACAAGTGCCAAAAGCATCATTAAAAGCACGATCGCTTTCTTGAAATTGACCTCGCTTTTGTCCATCTTTTTAAAACTCGGATATCGGACATTGCTCACCATCAAAATCGCTACGCCAAGGGTCATCGCCAAAATCACATAGCCAAAGCGATCAAACATAGAGTAGTTGATCTGCATCAAAATCCACGAAACCACAAAAACCGCAGCCGATGGAATCGGAAGCCCGATAAAAACATTGGGTTCAGCATTGGAAGTGGAGACATTAAAACGCGCTAAGCGGATGGCGCCAAAGACCACATAAAGTCCTGAGACCATGATTCCAAATTTGCCAAAATATTGCCCCAAATAAAAGTAGAGAACCATCGCTGGAGCCACTCCAAAGGCCACCACATCCGCCAAAGAATCAAACTCGATTCCAAATTTGCTGGTGGTGCCCGTGAGTCTTGCCACCCTCCCATCCAATCCATCAAAAATCATCGCCAACATAATTAGCCAACATGCCAACTCAAAACGCCCTTTAAAGGCATAGGCCATGCTCAGAATTCCTAGATAAACGCTCGCACCCGTAAAGAGATTGGGCAAGATATAGAGGGGGTTGATTTTCATAAAGGAAAGCTTCCTAGAAGCGTCTCGCCTCCCTTGATCGTATCGCCCTCACACACCTTAAGGCTCACACTAGAGGGCAAAACCATCTCTAAGTGCCCATGCTTGAAAAAGCCCACGCGTGCGCCTTGAGTTATTTTAGAATCGGGCTTGGGGTAGAGATAGAGATTCTCCTCAAAAAGCACGGGGGAAAATCGCATCAACAGAGCGCCCCATCGCGACTGCACCCCTAGCTCTCCGCGAGCATAAATTCCTTCGCGAACACTCTTCTCGATCCTTAGAGGTCGCAATCCCTCTCTCGTCTCATTAAGCGTGATGAGCCCCTCTAAGGGCATACGAAGAATTCCCACCATGCAAAGAGGCGAATGAATCGTCACCACGCAAGCATCATCGCGCTTCTCAATCTTCTTCACCACCCCATCCACAGGGGCTAGCAGCAGATTCTCTCCTGTTTCATCAGGGATTCGCTCGGGATTATAGTAGCTAAGCAGGCTTGAACCTAAAAGCACCAAAAAGAGAAACGCCGCAAAGTTCCATTCCAAGGCCAAGAAAAAGAGGGTCAAGAATCCAAACACCCCCAGCCAAATCCATCCCTCTTTGGCGATGATCTGTGTCGTGGTCTGCTTCATGGAAGCCTCCTTTTTATGTTGGATTTAATCAAGCTCGCTCTCTAGAGGAACCAGTCGCGTCTCCATACCGTTTTCCTCTTCGAAGCTTCGGATGATCTCTCTCACCCTCACTCCATCAATCGTCTCTTTGTCAAAAAGCTCCTTGACCGTTGTCTCGATCGCCCCTTTGTAGGACTCCAAGCTCTTTTTGACCGCTTCATAGCGCTCACTCAAAGAGGCCTTCACAAACGCATCCACCTCTTGAGCGGTCTTGTCGCTAAACTCTCTAGAGGAGCCCATGCCACCGCCAAGAAAGACATTTTTCTGCTTCTCTAGCACCATCAGTCCAACCACATCCGTCATCCCATAATAGCTCACCATTGCCTTGATGATATCCGTGGCTCGCTCTAGGTCGTTGCTTGCGCCTGTAGATATCTCTCCAATAAAGACCTCTTCAGCCGCCCTTCCACCAAGAAGCACATCCACTTCAGCGATGAGCTCATGCTTTTGCATGAGGTATTTATTCTCTTCAGGCGTATTGAGCGTATAGCCAAGGGCTGCTAGCCCGCGAGGGATGATGGAGACCTTGCTGACGCGTTTCGCCCCTTTGGTAATCTCTGCTAGGAGAGCGTGTCCACTCTCATGATAGGCAACAATTCTTTTCTCTTTGGGGGAGATTCGGCGGGACTTCTTCTCTAGTCCTGCGATTCCTCGCTCAACCGCCTCTCTGAAGTCACTCTGCTGAACCTCTTTTTTGTTGGCTCGCCCCGCCAAGAGCGCCGCTTCATTGACGATATTGGCCAAATCCGCCCCCGCTAGCCCCGCTGTGAGGCGCGCAATCTCATAGAGATCCACGTCTCGAGCAATTTTGATGCTCTGAATATGCACTTTCAAAATCTCTACTCGCCCATTGTAATCGGGCTTATCGACCAAAACCTGTCGATCAAATCGTCCAGGTCGAAGCAGCGCAGGATCAAGCACTTCAGGTCGGTTGGTCGCAGCCAATACAATCACAGGCGAAGAATCAGAGCTAAAACCATCCATTTCAGCCAGAAGCTGATTAAGCGTCTGCTCTCTCTCGTCATTCCCGCTGATCATTCCACCCGCAGCACGGCTCTTACCGATCGCATCAATCTCATCAATAAAAATGATAGAGGGAGACTCTTTTTTGGCAGTCTCAAAAAGATCTCTCACTCGACTGGCTCCTACGCCCACAAACATCTCAATAAAGCTGCTTCCGCTCACTGAGAAGAAAGGCACGCTCGCCTCGCCTGCAACGGCCTTAGCCAAAAGCGTCTTTCCGGTTCCAGGAGGGCCCACCAAAAGCACTCCTTTGGGAATTTTGGCTCCAAGGTTGAGATATCGGTCGGGATTTTTGAGAAAATCCACGATCTCCACCACCTCATCCTTGGCTTCATCATTACCCGCCATGTCATCAAATTTCACCTTGGGCTTCTCGGAGTTCACAAGTTTTTTGGAACTGCCCATGCCAAGGATTCCTCCACCCATGTTTTTCTGCATCCTAGAGGCGAGGAACATCCATAGGGCGAAGAATATAAAGACAGGGAGAATCCAGCCAAAGAGCATATCAGTGAACCAATTGCCCTCCGTGTAGCCGCTATACTCGACCTCATGCTTATCTAATAAAGGAATCAAAGTGTCATCGGGTGTGACGCGTTTCACATTGTAGATAGTCTTAACGCCATTTTTATCCGAAACCGCCTTGATCACTCCCTGTCCAATGGCGACAAAATTGACCTCTTTATTTTCGATCAATTTCTTGAGTTCAAAGTAGTTCACACTTTTATTGATGGTGCTTCCACCGAGCTTCCCTCCAAGCCCCTCGCCTCCCTCTCCCTCAGGAGAGAGGGATTTAAAGAGGAGAATCGCCACGATAGAGAAGATGGCAAAAAGCATCAAAGGATTTTGATTAAAGAAGTTCGGGTTCTTGTCGGGTTGATTTTTATTATTATTAGGTTGATTGGAGGCCATAGAAAAGTTCCTTGGTCAAATTAGTTCTTGCGTAGTTGAAGCGTCACCCACTCCTCACAAAGGAGCTCTTTTTCAAGGGTGAAACCACCAAATTTCCGTAAAACATCCTCTTTATAAGGCCCAAGAATCCCTGAGAGAATCAATCGCGCCCCAGGTTTAAGCCTCTCTTTGAGCCAAGGCGAAAGCATAATGAGGATCGCGGCTAAAATATTGGCGATAATGAGATCATATTCACCTTCTGCATCACCAACAGAGCCGATCCATACTTTAGAGGCGATAACTTGATTGAGGGAGGCGTTTTTGAGCGCTTCGCCTACGGCGAGCTCGTCGGTGTCGCACATCTCCACGATTGCCCCTTTTTTAGCGCTAGCAATGGCCAAGATTCCGCTCCCACAACCCACATCTAGCACTCTTTTACCCTCCAGCTCAAGTGCTCCCAAACACGCAAGGCAACCGTTTGTGGTGCCATGATGTCCCGAGCCAAATGCCAACGCTGGATCAATCAGAAGATCAATCAAGTCGGGCTTAGGAGGATGCCACGAGGGACGAACATAAAAGGGGGCGCACTCAATGGGCTGGATGGATTGTCGATAGCGTTCAATCCAATCCTCATTGCGCTTCCAAGTCAATGAGTGGGAGAAATTCACCTCCTCTGACACACGCGCTGAGAGGGTTTGGCAAAACTCTTGCAAAGCTTCAATCAACCAAGAGAGGTCTTGATCGCTTCGAACAATGATTGAATTTCCCTCCTCTTCGATTCCCTCTCCTGTAGCCTCAAGGAGAAAGTCGGAGAAGAGCTCTAAATAGGAGCTGGGAGAGAGTGTTAATTCGTGGTAGAACTCCCCCATCAGGCCTCGTTGATTCCTAAAACTGCCTCAAGCTTATCCTTGAGGACCTGGGGAGTGAAAGGCTTAACAATATAGTTGTTCACGCCCGCTTTAAGAGCAGTGATGACTTCGGCTTTGCCCCCTTCAGTCGTGACCATAATAATGGGAATATCGACGAAACGCTTATCGGCTCGAACTTTTTTAACAAGCTCTAGACCGTTCATCTCTGGCATATTCCAGTCGGTGATGAGGACTTTGATATCCGCGTTAGCGTCCATCTGATCCCATCCCTCCACGCCATTTTCGCCCTCTAAAACATCGTTATAACCGAGGCGTGATAGTGTGTTCTTTATAATTCTTCTCATAGTAGAGCTGTCATCAACTACCAGCAGTTTCAATTGCGCTCCTTTTGAAATGGTTCCTTGTCTTTCAAGGGGCCTAGCCCGTTTGTCGTTCCTTGGTCAAATCATAACACAAAATTCCAGCGCGCACGCGTGGATTTGCCATTTTATCAAAATTTTCATTAATTCAGACACCCCGAGAGTCTCTTATAAAGCGTACCTAAGTCAATCCTTCCTTCATAAAAGGCTTTACCTACAATGACACCATCCACCCCTTTGGCTTGTGCCAAAAGAGGAATCTCCTCTTCTGATGCAAGTCCGCCGCTTGCGATCGTGTAGTGACCTGACGCCTCGGCGATGGCTTGCGTGAACTCCCTATTGATTCCCTCCAAAGTGCCATCTTTGGAGATATCGGTGCAGATAATCGCATCCAAGGGAACTTCACGAAAAAGAGCGGCTAACTCCGTGGCTTTAACTTTGCCCGTCTCCGCCCATCCTTCGGCTGCAACATATCCCTCTTTGGCATCGATTCCCACGGCAATTTTGTAGCGACTCGCCATCTCTTTGACAAACTCGGGGTTTTTCATCGCCACCGAACCAAGGATGATTCGATCCACCCCCAGCTCCACATATCTCTTAATCGTCGCTTCATCGCGAATCCCCCCGCCTAATTCGATTTTCAGATTGCAAGATTCTCGAATCTTACGAATTGATTCCAGATTTTTTGGTTCACCCGCAAACGCTCCGTTTAGATCTACAATATGTAGCCACTTCGCCCCTAGTTCTTCAAAACTTTTCGCCAAGCGCCAAGGCTCATCGCTATAAATCTTCGCACTCTCCATCAAGCCTTTGGTGAGCCGCACCGCCTGCCCCTCTTTTAAATCAATCGCGGGAATAATCTCCAATCTCTCTCCTTCTTACCCAATTTCACAAAAATTCTTCAATATCCTAAGCCCCACATCATGGCTCTTTTCGGGGTGAGGCTGGAAGCCTGCCACATTATCGCGCTCTATGGCGCTCACAAAAGGATAGCCATAAACGCTCTCTCCCAGCACATCCTCCTCCCTCTTGGCCACCGCATGAAAACTATGCACATAGTAGAGATAAAACCCCTCCTCCAAGCCCTTTAAAAGCGGACTTTTCTTTTTAGCATAGAAGCGATTCCATCCCATTTGAGGGATTTTATACCCCTCTCCCATACGCGTTTTATCAAAAGGGATAATCTCTCCCTCTAAAAGCCCTAGTCCCGCGTGCTCGCCAAACTCATAGCTCTTCTCAAAAAGGAGTTGCATTCCAAGGCAGATTCCAAGGAGGGGTTTACCGCTCTTGGCAAACTCCAGCACTGCCTCTTTCATACCGCTTTGAACAAGATGCTCCATCGCATCGCCAAATGCCCCCACACCCGGCAAAATCAGCCGATCATACTCCAAGAGGCGCGAAGGTTCTTTTTCGATCTGCGCCTTGGCTCCCACTTTCACAAGAGCGTTTAAAACACTGGCAAGATTCCCAATGTTGTAATTGACAATTCCGACCATTTCTATTTTTCTCCCGCGGCGTAGGCGAAACGAATATAGACCGAAAGTCCCACTAAAAGCATCGTCACCCCTCCGATGAGATAAACGGCGTAGATGATCTTATCGGGCTCAATAATGGTGAACTTAAAGACCAGCATCAGCGCCTCAATCGAGATCGCAATGATGATGGAGCCAAGGAATCGAATCATTGTATGGTGCACGGCCTTGGAGGCATCTCCTTTGCTGCGCCCCAAAACCTCCTCTTCAAAAATCGCCTTAACCAGATCAAAGATGGCTAAAGCGAGCGTGAGAAGAATCGTCGCCTCAAAGACCTCTTTAATATCAAGGTTGTTGAAGTGAAGCACCGCGTGATACATACTCAAGATTCCCTTGATAAAGAGCAAAAAGGCCACCGCCATTAGCATCACCGAGAGCAAAAAATAGACGCTCTGGCTAAAACCCCCAAACATTCTAGAGAGCGGCGTAGGGCGCGATAAAAGAAGGGCTTGCTCGATTCTCATATCCATACAGACGACATAACAGAGCTCACCCTCTTGGTTGTAGAGCGGATAGGCGGCAGTGACGACTAGCTCACCTGAGTTTTGGGTTGGATAGGGGTCGGTAAGGATGCATTTTTTCTCCTTGACCGCGCGATAAAAGTAGGCGCGATCATTGAGGTTGGAGCCTTTGCCTCCATGGATATCAGGATCGTTGGAGATGGCGTCAATCACCTGCTCTCCATTGGCATTGAGCACATAGAGCGCATCAGTGACCCCGATCTCTCCTTGAATCTTGTGCAGCCCCTCGATCACCTTGCTAAGCTCAATATGGGGGAGCTGGTTTTTGATGTTGCGATTAAAAAGATAGCAGGCGTACGCCCGTATCTCGTAACGAAGGTCGTTAAACTGCATAATCTCTTTAGAAAGCATAAGACTCCTTCACGATTCTTTGGCGTCAATCTCTTTTTGGGCGTATTGTAGAAAAATTTCGCTGTAACTTCTCCCTTGGGGAATCTTATGCATAAACTCCGCCAAGGTCGCATAATAATCTTCTAGCGTAAGATTCCCTGCTAAAAGCTCATACTTCAAATAGAGCCAATAGGTGTTGAGCACATCGCTTTGGCAATACTCATCAATCTCCCCGCGCTTTCCCTCAAAATAGAGGCGATAAACCTCATCTCCATGCACATCAAACTTCCCTGGCAAACCGCTCATCGCACAGACTAAATCCAGTCGCATGGAGCGCCCCGCCCCATAATGCCCAAGCGTGTCGTAGAGATCCACATGGAATCGCTCGCTGTAGCGCTGACGATAGTTCTCCCATTTGTTTTTGTTGAGCGCAGGATTATCGCTCTCAAAATAGGCATAAGCACTAAGATTGTATTTCATCGCTCGCAGAAGAAGCATCGGCAGATCGAATCCTCGTCCATTAAAACTCACGAGTTTGGGCTGTTTGGCGTTAAGATAATCCAAAAAGGCTCCCAGAATCTCTTTTTCGCTTCCCTCTTGGGCAAAGCCTCCGACCTTGATAAAACGCCCGTAATCATCCGCAATCACCGCAGCGATGCTCACGATTTTATGGAAGGGATAGGGCAAAAAGGAGCTTCCGCTCTTCTCCTCTTGGATCTTAAACGCCTTCTCGCAAACCTCTAAATCACTTCCTTCTAAGCCCATCTGGAGTCGAAGGAGCTCCACATCAGGAATCGTCTCACAATCAAACACGCACAACATCGCTCTCTCCCTCTGTCTATCAATGATTTTCTAACTCTCCACCAAGCCGCGCGCATCGCTAAGACTCAGCCCAAAAGCCACCTCAACGCCCTCTCTCTCCAAGACCTTTTTGGCCTCCAGCATGGTGCTTCCTGTTGTCACCAAATCATCAATCAGCACCGCTGATTCTATCTTCTTCGAGCCATCAAAACAAAATCCCCTAGGGTTTTGATGGCGAAACTCCAGACTCTTCCCTGCGTATTTCACCGAGTGGGTCGCCCTAAGTGCGCCGATGACGGGCACAATTCCTGCCATTTTGAAAGCGCGAGCAATAATAGCGGTATGCGAGTAGCCCTCTTTGGGCTCATCATCAAGCGCCACCCCAGAGAGCCCAAGCCCCTTAAGTTCTCTATGGCTAGCCAAATAGAGTGCCGCTTTTTGAGCCAAAAGAGCCATCACCTTGCTGCCTATGGGTGCGTATTTGCTATGGAGGCACTCTCGCACCTCATCAAAATCATAAAAGCTATAGACGACCAATCCGCCCAAGTCACGCTTTTGCGGGGTGATCTTGAGCCACTCTAGGCAAGAAGGGCAGAGCACCTTCCATGACCATTTTCCGCACAGAAGGCACTTCATCTCCCTATCCCTTTAGGACAAATCCAGAGACAATCCTCCCATGAATCTCCTCAGGCGAAAGGGAGGCAGAGAGCGTGAGGGAGGGAATACCTAAAAGAGCGGTCATCTGTTTAATTCGCTCTTGAAGCTCTAAAAGATACTCCACCCCCCTTGATTCGATGGAATCGTGGCTCTTTTGGGAGAGGCGATAGGAGAGCTCCTTGGCGGTGAGCTCCAAAATCACCACTTTATCGGGCACGATTCCCTCGGTCGCAAAGAGATTGAGGCTTTTAAGCCAAAGTTCATCCCACCCCTTCGCATAGGCCATCCCAGAGATGAGACTGCGGTCAGAGAAGAGGAGCTTATCTAAAGCGGGTTTGATGACAAGCTCCATATGCTCAGCCCGATCCGCCAAAAAGAGGAGGAGCTCCGCTTTGGCGCTTTTTGCCTCTCCTCCTAGCAAAAGCTCTCGAAGTTTCATTCCAAGGGCAGTGCCTCCAGGCTCCTTGGTGAAAATCGCCCCAGGGAATCGCCTCTTTAATAGGGCGATTTGAGTGCTTTTACCGCAGGTATCCACTCCCTCAATGGCTACATACATGAGCGCCTCTTTTGAATATATTCACACACCACAGGGGGCACCAGATGGGAGATTTTCCCTTTATGGAGAAGAATGGAGCGAATCACCGAGGAGCTGATGAAGGCATTTTGGAGGCTTGGCATGAGATAGATCGTCTCTAGGGCTGGATTGAGCGAGGCGTTGGCGTATCCCATCTGAAGCTCATACTCAAAGTCGCTCACCGCTCTAAGTCCCCGCACAAGGATGCACGCTCCACGCTCTTGGGCAAAATCAGCCAGTAGCGTGTCAAACGATTCCACGCGCACACTAGGGCACTCCCTGGTTGCAAGCCTCAGCATCTCTTCACGCTCACTCAAGGGGAACATCGGCTCTTTCGTGGCAGACTTGGCCACGGCCACAATAAGCGTATCAAAAATCATGCTCGCTCGGCGGATAATATCCATGTGTCCATTAGTGAGAGGGTCGAATGTGCCGGGATAAATTGCGGTTTTGTGCATTATTTCCACCTTTGGTAGAGTTCGTGGGCGATTCCTAGGCCATCAAGCCACTTGCCCACCCAAAAATCTTCCATCATCTCTAGCGTCTCAATCCCTGCATAATAGCCTGCCACAGGCGGAGAGATCATCACGCCAAGGCGCGAGAGCTTGAGCATATTTTCCAGCATGATCGCGCCAAAGGGCATCTCTCTGGGGGCAAGGAGCAGGCGCTTTTGCTCTTTGAGCATCACGCTTGCCGCTCTTGTAGTGAGATTGTCGGCGATTCCATGGGCAATCTTGGCGAGTGTGTTCAGACTACAAGGCACAATCGCCATCGCATCGCATCCAAAGGAACCTGAGGCAATACACGCCCCAATGTCGCTATCCTCTAGCGCCCTAAAGTCGCGCCTCACCCCTTCTCTTTGGGCCACTACAAAAGCCCCCTCTGTGGCCACCACAAAGAGCTCAATCTCTTTAGGGATGGCCTCGATGAGCTTCCAGCCCAGCTCGATTCCACTTGCACCGCTTAGGGCAACCGTAAGCTTTTTCATTCAATGATGGCCGTCATAGGGTCGATAATCTTCACGTCATAACTCTTTTTATTTTTTTCATTCCGCACCCGAATCTTACTGCCCACCGCGCCCTCTTGCTGAGCTGTGGCAGAAAACTCCAAACTCACCGCACCCTCTTGGATGCGAACGCGAATCACATCGCCCCTTCGCACCACAATCTTGGGGATGATTCGATCTTGAGTTAAAAGTGTCTCGGGAGAAGTGTAGGATTTTACCGAAACTTTTCCCACTTGATCTTTGCGCATCCATTCTGAAGTGATTCGTTCAAAAGGAATGCGCTTGATCTCCACGCTTCCGCTATCAAGAACATCGCCTCCTTTAAGGGTCTCTTTGGTGAAAATGGCCTCTAGGGTCGCATCAATTTCATAACGAAAGAAGCTTTTTCTTTTATTCCCTGCCGCATCGCTAAAATAGGCGCTAAAAGTTCCTGTGCTGCGCTTGAGCAGCTTAGAATCAAAATCAATCTCTAAAAGCCGCCATCCCCCTAACTCCACGGAGGTGGTTGGGGAGACCTGCACGCCCCTCACAAGAATCTGATTCTTGGAGTGTTCCTTGACAAAAAGCTCTCCCACGCGCTCTTCTAGCTCACTAAAGTTTCCACTGGAGCTTTTCACAAATTCAATAATGGGGGTTTTGGCCTCGACCTTGATTCCATGCTTTTCAAACTCTTTGACAATCTCACTGCTTCGCACTTTATAAAGACTCAAATCACGCGAAATTTCAAGCACAGGAAAGGTCGGCACGCTAGGAAAGAAGTCGTGAGAGTAGAGGGTGGATTGTTTGAAGGAGTAGCGCGATTCAAGCTTTAAAGAATCACCCAAGAGAGGAAGAGCAAGAAGAGAGAGGAGTATCATTCGTATTCCAAACATCCACGCTCCTCCTTTTTCATCAAAAATTTCAAAGAGGATTCTAGCCAAAGGCGGGAAGCGCGTCAAATGCGCGCTATGATTTTGCCCCCTTGCGCATCAAAAACCACATGGCTTCCCTCAGAGATTTTATCCTCTAAAATCAGCTCCGCAAGCCGATCCTCCACCTCCTCATAGAGCGCTCGCTTTAGGGGTCTAGCCCCATAAACAGGATCAAAGCCGACTTCGGCAATCTGCTCTTTAGCACTTTGGGTGAGCTCTAGCGTGATCTGTCGCTCTTTGAGTTTCTCTCTGATTCCTTCAAACATGATCTCTACAATCTCAACAATCTGCGCCAGCCCTAAAGGATTGAAGATGATAATATCATCAAGGCGATTGAGAAACTCTGGCTTAAAGTAGCGCTTGAGCTCTGCCTTCACCGCGCTTTCACGCCTCTCTTTGTCGCTATTTTCCATGATCTTATCGCTAGCGATATTGGAGGTGAGGATGATAATGGTGTTCCTAAAATCGACCGTCACCCCTTTGTTGTCTGTCAAGCGCCCATCATCAAGCACCTGAAGAAGAATATTAAAGACATCGGGATGTGCTTTTTCGATCTCATCAAAGAGCACCACGCTATAGGGCTTACGGCGAATCGCCTCGGTGAGCTGCCCGCCCTCTTCATAACCCACATATCCAGGCGGTGCTCCAACAAGTCGGCTTGCGGCGTGCTTCTCCATATACTCACTCATATCGATTCTCACCAGATTCTTATCCGAATCAAAGAGGAATTTGGCCAAGGTTTTCGCACTCTGCGTCTTGCCCACGCCCGTGGGACCTAGAAAGAGAAAGCTCCCGATGGGTCGGTTATTCTCAGATAGCCCCGCTTTGTTGCGCTTGATCGCCCTAGCAATCGCATGGAGTGCCTCGTCCTGCCCTACAACATCCTTGCGAAGCTCCTCTTCCACGCCCAAGACCTTCTCTTTCTCGCCTTGGAGCATCTTTTTCACAGGAATTTGTGTCCATCGACTCACAATCCCTGCGATACTCTCTTCGCTTACGGCATTTTTGAGCAGGGTTCCGCTCTCTTGCATTCGATTCCATTGGGTGTTGAGCTCTTTTTCTCGATTCTCCAATTCAGGGATTTTGCCATAATCAATCTCGGCGGCTTTGTTGTAGTCCCCTGAGCGCTTGGCAAGCTCTGATTCTCGCCTTAGCTCATCGGCTTTCGCCTTGATGGAAGCGATCTCGTTAAAAACCGCTTTTTCGTTTTCAAATTGAGCCAACAGCGTGCGCTGACGCTCTTTAGCATTCTCCAACTCGGCTTGAATCTCCTTGATTCTTGCCTCGCTATGGGTGCTCTCTTTCTCCATGAGAAGCGCCTCTTTCTCCACCTCAAGGCGCTGGATTTGGCGCTTGATGAGGCTAAGCTCCGTGGGCTCTGATTCGATTTGCATCTTCAGCTCCGCCGCGGCTTCATCAATGAGGTCAATCGCTTTATCGGGAAGATAGCGATCGGTGATGTATCGGCTAGAGAGCTTGGCGGCGGCCACAAGAGCGCTATCATAGATGGTGACATTATGGTGAGCCTCAAGGCGCTCTTTGATTCCGCGCAAAATCTGAAGCGCCTCGTTGATGGTTGGCTCATTTAAAAAAATAGGCTGGAATCGGCGCTGGAGTGCGGCATCCTTCTCAAAATATTTGCGATACTCCTTGAGCGTTGTCGCCCCGATGGTGTGAAGCTCGCCTCTAGCTAGGGCAGGCTTTAAAATGTTGGCCGCGTCCATACTCCCTTCGCTCGCTCCCGCTCCCACGATGGTGTGAATCTCATCAATAAAGAGAATCACATTTCCCGCCTTTTTGACCTCTTCCACCACTTTTTTGAGTCGATCCTCAAATTCGCCACGATACTTCGCTCCCGCGATGAGCGCACTCATATCCAAAGCCACGACGCGCTTGTTTTGAAGAGAGAGGGGAACCTCTTTGGCTATGATTCTCTGCGCCAATCCTTCCACCACGGCGGTCTTTCCAACGCCTGGCTCTCCTAGGAGAATGGGATTGTTTTTGGTCTTTCGGATGAGGATTTGCATCATGCGCGAAATCTCTTCATCTCGCCCAATCACGGGATCAAGCTTGTTTTCTAGTGCTTTTTGGGTGAGGTCGATTCCATACTTTGCGAGGCTCTCTAGATTCTCATCATCCGTTGCGCTCTCAATTTTGGCTCCTCCGCGAATCGATTCTAGATTCTTTTTGAGCTCATTCACATCCAAATATTTGGAGAATAGTGATTTAAGCGGCTCTTCTTTGAGGTTAGCCAAAAGCCAAGTGTCCACCGCAATAAACTTATCGCCCCCCTTCACTCCAAGCGCCTCGGCTTGAGTCAAAGAATCGGCGAGCCGCTTGGAAATTTTGATGTTCTCCTTGGTGAGCGAAGAGCTCTGAGGGAGTCGATCCACTAGCGATTTAGCCTCCAGCTCTAGGGCGCTTTTGTCCACTCCCATCTTGTTGAGGGCCTGATTAAGAATCGAGGTGGAGTTGATGAGCAATGCCCACGCCATATGGGGCAAGTCCACCTCAGGATTTTTAGCGTGCAGAGCGAGCGAGAGCGCCTGCTCTAAGGTCTCTCGGAGTTGATGAGTCATTTTTTCAAACGCATTCATAAAGCTCTCCTTGGGTTCAAATTTGTAACTATCGGCATTATATATCTTTAGTCAATCATTGTCAAGTTTAGTCATGCTCTATGGCTAATGGTTAAAAGGCTTCCTATTATCCCCGTTTCAGTCAAAACTAGGTAGCATTACACCCAAAATTTTCGTCCTTTCAAGCGATGCCCAAACGCTTCAAAAAATTCAAAAACATAGGCAGGAAATGAGCAAGACTAAATACGCATTGACCGGATTTGGCGCCACCGTTTTATCCCTCTCCCTTCTCTTCTCTTCTAGCTTCGCCCAAAGCCCCAGCGAGAGCCAATCGAGGCTTGAGGCTTACAACAAGCTCCGCAAGGTGATTGGAACCGTTGAAAACTATTATGTCGATGAGGTGACCATCAATGAGATCATCAACAAGGCAATCGATGGCCTTCTCTCCAATCTAGACGCTCACTCCTCCTATCTAAACGAGAAGAAATATGAGGAGCTCAAAGTCCAGACCGATGGAGAATTTGGCGGTGTTGGAATCACTATTAGCATGAAGGATGGGGCGCTCACCATCATCTCCCCCATCGAGGACACGCCAGGAGATAAGGCAGGTCTTAAAAGCGGGGATATTATCCTAAAGATTGACGACAAGAGCACCCTCAACATGACCATTGATGACGCCATCAATCTCATGCGGGGCAAACCCAAGACGAAGGTGAAGCTCACCATTGTGCGCAAAAATGAGCCCAAACCCTTTGTTGTGGATATCATCCGAGATGTGATCAAAGTGGAATCTGTCTATGCTAAGCGAATCGAGAATAGCGAAATGCTCTATGTTCGCGTCACCTCTTTTGACAAAAAAGTAGGCAAGCGAGTCGCCGAGGAGCTCAAGAAAGCCTCTTGGGCTAAGGGCGTGGTGCTTGACCTCAGAAACAACCCCGGCGGGCTTCTTAACCAAGCGGTTGAGCTCACCGACCTTTTCATCAACGAAGGGGTGATCGTCTCCCAAAAAGGTCGAATCTCTAGCGAAGACGCAGAGTTTAAGGCAAGCAAAAATAGCCCCTTTGCGCAGATTCCCCTAGCCGTGCTCATCAACAATGGAAGTGCAAGTGCAAGCGAGATTGTCGCGGGCGCCCTGCAAGATCATAAGCGAGCGATTCTAGTCGGCGAAAACACCTTTGGAAAAGGAAGCGTTCAGGTGGTGCTCCCCTTGGATAAAAACGAAGGGTTGCGGCTCACCATCGCTCGATACTACCTCCCCAGTGGACGCACGATCCAAGCCCTTGGAATCACCCCTGATCTCATCGTCCACCCAGGTGTCGCCCCTCGAGAGAAAAAGGATGATTTCAGTATCAAAGAATCAGAGCTCAAACAACACCTGGAGAATGAACTAGAAAAGATTGGCGACAAGAAAGAGGTCAAGAAAGAGGTCAAAAGCGATGAGGACAACAAAAGTGTCATCAGCGAAGAGAATCTCTGGAATGATATTCAGCTCAAAAGCGCCATGGATGCCCTCAAAACATGGAGCATCATCAATCCCGCCAAAAAATAACCCCCTCACAAGGAGCCAAAACGAACATGGAAAAAGCGTCAATGATTTACGAAGGAAAAGGCAAGAAACTCTACAATACCTCTCACCCTGATCAGGTGGTCGCTGAGTTCAAAGATGACCTCACCGCCTTTAACGCCGAGAAAAAAGGAAACGAAGCAGGAAAGGGGGCACTCAACTGCCAAATTAGCACCGAGATCTTCAAGCTGCTAGAGGCTGAGGGAATCAAAACACATTTCATCAAACAGCTTGATGAAAAAAATATGCTATGCAAGCGTGTCAGCATCATCCCTATTGAGGTGGTGACTCGAAATATTGCTACGGGCTCTCTCAGTAAACGCCTTGGAATCAAAGAAGGAAGCGTCCTCCCTTTTAGCCTCGTGGAGTTCTACTATAAAGATGACGCCCTTGGTGACCCTATCATGAACGATGAACACGCAATTTTGCTCAAGTGCGTCAACAGCCAAGAGGAGCTTGAATTCCTCAAAGAGACCGCTAGAGAGATCAACGAGATTCTTCGCTCCTTTTTTGATAGCAAGGGACTTAACCTCGTCGATTTCAAACTCGAATTTGGAAAAGATATCGAAGGCAACATCTTGCTAGCCGATGAGATCAGCCCTGATAGCTGCCGATTTTGGGACAAAAAGACCAATGAAAAGCTAGATAAAGACCGCTTCAGGCAAGATCTTGGAAATGTCAAGATGGCGTATGAAGAAGTCCTAAGACGAATCCTAAACTAATCCCCCAAGGAATCCCATGACTGCCAAAATCACCGTTTCGCTCAAACCCGGAGTCCTCGACCCCCAAGCCAAAGCCATCGGCCACGCCCTTGAGGTGCTTGGCTTTGAGGGTATTCAAGAGACCGTTGTAGGCAAAATCATCACCCTCAAACTCGCTGAGAGTGACGCGATTAAAGCCAAAGAGTCGGTCACGCAAATGTGCGAGACACTCCTAGCCAACACCGTCATTGAAAACTACCAAATCGAGCTTCTTCCATGAGCATCGCCGTTCTTCGATTCCCTGGAACCAACTGCGAATTTGATATGCTTCACAGCTTCAAGCTCCTTGGCGTGGAATCTCACCTAGTCTGGCACCAAGAAAAGGAGCTCCCCAAAGGGACGCACCTCGTGGTGATTCCTGGTGGCTTTAGCTATGGGGATTACCTAAGAAGCGGGGCAATCGCTCGATTCTCTCCCATCATGCAAGCCGTCATTCGCTACGCCAAAGAGGGAGGCAAGGTGCTTGGAATCTGCAATGGCTTCCAAATTCTTGTGGAATCAGGTCTCTTGCCCGGCGCTCTTAGACGAAATGAAAATCTTCACTTTGTCTCCAAATTCCAAAAACTTGCCGTAGTCTCGAACAACAACCCCTTCCTTCGAGAATACGCAGTGAGTGAGACGCTCAATATCCCTATCGCGCACGCCGATGGAAATTACTTTATTGATGCGAAGGGATTAGAAGAGCTCAAAGAGAATGATCAGATTCTCCTCACCTACCAAGGCGAAAACCCCAATGGCTCCATCGAATCCATTGCAGGAGTTTGCAACAAAGAGAAAAGCGTCTTTGGACTCATGCCTCATCCTGAGCGCGCCATGGAGCCCCTCCTTGGAAGCGTGGATGGAGCTAGGATGCTTCGAGGCTTGGCTTGCTAAAACCACTCTTTTTTGCCCTATCACTCCTTGTGGGAGTGATAGGATGGGCGGAAGAGCCCATGCTTTTTCCCACTCAATCCCCCTCAGCACTCTCCCCTAGTGAGAGTCCCTCTACGCCCAAAAGCGAAGAAGTTGAGCCCAGCGAACCTCCCTTGGTGTTTCAACGCCCCAAAAGCGTCTATCTTAATATGATGGACTTCCCCACGCGCACCCTCTACCAGCGTGAGATTGTCCATGCCACCTACCGCCTTTTGGTGCTTGCAAACCTCCAATCCCTCAAAACGGACTTCCTTGGTGGAGACGGGAGCGTGGGCGTGCTCAACCCCAACTCTCCTTGGAAAAAAGAGGCGGATGGTTCTTTTAGCAACACCTTCTATTTCAAAATCCAAGCCCAGAGCTTCACTATCCCTAAAATTCGGGTGAGTGCCGAGGTGAATGGCTACACTGATAGCGACGAATCCGAAGGTCGGAGCGGCAAGGCTATCGTGCTTGACCGTAACGCCCTCTTCTCCAAAGTCATCGCCAAAGAGCTGAGAATCACCGACTATAAAATCACTAGCTATGACAACGAAAACAACCTCGCCGTCTTTCGAATTGAAGCTGAAAACTCCAATTTAGAGGACTTCTCACTTCCTTATTACAAAAAACAGGGAGTGGAGAGCTCCAGCTTCTCCCCCCAACTCTCCTCCATGATCTATTATGTGATTTTGCCCAAGAGCGAGGAGAGCATTGAATTTGACTATTTTGCCTCTAGCGACTATCAATACCGCCGCCTCTCCCTTCCCAACATTGCTGTGGATGAGAAGGTGAGCACCCAAAGCGACATCAAGCCTAAAAACAATCTGCGCATTTTTGAGCTCTCCCTTTTGGGTATGGGGATTCTTCTTTTTGCGGGGCTCTACCTCTATCGTCGCCATATTCTCTTCTTGCTCATCGCCTTTGCCCTGCTAGGCTATGGGATCTACTCCCTCTCCGCTAAAGACGAGGGCTACCTCAAGCCCGAAGCCGAAGTAAGGATTCTTCCCACTTACAACTCCACGGTGATTTTGCGTCCTGAGTCTCGACTCAAAATCGAAATCCTCAGTGAACACAACGGCTACTTTAAAATCATCTCTGAAGATGAGAAGATCGGTTGGGTGAGAAAGGAAGAGGTTGAAAAAAATTAGAGGGTTGCTCGCATTTGCCTTCATCCTTTTGGTGATTCCCTTTATGATTGCTCTCCTCTACCTCCGTCCCGCCAAGGGGCGCGCCATACGTCAAGCTTGCGCCAAGCTCTTTGTCCGATTCCTTGGGCTTAGGGTGGATCTCGTAGGAGAGCTTGACCCAAGCGCTAAAATGATCATGCTCAACCACCAAAGCTTCCTTGATGTGATTTTCATGGAGGCGATTCACCCCAAAGACCTCTGTTGGATCGCCAAAAAAGAGCTTGGGAAAACCCCGCTTTATGGTCATGCCCTCAAAGCCCCGCGGATGATTCTCATCAATAGAGAGGACAAAAAGGGACTACTTTTTCTTCTCAAAGAGACTAAAGAGCGCCTAGAGAAGAATCGAGTCCTTGCGATCTTCCCCGAGGGGACAAGAAGCAAAGGGGGCGAGCGTTTTTTACCTTTTAAAAGTGGTGCTAAGGTGCTCGCTGAAAAGTTCCATCTTCCCATCCAGCCCATCGTGGTGGTGGGAACGCGCTCTATCTTTGACCTAGCCAAGCTTAGTGTGGGAGGTGGCAAGGCACGCTTTATCGCTCTGCCCACTAGATCACCCCTCTCCTCCCCTTCATGGTATGAGGAGATGAGAGAGGAGATGCAACAACGCTACAAAGAGGAGCTTCTCTCGCTCTCTATTTGATACTTTTCTACACGATAGTCTCCCTATAATCAGCCAATCCATCTCAATATAAAACTTCAAACTCTATAGATTCCATAATTTTGTTACTAAAAGTAACTAATAGAGTCGGAAATCTCCCTTGTCCTCTATTTTTTTCTCATCGCTACGATACTGCTACGCTTCCTTTATACCATGAGGCTGTTACAGAATCTAACTGCAAGGAGTGGCCATGGAGCCAAGTGAGAAAATGAAAGCCTATTGGCAAGCCAACATCAGACTCCTTATCACTTGCCTTGTGATTTGGTTTGTTGTCTCTTTTGGCTTTGGGATTTTACTGGTCGATCTTTTAAACCATCTCCATTTAGGGGGATATCCGCTTGGATTCTGGTTTGCCCAACAAGGCTCGATCTACGCCTTTATTGCCATCATCTTCTTTTACACATGGAAGATGAATCGAATCGACATTGAATTTGATGTTCACGAAAGATAGAGGAGGAGAGAATGGAACTACAAACAACGATATGGTTCGTGGTCGGAGCCTCTTTTGCCCTCTATTTCGCTATTGCGATATGGTCTAAGGCAGGGAGCGCGAGTGAGTTTTATGTAGCGGGCAAGGGAATCCACCCTATCGCCAACGGGATGGCCACGGCTGCAGATTGGATGAGCGCAGCCTCCTTCATCTCTATGGCGGGTCTGATTGCCTTCATGGGCTATGGCGGATCGGCCTATCTTATGGGCTGGACGGGCGGATATGTCCTTCTAGCGCTTCTTTTGGCGCCCTATTTGAGGAAGTTTGGCAAATTCACCGTTCCTGATTTTATCGGGGATCGATTCTACTCTCCCGCTGCAAGAATTGTCGCAGTCATCTCTCTTTTGGTGATCTCGCTCACCTATATTGTCGGACAGATGACAGGCGTGGCGGTGGCCTTCTCTCGATTCCTAGAACTTGACCTCTTTTGGGGAATGGTCGTGGGAATGACGGTGGTCTTTAGCTACACCGTTCTAGGCGGCATGAAGGGGATCACCTACACCCAAATTGCCCAATATGTGGTGCTCATCTTCGCCTACACCGTTCCAGCCATCTTCATCTCCTTACAGCTCACGGGCTGGTTTTTTCCTCAGATTGGCTTGGGGGCGACTTTGAGTGATGGCAGTGGAACCTATATGCTAACCAAGCTTAACGAGCTTGTGGTTGATCTAGGGTTCGCCGAATACACCACCAATGCTAGCTTTGGAACCCTAAACATCTTTTTGCTCACCATGGCACTCATGATAGGCACCGCGGGATTGCCCCATGTCATCGTGCGATTCTTCACTGTGCCAAGAGTCAAAGACGCTAGACGATCCGCAGGCTGGGCGCTCATCTTTATCGCGATTCTCTACACCACCGCCCCCGCCGTTGGAGCGATGGCGATGTATAACCTAGTCAAGACCGTCCACACAGGAAAAGAGATCAAAGAGAATCAGACGCTCGAACACGAGAGCCGCCCTCAGTGGATGAAAAACTGGGAGAGCACGGGGCTTTTAAAGTTTAACGACAAAAATGGCGATGGAAAGATTCAATTTTATAATGACAAAAACAAAGCCTTCACCCCCACAGCCGAGGGTTATGGATGGAAAGGAAATGAGCTCACCGTCAATAACGATATCATGGTTTTGGCCAATCCTGAGATCGCCAAGCTCCCTAATTGGGTGATTGCCCTTGTCGCTGCTGGAGGCATCGCTGCGGCTCTCTCCACCGCCGCAGGACTTCTTTTGGTGATCTCCTCTTCCATCTCCCATGATCTCCTTAAGGGAATCATCGCGAAAAATATCAGCGAGAAAAACGAGCTTCTTGCGGGTCGAATCGCGATGAGCTTTGCCATCTTGCTAGCGGGCTACTTGGGATTAAATCCTCCGGGATTTGCCGCCCAGACGGTCGCACTTGCCTTTGGCTTGGCCGCATCTAGCCTCTTTCCTGTGCTTATGATGGGAATCTTCTACAAAAAGATGAACAAACAAGGAGCGATCGCTGGAATGCTCGCAGGATTGCTCATCACCATTTTATATATCTTTGTCTATAAAGGTTTCTTCTTTATTCCCGGAACCAACCTTTTGCCCGACACTCCCCAAGGGTGGATCTTTGGAATCTCCCCCCAAGGGTTTGGAACCATCGGGGCTCTCATCAATGTCGCTGTGGCCATGTTGGTTGCCAAAATCACCCCTGAACCCTCCAAAGAGATTCAAGAGCTCGTGGAGAGAGTCAGAATCCCCCGCTAACCCCCGCCTGCGCCTCCCCTAAAAGGGAGGAGGGGCGCTACTAATTGAAACACTTTTGAGCGAGTGCGCTCGAAAAACTTCCGATTCTCATTTTGCTACGCTTTTGCTATGTTTCTACCTTACACTTAACAAGACTAAAGGGGTTACGCTTTAGGATATTAAGCACACAAGGAGAAACCGATGGAACACAACCTCCAAGAGAAGATTCTCTCCAATCCTCATTTTAAGGATTTGGTCTCTAGGCGTTCTGCTTTGGCATGGCGACTCTCCATGCTCACTCTCATCGTCTATTATGGCTTTATTTTGCTCATCGCTTTCGCGCCCGCCTTTTTGGGGATGCCTCTTGGAGAGGGCGTGATGACGCTTGGGATTCCTGTGGGGCTTGGAATCATCTTCTTTGCCTTCATCGTGACAGGCATCTATGTCAAAAGAGCCAACACCGAATTTGACGATCTCACCAAAGCCATCAAAGAAGACGCAAGGAGTCATGCATGAGGAGAGCTTTGTCTCTGATTATTTTCCTAGGTTCACTCTCCTTTCTTAGCGCTGCAGGAACGATTGAGGGCGAGGTGCAAAAGAGCGCGATCAACTACTCCGCGATTCTGATGTTTCTCCTCTTTGTGGCCGCCACGCTTGGCATCACCTACTGGTCGGCTAAACGCACCAAAAGCGCCAAAGATTTCTATACCGCTGGCGGAGGAATCACAGGCTTTCAAAATGGTCTTGCCATTGCGGGCGATTATATGTCAGCGGCAAGTTTCCTTGGAATCTCAGGGCTAGTCTATATGAAGGGCTTTGATGGACTCATCTACTCCATTGGATTCCTTGTGGGGTGGCCTATCATCCTCTTCCTCATCGCCGAACAGCTCCGCAATCTAGGCAAATTCACTTTCGCTGATGTGGCCTCCTATCGACTCAAGCAGCTCCCCATCCGCACACTCTCAGCGATTGGCTCGCTCAGTGTGGTCATTTTCTACCTCATCGCACAGATGGTTGGGGCGGGCAAACTCATCCAGCTCCTCTTTGGTCTCTCCTATGAGCTCGCTGTTGTTTTAGTGGGAATCCTCATGATCATCTATGTCACCTTCGGCGGAATGCTCGCCACCACATGGGTGCAGATCATCAAGGCGATTTTACTCCTCTCAGGCGCCACCTTCATGTCACTCTCCGTGCTCTATCTCACGGGCTTTAGCTTTGAAGGACTCTTCTCTCAAGCCGTCGAGGTTCACAAAGATGGACTCAAAATCATGAGCCCCGGAGGACTCGTGAGCGACCCTATCTCAGCGATCTCCCTTGGCATGGCGCTCATGTTTGGAACAGCGGGTTTACCCCACATTCTCATGCGATTCTTCACCGTCTCAGACGCCAAAGAGGCGAGAAAATCGGTCTTTTATGCGACTGGTTTCATCGGATATTTCTATATCCTCACCTTTATCATCGGCTTTGGAGCGATTGTCCTCATCTCCAAAAATCCCGAATATCTTGATGCCGCAGGGATGATTGTCGGCGGAAGCAACATGGCCGCCATCCACCTCTCGCACGCTGTGGGCGGGAATCTTTTCCTAGGCTTCATCTCCGCCGTGGCATTTGCGACCATCCTAGCGGTCGTATCAGGTCTCACGCTCGCAGGAGCCTCGGCGGTCTCCCATGACATCTACTCTAATGTCATCAAAAAGGGCAAGGCCGATGAAGAGAGCGAGATTAGAGTTTCCAAGATCACCACCGTGGTGATGGGGATTCTATCCATCATCTTAGGAATCGCCTTTGAGAATCAGAATATCGCCTTCATGGTCGGTCTCGCGTTTGCCATCGCAGCGAGTGCAAACTTCCCCGTCCTCTTTATGTCGATGTTTTGGAGCAATCTCACCACAAGAGGAGCAGTCATTGGCGGCTCCATCGGTCTGGTGAGCGCACTTCTTATGGTGCTCTTTAGCCCCTCTATTTGGGTCAAAGTGATGGGACACGCCGAGGCCATTTTCCCCTATGATTATCCCGCCTTCTTCACCGTGCCTTTGGCGTTCTTTATGATTTGGTTCTTCTCTATCACCGATAAGAGCGAAAGTGCCAAAGAGGAGAAGGAGGCCTACAAGGCTCAGTTTATCCGCTCACAAACTGGAATCGGAGCCGAAGGTGCCATCTCTCACTAAAATCTCTCCCTTTGGGGGAGAGTCATGCTAGAGACCCTACATGCGCCACGATTCTTAGCCCAGATTGAGCCCTTCTCTTTTTTGGAGAAGTCCGAGCTAGAAGAGATTGCCCAATCAACGGATATCTTCTACTTCAAAGAGGGAGAGAAGATCGCCAAAAAAGGCGAAACTCCAGAACGCTACTTCATTCTCGCCAAGGGCTTTGTCAAAACCAGCCAAGAGGGGGAGCGGCTCTCACTCCTTGGCCCCAAGGATAGCTTTGAGGCGCGTGCGCTTCTAGAGGGGAGCTACGCCCTAGACTTCATTGCCGCTGAAGAGAGTCTCCTTTTTGGAATCAAAAAAGAGGCCTTTCTCCAGCTCCTCCGCACGCACGCCACCTTTGAGTGCTACTACCTCGATGATATCGCCCAGAAAATGGATGCTCTCTTAAAGCGGCGTTCAGACAAAGATATCTCCATCTTCATGGCAACCAAAATCAAAGAGTGTCCACTCCAAAAGGCTCTCATTGTGGAGGCAGAGACCTCCATCCTAGAGTGTGCCCAAATCATGAGCGAGCACAAAGCCGATGCGCTCATCGTGAAATTTGAGAAGGGACATGGAATCATCACCAACACCACCTTGCGTGAAAAGGTGATTCTCCAAGGGCTCCCCTCTAGCGAACCCGCCCACAAGATCGCCACCCCAAGACTCATCACGATGGATGAAGAGGAGTTTCTCTTTGGGGCGCTCTTAAGCCTCATCGAACACAACATCCAGCGCCTAGCCATCACCAGAGGCAAAGAGAAGCAGATCGTGGGAATCTTGGATCAAATTGATCTGCTTAGCTCCATCGCTTCCAAGGGGCACCTCATCAACTTCCAAATCCAAAAAGCCCAAACCGTAGAGGAGCTAGAGGGGGCGGCCAAAGAGACCCTCACGCTCATCAAGACCCTCCAAGCCCAAGGAGTGCGCACTCGAGAAATCACAAGGCTTCTTTATGAGCTAAACGCCAAGCTCTACAAGCGGCTCTTTGAGATTCTCATGCCCAAGGAGTTGATCGAAAACTCCGCCCTCATCGTGCTTGGAAGCGAAGGAAGGGGCGAGCAGACCCTAAGAACCGACCAAGACAATGCCTTGATTCTGCGCGATGGCTTTGAAATGGATCATCTCGAATCGCTCACGCAACGATTCACTGACGCCCTGCTCTTTCTTGGATTTCCTCCTTGCCCAGGAGGAATCATGCTAAGCCAATCCCCATGGAGACGCTCTTTGAGTCAATATCTAGAGGAGTTGGAGGAGTGGATTTTTGAGCCAAGCGGAGAACGCGTGATGCGTTTTTCGATTCTCTTTGATGCCTCTTGCGTGGGGGGCGATGCCAGACTTTTGGACACCTTGCGTCAAAAAATCTTCCAAAAAACCTTAGGTCAAGGGGTCTTTTTCGCCCGATTTGCCCTTGCGACCACCCTTTTTGAAACCCCTCTCTCCTTCTTCTCTAACTTCGTCACCGAGAGCAAGGAGCACGAGGGAGAGCTAGACATTAAAAAAGGGGCCATCTTCCCCCTTGTTCATGGGATTCGCTCTCTAGCCCTCCAAAACTCCTGCCCCTCCACCAATACTTTGGAGCGAATCAGAGAGCTGGAGGAGCGCGGGGTGCTGAGTGCTGAGTTTGCCATTGAGCTGAGAGAGGCATTTGAGTTCTTGCTTCAGATCAAAATGCAGATTCAAATCGAAAAACATGAGAAAAATCTACCCGCTGACAACTACATCAACCCAAGCAAGCTTGGCAAGTTCGAGCGTGATCTTCTGCGCGATGTATTCAAGATCACCGAACGATTCAAGAAGTTCATCACCCACCATTTCAAGCTCAATATGGTGAGCTAGATGTTCTCCAAACTTAAAAAATGGATTCAACTTAGAAATTTAAAGGATGAGCGTTACCGCTTCCTCTTTGATGAGTATTTTAGTAACGAATTGGTCGCATTTGACTGTGAGACTACAGGCCTTGACCCTAAAAAAGATGAGATCATTTCCCTAGCTGCCGTGAAAATTCGTGACAACAAAATCCTCACCAGTGAAAAACTGCAACTATTCGTAAAGCCAAAAGGCGAAATTAATATAGATAGTATTAAAATCCATCATATCAGGGCTTGCGATGTGTCAAATGGTATCACTTCTGAGGAGGCGGCTCTCCGTTTCTTAGACTTTCTCGGAAATCGTCCCCTAGTCGGATACTATTTGGAGTTCGATGTAGCCCTGATCAACCGCATCATTCATCCACTGCTTGGCATCACTTTGCCACAAAAGATGATCGAGGTGTCGGCGATCTATTACGACAAAAAGATAGGATTGATTCCCGAAGGGCATGTAGACTTGCGTCTGCGCTCCATCTTAAGGGATTTGAAACTTCCTGAGCTGACCCAGCATGACGCCCTAGGAGATGCCATCACTAGCGCGCTCATCTATCTAAAGCTCACCCAAAACCAAAAAATTTAATCTATACCAAAGGAGCCTCCCTATGACCCAAACCCATTCTACGGAGTTGTTCAAACCCAATCGTGCGTTTGCCAAGACCGCCCGTATCAAGAATCTCTGTGAATATGAAGACCTGCGCTTAGATGCGGAAGAGGACTTTGAAGGTTTCTGGGGGAAATTGGCCAAAGAGAAAATTGACTGGATGGAGCCCTTTTCCAAGGTACTAGACGAGAGCGAGGCTCCCTTTTACAAATGGTTTGTCGGAGGCAAACTCAATGTCTGCGCTCAGTGCCTCGATCGCCATCTTGACACTCGCAAAAACAAAGCCGCCATCATCTTTGAAGGAGAGCTTGGTGATTCTCGTATCATCACCTATCGAGAGCTCTTTTACGAGGTCAAGCGCACCGCCAACCTCCTCAAAAACAAGTTCAATGTCAAAAAAGGCGACCGTGTTGTCATCTATATGCCCATGATTCCCGAAGCGGCCTTCATGATGCTTGCTTGTGCGAGAATCGGAGCGATCCACTCCGTCGTCTTTGGAGGATTCTCGGCTGAGGCGTTGCGCGATCGAATTATTGACGCCGAGGCAAAACTCGTCATCACCGCTGATGGAGCCTACAGAAGAGGCAAGCCCTATATGCTAAAGCCCGTAGTCGATGATGCACTCGCCGAAGGCGCCTGCCCAAGCATCGAGAAGGTGCTCATCGTGATTCGCAACAAAGAAGAGATCAACTATGTCCCTGGACGCGACTACATCTACAACGAGATGATCGGGCTAGAATCAGCCCACTGCCCCCCTGAGCCTATGGACGCCGAAGACCCTCTCTTCTTGCTCTACACCTCAGGCTCCACAGGCAAGCCCAAGGGCGTCCAGCACAACCAAGCAGGCTACATCCTTTGGGCACAGACCACCATGGAGTGGGTCTTTGATGTGAAGGAGAATGACACCTATTGGTGCACCGCGGATGTGGGCTGGATCACGGGTCATACCTATATCGTCTATGGCCCTCTAGCCATGGGCGCTACCACCGTCATGTATGAGGGCGTGCCCATCTACCCTGACACAGGTCGATGGTGGAAGATGATCGAACACTACCGAGTCAATCAGTTCTACACTGCTCCCACGGCGATTCGACTCCTTCACAAAGAGGGCAAAGAGGAGCCCAAAAAATACAATCTCTCCAACCTCAAAGTGCTTGGCACGGTGGGCGAACCCATCAACCCTGATGCATGGAATTGGTACTACAACGAGATTGGCGGGGGGCAATGCCCCATTGTAGATACATGGTGGCAGACCGAGACAGGGGGTCATATGATCTCCCCTCTTCCCGGCGCGACCCCTATAAAACCCGGATGTGCGACTTTGCCTTTGCCAGGAATCTTTGCAGAGGTGATTGACGAAGAGGGGAATCCAAAGCCTGCGGGTGAGCAGGGCTACCTCTGCATCACCAAGCCTTGGCCCTCTATGATTCGCAATATTTGGGGCGACCCCAAGCGCTACGAATCGAGCTACTTTAGCACTTGTAAGAAAAACGGCAAACCCGTCTATTTTGCTGGAGATGGGGCGATTCGTGATGAGAGAGGCTACATCACCATCACAGGGCGAATGGATGATGTCATCAATGTCTCTGGCCACCGCCTCGGAACCGCCGAGATCGAATCGGCTATCGCCAAGCACCCCGGAGTCGCCGAGACAGCCGTGGTTAGCCGCTTGGATGAGATCAAAGGCGAATCGGTTTATGCCTTCATCGTGCTCAAACCCGGCTATGAGGATAATGTCGCTGAAGAGCTACAACTCCTCAAAGAGATTAATGCCGTCATCACAAGAGAGATCGGGCCCTTGGCTAAAGCCGACACGATGCTCTTTGTCCCCGGACTTCCAAAAACTAGAAGCGGAAAGATCATGCGGCGTATCCTCCGCTCTATCGCCAGAGGCGAAGAGATCACGCAGGACACCTCCACCCTCGAAGACCCCGCTATCGTCCAAAAAATCCAACAACTCGCCTAATCCCTTCCCGCCTTTTGGCGGGGAGCCCCTTACCCTTTAAATTCCAAAAGCTTTTTTGTATTTCTCGCACTAAAATAGAGCGTCAAGCCCATTAGCGCCAGCGAGAAGAGAATCATCGTGGACAAACTCCACTCTCCTGTTGAGCTTTGAGCCTCGGAGAGCTTTTTTGTGCTTTTGCCCGCTTCACTCACTTGAATCGAAAATCCCTCCGCGGGGGCGATTCCCTCTTTGACGATGACATGCCCCGGCCCTCCATCAAGCACCACTTGGTAGGGCTCCTTGGGGATAGGAATCGCTAGCTCTCCTTCGACACCAAGGCGCTGTTTAAAGAGGGTTGAGCCGCTCACGAGCGATTCAAGCCTCACCATCGCTCCAGCCGCAAGCTCTCCCGTGCTAAACTCTCCCACCACTGTGATCGTGCCATCTCCGTTGTTCGCGATATTCATCATCAGGGTGTGCGCCTCCAAAAAAGAGACTAGCAAAGAGAGAACTCCTAGGATTTTTAATCTTCTCACATCCATTCCTTTGTTTTTATAAAATTTTGACCCCAAAGGCTTGAAAACCCTCTCTGTCCAAAGGAAGTTTTCCTCCTATATACCAGAGAATCGCCCCAAGCCCAAAGAGCGCAACATCCACGCTCAAAATATTTCCCATCCCATAGCGCCACAGCTCCGCAGGGCTAAAGCCGCTTCCATAAAAATGGACAAAGGGAGCGAGCATGAAGAGGATTCCCCCTAGCTTCAAAAGCTCTTTAGCCGCCTCGTAGGCATTGAGGCGATAAAAAGACCAAGTGAGCGTCCCCAGCCAAAGCAGAGCGAACGCTCCCTTTTGCCATAAAAATCGCTCCTCCATCTCAAAAGGAAGAATCCACTGCAAAACAAACAAAAGCCCCACCGCAGGGAAAACCCCCACCATCACCGCCAAAGAGACCCTGCCCATCCAGTGGTAGGGGGCGACCCCTTTAGGGAATTTCTTGGCCTGCTTTTCTAAATAGAGCAAGACTCCCGCCCCTATCGCCATCGCCGAAATCGCCATGATAGAGGCAATAAGAGTGCGCGCAAGCCCATTCACCCCGAAAAGAAAATGGAGAAAATAGACACTATCCACAAAAAGTCCCGACCAGTGCTTGTCCATCACTTTGTGCTGGGCGATGAGATTCCCATCCACTCCGCTTAGCGTCACGCTTGGCTTATTGGAGATTCCATTGAGAAAAGGTTTGTAGGGGTCATACCCTTCAATTTTTGCCCTCGCGCTTGAATCGCCCCAGTTATAAAGTGTGATCTGCTGGAGATCTATCTCAGGTGCAACAGCCTTGGTTTTAAGGATGAGATCATTCACAGAGAGCATGGGCACCTCATCATTTTGTCGCTCACGGATGGGTTCAGAGGGAAAGAGGATGGGCATAGTGAGCCGCCATATGTCGTGTGTCTCCCCTTTAGAGGCGATGTAGGCCATTGGAGGCGAGCTAAGATAGCCGATATTCATGAGTGCTCCCGTCATAGTGACAATGACAAAAGGAGCAAAGAGCCACAAAAAGAGGCGTCTATGCCATTTAGAGAATCGACTCTGGAGGCTCTGGAGGTGGTTTTTGTATCGCACCTTATAGACCAACATTAACCCTCCCACAATCAAAAACATCACCGCTACCGCTACAAATCCAAACACCAAATAACCTAAAATTTTAAAAGGTCGCCCATAGTGCATGGAGTTCAAAAAAAAGGCGAGTTGCGATTGGTCGCCCTCATCTTTGACCCGTTGTCCCGTGCTTGGATTAAAGACGATAGTCTCGGCAAACTGGGCGGAGATTCGCAGGGCTGGATCGTTCATGTGTCCGGAAAAGAGAATATGCACACCATTAATCGTGGGATAATCAGGATCGCTCAAGACCGAATCAATCATCATTGAATAGTCGATCGTCTCAATCGAGGGCATTGCAAAATGGCGAGAGGGTCGCTCCCATGTCTGCACATAGGGGAGCCAAATCGCCCAGATTCCAAAGAAAACTGCCACATACATAAAGAGTGAAACCGCTATCCCTGTCGTGACATGGACTCGCTGGAGTCTCTGCCTCAAAAGCCCCTCGCGTTTCTCTTGTGTCATCCCAAGCCTCCAAAAAAGAGAATTAAAAGAGCGATGGAGACAAAGAGCGTGCTCCCTAAAGCGCGCCACAACACCCCAAGCCGAGTCGGTGCTAGCACAATCCACAGCGAAGCCACCGCCCACGCCAGAGTGTTAAACAGCAGTGGAACGATGATCGATTCCCCTGCACTCCCGGGAATCAGAAAGACCCCCAGCGTCATACCCAAATAGGCGAGCAAGAGCCCTCCAAAGATCGCCATGAGTGCTCGAAAGAGCCCGATTTTGTTCCCCTTGGGTTCACTCTCTAACCATCTCTTTATTCCATCAATCAAATTCACCTCCCTTAAAAGCTATACCTAAAACTCAAGGTCGCATTCCTTGGTGCTCCATAGACCATCGAATCAGAGCCGATTCCTTCATAATATTTCTTATCAAAGAGGTTGTTGACATTGAGCTGTAGCTTCATGCTTTGGTCGAATTTGTAAGCGACCATCAAATTAGCCAACATATAGGCATCTTGGATCACTTCAGTCACACCGCTTCCTGCGTAAATTTTGCTTCTGTAGGTGACTCCGCCTCCTAGGCTAAGCTTGTCTATCGTGTATTTGGTGAAAAGATTCGCCATGGTTCGAGAGGAGGTGGTGGTGACCTTTTTGTCTTCTGCGTCTTTAGCTTCAAAGTTGGCCAGCGAGAATCCTAGACTCCAATCATCGGTGATTTCTCCATTAATTTCTAGTTCGATTCCTTTGCTATTCACTCCTGATGCAGCCTTATAGGCCTTTTCGGTCGTCCCTGGGGCAAAGACCCCCGGAACCTCCTCCGCTACATTGTCTTGCTCGATTTTAAAGAGCGAAAGGGAGGCATTGAGACGCTTATCAAAATACTCTCCCTTGATTCCCGTCTCATAGTTTTTGCCCACGATGGGGTCGAGATACTCTCCGCTTGCGCCCCTCTTATCTTGTGGCTTGAAGATATCCGTGTAGCTTACATAGACGGAGTGATTCTCATTGAGGTCATAGATGAGTCCCGCATAAGGGGTGACTTCATGGGTGAATTCTCGATTCCCCACGCCTGTGTCACTTTTATATTTCCAATCAGAGACTCGCGCCCCGCCAATAAGCTTCCAATCCTCCGCCAAGGAGAACTTTCCTGCTAGATAAAAGCCTGTTTGTGTGGTTTTATGGGGATCGGCGGAGGTGTTTTTGGTGAGATTGGGGTTGGCAACATTGATATTGTAGAGATTGATTTTTGGGCTCGCCAAAGTGGACGCAAGAACACTCATGCTCCAGTCATTATGCTTGAGCTTGGAGCTCGTCTGGGTGAATCCCATCACAATCTCATGCTCTAGTCTCGATAATTCCAAGGGGATAGAGAGATAGGCATCCATGTTTTGTTCATGATAGAGCGCGTCATTGACATATTGATAGACATAGCCTTGACCATTGCCCGTGTCCCTATCCACAGTCCCTCCAAAATAGAGAAGAGAGGTCTCGCTGTAGAGTTTTCGATCCACAAAAGAGAGGTTGAGCGAGATATCTTCATAGAGATATTGCTTAAAGTCGGCATAAAAAGCTCTCGTCTCGCTATTCCAATAGGTCCAATCCTCGCTCACGGTCTTGGATCGATCAAAGTTGGTTCTTGTGCCATCGCTATAAAAGGCGGGCAGGCCTCCCCATCGGATTCCATCTCGTTCTAACCTTTGGTACTCTCCCGCCAAGGAGAGGTAGGTCGTCTCCGTCAAATCCATATCCACAACGCCATAGACTACATCATTGCTCTTTTGGTATCCATCCATGAAAGAATTTTTATCCTCATGTTTGGCAATCAACCTACCCCGAATCGTCCCCTCTTTATTAAGTGGCGCCGAAACATCAGCAAGATAGCCATAGGCATCCCAAGAGCCTGCGGAGACCTCTACATCCCCTTTGAAGGTTTTAGAGTTGGCGTGCTTGCGAATGAAGTTGAGTCCTACACCTGGATTCCCCGCCCCCGTCATCAAGCCATTAGCCCCTTTGACCACCTCTATGCGATCATAGATGGAGAGATCAACATCACCCGCGGTCGAATCGGAGATGTTGTAGGTGGGCATCCCATCAATTAGATAGTAGTCCACCTCAAAACCTCTAGCGGTCGGATAAATCCTCTCATCCCATCGATTGAGGGAGATTCCTGCGACACTGCCTAGCATATCCTGATAGGAGGTCACCCCCATATCCTCTAATCTCTGCTGGGTTAGAACCGTCACTGATTGGGGTGTCTCTCGGATGGAGAGCCCAAGCTTGGTTGCGGTGCGCATTCGAGGTGCGGTGTAGGAGTGAGTCTCTTCCGTGTTCTCACTCAAAAGTGGCTCGGCGATAGAGATAGTGTTGAGCATTGCAGGCTCTCCTCCTTTGGAGCGAATGACAATCGTGTCACTCTGGATGACCGCCTCAAGCCCACTTCCTTCAAGAAGCAGCTCAAGCGCCTTCTCCAAATTCTCTATACCCGTGATGGGATTGGCCTTTTTGCCCTCCAAAATTCGCGCGTCCACAATGTAGGGCTTTTTGGAAATTTCCGAAATTTGCTCAATCGCCTCGCTTAGCGAAGAGGTCGTGACCGTATAGGCTCCCGCTGCATAAAGAGCGCTTGATAAAAGCATCGCCAAACCAGGCGCAATCCAAGATTTTTTCACCAGACCCATTGATTTCCCCTTCTTCTTAAAGAATGATTTTGAGAATAACTCTCTATAAAAGAAGACGAAAAAAGACCAAATTTCTGACAAAAAATGATCAACTTCTTGGCTTGATTGTAATAATTCCCGCACTTTGGATGATTCTGACAGGATGCACCAGAGGCAAAACTTTCAAAAAATCATCCAAACGATTCACATCAAAACTCCCGCTAATAGGCAAAGAGGCGATTTTGGAGCCTTCAATATTGACCCTCAAATCGATATGTTTGCCAAACTCCTCTAGCACCTCTTGCAAGCTCGCCTGATGAAAGAGATAGCGCCCATATTGCCATGACGCCACCTTATCGGGGTCAATTTTTTGAATCTCTGATGTTTGATGCTTGGCATCCAAAGAGAGACTCTCGCCTCTCCCCACCCTAAGAACAGTCGCCCTATCTTTGGGGCTCCTCACTTCCACAATTCCCTCTGAGACGCTCACGCGAAGAAAAGAATCGTGATTGATCACCTCAAACTTTGTGCCAACCACCCAAATCTCGCCCCTCTCTGTCTCAATAATAAAGGGGGCCTTGGGGTTGGGTCGCACATCAAAAACCGCCTTCCCTTCTGAAAGTTGCACGAGCCTCTTGCTTTTGTAATAGCGCACTTCAGCGCTTGTTTTGGCATCCAAAGAGATTCTAGAATCATCAGGCAAAGCAATATCGCTTTGGACTTTATGGGTTGCCACATAGAGCTGTTTAAAACTAGCAATCTCCATGAAGAAAGCCAAATATCCCACCAAAAGCATACAGGCGCTCAAAGGAATCAAGCGCTTGATGAGGATTCTTTGACGCTTGATCTGTTCGCGCCGACCCCTCACCTCGTTTTTGATTTCTAGAAGAAACTCCCGAGGAAGCGCTTTCACCTCTTCAACAAGACGCTTCTCTTCCAAAAAGGCTTGCTGGTGACCCTCATCCTCGCTAAGCCATCTTGCAAACCCCTTGTGTCGACCAAGATCATGCCCCTCACGCTCCAAGCTTGCCCAAAAAGTCACCTGCTCATCAATCTTCTCTCTGATTCTCATGAGCGATCCTTCTTGGGGTTGAGCTTTTCTTTGAGCTCCATAATGGCACGAGAGAGATGTTTGTCCACTGCATCCGAGGAGATTCCGAGCATCCTCGCCACCTCTTGACGACTGTAGCCCTCCAAAATATGCAAAACAAATACCTCTTGGCGTTTGGGAGGCATTTTTTTGAGTTCACGCTTGAGGATAGCCTCTCGGCTTTGCTCCATAGCCGCCTCTTCAGGCTCAAGCGCTGAGGGGGCCAAAAGAGTCTCTTCATAGGCCACTTCCGAAACCACGCGACTGCTTCGTAACTTGTCGATGATCAGATTTTTGGCGATTTTATAAAGGAGTGCTCTTTGATTATTGATCTCCTGCTTTGCCTGCATGGCAATCGCACGCGTGTAGGATTCTTGGACAATGTCTTGGGCGTGATCTTTGCTAGAGACCTTACCCCTTACATATAAAAGCAGCTCTTCGTAGTAATTCGTCATCGCTGGGATTCTCTCTGGCTTTGGATAGAGAATTATAATAATGATTATTACGATTTTATCTTAAAGCAGAAGATTTAAAGAAGAAAGAATCAACAAAAAGCGCCAGAGAGGCCTACCCGAGCGCCTCCAAAAGCACCCTCTCTAGCGCCTCAACCTCCAAGAGGGCCACACGCTCATCCAAGGCATGGATTCGATCATTGACCACCCCGCACTCCACCACTTCGACTCCAAATTGTGCAAAATATCGCGCATCGCTCGTCCCGCCCCCCGTGGAGAGCTTGGGAGCGACTCCCATCACCCTTTTGACCGCCTCGCTCACACGCTTCACCACGACACTCTCTCTTGAGGTCAAAAAAGGCTTGGAGCTTGGCTTGATCTCAAGCGTATAGGGGATTCCTTGGAGGAGTTGATGCAGGTAGTCCTCTATCTCTTTGGCCGAGGTTTGAGTCGAATGGCGCACATTAAAGAGGATTTTAAGATCGCTAGGCGTGACATTCACCGCCTCGATTCCTCCACGAATATCGGTAATGACGAGCTTACTTGGCTCAAAAAACTCATCCCCAGCATCAAGATTGTATCCAGCGATTTGCGCTAACCTTGGGGCGATGAGCTCCACGGGGTTGAGACACTTGCTTGGATAGGCCACATGACCCTGCTTCCCATGGATGATCAGCTTTCCATTGATAGACCCTCTCCGCCCCACCTTAATGGTGTCACCAAAACGCTCTTCGCTCGTGGGCTCTGTAACGATAGCCACCTTGGGTAAGAATCCTCTCTCTTTGAGGTGCTCTAGCATCAATTGCGTTCCCCACTTTGCCTCTCCCTCCTCATCGCTAGTGAGAAGCAAGGAGAGCGTTCCGGGGAAATGGTCGATTTTAGCTAGGGCGCTAATCATCGCCGCCACGCCGCTTTTCATATCCTGAGCGCCCCGCCCATAGAGATACCCCTCTTTAAGCTCCGCTCCAAAAGGATCCACGCTCCACCCCTCGCCCGGAGGCACCACATCAATATGCCCCGCCAAACACCAGTGCTCCCCCTCGCCAAAACAGCGATAGAGGAGGAGATTCTTCACCCCCTCATGTTCGACCTCAATCGCCTCAAAGCCCTCTAGGAGCGAGCGCACATAATCAAAGATTCCGCACTCTTTGGGAGTGATGGAGGGGTAGGTGAGGAGCTTTTGGAGAATCTCAATAACAGAAGGTTTCATGCTTCTCCTTTTTTGGCAATAAAAGTAGCGAAATTAACCCATCGAAAGAGGGTCTCAACATGAGCAAAACCCGCTTCTAAGAGCATCTTCTCATTCTCTTTGGCGGTGTAGGGAATAAGAACATTCTCAAGCGCCTCGCGCTTTTTGACAATCTCCACCTCGCTATACCCCTGCTCTCGTTTGTAGGCGTAGTAGCGCTCAATCATCTGATGATCCAGCACTCGATCTTCGCTCACCACCTTCTCACTAAAGATCAGGATTCCTTCGGGCTTTAGAGAATCGTAGAGCTTTTGAACAAGGTAGGCGCGGTGGATAGGACGGATAAATTGAAGCGTGTAGTGGCAAAGAATCACCTCACTTTTTTGATACTCAAAATCCAAAATATCACCTTGAATAAAATCCACCCTAGAGCCATAGCCAAGCGCCTTGGCTCTAGCGCGTGATAGCATCGCTTCAGAGTTATCAATTCCAATGAGTCTAGGATTCTTCGCTCCCGCGCGCCGCTCGATCTCTAAAAGCAAGCTCCCCGTGGAGCAGCCTAGATCATAGACCCATCCGCCCTCCTTGGGGAGATTGGCCAGCGCAAAATCCGCTGAGAGCTCCAGCGCTAACGCATAATAGGGAATCGAGCGAGAGAGCATATCATCAAAGACCCCTGCCACCCGCTCATCAAATTCAAACTGCTTTTTGAGCTCCTCGGTGAATAGCTCATCCCTCATCTCTGCCCCCCTGTAGATTCATGCACTCCATAAACGTCTTGGCGTGAATCTGCTCGGCACGACCAATATCCTCACTAATTTGAGCCTTCAAACTAGAGAGTTCCGCAAATCGGCGATTCTCACGCAATCTCTCCAAGAAGTAGATTCTAGCCACCTCCGTCTTAGGAATCGCATGGGGCGAGACGCCCAAAAGATGGGTCTCGATAGAGAATAGATTATCCACGCTTAAGCGCTTCCCGACAAAAGAGACCGACCCAAAGCACCTCTCTCCGACCTTGGTTTTGGTGGCATAAACTCCCTCAAGCGGAATCAAAAAGCTCTCCACCTCTAGGTTGATCGTCGCAAAAAGCGCACTAGAGCCAAGCCCATTGCCCCGCACCACGCGCCCCTCAATAAAGTAGTCTCTCCCCAAAAGCTCGCCCGCTAGATTCATCTCGCCTTGGGCGATGAGCTCCCTAATCGCCTCAGAGTGGACTGAATGCCCGCGATGAAACACCTCAGGAACGACCACCACCTCGCCTGCGAAGTAGCCCCTCAGCTCCTCTACGCCAAAGGCGCGATTCTTGCCAAAGCGAAAGTCATAACCCACCACCACTTTGGTGAGATTGGGGAAGGCTTTTTTGAGCATATAGATAAAGCGCTCGCCGCTTAGGTGTTTGATCTTCCCCAAAGGAATCGAGTAGAGAGGAAAGGGGGTGAACTCTCTTTTGTATTCGCCAGGCGTGAGATTTCCACGCTGTGCATCCACCGTGAGAATCGCCCCACCCTCATCCAAATAAGAAAAAAGTCGCTGGTGGGCTAGATGCATCCCATCAAACTTCCCTATTGCCACTGAAGTGACGCTAGGATCGCCGAATATAGAGAAAAAACTCTTCATTCCCCTCTTTTCCTTTGGTTTTTGAAGGCTCGCACGCATCGACTTTAAAGCCAAACCGCTCGCACTCTGCGCCAAACTCCTTAAGTCGCACATGGATACGATCAGCCTCCACCACGACCCCTTTGCGATTGCGCTTTGCCTCGCGCCCCACTTCAAACTGAGGCTTAAAAAGCAGGATCGCTCCTTGGGCGCAGAGTCGATGAATATCGGGCAAAACCTTGGAGAGCGAAATGAAAGAGACATCACAAAGCACCCAATTAAAGGGCTCATCTTGAAAATCTCTAATATCCATTCCCTCAAAGAGTGCGATTCTTGAATCCTCTCTTAGCTCTTTAGCCAACTGATCGCGTCCCACATCCACACAAGTGACACTCAAAGCACCCGCTTGAAGCGCCACCTGAGCAAATCCCCCTGTGCTTGAACCAATATCTAGCACCCTCTCCCCCTTGAGGGAGATTTCAGGGTGCGATTCTAAAAAACCCTGAAGCTTCAGCGCCGCCCTTCCCACATAACGCGAGGGGCTCAAAAGCTCGATGCTCACCCCCTCCATCACCTCCATCGAAGGCTTGGAGGCCGCCTTGCCATCCACGAGAATCTGCCCTTCCAAAATGAGCGCTCTTGCCTTCTCTCGACTAGGAACAAGAGACTCTTTGGCTAGGTATGCATCCAGCCTCATCTACTCTGCTTTGATATTCCTAAACCCATAATCAAGCACGGTGACGCCAAGGTTTTTATGCATAAGCTCTAGCTTGATTCGATCCAAATATCGGCGCTCTTGGGGTTCAAACTTCACCAAAAAATATTCTCCCCAACGGCTAGCAAAAGTGATATTTCGTTTGAGCAACTCCTCGCGCTCCACCCGCTTAATCTCGATGGGCTCGCTACCATTAGAGAGCCTAAGGCTATAGAGCGGATTGTTAAGGCCTCGATCTTTGGGCTCTCTAGCATCATCACTAATATAGATGTCGATGAAAAAATACTCCCCCTCACTGCTCTTGAATTGCTCGGGATCAAACTCATTAAGGCGTGTAGCCACAATCACTGCCTCGGTTTTGAGTCCATTTAAAATCTCTCCCTTGCGCGTGGCTTGGATGTAGCGCTCCTCTTGACGATCGGGCTTGAGGGCTTCATTGTAGAGCTGGCAACCCGCCAACATCATCACGACTGCTCCTGCCATTGCCCCTTTGATCAATTTCTTCACCCTCCGCTCCTTGCTTGTGTTAAGTTCTGTGAATCGCCACGCCGATTTGGTGATACTCAATCCCCATCTCCCCTAGGCGCTCTTTTTTGTATTGATTCCGTCCATCAAAAATCACGGGCTCTAGGAGTCGATTCTTGATCTCATAAAAATCAGGGCTCCTAAACTCCTTCCACTCCGTCACCAAGACCATCGCGCTCGCTCCATTGAGGGCATCGTATTTGTTGGAAGTGTAGAGAATCTCGGGGTGCTCCTTGAGGTAGAAGTGCCTCGCCTCTTCCATCGCCTTGGGATCATACGCTTTGATGGTGGCGCCTCTGGCGAGTAGCTCTTTGATGAGCACGATTGAGCTTGCCTCTCGCATATCATCCGTCTCTGGCTTAAAGCTAAGCCCCCAGATTCCAAAGCTCTTCCCTTGAAGATTCTCGCCAAATCGTGCCGTGATCTTGCGCACCAACACCTTTTTTTGCTCTCGATTCACCTCTTCGACCGCGCCAATGACGCGAGGGGTGATTCCGTGTTCTAAGGCAATCTTCTCTAGGGCTTTGACATCTTTGGGAAAACAACTCCCGCCATACCCGCACCCCGGGTAGATAAAGCTATAGCCGATTCTCTTATCGCTTCCGATCCCTACGCGCACATCATTCACATCCGCCCCTGTTGCCTCGCAGATATTAGAGATCTCATTCATGAAACTAATCTTGGTGGCCAGCATCGCATTGGCGGCGTATTTAGTCATTTCAGCGCTTCTAACCCCCATCGCAATGAATCGATCATGGCTCCTTGTAAAAGGGGCGTAGAGCTCTCGCATCTTCTCCATCGCCCGCGCGCTCTCCGCTCCCACGACCACACGATCAGGCTTCATGAAGTCATTGATGGCATCTCCCTCTTTGAGAAACTCTGGATTGCTCACCACATCAAAAGGAATCTCCACCCCTCGCGCCTTTTGTGCTGCTAAAATGGTCTCTTTGACTAAGTCGGCTGTCCCCACAGGAACGGTGGATTTATCGACCACCACCAAATAGCGATCCATCCCCTCGCCAATCTCTCTGGCGACTGCCAAAACATACTGTAAATCCGCACTTCCATCCTCGCCCATAGGAGTCCCCACCGCAATAAAAGCAACTTCAGCGCTCTTTAGCGCCTCTTTAAGGGAGGTAGTGAAAAGGAGGTCGCCTTTTTTGTGATTCTCTAGCACCATCTCCTCTAAACCTGGTTCATAGATGGGGATGATTCCCTGCTTGAGTTTTTCGATCTTTTGATGGTCTACATCCACGCAGATGACACTATTGCCCATCTCGGCAAAACATGTCCCGCTCACCAATCCCACATACCCCGTGCCAATCACCGCGATATTCATGACTTTTCACCCTTTGGTCTGATGGTCTATTTTTTGTAGGGGATTCTAACACAAGAAAACTTCAATCCCTCCAAACAAGGGCGTTTTAATCGCATATTAACACTTGCAAGGTACAATTTTAATTAAAGATAACATTAAGGAAATCCATGCGCATTTGGCTCTCTGGCGCTCTATTTTCACTCCTCTTGACTCTTGCAGGTTGCGATGTTAACTCCATTATCAAACCAGGCACCCCTCCCCCTCCCCTCAGCACCCACAATCTCCAAGGTGCTCCCATGGACCTCCAAAAACTTCAGGGAAAGGGAGTTATCATTCGCTTTTGGCAAAGCACCTGCCTCTCCTGCCTCAAAGAGATGCCTCTTCTAGAAGAACTCTACAAAAAGCATCAGGGCAATCTTGAAGTGATTGCGATCAATGTAGGAGAACCCAAATCGTACCTGCTTGGCTTTCTTGAAGCGCACCCCTACTCCTACTCCATTATTGAGGATGAGGCGCGAATCATCACCAAACGCTATGGAGTGGTGGCGATTCCTACTACCTTTTTCATCAATCCCCAAGGAGTGATCACCGACGTTCTCTATGGAGAGAGCGATCGCCTAGGATTAGAGAAGCGCACTCACAATATCTTACCCTAAAAGGAGTTTTTTCATGTCTTTGGCGATTCGTCTTGGCCTCCTCTCCCTGCTTCCGCTTATGCTTCTAGGTGCCACTCCTAGCGATGAAGTGAAACAAAAGCGCCTCTACCCCATGGGAGAAAAGATCTTTCTCCAAAACTGCCCTGAGTTTCCTTGGCAAAGTCACTCCGATTCCAAAAAGCTTCAAGAGGCGATTCTTAAAGGGGGTGCTTGTGGCAAACTGGGTCAACGAGAGAGCGAAGCGCTCTTTTACTATCTTTGGGATGTAAAGATTCAAAAAAGTGCCAGCTTTGGCGCCAACGAGAGAATCGAAGTTCCCCACAAAGCTAAATGTCCCGTTTGCGGGATGTTTGTCGCCAAATATCCGCGATGGGCAGCCAAAATCACCACCGAATCGGGTCACGCCCACTACTTTGATGGCGTGAAAGATATGATGAAGTTCATTCTTCACCCCACCCACTATATCAAGGATTTCAACGAGACGATTCTCTCCATCGAGGTGACCGATTACTACGCCCAAAAGAAGCTCGATGGCAAAAAAGCGATCTATGTGATTCATAGCGATGTCTATGGCCCCATGGGAAATGAACTGATTCCTTTTGAGACCAAGAAGAGTGCCCAAAACTTCATCAAAGATCATGGGGGCAAAATAGTCGAGAGTTTCGATAGAATCAACGAAGAGATTCTAGCCACGCTTGATCTGTAAAAACCAGTCAAAAACAAGGGGGTGATTTTGATACGGCATTTAATTAATACGAGGGATTTGAGCCAAGAGGAGGTGATAGGCCTGCTGGATGAGGCGGAGGGTTATCTAGACACCAAGCATCGAAACCACCTCAAAGGGCGATTGGTCATTACGATCTTTTTTGAAAACTCCACACGCACATTGAGCAGTTTCGAGATCGCGGTGAAACGCCTAGGAGGAGAGGTGGTTAGACTGGATGTCTCTAGAAGCTCTACCACCAAGGGAGAGACGATTTTTGACACCGCCGCCAACCTCAACGCCATGTCTCCTAGTGCCATCGTGGTGCGTCACAAAAACGCGGGTGTGCCCAATCTTTTGGCTAAACACACCAGCTGCTCTATCGTCAATGGAGGGGATGGAGCCCACGCTCATCCCACCCAAGCGCTCCTTGACCTCCTCACGCTAAAGCGAAGCCTAGGGAGAGTGGAGGGCAAAAAGATCGCTATTGTAGGCGATATTCGTAACTCACGCGTGGCCAATAGCAACATTGAGCTTCTGGGGCGATTTGGCATGGAGGTGATTCTCATCGCTCCGCCCCACTTCATGCCCAAGACCAACCTGCGACAACATGACCGCCTCCAAGAGGTAATCGGCGAGGTGGATGCGATCATGAGCCTGCGCACACAAACAGAGCGCCACGAGCACCCCATCTATGCTAGCCTCAAAGATTACGCGAGTGATTTTTGCATCACCAAGGAGCTCTTAGGAGATCGAAAAATCGCTCTGCTTCACCCCGGTCCTGTGCATCGCAATGTCGATATTGACGATGAGATGCTCAAAGACCCAAGGTGCAAGGTTCTAGAACAGGTCACCAATGGAGTGGCTGTGCGCATGGCTGTGCTCCGCTACCTCATCGAAGGCTCCGCCCCCACGCTGAAAATAGAGGAGAGCGCTTAAGCCTCTCGCTCTAGCGCCTTTTGGGCGCGTTTGATTCCCTCTTTCCATTTTCCATGCCGCTCCAGCACATAGTGCGCCTCGACCTTTCCATGCACCATGCCCCCCAAAAGCTTGCGATTGGGCTTAAGCCAAAAGGCGGCAAGGTGAGCGATGATTCCAAAGATCAAGAGCATCATCCCCGCATTGTGCAGGGTCGCCGCCCAATAGAGCCAAAAATCACTCAGCTCATTGCCCGTGAGATTCTTCCATGACTTCATGATTCCACTCACCCCCATAAGAAGAATCGTCAGGGCGATAAACGCATAGGCCAGCCTCTGCTCAGGGAGATACTTTTCGCTTGGGGGCTCAGGCTCACCCTTTAGCATCGCTTTGATCACCGCAATGCTCGCACGCACATCCCCTCGCCTAGGCAAAATATCAAATTCTCTTCGCATCACATGATAGAAAAGGTGATAAAAGCCCACCGCAATCAAAATCGCTCCAGCGATGTAGTGCTGATTGAGTGTCGTGAAATAGTTTCCTAAAAAGCTAAATCCCGGAATCTCCGTCACAAAATAGCGCTTATAGACGGGCATCTGCCCCACTCCCGTCACAATCAGCCAAAAGATCGAGAGGGCGGTAAGCCAATGAACTACACGATTGGATAGACTCTGTCGATTCACCTTCATTGCTCTTCTCCCCTCTCTTTTCTACCTTTATAGACGGCCACTCCAGCAGCAAAGATTCCCGCCACGGGTGCCATAAGCGTAGCCAGTGCGAGATTTTCGCCCTTTTCCATTGGGTTTTTAAGCCCGACCTTCATATGGGGTCGCCCTGGCTTCTTATCCCCTTTGAGCTCCTTCTCGCTTTGGATGGCGGCGTGAATCTTCTCAAAAGGCACTTTGGAGATATAAAAAGTCGCCGTTCCCCCATTTTCATCCATCCCATAGAGATGGCCTCCAATGCGCTCAGCGCGCCTCCTAGCCTCCGCTCTCATCGCCTCTTTTTCCCCAAAAATGATCGCTCCTTTGGGACATTTCACCTCACAAGCGGGCTTCTCTCCTTTGGCTAGAAGATCTTTGCACATATCGCACTTATACATCACTCCGCCTCCGCCAAGCTTGGGCGCAAGCTTCATATAGAGTCCTACTCCCGCTTGACGCTGAGGAATTCCCCATGGACAGGCATCGCGGCACTTTGCACCTCCCATGCAAAAATCAGGGTCGATGCTCACTGCCCCCTGCTCGCTCTTGCCGATCACCCCAAAGGGGCAGAGCTTTTGACAGGGCGCATCATCACAGTGCATACAGCGCCTAGGAACAAAAACTTTTTGCCCCTCGACCTCTAGCTTCTCCACAAAAGTCCAATTGTAAGGCGTGAGGCGCGAAGTGAGCTCGCGTTTATCCGACCAATCTTCATGAAACTTTTGCGGCCAATAGTCCATAATCGGTTTTTGAGGCTCAGGGAAGCTGGATCTATTCTTCTCTCTACACGCCTTCACGCAAAGAGGCATCGCCTCCCCCTCGCACCCATCACACAAGGTCAAATCAATGATAGAGGCGATTCTCTTTTGATTCGTTTTCTCCTCTTTGGCTTGCACAGATAGGGGTGCAAGGGAGAGGGTCGAAGCGAGAGCGACTTTTTTAAAGAATCGCCGCCGGCTTAGGTTTTCCATAGGGGTCTCCTTTGCATTTCAAATTATTTTAAGTAATAATAATATTTTATAGTTGAAATATCAATAAAGCTCTTTTCAAAAAGCCAAAAGACTCCTTGGATATAATCCCCTATTCGCAAAAGGAGACTCATGAGACATTTACGAAAGATTTCTGACTATGCCATCATCGGTAGCTTGGGCGCTCTAATCGCGGTAGGACTGCAAGGGTGCGATAACAACTCCTCTTCTAAGAGCGAGCCTCTCTCACAGATCAAAGAGAAGCAGGGAGCGCTCGTCATTATCGAAGAGCAGCCCCAAGGAGGCTACAAGATTCTGGAAGAATACCCCAGTGAGACCACTCGAATCGTCCTCAAAGACCCCTCAGGCAAAGAGCGAATGCTCACCCAAGAAGAGGTGGATAAGCTCCTCAAGGAGGAGGCTGCCAAAATTGAGCAAGGCACCTCTCAGCTCACTAACCCCGGAGGCATGGGCCTCTCGCTAGGAGAGACGATTCTTGCTTCAATGGCGGGAGCGATGCTTGGAAGCTGGATTGGAAGCAAACTCTTTAATAACCCCAACTACCAAGCCCAGCAACGCGCCACCTACAAATCCCCTCAAGCCTATGAGCGCAGCCAAAACTCTTTTAAATCCTCTAGTAGCGCCACCGCCCCTAGAGGCACCTCTACAGGAGCAAGCAGCACGCCAAGTAGCGCCAAAGGGGGGTATTTTGGCTCCTCTTCTTCGCCTAGCTCCGCTCCCTCCTCCTCTTCCTCTTCTAGCTCTTCACCTAGCTATGGAGGTTAAAACCATGGAGATCAAGACCCTTAAACCGCTCTCCAATGAGTTTTTAGAGAGCATCGGATTTGCTTGGCACACCGATCCCAACCAAACCTCCTATGTCGCCAACGAGGCGGTCGTGCTAAGCGAAGCGGAAGCGGAAGGATTCTATAGCGCCGCCAATGAGCTCTATGATATGTTTGTCGAAGCGGGACAATACGTGATTGACAACAACCTCTTCTTTGAGCTTGGAATTCCCTTCAACCTCATCGAGAGCATCAAGATGAGCTGGGAAAATGAGGTGCATTGGCACATCTATGGGCGCTTTGACTTTGCAGGAGGGCTGGAGGGGCGACCCATTAAGCTTTTGGAATTCAACGCCGACACTCCAACGATGGTCTATGAGACGGCGATCATCCAATGGGCGCTCCTCAAGGCCAATGGCATGGAGAATCATCTCCAATTCAATAATCTCTATCAAGCCATCGGCGAGAACTTCAAACGAATGATCACCCTAGGGGATGATCCCGCACGCTTTGATGAAGTCTATGAGGGATGGAAGATTCTCTTCTCCAGCATAGAGGGGAGTCTTGAAGAAGAGATGACCATGCGACTTTTGGAGCAGATCGCTAGGGAGAGCGGCTTTGAGACGGCCTTTAGTTATGTGCATGAGGCAAAGCTCGATGAAGAATCGGGGCTCTTTTTCAACGACCAGAATTATGAATTTTGGTTCAAGCTCATTCCATGGGAAAATATCGCCATTGATGAGCCTGAGATGGCGCTACTTATAGAGGGAATGATACGGAATAAAAACACCATCTTCCTCAATCCCGCCTACACCCTCCTCTTTCAATCCAAGCGGATGCTCAAAATCCTTTGGGACCTCTTCCCTAACCACTCTCTGCTTCTAGAGAGCTCCTTTGAGCCCCTCAAGGGCAAGAAGCAGGTCAAGAAGCACGCCTTTGGTCGTGAGGGCGAGAGCGTGCAGATATGGAGTGAGCAAGGGGAGATTCTCAGCGAAAAAGCGGGAGCGTATGGGAATTTTCCTCCGCTCTATCAGGAGTTTGTCGAGCCCAATCTTCACCAAGGACTCTTTTACCAACCCAATGTCTTTTATGCTTATGAGGCTTGTGCGCTGGGCTTTAGGCGCGGAGGGGAGATACTGGATAACTACGCGAAGTTTGTTTCACACTATATTCGTTAGAATAAGCATTCCTGTAGCATTAAGAGAGAAGGCTTGCATTAAATTTTAGGTTTTAATCCAACCCTCTTGTAAAAACGAACCATTTTTCTGCATTTACTCTCTTGCGCAAAGGTGACAAGATCTCTTCCATCAGAAAGTGTAGCACAAAGATTAGCACCAGCCTTAATGGCTTCGTAGGCTGCTTTAGGATTTTTGTGCTCAATCGCTTGAAAGAGCGCCCAATCAATAGGAGTGGACTGGACTCTATTGATTTTTGGGCGAATCATTAGGATTTTGATCTGCAAAATTGCCCCATCAACAATACGCCAGATTACATGAATTAAAAGTATCCACAATACACTCCAAAGAAAAATTCTCAGATAGTGTTGCCACTCATGAAAAACCCTTATATTTAATTGCCGACTATAATCTAGCGCCCACAAAACTCCATTTTTCGCCCAAACACCCAACTGTTCATGGATTATTAAAATGAAATCCCAAAAAGACGATGCAAAATTTAACAATGGCATAGCCTGCACCATTATAGGCTTAATCGAAAATTGCCATACTGGAATAAGCTGCAACAAAACAGTATTTGATACGCTCTGAAAAGTAGTCAAATCACTTATGTAGACCCAAGAAGCAAAAGTTAAAAAGCCCAAAAATACTAGCCAGAAAGTCCCAAATACCACGGGTATAAAGCCGCCTCCAATACAGCTATCCCCCTTGTGCTTTACGCCGTAAGCACGGGTCGCACGCAGTAACGCTGGTGGGTGAGTCGAAAAGATAGAAGTATAGCTTTCACCACCAAGAACACTTAGTGCTTTTGCTGTTGCTTCTGAGCCTATTGTTTTGGCGGCATCCCTGTCACAACGATATTCAATGCTTCGACCAATAGCATTCTCGCTGAGCGTAAAAAGTGGTCGCACAACCATAGAAGCAAAAAAACCTGTCGCCAAGCGACTAATACGGTAGAGCACTGCAAGACCTATTCCAATAAAAGCACCAAAAAAAGGAATCATTAAAACCATTCGAGTGACAAGCTCAACACCGATGTGCAAAATTGCTTCAAGCTTACCAGCAGCTTGCTCATTGGCATAAATAATAAGACCAGGCAAAAAATCCCAATGTTTTAGATGGGAGAGCTCATGAGCAATTATTGCTTGTAGCGCAGAGGCCTGCCCAGCCTCTTCTATATTATCTTGCAGATGACGAAGAAGCCCCTCAGATATCACTACAGCCTTGTGAAAAAGAGTACGAACTGCAAAAGCATTAATTTCCTCTCCTTGCTCCAAATAAAGACTCACCTGCAAACCAAACCGCCTTCTTACTGGATCAAAAAGCTGGTAAATCCAATCCAACTCTCCACCTGCTTCAATCTTGTGTGCAGTTTGCGTAAAACCTTTAACTGTTGTGCCAAAGAGCATATCTCGAAGCAAATAAAGCAACATCATCATCATTGCAATAAAAACCACCCACCCACCATGCTCTAACAAGAGCGATCGATTCTCAATAAACTGCACTACAAACTCTGCAATCATTAGACCAGGAAAGAGAAAAAGCAGAAAATTACTAGCAGAAAGAATAAGCGCAATCAATAGGCGTATTTGGTTTAAAAACATTAGTAATCCTTGGTCAAAGGTTTTCACAAACGCTTCAAATAGTTTGTGAGATTGTATCTTGCGTTAAGCGTCTTAATTCTATATGTTAATATAAATTTTATCCAAATCATTAAATATTATTTTATTTGTTTCCTGAATCATATTGTGATTAAATAATAATTTTGAATAAAAACCATGATCACCTTTTATTTTAGTGAGCTCAAGATTATTCTTTATTCTTAATTTCTCTATAAGAGTATCAACCTCAAAAGTTGCTTCATTGCAAAAGTATAATTTCGTAGGAATCAGAGGATTTATCAGCAGATTATTCCTAATTCTTGATCCATAGAAACCAATAACACCTTTGATTCTAAGATCATTAGATTTCATCCAAGCGAGTGTCGCACCAATACTAAACCCAATCAAGACAATGCTATCAGCGCCATTCTTTTCAATTATTTTATCTATTTTGCCTATAGAATTATCAAATCCAACTTCAGCAAAATATTTCTTATAGGAATACTCTTCATTATCTCCACTATAGTTATCCAAGAACAATGATGGTAAAACAACTCTATACCCTTTTGCTTCTAGCTCTTTGGATAGTTTTTTAAGATTCTCAGTGATTCCATAAATTTCATGGATGATAATAATGGTTTTCCTCATCTCAAAAGAGCTCTTTCCTACTCTTACGCCCCATACAAGAAAAAGCCAGCCAATTCACTATCTACACTCCCTACCGCCTCGAATTGGCAATCAACGAAAGGCACTCCATCTCCTCTTTCCACTCTTTCCACAATCCTTTTTGCTCGCGTCTTGCGATCTCTTCGAGCCTAAAGAGCTCTCCGCGCAAAAGTTCGCTCTCACCGCTAGTTTCACTGTTTTGCGCCACCGCGTAGCCCTCCTTGATAAGAGTCGCATTAAAGAGATGGGCGCCCGCTTGGAGAAGGCAAAATCCCTGCACATAACCTAAGCGATACTGCTGCTCCATATAAAGCTGCCTCAGGGTGAAATTCCTCGCATGGTAGCGCATCTCCCTTGCCTTTTTGGGATCGATCTGACAAGGAGAATCGCTATCAGTGTACAAAGGAGCAACCGCCCCATAGAGCGAGCAGTAGAGATAGCCATAAGAGGGGGCATAGAGGGTGAAGAGCGCGGCTTGGTGCACCTCTTTGAGGATGGCTGATAGCGAGAGTGGCGCCTCATACGCCTTCAATCCGCCAAGCGCCAAGAGTAGCGCGAAAAGCCAGCGCTTCATAAGAGGAGAGAGCCGATGAGCTCTTGAGTATAGGGGTGGGTGGGGGATTGAAGAATCAAAGAGGTTTCACCCTCCTCGATAAGCCTACCGCCTTTCATCACCGCCACCCTATCGCTCAAGGCCCCAATCACCCTTAGATCATGGCTGATGCAGAGATAGGTGAGGTTGTAGCGTTTTTGGAGCTCAAGCAAAAGCGCGACCACTTGATGCTCAATGCTTCGATCCAGCGCACTGGTTGGCTCATCCAAAATCAATATTTTAGGTCTCAAAATAAGAGCACGAGCAATGGCGACCCGCTGGCGCTGACCGCCGCTTAGCTCATTGGGATAGCGATAGCGATAGGAGCTCTCTAGCCCTACTCCCTCCAGCGCCTCAATGATTCGCCTCTCAAAACTCTCCTTTTGGGCGGGAAAGTGCACCTCTAATCCCTCGCGTAAAATCTCCTCTATACTTAAGCGCGGACTCAAAGAGCCATAAGGGTCTTGGAATACGATCTGAATCATGGAGCGAAAAGGGCGAAAGCGCGATTCTTCCATCTTGGCCATCTCTTCATGACCCATCCTCAATCGACCTTCAAAAGAGAGGAGCTTGCAAAGCGCAAGCGCAAGCGTGCTCTTCCCGCTCCCGCTCTCTCCAACGATTCCTAGATTCTCTCCTTCGCGAAGCCTCAAAGAGATGGAGGAGAGCGCCCTCAAATACTCCTTGGGACGACCTAGCCAATCCTTCTTTAGCACAAAAGAGAGATCCAGATTCTCCGCCTCCAAGAGAATCTCACCCCTAGAGGGAGGGGATTCTTTAAGAGGGAGATGGAGAGAAGAGAGGAGGGCTTGGGTGTAGGGGTGCTTGGGATGGGCGAAGAGCTCCTCTTTGGAAGCCGATTCGACCACTTTGCCCCCCTTCATCACATAGACTTTATCGGCATAGTGGCGCACCACCCCTAGGTCGTGGCTAATAAGAAGGAGCGAGACTCCCCGCTCCTCTTTGAGCCTAAAGAGGAGGTCGAGTATCTGCTTCTGCACGCTCACATCCAACGCTGTGGTCGGCTCATCCGCAATCAAAAGCTTGGGAGAGTTGGCTAGTGCCATGGCGATCATCACGCGCTGACGCTGGCCGCCGCTTAGCTCATGGGGATAGATTTTCGCACGCCCTTTTAGCGCCTCTAGCCCAACAGAAGCATAGAGCGCGCCAATCTCTCTCTTAAGCTCCTCTCTAGAGAGCGAGCGGTGAAGCAAAATCGCCTCGGCCAGCTGTTTTTCAATGGTATGGAGAGGGTTGAGCGAGATGAGCGGCTCTTGAAAAACAAAGCCGATTTCACTCCCTCTAACCCCCTCTAGGCGCTCTTGGGAAAAGTCCAAGAGATTCTCCCCCAAAAAAAGAATCTCCCCCTCTTCCACCTCCACGCTCCCCTGGGGGAAGAGGCGCACGATGAGCTGTGCAAGGAATGACTTCCCGCTCCCGCTCTCTCCCACAATCGAGACACACTCGCCTTTTTTGAGCGTCAAATTGACCGATTCAAGGGCAAATCCTCCCCGCTTGAAACGGGCTTTTAGTGATTTAACTTCCAATAGATTCATAAAGAGAGCCTCGGGTCAAACGCATCCCTCAACCCCTCGCCCACAAAAACAAGAATCGAGAGCAAAAAGGCGATAGAGAAAAAGGCACAAAGCCCCAAATGAGGAGCATGGAGATTCTGTTTGCCCTGCGCTAAAAGCTCACCCAGCGAGGGGGCTCCGCTAGGGAGCCCAAACCCTAGAAAATCAAGCGAGGTGAGCGTGGCAATGGAGCCGCTCATCACAAAGGGCAAAAAGGTGAGAGTCGCCACCATCGCATTGGGCAGGATATGGCGGCGCATAATCACCCCATGACTCACCCCAAGCGCCTTAGCAGAGCGGACATATTCGAGATTCCTTCCACGTAAAAACTCTGCCCTCACCACTCCCACCAAGCTCATCCAAGAGAAGAGAAGCATGATTCCAAGAAGCCAAAAGAAGCTCGCCTCCACGAAGCTAGAGAGGATGATGAGCAAAAAGAGCATCGGCATCCCCGACCATATCTCGATGAATCGCTGCCCCAAAAGATCAACCTTACCCCCGTAGTAGCCTTGCATCGCGCCCACGGCGACCCCCACCAGAGAGCTTAGGATCGTGAGCAAAAAACCAAATGCCAAAGATACACTATAGCCATAGATGAGGCGCGCCAGCACATCCCTCCCCTGATCATCCGTTCCCAGCCAGTTATGATCATCAGGAGGCGTGGGGGCGGGGGCTTTGAGATCATAGTTGATGGTGTCATAGCGGTAGCGCACCAAAGGCCACACCACCCTCCCCTCTTTGGCAAGGATAAGCTCCTCCACATAGGGGTCTTTGTAGTTGGCTGGTGTCTCAAAATCCCCTCCAAAGGTGGTCTCACTGTAGGCCTTGAGAATCGGGAAGTAAAATCGCCCCTCATAGCGAACCAAAAGCGGCTTATCATTGGCAATCAGGGGCGCTAAAAGCGAGAGGAGCACCAAGAAAAGCAGAAGATAGGCCGAATAGTAGGCGCGCCTGTTGCTTTTGAAAACCTCCAAACGGCGTCTAGTCATCTCTCTCATGCGCGCCTCTCAAAGTCGATTCTTGGGTCAATGAGCGTATAGACAAGGTCACTAATAAGCGTGGTGATGAGCCCAATGAGGGTGAAAATATAGAGCGTGCCAAACATCACAGGGTAGTCTCGATTGAGCGTGGATTCATACCCCAAAAGGCCCAACCCATCGAGTGAAAAAACGATCTCCACCAAAAGAGAGCCTGCAAAAAACATCCCAATGAAAGCAGCGGGAAAACCTGAAACAACGATAAGCATCGCATTTCTAAAGACATGACCATAAAGAATTTTTCGCTCACTCGCCCCCTTGGCGCGCGCCGTGAAGACATACTGCTTATTGATCTCTTCGAGAAAAGAGTTTTTGGTTAGGAGGGTGAGTGAGGCAAACCCTCCAATCGTCAAAGAGGCGACAGGCAGAGTGATATGCCAAAGATAATCCAAAATCTTACCCCCCAGACTCAACCCCTCAAACCCTTCGCTCACCAATCCTCGAAGCGGAAAGAGCTGCAAATAGCTTCCGCCTGCCAAGAAGATAATCAGCACGATGGCAAAGAGAAAGACGGGAATCGCGCTCCCAAGGACAATGATGAAGCTACTTCCCACATCAAAAGAGCTCCCATGTCTCACGGCTTTCTTGATTCCTAAGGGGATGGAGATGAGATAGATAAGAATCGTGCTCCAAACCCCGAGAGAAATAGAGACAGGGAGGCGCTCCACCACCAGCTCCACCACTCTTTTTTGGCGATAGAAGCTCTCCCCCAAATCAAAGACAAGGTAGTTTTTAAGCATCAGAAAATAGCGCTCATGGAGGGGTTTATCAAAGCCATAGAGCTTCTCAATCTCTTTGATCAACCTCTCATCCAAGCCCTTGGAGCCGCGATATTGCCCCGAAACACTCAGGCTCACCTCGCTAGAGCTAGAGGAGATTCGCTCTTGTGCTCCCCCTTGGATATGCTCTAGCTTGGCTAGCATCTGCTCCACGGGTCCTCCAGGTGCTGCTTGAATGATAAAAAAGTTGAGTGTGATGATGCCAAAGAGCGTAGGGAGAATGAGCAAAAGTCGCTTGAAGATATAAGCGCCCAAGCTCTCACCGCCTCTTTAGCGCAGGACGCGCTTTGAGTAGCTCTTCCTCTTTTTGCGGATCGACCCACCAAGTCCAAAATCCCAATCCATACAGAGGGGAGATGTTGGGACGAGAGAAGCGATTCCAGTGGGCAACGCGGAAGGTGCGATTGTGAAAGTGAGGAATGACATAATGATTCCAGAGCAAGACCCGATCCAAAGCGCGCGTGTAATCCACTAGTTCTCTTCGATCCTTGGCATTGACCACCATCTCCACAAGGCGATCCACAGCGGGATGGTCAATTCCTGCATAGTTTTTGCTTCCTCGCTCATCTTTGGAGCTGGAGTGCCAGTAGTAGCGCTGCTCATTCCCAGGCGAGAGGGACTGCCCGATGACGCCCACGATCATGTCATAGTCAAACTCTCGAAGTCGATTGATGTATTGAGTGAGGTCGATGGTGCGAATCTTCATCTCGATTCCCAGTGTGGCGAGATTTCGCTTGAAGGGGAGAGCGACTCGCTCCATCGCTGGAGAGAGCAGCAAAAGCTCAAAGACAAAGGGTTGACCTGTGGTGGTGTGAATCAATTTCTTATTTTTAATCTCATAGCCCGCCTCTTTGAGGAGCTGCTGAGCTCTTTTTAGCTGGGGACGGATATTTCCATCACCTTTGGTGGTGGGCAGGGTGAAAGGCTGATCAAAGATTCCCTCGGGAAGCTGCTCTTTAAAAGGGGTAAGCCATTCGCGCTCTTGGGGTGAAGGGGTGCCAAAAGAGGCCAGCTCAGAGTTGTCAAAAAAACTCTTGGTGCGGGTGTATTGCCCAAAGAAGAGATTCTTGTTGCTCCACTCAAAATCAAACGCGTAAGAGAGCGCCTCCCTAACGCGAATATCCTTGAAGAGATCACGGCGTGTGTTGAAAAAATAGCCCTGCATTCCGCTAGGCAGAGAGTGGGCGATCTCCTCTTTGATGATCTGCTTTTTTTTGAGCGGCTCGCCCTCATACCCTAGCGCCCATGTCTTCGCAGCGCTCTCTTGGCGAAAATCATAGGCTCCCGCCTTAAACGCCTCCAAGGCCACCGTCTCATCCTTATAATATTCATAAGCCACACGATCAAAATTGAAATAGCCAAGGCGCGTGGGGTGCTTTTGGGCCCAATAATCTTTGACTCGCTCATAGACGATCTCTTTACCCGTCTCAAAAGAGAGAATCCTATACGGTCCGCTTCCTAGGGGAATCTCCAGAGGATTCTCGCCAAAGGGACGATTCTCATAGAAGTGCTTAGGGAGGATTCTTAGCTGTCCAAGAATAAGAGGAAGCTCTCGATTCTCTTTGTTGGAGAAGTTGAATTTGACGGTGTATTTATCAACCACCACCACCTCTTTGACATCCTCATAGTAGCGCTTAATGGCGGGGTTTCCCGTTCCTATAAGGGTGTTGAAGCTAAACTCCACATCAAAAGCAGTGATAGGGTTGCCATCATGGAATCGAGCGTTTTTATTGAGATGAAAGATCACAAAGCTATTGTCTTTGGCGCGCTGAATTCGCTCCGCGACCAACCCGTATTCACTAAAAGGCTCATCCTCGGAATGCACCGTGAGCGTGTCATAAAGAAGCTCCAAGCCATCCGCTGGCGTCCCTTTGAGCGCAAAGGCGTTGAGCGTGTCAAAACCTCCAATCTCATAGCGCTTGATCGCTCCTCCTTTGGGTGCTTCAGGATTGACATAGTCAAAATACTTCAACTCTTTATATTTAACCTCACCGCTCAGCGAAAACCCTTTGTCGCTAAAAGTCGATGCAAACGCAAACTCCAAGCCTCCCGCACAAAGAAAAAGCCACAACACGCCCCACGAAAATCCCTTCATCCTCATCACTCCTTTAAACATCCCTAATCCCCATCTTCTCTTTCTCTAACACTTTAGCCTGCACTCTCCACTTCCCATCTAGAAGCTCAAAAACCTCATCCCTCTCTAGCGCCTCTAGCGTCTTCACCTCTTTATGGGAAACCACCTGCGCGTAGCCTTTGTGACACCATTTGAGAGGATCAGCTTCCTTGTAGCGCTCTATATAGCCCGCCACCTCCTGCGTTTTAAAACGCCATAGCATCTCCCAAGCCCCCTCAAACCTTCCACGCCATGGCTCTAGCTGTGATTCTTGGCGGCGAAGTTGATGGCGCATCGCCTGATTGAGGCTACTCCAGAGCTCTTTGATTCTTGATTCTCTCTCTTTAAGACGCGCCGCCAAAGAGAGGCGATCTAGAGAATCTTGGAGGGATTTGAGCTCCGATTCCCTCTTTTGGAGGATTCGATTGAAGGCACGGCGAAACTCATCCAAGAATCCATCCAGTCGTATGAGCCATTCGGAGCAATCAGGGAGGATAAGCTCCATAGCACTTGAGGGAGTGGGTGCGCGCAAATCAGCGACAAAGTCGCTAATGACGACATCCACCTCATGCCCCACCGCCGAGACGATCGGGGTCTTGGCGTGATAGATCGCCTCGGCCACAATTCGCTCGTTAAACGCCCACAAATCCTCCAAGCTTCCGCCTCCGCGCCCCACCACAATCACATCCACTCCAAGAGAATCGGCGTAGGCGATATTTTTAGCAATCGATTCTTTGGCTCCCTCTCCCTGCACCAAGGTGTTCAACCCTATGATTTTGACCAAAGGCCATCGCTTAGTCGCCACACGGAGCATATCTTGCAAGGCGGCTCCTGTGGCGGAGGTGAGGAGGGCGATCGTGGAGGGAAAGGGGGGGAGGGGTTTTTTGTGCGCGGGGTCAAAATAGCCAAGTGCGGCAAGCTCCTTTTTGAGCTGTTCAAAGGCCAAAGCCAAGCTTCCCACGCCTGTTGGCTCAGCATTTTGGGCGATGATCTGATATTCACCCCTAGGCGTATAGACCCCAAGCCCCCCATAAAGCGTCACATCCATTCCATTTTCGAGACGAAATTTGAGGCGTGAGGCATTGCCTTTAAAAAGCACGGCACGGATAGAAGAGGAGGAATCTTTGAGAGTGAGATAGATGTGGCCGCTGGTGTGGTAGGTGAGATTGCTCACCTCACCCCTCACGGCGACTTGAAGAAAAGTCGCCTCCAGCAATGATTTGACTTGGATATTTAGCTCGCTGACGCTAAGCACCCCTTCCATGGAATTAGCCGATAAGCATGATCGCTACATTATTGGAGACGCTCGTCCCCTCCTCGGCATAAATCTCCTTCACGGTGCCATCTATAGTGGAGAGCACCTCGTTTTCCATTTTCATCGCCTCCACGACCGCTAGCGTATCGCCCGCCTTCACCAAATCTCCGACTTTCACTTTAATCTTGGCTAGAGTGCCCGGCATCGGAGAGATGATGTGCCCCTGTTTAGTGGCGTGGGGAAGACCACCGCTTTTTTTAGTGCTCGCAGAAGAAGCACTCGCTCCACCTGCACCCTCGTTGGATTCGACAAAAACCTCTTTGAGTTCGCCATCCACGCGCACAAAGAAGGGTCGAAGCCCCTCCTCTTTGGTGCCGCTGCCTTCGATCTTAACCTGATACTGTTCACCATGCACGGTCACAGTGAACTCCTTAGCCAAAGGCTCATGCCCATAATCTTCAAAGAGTGTCAAAGGCTCAGGCGCAAGCTTGCCCTCGTTACGCTCTACGAGGAAGCTCTTGGCCATCGCACCAAAAATGGCATAGGAGATCACATCCGTTTCGTTTTTAGCAAACTCCACACTCTCCGCTTTTGCCCTCTCCATCTCAGGCTCTAAACTATCCGCAGGGCGTGTCTCAATGAGTGTCTCGCCCTCACTTAGAATCTTTGCCTTGAGCGCTTCGCTAATGGGCGCGGGGCTCTTGCCATAAAGGCCACGAACAAGATTTCTCGTCTCGGTGGTGATCGTCTTATATCGCTCTCCCATAAGGACATTGAGCACCGCTTGAGTGCCCACGATCTGGCTAGAGGGGGTCACCAAAGGAGGGAAACCAAAATCTTCTCGCACCTTAGGAATCTCACGCAACACCTCATCCATGCGGTTGAGGGCGTTTTGCTCTTTGAGCTGATTGGCCATATTGGAGATCATCCCTCCAGGAATCTGGCTCACCAAAACTCGCGTGTCAATCTGATTGTATTCAGATTCGAACTTCTTATATTTTCTTCGATGGCGCTTCAAAATCTCCGCCGCCTGCTCCATGGGCTCTAGATTGAGCTTGGTGTCATAAGGAGTCCCCGCAAGTGCCGCCACCATGGACTGGGCGCAAGGGTGGCTCGTCCCCTCCGCTAGGGCAGAGTTGCTAAGATCAAGAATATCCGCTCCTGCCTCGACGGCTTTGAGGTGAGAACCAAACGCAAAACCTGCGGTCGAGTGAGAGTGAAACTGCACGGGCACAGAGAGGCTCTCTTTGAGCGCCTTCACCAACTCAAACGCCGCCATAGGCGTGATGAGCCCTGCCATGTCTTTAATGCAGACGCTGTCGCATCCTCGCTTCACCAGCTCCTTGGCATACTCAACAAACCCTGCTGTGGTGTGCACAGGGGAGACAGTGTAGCTAATCGCCCCTTGAGCGTGTTTGCCCTGCTTTTTCACCTCCTCAATGGAGACCTCAAGGTTACGAATATCATTGAGCGCGTCAAAGATTCGGAAGATATCCACGCCATGAAGGGCGGAGAGTCGGATGAACTCTCTCACGGTGTCATCGGCATAGTGACGATAACCGATGAGATTTTGACCTCGAAGGAGCATCTGAATAGGGGTCTTTTGAAAGATCGCTTTGAAGGTCGCAAGGCGCTCAAAAGGGTCCTCTTTGAGGTAGCGCAGACAGGTGTCGTAGGTCGCCCCACCCCAAGCCTCAACGCTGTGGAATCCAACTTGCTCCAAAAGCTTGGCGGCTTCGACCATATCCTCTGTGCGCATTCTTGTCGCTAGAAGGGATTGATGACCGTCCCGCAAGCTGTTTTCAGTGATTTTTACCATGAGTTCGCTCCATTTGGTGAGGGAAATAGAATTGCGTTTGGAAAACTGCGGCTTGATTGTATCTTAAGAAACTTTAGACCCAACTCAATGAAGTAGCTCAAACTCCATCAAATGGAGGTTTTGCTTCACTGAGATTCCTTTGAGTAACACCCCTTCTTCTTCTAGGATATTCCGCCCATAGAGCGCCTCTTCGCCCCTGAGGGCTAGCTGACGCAAAAAGCGCCCACGATAATGCTTGGCGTAGTGGCTCACCTTTTTGCCTCTTTGGTAGAAGAGGGGGCGATAGGTGGGGCTTAAAGGGGTAAAGCTGGCATGATAAAACTCAGCACGAAGATCGACAATGACCTCATCCCCTAGCCACTCCAAAAGCTCCGCTTCAAACGCCTGATGATAGCGTCGAGTCTCAAATCCCTCCCAGCTACTCCCCTGTTTAAGCCGATAGTAGGGAATCTCTTCTTTGGCAAGGATGATTCCAAAGAGATTGGAGAAGATTAATGTCGAATGATCCACCCACTCTTGCGCCTCCAAAGGAAGCGTCTCATACTCAAGCGCCTTAAAGGCTACGCCATTATAGAGTCTAATCGCCTTCTCCCTTGGGGAGTGCGCAAGATTCTGGCAAAAACCAAGTGCCTCTAGCTCTAGGCGTTTCTGCCCCCAAAGACGCAAAATCTCCGCCTCGCTACCCTGCCTCATCCACTCCTCATACGCCTCCAAAGTACGCCCTCGCGCTCCTCCTCCTTGAAAAATAAACTCAAGCGCTCTAGAGGCTTGGTGGGTGGGGAAAATTTTTGATTCGCTAGGGGCGAGCAAGATTTTCAAAGTTACCTCCAATGGTTTTTGGGCTAGAATGGGAGAAAGTTTATCCTAAAGGAAAAAGATGTTTCAAGGCAAACTCCTCCTTCCCCTAGCTAAAACCCTCTATCTTTGGGTACTCGGAGTCACCATCGGGGCGATTATCGCTCTAGGGGTTTTTGGCGCTCCCGTCATCTTTAAAGCGTGGTTCTACCTCCCTGATCTTCCCCTCACCAAGTTTCACTCAGGGATTCTTATGACCCAAATCTTTGTGAAATTTGGCTACCTGCTCAACTTCACCGCTTTTTTCATTATCACCTATGAGATTCTCGCCTTCAAACTTGGAGCCTCACGCCCTCCATTCCTTCTCTTTGGCGGTCTTAGTGTAATAGGCATTTTCCTCTTCACGCTCTACTACACCCCCTATATCATTGAGGCTCAAAAATTAGGCGAAGAGGCGACAGGGAGCTCGGCTTTTGCTTCCATGCATATTCAATCAGAGTGGGTCTTCAAGCTCCTGCTCCTCACCCTCTCGCTCCTCTTTTTCTCTCGAATCCTTAATCTTCTCGGTCGCAAATAGCGGCATAGGCGCAATAGCGACACACTCTTGCATCTTCGCAAAGCTCAAAGGAGAGATTCTTCTCCTTTAGCCTAGCTAGGCGCAAGGGGAGCAGAGCGATCTTCTCCTCTAGATACTCCTCCTCTTCAAGCGTGCCTTTAAATAGATCATAATAAAAGGCGCGAATCGCCACCGCCCCTCCAACTCTTTGGCGGAGGGCTTGGGCGTAGAGGGCAAACTGAAAGTCGCTCGTCTTCTCTAAGTCGCGCTCTTTGTCAACCTTGAGAGCTTTTTTGAGCTTGTAGTCTAATATCCAATACTCCTCACCCACTCGATCCACTCGATCGATAAAACCCACAAAATCTATCCCCTCCACCTCAAACTCCACGCGCTCCTCTAGCCAAAGGGGTTGGGCCCCCTCTTTAGCACGCTCCTTTTCGCGTTCAAAGAATCGCTCCATCTTTTTAGCGGTGGCTCTCGCCTCAAAAGCGAGTTTCGCACTGGGGAATCGCTCCTTTTGAAGGAGTGAGAGAAAATGTTCACGCCTCTTTTTTTGGGAAATGGATGGATCAAAGCTCTCTTTGAGCCACCGATGCACCGTCTTTCCTAGCCAAGCACTTTCATTCTCCTCTTCTCTTTGGCTGTAGCCTCGGATGTAGCGATAGTAGTATTGGCGCTTGCACAAAAGAAAGCTCTGAAGCCTAGAGTGAGAGAAGCGCTCCCTCTCCCACGGAATCGAATCGATGATCTCCTCCACAAAACCCTTATGTTCTCTGGGAGCCCCAAAGAGCGTGCGCTCATAAAGCTCTTTGCCTGAAAAAATCGGGGTTTGAAGCTCTAAAAGCATCCTAGAGGGCTCATTTTGTTCGTTGCTCACAAAAGCCAACACGCTCTCTTTGGCGCGGCGCAGAAGGGAGAGGTAGTAGTGCTTTTGGAGATTTTCCCGTTCTAAGCGGGTGGGAAGATGGCACTTGGCGCGGATGGAGGAGTTTAGAAAGAGGTCTTTGTCGCTGGGCTTTGGAATGAGCCCCTCATTAAAATCGACCACCACCACGCGATCAAAATTCAATCCTCTCGTCTCCAAAATCCCCATGACACGGATTCTTCCCCCGCCCACATCATCGATTCTTCTTGTGGCAAACTCTTTGAGCAGAAGGCGGAGTATCTCTGAAGGAGGGCGATTCTCTAGGATTCTCTCCAAGGGGGCTAAAAGAGTGATTCCCTCTTGTAGCAATCTAGAGGCTTCGATCTCTCCTTGGCTCTCAAGCTCAAGCGTAAACGCTCTAAGCGCCTCCAATCCCAAAGGGGAGAGCTCCAAAAGAGAGGCGGGAGGCGGGAGAGATTCGAGGCGCTCGATCTCTTTTTGGAGAGAGAGAAAGAGAGAAGAATCGCTGAAACGCTCTCCCATCGCGTAGTTGAAGTTGCGCTCTTTATCAAAGAGTCGAAGATAGTCGGCGAATCGCTCATCAGGCAGGATGATGGCGATTCTCTCAGGCTCGATTCCTTCATTCACCCAAGTATGGATTCTCTCTAGCACGAGCGCCACTTGATCCAGCCGCGACCCAAAAGCATAAGCATTCACACTTCCAAGAGGCGGGAGGGCTTTTTTAGAGAGAATCATCTGGCTCCCCCACTCTATCTCATAGCGATAATTTCGCTCCAGCTCCTCTTTGGTCATCCCCAAACGGCGATAGTAGTCAAGGTTGTAGCCATCAATCTCCAAGGTGACCACCAAAGGGGTGATTGAGGCGACTTGGTTTAAGAGCTCCATCTCTTTGAGACTCAAAAAACCCTCCACCAGGAATCGAATCTCTCCATACCCCCGCACAAACTCCTCGTAAAATTCTGCCTCAAAGAGTGCTTCATCAATGTAGCCAAACCCTTCAAGCTCGCTCTTGTAGGCCTCCAAAAGACGCTCTAAAACCCCAAGGTGATCTCCATACTCATCATAAACATCAAAGGAGGCGAGCGAGGGCAAAGAGACTCCCACGGAGGCGAGCTCATCAAAAAAGGAGAGGAAAAAGGGGGAGTTCTCCAAAAAAGAGAGGAAGTTTGATTCAAATCCGAGGCGTTCCACCTCGACCTTGGAGGCGGCAATGGAGAGAAAAAGAGGGCGCAAAGAGGAGGGGAGGCGCTTTTTTTGAGGAAAAAGTCTAATCGTAGAGAGAAACCCTTCAAAGGTCATCGCATAGGGCAAAAAGCCCTCATCCTGCGCTCGATAAAATCCCTCTAGCGCCCTCCCCGTGGAGAAGAGATAAAGAGTCGGCCTCTCTAGCACGCTTTTAGCGTCCCAAAAGCTCTTTGGCTTTGGAGAGAAGATTCTCCACTGTGAATCCAAAGTGTGCAAAAAGCTCATCCCCAGGGGCTGAAGCGCCAAAGCTATCCATTCCTATCACCTCATCCGCAAAACGATACCACTCCAATCCCCTAGAGGCCTCGATGGCGATCACCTTGGCTCCTTCAGGAAAGAGGGAGCGGAGATAGCGCTTATCCTGTGCGACCAAAAGATCAAAGCAAGGGGCGCTCACCACATTAACACTCACCCCCTCTTTGGCCAAAACTTCCGCCGTCTCCAGAGCAAGAGAGACCTCGCTACCCGTGGCTAGAAGCACGATCGCTGGATTTTCACACGCCCTAATCGTGTAGGCTCCCTTGGCCACTTTCTCACTCTCAACCCTTGGAAGCACGGGGAGATTCTGCCTGGAGAGGACGAAGGCGCAAGGGGCTTTGAGGCGGAGGGCGACCTGCCAGCAGGCGACATTTTCATTGGCATCAGCGGGTCTAAAGAGATAGAGTCCAGGCATGGCACGGAAGTGGGTGAGCTGCTCAATAGGCTGGTGAGTCGCTCCATCTTCGCCTACGCCGATGCTATCGTGCGTCCAAATGAAGTAATTTTTCGCACCCATGATGGAGGCGACCCTCACTGAGGGCGCCATGTAGTCGCTAAAGACAAAAAAGGTCGCGCAAAAAGGCATAAAGAGCCCATAATTGGCAATCGCATTAGTGATCGCCGCCATAGAGTGCTCCCTGATTCCAAAGTGGAAATTTTTCCCCATAGGGAAGTTGCCCGCCCCTTTAAGGTCGGTGTTGTTAGAGGGGGCTAGATCAGCACTCCCCCCGATAAAGCCCGGAAGAGCACTAGAGAGGCGATTGAGAATCTCTCCATTGCTACTTCGCGTGGCGATCTTTTTGCCCTCTTCAAAAACGGGGAAATCGACCGCCGAGAAATCAGGGGAGAGGAGCTGCTCAAGGAGTTGTTTCTTCTCTTTTGGGGCCTTTTGGAGTTTCTCATTCCAGAGATTCTCCATCGTCTCCCCCATCTCAAGAGCATTCCTAAAACGCAAAAGAGCCGCCTCAGGGATATAGAACTTCTCGCTTGGGTCAAAGCCGTTTTTCTCCTTAGAGGCACGAATCTCCTCCTCGCCTAGGGGTGCTCCATGCGTTTTAGCATACCCCTCCATTGTCTTGCACCCTTTAGCAATCGTAGTCTTGGCGATGATGAGCACAGGTTTATCCGCTCGCTTGGCCTCGCTAAACACTTTATGAATCGCCAAAACGTCATGACCGCACACCTCAAAGACCTCCCATCCTTGCGCCTCAAATCGCCCCTTCACATCTTCGCTAAAGGCCAAAGAGAGCTCGCCCTCAATGGTGATATTGTTAGAATCATAAATGAGAATCAAATTGTCCAATTGGTGGTGTCCCGCTAGAGAGCAGGCCTCATAGCTGATTCCCTCCTCCAAATCTCCATCACCACAAAGACAATAGACCTTATGATCAATGAGCGTTGTTTCTTCGCTATTGAGCAGGTGAGCGGCATATTTAGACGCCATTGCAAAGCCCACTGCATTGGCCACGCCCTGCCCTAGAGGTCCCGTGGTGATCTCTACACCCGCTGTATGTCCAAACTCAGGGTGACCGGGCGTCTTGGAATCTTTTTGGCGAAATCGCTTGAGCTCCTCTAGGGGCAGATCATAGCCCCAAAGATGGAGGAGCGAATAGATCATCGCACTTGCATGACCCCCGCTAAAGACGAGACGATCGCGATTGAGCCACTGGGGATTTTTAGGAGAGTGGCGCAGGTGAAAGGAGAGGACGCTCACCACATCGGCCAATCCCATGGGGGCTCCGGGATGCCCGCTATTGGCAGCTTGAACCATATCGGCAGCGAGGAATCGGACGGTCTTGGCCATCAACTCTAAAACAGGCAGGTCTTGCTCTTGAAGGAGTGCATTCATCGTGAAATTCTCTCTTATTGGTGTGGGTTGTGGATATGGAATATGATTTGGGGGATTCTACTTTAGTCTAACTTGGGGGGAGTTTAGAGGTGAGGAGATCCTCCTCGCCTCAAATCGCCTCTTCATCGCTCTCTTGGGTGCGGATACGAATCGCGCGCTCTACGGGCGTGACAAAAATCTTTCCATCGCCAATTTTTCCCGTTTTGGCGCTCTTGATAATCGCCTCGATGATTCCTTCGACCTCCTCATCCCTCACGACGATCTCCAGCTTGATCTTGGGGATGAAATCCACCACATATTCAGCGCCTCTATAGAGCTCTGTATGCCCTTTTTGGCGACCATAACCTTTCACTTCGCTCACCGTCATCCCGCTAATTCCTCGCTCCACTAGAGCGCTTTTGACCTCTTCAAGTTTGAAGGGTTTGATGACTGCTTCGATTTTCTTCATGATCATAGTTTCCTTGTAAAAAAGCTTGGTTTTGGATGCGTTTAGCTTACCTCATTCTTGATTATTATCAACTTTTAACGAAGAACTCTGTAACATTGGCGCCATATTTTGGCTCTAACAAGGACGCTCATGGGACAGACTCTCACCGAGAAAATTTTTTCTGCGCACACCAATAAGCAGGTGAGCGCGGGCGAAATCATCGAATCGCCTATTGATATGGTCATAGGAAACGACATCACCACGCCCCTCTCTATTCGCGCTTTTGAGGAGAGCGGCGCAACAAAGCTCGCTAATCCTGATGGATTTTGCATTGTCATGGATCACTTCATCCCCGCCAAGGATATCGCTAGCGCCAATCAAGCGCGAATCAGCCGAGATTTTGCCAAAAAGCATCAGCTAAAACACTATTTTGATGAGCGCGATATGGGAATCGAACACGCCATCCTCCCCGAAAAAGGGTTGGTACTCCCTGGCGATGTGATTATTGGGGCCGATTCTCACACCTGTACACACGGTGCTCTTGGCGCCTTTGCCACGGGTATGGGAAGCACCGATCTTGCCTACGCCATGATCACGGGAAAAAACTGGTTCAAGGTACCCCCAAGCATCCGCGTGGTCTTTAAAGGCAAGCTCCAAGAGCATGTCTATGGCAAAGATCTCATCCTGGAGATCATCCGCCAAATCGGCGTGGATGGAGCCCTCTACAAGGCTTTAGAATTCCAAGGTGACACCATCGAGCAGCTCAGCATGGATGATCGATTCTCTCTTTGCAATATGGCGATTGAAGCGGGAGCCAAAAATGGCATTATCGCTGCTGATTCCATCACCAAAGAGTTCCTTGCCTCAAGAAAATCCCTCCGAGCTGAACCTAAATACTATCAGGCGGATGCGGATGCCCTCTATGAGCAGACGATTGAGATTGATGTAGAGAAACTAGAGCCCGTGATCGCCTATCCCTTTCTCCCTAGCAATGGCAAAAGCATCTCCCAAGCGGTCAAAGATGACCTCAAAATCGATCAAGCCTTCATCGGAAGCTGCACCAACGGCCGCCTAAGCGACCTTCGAATCGCCGCTCAAATCCTCAAAGGCAAGCGCGTCCATCCCGATGTGCGCCTCATCATCACCCCAGGAACCCAACAAATTTACAAAGACGCCCACCAAGAGGGACTCATCGACACCCTCCTAGAAGCGGGTGCGCTTATTAGCAACCCCACCTGTGGCGCTTGCCTTGGCGGCTACATGGGAATCCTTGGAGACAACGAACGATGTGTCTCCACCACCAACCGAAACTTTGTCGGCCGAATGGGTGCTAGAAGCTCCGAGGTCTATCTCGCCAACTCCGCCGTAGCTGCGGCTAGCGCCCTAAAGGGCAAAATCACCGACCCAAGAAAACTATAAAGGAGAGAGGATGCAAATCGATGATAAGCTTCTAGCGCGCCTAGAGAGCCTCGCGATGATTGAGGTGCCCGAAGAGAAAAAGGAATCCATCAAGGCTGAGCTTGGAGAGATCGTGAACTTCGTCGAGAACCTCAACTCGCTAGAGGTTGAGGGTCTAGAGGCGACCTTCACGACCCTAGAGGGGAAAACACCCATGAGAGAAGATACCCCTATGAATGACGAAGAGATTCCCGCCCTCATTCTCAAGCACGCTCCTCAAAGCGCTGAGAACTACTTTATCGTTCCTAAAATCATTGAATAGCCCTTTTGATTATGGCGGATTTGGAGCGAATCAAGATTGAGCCCTCATGGAAAGAGGTCTTGAAAGAGGAATTTACCAAACCCTATTTTGATTCCATCCGAGAATCATACCTTCAAGCCAAGAGCAGCGGGGCGATCCTCTATCCACCCGCTCCGCTCCTTTTCAACGCCTTTAACCTCACCCCTTTTGATCAGGTCAAAGCGGTCATCTTGGGCCAAGATCCCTATCACGCTCCCCATCAAGCCATGGGGCTCTGCTTCTCCGTGCCTAAAGGAGTTGCCCTCCCCGCCTCGCTCCGCAATGTCTATAAAGAGTTAGAGCGAGACCTTGGGATTCCTCCAGCCAAGCATGGCGATCTCACCTCTTGGGCTAAACAGGGCGTCTTCATGCTCAATGCCATTCTAAGCGTGGAACAGGGCAAAGCAGGATCGCACCAAAAGTTTGGCTGGCAAACCTTCACCGATGCCGCCATCTCTGCTCTCTCTAGAAAGAAAAAGGGGGTGGTTTTTCTGCTTTGGGGGAATTTCGCTAGAGAAAAGAGGGTTCTGATTGACTCTACAAAACACACGATTTTAGAATCAGCCCACCCCTCGCCCCTAGCAGGGAATCGATACTTTGGGAATGGGCACTTCTCTAAGACCAATGAGATTTTAAAAGTTCAGGGAGAGCGCGAGATTCTCTGGCGTCTTCCTGAATGAGCCTTAGCGACTAAAACGATAACTTTTAAAAAGAGTCTGATTTCCTTTGGCATCAAAAGCGATCACATCATAGTCATCTTTCACATCGCCCTGCTCCATTCCAGGACTTCCTAGAGGCATCCCCGGCACCGCAATCCCGATAATCCCCTCAGGCCTTTTGGCGAGCAGTTCTTTCACGGCCTCCGCAGGAACATGCCCTTCGATGATATACCCCTCCACAAAAGCCGTATGGCAACTCGCCAGCTCCAAGGGCACTTTGGCTTTGATTTTCACCTCATAGAGGTTGTTGGTCTTGGTCTCTTTGAGGGTGAAGCCATTTTTCTCCATGTGTCCTCCCCATAGTCCACAACAACCACAAGAGGGGCTTTTGTACATATGAAGAGGAGTTTGAGCATAGAGTCCGCCCGCAAGAGTGAGCGCGAGAAGTCCGATTCTTAACATGGGTTCCATCCTTAGCGATAAATTTCCCCCATGGTAATGATTCAATCGTGCAAAAGGCGTGGAATCGCTTTACAATTCCTCTGTCCTCACAATCAAGCTAGAAGGCAACCCAAAGCGCGTGATGAGCTCCTCCTCTTTGAAACGCTGTTCGCCCTGATCATACTCATGGTCATACCCCAAGAGATGAAGCATCCCATGAATAAAAAGGAGCGCCGCTTCCGCCTCGATCGAGTGACCCCGCAGCTCTGCTTCCGCCCTCACTCGATCAATAGAGAGGAGTATCGAACCCAAGGGAAGAAAATCACCCCCCTCTAGGGGGAAAGAGAGCACATCGGTGCTCTTATCTATCCCCCGATGCTCTTGGTTGATCTTACGCATCGCTTCATCATCAAGCAGAATCAACTCCACCTCTCTTGGAGACAAAAAAGTGGCGATGGATTCCAAAAGCGTGATGTCTAGATTGGTGTCGGTTTGGTTGTCAAAATCGATCATCTTTTAGGCACTCTCTTTTTGGCGATTTGATACAATAAATGCTAACATAAAAGTGCTATAATTCGCACTTTTTAAGACTCCATCTCCCCTCAAGGACACGCATGGTCGATTATGGAATAAACTTCTGGTCGGACAATGACTTTATTATTGAAGACGGACAGGTCAAAATCAACTACAAAACCAAGCCCGCCATCATTGATATTGTCAAAAAGGTTCGGGAAGAGGGCTATCGAGGGCCTCTGCTGCTCCGATTTCCCCATCTAATCAAAAAGCAGGTCGATAAGATTTTCACCCACTTTGAAACCTCCATCAAGCAATACCACTACAAAGGGCAGTTCAAAGCGGTATTTCCTTTGAAGGTCAATCAGTTTCCCAATTTTGTCCTCCCCCTTGTGGAGCTTTCACAGAATCGTTGCTATGGTCTTGAGGCGGGCAGCAAGGCGGAGCTCATCATCGCGATGGCCTACACCAACAAAGGCTCACCCATCACTGTCAATGGCTTTAAAGACAAGGAGATGATCTCACTTGGTTTCATCGCCGCCAATATGGGGCACGAGATCACCTTGACAATCGAGGGGCTCAATGAGCTAGAGACAATCATTGAGGTGGCCGAAGAGATGGGAAAACCCTGCCCCAATATTGGTCTGCGTATCCGACTTCACAGTAGCGGGATTGGTATTTGGGCAAAAAGCGGTGGAATCAACTCCAAGTTTGGCCTCACCTCCACGGAGCTCTTGGAGGGAATCCGCCTCCTAGAGAAGCACAAGCTCATCGAAAAATTCACCATGATTCACTTTCACATTGGTTCGCAAATTAGCGATATCTCCCCGCTCAAAAAAGCGATGAGAGAGGCGGGCAACATCTATGCTGAGCTTCGCAAGATGGGAGCAAAGAATCTCAAAAGCGTCAATATTGGCGGAGGATTGGCTGTCGAATACACCCAGCATGAAGGCTCGCCTAACCGAAACTACACATTGGATGAATTCGCAGGAGATGTGGTCTTCTCGCTCAAAGAGATTGCCAAAAACAAAAAAGAGCCCGAACCTGACATTTATATCGAATCAGGGCGCTACATCGCCGCTAGCCATGCACTTCTTGTGGCTCCTGTGCTAGAGCTCTTCTCCCAAGAATACGATGAGAAAGCGCTCCACCTCAAGGACAAGAATCCCCAGCTCATCGAAGAACTCAACGAGCTCTACAACACAGTGAACGAGAAATATGCGATTGAATATCTGCATGATAGTCTTGATCACATGGAATCGCTCCTCACTCTTTTTGATCTTGGCTATATCGACCTTCAAGATCGGAGCAACACGGAGATTTTGGTTCACCTCATCATCAAAAAGGTGATTAAGATTCTCAAACACAAGAATCACAGCGACATCATTCGTATCCAAGAGCAGGTCCAAGAGCGCTACTTGCTCAATTGCTCCTTTTTCCAAAGTCTCCCGGATTATTGGGGCTTGGAACAGAGCTTCCCCGTGATGCCACTAGATCGCCTTAACAAACGCCCCACACGCTCAGCGAGTCTTTGGGATATCACCTGCGATAGCGATGGGGAGATCGGCTTTGACCTTAACAAGCCGCTCTTTTTGCATGATGTGGATGTGACCACAGAAGAGTATTTTCTTGGATTCTTTCTCGTGGGAGCCTACCAAGAGGTGCTTGGGATGCGTCACAACCTCTTCACTCACCCCACCGAGCTAAGCGTAGAATTTGAAGAGGACGGCACTCACTCCGTCACCAACCTCTTGGAGGCGCAGACGATTCTAGATGTACTTGATGACCTAGACTATGACACCAAGGAGATTGAGCGCCGCCTCAAGCAGAGAATTGAGGATTCGGAGCTTATTGATGATGAGACGCGCAAAGAGGTGCTGGGTCAGCTCTATGTGATGCTGAGCGAAAATGGCTACCTCCGCACCATCACCAACGGAGAGCGCAAGTGAGTCGCCTTAGAGAGTTCTTTTCGATCATCAAAGAGGACTTCGCCGTTGTTTTTGAAAAAGATCCCGCGATTCGCTCTAGAGTCGAGCTCTTTTTCAACTATCCAGGCCTCATCGCCATTGTCCACCATCGATTCGCCCACGCTCTTCACCGCCGAGGCTTTAGAGTAGTGGCGCGGATTCTTATGGCTTTCAACCAGTTTGTGACCAATATTGATATTCATCCCGGAGCCACTATTGGGCGCCGTGTCTTTATCGATCATGGAATTGGCGTGGTCATCGGCGAGACAGCTATCGTAGGAGATGATGTTACCATTTATCAAGGGGTGAGCCTAGGAGGAGTGAGCCTAGAGCGCACCAAGCGCCATCCCACCATCGAAGAGGGAGTGGTGATTGGTGCGGGAGCGAAAATCCTCGGCAATATTACCATTGGAGCCCATTCCAAAATTGGTGCCAACTCCGTTGTGATTCGGAGTGTTCCCGCCGATTCAACCGCTGTGGGCATTCCCGCTAGAGTGATTGATAAAGGCCGGAGCAAAGACCCAAGCGACATGGGCAAACTACCTGATATTGACAAACAACTCTTTGAATACCTGCTCAAGCGAGTCGCTCTTTTGGAGCATGCACTCAAAAGCGATCACAAAGAGTTGGACAGTCGAGGCGAAGAGTTAGAGAAAATTTACGAATCGTTTGTGAAGAGTTTAAGAAGCTAGAAGAAGAGGAGAGGGAGAAGGAAGAGTTACTTCCTGAGCTCCTTAATTCTCGCGGATTTACCGCTTCGATCGCGTAGATAGTAGAGCTTGGCTCTTCGAACTCGACCCACACGAAGAAGAGTCACGCTCTCAAGGCTATCGCTATAAAGGGGGAAGATTCTCTCTACGCCTACATTGTTGGCGCCCATCTTTCGGATAGTGAAAGTCTTGCCTGTGCCCGTTCCACGAACAGAGATGCAGATACCTTCAAAATTTTGAACCCTTGTCTTATCGCCCTCTTGGATCTTTACGCCTACACGCAAAGTGTCACCCGCTTTGAACTGAGGAATGTTTTTGTCGGCGATTTGCGCTTTTTCAAAGCTCTCTATATATCGATTTCTCATTTTTTGCCCTTGTCGCTTTCTTGAATTTTATATTTTTTGTAGAGATCCGGTCTATAGTATTGGGTTTTCGCCAAAGATAGCCGTCTTTTTAAGGCGCAGATTTTAGCGTGATTACCCTTTGAATACTCTGAAGGAGCGCTTAGACCCTCGGGGGTTTTGCTCCTTGCAAAGACGGGCGCTTCAAGCAAAAAAGAGTCAAAGCTCTCCCCTTGAAGCGATTCTTCATTTCCAAGCACTCCGGGAATTTGTCTTGAAACCGCATCGCACAGAGCCAAAGCTGCAATCTCTCCGCCCGTTAGGATATAGTCCCCCATGCAGAAAACTTCATCAGCATTTGCCTCTATCGCCCTCTCATCAATCCCCTCATAGCGCCCGCACACAAGCACTAAATGGCTCTCTTTTTGAGCCAGTCGGCACGCGTCTTGATGGGTGAAAGGCTTGCCAGCAGGGAGCAAGAAGAGGATTTTGGCGTCTTGATTCTTTGCTTTAAGCTCCGAAATGGCTTGGGTGACGACCCTAGGCTCAATCACCAAACCCGCCCCTCCGCCGATTTGATATTCATCCACCTTTTTGAAGCGGTCTTGGCTAAACTCTCGAAAGTTGACCCACTCAATCTCGATTCTTCCCTCATCTCTAGCTCTTTTAAGAATCGAATCCTCAAAATAACCCGAAATAAGCGAAGGAAAGAGCGTGAAAAAGCTGAATTTCACTAGCTCGCCTCCAAGATTCCCTTGGCTCCGCTGCACTCAACAAGACGATTCTTCACATCCGCCAAAAGCACGAATCGATCGATATAGGGCACCAGAAAGCGCTTGATTCCAAGCGCTTTCTGAAGGAGAGGATCGGTTTGAATGATGAGGTAGTCCACCGCACCAAGCCGCTCGATTCCCTCCACCTTACCAAGCCGCTCGCCCTCTTCCATCACCTCACACCCTACGATCTCAAACCAAAAATGCTCGCCCTCTTCCAGGGTGCACTCCTGCAGAGTTTTTTCCATGGTGGTGTAAAGCAGATGATTGGTGAGCAAAGCGGCCTCTTCGCGACTATTAATCTCATCAAAGCGCGCCTGATTGGAGTGAGGATTGAATGACCGAAGCGTCAAAGTTCCCTTCTCCCAAAGGAAGGATTTGCCCCCTTTGAGTGTCTCGGGAAAGTCAGTCAAGAGATGGAGCTTGACCTCTCCTTTAAGTCCCACGGCTCGACCGAAACGAGCCACCTCGATTCTCTCCAAAATTAATCAATCGCCTTGACGATGATTTTATAGGAGAATCCATCCTTGGCTTTACAGCCAGAGACCAAGGTTTTAAGCGCGCCAATCATTCGCCCATCCTTGCCGATCAATCTTCCTGCATCTTGGCTGGAAGCAAAGATGGTGATTTGAGAAAAATGCTCTTCCATCTCCTCTCTCACTACCCTAATCTTATCGGCATCTAGTGCGATCTTCTTGGCGTACTCCTCGATGAAAGTCTCAACCAACCCTGATCCCCTGTATCAAAACTTACTTAGAAGCCGTGAGCGTCGCAACGCGATCACTCATCTTAGCGCCTACGCTCACCCAATACTTGAGTCGCTCTGCATCAAACTTCACGACAGGAGTCTCTGCTAGAGGATTATAGTATCCAATCGCCTCAACCCAGCCCCCATCTCTTCTCTTGCGGCTGTCAGTCACGACCATTCGGTAAAAAGGTTTCTTCTTTCGTCCAAGTCTTGTCAATCTTATAACGGTTGCCATATTGTTTCTCCCTGATATTGAGTTGTGTTAAAAATTTTTTTAGATTTAATCGCTTAAATCTTAGCCTAAAACACCTCAATGCTCTAGGCTAAGGCTTAAACTAGCCCAAGCGCCCCATTTTGGATTGATTCATAAGGCCCATGAGGTCTTGCATACCCCGCTTGCCCGAGAACTTCTTCGCCATCTTAGCCGCTCCATCAAACTGCTTGATGACGCGATTCACATCCGCCACCTCCATCCCTGAGCCAAGAGCGATTCTTTTGCGCCGACTTCCATTAAGAAGCGAAGGGTCTTCTCTCTCTTTGGGGGTCATAGAGGCTACCATTGCCCGTATCTGCTTAATTTCACGCGAATTATCTAAATCGACATCCTTGAGCGCGCTCGCCATGCTTCCCATACCAGGCAACATCGAGAGAATCGACTGCATGGAGCCGAGCTTTTTCATATTGTCCATCTGCGCCAAAAAGTCATTAAAGTTAAATTCACCCTTTTTAATCTTTTTGGTGAGGTTTTTGGCCTCTTTCTCGCTGATCACCGCTGAGGTCTTCTCTGCAAGAGATTCGATATCACCCGCCCCCATAAGGCGATTGACGATTCGGTCAGGCAAGAAAGGATCCAAATCAGGAATCTTCTCTCCACTTCCGATGAAGCGCAGAGGAATCCCGATCTGATAAGCAATCGAGAGCGCCACGCCCCCTTTACTATCGCCATCAAACTTACTCAAAATCACACCACTTAGCGCCATCTCTTGGTGGAATCGCTCTGCACTTCGCACTCCATCCTGTCCGCTCAAGCTATCGGCCACATAGAAGACCTCGTGGGGATGAATTGCCTCTTTGACGCTCTTTAGCTCTTGCATGAGCGCTTCATCAATCGCCAATCGTCCCGCGGTGTCCACCAAAAGAACATCATAAAGCCCTTCATTGGCTCGATGAAGGGCGTTTTTAGCGATCTGCACGGGATTGGCACTCTCCTCTTCATGATAGAGGTCAACCTCGATCTGAGCGCTCAACTGTTTGAGCTGCTCCACCGCCGCTAGTCGCTGGAGGTCGCAAGCCGCCATCAGTACTTTTTTGCCTTTGGTCTTTAAAAAAGAGGCGAGCTTGGCCGTCGTGGTAGTCTTACCGCTTCCCTGAAGTCCCGCCATCAAAACAACAGTCGGAGGCTTTGAGGCAAACACAAATCCTTGGGAGCCACTGGTTTGAAGAATCTCCAAAAGTCCTTGGCGCAGAGCACTCAAAAAACTCTCTTTACCAATCCCTTTGGCTTTGGTTTCATTTTCAACGGTTTTAAGGAGGTCTTTGACCGCTTTATAGTGGACATCGGCCTTGAGTAGAGCTTTTTTAAGCTCCTCTAGAGCCTTTTTTAGAGACTTTTCATCATCGTGAAAACGAATCTTATTGATAGCCCCTCGAAACGATTCGGTCAGCGTGTCAAACAAAAAGCGACTCCTTCCTTAAAAAATAGTCAAAAATAGCGCCAAACGCACGAAGAATTCCTAAAAAGTCTGCGATTGTATCTAAAAAGAGCTTTAAAACTCTATAAAAGCTTAAATGAAAGCCATGAATTTTTTCTCTACCAATATTTGTTGATAATTTTTATTATTGACAATCTTTTCTTTTTCTGCTAACCTTGCGAAAAAAGAGCCGAGTGATTATAATCTATGGATGCATTTTGCTCCTCTTAATCGCTCCAAAGGAACAAGCCATGAATTTTGAAGAACTACTCAAAGAGAATCATCTCAAGGTCACGCCTCAGCGTATGGCGATTTTGCAGGAGATTCATAAGGCGGGTCACATTAATATTGAGGATATTTACGAAAATATCAAAACACTCTACCCCTCTATGTCTCTAGCAACGATCTATAAAAATCTCACCTCTATGCAAGAGGCCAATATCGTTCGGGAGCTCAAAGTTCCTAACCAAAAACAAAAATATGAGCTATGTCGTCATCCTCACGTCCATCTTGTCTGTGAGAAGTGCGGGAAGATCGAAGACCTCCACATCTCCTACGATGAGCTTATGCAAAATTGTATCAAAGAGAGTGGCTATCAAATCAGAGAGGCTTCTTTGGCCATGATTGGCCTCTGTCCAGAGTGCCAAGCTAAATAGCGACCCTCTTCTTTGGAGGCTTTGTTTTTTGATCAAAGCCTCTTCCCCTCACCCTCCTCTAGCTGCCCCTGCTAAATCCCACATTGGCATGAAGATTCCAAGCGCTAAAAGCAGAACCATGCCCGCAATAAAAGCGGTTAAAATAGGCTCAATATAGGCGGAAAGATTGTCAATGATATTGTCATAGCGCATCTTGTAGTAGTTGGCCGCCACTCCTAGCATCTGATCCAAGTCTCCACTCTGCTCACCCGTATTGATCATCTGAAGAGTGGTTGGCTCAAAAAGATGGGTCTCCCTGAAGGCTTCCGTCAAACCCACTCCACGCCTAATCGCATCACTCACCCCTTCAAACTTCTCCCTCAAATGCTCATTGCCCGTCATTCCGCTTCCTGATTCAAGTGCCTCTTCCAAGGAGATTCCCGCCTTAAGCAGTAGAGAGAGGGTGGAGACGTATTGATTCATCGCATGCAAAAAGATAATATCGCCCAGCAATTTAATCTTTAGGCTCCAAGTATCCAGTCGCTTTTTGAAGGCTGCTGAAGAGCGATAGCGTCGTTTAATCCACCACACTCCCGTGATAAGCCCTGCCAAAATCATCCATCCATAATTAGAGAGGATATGCTCCGTCTGAAGAAGGAATCGCGTGGGCAAAGGAAGCTCGGCGTTAAAGCTGTCAAAAATCGCTTTAAACTTCGGGATCACCATCACAATCAACAATACAAAGGCGATTGCCATCGCTCCAATCACCATCGTGGGATAGCGGAGTGCCTTTTTGAACTTAGCCATATTGCTTCGAATCTCTTCGAGCGTCTCGGCAAGCATGGCGAGCGCATGAGAGAGACTTCCCGTCTGCTCACCTAGCGAAATGAGCGAGAGACTTAGGCTTCCAAGATCTTCTTGGTATGCCCCAAAGGCCTCGCTCAGACTTTTTCCGCTATTGATTCCAGATAAAACATCGCGAAAAATGAGCTTCAGCCGCTCGTTGGCTGAGAATACGATCAAATCTTCGATGGTCGCATGGATAGAGATTCCCGCGTTAAGCATGAGTGACATTTGGCGAAATGCAGGAATCATATCCTCTAGCTTCACCCGATTCTTCCCCCGAATCGAGTCCCAAAAATAGAGCACCGATTCTTTGATCTTCATCTCCAAAGGGGCGCTCACCTCTTTGGCTGTGAGGACTTTTCCGCGCTTCTCCTCGCGCATTTTTCTTAGTGCCTCCTCTTTGGATGAGGCAGAGACGATCACCTGACGCCGCTTTCCCTTGGCAAGAGTGGTAACTTTGAAATACTTCATGAGAGTTTAGCGACTCGATAGACTTCATCAAGGCTCGTCACGCCCGCCAAAGCCTTTTGCAATCCATCCTCAAACATTGAGACAAAGCCATCTCGTTTGGCCTCTTTGAGAAGCTCATCTTTGGAGGCACCATTGACGATGAGGCGTTTAATCTCTTCATTGGCCATCACCACCTCCGAGATCACTTCGCGCCCCATGTAGCCTGCCATGTTGCACTTTTTGCACCCATGTGACTTGTAAAATCGATAATCTTCAGGAAGATAGGGCTTGAGCTCCTCCACCAACCCTTGAGGAATCTCCACCTCATAGCGGCAATGAGGGCAGAGCTTACGCACGAGGCGCTGAGCCTGAATACCACTAATGGCTGAGCCGATGAAGAAGTTCTCAATCCCCATGTCAAGCAGTCGCGTGATTCCGCTGATGGCATCGTTGGTGTGGAGGGTGGAGAGGACAAGATGCCCCGTGAGGGCGGCTTGGATAGCGATTTGGAGTGTCTCTTTGTCGCGTATCTCCCCCACCATGATAATATCAGGGTCCTGTCTAAGGATGCTTCTTAGCGCGCCCGCAAAGGTCAAGCCCGCCTTTTCATTCACCATCACCTGCTGAATAAGCCCCATTTGATACTCCACAGGGTCTTCAACCGTGATGATCTTCTGTGCCACGCTTTTAATGGCGTTAATCGCCGCGTAGAGCGTGGTGGTCTTCCCGCTGCCCGTAGGTCCAGTGACAAAGACGATTCCATAGGGGGCTTTGATGGTCTTTTTGAAGCGCTCATAATTAAGAGGCGAGATTCCAAGCTGCTCTAGCTCCACTAGCACCTTGCTTTTGTCCAAGATCCTCGCGACAATCGACTCTCCTGTGATGATAGGCAGGGTCGAGACCCTAAAGTCATACTCCCTCCCCTCAAACACCGAAGAGAATCGACCATCTTGAGGCTTGCGCTTCTCGGCGATGTCAAGGTTGGAGAGGAGCTTGATCCTAGAGGCGAGGGGGGCAAAGAGGTCTTTATCAAAGCGGAAGCTCTCCGTCATGATTCCATCGATTCGGATTCTCACCACGCAACTAAGCTCATTGGCCTCAATGTGAACATCGCTGGCGCGCTGAGAGATAGCATAGCTGAAAACCACCTCGATAAGCTTGGTGATGCTTGAAGAATCATCCCCTGTGTCTCCAGCGCCGCTTTTAATCTCTCGCCTGATACGAGCCACGAGATCCTTGATGCCATCATTAAGCTCTAGACGAGAGAGGGCAGCGATGAATTGCTCTTTGCGAGCGATGGCGTAGTTGAGGGGTTTTTTGCGGATGAGTCGCTGAAAGGTCTCCTTGACATTAAGATCAAAGGGGTTAATGAGCACCACCGTAATCTCTCGCTCACTCTCTTTAAAAGGAAAGGCATAGAGACGCTTGATCTGAGCAAACGGGGTGTATTCCACCACCAAAGGGTCGATTGCCACCTGATCAAGATCGACAAACTCCATCTCTAGCTTTTTGGCGACCTGCTGCAAAATCTCCTCTTCACTCGCAGGAAAATCCTCGATGATTGATTCTAGCTCTAGGTGCCCCATCTTGCACTGCTCGACAAAAAAGTCCAGCAAATTCCCCTCATCTAAAAACCCAAGATCGACCAGCACACGCACGATTTTTTTGCGCTTTTGCTGTTTTTGTTGCTCTTTTAGGGCGCCCTCTAATTGCTCCTTGGTGATGAGTCCTGCATCAATGAGTCGATCGCCGATTCTCTGTTTGATCATGGCTCCTCCCTCAATCTTCCCGCTTTCATCTCTTCAAGCAACTTTCCAAGCGCTCCTGAATGATCAAAACTCAAATAGCGCTCCAAAACCTCCATCGCCTCACCTTTTTTTCCTGAAAAATAGAGACTTTTGGCAAAAATTGACCACGACTGCACGGAGTTTTTTTGATGATTGTTCGCCAAAAGCGCCCACTCATATGCCCTTGCATAATCCTTCTCTTCAAAATAGCTCTGAGCTAGCTCGATGGCGGCGGCATAGGAGGGCTCTTTTTCGTATCGCTCCCTGTAGAACGCTTGACGCTCTTTGGAGGTGGAGGGAGCGGAGCTGATCTGAAGCGAGAAGGGCTTAGGGCGAACAGGGGCGCCTTGGCTAGAACCTCGTCCCGCCCCCTCTTCAGAAGGCTTATCCCAAAGCTTCTCCTCTTTGATTTCTGAGCCTTCCATCTCTTCTCCCGCCAGAACAAGTGTCCCGCCGCCATTATAGACCCAGCCAATTCCGCTAAATATCCAATTCCCCTCCACAAGTCTTGCACAAACCTCATCACCACGGACATATCGACTCAAAATCTTGGACTTCAGGCTAGGCTCTTCGCGAATGTTGAGCAAGGAGGCCTTCACCACAAAACAACGCTCCTCTTGGAGAGGCTTAAGGTTGCTCTCCCCTAGAATCGTAGAACTTTGAGAATCAAACGCTCCATTGGCCACCTCTATAGCAGCCGATTCGCCCTCTTTGGGCGCGGAAACCAAAGCTTCAGAGGAGGGGGTCTCTATGGAAGCCTCCTTTGTGAGGGATGGCCCGAGAAGTCCATATCCCACCGCCAAAAGAGACGCCACTCCTAGAGAGATGGCCAATATACGCTTTGCCCAAAGACGCTTTTTGTAGCGCCTCCAGCGAATTTCAAGGGTCTCAAATCTATTCAAGATTCTTCTCTTTGGCGGGGATTTTCTCGCCTGAAAAATCTTTCTCACCCATAAGTCTATAGCCAAGCTCTTGCAAGGAAGGGCCTTGGGAGCCTTTGATAATATGGGGAGTAATAACAATCACCATCTCATCCGTGCTCTCTACATCCGCATTATAGGAGAAAAGGTAGCCAAGCACAGGCACATCACCAAGCAGAGGAACCTTGTTCTCTTTTTTTTGATTGCTCTTGCTAATTAGCCCCCCTAGGACGATTTTTTCGCCATCTTTGATTCTCACGAGTGAAGAGAGTTGGTTGGTGGAGAGATTGGGAGGGGTCTCAAGCGCCGTGGAGGCATTTTCGACATCAGTGCTTTTGGTTTGCGTGATGGAGGGGTTGATTTTGAGCATGATTTCATCATTAAAGACCGAAGGAGTGATATCAAGAAGCACCCCCGCAAAGACCGAAGGATACTCCGTGTCGGTGTTGGTGTTCGTGCCCGTGTTGCTTCCGCTGGTTTGAAAAACGGTGCTTTTGCGATAGCGAATGATATTGCCCACGCTAATCATGGCAGGCTGATTGTTGAGCGTGAGCACTTTAGGATTGGAGACTGAAGTGACATCTCCATAACTCTGGAGAAATTCAATCACGCGTGTCAAAGAGACCCCTTGGGAGAAGATATTCACCGCATATCCCACCTGTGAATGACTCCCCACTCCCAAAACAGATGCCCCGCTGGCCGTCCCTTGCTGAATGCTCGTCCCGCTAGGGCCTGTGGTGATGCTAGTGGTGTCGCTCGTGCTACCACTACCACTACTATTGCTCGTGGTGGTGCTCTTGGTGTGGATGGCGATATTTTGGAGATTGTAGAGCTGATTCCAATCCACTCCCGTGGTCTGTCCTTTGCTATGGCGCACGGTTAAAATGCTCACATCAATCATCACTTGACTTTGAAGTCGGGCGTGAAGCTCCTCGATATATTGAGCGACTCGATCCACCTGAGGACTCGTCCCTGTGACCGTCACCAATCCAGCGCCTCGATTCACGATCACCGCACCCGATTCGGATTTAGTGGTGCGGGCCTGTTGGGCTTGAGAGCTCTCCAAAGAGCCGCCGAGAATTTCACTTTCTCTATTTTCACTATTGGCTTGGGGGAGGGTATAAGAATCGCCAGGACGATTAAGAATCGCCAAAATCTCCGCCTGAATCCCCTCCCAAAATCGAAATCCATCTTCGGCCTTGATATTGATTCCTGATTTGCTTCCACTCACCGAGCTCCGCTGAAAACTCGATCCTGAGCTTCCCTGAGATGAGCCTAAGGCTGATGAACTACTTGAAGAGCTGTTGATTCCATCATCTCGACTAATAGAAACCTCCGTATTGCTCACTCCGCTTCGATCCATTCCTACATAGTTGATTTTGAAAGTTTTGGTGACAAGGTAGCTGATCTTTAGCACGCTTCCATCAAACTCGTAATAGAGTCCATTCTCTTTGAGCACCAAGTCAAAAACACGCTCTAAAGGGGCTTGGCGGATATTGAGAGCGGGCATATCCGCTTTGAGCCTAGCGCGCGCCTCCTCATCCTTTAAAAGGATGCTATTGGCTTGGGGGAGGGTATAAGAATCGCCAGGACGATTAAGAATCGCCAAAATCTCCGCCTGAATCCCCTCCCAAAATCGAAATCCATCTTCGGCCTTGATATTGATTCCTGATTTGCTTCCACTCACCGAGCTCCGCTGAAAACTCGATCCTGAGCTTCCCTGAGATGAGCCTAAGGCTGATGAACTACTTGAAGAGCTGTTGATTCCATCATCTCGACTAATAGAAACCTCCGTATTGCTCACTCCGCTTCGATCCATTCCTACATAGTTGATTTTGAAAGTTTTGGTGACAAGGTAGCTGATCTTTAGCACGCTTCCATCAAACTCGTAATAGAGTCCATTCTCTTTGAGCACCAAGTCAAAAACACGCTCTAAAGGGGCTTGGCGGATATTGAGAGCGGGCATATCCGCTTTGAGCCTAGCGCGCGCCTCCTCATCCTTTAAAAGGATGCTATAGGCGCACTCTGAAGCGAGCTGTTTCACCACCTCTTCCACGCTCACACCACTATCTTGAGTGGAGAGATTGAAAACTCGATCCTTGCAAGAAGCTGCCTGCAACGAGAGCGCTAAGCCCATCCAAACCCAAAAAAATATCCATCCCTTTCTCATCGCTTCTCCACTTTCAAATCTTTGCTCTCATAAAGAGGGTAGTATCGTCGCTCTCCCAGTGGAGATTCCAATCTCACGCGATCTCGCTCAATCAAGAGCACCTTCCAGCCCCCATAAGATTCACCTTGGCGCAACCACCTCTCGCCAATCTTAGCCTTTCCTCCAAAAATCGCCGCCACCCTGGGTGTCTCTACCCTCTCACCCTCCTCCATCACCTCTTGGGAAAATCTATAGGCAAAGGGGTCAGGAGCACGCCTCATCTCCTCAAGGGTGATTCCTTGGCGCTCAAAAGAGACAATTTTACCATAAAGTCGATCCAAGGTGTCTGGCTGAGCGCCAAAGGAGAGCGCCAAAGCAACGCCAAGGAGAAAAAAAATCCTCATAAGCTCCCCTTTTGATTCCCAATCGTCACTTCAAATTCTAACCTCTCCCCTTTAGGCTCTAGGTGGATTCTCTCCAAAGAGACAAACTTCCCCTGTCGTTCCAATCGATAGAGATACTCTAGGAGCGCTCTCTTGCTCCCCCTGCCTTTAAGTTTCATCCATGACTTCTCAAGCCCGCCCGCCCCAAGGCCTTCAAAACTCCCAAAAGAGGAATCGATGACCTCAAGCCCAAGCTCTGAGGCCTCCTTGGTCGCAAAATCAAGCGTAAAATACCACGCCTGACTCATGGCATAGACCTCGCCCAGAGTTGCCTCCGCCCTCTTGCTCAAAAGCTCGCTAGTCTCTAGGCGCTCTCTTGTCTTCTCTAGCTCTGCCCGCCTAGGCTCTACTCCTCCTGAGCGCTCCAATGCCTGCACAAAGAGTCGATTCTTTTCCAAAGACTCCTTAACCCTTCCCAGCTCTGATTGCTTCTCGCTCACCCACGATTCCGCCGCAGGGAACAAAAAGAGATAGGAGAGCAAAAAAAGCAAGAGCGCGGGCATGACATAAAGAAGTCGCTTCTCACTCTCCTCTTTAGGCTCAAAATAGTCATCAATCGCACTCAAAATCACTTCAAATCGCCTCATTAGAGGTTGAAGATTAAGAGAAATCTTCATCGAATCACCGCCTTGATGAGGGAGTGGTGACGCCCCTCCTCTTTCACAATCTCTTCGGTTCCCACTTCAAAATAGCGTCCGCTCTCCCCAAGCTCTCGCAAAAATCCTGAAAAGGCTCTCTGTCCTTGGGCGCTCGCATTTACCTCTAGGCGCACGCTGCCATTATCCTCTTCAATAAGGAGATTCTCCAAAGAGACGCCGCTTTGAAAGCTCGTCTTTAAAAAGTCATTCAGCACCCGACTCTTATCCACATATTTTTGCTGCCAAGCGTGAATCTCTTTGAGCGATGTTTCAAAGAGCCTATAAGACTCCTCCTTTTCGCTAATCGCCTTCTCTAAGCGCTCTTTCTCCTCTTTGAGTCGTGCGAGCTCCCCTTGATATCCTTTGGCTTTGGCCTCAAAAATCGCGCTTTGGCTCACCGAAAAATCCACCTCTTGATCTAGGCTCCACCATCTTATCCCCTCGTAAAAAGGATAGGCAAGAGAGAGAATCAAAGAGATTCCCAAAAGAGTGACCACCCTTCCCCCGTCTCTCTTTAAGAAAGGATCAGGACGCCGATAAATAGTGAAATTGGGTAGATCCTCGCCCTCTAAAACAGTTCTAGCATAGAGAATCGCCAGCGTCGCCATGATGCTATCCCTAGAGTAGTCCATCCCAAGAGGAATCGAAGAGGCGCGTGCGCAGGGCACCATAAGCATCTCACCAAGATAGGAGTAGAGCTCTTCCTTGAACTTTGCCGCGGTGTTTAGGTAGATGATCTCAGGGCGCACATTGGGATGAAGGCGTCTCGCAAACGAAAGAGTCTCTTCAATTTCACTAAAAAGCGTCTGATAGAGATAACTCAAAGCCCCCTCATAGCTCTCGCTATCAGGAGCTCTTCCTGTGAGATATTTGGCAAACTCCTCCCGTCCCAAATCCAACCCCGTGCGATCCATGAAGAGCTCACGGAGATTCCCGATCTTCGTCTCCAGGCTCTTGGAGTAGATCACCTCCCCCTCATCAAATAACAAGAAAAAGGCATCATCATCCCCAATATGAATAAAGACTTGGCTTCCTTTGGGACTCAAATATCCCCGTTTGTAGAGTACTTGCGGGATGAAAATATAGGGGATGAGGCAGTCGATGTAGGAGTGACTCTCCACTAGCCCCTCGAAGCGTTCATGGATCACCGCATGGGGCAACAAGAAGACATCATACTCATATCGTGCCGCATCATAAGGCATTCCACGCCTTTGATACTGCATCGCATACTCCTCCTCGACATCCAAGCCGAGCTGCTCATAGGCGGCTTCAAGCAATGATTCCTCGATGAGGTCAGGGGCCGTACTCTTAGGAAGCTCCACCACGGCACGCAAAAGCGACAAGGAGGGGATGGCGCTGACTAGGCGAGTGCTAGAGGAGACCCTCTCTTGAGGAATCGCTTGGTTGGAGAGATCCAGAAACTCCAACCCCCTAGAATCAAAAAATAGAATCTCTGTCGCTTTTTTCTTGGAGAACACCGCCACCCCCGAATCGTATTGGTAATGTGTAGATTTTGTGTCGAAGTCATCTTGTGCAGAGGATTGTAGCATGACCTCTTTTAAAACTCGCGCTAAATATAAAGACAAGTTTATAACAAACTTTAATATAATTCAATAACATTGAGAATTAATCTAATCGAACCAAACTTGCTAAAATTATAAAAAAGGACTTTAGAGTGAGGCTTTTAAAGCGTCGAGGGTTTTCGATGATTGAGCTTGTCTTTGCCATCGTCATCATCGGAATCACCATCCTCACCATCCCCCTCTTCATCGAACAAACCCACGCCCACCTTCAAAGGACAGACGATTCCAAGGGCTACTATCATGCCCTCGCCCTCATGCAAATCGCCCGAATCAAGCCTTGGGATAGCGCCAACATAAACGACTTTGAAGCATCCAATCTCTACTATGTTCTAGACACGACAGAGGCTGGCTATGAGTGCAACGATGATGATAGAGATGGCTTCAGAAAGCGTCCAGGAATGGTGGCTACCTCTCACAAAGAGCGACGACTCTGCGCTCCCACCCCTCAAAGCGCCGCAGCAATCGCCGGTGACTCGCTCACTAGCCTCAATTTTGCATCCTACAGCGAAACCGTCGAAGAAAAGTATGATTTGAGTATCCAGGTGGAATATGTCGATTCGATAACGCTTGCACCTGTCGCAGGCGTCAATATCACCACCAACACCAAACACCTCCAAGTCACTATGGGCAAAAATGGAGAGGATATAGCCCACTATCACTACTACGCCACCAATATCGGCACCGACACGCCCATCACCAAGAGGCTTATAGACTGATGGTAAGACGCTCTTTCACCCTCATCGAAGCGGTTTTTGTCATTGTGATTCTTGGAATCGTGGGGGTCGCGGGGAGTCAAGCGATCCTTAGGGTCTATGAAAACTACGCCCTACAAAGAGCCTTCAACCGCTTAGAGCTAGAGAGTCGCCGCGTGGTCGAACAGGTGGCGCGACACCTAGAGTATGCCATTTGGGATACGATTGAGCTTGATTCCGCCACCACTCTCCCCTCATGGCACGCCAAAACCATGGAGGCAATCTGGGGAACATATGTTGGGGATGAGACTAGCGGGGTTAATGAACCCCTCTTTAGCGGCTATGTCGATCTTGAAAACTCTAGCGGCACCACCATCACCACCCCTCTCTCCAAGCTCAATGAGACCCTGGTGGGTAAAAAGCTCTATTTTCTCCGAGCCAACACTCACGCCACTATCCAAACCATCACCAACTCCACCCACCTAGAGCTTGATTCCATTCTCCTAGAGATCAGCGATGCAGCCTATGTGATTGAACCTGAAACCTACTCTTTGGAGCTCGTTGGCGCTGCTGATAATCAGAAACTCAACCTAAAAATTGGAGACGATGAATACCTCATGGCCGAACATGTCCGCTCACTCATCCTTTGGAGGGAGGGGCAAGGGAGCCTTTTGCGTTTAAGGGTCTGCATGAATGACGAGCAGTTGAGCCTCATCTTGAATTGCCAAGGAAGCGGTGCGGGGAGAGGTTTTTGTGCGGAGGGATTTTGCAAAGAGAGTGTGGTGATGCGATGAGAGGGGGATTTGGTCTTATCTATGCGATCATTGTGATGGTGCTCATTGGCACACTCCTAGCCTTCTCGCTTCGATTCTCCAGCGAGAGCTCCCGCGTCTCTCTGGATGAACACGCCCAAATTCAACTCAAGCTCTATGAAAAGAGTGTCGCGGAGATGGCCATCCTCGAGCTTCAAAAAGCGGGTACACCCCCCGATCCGTGGCCATCATGGACGCTCCCTGGTGGCTATAATTTTCAAGTCTCCACTCTCGCAATCAACGCCGAAAAGAAAATCTACCTGCTGGATATCAAAGGCGAGGTGACTCTCCCCTTGGGGGATGGCCACCCCCTCACCCTCACCTCTAGGCGCATTGTTAAACCCTAACCCAAACAAAGGAGTCTCATGGATCATCTAGATGTCAAAATCCTTCTCAAAACCACCCTCGCCCACAAAGCCTCCGATCTGCACCTCGTGGTGGGGAGCGAGCCTCAGATCCGAATCGATGGGCATCTAGTGAAACTCGACCTTCCCCCCGTGACGCAAAAAAGCGCTGAAGATATCTGCTATAGCATCCTCACGGAGGAGCAAAAACGCGTTTTTGAAGAGGAGAAAGAGCTCGACTTTGCGGTGACTATCCCCGAATTTGGACGATTTCGTGTCAACTATTATGTCTCACTGGGTAACATTAGCGCTGCTTTCAGGGTGATCCCCACCAAGATTCCAAGCCTTGATGACCTCTCCTCTCCCCCCATCTACAGAGAGCTTATCAAGCGTGAAAAGGGGCTTATTCTAGTCACTGGCCCCACGGGAAGCGGCAAAACCACCACGGTGGCTTCAATGCTTCACGAGATCAATCACACCATCGCCAAGCACATCCTCTGCATCGAAGATCCCGTGGAGTTTGTCCACCAAAACGCTCAATCGCTCTTCTCCTATCGTACCGTAGGCGAGGACACCAAGAGTTTTGCCAACGCGCTCAAAGCCTCTTTGCGCGAAGATCCCGATGTGATCTATGTGGGCGAGATGCGAGACCCTGAGACCATTAGCGCCGCCATCAATGCAGCGGAGACGGGGCACCTTGTCTTTGGGACACTCCACACCAACTCCGCCCCCCAAACCATCAACCGAATCGTCAGCGTCTTTGATGGAGAGAAACAGGCCCAAATCCGCTCCCAGCTCTCCGTCACCCTGGAGGGAGTCATCTCTCAAGTGCTCATTCCCAAGATTGGAGGGGGGCGAGTTTGCGTGCCAGAGATTCTCATTGGCTCGCCTGCAGTGGGCAACCTTATCCGAGAGAACAAGATTCACCAAATCCACTCCCAGATGATGATCGGCCAAGGAAACACAGGAATGCAGACCCAAACCCAAGTGATTGAGCGGCTCTACAAAGAGCGTCTTATCACCAAAGAGGATGCTTTCAGGTACTGCTTCCGCCCCGAAGAGTTAAAAATAAAAATTTTATAAATATAGAGGAAGAAACAAAATAATTAAAGTTTTACGAGGTATAATCTTTGCTTAGTTAGCCCATCTTCTAACCAAAAAGAGAAATCATACACAAGGAGCAAGGAATCATGAAAAGAAGCGGTTTCACGATGATCGAGTTGGTCTTTATTATCGTTATCCTGGGAATCCTCGCGGCAATTGCCGTACCCAAAATGGCAGCGAGCCGAGATGATGCCGTCGCGGTTGCGATCAAATCTGATATCGGCACCATGACTCAAGCCATCCCTGCGATGTATATGAGCCAAGGAAGCCTCACAAGCATTGGTCAAGCGGTCAATCTTGACACCAGCCGATGGAGCGGAGCTACAGGACTGACTGTCACTAGCGTACTGGCAAGCGCCACTTCTGGAGGAACCGCATGCGCCACTGTAGAATACACCACAGCCATAGCCGCTGATGCGACCGCCGATTCGACGATCACAGCAGGAGACACTATCGTTCGAGTGACCGTCATCCCTACGGGCAGCTGCAGTGTTCTTCGAGGTATGTTTGGCGGAACCGCCTCTGGGAACTTTGTCCAGAGAATCAACCTAGCTAGTAGCGGAATCAAGTTTAACTAATCGATGAAACACTCAAGCGCTTTCACCATGATAGAGATTGTCTTTGTCATTGTGATTCTTGGGATACTCGCTGCCATCGCCATGCCCAAGCTTGCCCTTGGGAGGAGCGATGCCTGCATCACCAAGCTTCGGGGAGAAATCTCCGCGGTGCGATCTACGATCAACCTAGAGCAATCCAAAGAGTTTCTCTTAGGGAATGCTCCCACTCTTCTTCCTCAAGCCAAACTAGCCAAACTCCTCTCTCTCTCCACTCAAGCCACCACCTGCGGCTGGAATCAAGAGGGAGAAAACTTCACCGCTTTTGTGGGCACCCAAAACGCTCTCTTCACCTTAACTTCCACTAGCTTTGATTGTGCCGATCTCACCAACAAGCTCTGCCTCGCTCTCACCCAAAGAACCGATTCTGAATAAGCAAACCAATGGATCGTTCTGTTGGATGTTTCGGATTTTTAGGATTACCTTGTAATAATCTCTCTATTCAAAGCCCTCGTTAAAGGATTCTTTATGGCCGCCAAGGATCAACACGCCGTCAATGTAAGCGAACTCACTTTTGAGACCATAGACAAGGTGAGGCGTGAGCTTAAACGCCTCATTGAGCTTGGAGGAAGCGATCTTCATATCAAATCAAACTCCACCATGAGGGCTAGAATCAATGGAGAAATCGTCTCTTTTGGAGATGAAATCTTTAGCAAAAGCGATGGCATCACCTTTGCTAAAGAGCTTTTGCGGACTCGCTTTAGTGAGTTTGTCGAAAAAAAAGAGATGGATTTAGTCTATATCTATGATGAATCCCTGCGCTTTAGGGTCAATATCTTTTTTCAGATGGATGGAGTTTCGGCCGTCTTTCGGGCGATTCCTAGTGCTCAAAAGACACTCAAAGAGATGGGCTTGCCCGAAGGACTGCGCAAAATCATCGGAATGGATCGAGGCCTAGTCCTAGTCACGGGCGTCACAGGAAGTGGAAAATCAACCACGCTTGCCAGTCTTATTCATGAGATCAACTCCTCCAAAAACAAACACATCATCACCATTGAGGACCCCATTGAATTCATGCACAAAGATATTCAATGCATCATCAATCAACGAAGCGTGGGGCAGGACACCAATAGCTTCAGAGATGCCCTCAGGGGGGCTTTGCGAGAGGACCCTGATATCATTCTTGTGGGGGAGATGCGAGACACAGAGACTATTGAGATGGCGCTTCATGCGGCTGAGACGGGACATCTCGTCCTCTCCACGCTCCACACGATGGACGCCAAAGAGACAATCAATCGCATCATCTCCGTCTTTCCTCCCCACGAACAACATCGAATCCGCTTGATTCTCTCCAGCGTCATTAGCTCGATTGTTGCTCAAAGATTGGTACGCTCCAAAAATGGCGGAAGGGTCGCCGCTGTGGAGATGCTTTTTAAAACTCCTCGCGTGGAAGCGCTCATTAAAGAGGGGAGAGATTCGGAGATTCCAGCGGCTTTAGCCGAAGGAAGAAGTATCTATGGAACACAAACCTTTGATCAGGCACTCTTTGACTTTGTGACTCAAGGGGTCGTTGAGGAGGAGGTAGCATTGAGCCATGCATCCGTACCTTCAGATCTCAAACTCAAGCTCTCCAACGATTTCTTCAAAAAAGAGGGAAAAGAGGAGGAGATGATTATTGGTCTAAAAAAATGAGGCGGGAATCATCGCCTCAATCCTCCAAATCCCTTCACCATCCATGACCAACTCGACAAAAGCTGCTTTTTTCCAATGAAGATGAATTCGTCCGTTACTACAAAGCATTGAGACGGTCTCACTCAAATCAGGCTCATGTCCAACCACAACAATCTCTTTATGCCCCTTAATTGAGGCTTGCTCTAAAAGCTTAGAGTAGCCAACAATTCCCGAATCGGGCAAAATCTCCTCCGCCAAGACAAGAGGAGCTGCAGGGAAGGCACGCGCGATACTTTGGGCGGTCTCCTTGGTGCGTGTTGCAGGCGAAGCGAATATCACATCAATAGAGGGGTAGCGTTTAACAAGAAGCTCTGCAAGCCCCTCGGCCTTCTTGTGCCCCTTAGGGAGAAGAGGCCTAGAGAGATCATCCAGCTTCCACGCTTCTCTGTCCATCGCTTTGGCATGACGAACTAAAACGATTCGCTCCATCCCCATCTCCTTTGTGCTTAGGCTAAACGATCGAGCATCCCGATCACAAATTCAGCGCTCACCTTGGCCGAGCTCACCAAAAACTCATCAAAGCTAAATCCCGCCTCCATGTCCGCCGCATCGCTGATGGCGCGGAGCACGCAAAAGGGCACTCCAAGCGTATCGCACACGACCGCCACACTCGCCCCTTCCATCTCTAGGGCATCGGCGTTGAAGGTTTTACGAATCCACTCCTTTTTCAGCGAATCGGCAATGAATTGATCTCCCGTGGCAATGATTCCCTCTTTGAGGGCGATTCCCTTGCTTTGAGCCACCCCTTTAGCCACCCCATTAAGCCTCTCATCACTAGGGATAAAATGTTTACTCTCAGGAATAAAACCAAAAGGATGCCCAAATGCCGTGATATCCACATCATGCTGGCAGAGCGAAGAGGCAATCACAAGGTCTCCAATTTTTAGCTCAGGCGAAACCGCGCCCGCTACCCCGCTAAAGATGAGCTTCTCGCATCCAAAATGCATCAAGAGAGCCGACGCGGTGAGCGCCGCATTGACCTTGCCGATTTTGCTATAAGCGATCACCAGATCTATTCCCTTGTAGTGCGCTTCATAGTAGTCGTTACCCGCGTAGGAGACCTTGTGGTGGTTTCCAAAAAAGGAGAGGAGAGGAGTGATCTCTTCGACCATGGCTCCCAAAATCGCTATTTTCATGCTTCTTCCTTGCTAAGAGCTAGCTCTAGCTCTTTGATTCCCGCAGGATTTTCGATACTAAAAGTAGGCTTTTGACTCAGACGGCGATTGAGCCCTTTGAGTACGCTTCCATGTCCACACTCCACATAGAAATCGACCCCTTCCTCGTGCCTCTTGATTGCCTGTTTGTAGAGCACAGGAGAGATGAGCTGGGAGGCAAGGAGTGGAATCGCTTCAGCCTTGTTAGAATAGGGCATCGCACTCACATTAGAGATGATAGGGTAGGCAAAAGAATCTTGAAGTTTTGATTCTAAGTGGGTCAAAAACTCTTCCCTCATCCCCTCTAACAGGGGACAATGGCTAGCCACCGACATGGAGAGCAGAAGCGCTCGTTTTGCCCCCAAAGCCTTCAATGGCGCTTCCAATTCAGCCAAATCAGAGCGCTTACCTGCTAGGACAATTTGTCCTTCGCCATTATAGTTGGCCGTCCAAACCTTAAACCCCTTAGATCGTTTCTCTTCGCAGAATCCCTCTAAGAGTGCATCCTCCAAGCCCAAAACCACCATCATGCCTGCGTCGATTCCCTCGCAGGTGCGCTGCATCAACTTTCCTCGTGCGTGCACCAAAAGGAGTGCATCTTCTAGGCTCAATGCTCCCGAGGAGAATAGAGCCGAAAACTCGCCCAAAGAGTGCCCCATCGCCCAAGAGACATCCAGGGAGAGCTTGGACTTCACCCACTGCTCCGCCATCGCGCTCACTAAAAGAATCGCGGGCTGTGTGTAGGCCGTCTGGTCAAGCCTCTCAGCCTCTTCAAGCACGAGCTTAGCCATGTCAAAGCCCAAGGCTTCGCTGGCTCTTTCCATCATCTCTTTGCCTAGGCTTTCTTCGTAAAATAGCCGTCCCATGCCAAGGGCTTGGCTCCCCTGTCCGGGAAAAATCAGTGCGCATTTTTTCACAGATACCTCTTCACTTCATGGATTTTTTTTCTTAAGGTGTTTCGATTGATTCCCAACATTTTGGCCGCTTTAAGCTGGCTTTTTTGTTTGTGCATCGCGGCTTTAATAATGGGGGCATCAAAAAGATAGAGTAGTTTTTTATAATCATCTTCGCCACTAAGCTGCCCTAGAAGGAAATTCTCCACAACATTTAAAAACTCTTGCGGGGAGAGCTGTTGTTGAAAAAGATGGAGAAAAATCGATTTTTTGAGAGATTTAGCATTTTTGTTTAAATCAATTCGGCTTTTTTTGATGTCAACCTTGAGATTCTCATCCAGTCCAAAAAAATCTTTCGCCTGCTGGATGAAAAGTCCTTTGAGCACCTCCACATCTTCTTCTCGCTCCCGCAAAGGGGCAACAAAAAGCACCACGCCAAAAATATCATCCATCAAAGCCGAATGAATAGGGGTTTTGGAAGTGGCCACAATTCGACCATCATAGCGCTTGAGCCATGACAAAAAGGTCTCATCATGCTGCAGAGATTCAAATTCTTTCAGAAGAATAGGCTTGCTATGGAGATTTTGGTGTTCCTTTTTTTGCACCCTAGAGAGGTCAAGAATCTCGAAGTCTTGCAAAATCTCCTTGGCTAGCGTGGTTTTACCCACCCCCTCTTCTCCTTCAATGAGGACATTCACCTGAAGAGAACCCAAGAGAGTGGCGGATTTAAGCAACTCTCTTGAGGAGGGAGAATGGGCTAGGAATTTAGTGGCACCCGCATCCATGAGAACCGCTACCGCCGCAACATTCATGGTCATGCTCATGATTGCCGCATGCAGAACCTTGCAGAATCTCCTTTTCTGTTGCCTCTCTGGCCTCTAGCACGGTCACTTCAAACTGAAGCGCTTTGCCTGCTAGGGGATGATTGTAGTCCACGATGACCACTTGATCATTGAACTCTTGAACAATAACCTGAACCGTTTGTCCATCTTCACCTTGCCCAAAAAGAGTCATGCCCTGCACAAGCTCAATACCCTCAAACTGCTCACGAGGAACCTCTTGAACATAATCAGGGTAACGAACGCCATAGGCCTCCTCAGGGGCAACAACCACACTCTTTTTTTCACCCACTTGAGCACCCAAAAGAGCATTCTCTAGCCCTTGAATGACCTGCCCCGCTCCGAGCAAAAACTCTAGAGGCTTTCCGCCTACGTTACTATCAATAATATCGGCCGAGCCGTTCTCTCTTACTTCATACTCAATGGATACCACATGGTTATTGGCAAGTGTCAAGGTTTCTCCTTTGTTTTTTCTATGGGGCATTATAACGAGAAAAGGTGTCGAAATTCTTTAGAAGAGGGGCGAGAGGCTATTTGCCAAGGAGCTTTTTAGCCTCTTTGGCTTCCGAAGAATCAGGGTAGAGAGAGACGATTGATTCCAAGAATCGCTTAGAATTCTCTTTGTCTCCCGTTTGAGTGAAAGATTTGGCGCTATTGAGAAGCAACCGAGGCATATAATCTGCCTTGTCATACATGGTCGCACTCTCTTTGTAGTAATAAATAGCATCTTTGTATCGCTTTTCTCTAAAGGCAATCTCCCCCAAGAGATAGTTGCTAGAGGCGGGCTTGTATTGATTCTTCGCCGTCCATTCGAGGCGTGCCTTGGCGTCAGGCAATTTGCCCTGCTCCAAAAACTCCGTTGCCTCTTTATAGACGGTGAAATTGTCCTGCTTGGAAAAGTTACTTGCCACAGGAGCGCTTTGGGCGGATTGGGGTGCCGTGGCGGATGATGGGGTCTTTTTGTTGGCATCCAAAGCAGCGGTCGCGCTAGCCGTAGAGGCTGCGGTCACCTCTTTATCTCTTGGCTTTGGCTTCAGACCAGCGGCTTTTCGAACCTCATCCATCTCGGTACGGAGAGAATCAATATCGGCTTTAGTGGATTTATTGAGCTTATCAATCAGCTCTCCTAGAGCCTTGATACTCTCCTTGATGGTTTTAAAGTTCTCATCATAAACAGAGAAGTTAGCATTCAGGGTCTTGGTGATCTCACCCAAGGAAGAGTTTAAATCATCTTTGGTGGCGAAGTTTGCACTGGCTCCCGTCGAAGAGAGGCTTTGCATACGCTTTGTTTGGCCTTCGAAGACGCTTTTTAATCCCTCTTGTGACTCTTGAAGAGTCTTAAGAGAGCTATTAATATTAAAAAGCTTCTCTTTGATATCAGCGATCTCCTCAGCAGTGTTTTTAGGTGCCGAAGGGCGCGGAGCGGAGACGCTTGTTGAAGGGGTTGAGAGGGGTTGAGAAGAGAAAGAGGGAGCCGAGTCAAATCGCATCTCCTGCTCTTGGACTGGCGCCCCAAAAGCGGAAGGCTCTTGGGCAAACAGGGGAAGAGTCGCTAGAAACGCGACCGCTACAACTCTACTCTTTCTAAAACTCAACTCTTGAATCTCTCTTTTTTAAAGTCGTTCTGGAACTTAGGGTAGGAGTTTAAAATCTACTCGTCGGTTTTTAGCCCAGCACTCTTTGCTCTTCTCTTGGCAAACAGGTTTGCTCTCACCATAGCTAATAAGCATGGTTTTGCTTTGATCTACACCTTTAGCTACAAGAGCATCTCTGACGGCTACCGCTCGCTTAAGACCAAGCGCATAGTTATACTCATCAGTTCCCCACTCATCGGTGTTACCTTCGATTTTAACAGTCAAACCCTTTGCTTTTGCAGAAGTCAAAACCTTGGCATCACCATCTACAACGGGTTGCATATCAGCTCTGATATTGAACTTGTCAAAATCAAAGTAGACAGATTTGAGTTGAGACTCAAGCTCTCGGATAAGAGCAGACTTGGCATCCATATCGGAGAAGTTGTCTTTTCCGCTTGTCATACCACTTACTTTAGAGTCAGCAGAATCAGAAACTGCTGAACCTTTTTGACTACAACCTGTCATTAGCATTACGGCTGCTAGTGACCCGATAACTAAAAACTTTTTCATTTAAACTCCCCTTTTGCTAAAAAATGGTCTTGCAATACTAGCTAAAATTCCTTAAAAATCGTATATATTTATGAAAATTTTCCCCTACCAATCCATGGATTGAATTTTCCCACTGGGCAAAGGAAAGAGATAGCTCTTATTATAATTGAGTCGAATCACGCCAAGAGCGCTTTGGGCGCCATTATGCTTAAGATACATGACCGTCTCTCCATCTTGAGAGAAACGAGGCATCTGGTTCACTCCATTGGCAGTGAGTCGGCGAATATAATCACTCTTGGTGGAGACTAGATAGAGGTTGAATGTATTGGTGTCAAACTCATTGCTGCTCTCACGACTTGAATAGACGATATACTGCCCAAAAGCCGAGGCGGCATTATTATTTCGACCATGAAAAACCATCTGCTCTACTGTTTCGCTTCCATCAAGACCCGTAGCGAACACATTGGGATACCCTAAACGGTCAGAAATAAACATGATTCGTCTCTCATCCTCGATAAAGTGAGCGCTCACATCGATTCCTGGATAGCGGGTTAGCTGCTTTCTCGTTCCTGTTTGGGTGTCAAAAAGGAAAATGTCAGACTGAGTGTGAGGCGCCATTGTCAAGAGGAGCTTTTTCCCATCCGCACTCACATCTGAAGCAACTAGCATCCCCTCGCTCTCGGTAATTTTTCGACTCTCTCCTGTGTAGAGGTTGTATCTAAAGAGCGTGGGCTTGGTGAGATACTTGGTGTAGTAAATAGCGTCTTGTTGCTCATTAGCCCACTTAGGGAAGATGTTTAGACGACCATCTTTAATGATCACATTTTGAAATGTCAAAGTGTAGTCCGCCACCACAATCTGGCTCTCCGAAGGGGCGGTGTATTTGGATAGAACCACGAATCGATTCATCCAGTCAATCGAAGGCGCCTTGATGTAGTTGTTGATATCAATAGCCATCTTATGCGCTACAAAGGGATAACGATCTTCTCTGGCGACAGTGTAAGACTTGGCAAAGACCGAATCGCCACTGTTGACATCATAGAGTCGGAGCTCAGCCAAGATTCCGCTACCCTCTCGCCCCGCTTTGACTTTAGCGACTAGATCAACCTTTTTTTGTCGATAGGCTCCATAATCCATCACCATATCAAAAGAGGAAGCTCCACCCTCTTGGACATTAAAGTGACTGCTCACCTTCAAGTCTCCAACGAGCATTTTATAGACGCGCAACGTCAAGCCGCGCTCCACCTCTCTTGTTGAGGAATCTTCCACGATGATTGAAGGCATATTGGCAAACTTCTTCACCACCTCCAATGTCGCATCCACCGCAAAAAGCGAACTTAGCCCTAACCACAGGAATACTAGGATTCTCATACTTGTCCCTCTGTCTTGAATGTAACTTCGATATTGGTTTTATCCCCCCTAGGAAAAGGAGGGAAATCCACGGTTTTCATCTTCTCCAAAAACTCTTCTAATGCCGAATCAAAAGCACTATTGCCCGATTTTCTGGAGATTTTGTAGTTGAATTTTCCGGCCGCAGTGATGGTGATAATCACCTTGGATTCCTCTTTGTAGCTAAAGCCTAAGGGATTCCAATGGGTATATAATATCTCGTTAACCTTAGCGTAAAATTCATCATACTGACCCGCTGGAACGTTGAAACTCATGGTGTTTTTAACATTCACATCCGAAAGAATCTTCTGCAAACTCTCATCAATTGTGTCTTTTTGTGTGGGCTTGTCAGACTTCTTCTTTTTGGCAATGGGATCATGCACATCCGCGGGCTTGATCTCTTTAACGGGCACTTTGGCATCCACCTGAGCAAAGAGCTTATTAACCCCAAGCCCCACATGGGGAGTCCTTGAGGCACTCTCTTCGGTCACAGGAATCTCCTCAACTTTCTTCTCCTCTTTGGGAGGAAGCTTCTGCACTTCAGGCTTGATCTCAGGCTTCACCTCCATCAAGGAGACTTCAAAGGTCGTCTCTTTGGCAAAAGAGTAGCGAGTCGGATTGGAGTTCTCAGAGGAGAATTTAAAGACGAGAAAAATCAGGAGCAGAAGGTAGGCCGAGACGGCGATCACCCCGCTGGAGAGATGGAGGGCGAACTTATCCATCAGTCACCAGAGAGACCCTCTGGAATCCCGCTTCTTTGACGCTCTTGAGGATAAAAATCACATCATCGTATCGGAGATTTTTATCCGCGCGGATATAGACTTGCGTCTTTTTGTCATACCCGTTAGAAAAGAGCACGAAGTTATCAGAGAAGTTGCCAAAGTTATAGGTGTTCTCTTTGATATAGATCACCCTTTGAGTGTCCACACGAATCTCTATCTTGGCATCTTCCACCGCCTTGGAAGATTTGGATCCCTTTGGAAGAGATATCTCCTCCTCATAAACAATCACGGGTGCCGTGACCATCAAAATGGCCAAAAGCACCAGCATAATATCCACCAGCGGCGTGATGTTTAGATCGGGCGTTTCGTCCCAATTAAAACCGCTATCCACGATCACTCCTCTAGGCTTGAATCAGAGAGCAGAAGCTCCATCTGCATTTGCAAATAGGAGGAGAGCTCAAAAGCTTTGCGCTTTAAAAAGAGATGGAAGGAGTAAGCAGGAATCGCAGTCAAGATGCCTGCGGCTGTTGCCACGAGGGCTTTAGAGATGACGGGGGCGATCACATCCAAGGAGGCTCGCGCTCCTCCGCCTAATTTAGAAAAGGCTTCAAGAATCTCCACAACGGTTCCAAAAAGACCGATAAAAGGAGCAGTTGAAGCAATAATGCTTAGGATCGTTAAGCCAATCGTTGCCTCTCTTAGCGCTTTGTGCTTACAGACTTCTAATATCTCACGGCTCACTTTGCCCTTTTTCTTGATACAAGAGCTAAGCATAGAGATGCGAGGAAGATTAGATTGCCCCATGAAAAGAATCTCAAGAGAGTTTTTCTCGCGGGTGATGTAGTTGCTAAGGGTAAGATAACGGTAGATAAAGACCCAAACTGTAGTGATAAAGTAGATGGAGAGCCAACCCAACACAAGGTGGGTCACCACCCCGCTATCCGCGAGGTAGTTGAACAAAGAATCAAGGGATTTCACAGTGAATTTTTCGCCGCCGATTCGATTCTGGAGACAACCGATGAAATGGCTACATTGTTGTCGGTCGCCTCTTCTAGAAGTGTCCTAGCGTTTGCGATGGCCATTGCCACTTCGCTCTCGCTATCGCCTCCGATGGCTATGGCGCCATCGGCCAACACATCAACACTCACAGCATCCACCTTCACCTGCCCCCAGTTCACGGCGACAAGCTCGGTTTTGCCATTGCTCTTTTCAAACTCAATCGCACCCGCATTTAGAAGCGAGAGCAGATCGGCATGGCCAGGAAGAACGCCAAATTCTCCCTCAGCTCCAGGCAACGTGACACTCTTCACATCTCCAGAGAAGATGCTTCCTTGAGGGGTCACGATGTTTAGTTTTAGTAGTTCCATCAACGCTCCTATTAATTAAGCGTTAGCTTTGAGCCGCTCGGCCTTCTCCAAGACTTCGTCGATTCCACCCACCATATAGAAAGCGTTCTCAGGAATCTGGTCATACTTGCCTTCCAAGATTCCTTTGAAGCCCTCTAGGGTCTCTTGAAGCGTCACATATTTGCCAGGGCTTCCAGTGAACACTTCCGCAACGAAGAAGGGTTGAGAGAGGAATTTCTCAATTCTTCGTGCTCGCTCAACCACTCGCTTATCCTCTTCAGAAAGCTCATCCATACCAAGAATCGCGATGATATCTTGGAGGTCTTTGTATTTTTGAAGCACTTGCTGAACGCCTGTGGCGGTCTTGTAGTGATCTTCACCAACTACTTGAGGATCAAGGATTCTTGAGGTTGAATCAAGAGGGTCAACCGCAGGGTAGATTCCTTTCTCAGCGATCTTTCGGTTCAAAACCGTAGTTGCATCAAGGTGGGCAAACACCGATGCAGGCGCAGGGTCTGTAAGGTCATCCGCGGGAACATAAACCGCTTGAACAGAGGTGATAGATCCCTTTTTGGTGGAGGTGATTCGCTCTTGGAGCTTGCCCATCTCGCTAGCCAATGTAGGCTGATAACCAACCGCTGAAGGAATTCGCCCAAGAAGCGCTGACATCTCAGCCCCTGATTGAGCGTATCGGAAGATGTTATCAATAAACATCAAAACATCCAATCCCTTCTCATCTCGGAAATATTCCGCCATAGTCAAGCCCGTGAAGGCGATTCGGTTTCTTGCGCCGGGGGGCTCGTTCATCTGTCCATAGCATAGGGCAACTTTATCCAAAACACCCGATTCTTTCATCTCGTGATAGAGGTCATTCCCCTCACGGGTTCGCTCGCCTACACCCGCAAATACGGAGTAACCGCTGTGTTTGAAAGCAACGTTGTGAATAAGTTCCATAATAACAACGGTCTTGCCAACGCCCGCACCCCCAAAGAGTCCAACTTTACCACCCTTGGAGTAAGGAGCCAAAAGGTCAACCACTTTGATCCCTGTTTCAAACATCTCTGTTTTGGTGCTTTGGTTTTCAAATGTAGGAGCTGTTCGGTGAATCGACCACTTCACAGGCTCTTTGAGCTCATCGCCCCCATCAATCACATCGCCCACTACGTTGAAGATTCTTCCAAGAACCTGCTCGCCTACGGGAACCTCGATGGATTTTCCTCGAGCAACCACTTTAGTTCCTCGCGTCAAGCCCTCTGTCATATCCATAGCGATGGTTCTCACACGGCTATCACCAATATGTGCCGCCACTTCCAACACCAACTTCTTGGGATGTCCTTCGATATCGTAATTGACATCCAGCGCCTCATTGATCGCGGGAAGATACGAATCGAAATCGACATCAACGACAGGACCCATAACCTGGGTTATTCTTCCTTCCATTCAGTCTACTCCTTAATTTATTTCATTGACTCGACGCCGGTATTGATCTCTACCAACTCTGTCGTGATTGCCTCTTGTCGGGCTTTATTATAAGCAATGGTCAAACTCTTGACGAGTTCACCCGCGTTATTGCTCGCCGCATCCATCGCCTGCATCCTCGCACTGTGCTCTGCTGCTAGAGAATCGATGAGCGCATAATACATATTGAATTCAATATACTTCTTGGCTAGCTGATCTAAAATCTCTCTCTCTTGCTCGCTAGGCTCCACTTCCATCATTCCCAAGCTCTCTTTGGCCTCAATGGCGTCTGCTTTGATTGGAAGTAGATCTTGAACTTTGAGCTCTTGAGAGATCATGTTCTTAAAGCCATTGTGCACCAAAATCACCTTGTCTGTCACGCCATTGATAAAATCTGTAGTCGCCTTATTGACAAACTCTGCCGCCCTCTCATAATCAGGAGTGGCACTCAGATCGCTCACCTTGTCAAGAAGTTCCACTTCATTGAAGCCAAAGAAGCTGATCCCCTTCTTGCCAATCGCTCTAAGTCGAACCTTGACATTTTGGCTTTTATACTCTGCCATCAGGCGAGTGACCTCTTTGATAGTGGTTGAGTTAAAACCTCCACAAAGCCCTTTGTCTGCTGTCACAAAAACAATATCCACCATCTTGACTTCTCGATCTTCGCCTGCTGTAAAATAGGGGCTCTCTAGACCGCTGAAACCATTTTGCTCGATCTTCGCCTTGATCTCTTGGAATACAGCGGTGATTCTTTCCGCGTAAACTCTAGAGCGTTTCGCCATCTCCTCAGCTTTTTTAAGCTTGGAGGTGGAGACGAGCTTCATCGCTTTGGTGGTTTTTTGAGTGTTTTTGACGCTCGTGATCTTTTTTCTGATCTCTTTTAGGTTACTTCCCATATTAGGTCCTTAGGGTTATGCCACAAATACGGTTTTGAACTCTTCTAGCGCCTTTGATAATGTCTCTTCGGTTTCTTTATCGATCATCTTTTTGGTTCGAATGTCTTCAAAAATTTGTGGGTATTTAGCCTCGATAAAAGGATAGAGCTCTGCTTCAAATTTGGTGATTTTGGTCACAGAGATATCATCCATATATCCCTTGGCTCCAGCGAAAATGACCACCACTTGTCGCTCAATAGGAAGAGGCGCATAGGGAGGTTGCTTAAGGATTTCAACCATTCTCTGTCCACGCTCAAGCTGTTTTCGGCTTGATTCGTCAAGATCAGAAGCAAATTGAGCAAACGCTTGAAGCTCTCGATACTGAGCCAAATCAAGTCTCAAAGTTCCCGCCACCTGCTTGGTAGCCTTGATTTGAGCCGCTCCTCCAACCCTAGAAACAGAGAGACCCACGTTAATCGCAGGTCGAACGCCTGAGTTAAAGAGGTCGGTTTCAAGGAAAATCTGACCATCGGTGATGGAGATAACATTGGTAGGAATATAGGCCGCTACGTCGCCTGCTTGTGTTTCAATGATAGGAAGGGCGGTTAGAGAACCTGCGCCCAGTTCATCGCTCACTTTGGCCGCTCGCTCAAGAAGTCGGGAGTGTAGATAAAAGACATCTCCAGGGAATGCTTCTCGACCAGGAGGTCTTCGAAGGATTAGAGACATCTCTCGATAAGCGACCGCATGCTTACTCAAGTCATCATAGATAATGAGGGCATGGCGTGCATTATCTCGGAAGTATTCACCCATTGTCACGCCAGTATAGGGAGCAAGGAACTGCATCGCTGCTGAATCAGAAGCGGGAGCATTGACAATGATAGTGTACTCCATCGCACCATGCTCTTCAAGCTTTCGAACTACCTGTGCAACGGTTGATTCTTTTTGACCAATCGCCACATAGATACAAACCACATCTTGACCCTTTTGGTTGATGATGGTGTCGATTGCGACTGTAGTCTTTCCTGTTTGGCGGTCACCAATAATAAGCTCTCGCTGACCTCGGCCAATAGGAACAAGTGCGTCAATAGCTTTAAGACCTGTTTGAAGAGGCTCATGAACGGATTTTCGTTGCATGATTCCAGGGGCTTTCTCTTCGACAAATCGATACTCGGTTGTCTCAATCGCTCCCTTGCCATCTACGGGCTCACCCATACCATTGACAACTCTTCCCATGAGCGCATCACCCGCAGGAACTTTCATCAATTTACCTAGTCGCTTGACTGAAGTGCCCTCTTTGATGTTTTTGCCCGCACCAAGGACAACCACGCCCACGCTACTCTCTTCAAGGTTAGAGGCCAAACCTCTATCTCCTGTATCAAACTCCACCATCTCATAAGACATGACATTTTTTAGACCATAAACCTTTGCAACTCCATCAGCAAAAGCCATGACCTTGCCCGTCTCTGCCACATTTACATCTAGCTCAAAATTATCAATTCTCTCTTTGATGATCGAGCTGATTTCATCTGCTTGCATCTTTGCTACCACTACTTCTCCTTTCTTAAATTAAAATGCTTTTAGAATATGATTTTTTAGATCGTTAATGAATCGTTCTCTTGAGAAAGAGACCTCCACGCCCAAATCTTCGACCACCAACTTAACCCCTTCAAACTCTTCTCTTTTTTGAGAGAGAACCAGTTTGGCTTGAAGTTTTTTGGCCAATGTCTCTTCAATCGCCTTAAGAGTCTTATCATCAAAGGCCTCTTGAGTCGTGAGGACGGCAACATACTCATTGCGCGTCGCAGCTATAGATTTTTCAAGCTCTTTGCAAACATCAGGAATCAACTCAAGGCGATTTTTGTCCGCCAACACCTTGATGAAGTTGAGAAGCTTCGCTTCCCCATCCCCCAAGACATCAAGCACTACCTGACCTTTGAGTGTTTTGGAGATCTGGGGAGAGGCGAGCATCTCTTGAAACGCTTCAGTTCCAAAGGCACTCTCGCTTCCTTTAAGCCACTCCAGCGTAGAAGCCAATCTATCTTCACCCAACGCTTCAACCAATGCTTTAGCGTATCGCTTAGCCACCAACTCTCTCATTAGGCCACCTTCTTCAATAGAATCTCGCTGTAAGCCGATTTATCAAGCTTAGTTGCATCGCTCTCAAAGAGTTCCGCCAAGATTTCATCGATGATTGCTCTCTCTGCTTTTCGCTTTTCAAACTCCATGGAATCGTTGTATTGGCGAATCAAATTTTCAATATCACCCTTGGTGCTGTCCTCGACTTTTTGTGTCAAAAGGACCACCTCTTTTTTAGCAGTCAAAATCACATCTTCAGCCATTCTTTTTGACTCTTCAAAGCGCTTTTGGGCTTGCTCTTTGGCCTTTTTAGACTCCTTGAGCTTCTCTTGAACCTTCTCTAATTCGGCCGCAATGGATTCTTGTCGAGCCACAAAGATGGCTTTGATTTTATCCGCCGCGAGGTAGTAGAAGATGGCTATAAAGATGACGAAGTTGATCGTCCGCTCAACAATATCCGTCTCGCCTCCACCGCCCGATGCCAACATCATCGTGGGCAGAAGAAGACATGGAATGAAATATTTCCCTTTCACCTATTCTCTCCTTCTCTTTATAACTGGCTCAATTTAGCTTTGAGACTCTCGCGATAAAGAGGCATTTGAGAAAGCAAAGAATTTCTTAGCATCACCCCCTCCTCTTCAAGTCCCACCATAAACTCTCGCTTCTTCTTCTCGAGTTCATCCCTTTTTGTGGAAATTTTTTGTTCAGCCACAGCTCTGGCGCTCTCCAAGGCCTTTTCGCGAATAAGGTTTGCCTCAGCTTTTGCCTGAGATAATACCTTGTCTGCCTCAGCATTCAAAGAGGCCACCTCACTGCTGTTGCTTTGAATATTTTGAAGATCACTCTTAATAGAGGTGCTTCGATTATCCATGAACGTCAACAATGGCTTAAAAAGCCATCGATTGAGCAGATAGGCTGATGTCAAAAAAATGACCAGCACTAAAAGCATCAGTAACGGATTAACGCTTAAGCTCATCAACACTCCTTTTGGTTTGCTAGATTCTATCACGCATAATTGGTGCTTTTACTTAAAAACTAAGACTTGATAAAGATTTGATTAACCTTTTAACCTCCTCTTCTCCTTCAAAATCCAAGACAATTTTTGTCCCCTTTAGCGAGGCTTTGAAGCCTTTTTGCTTCATTAGCATAACCAGTTCCAGTAACGATTGAGAAGATTGGGAGACCAAGGGATTAGAGGGGGTTCTAGAAGGGTGGCTAGAGGGACGAGGAGTCTCTTTGAGATTCTTGATGAGCGATTCGGTCTCACGAACACTCAATCGCTGCCCGATAATTGAATCAAGGGCTACCTTTTGCTCTTCAGAAGCAAGCCCCACAAGAACCTTAGCGTGTCCCTGGGTGATCTTACCCTCTAAAAGCTGCTCCTGCACTTCCAAAGAGAGAGTAAGAAGCCTCAAGGTGTTGGTGATTTGCGTGCGACTCTTGGAAATTTTCTTTGCAAGCTCTTCGTGCGTGATTCCATAATCTTCAATCAACTCCTTGTAGCTTTGAGCTAGATCAATGGGATTGAGATCCTCACGCTGAATATTTTCGATCAGAGCAACTTCGCGCAACCTCTCCGTCTTGATATCTACAATAATTGCTTTAATCGTTGAGAATCCTGCGAGCTTAGAGGCTCGAAGTCTCCGCTCTCCCGCTATGAGAGAGTAGCCCTCTTCGTCATCCGCAAAAACCAAAATAGGTTGCAGTAAGCCATGCTCTTTGATAGAAGAGGCTAGCTCTTCAAGAGCGGTGGTATCGAAGTGTTTTCTCGGCTGGAAGGGGTTGGGTTTGATGGAGTGAATATCAAGCTCCACCACCAAATCCGAGTTATCGTTTAAATCGTTTTCATAGGCCTTTTCGACCTCGCCCAAAATCGCCCCAAGCCCTCGACCGAGAGCCAAACTCTTTTTGGCCGCCATCATGCTCCCTCTAGAATCGCTCTAGCTAGACTTTGATAGGCGGTGTTACCCGTGGAGCGAATATCATAGAGGATGATCGGCTTCCCAAAGCTAGGAGATTCGGCTAATTTAATGCTACGAGGAACCACAATGAATGAAGAATCTTCGATATCTTTAAAAAGCTGTCCATTGAAGTGTTGGGCTAAATCGGCAAAGACCTGACGAGAGAGGTTGTTTTGGGCGCTATACATCGTAGGCAAAAATCCCTTGATCGCAAGAGTAGGGTTGATCGTCTGGCGAAGGAGCTTGATCGTATTGAGCAGTTGCGCCAAGCCCTCTAGTGCAAAAAACTCGCACTGGATAGGAATAATCACTGAATGCGCCGCCCCTAGGGCATTGATTGTCAGAGGCCCAAGCGCGGGAGGGGAATCGATAATGATGTAATCATACTGATCCATCACCTCCTCGACCTTCTTTCGCAAGATTAGCTCCCGCCCGTTGCGCTTTTTATTATAGAATTCCTTCTCGATTCCGACTAAACCGATGTTTGAAGGAGCCAAAAAAAGCGTTGGAATTGAAGTTTTCTGGATGATTTGAGAGAGTCTTCGAGTGCCAATGAGCACATGATAGATGTTAAACTCAATATCGCTTCGATGAATTCCAAGGCTCGTGGTGGCGTTCGCCTGGGGGTCGGCGTCGATGAGCAAAACTTTTTTTTCAGCCACTGCCAAGGAGGCTGCCAAGTTCACCGCTGTTGTCGTCTTTCCGACGCCACCCTTCTGGTTAGCAATCGCAATAATTTCACACATGATGCATCCCAAGTCCTGAATTTTATCTAGCGCTGTAAACTTTCTTTCCACGAAACAGCAGTGCCCCATCCTCACAGAGCGTCGCCTCCAAAGCTGACACCCTCTCCCCTTCGTGGTGGAAAATAAAGTCGGATTTAAGCTTGAATTCTATCTCGTAATTACTAAAAATTTGCTTCCATCTCCACTCTTTGCTAAGCTCCCCCAAATACTCCTCCAAAAGCCCATCTTTTGGCACTTCTGACTCCAAAAAAGCGTAAGAATCGTTTGAGGAATCAAGATTAAGCCCAATCCCCCCCACGACGACTTCACCCACCTTTGAAGTGATCACGCCCCCCATTTTCCGCTCTCCAAGGTAGAGGTCGTTAGGCCATTTGAGCCACACCTTTGAGCCTCTTTGAGCGAGAACTTTTTTAAAAAGATAGCCAAAAAAAAGCGAAGAAGAGACAAGAGGGAGGTCTTTGGGGAGCGAGGTGATGGGGAGGGCAAAGGAGAAGGTGAGCGCCTCTTTGGTCTCCTCCCATTGATTCCCTCGGCTTCCGATTCCATCTTTTTGGCGCTTGGCGACTACCGCTAGGGGCGGGAAGAGGTTTTGGGTGCGTATCTGCTCACAGAGCCAAAGCTGAGTGGAGGAGAGCTCCTCAAAAGAGTATATCTCCAACCCCAAGCCTTTTGCCATTCACATAACTCACCGCATCCACCTCTTTTTTAGAGGGAGCCTGCACCATAAGAATCCTCAGAGAGCCCTCTTTACAGCCCACCACAACTCCCTCTTTGTTGATCGCCAAAATCTCACCCATGTGGTGCTCCCCTGTTTCAGACAAAAGAGTGATCTCTTTGAGTTTGAGCTCAGAGCGCAAAAAGATTCCCGGCCACACCTTGTAGGCGCGGAACTGGTCATAGAGCTCTTTGGCATTGACAAACCCCACCAACCCCTCTTCTTTGCGAATCTTTCTGCAGTAAGAGCTATCCGCACCCACCTGGGGAAGGGGACGAATCTCGGAGAAGCGCTTCAAAACCTTCAAAGTCAAAGCCGCTGCTCTATTAGCCAACTCCTCAAAGAGTCTTGAGACACCCCACTCCTCTTTGATCTCCACGAAACTACAACCAAGCACCTCGCCACAATCTAGCCCCTCTTCCATCCTCATCGCACTCACACCACTCCAAGCATCACCCCTTCGGAGCGACTCATGAATTGGACTGGCTCCACGATACAAAGGAAGAATCGAGGCATGCAGATTAATACAAGGGGCGATATCTAAAATCACTTTTGGGAGAATCTTTCCATAGGCCGCAACCACGATAAAATCAGGCTCTAGCGCCCTCCACTCTTTCGCCCATCGCTCCTCTTTGAGGTTTTCGGGCTGAAAAAGAGGCGTATGGGGGGCAAGCCTCAAACAGCTCTCTTTAACGGGCGGAGGGGTGAGTTCCTGCCTCCTTCCTACGGGCTTATCCGGCTGAGAGACCACCCCCACTACCTCAACCTCCTCAGAGAACCAAAGCGCCTCAAGGATGGTTTTGGCATAGGCGGGTGTCCCCATGAAAAGCACTCTAATCACGATTCTCCTCCTTGCACAAATAGCGTCCCTTGGCAATGGATTCCCTCCAAGAGAAAGCTTCGCGCATCCCCTAGATTGAAGCCATTGGCCAGAAACATTTTCTGCCCTCGCTTCATGAGAAAATCCGCCGCTTGAAGCTTGGTGACAATTCCCCCTGTGGCAAAAGCGTTATTGGGTGAAACCTCCGCCTCCAGCTCCTCGGGTGTCAAAAAATTGACCACACGCCTGATCTTGGCATCAGGAAATTCACAAGGATTCTTATCATAATAGCCATCAATGTCACTCAAAATCAGAAGAATCTCGGCGCTAAAATAGTGCGCTACATGAGCCGAGAGTCGATCGTTGTCGCCAAAGACCGCGAGCATATCAAGCTCCTTGGTGGCAACCGCGTCATTCTCATTGATGATGGGCAAAACGCCATGACTCAGCAGCACCTCAATCGTGTTGCGTGCATTTTCTGTTCGCTTTCGCGAATCAAAATCATAGGCAGAGAGGAGCATTTGAGCGGGCAAGATTCCCAAGGGGGCTAGCGTTTGATGATAGAGATTCATGAGAAGTGGCTGGCCAATGGCAGCAAGCGCCTGACGATTGGGCAATTGTCTCTTATCCAACGCCAGTGCTGTGTATCCCGCTGCTACCGCGGCCGAAGTGACCAAAATCACCTCATCGCCTTTTTGCTTCAACTCCGCGATAAAACGACAGAGCGACTCCATCCGATCCATTGCCATCTCATGCCCTCGGCTTAAAAGCGCGCTTCCGACCTTGATGACAATTCGCCTCATCCCCTTCTCCTCACGCTTTCGTGAAGAAGATATTTGAGTGGTTTGATGTTTTCATGGGTCGCCGAAGAGATGGGCACAACAAAGGCGGGGATGGACGATTCCAAAGGAGCGATGTAATTCTGCAACGCCTCGCTCAGAGCGTATTGATTGCTTTGACAAGAGGAGAGACCGATTCCTTTTAAAAAGAGTTCGATCTTCTCATTGGCTTCCTCTTTGGAGAGGGCGTCCACTTTGGAGAGGGCGATTCCAAAGGGTCGAAGCGAAAGCTCGGGGCTAAATTGGCTCAACTCTTTTTGAAGAATCTCAAACTGCTCCAAGGGTTCTCGATAGTTGGAGAGGTCGATCACAAAAAGAAGTGTTTTGGTGCGCTCAATATGACGCAAAAACTCTAGACCAAGCCCCTTTCCTTCGCTCGCACCCCCGATGATTCCAGGAATATCGGCCATCACAAAAGAGCTAAACTCATCCACATCCACTACACCCAAGGCAGGAATGAGCGTAGTGAACTCATAATTGGCCACTTCAGGTCTAGCGTTAGAGAGGGTGGAGATGAGCGTTGACTTGCCTACATTGGGGAATCCGACCAATCCCACATCAGCGATGAGCTTCAGCTCCAAGCGAACATGACGCTCCTCTCCAGCGATTCCGGGTTGGGCGTAAGTGGGGCGCTGATTGACGGAGTTTTTGAAGTGATAGTTGCCCAACCCTCCTTTGCCCCCCTCAAGGAATTTCACGCGCATACCCTCCTCTTTGAGGTCCAAAAGAAGCTCGTTGCTCTCATAATCAAACACTTGCGTTCCCGGAGGAACCACAATCACCATCTCTTCACCACTCTTGCCGCTCATGCGCCTTCCCATTCCTGGCTGTCCATTTTTGGCGCGATAGTGCTTTGCCCCTTTGAACTTAGAGAGGGTGTCGGTGTTAGCATTCACTTCAAAGTAGAGATCACCCCCTTTGCCTCCATCGCCCCCATCAGGACCCCCCTGAATCACATACTTTTCACGCCTAAAAGAAACAGCGCCCGCGCCTCCTTTGCCCGAAGAGACATAAATATCGACATTATCTACAAACATATATGAGCTTGCCTTTGTGTTTTAACATTGAGGGGATTTTATCTTAAAGTGGTTGAAAACTTTTAGAAGCCTCCCTCTTCTAGAAAATCTAAAAGGGGAGGAGAATAGAGAGGGAAATTAAGAAGCGGGGTAGATAGAGACTTTTTTGCGCTCTTTGTCTTTGCGCTCGAACTTCACGATTCCATCAATAAGAGCGAAAATCGTGTGGTCTGTTCCCATGCCCACATTGCTTCCAGGGTGAACCTTGGTGCCTCGCTGTCGGATGATAATGTTGCCTGCGCGAACAAACTCACCCCCAAACTTTTTTACGCCTAAGCGTCGCCCCGCTGAATCGCGGTTATTCTGGGTACTACCTTGACCTTTTTTGTGTGCCATTTCTTCTCCTTACGCAGCGATCTTCAAGATTCTGACGCGAGTGAAATCTCGTCGGAAGCCTCGTTTGGTTTTGCTGTCTTTTCTTCTTCGTTTTTTGAAAGTGACGACCTTTTTCGCTCGATCTTCATTAATGACTTCAATCTCAATCTTTGCACCCTCAACAAAAGGGGTTCCAAGGATCAAGTTGTCATCTTTGCAGAGGGCTAAAACTTCATTCAACTCTACTTTTGACTTCGGCTCAAGGCTCATTTTATCAAAAAGGACGATATCGCCTTCTTGGACCTTGTATTGTTTGCCTCCATTCTTCACGATCGCATACATTGCTATTCCTTAAAAATGTTTTGAAGTTTGGCTCCAAACTACACGCCCACACAGGGCATACAGATGAAATTAGGAGTGCGGATTATACAAAAATCAATGTTAAGTTTACTTTAAAGCAATACACTCAATCTCCACCAAAGCGTTCTTTGGAAGAGTTTTCACCGCCACGGTGCTTCTAGCAGGCTTGTGCTCGCCAAAAAACTCCGCATAGACTCCATTCATCTTAGCAAAATCTTCCATGTGTGCTAGAAAAACCGTGGTTTTAATCACTTTAGAGAGAGTGCTCCCCTCTGATTCTAACACTCCTTTGAGATTAGTGAGCACTTGTCGCGTCTGAGCCTCCACATCTCCCTCCTCCATGCTTCCTTCAGGTCTTAGGGCAATCTGCCCCGAAGTGAAGATCATATCATTCACCACAATCGCCTGCGAATAGGGTCCAATCGCTGCGGGGGCTTGGTCTGTCGAAATGAATTTCATCACTCTCTCCTTAATCAAATGTAATCAAAGCTACTATATAATGGTGTCAAATATTCTATCTCAAAGGAACTTTAAAACATGACGCGAATCGCCTTGGTTCTGCTTTTGGCTCTCTCTCTAGCTCAAGCGGACAACTATCTACAAGTCCCCAAATCCGCCCCCAAACTTAACCCTTTGGATGCGCAGCTCAAAAACTTCTCACAAACCCAATCCTCTAACACGGCCTATTTTGTGGATGGCCGAACGGGTCAAATTCTCTCTATCTCTAAAGCTCCAAACGCCTCACAGATAGGAAGAAAAGGCGGCAATCCTGCCAGCAAAGCCAGTGGTAAAGCACCTAGTGCCCCCAAGATTCCCTATGAGATGAAAGAGGAGAGAATCGAGCTTCTTCGATAACCCAAAATCCCCTCTTGCTCGCAAGTGTCTCCTTTGGAAAGTTTGCTTTCCAAAGGAACTTGCGCCACCTTACTTCGCCACAGCCTCTTTGAGTTGCTTGCCCACTTTGAATTTCACCGCTCTTACCGCAGGAACATCAACAACTTTATCCGTTCCGGGAACTTTAGCTTTTCGAGCCGCTCGTTCAATGGTGCTAAATCCACCAAATCCAATAAAATTGACGCTTTTGCCTTGAGCGAGTGCTTCAGTCAAAACTTCTAGAATCGAATCGAGTGCCAACTCAGAATCTTTCTTGGATAGACCTGCTTTGAGGGCTACAGCGTCGATAAATTCAGCTTTTTTCATGATTGTCCTTGTGCTTTTGAAGTAAAAAGCGGCGATTTTACACTATTTTTAAAAAATCCACAAGAAATGCCGATTTTCACGATAGTTTGCTAGGGTTTCTCTAGGTTAATCGTGATGCAAGAAGGGAATTGAAATTGCTTGCCACTTGATCAAAGAGAACTCCTTAAAGAGAATCCCTAAAGGATGCATCATGAGAATTGGTTACAGTTCACAATACCTGACACTCGCGCGCTACCAGCAGTCAAGCCAGCTTCAGCTCAACGACCTCCTTACCCAAATGTCTTCGGGTCGTAAAATCCAGTTTGGCTACCAAGATAGCACCATCTATAGCCAAACCCTGCGTCTAGATTACGAGGAGGCGACCCTCACCCAAAGCAAGACGCTAAGCACTAGCGCCAAAAGCTTTTCAGACAACACCGATTCGGCGCTCAGTGAGCTCTCCAAATCCATGACCAACTTCACCACCAAACTCAATCAAGCCGCCAACCAAATCCACTCCGCCACCTCTTTGGAGGCACTTGCCAATGACCTTCAAGCGATCAAAGAGCACATGCTCTCTATCGCCAACACCTCCATCGGGGGACAATACATCTTCTCAGGAACAGCCGTCACCACCAAGCCCTTTGATTCTAATGGCAACTATTATGGCAACGACTCTTCTCTAGAAGCCCTTCTTGGCTCGAACAACCTTCTTGGTTACAATATCACAGGAGCTGAACTGTTTGGCGGCAAAGATAGCGATAAGAGTCGCATCATCGTCACCAACGTCAAAAACTACAATCAATCCAAACTCCACCCCGATATCATGGATTCTCTTAACAAAACAGGAGAGCCAGAAGAGGTCTATCTCAAAAGCACTGACAAACTTCGAGATTTACTTGGAGACAACAACGATAATCCCAGCGACAATCCTGATGAGTGGTTTTATGTTCAAGGGGTTCGACCCGATGGGACCTCATTTAAAAACAAGTTTTCCCTCTCCCCCTCCTACACCAACGAAGATAGTGCCGCCACCGTGCAAGATTTGCTTGATCGAATTGGCAGGGAATTTGGCAACACGAGCACCAACAAAGTGGTCGATGTAACCCTCAATGAATATGGAGAAATTCAGATCAAAGACCTCACCACGGGACGAAGCAATATCGACTTCTATATGATTTCAAGCGATTCTAACGTGGATGATTTAGATGAATTGATTGAGAGTGGAGCCAGAGTGAAAAGCTACATCCAAAGCCCCTATCTAGGGGATAAAACCGCCACTCAAATCACCTCTACCAATAACTACTACGACCACCGGGTGAGCACACTCCCCACCACACTTCGTACGAGCAATAACGCCATTGCAGGCAAAAGCTCTCTTCTTAGCGATATTCTTGGGGGAGGCGTCACCAATCTTGTCTTGGGAGGGAATTCAGCCAACAATCCCGATGGAACAGCTGGGGCAGCTGTAGCGGGTTACAACTTTGCCATCACCCCCACCACCACTGTGCAAGACTTACTTGATTCAATCGAAGCCAACTTCGCCGGCACGGGTGATATTGAGGTCGAATTCAGTAATGGCAAAATCAATATCACCGACAAAAACGTCCTCAATCTCACGAGTGATCAGCGAGAACCCCCTTATGATGGAGAGAGCAGCTTTAGCATTAACATCCAAGCCCAGGATGGCGTAGGAAATCCCGTCCAAGCCTTCAGTAACGACTACACGGTTGAATATGATCGCGTTGCCTTCACCAAGAGCGGCTCCACTCTCTCTAGCAATGTCTCTCAAATCATTAATTCAAATAGCGAATACGCCACGGCCTCCACCAAACTATCTGCAGTGGCGGGTGCCTCTTTGGATGGCGATAGCTATGTCATGAAACTCAAAGATATCAACGGAATAGATGTAGAGGCGAGACTCAATTTTAGCAATACCGTTCCTCCTGGCACCACCTTCACTATCAATGGTGTCGATACATTTCCCATCTTTAATCCCCACGACACTCCGCCAGCAGTGACCCAAGTGAGGGCTGATGAGATGACCTATCAACAACTCATGGATGTAATCACGGTGGCAATGAACTACAGCAATATCAATGCGACCACAGACTATACCGATGCAACTACGGGTGCAACGTTGCAGATTCAAAAGAGCGCTTACGAGGGCTTACTCCAAGCCTCTAAAGCTAATATTGGCGTCTCCCTCAACAGCCAAGGGCAACTCGAGATTAAAGATCTCCTCCGCTCTGAGACTCGTATGAGCTTCATGATGTATGATTCTGCCACCGATGACTACTCCGCAACCATGGACAAGAGCGGCTCCGCCCTCACCTTCCACTCCAACAACACCCTCACCGTGGATGATCCTCATGTCAATTTCTTTGCCCAACTAGATAGCATCATCGATTCAGTCAGAAAGGGAATCTATCGAGCGGGGGATGTGGCTGATGGGACCTATTCAAGCGACCTAAGAAGCGTAGGAATCCAAGGAGGCATGACCCAATTTGAACACCTAAGCGACCATGTCAATAAAGTCCATGCCAAAAACGGAGCACAAGGCAACGCCTTCAAATATTCCCTTGAGCGCACCGAAGTGCTCATCGTCCAAACCAAGAGCCTGAGATCTGAGGTCGTGGACACCGATATTGCAAGCACCTACAATGACTTCGCCCAGCTCACCCTCAACTATCAGGCAATGTTAACCTCGATCAGCAAAATCAACCAGCTCTCTTTGGTCAATTACATCTAAATAGTATAGGGAAGATCACAACTCTGCACTCCTGGGACGCCCCCCAGGGTAGCAGAGAGATAGAGAATCCGACAGCTATTTTCAATCACCGCAATGGTCTTGGCAAGATGATTAATGTCACGATCAAAAAGATAGACCCCATACCCTCGAATCACCATCGCCTTAACCCTCTTCTCTTTCATGTGGCGATAGATCTCTACATCCGCTCGTTCATACCAAGTCTCAAAATCCCTAGGATTATAAACCTCGATCACCTTAAAAAGGGTAGCTCCAAAGTAATCCTGTGGGACAATTTTATTGAAGCGTAGTGCATAAGCCATCGTGAAAGGCGGTAAGCAGTAGGCGATATATTTAGCGTCGCTGATGTTTTGATAGATATTGGAATGAATGAACGAATCGATGCTCGCCTCTTGCCAGCGATAGTCACGGGAGTGGTAGAGGGTGATGAGTGATTCTTCGTTGATCTCATCAAAAATCGCATCTTTTTTGTTGATAACAAATCGATTGTCGCCAAGCTTGGCAGAGATCGAGCCGTGAAAGACTCCAAAGAAGTTTTTCCGAAACATGGAGAGGGAGATTCGCCCCATCTCTTGCGCTAATTTTTTATCCATAGACGCTATTTTATCCTAAGCCTTGGCAAAACACCATACCCTCTTCCCGCAAGAATCTGATGAGTTTTTAATCATGAAACTTGACAAATATAGACTCATGTTATATAATAAAACCAGCAATAAGTTAACAAGAGTGCTAATTTTTAACGCTTTTTTGTGCTATAATTGCGTTTGGTTACCTTATTGAAGTCTACTCCCAAAGCGAGGCGAGTGCCATGACACCCAAAAAATCCCTGTTACTTGATGAGATCATTCGCGAATACCTGAAGCAGCAAGAGCCTATCGGCTCTGAATCGCTTCGCCTCTCGCTCAATATCAAAATCTCATCGGCTACCATTAGGAATCATTTCAAAACCCTAGTTGAAGAGGGAGCCTTGGCACAACCCCATGTGAGTAGCGGTCGGATTCCCACCGAGCTTGCCCTCAAAAACTACTGGCGCAAAAAACTTCTTCCCCTTGAGATGCTCGAATTTGAGAGCCTCAAAAAGATCGAGCAGTCGGCTAGGGAGACAGGGATATTCTGTGCTCTGCGCTTTTATAAGCCCAACTTCCTTCAGGAGGTGGTGAGCGTGGGGACTCGATTCCTTGTGCTTGGCTTTGAAGAGGGTGAGGCGGTCGTCAAATATTCAGGAGCCATGGAGCGATTCTTGGGAGAATTGGTGGGGCTAGAGATTCGAGATATTCGAAAGATTGCCTACCAAGTCTGTGCCCACGAGCTCGCCACAAAGCTAGACCACTTGCTAGAAGGAGAGCCTGTGCTCACTTTCGGGCTCAAAGAGCTCGCCGAGCTTCTCCAGCCAAGCCGAGAAGGGGAGCGCCTCTTCCACGACATATCTAAAGGAAAATGGCTCGACACTCTGGAAGAGGGGCTCTATTTTGATCGCTTCATCCCCAGGGGAGCCTTGGCCTTCATCCAACAGATTCGAGTCGAAAAAAGCGCTGCCAAGCTTATGTTTATGGGTTCGCTCAATCGAAACTATGAGGCTTTCTATCAAGAAGCGCTCGCCTGAACTAGAATCTAATTTAAAGAAAGGAGAATTCGCTCATGAACGACAATCCCGCCAACGCTGAACCACAAGAAGAGGAGGTCTCCTTGGAGAGTCAACCCTCCACTCCAGAGAGTGGTAGTGATGGCTCCAAAGAGGCGGAGCTAGAAGCCAAAATCAAGGAGCTGGAAGATTCTTATCTTCGCGTCCATGCTGACTTTGAAAACACCAAAAAACGATTAGAGCGTGAAAAGTTTCAGGCGCTTGAATACGCCTATGAGAAGATCGCCAAAGATCTGCTTCCCATCGTTGACACCCTAGAGATTGCGCTCAAAAGCGCCAATGAAGTCTCAGGTGAAGAGAGCGAGCTTCAGGCCAAATTCAAAGAGGGTCTAGAGCTCACGCTGGACAACTTCTCTAAGGTGCTCCAGCGCCACGGAATCGAAATGATCGCTTGCGAGGGAGAGTTTGATCCTCATCTTCATGAGTGCATCATGCAAGTTCCAAGTCCTTCGCACCAAGAGGGCGAAATTGTTCAAGTGTTCCAAAAAGGCTATCGCTACAAAGAGCGTGTTTTGCGCCCTGCGATGGTCAGCATTGCCAAATCCAACTAAATTAATAAAACTTAAAAAGGAGCAAACCTATGGGAAAAGTTCTAGGAATCGACCTTGGCACCACCAACTCTGCCATGGCTGTTTTTGAAGGAAATGAAGGAAAAATTATCGCCAACAAAGAGGGTCGTAATACCACCCCTTCCGTGGTTGCATTCACCGATAAGGGCGAAATTTTAGTGGGCGATCCCGCCAAGCGCCAAGCGATCACCAATCCCCAAAAAACCATCTACTCCATCAAGCGAATCATGGGCTTGATGATGAGCGAAGATAAGGCCAAAGAGGCTCAAAAACGCCTCCCTTACAAAGTGGTTGATCGAAATGGCGCGTGCGCGGTGGAGATCGCTGATAAGGTCTACACTCCTCAAGAGATTAGTGCGAAAATTCTCATGAAACTCAAAGAGGATGCCGAAGCCTATCTTGGCGAAGAGGTGAGCGAGGCGGTTATCACTGTCCCTGCCTACTTCAATGACGCTCAACGAAAGGCGACCAAAGAGGCGGGCACCATCGCTGGACTCAATGTTTTGCGAATCATCAACGAGCCTACCTCTGCCGCTCTTGCTTATGGCTTGGACAAAAAACACGCCGAAAAGATCGTGGTCTATGACCTCGGGGGCGGAACCTTTGATGTCACTGTTTTGGAAACGGGTGACAATGTCGTTGAGGTTTTGGCCACGGGCGGAGACGCCTTCTTGGGCGGAGATGACTTTGACAACCGAATCATCGACTGGGCGGCCAAGGAGTTTGAAGCGGAGAATGGAATCGATCTCAAAAAAGATGTGATGGCGCTCCAACGACTCAAAGACGCCGCTGAAAACGCCAAAAAAGAGTTGAGCTCTGCCAACGAGACCGAGATCAACCTCCCCTTCATCACCGCCGATGCTACAGGTCCTAAGCACTTGGTGAAGAAGATTTCACGAGCCAAATTTGAGAGTCTCATTGATGACCTTATCGAGCAGACGATCCAAAAGATCGACTTCGTCATTAAAGACGCGGGTCTTGCAAAGTCTGATATCGCCGAAGTGGTGATGGTGGGCGGCTCGACTCGTATCCCCAAAGTCCAACAACGCGTCAAAGATTTTATCGGCAAAGAGCTCAACAAATCAGTCAACCCCGATGAGGTGGTTGCCCTTGGTGCAGCTATTCAAGGGGGCGTGCTCAAGGGGGATGTCAAAGATGTTCTCCTCCTAGACGTCACCCCCCTCTCTCTTGGAATCGAGACCCTTGGAGGCGTAATGACCAAGATTATCGATCGTGGCACCACCATCCCTGTGAAGAAATCTCAAGTCTTCTCCACGGCTGAGGACAATCAACCCGCCGTCACCATCCAAGTGCTTCAGGGTGAGCGTGAGCTCGCTAGAGACAATAAATCTTTGGGTATGTTTGAGCTCAGCGGAATTCCTGCCGCTCCTAGGGGTGTGCCCCAAATCGAGGTCACTTTTGACATTGATGCCAACGGGATTCTCACCGTCTCCGCCAAAGATAAAGCCACAGGCAAATCTCAAGAGATCAAAATCACAGGTTCTAGCGGCCTAAGCGATTCAGAGATCGAAAAAATGGTCAAAGACGCTGAGCTCCACAAAGAAGAAGATTCCAAACGAAAGTCAATGATCGAAGCCAAAAACCAAGCCGATTCACTCCTCTATCAGACCGAAAAGAGCCTAGGCGAGTTTAAAGATCAGCTCGAAGAGAGTGAGCGCACCAAGATTGAGAGCGCCATTAACGACCTCAAAGAGACGCTCAAAAAAGAGAATCTCACTAAAGAGGAGATCGATGAGAAGGTGAAAGCCCTCACCGAAGTGAGCCATAAACTAGCCGAAGCGATGTATAAAAAAGAGAATCCCCAAGCAGCCGATGCCCAACAAGGAAACACAGCCAACGCGGGCAAGAAAAAAGATGACGATGTAATCGACGCGGAGGTGGAGTAGTTCCCTACTCCACCTCCAAGGGGATTTTCCCCTTAAACTCCTTGATCTTCTGAGCCCAAGGTTTCACTCGCTCCTCTCCTTTAGGGAAGAGGAGGAGTATCTCCACGCACTCTTTGGCTCGCTCTAAATTCCCCAGACAAAATGCCTCTTCAAGCTCAAAGTAGAGCTCCTCCTCTCTCTCCTCAAACGCCTTGGCTTGAGGCAAAAATGAGACCACCGAAAACTGGCGTTTCAGCTCAAAATAGCGCCGATAATCGCCCTTTTGAATCGTCTCTAGCACGGTGTCAATCAAAAAAGGATTAGAGAACACCTCTTTGATCATTTTTGAGCGCGCATTCACCGCTTTGTGAATAAAGATCGCCTTATCCGCTTCCTCTTTTTGTCCTCTCTTCAAAAGCTCTTTAGCGCTCCAAAGCGCCTTCAAAAAGCTCTCATCCATTGACTTGGCAGTGGAAGTTTGAGCCAAGAGGGGTCGAGTCTGCACCAAAGAGTGTGCCCGCAAAAGATAAGAATCTTTGAGATAGGAGCGCAGATCAGGAATCTGGCGCAGTTGCTCGATATGTTTTTGCACAATCATGCGTTTCTCAGGAATCGTCAAATAGAGCGCGAGTCGCTGTTGCGCCTCAGAGATTCGCTCCTCCTCCATGAGCCCCCATGCCTCCAAAAGGGCGATCTCAAATCGTGCCTCAAGCACCATGGCACTCTTGCTTCCCCGAAGATGAGGATGAGCCGCCATGAGCTCATAGGCGTGATTCGTCTCCTCTTTCTCCACCAGCCTCTCAAGCCAAGGCAAAAGTTCTCCTAATTTGTAAGAGCGAATATAGCCATCTTGGGTGGAGAGAACGAGCCTCTCACCCTGAGCCTCCAGAGCCATAGAGGCGTAGCGTTTTTTGGCGGGAAGATAGTCATCGCTTCTCACTTCACCCTTTAGATAATCGACGCTTCCAAGCTTTCCAAATTTGCTCAAAAAGAGAATCACCCCCTCCCCCAAAGCCTCCATGGCAATAATCTCCTCATGCGTCACACGGAATCGAGTCGCCACGCGCCCCAAAAGACAATCCAAAATCACCACCTCTCCCCTTGATTCTCCGATGGCGACATACCCACCAGATAAAAAGAGAATCGAGCGCGGCAAATGAGAGGCGACATGGATGCGCTCCCCCCTCATCCCTCTGCCTTTGTGATACAAAAAGAGACTTCGATCATAGCCGACAGAGAGAATAAACTCCCCGCATGGGCTCTCTTTGATCAGATAGACAAAGTCCTGATGCTTGGAGATTTGGGCGGCCACCCTCTTCTCCTCCACATCCCAAAGCGTGATCAAGCCGTCCTTGCCGCCCGTATAAAGCCCCTTGCCATCAGAAGTGAGGTGGATTGATTCCACCTTGCTTTTGGCACAATGAATCGTGGCAATATTTTGCAAACTCGCCCCATCCATCACCCTCACATGCTCTTCATCTGGCTCAATGAAGGCAAACCTAGGAATCTCTTGTGCAATACTCGCGCGCCCAAACTCAGGATTCTCTCCCTTGGCCATATCAAGGGCGATCTTTTGTTTAAGACTCTTTTGAGCGATATCCAACAGATAGTAGCTCTTTTTGCTCTTATCAAATAGCGAAAGCCAGCCATTAGGATGGGGCTGGAGTAAGGAGGCGACTCGCTCTAAGTAGATGGAGTAATCAAGCGCAAGAGAAGGATCAAAGGAATCGCTCACGATACGCCTCCCCCTTGGGGCTTAGCCCCTTTAAAAAGTCGCTCATACGAGACCTCATACTCTCCCTCCTCAGTTTTGACCAAGCCCACTCGCCCCAAAGGGTAGGGAGGGATAAACTCCAGACTCTCTCCACTAGGGAGCCTAAAGAGAATGGTGTTCTCTTCTCCGATTCCCTCTTGACACTCCAAAGTGATTCCAAGCACCCTCTCTTTAAGTGTATTGATCTCCTCCTTGAGCCTCTCTAGACGCTCCTTGGAGTGGCGCATCGCCTCTAGGATTCGCTCATTTCGCCTGAGGCGAAGCTCTTGGGAAGATTGAGCCTTCAAAAGCTCTCTAGCAACCGCCTCTCCCATCCCTTCGATGAGGGTTTGACGACTCTGGATCTCTTCAAGAAAGAGCTTGATTCTCACCCTCTCTTGATGAATCTCCCTCTCTCGCCAATGCCCTCCGCGCGTCACCTCCTCAAAAAACTCCCTCTGGTGATTGAGCCAATCCAATTGACGCTTGCTCTTTTTGGAGGCAAAAGGGTCAAAAGCAAGAACATTCCCCTTTCCCATCACCTCCTTAAGTCGGAGGCTTTTACCGATATGAAGCGTATTATTAGAGCCTAGTCGCTCCACCTCAGCCTCCTCAAAAAAAGTGGTTGTCCCGCCTAGATAGCTTGCTTTTAACTCCTCCACTACTAGGTGAGCCGATTCGCAAAACTTCACCTGAGCCCTGGAGGCCTTGAGCGAACCTTTGAGAAAAAGAAGGGTTGCTTCTTCAGCGCTCAAAGAGGCGCGAGCGTGGATTTGTCCATTGATTTTGAGCTCTTTGGAGACAATAGTGGCGGGTCCTACATTTCCTTTGACCACCAGATAAGGAATCTCCAGCTCTACCCCTTGGGCGATCGCATCCATAGAGCTCTCTTCGTTGAGAATTTGAAGCCTCTCAATCCCAAGGTCGGCAAGATTCTTGGATCGCTTGAAATCAAGGCTCTCAATGATGGGCATCTCCAGCACACTGAGTCTCCCCTCTAGAATAGAAGCAAATCCCTCTTTTTGGGCTTTGTATTCGATATTCTCTTCGTTTTCGACCTGCTCAAGCCCCTCCCCCTTGATGATTCCTATCGGGTAGCTCCCCTCGCCAAACCACTCCCCCTTGCAGCTCCTCCAAGCGGCTTTGTAGGTGGGTTTGCGATAACGAAGAATCACCTCTCCCGCCTCCACTTTCAAAATCGCCCCCTCCAAGAGCTCACTCCCCTCCAGCAATCTTCCCTGTCCATAGGGCTTGGAGAGGAGTTTAAGCGAAGCGGGCTTGATCGCTTCAGGGATTCTCAGCTCACATAGCGTGAGTTTGACCGCACCCCCTTTAAGGGCGGAGCGTTTCAGGAGCGTGGCGAAGAATCGAGCGATCTCCTCCTCCATGCGCTTTCCCCCAAGCCCCCAAATATAGCCCCCAAGCGCCATTCTCTTTTGGAGAAAATGCTTGAGCGTAGGGATAAATTTTTCATCCAAGGCGGGAAGCCGTTCAAGTGAAATCGCCGCGATGAGTTTCGTCCCCTCCTCTTCACTTCGAATTGAAAAGAGGAAAGGCTCAAGCTCCTTGCCGCGCACAAAGAATCGCACTTTATAAAATTGTCTCATCTCATAGGGAGAGTAGGCGATCTCATAAAGAGCCTGAGCGCTGACCTTCTGAAGCTCCTCCCCTTTGATTAAAAAAGTATTGAGTCCCAAAATCTCAAAATCGATTTTTCGGGGATGAATCTTGTGTTTTTTAGCCAAGCGCTTGATCGTCGCCCCTATATCTGAACAAACCTCGACTATCTCTTGCACGCCTCTTCCTATGTCAAATCTTGCAGGCAAAGCCCTAGTGAAATAATCCTCTCTTCTATCTCTTGAAACTCTTGGGCATACTTCTCTCGCTCTAAAGAGGGGGTGATCTTTAAGAATCCTCGATCTATCCAAGCTCCTCCATTGCGACCTTTTTCTAAAGTAGTCAATAGCGCATACTTAAAGAGCCAAGAACCATTTTGATAGACAAAGAAAAAACGCCCTCCAATCTCTACGGGTAGATTCGCTCCATTGGGAGCAAATGCCTCCTCTAGGCGTGTTAGGCGCTCCTCTATCCCTTGAAAAAGACGCTTGATATTCTCCCTCTCCCAAAGAGGCTCGTCATACTCATGCAAAAATCGATAGCTCTCTTCAAAATAGCTTCTCAGCTCCTCTAGCTCCATCCCATCCTCCTTCTCTGTAAGCTCAAAACCCCAAAGGGCTCATTTAGTTGAGTAATTTTAACGCCTCGGCGCATAGATTCTTCCATGCACTCACGCCTTCGACCTTGGAGCACTGCTCAAAAGATTCTTTGGCTAGAGCTTTTTCATCAAGACGCTGGGCAATAGAGCCGCGAATATAAAGGGTCTTGATGCGCTCCTCTGGCTCTAGCGTTAGCCTAGAGAGCTCCTCTGTGATTCCCAAAGCCTCTTTGAAGCGCTGCGTTCTTAGGAGCGATTCGATATAGGTGAGCTCCGCCCAAGGCGAATATTCTGGTCTAGCGTGGAGCTTTTGGAGACGCAAGAGCTCCTTGGCATAAATCTCAATCGCCGTCTCATCCAAGCGCTTGGACGCCCAAACAAGCATGCTCTTATACGCCTCAATCATGCGATTATCCTCAGGGAATTGCTTCTGGAGGCGCGCAAAGACCTCCCTAGCCTCCTCTTCTCGATTCTGCTTCACCAGTGCGTTAAAGAGAGTGAAGGCGATATCATTAAAAATCGGCTTTTTGAGCGAATCGGCCAGCACCAGCGTGTCTCTAGCGGCCAAAGTCGCCCTGGGGAAATTCATCGAGGCCTCCAATACTTTGGCGTAGCGATAGAGCCACTCAAGACGCCAGGAGAGATCAGGGAGGGCGATCCCCTCTTGGGCGAGCTCTTGGGCTTTGGCTAGGAGGGAAGATTTCATGAGACAATCAAAACCCTGAATCTTCTCCTCATTCCCTAAAGCCAAAGAGGAATATTTCTGCAGATAGAAAGAGGCGCTCTTGCAATCCTCTCTCTTGAGTGCCTCTTGGGCGAGCTTGGTGGCCGATGAGAGGAGTGCGGGGTGATTTGGATCTAAATGGCGCTCAATCTCAAGCACCTTGGGATACTCCCCTAGCTCAGCGTAAGTCTCGGCCTTGCGCTCATAGGCTCGCCTCTCTTCGGGCGTCCCCGGATAGCTCTTAATCACATGGTCAAGACGCTCCAGGCGCTTGGTGGCGTTGTTTTCATCCAGCACAAAAAGAAGCTTATCATCCCGCTCGATGATCTCCTTGATCGCGGAGCGATTGGCATACTTCTCTTTGTAGAGGCGATAGATTCGATGCGCGTCATCAAAGCGCTCGGCCGCTTCATACCATATCCCCGCTTGACGGATGAGGCGCTCATCCAAATCATCATCCTCCACCTTGCCCTTCCATAGCTCCTCAGCGATTCTTGCACTCGCGCCATAAAAGCCCTGATCCACCCATCGCTCTAGCATCGCATGGGTTTTGGAGGGCTCTTTTTGGAAATGGCTTGGATTGGCTTCCAAGACCTTAAGCAGAAGCGATTCGGCCTCTTTGAAGTTCTTTTTGGATATCTGATAATCCGCCAGTCTTACCGCGGCAAGCGAAGCGGTCTCTAGATTTTTACTCTCATTGAGCGCATCGGTGTAGAGTTGAGGAGCGCGCTTGTTATCCCCGCGCTTAAGGAGCTCATCAGCAAGCGCAATCTTGGCCAAAAGCTCGAAATTATCCCCTTTGTGCTCACTAAAGAGCCGCTCATAGTAGTAGCGCGCCTCATCAAAAAAGCGCATATTCCCATAAGCCTTTGCCAGCACATAGAGCACTTCGGGGATACTCGCATCTGAAGGATAGGCTCGACTCCAGCTTTTGGCCAACCCCACCAAATCTTCCATGCTCTCAGGGTCGCTAAGCGCCTCCATCGCACGAATCTTAAAAAGCAGAAGATCACGCTTAAAAATTGTCTCAGGGTAGCGCACCAACGCCTCATCAATAGCCGCTAGTGCCTCTTTATAGGAGTGACGCTCCATGAGGCTCTTGGCGCTCAAATAGAAAGGAACATCATTGCCGCTCTCAATGATGAGGGGTTTTTTGAAAACATCCAATGCTTCAATAAAAGGGGTGGTCGTCCCCTCCATGGCGATAGGGAAGTTGATCCCCATGCTTTTTTTCTCCCCCAAAAAAGGAATCTTCTCCTCATATCCAACCACCTGCCAACGCTTAGAGAGCTTGGCTTCCTCCTTCAAAAGGGGAGCTTGGGTTCTGGGATCAACATGAAGCGCAAAGAGTTTGGCGCGCTTTTTAGGCGTGATGACTAGATAGAGGGAGGAATCGATGCGCTTGGTTTCGACCTTGAAAAAGAGGGTGTTGCTCTGAGTGAAAGGGGTGGAGGGTTTGCCTTCCAAAAGACAGATCACCTGCTCGACTTCACCATGTCGATTGATCTCCTCTTTGCAAGGGAAGAGCTGATCATGCACAAGATTGAGCACTGCAAAGCTCTTGCCCTCCTCCTTTCCGCTATTAATCACCACATCTAGCGACCAAAGTGGAGTGAGAAAGAGCCAAAAGAGAAGCAACCAAAGAGGCATGAAACTCCCTGTTTTTTATGGAGATTATACCATCTTTGCCTCTTTAAAGGGCGCGGAGGAGGGGGATTAGAATCCGCTATACTCCACATACTTAAGGATAAAATCCAAAAGTCTATCCACAAAAAAGACTGAAAGAATCACCACACTCGCTGAAAGTCCGATGATCGTCCTTAGGGGCATCGTGGCGTTTTTCATGAAGACATCCCGCTCATTGCTCTTTTGAGGCTCTTTGAGGAACATATAGATGATGAGTTTGAGATAGTAGTAGGCCGAGATGGCACTATTGACCGCCATGATGAGTGCTAGCACGATAAAACCACTATTTAGCGCAGAGCTCATGAGATACATCTTGCCCCAAAAGACCGCAAAGGGGGGCACGCCCGCGAGGCTTAACATGAAGATTCCCATGAGAATCGCCCCCACAGGCATGATTCTTGCCATCCCCGAGAATCGCTCATAGGGGTGATCGTAGCGATGATTCCAATGATTGATCTTACTCCTAGAGACCCACAACATCGTGAAGGCTCCAAGGTTGGTGAAGAGGAAAAGAATCCAATAGAGAAAGAGGGCACTGGTGGACTGTGTGGTGTTGATCATGATGGCTGCAAGCGCGAATCCTGCGTGCGAAATGGAGCTGTAGGCGAGCATCCGCTTCACATCCTCCTGCACCAAGGCCATGATATTGGGAAGCGTGATAGTGAGAATCGTGAGGAAATAGAGAAGGTTGCGCACCCACTCAATCTCCGAAGCCAAGAAAATGTCAAAAAACCTCATCGCCACAATAAATCCAGCGATCTTAGGGACCACCGACATATAACCTGCCAAGACAGAGTTGGTGCCCTCATAAACATCGGGCGTCCAAGTATGAAAGGGGACAAGTGAAATTTTAAAGCCAATGGCAGAGCAGAGGAAAACAAATCCTGCAAAGACGAGCCAAGACGGCTGGAAGTCGCGCTCCACTAGCACCTCGGCCATTACATTGAGCTCAAGCGTGCCGCTGGCCACATAGAGCAGCATCGAGCCAAAGGTAAAGAATCCCGCCGCCAAAGCTCCCATGGTGAAATATTTGATCGCTGCCTCAAAGGCGCTTTGACGGTTGTGCATCGCGATGAGCGTATAGAGGGCGAGAGAAGCGGTCTCTAAGCCTACAAAAATAAGAATCAAATGATCGCTAGAGACCATGAATTGGAATCCTGCGATCATAAAAAGGAAGAGCGCATAATACTCCGGATAGGAAAATTCATGGAATCGCTTCGAGGTGAGCGCCAAAGGGATAAAGAGCGCGGAGGCGATAAGAATAATAAACTGTGAGAGAATTGAGATTCCATCGATGAGCATAAAATCAAAAAACCCTCGGCTATACCCCTCAAAATAGAGCACTGCACCCAAATCGAGCACGATAAAAATAACACTTAGCATCGTGTAAAAACTGCGCGAGCTATTCTTGGTGAAGAGGTCGATTCCAAGAATCACCAGCGCACCCGCAATGACCACCGCCATGGGCAAGATAGTGGAAAGATTGAGGCTCTCTAGGGGAATATTGACAACTTCTAGCATTATAGGCCTCCTTCTGCTTTGGGTGTCCCCAGCCACTCTTTAGCGCTTTGGGTGCGCGCTTTTTGTTGCATGAGCTCCATCATCCCTTTGACACTCACATCAATAGGAGCGAGGATGGGCTTGGGGTAGATTCCAAGCCAAATCACCACCACCACCAAGGGCAAAAGCGCTGCTAGCTCTGTGCCATTGAGGTCTTTGAGGGCAGCGTTCTCCTCGCAAGTCACCTTGCCAAAAAAGACTCGCTTAAAAAGCACCAGCATATAGACTGAACCTAAGATGATGCTTGTTCCTGCCAAAAAGGCAATCCATGGAGAGGCCTTGAAGAATCCAAGCAGAGAGAGGAATTCACCCACAAAGCCCATCGTGAGAGGCAATCCCACCGAAGCCATCAACATAAGACCAAAGATCGTGGCGTAGTAGGGCATCACGCTAGCAATCCCGCCCATCTTGGCGATGAGCTTAGTGTGGCGCCGCTCATAGATCACCCCCACTAGCATAAAGAGCGCCCCACTCACGATCCCATGGCTTAACATAAAGAAGATCGAGCCGCTGATTCCCTCGACATTGAGCGCAAAAGTTCCAAGAACAATCACTCCCATGTGCGAGATAGAGCTATAGGCGATCACCTGCTTCATGTCCTCTTGGGCGTAGGCGACCATCGCTCCATAGATGATCATCACAAGACAAAGAATCGCGATAGGTATCGCAAAGGCGACCGAGGCATCAGGAAAGAGAGGGAGAGAGAATCGGACAAAACCATAGGTTCCCATCTTAAGAAGCACCGCGGCAAGGATGATTGAACCTATCGTGGGGGCTTGCCCATGGGCGTAGGGGAGCCAAGTGTGAAAGGGGAACATCGGAACCTTGATCGCAATCCCCGCAAAAAAGGCGATAAATAGCCATTTTTGGAGCTCTAAAGGGAGCACTAGCATATGCCAATCCAGAATCGAGAAGGTCCAGATTCCTGTAGTCTGATAGTAGGTGTAGGCAAAGTAGAGCATCCCCACGAGCATCACAAGCGAGCCCGTGAAGGTATAGAGGAAGAACTTCACCGCCGCATAGATTCGCTTGCCACTTCCCCATGCTCCGATAATATAGAGCATCGGCACCAAGGAGAGCTCCCAAAAAAGGTAGAAAAGAATCGCATCCAGTGCAGAAAAAACCCCCACCATGATCGTCTCTAAAAAGAGGAGCGAGACGATGAGCTTTTTGGTCTCGTTGGGCTCATTGAGCGAGATGAATCCAATGAGCGAGATGAAGGTCGCCAAAATGATCAAAAAGAGGGAGATTCCATCCACGCCCACAAAGTAGTTGATTCCATAACTCGCCACCAGGGGGAGATGGTGGATAAACTGCATCTCACCGCTTTGGGTGTCAAAATTAGCCCACAGCACCAAGGCCAACACAAGCTCTAGGGCACTCACCACCACCGCGAAAGATTTGATGTTTTCATTCACCAAAAGCGCCATAAGCGCAGCAATTGCGGGGAAAAAGATCAATAATGTTAATAGATATTCCATGCCCTACCCTCGTATTCCAAAAATCATGAGCACCAAAAGGAGCGCCAAACCAAAGAGCATGAGGCGCAACATTTTGGAGAGGTTCCCACTCTGAATGGGTCGTGCGCACTCTCCACTCTTGTAAATCGCCCTTGCAATGAGATCCACCGTGAAGTCGATGATCTTTAAATCAATCATTCGCCAAGCCATCTCTGAGAGTCGCTTGTAGGGAATCATGACGCACTTCTCATAGATTTGGGGGATGTAATACTGCGCGCTAAGAAGCTTGTAGATTCGACTCTTCTCCCATGAGGGATCAAATCCTCCTTTGTAGTATTTATAGACCGCATAGAAGATTCCACTAAGAGCCATGGCGCTAGCCAAAAAGATAAGAGCCCAGTGAGTCATCACCCCCAGCTCTTTGTCATGAAGGGGCAAAAGTGCGCCCACATAATGATGGAAGGGGCTCTCAAACCACCCACTCACTACCGCTAAAATCGCTAAAGGAATCATCGCGCCAATCATATAGGGATAGGCCTCATGAGGATGCTCGTCATGATTTTTGGGGACAAAAAAGACAAGCATAATAAGCCTAAAGCTATAAAAGGCAGTGAGTCCTGCGCCCACCCAGAGCATAAACCAAAGGACAAAATGACCCTGACTAAAGGCCGCCTCTAGGATTTTGTCTTTAGAGAAGAATCCCGCAAAGGGGTAGATTCCCGCCAGCGCCACCGAGGCAAGAATCATCAGAATCGCCGTGGCTTTGAGGGGCTTATAGAGCGCTCCCATCTTGGTGATATCGAGCTTATCGTGCATCGCGTGCATGACATTTCCCGCACCAAGAAAGAGGAGCGATTTGAAAAAGGCATGTGTCATAAGGTGGAAAAGCGCCACCCAATAAGCCCCAATACCCGCAGCCACGAACATATATCCAAGCTGAGAGAGCGTGGAGTAGGCAATGATTCGCTTCAAGTCGCGATTAACCAGTGCCATGCTCGCGGCAAAAATCGCTACAAACGCCCCTAGGCAAGCGATGAGATAGCCCACATCAGGAATCAGATCATAGATAGGATGGGAGCGAATCACCAGATAGACCCCCGCGGTGACCATGGTGGCAGCGTGGATGAGCGCCGAAACAGGCGTGGGCCCCTCCATCGCATCCGCTAGCCATGTGTGCAGAGGAAATTGAGCCGATTTTCCCATCGCGCCGACAAAAAGGAGCAATCCAATGAGCGTGAGAGTGGAGCTCTCCACTTCACTCGCTTGCGTAAAGACCTCCTCATAGCGCACGCTTCCAAAGGTCCAAAAAAGCAAGAAGATTCCAAGCAACATCCCAAGATCGGCGATTCGGTTCATGATAAACGCCTCGTTGGCGGCAAAACTCGCGCTCTCTTTGTGATACCAAAATCCAATCAGCATCCAAGAGCAGAGCCCCACTCCTTCCCATCCGATAAAGAGCCCAAGATAGTTATCGCTCATGACCAAAACAAGCATCGAGAAGACAAACGCCGACAAGTAGGCGAAGAATCGATTGAACGAGGGGTCGTGCTTCATGTAGCCAATGGAGAAGATGTGCACCATCGTGGAGACCACCGTCACCACCAACATCATGGTGGCACTCACCTGATCGACCACAAACCCAAAGGAGAGGGAGAGATCTCCCGCCCCAATCCAATCCATCAGCCTCGCCTCTACGCTCGCTCCATGCAGAGTGTAGATAAAAAGTGCGATGGAGCAGGCCATAGAGAGCGCCAAAAGAGCGGAGGTGAGGATTCCCAAAAAGAGCCTCTTGGATCCAGCGGCCAAAGTTGCACTCAATAGCGACCCCACCAAGGGAGCAAAAAGCGCTGTGTAAAGAAGGTTTTCCAACATCCCTTATCCTTTCATCAGCTGGAGATTATCCAAATCCAGACTGCCATTTTTCTTATACCAAAGGATAAGCAGTCCAAGCCCCACGGCCACCTCGCTCGCTGCCACCGCAATGATAAAAAACGAGAACATCTGCCCCGCCATATCATTCATGTATTTGCCCGCTGCGACCAAACCAACATTGACGGCATTGAGCATGATCTCTGTGGAGAAAAAGAGCATGAGGAGATTCTTGCGCCGCATCACCCCAACAAGCCCAATCATAAAAAGGAGTGACGAGAGAATAAGGTAGTGGTTGAGGGTGACCATCAAAAGCTCCTTTTTTTGGTTTTTTTAAGAAGAATCTCCGCCTCTTCATCGCTCATAAGCGTGAGGGATTGATCCATCTTTTTGCCCGCTAGCACGATTCCTGCGATCATCGCCACCAAGAGCATCACTGCGGCTAGCTCAAAAGGCACAAGGTATTGGGTGAAAAGAACATAGCCAATCGCCTCGGTGTTACCAACCCCCTCAGGAATAGGATGGCGTGCATCAAGCGAGAGATGGATAAAGGGGGCGCCTAGAATCACTAAAAGCAAAAGCGTGACGATTCCAATCAAGACCCAAAGAACCCATCGATTCTCCTCTTTCTCCTTGATCGCTTTACTGCTATCAAAAAACATCATTCCAAAGGCATAAAGCGCCATCACCGCTCCTGTATAGACGATGATCTGCGCCACCCCAAGAAACTCCGCGCCAAGCATAAAAAAGAAGGCTGAGATGAAGATCATCCCTGCGGCTAGCGCGCTTAGGGCATGAAGAACATTGTTAGTGGTCACCACAATCAAAAACATCGAAGCGCTGAGTGCGGCAAAAAGATAAAAGGCGATGGTCTCAAACATTCTCTTCTCCTTTGGGAGTGAAGTAGGCTAGAGGGGTCTTTTTGACCTTGGAATCGGCGTCTTGACTTAAAGCCCCAAAACCAGGAAACTCCTTCTGTCCTTGATTCATGAAGCGCTCCATAGGGGTGAGCATATCCTCTTTGAGCCCGAAGTGCGCCCTCTGTTCGCTGGCATTCTCATAGCGTCCGCCATGAACAATCGCTAGCTCAGGGCAAACCTCCGCGCAGAAACCGCAAAAGATGCAACGCCCAAAATTAATGGTGTACTCATGTACTTTTTTGCGTCCATCCTCTCCATAAGAGGTCTCCATGCGAATGCAATTGCTAATGCAGATCTTCTCACACAAGCCACACCCGATGCAGCGCTCATTTCCACTCTCTAGAAGCCTGAGCAACTCATGAATCGCCCGATATCTAGGCGAGAGAGGAAGCTTCTCTTTGGGGTATTGTGTGGTGTGAATGTTAAAGCGCAACATCTCTCTTAGCACAAGCCAAAGCCCCTTAAAGAGCTCTCCGCTCACGCTCCGTCTAAAGACTTGGAGGAGCCTACCGCGCACCGTCACAGGGCAGTTGGTGCCTTCGATAAAAATATATTTCTGCTTCAAATCCATCCCTCCTACAAAATCAGCACAATGCCCGTGAGGACAATATTTAAAAGCGCTAGAGGCATGAGAACCTTCCAGCAGACCCACATGAGCTGATCTGGCCTAATGTGAGGCCACGCCGCCCTCACCCACAAAAAGAGGAAAAGGAAAACCGCCACTTTGAGTAAAATGGCGATTCCTCCGGGGATGAACCAAAGCGGATTAAATCCCCCAAAAAAGAGGAGCACCACAAGAAAGGCGAGGGTGATCATATTGGCATATTCGCCAATGAAAAACATTCCCCAGCGCATTCCTGAATACTCCGTGGCAAATCCCGCAACAATCTCCGCCTCATGCTCCAAAAGGTCAAAAGGGGTTCGATTGAGCTCCGCATAACCCGCGATGAGAAAGAGTAAAAAGGCCAAGGGCTGAGACCAAACAAGCCAATCAAAGATTCCTCCGCTTTGATAGTTGTTAATCTCAATGAGCGAGAGCGATCCGACCATCATTAGGGGTGCTAAAATCGAAAGCCCTGAGACCACCTCAAAACTGAGCAGCTGCACAGTCGCACGCGCTGCTCCTAGGAGTGACCATTTGTTGCCTGAGCTCATTCCCGCCAAAAGAGGACCATACATTCCTACTGCCCCCACCCCAAGCACAAAGAGAATCCCGACATTAATATCCGCGATAATGGGTCGCACTGTATGGCCAAAGAGCTCAAACTCAGGGAAGAACGGCACCGCACTCATGGCGATAAAGGCCGTGGCCGCAGAGATCACGGGAGCGATTTTAAAAATCGTCTGGTTGGCCCCCACGGGGACAATATCCTCTTTGGTGAAGAGTTTGATTCCATCGGCTAAGATTTGCAAAACCCCGTAAGGCCCCACATGCATAGGCCCCAATCGACGCTGCATGAAGGCAAGCACCTTTCGCTCAACATAGGTCAAAAATCCAGCCAAAGCCGAGAAGATCGCCACGACAACCAAGACTTTAAGAATGGTTTCGATGATATAAGGGGTCATGATTTCGCCTTTTTCACAGAAAGATGAGAGAAGGGATAGCCCGTGGGAAAGAGCGGATGCGCCTCTCCAAAGTGCTCATAAATCGAGACAGCCAGAAACTCTCCCTCCATGGAAGCATCGAGATAGAGAGGGAGCGTGAGTGACCCCTCTGGTCCCTCAAGCCTGAGCTCCTCGCCTGCTTCCATTCCTAAGGACTCCATCATCGCAGAGGAGGCGTAGATTCCTGCTTTGGCCTGCAAAATGGATGAACGCGCACTCCAAGGGGAAAATTGTGATTCGGGGTTGCGTGCGTAGGCGTTGGCCTTGAAATCCTCCCGCTCTTTTGGAATCTCAAGCTCCAAAACCTCTTCTTTTTTCACCCCATCCACCACAGGGGCAAGCTCATACCCCCTTTTCTCACTCCCATCATTCTCATAGTGATTAGGGAGAGAATCAAAGGCCACTTCCAAGAATCCTTTCTCTTTAGGGAGCAAAGGGGTGTAGTGGATCGTGTGCTCCTCTTTGAGTCCTAGGGCTTTGGCAATATCATTAAGCTCATATCCCTCATAGGGAAGAGCGGGATGGAGAGGAATCACTCGTTTGTCTATATTGGTGAAGGTTCCCTCTTGTTGATTGAGAGCGGGCATTAAGAGATGGGCTCTCTCGGGAAGAGAGGAGAGAATGAAGTCTCCTTGGGTGTTATAGCCAATAGTGTATTCTCCCTTTTCTTCATCCAAATCACAAAGGAGAGCGACCCCTAGGGTGTTGGTGGAGGGAGGGGTGAGAAGAATCTTAATGGCGCTATGCTTTTGGAGGATTCCTAGCATTCTAGCGATATTGGTGGCTCTAGGATGAGCGTAGAGATCCGCTCCAATGACAAGAATCGGAGAGGAGGCTTGGGTGAGGGAGGTGCGGAGGTCAAACTCCCACCCTAATGCACTCGCCAAAAGGCTCTCATAACGCTCCTCTTTGGTTGGTTCTTCACCCTCATTAGCAGCAGGAATCTCCACGCTCGTCCAACGCTCTTTACCCTCCAAATACTCCAAAAAGGAGCCCCTTAGAATCTCTCTTGGAAGGGCAGCTTGGAGTAGCCATGCCACCGCCTGCTCCTCTTTGAGGGGAGCATAGGAGAGGGAGGTGACATTTTTTCCAAGATTCTCCATTGCCTTATCCTTGAGAGGGTGGAGACAAAGGAGGCTAGAGCCTTTGTTCATCTTGAGGGCGTTGTTGATCGCGTATTTCACTACAGGCGCCTCATGACGAATCGATCCTCCAAGGGTGAGGATAAAGTCACTCGCGCTCACCTCGCTCCTCTTACCCTCATAAAGCGTCCCTGCGGTTTGGCTAAAAGCGCGGAGAAAGTCGCCAAAACGCTTGGCTTCGGGATTGTAGAGCCTATATCCATGCTCCTCTTTGAGCTTTTGGAGGATAAGCGCCTCTTCATTGGTGATATAACTACTAAAGGCAATCGTGTCTGCTTTTTTGAAGGCTTCTAGCGCTTCGTGGAGCTGCTCTCTCTCTTGCCCCAAAGAGGGGGGGGGCAAAATCAAAGCCAAATCGCCCCGCCCCGCAGAGATTCCCAAAATTCCAATCATTGGTGACACGATAGATTTTGCCCTGCTTGGTCTCATAGCCTACCATGCAACCCACCGCACAGTGAGCACAAGCGCTCCAAGTGGTCTCTAGCTCCCAAGCATTGCTCTTATAGTGAAAGTGCTTCGTGCTGAGCGCCCCCACGGGGCAGACAGAGATGCACTCGCCACAATCGGTGCAATCCTCTTCGCCCACATGGCCAATGAGCGATTTGCTCATCTTATTCCAAACCCCATAGGCATCCTTGGGCATACTATCTTTGAGCTCTTTAGCGGGTGCATCCGCATCTCGCTTGATTGTTTTTAGATTGGCGCTCCCCACCATATCCTTACAAACCGTGACGCATCGCTCACAAACGATACAGAGGTTGGGATCATAGAGCGCCTGCCCCCAAGTCGCCTTCTCTTTTGAAGAATCGCGAATCGAATAATCCTGTGTATAGACCCCCATCTCTAGCGTGTAATTCTGGAGCTCGCACTCCCCGCTTTTGTCACACACGCCACACTCTAGGGGGTGGTTGATGTCATACACCTGCATGATGGCGCGCCGCTCCTCAAGAATTTCGGGGGTCTTAGTGTAGACCCTCATCCCCTCTTTGGTTTTGGCATTGCAGGCGTAAACACGCTTGCCATCAGCCTCGACCATGCAGAGCTTGCACGCTAGTGTGGGTGAACAGCGCGAAAGGTAGCAGATCGCTGGGATGAAAATCCCTCTTGCTCGCGCCACCTGAAGGAGGTATTCACCCTCTTCACACCTCACCTCCCTCTCATCAATCCACAGGGTTATCTCGCTCATCTTCCCTCCTAATCCAGTTTACTGATTCTCACCCGTTGATAGGCGTATCCATAGCTCTTATCCATCTCTTCTTTCTCACTTCTATCCAAAATCGCCACCACCCCTTTCATCAAAGGGTCTTCTTCAAAGATTCCCCTCCATGTAAGTAACGGGGAGATCATTTCAATACGATCCCCTGATTGAATCTTAGCAGCCAGAGCAAACTGCCTCCCTCCACGAAGAGAAACCTCTTTCTCCTCGCGTTCACAAATCGCTCCGATTGCCTCAGGACTCACCGAGGGGAAATAGACCACGCTTCCATTAAACTCGCCGATCTCTTCCACCTCTTCAAGCCCCAAAGGGGCCTTGGGCAAGACGCAGAGCGAGGCATCACTCAGATAATACCCCCTCTTCTCACTCCCATCATTCTCATAGTGATTAGGGAGAGAATCAAAGGCCACTTCCAAGAATCCTTTCTCTTTAGGGAGCAAAGGGGTGTAGTGGATCGTGTGCTCCTCTTTGAGTCCTAGGGCTTTGGCAATATCATTAAGCTCATATCCCTCATAGGGAAGAGCGGGATGGAGAGGAATCACTCGTTTGTCTATATTGGTGAAGGTTCCCTCTTGTTGATTGAGAGCGGGCATTAAGAGATGGGCTCTCTCGGGAAGAGAGGAGAGAATGAAGTCTCCTTGGGTGTTATAGCCAATAGTGTATTCTCCCTTTTCTTCATCCAAATCACAAAGGAGAGCGACCCCTAGGGTGTTGGTGGAGGGAGGGGTGAGAAGAATCTTAATGGCGCTATGCTTTTGGAGGATTCCTAGCATTCTAGCGATATTGGTGGCTCTAGGATGAGCGTAGAGATCCGCTCCAATGACAAGAATCGGAGAGGAGGCTTGGGTGAGGGAGGAGCGGAGGAGCGAGAGCTCCTCTTCAGAGAGATTAGATTCAGAGCTCACATAGCCCCAATCCAATTCTTCTAAAAACCCTTCTACACTCCCATCCACAGCACACCCCTCTAGAATTGAAGCCAAAAGAAGCGCCACCACGCCCTCTTCTGCGCCCACCTCATAGCGCCACATTCCATGCGCTTTGATTCTTGATTCCTCTAACGGATGGAGCCAGTAAAGTTTCGCCCCTTGGCGGGTTTGAGCTTGGGACATGGCGCTTTTAAGCAGGGGGGCTTCATCATAAAAGCGACCCCCCAAGGCCACAATACAATCACTCATCTCCACGCTCTTCATCTTTGTCTCATCACTCCCTCCAAAAGAGGCGCGCATCATGCGAGCAAAAGTTTGAAAAGCTAGAGCTTCGGGATTGTAGAGCCTATATCCATGCTCCTCTTTGAGCTTTTGGAGGATAAGCGCCTCTTCATTGGTGATATAACTACTAAAGGCAATCGTGTCGGCTTTTTTGAAGGCTTCTAAAGCGTTAGCAAAGGCGTGTGTGTCAGGTTTCATCACTTTTCTATTCCTAAAGGCGTATCTCCCCATCTTGCAGAGCGCTCCAAACTCGCGATCGTATGAGATTCGATAGATTTGGCTCTCTCCTTGGCTGAGAGCGCCTTGGTTTTTGGTCTCATACTCTAAAGGGCAAGCGAGCGCGCAGTGGGGGCAGCTTGAAGAGTGCTTTTTAAGCTCCCAAGCATTGGAAGTATAGTGAAAAGCCCTTGAAGAAAGCGCTCCTACAGGGCAGACGGCCACGCACTCCCCGCACTCGCTACAGTGGGATGATTCTTTAAAGACAATTCTGGAGGAGAAGCCCCCTGGTAAAACGCGCAGACAAGAATCACCGATGAGCTCATTGCAGACCCTCACGCACCTCTCGCAAACGATGCAAAGCGACTCATCATAGGAGATTCCACCCTTCCATGTTTCAAGGGCGCGCGCCTTCTCTCTTGCGGCAAAGGGCTGCTCGTTCACCCTTAACTCATGCACTCGATTCTGAAGCTCGCACTCCCCGCTTTTGTCGCACACGCCACACTCTAGAGGATGATTCATCGCATAAAATTGCATCAATTGGAGTCGATGCTCTTCCAGCGCTCTGCTCTTAGTCGCGATCTCCATCCCCTCCTTGACAGGAGTTTGGCAGGAGAGTAGATAGCCCGCACTCCCTCTCTCTTCCACGAGGCAGAGGCGACATGAGGCGATAGGGGAGAGCTTGGAGAGATGGCAGAGAGTGGGAATATGGACCTTTGCTCTTCGCGCCGCTTTTAAAATCGTCTCTCCTTGGCGCGCCCTGATCTCAATTCCATCAATTCTTAATCTTACCATGCCCGATAACCCCTCTTAAAGCGCTACCATCGAGATATAGTAGCATCGCATACATCGTTCCGATTCGGCAAAAGCCTCCTGCATGGAGAGCCCCTGATTCACCTCTCTAAAATCCTCTCTGCGCTTCAAAGGCTCCTCTTTGTGCGATTCTTGGCGCACCAATCCCGCCAGCCAGCCCACCACAGGCATGGATCGGTCATAAACCCCCTCTTTTTTAAGCCAATCTTCCATCTCCTCCTCAGGAGTCAAAGTGATCTCTCCATCCTCCAAGAATCGACTCACCACGCTCGCCGCTCTCTTCCCCTGCCCTACGGCATTGACGATGGTCAAAGGCCCTTTTTCGCAATCCCCCGCAGCAAAAACCCCACGCAGAGTTGTAGAAAAATCCTTGCCATTGGTCTTGAAACTCCCCCATGAGGTACTCTCCAAATTCCACTCTTTAGGGATAAAGCTCCTGTCCACCTCTTGAGAGACCGCAGGGATAAGAAGATCGCACTCTAAAAAGAGAGGCTCTCGCTCGATTCGTCTCAGTGAGGGTTTGCGCGCGCCCTCCTCATAGACCACCTCATACTCCTCGACCAAGAGGGCTTTGATCTCTCCCCCGCAGCTCTTAATCTCCTGCACAGCGCACTGAAAGAGGAACTCCACCCCCTCTTCAAGCGCCTCGTGATACTCCTCTTTGGAGGTGTTTTGGATGAGTGTCGCCTCATCGCGGCGATAGAGCATCACGATCCGCTTTGCCCCCAATCGCACGGCACATCGCACTACATCCATCGAGGTGAATCCGCCCCCCACACACACCACGCTCTTTCCTCTCAAATCAGGCAGAGCGGCAAGATTGAACTTGGTGGCAAGATTGATCTGATCCAGCCAAGGAATCGCGGGAGCATATCCCCCTAGCGACTCCTCTTCGCCTTTGACTCCAAGCTTTTTGGAGATTCTCGCCCCTGTGGCCAAAATAATGGCGTCATACTTTTGGCGCATCTCATCCAACTCTTTGGCGCTCACGAAGTGATTCGTCCAAAAGCTCACGCCTAGGCTTTTGATCGCCTCAATATCATGGTAGTATCGATCTATGGGCATCCGATACTCAGGCACTCCCACGCTCACCTCGCCGCCAAGCACAGGAAGCGCCTCAAAAACATCGCTCATGATTCCCTCTAGCGCCAGATAGTAAGCGCTAGAGAGTCCCGCGGGTCCCGCCCCAATGATCGCCACCCTCTTGTCTTTGCGCCTAGGTTTTGGAGGATAGGGGTGGATAAATCCGCCATGACGCTCCTTCTCATAATCCGCCCCCAAGCGCTTGAGCTCCATAATGGAGATAGGCTCATCCAAATCGCCTCGCCGACAAGCACTCTCACAAGGATGAGGACAGACACGCCCGCACACTTGAGCTAGCGGCATACTCTTTCGCGTGGCAGCCAGAGAATCGCCCAAAAGATGATCTCGCACTCCCTCAATATAGGCAGGAATATCGACATGAGCGGGGCAGGCATCTATGCATGGAGCGGTGATCTTAGCGATATAGCGCTCCTTTTTGCTCCTCTCTTTTCTGGAGCGATTCCCTAGCGCCTCCACAAAAAGGGGTCGATAGGCTTCCAGCAAATCCAAAATAGGCAAGGGGGTCGTCTTGCCCACTTCGCATTTGCTCGTTGTCATCATCAGTTTTCCCACCTCTACAAGACGCTCCAAATCACTCTCTTCGCCTCTTCCTTGGTCAATCTTCTCCAACAGATCAAAGAGAATCTTCCCGCCAAACTTGCCTGGAGCGCATCTCCCGCAAGTCTCTGCAAAGCATTGATACTGTCTTGCATACTCTTTGGCTAGCGCAATCACATCCAAGGTCGGATCATAGATCATCACCCCCGCCCATCCAATAAAGGCGCGAACGGCGCGCCCTTCAATGAGATGAGGGGCGAGAAACTCTTGGTGACCCCGCCACGAGGAGAAGTGCGCTTGGCTCACGCGCTCTTCCTTTTGACCACAATCGTCCAATCCACCTCATTGAAGCGAAGGGAGTTGAGCAACTCATCTCCTCGCTCCAACACCCAATCCGCACTCTTTTGCACCGAAGAGAAATCGCCCACTTCAAAGAGAAAAATGGCCACTTCGCCCTCACTCACCTCTTGATCTAAAATCTCCCCCATCCGCGAGTAAAAGTCACCTCCAAGATGGCGTAAATCAAATCGTTTCATCTCGCCTGCCTTATCTATCAATTTCGCCAAAGACGATGTTGAGATTTCCGATGATCGTCACCACATCCGCTATGTAACCTCCAGGGAGCAGGTCTTGCAAAATCCCCGTGTGATAGAAGCTAGGAGCGCGAATCTTAAGACGATAGGGGTAGGGTTCGCCCTCGGAGCGGATGAAGAATCCAAGCTCTCCCTTGGGCGATTCGGTCGCACAGTAAACCTCGCCCACAGGCGGTCTCATCCCTTGAGTCACCAAAACAAAATGCTGCATGAGCGAGTAGTTTTGCGTCATGATCTGCTCTTTGGGTGCGGAGATATACTGGGGAGCATGCGCCATGATCTCGCTAGAGGTGCTAGGATACATCTCAATGAGCTGATGGAGAATCTTCACGGTCTGGCGCATCTCTTCCATGTAGAGTTTGTAGCGTCCATAGCTATCGCCGCTATCGCTCACAGGAATATCAAACTCCACCTCATCATAGAGCTCATAGGGCTGCTCTTTGCGCAAATCCCACTGGATTCCGCTTCCACGGAGCGCTACACCGCTACAACCCCAGCTTTTAGCCATCTCAGGGGTGATGATTCCCACATTCTCTAGTCGCATCTTCCAGATACGATTCTCGCTCAAAAGCCCCTCATAAAGGGCGATATTTTCGGGCATTTTTTCCAAGAAACTCTTAAGCTTCTCCAGCCATCCCGCAGGCAAATCCAAAGGCACGCCTCCGATTCGGATGCTGGAGTGGGTGAGTCTCGCCCCACAATAATCCTCCATCAAATCCATTGCAAATTCGCGCTCCCTAAAGCAATAGAGGAAGATACTCATCGCCCCCACATCTAGTGCGTGAGTGGCCAGCCAAAAGAGGTGAGAGATGATGCGGTTGAGCTCCACGATCATCATGCGAATCACTTTGGCGCGGCGAGGAACTTCGATCCCTAGAAGCTTCTCCACGGTGAGCGCAAAGGCGTGGTTGTTGGAGCTAGCGGCGATATAATCCATGCGATCCGTGGTGGGGATGAACTCATTATAAATCATGTTCTCGCCCATCTTCTCCATCCCGCGATGGAGATAGCCCACATCAGGCACGGCGCGCGTCACCTTCTCTCCCTCTAGCTCTAGGATGAGCCTGAGCTGCCCGTGAGCAGAGGGGTGCTGAGGACCGAAGTTGATAACCATCTGATTGTCGTGTCGTTCAAAGACGAGATTCTCATAAAAGGGTTGAAGTCGATTGGGAATCTGCATGGTCTATCACTTCCTCTCTTGGAGCTGTTTGGAGTTTTCAGGCGTGAGCTTCTCAACAATCACGACACCACCCTCCTCCTGATAGCGAATCGGGGTCTCCTTTTCGCCTAGGCTAATATCTTCACCATAGGGCACCTCATGACCCATTCGAGCGAATCGGGTGGTGTCGTAGCGATCGATTCTCGCAGCATCTCGATTCTCTGGGCCGACCACCTCTCGATACTCTTTGCCAAAAATCTTATCCACCTCATACCACTGCGCCGCTTCATCTCCGTGCAAAGGATAGCTCTTGCGCAAGGGATAGCCGCTCCAATCATCGGGCATCAAGATTCGCTTGAGATAGGGGTGGTGAAGGAGCCTGATTCCAAACATATCATACATCTCTCGCTCACTCCAATCCGCCGATCGGAAGAGGTCATTTGCTGATTCTAACTCCATCCCTTCGGGCAAAAAGAGCTTCAAGCGCATACGGTGGTGTTTTTCCATAGAGAGGAGCTGATAGAAAACCTCAAAGCCATGTCGCGTCTCTAGATAGTCAATCGCGCTCATCTCTGAGAGAATCTCATAACCCATCCTCTTTAGAGCGGCTAGGGCTTTTTTGTTCTCCTTGGGCTCAACATAAGCGACCCAATCCCCTCGCTCTACATAGCTCTCTAGCACTTTCACCTCTTGGCTTAGAAGCTCCAACTCCTTGGCAAACTCAGGAAAAGCCTCTAGTGATTCTTTGGGGAGAGAGGGCTTCTCATGGAATCGATCGCTGTAATAGACCTTTTTTTGCGCATTGGCCTGCGGCTTATACTGTCTCATCACACGAGCCTTTTAGGAGGGAGTTTTCGAGAGGCCTTCTCTCGTCTAATCTTTTGCTGAAGCACCATCACGGCGTATTGAAGCGTCTCAGGTCTAGGGGCGCAGCCGGGAAGATAGACATCCACAGGGATGATTCGATCGCACCCTTGCACGGTGGCATAGGTGTTGAACATTCCGCCTGTATTGGCGCAACTTCCCATTGAGATGACCCATTTAGGCTCGCTCATCTGATCATAGAGGCGCCGAATAAACTCCGCGTGCTTTTTGGTGAGAGTGCCCGCGACAATCATCACATCCGCCTGCCTAGGACTTGCGCGGAAAATCGTCCCAAAGCGGTCAAAATCATATCGCCCCGCTCCACTGGCCATCATCTCAATCGCACAACAGGCCAAGCCATAGGTGAGTGCCCATAAAGAGTTGCTCCGCCCCCAATTCACCAAGTGATCGACCGTGGTCAAAACCACGGGCAATCCCCCACTTTTTAGATAATTCACTTCATGCTGTGCCACTCAAGCGCTCCTTTTTTCCATGCATAGACAAAACCTATGGAGAGGAGTAGTATAAAGAGTACCATCTCCACCATACCGAAGATTCCCAACACCTTGAAATCAACCGCCCAAGGGAACATAAAGAGAATCTCTACATCAAACAGGATGAAAAGAAGCGCCATCAAGTAGAACTGCGCCGAGATTCGGTTGGGCTGTTTGTTTGGCAGGGGACCGCACTCATAGGGGGCGAGCTTGAGCTTTTGCGTCTCTTTACGCGCGAGGACTCCACCCACCAATCGCGCGAGGTAGGTGGTCGCGAAAAAGGCTACGAAGGTGAAGAGGAAGATAAAAAAGACCCCAAAATAGGGGTGGTCAAAATCCATGTGGGTCATGCTTTGGGCTCCTTGAACACTTCTTTAAATAGGGAAATTAGCAGAATTATCCCCAAGCAACCTAAAAAGGCTATAAAAAATTATTTATTTCTAAAATGGCGGAACTAATTTAGGGGTTAAGTATAAAGTAGAGTCGTTGAAAGCTCGGTAATAGCGGAAGAATTTCTCTTCCACGGGGAAGGGTTGTTACGATTAGTAAATCGATTATGGAATCTTTAAGCTCTCTTTCTCTCGATGAGTGAAGATAGTATAGTGAGTGTAACCCGCCTGTTTTGCGAGATTTTCAAGCCTAACTCGTTCAAAGCCTACATGCTCAGGGGCATGAGAATCGCTACTAAAAGTAATAGGAATCTCTAAAGCTCCCGCCATTTGGAGAATCGATTCGCCTGGGTAGGGTTCAGCGACCTTTTTTCTTAGCCCTGAAGCATTCAGCTCAATCACCATTCCCGCGCGCTTGATCGCCCGCAAGGCCTGCTCGATCTCAGAACGTAAATCCTCGGTGGGACGAAAACCAAAAACCTTCATGAGGTCAAAGTGCCCCACAATGTCAAAGTGTCCGCTTTGAGCCATCGCCACAATCCCCTCTAGATAGCGCCTCCAACTCTCGTTAATATCGCGCTTGGCGTACTCCGCCAAAAAGGCGGGATTGTCAAAGCCCCAATCGCCCAAAAAATGAATGGAACCAATGAGATAATCCCCCTCAAATTGGAGCACCTCCTCCTCCATAAAACCGGGGAGATAGTCCACTTCAAGCCCTAGTTTGATATCACAAAGCCCCACATAGCGCTCCTTGAGTTCCAACACATCGCGTTTGTAGCTCTCTAGCTCGGCTAAAGCCATGCGATTCTCCTCATCAAACGCCATGGGTGCATGGCAAGCGAATCCAAATCCCTCCAGCCCCTGCTCAATCGCCTTTTGAACATACTCATCCATAGAGCCCACCGCGTGATTACAACGCCAAGTGTGATTGTGAAGGTCGTAGCGCATCCAAAGCTCCTAAAGAGGAATCAAAAACAGGCAATCTTATAACAAAGAGGATTAAGGAGGAGATAAAGAGCAGAGAGGAAGAGAGGGGAAAGGAGAAGGGGAATTAACCCTTTCTCTTTTCGATGATCTCTTTGGAGATATTTCCAGGGACTTCGCCATAGTGGCTGAACTCCATGGTATAAGTTCCACGCCCTTGGGTCGCGGATCGGAGGTCGGTAGAGTAGCCAAACATCTCAGCCAAAGGAACAAATGCATTGATCACTTTGATTCCTGAGCGATCGCCCATGGAGTTGATTTGGCCTCGTCTTCGGTTAAGGTCACCAATGACATCCCCCATGTAATCCTCAGGCACTTCCACTTCGACCTTCATGATGGGCTCAAGAAGAACAGGACTTGCCTCTCTGGCGGCATCTTTGAACGCCATTGAGCCCGCAATTTTAAACGCCATCTCAGAAGAGTCAACATCGTGGTAGCTACCATCATAAAGAGTGACCTTGAAATCCACGACGGGATAGCCAGCCAAAACCCCTGACTGCATCGCCTCTTTGATACCCTTGTCAACAGCAGGAATATACTCCTTGGGAATCACGCCCCCACTAATATCATTGACAAACTCATAGCCCTTGCCCGCCTCTTGAGGCTCAAGCTTGATAAAGACGTGACCATACTGACCGCGGCCTCCAGACTGCTTGGCGTATTTGCACTCTTTGTTGACCGCTTTACGAACCGTTTCTCGGAAGGCAACTTGAGGTTGTCCCACTTCCGCTTCCACTTTAAACTCTCGCTTCATACGATCAACGATGATTTCAAGGTGAAGCTCGCCCATTCCTGAAATGATGGTCTGGCCTGTCTCTTCATCTGAATTGACGCGGAAGCTTGGATCCTCTTCGGCTAGCTTATTGAGTGCAATACCCATCTTCTCTTGGTCGGCCTTGGTTTTAGGCTCAACGGCAATAGAGATAACAGGCTCAGGGAACTCCATTCGCTCCAAGATCACGGGCTCTTTTTCAGAGCAGAGGGTATCGCCCGTGAGTGTCTCTTTGAGTCCAACAAAGGCACAAATCTCGCCCGCGTAGATCTCTTTGATATCCTCTCGCTTGTTGGCGTGCATTTTGAGCAATCGGCCTACGCGCTCTTTTTTCCCCTTGGTGGAGTTATAGACATAACTACCGCTCTCAAGGCTTCCGCGATAAACACGAACGAAAGTGAGCTGGCCCACGAAAGGATCGGTCATGATTTTAAAGGCCAAACCAGCGAATTCACCCTCATCAGAAGATTGAACGCTGATCTCTTTGGTCTCATCCTTGGCATCCACGCCATGAATATCAGCCACTTCAGTGGGCGCAGGAAGATAATCAATGACTGCATCAAGTAGAGTTTGCACCCCCTTGTTTTTGAAAGAAGATCCGCAAAGCATAGGAATGATGGCCATCGCGTGGCAACCGATCTTGAGGCCTCTTTTGATCTCTTCTGTGGTGAGCTCCTCGCCATTGAGATATTTTTCCATCAAAGCCTCATCTTGCTCTGCAGCCGCTTCGATCATCTTTTCTCGATACTCGTTTGCCTTTTCAACCAAATCCGCAGGAATCTCTTCGATGTCATACTTTGCGCCCATGGTTTCGTCATTCCAGATAAGGGCTTTCATCTGCAGAAGGTCAATCACACCCTTAAAAGTATCCTCTGCTCCAACAGGAATCACTACAGGGACGGGTCGTGCTTTAAGTCGATCACTAATTTGGCTCTCTACGTTGTAAAAGTTGGCACCGATTCGGTCCATCTTGTTAACAAAAACCATTCGAGGAACGCCATATTTGTTAGCTTGTCGCCATACAGTCTCACTCTGGGGCTGAACACCGCCCACGGAGCAGAAAACCGCTACAGCTCCATCAAGGACCCTCATGGATCGCTCAACTTCAATTGTAAAGTCAACGTGTCCAGGGGTGTCGATGATGTTCACTTGATAATCTTTCCAGAAGCAGGTGGTCGCCGCTGAAGTGATCGTGATTCCTCGCTCCTTCTCTTGCTCCATCCAATCCATGGTCGCAGCACCATCATGAACCTCTCCGACCTTGTGACTGACGCCCGTGTAGAAGAGAATTCTCTCGGTAGTGGTGGTTTTTCCCGCGTCAATGTGAGCGGCGATACCAATGTTTCGTATACGATTTAGGGGTATTTTTCTAGCCATGCAGTTATCCTCTAGTAGAATTTAAGTGAATTGTCTCAAAAAAGTGGTGGAGAAATGGGGTAAAGGGCGTGGAATGGCGACAGAGAGAAGCGCCGTGATAGTCGTCTAAGCTTCTCCCTGTCATGCTCTTACCATCGATAGTGTGCGAACGCTTTGTTGGCTTCAGCCATCTTGTGGACATCCTCTTTCTTCTTGAAAGCTGAACCTCGATCATTGGCTGCATCGATAAGCTCATTCGCCAATCGATCCACCATGGTTCGCTCGTTTCGCTTTCTAGCCGCCTCAAGCAACCATCGAATAGAGAGAGATTGCTGTCGTGTCGCGCGAACTTCTACGGGCACCTGATAGGTTGCTCCGCCCACTCGTCGGCTTCGGACTTCCACCATAGGTCGAACACGCTCAAGGGCTTTTTCGAATACTTCGATTCCCTTCTCCTTGGTCTTCTCTTCGATTCGGTCAAAAGTAGCATAGATGATCTTTTCAGCCACGCTCTTCTTGCCATCATACATCATTTTGTTCACAAATTTAGTGACTACTTTGTTTCCGTAGATGGGGTCGCCTAGAACCTCTCTAACGGGGGCTTTTCTTCTTCTCATAGAACTATTCCTTCGTCAAATGAATTTATTTTTCAGATCTACTTTTTCTTGCCTGTAGTGGGAGCCGCGCCTGCTTTACCCTTTTTGGCACCATACTTACTTCTAGATACATTTCGTTTTTGAACCCCTGCAGTATCAAGAGCCCCTCGGATAATGTGATACTTCACACCAGGTAAGTCTTTGACCCTTCCGCCTCGAATAAGAACAATGGAGTGCTCTTGGAGGTTGTGGCCTTCACCAGGGATATAACTAATGACTTCAAAACCACTAGTGAGTCGAACTTTGGCTACTTTTCGAAGAGCCGAGTTAGGCTTTTTAGGGGTGGTGGTATAGACACGAGTACAAACTCCTCGTCTTTGGGGGCAGTTAACCAAAGCGGGAGATTTGGATTTTTTAATCGCTTTCTTTCTCTCTTTTCTAATGAGCTGGTTAATGGTTGGCACTTTAGTTTCCTTCTCGAAATTTCATAAAATTATTTATCGACAAAATGAAGCGGATTCTACTTAAAAAAAACTTGCATTTGTCTTAACTGAAGGGTTTCTTAAGCCCCTTCAGTTTTCTCTTTGATGCGAATCTTTTTATTTTTGTAGATTCCTGTTCCTACGGGGATCATTCGACCTAAAACAACGTTCTCTTTAAGGTCTTCAAGGAAGTCGATCTTTGCCGCGATACTCGCCTCAGTCAAGACCTTGGTGGTCTCTTGGAAAGAGGCCGCAGAGATGATACTATCGCTTCCAATTGCCGCTCGAGTGATTCCTAAAAGGACAGGCTCAGCAATCGCTGGCTCGCCTCCTAGGCGAATCGTTCGCTCATTCTCCTCTTTGAAGTGTCGCTTGCTCACGAGATCGCCCTCGATGAACTTGGTGTTACCACTGTCAACGATTCGCACTTGTCGCAACATCTGAGAAACGATGATCTCAATATGCTTGTCAGCGATATTGACCCCCTGTCGGCGATAGACTTGCTGAACTTCGCTAACAATATATTTGTGAAGCTCTTTTTCGCCTGAGATTCTCAAGATATCGTGGCTAGAGACGATTCCATCCGTGATAGACTCACCCGCGTGAACAAACTCTCCGTGGTGCACCAAGATATGCTTGCTCTTATCTACGGCATACTCAGTCGTACGACCATCATCAGCCGTAATAATAATTCGCTCTTTGCCTCGGATGGGTTTGCCAAAGCTCACCACTCCATCAATCTCTGCAAGCACCGCAGGGTCTTTGGGTTTTCTAGCTTCAAAGAGCTCAGAAACCCTAGGAAGACCTCCTGTAATATCTTTGGATTTGGCCAAAGCTTTAGGTGTTTTAGCCAAAACATCGGCTACCTCGACCTCAGCGCCATCTCCAACGAAAATCGCTGTCTTAGAATCAAGCGCGTATCGAATGAGATTACCCGCCGCAGAAGCGACTACAATCGTAGGCTTGAATGAGGTGGGAAGATACTCATTCACCACCAATCGACTTTGGCCTGTAAGCTCATCCACCTGCTCGGTCACCGTGACGCCTGGAATGATGTCCTCATATTTCACCACCCCTGCCTCTTCGGCAATGATAGGGTTAGAGTAAGGATCCCAATCCGCAATCACAATCTGCTCACTGGAGGCAGGGCTAGCCACCAAAGAATCAGGCTTCACCTCCGCACCATCGGCAAGCTCAATGATAGAGCCGCGCGCAATATAGTGCCTGATGGCTTCTCGATCATTCGTATCGGCAATGACTGCAAAGATTCCCTTCTCGGTCACCTTTTCACCCTTGGTGATCTCTTTGTATCGCTCTAGGTGGTCGCCTTTGAGTCGATAATACTTCACAATTCCCTTCTCCTTGGAGAAGATCTTTTGGGTAATAGGAGCGTTGTCTTCGACCTTTAGCTCGCTTGCATAAGGGATTCGGTTAGGAATATTCCATCCATCTTTAATAATCTCCACGATACTGCCGTCTTCTCGGACTTTGGTTCCACTTCCATAGGGGATGTAGAACTTGCCTTCGATCTTGCCCGTAACTCCCGCGAGCTCATTGGGCTTGGCAACATCGCTCTTTCGGAGAGAGTAGCGCACGGTCTCGCTTTTACCAATAACACTAATCACCATCTCTTCGTGAGCGGTATCAACACGCAACTCACCCTCAAAAGGCGCTTTGATTTTGGGCTCGACCAGCAAAACGGCTGCGTTTCTTCGGTTGGCAACCACAGTCTTGCCCTCTTTGTTTTTGTAGGTTTTGATATTGTAGTAGCGAATGAAACCTTCTTTCTCTACAACCACCTGACGCTCTTCTTGTGACCTTGAAGCGGTTCCACCAATGTGGAATGTTCGGAGCGTGAGCTGAGTTCCGGGCTCACCGATGGACTGAGCAGCAACAACCCCAACGGCCTCGCCAGGGTTGGTCACTTTGCCCTCACCCAAGTTCAGACCGTAGCACTTACTGCAAACGCCTTTCTCTGCCTTGCAAGTCACAGGCGTACGGATGATAACCGCCTTCACGCCGGCCTCTTTGATCTTTTTGGCCATCTCTTCATCAATGAGACTGCCCTCGCTCACGAGAATCTCGTTGGTGATAGGATCAATCACATCCTCTGCCACCACTCGTCCAAAAATTCTCTCTTCTAGGGGCTCAATCAATTCACTACCAATGGCAATATCAGTGATTTCGACCCCTTCGTGAGTGCCGCAATCTTCCATGACAATCTTCACGTTTTGCGAAACATCGATCAGTTTACGAGTCAAGTAACCAGCGTTTGCGGTTTTAAGCGCGGTATCGGCTAGACCTTTTCTCGCTCCGTGCGTGGAGATAAAGTATTCAAGAACATTCAAGCCCTCTTTAAAGTTAGAGATAATAGGCGTCTCGATGATCGTTCCATCAGGCTTAGCCATCAAACCTCTCATGGCGGAGAGCTGTCGAATCTGTGCTGCACTACCTCGCGCTCCAGAGTCTGCCATCATATAGATAGAGTTGAAGCCACCCTTATCCGCTTGGACTAGCTTCATCATCTCGCTTCCAAGACCGTTGTTGGTGTCTGTCCAAACGTCAATGATCTTGTTATATCGCTCTTGCTCCGTCAATAGACCCGCGCCAAATTGAGCCTGAATCTCTTTCACCTTCTTCTTGGCTGCCTCAACCGTTTTTCGCTTGATATCAGGCACCCTAATATCATCGCTGGAGATTGAGATTCCCGCGGTGGTCGCATACTTAAAGCCCAAATCTTTGAGGTTATCAAGGAATCTAGCTGTGATTCCAAGACCGCCCTCTTTGTAGACGTGATCAATCAATGCTGCAATGTCTTTTTTCTTTAAGACTTTGTTCCAGAGGCTCACAGGCACAAAATCAGGCAGAATCGACTTGATGATCATTCGTCCCACCGTAGTGTAGAGAGGACGACGATCCACAATGGTGCGAATCTTGGTGTTGATTTCCACCGCGTCTGCATCCAATGCAATCATGATCTCATCCACATTGCTAAAGAGTTTGTGCTCACCCCTTGAGCCTTCTTTGGCCAATGAGAGGTAATAGAGACCCAAAACCATATCCTGTGATGGAACGGTGACCGCCTTACCGCTGGCAGGCAAAAGGATGTTCATAGAGCTTAACATCAACAGCTTGCACTCTGTGATCGCCTCTTGAGAGAGAGGGACGTGAACCGCCATCTGATCGCCATCAAAGTCCGCGTTGAAAGCGGAGCAGACAAGCGGATGAAGCTGAATCGCTTTTCCATCAATAAGCTTAGGATGGAACGCCTGAATCGACTGCTTGTGAAGCGTTGGTGCACGGTTAAGCATAATAGGATAACCCTCAACAATCTCCTGCAAGCACTCCCAGACCTCATTAGTCTTCTGCTCAATCATCTTCTTGGCCTGCTTGAGAGTTGTGGCGTAGCCCTTCTCCTCAAGTTTCGCCAAAATATGGGGCTTGAAAAGCTCTAGCGCCATCCCCTTAGGAAGACCGCACTGATCCATTCGCAAGTTGGGTCCCACAACGATAACACTTCGTCCAGAGAAGTCCACCCGCTTACCCAAAAGGTTTTGTCGGAATCGACCTTGCTTCCCTTTGATGATCTCAGAGAGCGATTTGAGAGGTCGCTTATTCGCGCCTTTGACCGCATTGGCGTTTCGGCCGTTGTCAAAGAGTGCATCCACTGCCTCTTGAAGCATTCGCTTTTCGTTTCGGATAATAATCTCTGGCGCATCTAGCTCCATGAGTCGCTTGAGTCGCTGGTTTCGGTTAATGACGCGGCGATAGAGGTCATTCACATCACTCACCGCAAATTTTCCACCATCTAGCGCCACAAGAGGTCGCAAATCAGGAGGAAGGACAGGAAGAACGGTTAGCATCATCCACTCAGGTCGGTTGCCTGAGTTAATGAAGCTCTCAACCACTTTCAAGCGCTTAATGATGGTCTTCTTCTTGGCTTCAGAGTTGGTCGCTTTGATCTCTTCTCTAAGGGTGTGCAGTAGCTCCACTAAATCAATTTGAGCAAGAAGCTCTTTGACCGCCTCGCCCCCCATTTGAGCGACGAATCCTGTGTGTTCAAATCGCTGATTGAGGCTCTGATACTGCTCTTCATTGAGCACATCATACTTCGCTACAGGCTTGGTTCCTTCGTTATCATAGAAGGCCTCTCCAGGAGTTTTGACGATGTAGGCTTCATAGTAAAGCACACGCTCAAGGTCTTTCATCTTCACGCCCAAAAGCGTTCCGATTCGACTAGGAAGCGAGTTGACATACCAAATATGAGCCACAGGCGTGACAAGCTCAATATGACCCATGCGTGAACGGCGCACCTTGGAAGAGGTGACTTCAACTCCACACTTTTCGCACACAACGCCTTTATAGCGCATCTTTTTATACTTACCGCAAAGGCACTCATAATCCCTCACTGGACCAAAAATCTTGGCGCAGAAGAGTCCATCGCGCTCAGGCTTGAGCGTTCGATAGTTGATGGTTTCAGGTTTTTTAACCTCACCATTGCTCCAGCTCATGATCTTATCGGGACTAGCGAGCATTAACTGGAAGGCGTTGAAGTCAGAGGGTCGATCGTCTTCTTTGATGGGCATAGGAACAAAAGAATCCTCTTCGGTCTCGCCATAGACGGTGACATCCAACGCCAAAGATTGAAGCTCTTTGGTGAGAACATAGAAGGTCTCAGGAATCTCTGATTCTTTGACGGGTTCACCGCGAGTGATGGCTTTGTAAGCCTTCACGCGACCTTCGACATCATCGGATTTGACTGTGAGCATCTCTTTGAGGGTGTGCGCTGCTCCATAGGCCTCAAGCGCCCAAACCTCCATCTCTCCAAATCGCTGGCCTCCAAAAAGCGCCTTACCGCCCACAGGCTGTTGCGTAACGAGCGAGTAGGGTCCTGTGCTTCGCGCGTGGACTTTCTCATCGACCAAGTGGTGGAGTTTGAGCATATACATATAGCCAACATTGACGCGCTCTTTCATCTTCGCACCAGTCTTGCCATCATAAAGCTCAGTCTTGCCATCCGTATCGATTCTAGCGAGCTCAAAGAGTTTTGTAAACTCCTCTTCATTCACCCCTTCAAAGACAGGAGTAGCAAATTTCACGCCTCTTCTCCAGTCGCGGGCATAGGAGAGAAGCGCCTCATCACTCAAAGAGGAGACAAACTCGTCCACGCCAGTCATTTTAGAGACTTGGGCGATTTCGATGATTTTGGCTCTGAGGGCACCCATCCAATCTTTGGTCTGATTCTCGAACATCTCGTTGATCTGAGCACCAAGCTTTTTGCCCACCAATCCCAAGTGCACTTCTAGAATCTGACCAATGTTCATCCTCGAAGGAACCCCTAGAGGGTTAAGAACGATCTCGACAGGCTCGCCATCTTTGGTGTAGGGCATATCAATCTCTCGGACGATATTAGAGACGATGCCTTTGTTACCGTGACGTCCCGCCATCTTGTCGCCCACTTTGAGTTTTCGCTTGGTGGCGACATAGATTTTGACCAATTTCACCACGCCGCTGGGCAAAATGTCATCTTTTTCAAGAACAGAGAGCTTCTCTTCATGCTCTTCACTAAGATTCTTCTTCTGCTCCAAAAAGTTACTCTTGAGCTGATCATAAGCCTCTTGAATCGACTTGGGGAAAGATTTCACAAGAGCGTTCATCGCGAATCGGTTGATTTTAGCCAAATCACCCTTCTCGATAAGTTCACCTTTTTTGTAGCTCTTCTCATTCACCACTACATCGCTTGCCAAAGGCTCTTTAGAGAGCATGGAGGTGAGTCGTAGCATCTCTTCACGATCCAACATCATGAGCTTGTCATGATGCTCAAGATCGAGTCTTGCTTTCTCCTCCTCATACGCTGCAATCGCTCTTTGATCCTTGTCGTAGCCTTTCTTGGTGAAAATCTTGACATCCACGACTGTTCCCTCTAGCGAAGGGGGGCAATAGAGGGATTTATTGACCACATGTCCCGCTTTTTCTCCAAAAATAGCTCTTAGGAGTCGCTCTTCAGGCGTGGGCTTCACCTCGCCTTTGGGAGAGACTTTACCCACTAGAATCATTCCTGCGTTGACAAAGGTTCCAATTTTGACGATTCCGCTCTCATCGAGGTGTGCTAGCTCCTCTTCGCGAACATTGGGAATATCACGAGTGATCTCCTCCACGCCATGCTTCAACTCTCGCGCCTCAATCTCTTTTTCGTAGATATGGATAGAGGTGAAGGTGTCTTCGCGAATGAGCTTCTCGCTCACCACAATCGCATCCTCGAAGTTATAACCATTCCAAGGCATGAACGCCACGCGGATATTTTTCCCAAGAGCTAGCTCGCCCTTGTCCATGTTAGGACCATCAGCGATCACCTGCCCTGCCTCAATCGTCTCGCCCTCATGGACAATAGGAGCTTGAGAGAAGCAAGTGTTTTGGTTGGTTCTTAGATTCTTTTGAAGGGAGTAGTGGTCGATATAGGCGCCGTTCTCATCTTCGCCCAAAATATAGATATTTTTCGCATCCACTTTTTCTACAATCCCGCCTCTTGTCGCCTTAATCGCCTCCCAAGAGTCGCGCGCCACGGTCTTCTCCATCCCTGTTCCAACCACAGGAGCATCAGGGTTAAGAAGAGGAACGGCTTGGCGTTGCATGTTCGAGCCCATAAGCGCTCGGTTCGCGTCATCATGCTCCAAGAAGGGAATGAGCGATGCTGCTACACCCACAACCATGCCGGGGCTAAGATCGATTAAATCGACTTTGGATTTTTCAGAAAGGACGATTTCGCCATCGATTCTCGTTTCGATCAAATCCTCTTTGATAGCGCCATCAGTCTCAAGCACTGTGCTCGCTGGAGCGATGACCAATCCCTCTTCTTGAGTCGCCGTCAAATAGACCACTTCATCCGTGACCTTTCCTTCGATGACTTTTTTATAGGGCGCTTCGATGAAGCCAAGATCGTTCACCTTGGAATAAGTGGAGAGAGTGTTGATTAGACCAATGTTTTGACCTTCAGGAGTCTCGATGGGGCAGATTCGACCATAGTGAGTAGGGTGAACATCCCGCACCTCAAAGCCTGCGCGCTCCTTGACTAACCCCCCCTCGCCTAGGGCTGAGAGTCGTCTTTTGTGGGTCACTTCAGAGAGAGGGTTGGTCTGATCCATGAATTGAGAGAGCTGACCGCCCGTGAAGAATTCCAAAATCGTGCTAGTGATCATTTTGGAGTTAACCAAATCATGAGGCATAAGCTCATCAAGATTACCGCTCATGGTGGTGAGCTTGTCTCGAATCGCTTTTTGCATCTTCACCAATCCCGTGTGAAGCTCATTGGCCAAAAGCTCGCCAATCGCTCTGATTCTTCGGTTTCCAAGGTGGTCTCGATCATCGATGTGACCCTGTCCATTTTTGACACGAATCAGATACTTGACGGTGCAGATAATATCCTCGTGGGTGAGCACGGTGACATAATCGGGCACTTCAATATCAAGCTTGTGATTCATTTTCATTCGACCCACGCGAGTCAAATCGTATCGCTCAGGGTCAAAGAAGAGCTGCTGAACGAAGCTTTTCGCTGCATCTTTGGTCACAGGTTCGCCTGGTCGCATCACCTTGTAGATTCGAATAGCGGCAAGGTCATTGTCATCATCGATCTTTTCGGTCTGCTTAAGGAGCTTAAGCGATTCATTATCGGCGACAAAAGAGTGGATAATAGAGGCATCCACGCCCTGAGCCAGGTCATTGGCAATGGTGAACTCTTTGATTCCTAGCTCGTGAATCTTCTTGAGCTTGCCCTCATCCAATTGAACGAGCGTGTCAAGAATCACCTCTCCGCTCTCTTTGTCTACGATAGGCTCTGCGAGGTGTCGATCCAATAGAATCTCTACGGGATATTCCACCCACTCTAGCCCTTGCTCTTTGAGAGTTTTAGCGCGCTTTTGCGTGAGTCGCTTGCCCGCACCGATAATGAGATTGCCTGAAGTGTCTCGAATATCAAACTCGATTCTTCCGATGAACTCTTCGGGGTTGAAAGGCATGAGGTATTTGCCCGCTTCCGCCTTCACTTTCATGAGGGGATAGAAGGTCTTAATCACATCTTGTTTGCTATACCCCAGAGCCCTAAAAAGAATCGTCACGGGCACTTTTCGGCGCTTGTTGATTCTCACATAGAGCGTGTCTTTAGCATCATACTCAAAATAGAGCCATGAGCCACGGTCAGGAATGATCTGACCTGTGTAAATGAGCTTGTTGGAAGAGGTAGCCGATTCTTCTTCTTTAAAGATAACACCAGGGCTTCGGTGAAGCTGGTTGACCACCACTCTCTCCACGCCATTAATAATAAATGAGGTGCGATCGGTCATCAAAGGAATCTCACGAACAAAAATGCTCTGCTCTTTAATATCCTTAACGCCTAGCTTCTCTCCTGTCTTTTCATCTTTCTCCCAAAGCACTAAACGGATCTTCACCTTCAAAGGAACAGAATAGGTCAAGCCTCTCTCCATCGCCTCCCTGACGGTGTATCGCGGTTTCCCGTATTCGCATCCCGCATACTCTAGTGTGATTCGATTTTGTGCGTCATGAATAGGGAAAATGGATCGAAAAACCTTCTCAATTCCACTCTCGCCGTTCTCAATGGGCATCAAAAAAGAGTCATAACTGTTTCGTTGAAGTTGGAGGAGGTTGGGGATAGCGATATTTTGAGGAATCTTAGTGAAATCAACCCGCAATCTATTACCTGATTTTAAAGTCGTTGGCATCGTGTATAACCTCGTAGTAGAATTTTGGAAGAATTATGAGATAACCGGCCCAAGAAAAGCTTCTTAGGCCGAATAAAAAGTATTAGACAGGGTAGGGAAAAGCTACGGAAATTTACTTGATCTCTACTTTAGCGCCTGCTTCTTCAAGCTTAGCTTTCATAGCGGCCGCATCGTCTTTGTTAGCACCTTCTTTGATGGTTGTAGGAGTTTTTTCTACCGCATCTTTAGCCTCTTTTAGACCAAGGCCTGTAAGCTCTCTGACCACTTTAATGACGTTAATTTTCTTCTCGCCACCATCTAGAAGGATCACGTCAAACTCAGTCTTCTCTTCAACAGCTGCAGCTGCTACACCAGCGCCAGCGCCAGCCACTACAGTGGGAGCCGCAGAAACGCCAAATTTTTCTTCAAAAGCTTTCACGAGTTCGGAAAGCTCCAACACTGACAAGCCGCCGATGTAATCAAGAAGTTCTTCTTTAGTGATTGCCATAGGATTCTCCTAATTTTCTTTGATTTGATGTTTTTAGTTTTCTTCTTTTTGTTTCTTTAGATTATCTAAAGCGGTAACAAAATATCTTGCAGGTGCTGTCCAAACAGAAAGCAACATACCAATAAGCTCATCCCTAGAAGGTAGTTTAGAGACGGTTTCAATATGAGCCGCATCCACAACACTTCCTTCATAGTATCCGAACTTGACTTTGAATTTCTCGTTGCTGGTTTCGGCAAACTTCATGATGGTTTTAGAAAGAGCGATTTGATCATCACTCCAAACAAAAACGTTTGTCTCTTTCAGTTCGAGGCCTTTAGCATCGGCATTTTCAAGCGCGATTCCCGCCAAAGTGTTTTTGACCACTTGGACTTTCGCCCCATTGTCTCTTGCGGCTCTTCGCAATGCTTCAAACTGTCGTACTGTTAGACCTTTGTAGTCACAAACAGCAATCGCACTAGAAGCTTTGAATTCAGCGGTGAGAGTTTCAATGATTTGGGTTTTTTCAGTTTTTGTCATGTGAGGTTTCTTCTCCTTTCCGACCTATAACCTATTACAGGGAGGGGATCGCCCCCTAATTAAGCTTTCGCCCCTATAGTCATCAGCCTAAGATAAATGGGATAGCTAGGAAAATTATCGTGCGTCCATAAGCTCTTGGGCATCAAGCTCCAAAGAGGGGCTCATAGTCAAAGAGATGGCTGCATGTCGGATATATTTACCCTTGGCTGTTGCAGGCTTGAGTCGGTTGATCATCTTAACGAGCTCAAGCACGTTTTCTTTGATCTTCTCTGCATCAAAACTCGCTTTGCCCACAGGAGCGTGAATATTCCCTTTTTTATCGACACGGAAGTTCACTTGACCACTCTTAACGTTATTGACCGCTTTGGTCACATCCGCTGTAACGGTTCCTGTTTTAGGGTTTGGCATCAAACCTTTGGGTCCTAGAATACGACCCACTTTACCTACAAGCGCCATCATATCAGGGGTAGCAATCACGATATCAAAATTAATGTTTCCATTTTTGATCTCTTCGGCCAAATCATCATCGCCAACCACATCGGCTCCAGCTGCTTTAGCTTCATCCGCCTTCACGCCCTTAGCAAAAACTGCAACACGCACTTTTTTACCTGTACCATGGGGAAGCACAACCGCGCCACGAATCATCTGATCAGCGTGTCTTGGGTCAACGCCAAGCTTCAATGCAACTTCAACGGTTTCGTCGAATTTAGCAGAGGCAAGAGATTTAACACTTACAGAAGCGGTTGTGATATCGTATACTTTTTGGGTGTCCACCTTGTCAAGCAAGGCTTGCATTCTTTTTGTGATTTTTTTTGACATTTTATACTCCAACTATTTTTCTGTTTGGTTAATCTACAATCTCAATGCCCATGCTTCGAGCGCTTCCCTCAACGATCTTAATCGCTCCTTCGGTTGACTTAGCGTTAAGATCTTCCATCTTGGTTGCTGCAATCTCAGCCACTTGAGCCTTAGTGATCTTGCCGATTTTGTTTTTCAGGGGGTTGTCAGAACCTTTTTGGATTCCAGCAGCCTTCTTAATCAGATCGGTCACAGGAGGCTTCTTGGTGATGAACGTGAAGCTCTTGTCTTGGTAGATGGTCAACACGACAGGGATATTAAAACTCCCCATATCTTTTGTTCGCTCATTGAATGCTTTGCAGAATTCCATGATGTTGACGCCTCGCTGACCTAGCGCAGGACCAACGGGGGGAGAAGGGTTGGCCTTCCCTGCAGGAATCTGAAGCTTGAGTTCGCCAATAATTTTCTTAGCCATAACTTAATCCTTATTAAAATGATTATCTATACGATTTTTTCTACTTGTGAATATAGAATTTCTATAGGAGTGCTTCGACCAAAAATAGAAACATTGAGCTTCAATTTTCGATGCTCCATGTCGTACTCCTCCACTGTGCCTGTGAAGTTCGCGAAAGGACCTTCGGTGATTCGAACCACTTCGCCAGCCTCAAAAGAGACTTTGGGCTTAGGAGCCGCTCGATTCTTGACCTTCTCAAGAATAGTGTTGATGTCAGCCTCACTAAGGGGGGTAGGTTTTTTCGCCTCCCCAATGAATCGGCCGACTCTAGGAAGGGATTGAATGAGATGCCAAAGCTCTGTGTCAAGACTCACTTTAATGAATACATAACCTGGATAGAGGCTACGCTCGGTGATCTTTTTTTTGTTGTTCTTGACTTCGATGATGTCTTCGGTTGGAACGACGATCTGCTCTAGCCGATCCTCGATTTTATTCTCACGAATCAGATTCTCAATCGCACGTTTCACTGACTGCTCGCTACCGGAATAGGTTTGTATCGCATACCAATCGAATGACATAAGCTTTCCTGTTTTGAGCTATAGAATACTAGATACAGAAGCAGATAAAATCAGATCCACCAATGCCAAAAAAAGCGTGATCACACTCACGACGATCACAACGGAAACCGCGGCATTCCTCACCTGTTCTTTGGTAGGGAAAATCACCTTGCCAAGCTCTTCCTTGGAGAGGTTGTAATAGGTCACTAGTTTTTTCATCGGCGTCACTTTTTATTCTACTTGATTTTTTGGCAGGCCAGGAGGGACTCGAACCCCCATCACTCGGTTTTGGAGACCGATGCTCTACCATTGGAGCTACTGACCTACAAGATGGGAAGAGCCAAGAAACCCAAAAGGTTCCTTGTTAGCTCTTGAGCTTAACTTCTTTGTGAATAGTGTGTTTGTTCAACCTAGGGCAGAACTTTTTGAGCTCCAGTTTTTCGGTGTGAGTCTTAGCGTTTTTCGTCGTGCTGTAATTGATATCACCGCACTCGGAACACTTTAGTCCGATTTTTACTTTCATGAAAACTCCAAAGAATATAGCCCCAAAAAGGGACTATACGATTTATTTAGTGATCTTGGTAACGACACCCGCACCAACGGTTCGACCACCTTCACGGATCGCGAATCGTGTTCCCTCTTCGAGGGCTACAGGAGCGATAAGCTCAACATTGATCTTAACGTTGTCACCAGGCATAACCATCTCTACGCCCTCAGGAAGAGAGATAGAACCGGTAACGTCTGTAGTTCTAACATAGAACTGAGGTCGGTATCCATTGAAGAATGGAGTGTGTCGTCCGCCTTCCTCTTTGGAAAGAACGTAAACTTCACCTTCAAAGTTAGTGTGAGGAGTGATAGAACCTATTTTACAAAGAACCATACCTCTCTCAACATCTTCTTTCTTGGTGCCTCTCAAAAGAACACCAACGTTGTCACCCGCCTCACCCTTGTCGAGCTCTTTTCGGAACATCTCAACGCCAGTTACGGTTGTTTTTTGTGTGTTTCGGATACCAACGATTTCTACTTCGTCACCGACTTTAACCACGCCTCTTTCAATTCTTCCTGTCACAACGGTTCCACGACCCGCGATGGAGAATACGTCTTCAACAGGCATAAGGAAAGGCTTATCCACATCTCGCTCAGGCGTAGGAATATATCGGTCAACCTCAGCCATAAGCTTCAATACTTTCTCGCCCCACTCGCCAACATTTCCTGTCTTAGCCTCTTCAAGAGCTTTAAGAGCGGAACCTGCAACGATAGGAGTGTCATCTCCAGGGAAGTCGTAGTTGCTAAGAAGTTCTCTAACTTCCATTTCAACAAGCTCAAGAAGCTCAGCGTCATCAACCATATCTTCTTTGTTCAAGAAAACCACGATGTAAGGAACGCCTACTTGTCGAGAAAGAAGAATGTGCTCCCTAGTTTGGGGCATGGGGCCATCCGCCGCAGAAACAACAAGAATCGCGCCATCCATTTGAGCAGCACCTGTAATCATGTTTTTAACATAGTCGGCGTGTCCAGGGCAGTCAACGTGAGCGTAGTGTCGATTTTCTGTTTCATACTCGATGTGTGAAGTAGCGATGGTGATACCACGCTCTCTCTCTTCAGGAGCATTGTCGATCGCATCATAATCTTTAAGCTCGCAAAGACCTTTGGTTGCAAGTACCGCAGAAATAGCGGCACTAAGAGTGGTTTTACCGTGGTCAACGTGACCGATGGTACCGATATTAACGTGGGGTTTGTTTTTTACAAACTTTTCCTTAGCCATGCTTGTCTCCTATATTGAATTAAGAATGTGAGTCATTTTACACTAATTATGCCAAGACCAAAATAAGAGCTAAAGTGCCAAAAAGGCTCACAGCTCCGAATATTGAAAAACTGGAGCCCATAAGCGGGATTGAACCGCCGACCTCTTCCTTACCAAGGAAGTGCTCTGCCACTGAGCTATATGGGCAATTGACATGCGTGAAGGAGATGTGTTTTGCGGAACCAATTTGTCGTGAAGTAAAATCAGCTCCCAGTATCCCTAAAACGGTGGAGCGGGAAACGGGACTCGAACCCGCGACCCTCAGCTTGGAAGGCTGATGCTCTAGCCAACTGAGCTATTCCCGCAAAATGACTATCGAGAAATGGTGGTGAGAGAAGGATTCGAACCTTCGAAGACATAGTCAGCAGATTTACAGTCTGCCCTCGTTGGCCACTTGAGTATCTCACCTCGATTAGTCGTGACTGGTCAAACACTGAAAATAATGGTAAACATTATGATGTTTGAATGAAATGGAGCTGGTAAAGGGACTCGAACCCCCGGCCTGCTGCTTACAAGGCAGCTGCTCTACCAACTGAGCTACACCAGCAAGAACGCACAAATATCGCTTCCGAATTTGTGAGCTGGAAGTATATAGATTTTCCTATTCTTTGTCAAGGGTCTTAAAGGCTAATTGACGCAATAATCTTCATCTCGGAGCGCTTTTAGAGAGGGATTGTTAAGACGCTTTTCTTCAAGATTGATTCGCTTTAATGGGAGAGAAGAGGGAGAAAAGAGAGTTCCTCCGCGATCGATTCCATTCTCATAGGCATAGACTTGAAAGCCTGCCAAATAAGCGCTATATCGCACAGCGGAGGATTGCGTGTAGGTGGTCACCACTCCCTCTTCTGCAAGAATCGCTCGGAGATCAGAAAAATAATCCACCGTCCAAAGGAGTGGATTTTTCACTGGAGAGAAGGCGTCTTGATAAACAATATCAAATCCCCCTTCAAGCATACGCAGATACTCCCTCGCATCCCCCACAAAAAGCTCCAAAATCACCCCATCTCGCTCCACTCTCTTTTTTCGAATAAGCTCGTACAAAAAAGAGCGAGTCTCCCCAAGCTCTAGAGGATAGTCAAAATAGAGCAATCCCTCTAAAAGCTCCTCATCCATCTCAGGTGAGTGCACCTCAATAATTCCCTTAAAACCCTTTTGACGATAGAGCGCTAGGGTTGCAAGGGTGTTATAGCCAAGCCCAAAGCAGATATCTAAAATCTTGATTTTAGATCGATTCAGCCATTCGGGGTGAACAAGCAACGGAGGGAGGATGTGTTTGTGGAGCGATTCAGAGTGGGCGCCCATGCTTGTAGAGTGGTAGTGTTCACCAAAACGCTCACTAAAAAGCGTGGGGGAATCATCCCCCGTCAAGATGGGCTTCAGATTCAATAATCAATCCCTGTTGCTCTTAGGGAATCGCGGATATATCGCATTTGAATGTTTTTATCAAAACACCAATCAGGCGCGAGCAGATCCTCGGTGTGCGCCCCAGCGCTGACTCGCTGCACCACGATTTCTTTGGGGATTCGCTTCATCGATTCCCCAATAAGCCAAGCGTAGCGCTCCAGCGTGATAGGGGTATACTCTCCTTTTTTGTAGAGGGTAGCGAGGGCGGTGTGCGCCATCACATAAAGAGGATGAATTTTGATACTCTCCGCCTGCCACTCAATCATCTTATCAAGCGTCTCTAACATCATCTCTTCACTCTCTCCAGGAAGCCCATAGATGAGATGAACGCAGACCTTAATTCCTCGATTTTGGGTCTCTTTGATCCAATACTCCATCTCTGAAGAGTCGTGACCTCGGTTGATTCCCTCTAGCGTGCGATCATGAATCGACTGGATTCCATACTCGATCCAGACCTCTTTCTCTCTAGCGTATTCTCCAAGAAAATCCAAAATCTCATGGTTCACCGAATCGATGCGTGTGCCGATGGAGATTCCCACCACATCAGGCAGTCTAAATGCCTCAGAATAGAGTCTCTTGAGCGTCTCTATGGGAGCATAGGTGTTGGTGAAAGATTGAAAATAGACCAAAAACTTCTTCATCCCAAACTTCTCGCGGTGAAAGCCCACCTGGGAATCAAACTGCTTTTTGAGCACCTCAATCTGCATCTCTAAATGGGGATTCTCGCTAAGCCCTGGGTGAAGCTTAAAGGGGGCGGGGGCTTGCTTGGAGAGGATGGGCGAAAAGCTCTCATTTCGGCAAAAAATACACCCTCCCTTGGCCACGGTACCATCAATATTAGGGCAGGTAAATCCAGGGATACTAATGGGAATCTTGCGAACTTTTTCACCAAATTTTTTCTTAAAATACCTTCCAAAGGTTAACATTTTTCTCACTTTGATGGAAATCCTGTGAATTAGACTATATATTTTCCGTCAAAGCATGCTTGACAAAAAAGCTCTCGCTCATCGCATTGAATACTGCGTCTAAGCCCCTCAAGAGAGAGGAAAGAGAGAGAATCGGCTTCGATAAAGCGGCAGGTCTCCTCTAGCGTCATATTGGCGCAGATGAGCTGAGATTTATCAGGCGTATCGACCCCATAGTAGCAAGGGGAGATAGTGGGAGGGGAGCTGATCTTCATATGAACCTCTTTAGCGCCCGCTGCACGCAAGATTCTCACGATCTGCCGACTAGTTGTCCCTCTCACGATGCTATCATCAATCACAATGAGACGCTTGCCCTGGATGAGCTCCTTAATGGGGTTGAGTTTGAGTTTGACTTTTAGCTCTCGGCTCTGTTGCGTGGGCTCAATAAAGGTTCTTCCCACATAATGGTTACGAACAATTCCAAGCTCAAAAGGAATCCCGCTCTCTCTTGCATATCCAATGGCTGCAGCCACCCCGCTATCAGGCACAGGAATCACCATGTCTGCTTCAATGGGTTTCTCTCTAGCGAGCTCTTGTCCCATGTTTTTGCGTACCTCATAGACATTGTGTCCAAACACACGGCTATCGGGTCTAGCAAAATAGACAAATTCAAAAATACAGGGACGAGGTTGTTTTTCAAAAATTTTGTAGCTTCTTGGCTCTCCTTCTGCCTCAAACACGAGCATTTCGCCTGGCTCAACATCTCGAATATACTCTGCCCCCACAAGATCAAAGGCGCAGGTTTCACTCGCGACCATATAGCCAAAACTACCATCGCTGTTTTTGATACGCCCTAAACTCAAAGGCCTAAAACCATGTGGATCTCTAATCGCGAACATCTTTTTGCGACTTAAAAAGATCAGAGAGTAGGCCCCCTCTATTTTGTGCACCGCGTCAATGATTCGATCAATGAGCTTCTCTTTTTGGCTTTTAGCGATGAGATGGATGAGATTCTCCGTATCCATAAAGCTCTGGAAGATTGCCCCTTTTTGGATCAAATCCTCTCGAATCTGCTTGGCATTGGTCAGATTGCCATTATGCACAATCGCGATTTCACCCAAATCATATCGCGCAAATACAGGCTGGGCATCCAAAATAGAATCTTCTCCCGCCGTGGAGTAGCGGTTGTGACCTACGGCCGATCGCCCTTTGAGTTTTTTGAGCTTATCATCTCCAAAAACTGCCGTCACCAGCCCTCGATCCTTGATGGTGATGAGTTTCTCACCTGTAGAGCTGCTAATTCCGCTCGCCTCCTGCCCTCGATGCTGCATTGAAAATAGTGAATAGTAGGCCACACTCGCCGCTGTATCAGCGTTATAAACCCCTACAACCGCGCACTCTTCGTTCCAATCTCTCAATGTTTCCACTTGATTCTCTTCTTTTGTGTTAGATTCCCAAGGCATCAGAAATACCATACAAACCGCTCTCTTGCTTGGCTAGCCATTTAGCCGCTCTGAGTGCCCCCTTGGCAAAGGTCATGCGACTCGTGGCCGTATGGACAAATTCCAAATACTCGCCCTCGCTGTAAAAGCCCACCGTGTGCTTGCCTGCAATATCACCCCCGCGAAGCGACATCACTGCAATCTCTTCGCTTTTTCGCTCGCCAATGTTCCCATTGCGTCCGCTCACTCTCACCTCATCCAGCTCAACCCCTCTAGCCTTCGCACAGCTCTCGGCTAAAGTGAGCGCTGTTCCGCTAGGAGAATCTTTTTTATGCCTGTGGTGCATCTCAACAATCTCAATATCAAAATCAGCCAGCGCCTTGGCCGCCGTGTGCACCATCTTATTAAGGATGGCCACCCCCAGAGACATATTGGTCGCATAGAGCACAGGCATCTGTCTAGAGGCTTCATGGATGAGATTAAAATGGTGCGCATCCAATCCTGTCGTACCAATCACAAGAGGTTTAGGGTGCCCCTGCATCGCCGTCTCAAGTAGAGCCGCGGTCGCATCAGGCAAAGAGAAGTCGATCACCACATCGCATCCCTCTAGAAAAGTTTTGTAATCATTGGTGACCAAAGCTCCTGGCGGCATGGAAAAGTCAAGCTCTTTACGAACAAAAACAGAGGAGAGCTTCGCGTTCTCATCACTCCCTAACAACTCCACCAGCAACTTTCCCACGCGTCCTGTCGCGCCAAAAACCCCGATTCGATTCATGTTATGACTCCTTTAGATGCTCCAAGTAAGCAAGGGCACTCAAAGCAGCACTTGCCCCATCTCCTGCGGCGCAAACCACTTGCTTTGGAGCCTCTATCCTTAAATCTCCCGCCGCAAAAAGCCCAGGAATGTTGGTCTTCATGGAGAGGTCGACCACCACTTCGCCCTTTTCGTTGACCTCGCAAAGGAAACTGCCATCTTCTTGCTTTAGCACTTGATGGTTGACATCATACCCTACAAAAACAAAGACTCCCATAACAGAAAGGGTCTCCACCTCTTTGCTCTCTTTGTGGCGAATCTTCACTCCATTCACCCCTGAAGCATCCCCCACGATCTCCTCAATCACCCTAGAGGTGAGCAGAGTGATTTTAGGATTTTTCTTCACTTTTTCCACGCTCAAAGGGGCGGCGCGAAACTCTTCTCTACGATGAATAAGATAGACATGGGAGCAGATGTTGGCGAGATAGAGCGCCTCTTCAAGCGCTGTATCCCCTCCGCCAATCACCGCTACATCGCGATTCCTATAGAAGAATCCATCGCAAGTCGCGCAGGTGCTCACCCCTCTGCCAAAAAACTCCAGCTCTCCTTTCACGCCCGCTTTCTTGGGTTTACCTCCCGTGGTGACAATCACGCTTCGCGCCTCAAAGATTCGACCATCGCTCAAGTGAATTGCAAAATTCCCCTCGCTCTGTCGCGCAATTCTAGAGACTTCGGCCATCTCATGCTGAAGACCAAAACGAAAACACTGCTCTCTCCATGGCTCCATGAAATCGAGTCCACTCATCACATGAGCCACACCAGGATAGTTTTCCATCTCACTGCTAGAGGTGATCTGTCCTCCAACCATACCCTTTTCAAAGAGGACGACATTTTCTGCGCCTCCTCGGGTAGCATAAAGTCCAGCGCTAAGTCCCGCTGGACCTCCGCCAATAATCGCTACATCTAACACCATGAATAAGTTTCTCCTTGCTAAAGAGGGCGCTCTTTAAGTAAGCGCGCCGGAATAACCCGCGTCTTGGCGCTCTGGTGGTAGAGATGAACACTCTTTCTTTCAATCTCCACGACAGCGGGCAACTCAGTGATTTTAAAACGGTGGATATAGTGAAGAATCGTGTTGATTCCAGCACTTGCAAAGATGAGATTCTCCTGCGTTGAGGGCTCTTTGTATTGGTAGATATCAATCGCCACCACGGGCTTTTCACTAGGGATAGAGGCCCTCTCTAACCACTCTTTTTGCTCCTTGCTCTGCGAGTTATAAAAGTAGAGCGTGTAGCGATCGCTTGAAGGGGTGAAAATTCCTTCACCCTGGTAGAGCACCCATTCATCAAAATTGACATTCACTAACTTGGTGTAGCTGTATTGAAAATAGAAGTAGGCGCAAGCGACAAAGAAGACGGCAAAAAATGTGGAGAGGATAGAGAGGCGGGAGGCGCAAGCCCTCCCTAGTGGTTTAATCATCAGCCAATCAAAGAATCGAGTTTTTCCTTGAAGGCTTGTTTAGAAGAAGCCCCGATCATTTGATCCACGATCTCACCGTCTTTGAAAAAGAGGATCGTAGGGATACTTCGAATGCCATACTTCACCGCTAGCTCTTGCTCTTCGTCAGTGTTGACTTTGCAAACATTGGCTTTGCCTTCAAAATCAGCCGCGAGCTCTTCGATCACGGGAGCGACCATACGGCAGGGTCCACACCAAGGTGCCCAAAAATCAACGAGTGAAACGCCTTTCTTGGTGACTTCATCAAAATTTGAAGCATTGAGTTCAATATATTTACCCATAGTTGGAGTCTCCTTAAAATTATTTTATGGCGGGATTATACAATAGTATCTTTAAACGAATCTATACAGTTATAGCCTATTTCACAGAGTGATATTCTCGATAAACTCGACCTCTCCACCTCGCAAAATAAGGGCATCCACACAAAAAGGAGGGGTGATTTTTTTCTGCTTTAGATAGTATTGCGCGCTCTTAATAATACGGCTCAGCTTAAGTGGAGTGATGTTGTAGATTGGCTCAAAGTTTGCACCACTTTTCACCTCGACAAAGTGGAGCACTCCCCCTTTTTGAGCAATGATATCAATCTCGCCAAAGGGGGCGTAGAAGTTGCGATCAATGATCTTATAACCCAAATCTTGCAAAAAGAGCGCTCCAATCTCTTCGGCTTTAGCCCCTTTGGCGCGACTCACCCTACCCCTCGATTCTCACCATCACAGGAGCGCTAAGCACCACCTCCAAAGCCTCAAGCCCTTCAATGGCACGCTTAATCTCTCGCTCGCTGCAGGTGTGCGTGGAGAGGAGAAGTTTTGCGCCCCCTTCGAAGTTCTTCTGCAAAAGAGTGCTAATGGAGATGGATTGCTCCCCTAAAAGAGAGGCGATTTTAGCCAAAACACCTGGCTGATCTTTGACTTCTAGGCGCAAATAGTATCGGGAACGAATCTCCTCTTGAGGCTTGAGTCTCAATCCACTCTCCATGGGTCTTTTAAACCCAAGCATGGGGGCACCCTTCACTCTTGCAATCTCGATGAGATCGGAGATCACGGCACTCGCAGTCGCATCACCTCCTGCACCCGCTCCATAATACATCGTCTCGCCCACCGCATCCCCAATGACGCTAATGCCATTCATCACGCCATCGACTTTGCTGATCATCTCCTCACTAGAGATAAAGACGGGATGGACGCGCAACTCCACCTCTTCACCCTCTTTTTTGGCGATTCCAAGAAGCTTCAGGCTATAACCAAACTCCTTAGCAAAGGCGATCTCGTCTTGGGATATCTTCTGGATTCCTTCGATGAGCACCTCCTCGGGCTTTGCATCGATTCCATAAGCAATGGAGGCAAGGATGAGCAGCTTGTGCGCCGCATCAAATCCTCCCACATCAAAAGTCGGATCCGCTTCTGCATATCCGAGCGTCTGAGCCTCTTTGAGCACCGCCTCATAGGCCGCTCCCTCTTTGACCATTTTGGTGAGGATAAAGTTGCAGGTTCCATTCATGATTCCACGAATGGAGCGGATGTGATTCGCCCCAAGACCGTCCCTTAACGCCTTGATGATAGGAATTCCCCCCGCTACACTTGCCTCAAAGCCAATAGGAATCTCACCCGCAATAGCCTGCAAGTCGTATCGATGATAGGCGAGCATCGCTTTGTTGGCAGTCACGACACTCTTGCCCCTCTCTAGAGCCTTTTTAGCGACTTCGAAGGGAAACTCCACACCCCCCATTAATTCCACCACCACATCAATCTCAGGATCATCAAGGATATCATCAATGTTCGTGGAGATAGGAATCTTCACATCGCTTCGCGTTCTGGAGAGGTCTTTAACAACTCCTCTTTTCACGACGATCTCTTTGCCCGCTCTAGCGGCGATGACTTCTCTATTTTGCTCCAAAATAACAGCGACACTGCTGCCCACTGTTCCTACACCGATGATTCCTACCTTGATCATTATGCCTCTTTCGTATTCTGTAAAGTTTTCAAAAACTGCTTGATGTTGCGTGCAGCTTGGCGGATTCGCTTCTCGTTTTCAATAAGCGCGATTCTCACATAGCCCTCACCATGCTCACCAAAGCCCACCCCAGGACTCACCGCCACTTTAGCTTCTCGAAGGAGTCGTTTGCTAAACTCTAAACTCCCTAGGCCTTGGGCGCACTCAGGCAATTTTGCCCAAATAAACATCGAAGCCTGCGGTTTGTCCATCTCCCAACCTGCTTCACTAAAGCTTTTAATGAGCACATCCATGCGCTTCTCATATTTGCCTTTGATCTCTTCCACGCACTCCTGAGGGCCATCAAGGGCGATCGTGGCCGCCACTTGAATGGGGGCATACATCCCATAATCAATCCAGCTCTTGATCTTCTGAAGCGCTCCAACCAGTTTTGGATTGCCCACCACAAAGCCCACACGCCAGCCCGCCATGTTGTAGCTTTTTGAAAGAGTGTAGCTCTCCACGGCCACCTCTTTCGCCCCTTCGACCTCCAAGATCGAGGGCGTAGAGTAGCCATCAAAAGTCAAATCGGCGTAGGCAATGTCACTAATGATGTAGAATCGCTCCTCTCTAGCCAAAGCAACCAATCGCTCATAAAAGCTCTTTTTGACCACCACCGTGGTGGGATTGTGAGGGAAGTTAACCACGACAAATTTGGGCTTTGGCATCGTCTCTCGCAAGGAGCGTTTGAGATTCTCAAAGTAGTCATCCTCATCGAGCTCAAATCGATCATTCCACTTCAGTCCAAACTTGGTCACATTAGCTCCCACGATAATGAAAGCGTAGTAGTGAATTGGATAGACGGGCTCAGCGACCACGGCGCTATCTCCAAAGTTGGCAATCGCCTGCACTAGGTGAACATAGCCCTCTTTGGAACCCATGACCGCACACGCTTCAAGCTCTGGATCAAGATCAACATTGTATTTACGCTTATACCAATTACAGATCGCTAGGCGTAGCTTGTAAATTCCTCGACTCGCTGAATAGCCGTGGTTCTTCGGCTTTTGTGCCGCCTCGCAGAGCTTATCAATAATATGGGCGGGAGTGATTCCATCGGGATTCCCCATACTAAAATCAATCACATCTTCATTATTGCGTCTCATCTCAAGCTTGATCTCATTGATGGCGGCAAAGACATACTTTGGAAGCCGTTTGATTTTGTCGAACTGTATCTCATCAAACATCGCAAAAAACCTTTGGGTGGGATAGGAATCTAAGGGGCTAATTTAACCCTGATTCCTGTTTTAATATTGGAAGGCGAATAGGAATCGGTGATTCGCACAAAGCGAACGCCTGAGGGAATTGTGACGCTAAATCGCCGCTCCTCCTCTTCAAAACGATAGGAGGAGATGATGCGAAGCGAAGCATCAAAGAGGGTGACTTGAGGGTAGAGATTGGCGCCATAGGTCGAAGAGGCAAAAGAGAGCGTGCCTGCAAGATTCTTCACATCCAGCCAATACTCTCCCGAAAGCCTCGCGATTTCACTCTCTTGATTGAGCTCCAAACTCTCCGCCTCAGGAATAAGAGGAGAGAGGAGCTCTAGGGTGTAGCGCCACTTGGTTTCACCCTCTCTAGCCACATCGGCGACTTGATAGCCCCGCTTTTTAAACTCCTCAATAAGGAGCGTGGGATCAATGGCATACTCGGTGCTCATCTCAATCCCTAGACGATAGAGTCCATCTTGATACTCTGCCTCCTTGGGGGCAAAATAGTAGTAGCCTAGGCTTTGCAAGGAAGAGGAGACCGCTTTGGTGAAAAGCAGGGGAGAGCTTGGAGTGAGAAAAGAGATATGAAGATCCTTGGGGCCTCCAAAGGAGAGTTTCAAAAGACCATTCTCTTTGAGCTTGAGTGCCACCTTGGCAAAGTCGATTCTCCCTTGATCGTAAAACTCCTCTCTGTTTTTAAAGAGGAGCTGGACGAACTTTTGGTTCACATTATAAGCGCGAGAATCCATCAAAGCGGCCACCTTCTGATCCAAAGCATCCGCCTTTAAGCAAGAGATGAGACTCGCTAGAAGCAGCCACAACCCTAGCGACTTTTTCACCACTCTTTTCCTCCATTTTGAGCCTTGAACTCTTCTAGCGTGATAACGCTCAACCCCTCCTCGGGAGTGTAGCGAAAGCGCATGGGAGCACCACTATTATAGCTCTCCACTCTGCCATCAACTTTCACCTCTAACATCCCGTGCCCTGTGATGATCAGCTGACTTCGATTGGGATTGAGCTTGTATTGACCACTCACCGTCTCCGCGACTTTCTCTTTTTTGTCCAGATAGACGATTCCCAGCCATACTTTGTTTTTCACCTGAAAAATCACCTCTTTGGGAGCCATTAAAGCGGGGGTGTTCTCTGGCTCGGAAGCCAAAGTGGAACGAGTTATATTGGCTTCAAGTAAAGGCAATGCGCTAGATTGACTCTCTAGAGTGTTACTCACATCCACCTTTTTGGCTTCATCAATCGCTGCTTTGAGTGCAGGCTCTAAAGGGGCGGTTGTCGATTCGTTAATAGGGGTCTCAATCTTTGGAGTGATTCCAAGCTCTAAAGGCGCCTCTCCAGTAAGAATCCTGGCCGTCTGAATACTCTCGTTGGCATTGGAGAGAATAGGCTCAATGCTCTTCTCCTCTTTTTTGATCGGCCAAAGCTTCACAATCTCCTCAAAATGGTACTGATAGAGGTAATAGCCCCCTCCTCCCAATGCTCCAAGTAGCACCACCGACCAGAAGAATCGACCCGCTCCGCCTTTTTTCCCTGCCCTAGACACCTGAACATCCACCAAATTGGTCTCTAGCAAGGGAGCCTCTTCTGCTTTTCCATGCGCCACAATATAGGCCTCAAACTCCTTGACCCATTCACTCAAATCGACATTGTATTCTCGCTCCAAGATGCGAATAAAGCCAATGGCTGTGGTCTTATCAAAACGCTCATAATCCCTGTTGAGGATATAAAGAATCTTGTTAGAGGCGATGTGGGTTTTTTGATTGATCTCCCCATGACCGATACTCTTTAGCTTCTCAATTGCTTCTTCCATCTCTCATCCTATCCATAAGTATTGCCGCCGCCACCCCGACATTAAGCGAATCAAAGTCTCGTTCCATCTCAATTTTTAGTAGTTGGTCAAGCTTAGAAAGAAGCTTTTTTGGAAGCCCCTCGCCTTCACTACCCATGAAAAGCGCGCGCTTGGAGGCAAAACTCTTTCCATTGGGAATCTCCCCCTCTAAGGCCGCTCCATAGAGCGTAAAACCCGCCCCCCGAAGCTCATTGATCAAATCCCACGGATTCTTCACAATTCCAAAGGGCAACTCCAAAAGAGCCCCGCTGCTAGTACGAATCGCCGATTCGATGGAGAATGAAGAGAGGTTGGTCAGGATCACCCCCTCCATCCCTAGGCAATAAGCACTTCGGAATATCCCCCCGATATTCCCCGAATCGCTCACACCATGAAGCACCAGCAGCCGATCAACTCTCTTGATCTCACCTAAAGAAAGAGGCGAGATGGCCTCAATCTCCATCAAGAATCCCTGATGATTCCCCCCTCTAGCCATCGCTTGAGCCTTTTTGGGGTCAACGCGAAGCAGGGGAATCCCCAAACGCGAAATCTCCTTAAAGAGATCTTTTTCGACCTCTTTGCCGAGATAGACGCTTTTGATGAGCTTTGGATGTCGCCTTAAAACGTAAAGAAATATCTGTTTTCCGTAGATTATCATGAAAGATTTTAACTCAGGATGGCTTAAGGGAAGCTCTAATGCGGGGCTATTTTTGGCAGGAATCCTTATAGCACTCCTCAACACTTCTTCCTGTCATTTTGGCGAGGATTTTGGCACGGATTTTAGGGGGAATATCCAAGGTAGCAAGGTCGGAGAGCGAGAGGAGCGCTTCGGGATTTTTCTCCCCTTGATAAAGGAGAATCGCCCACTCTCCTTTAGTCGATTCTTGACGAACTCTTTGAATGATCTCGCTCGCGCTCCCTTGATAAAATTTTTCATGCATTTTAGTGAGCTCTTTGGCGGCAAAAATCCTTCGATGGGGGGCTAGAGCCTGAATCTCTTCCAAAAACTCCATCAAGCGATGCGGAGCTTCGTAAAGAATCACATCACTCTCCATTCCCAAAAGCTTGATGAGCTCACCTTGACGCTCTTTGGATTTGTGGGGAAGAAATCCATAAAAATAGAACTCTTTGCTCCCGCTTCCACTCGCTGCAAAAAGCGTCAAAAGAGCATTGGCTCCTGGCAAAACCGTATAGGAAATCCCTCGCTCTTGAGCATATCGCACCAGAGCAGCCCCCGGATCACTAATACAAGGCATTCCCGCATCACTCATATAGACCACCTCTTGGGTGAAAAAATCGGGAGGAAGATTTTGAAGCGTCGCTTCTTCATTGTGGGAGTGCAAGGAGATATAACGGTACTCTTTGGGGGGCAAAAGCTCTTTTTGAGAGAGAAGAGAGAGAAGGCGCTTGCTCACCCTCGTGTCTTCACAGAGGATAATCTCAGCAACCTTGAGAACCTCCAAGCTCCTCAGGGTGATGTCTTGAAGATTCCCAATAGGGGTAGGGAGAAGAGTTAGCAATTTATTTCATATTGTATTTTTGTTTGAACTTCTCAACGCGTCCAGCGGTATCGACCACTTTATCAGAGCCAGTATAGAAGGGGTGGCAGAAAGAGGAGATGTCAATTCTTAGCTCAGGCTTGGTGCTGAGCACTTCAAACTCTTTGCCGCTGGTGACGCAAGTCACTTTGCAGGGGACATAATTGGGGTGGATACCTTTTTTCATAAATGATTCCTTTGTGTTTATTCAAGTTTATCTTTAGACTCTATAAGGGCGAAAATTGGAACGGCGATTCTATCTCATTCGTGTTTAAAAATAAATTAAGCTCCAAAAATCAGAGGGGACTTACGCCCTCTCCCAAAGAGTGCCGCTTGGAGTGTCCAAAAGTGCGATGCCCTGGTCACTCAGGCTCTTCCTGATCTCATCGGCTCTCGCAAAATCCTTCGCCTTTTTCGCCTCAGCGCGTTCCTTGATTAACTCTTCGATCTTCTCTTTCTCTTCGGGTGAAACTCCCATTTGAAAATAGAGTATGGGTGACTTTGCCCCAATCCCAAGGAGCCTCTCCAGAACCTCTAGATTCCCTCGAATAGTCGCTTGAAGCGCTCTCTCTTTGGGGGAGGAATCAAGCTCCTCATTAGAGAGAGTGAGCATCTCATCCATGGCACTCAGCGCTCTAGAGATATTCATATCATCCCTAAGCCCCTCCAAAAGCCTCTCTAAAAATTTCTCGCTAGGAGCACCCACCTCCCCTTCGCCAACCCTCTTTTTGAGGCGATAGAGGCGATCAAGTCGCTTTTTGGAAGCCAGCAGATCCTCTTCAGAAAAGTTAAGCCCCATACGATAGTGGGTGCTCAGGAGGTAGAATCGCAACACTTCACCATCATAAACCCTAAGGGCGTCTTTGACAAAAAAGCTATTCCCTAAAGATTTGCTCATCTTTTCGCCATTGATGGTGACAAACCCATTATGCATCCAATATTTAGCCAGCTCTCTGCCTGTCGCACAACGCGTCTGGCACGCCTCATTTTCATGGTGAGGGAAGAGAAGATCTGAGCCCCCCGCATGGATGTCAATGGCATAATCACCCTCTTTGGCTAAGTGCTTTTCGATCATAGCGCTGCACTCAATATGCCATCCGGGTCGTCCCCGTCCAAAAGGCGATTCATACCCTACATCACTTTGGCCTTTATAGCTTTTCCAAAGTGCAAAATCCCTAGGATCACGCTTCTCTTCGCTGCTCTCTATGCGGCTCACCTGTTCTAAATCCTCACCTCGACCGCTCAGCTTCCCATAAGAAGGGTCTTGTTTTACATCTAGATAGATATCCCCTCTAGGGGTTTGATAGGCGATTCCTTTTTGAAGCAGAGATTGGATCATCTCCCACATAAGATCAAGGCTCTCTGTGGCACGAGGCTCAATATCAGGACGCTTGATTCCGAGTTTTTGCATATCTTCTAAATAGGAGGTGATGTAGCGCTCCGTGATGGCTCCTATCTCTTCACCACTCTCCAAGCTTTTTTTAATGATCTTATCATCAATATCGGTGAAGTTTTTGACAAACCTCACCCTATAACCCTCAAACTCCATCAATCGACGCAAAAGATCAAAGGCAATGGCGCTTCTGGCATGACCCAAATGGGAATCATCGTAAACGGTTGGCCCACACACATAGAGGCTCACCTCTCCCTTTTTAAGAGGAATAAACTCCACCTTTTCTCTTTTGACGCTATCAAAAATCTTTATCATCATTTACACCACTTTTCCAAAGAGCCAAGCTCGCGACCCCTCAATGAGGAGCACCTCCACAAGAGTGAGTCCTAAAAGAATCACCCAGCCCTTTTTGTCTTGGATTATACCCCAAAACTCCTTGGCACCAAACGCCTCAATCGTCCAGTAAAGAAGCAAGAATCCACTCACAGAACCCGCCAAAGCCAATCCGCTCGCTCCCCAAAATTGCATGAAAATCACCGAGAGGATCGTCCCGCCAAGAAGGGCTTTGGCTGAAATTTTGGCGGCTAGTCCCTGTTTAGAGTGGGAGTAGAGCCAAAGGGAGAAGATTTTGGCGATTCCAAAGGGGAGCAGTCCAATCATGTACATGGAGAGCACGCGCGCACTCTCAATCGTGTCATTCCGCGTGAACTCCCCTCGCTCAAAGAGCATCCAAATGATCTCTTTAGAGAGCAAGATTCCCCCAAGGGTCGAGAAGACTAACATATAAAGCAAAAACCAAAAAGAGCGCTTCAGATGAAAAAGCGCTTCAGTGGAATTTTGGTTTTTGATTGCGCGCGCCACGGTAGGAAAAAGCGCCGTAGAGACCGCAATCGCAAAGACCGCCAAGGGGAGCTGGAAGATTCGATTCGCATAGTAGAGATAAGAGATCGCTCCACTGGCCAAAAAAGAGGCCAAAAGTGTGTCAATAAACGCCGCAATTTGTGCCGTTGAGGCGCCTAGCATCGCAGGGAAAAATTGTTTAAAAAATCGCCTAAGGGAGTTTTGACGCTCCTCTTTATGAGTGCGCCAATGCTTGCATCCCGCCAAAAGCATCCGCCCAAACCCTGCTTTGATAAAAGAGGGGAGATGAAAGAGAATCTGCAACACCCCCCCTACTAAAACCCCCCAGCTAAGCCACACCACCACCTCATAACCCTCTCTGCCCCTTGCCAGATAGAGCGCCGCAATCATGGCAACATTGAGGAGGATCGTCGAATAGGCTGAGGCGCTAAAACGGCGCTTGTATTGGAGAATCGCTCCCAAAAAGGTGACCACAAAGACCAGCCACAAATACCAAAAATTGATCGCCACCAGCGGAGCAGCCAGCGCCACTTGCTCATCACTAAAGCCAAAAGCCAAAAGCTTTGTAAAATAGGGCGCAAAAAGGGTAACAAGCAGAGAGATCAGTGTGAGCACACCAAGAAAAATCACACCGACAGAAAGAGTGAAAGCCCCTTTGTGTCGTGCGCCAATAAAGCTCGGAAGAAAGGCTTGATTAAACGCCCCCTCACCAAAAACACGGCGAAAAAGGTTGGGGATTTTAAAAGCCACAAAAAAGATGTCGCTATAGACCGAAGCCCCAAGAACAGAAGCGGTCATAAGATCACGAAGGAATCCAAAAATTCGCGAGAGCAAAATGCCGCTACTATTGGTTAAAAAGGCTCGCCTCAACATCAGACTCCTTTTAAGGCAGGGAGGGCTAGAATAAAGCAGGAATAAAAAGTGCTTTAAGCAAGTCAAATCCGTGATTCTTGGAGAATTGTATCCGAAGAGAAATTACAACATCCTAAGGGTAAAAATGGGCGACAAAGCCAAGATTCTCACCTTTCAACCCCTCTTTATCGCTGATTGCGAAGAACCTCAAAAAGAGCTAGAGAAGATCGCGCAAGATCGCAAGATCACCCCTGCTCTTTTGGAGGTCAAACTCCAAGAGGTCTTCTATTTTCTCAAAAGCGAGGGGAAGCCCCACTTTGAGGAGCTTAAAGAGAGCGAGCTTGGATTTTTAGAGGATGAAGAGTTCCTCTCGCGACCTGATGTGGAGATTCGCCAGCGCTTTGCCATCATCATCGAACCGCAAAAAGAGCGGAAATACTCCTTCTCTCTGCGCCTTGGAGAGGATTTCAGAGAGCTTTTTTTAACGCTTCACAAAGGCTCCCAAATCACCTACAATGCTGTTTTTTTGGAAGAGCTTTTTGAGAGAGTGAGGGCCCAAAAGGCGATCATGCGCGTTCTCTTTCGCCAGGAAGCCAAAGAGAGGGAGAGAATCGCCTCCCTTCTCAAAGAGCTTCAAAATCTCCCTTTTTTAGATAAAGATTATGAGATTCTTCTTGCCCAAAGCGCAGGAGGGGGGCGTTGCGTTGAGGCAACTTTGATTTTGCACTTCCAAGAGGATCCCGCTCTGCAGGGGCGATTCCCTACGATCAAAGAGGAAATGCTCCTAGCCACCTTTCTCAAACCTCAAAAAGGAGGCGCTGGACGCGACTGCCTAGGCAACTACATCCCCCCTAAAGAGCCAAGCGCAAGTGCCCAAAATCCCCTCCGAATTGATGAGAGCATAGAGGAGCGTGATGAAGGGAATAAGATCAACTATTACGCCAAAGAATCGGGCTACCTCCTCTTTGAAGAGTATCGCCTCTCTATCACCCAAAAGATCGAAATCGAAGAGGTAGATATCAAGACCACAGGCTCTCTTTTAGGGGGGCTAGATGCCCCTACATCGGTGGTGGTTAAAGAGAATCACTACCTCAAAGAGGCGCTGGGCGATGGGGCTAAAATCGAAGCGGGCGAGGTGGAAATCGCAGGAAATATCGGGAGTGGCTCGGAGATTAGGGCCAATAGAGTGACCATCTCAGGCCAAACCCACCAAACCTCTAAAATCCACGCTCAATCCGCCTCTATCGAGGCGCACAAAGGGTGGGTAGAGGCCGACGAGGTGAAGGTGATGCGTCTAGAGGCGGGGATTATTAGGGCGCAAAAGGTGCACATTGAACACGCTCATGGCGGAAAGGTTTATGCTAAGGAGATCTCGATTCGATTCCTTCACTCTAATCTTCAGGCCTTTGCCTCCGAAAAGATTGAAATCTTTGAAATCATGGGCGAGGATAATAAATTCACCCTCACCCCTGAGGCCAATCCCAAAATCCAATCACGACTCGCCACCCTCCTTCGCTCTTTCGAAGAGCTGAGCGCTGCCCTTAAAACCAAGATCAAAAAGTTCAACGAAGAGGCCAAAGAGATCAAGGCGCTTCGTCCTCTAGCCACCAAGATCAAAGCGATGATCGATCTCAATCGCCAGGAGGGAGTTGGCACCCCTGCCTATCTCCAAGAGAAACTCAAAAGCTACATCAATCTCCTCAAATACACCCAAGCCCACAAAGAGGAGATAGAGAAGCTTCAAGGAGAGCGTCACGCCCTAAGCGAAGAGATTCTATCGCTCCAAGCCCCTACGCTTGCCTCCTATATTTGGAGCAAAAATGGCTGGAAGGGCTACAACGAGGTGCGTTTCAAGCTTCTTCTTCCTCCCAAAGATCTCTTTATCGCCCCCAAAACCTCCATCCACCATGGGCTTCTTCGACTTGATGAGCACCAACAATCCATTCTCAACCAAAAAGGAGTCCCTTGATCGTCGCACTCAAAGGAAATATTGAAAAAAAAGAGCCCACGAGGCTCTGGCTTGAAGTGGGGGGTGTGACCTATGAGATTTTCATCTCCATTCACACCAGCGCTGCTTTGGGTGAAAAAGAGGCAAGACTCCTCATCACCCACCTCATCCGCGAGGAGGCTTGGTCGCTCTATGGATTTGCCGAGGAGGCAGAGAAGAGAGTTTTTGACACTCTTATCAAGATTAATGGAGTGGGTCCTAAGGCAGCCTTAGCGATTCTCTCCACCTACACTCCCCCCACCTTTGCTCAAATCATCCAAGCTCAAGACGTGAAAGCCCTCCAGCGCGTTCCAGGGATTGGGCCCAAGAGTGCGGGAAGAATCATGGTCGAGCTTGCAGGTTTCTCCCTCTCGCTCCAAGAGGGTTCCAAAGCCTCCACGCCTCCTGTTTTTGAAGAATCAAGGCTCGCGCTTGAATCACTTGGCTTTAAGAGCGAGCTCATCGCCAAAGCCCTCCAAAACATCCAAGCCACCACAACTCAAGAGATCATCAAAGAGGCCCTCAAAAAGCTCCAGACCCTCCGCTAAAGCGTGGCGATTCTTCTAGCTAGCCCTGCTTTAGAGAGGTCAATAAAGAGGGGTTCTCGCTCTCCTTTGAGCCATCCCTCTACCCTTTTAATCGAATCTTCGGGAAAGATTCCTTTGGCTTTAAGGGGGGCCTTGGAGCTTAGCACCCGCTCCAAAAGCGCATAATCCACAAAGCGCCGATGGGCTCGATCGAGCCCCTCCAGTACCCACCTCACTCCCTCTAGCGCATACCCTCTTTCTCCTAAATAGAGCGCGACTAGAATCTTAAACTCCCCCATCATTGCCCCCTTAAGATAGCTCCTCTCTTGAAGCTCAATCCCTAAAAACTCCTCAATTCCTCGATGATCCTCTACCTCTTCCAGATCGTCCAAAAGCGCCCCTAGCGCCTCACCCTCTAGGCTCTCCCACGCCAACACCTTAGCGCGGAAAAATTTCCCCTCATTCATGTTGGCCTCCTTCATGTCTTCCAGTGGATAGACCTCCGAGAAAGAGGGAATCACTACACGCACGACAAAAAATCCTAGTCGGCTATGGTCTTTATAGAACACCTCCAATCCAAAGCGCTCCAAAAGCCTCGCCAAGTATTCAAGCTCCGCCTCTCTGTCCCCCTCTACGCCCCAAGGTTCAAAGGCAAAATCGCTCTTCTCCTCCAAAATCCTCCATGGAATCTTGCCCGTGGAGTTGATAAAGTGTGATTCTAGATTCCTCGAATCAGCGCACTCCTCCACCTCTAAAGCGGGAATCTCTAGCCCTTTAAATCCTCGATGGGGGTCGCGACCTTGAAGCAACTCGCTAAGCGTGCGCAAAAGAGCAACCTCAAAATTGGGATGAGCCCCAAAAAGCAGCATCGCCCCCGCGTCTTTGGGGTTAATCAAAAGAGCCACCACCACAGGCCAAGAACGCCCCAAAGAGGCATCTTTGAGTCTCACTTCATAGCCAAGCCCTTGAAGCGCTTCCACTACAGAACACGCCTCTTTGTGTTGAGCCAAAACCTCCATGGGAATATCAGGGAGAGCGTATCCCTTAGCAATCACTTCAAAGCGCACCGCTCGCTCGATCACCTCTGAGATCGCCTGCACGAGTGCTTCTTGGAGTGTGTTGCCTGCGGCGATTCCATTGCTGGCATAGAGATTATGCAAAAGCGCTTGGGGAAAAAGCAGACCCTCTTCTCCTCCCAATCGCTTAAAAGGAAGGGCTAAAATGTGGTCTTGATGAGAGGTTTGAAAATCGATCCACCCTCTAGAGCCAAGCGACCCCTCCATGGAATAAAATCGCCTCCACTTGGGATTGAGCACCTCAGCAATGGAGCGAGCCAAAACTTCATCTTTGGCTAGATAGATTCCCTCTTCATCGCCCAAATAGAGCTCCTGAAAGAAAAATCCACTAAAAGCACGCTCCGCAAACTCTGCATACGCCGAGGCAAGCGCCGCTTTTTTGGAGTAGCCTTTGCCATTGCTAAAAAAGGAGGGGTGATTCTTATCCTGAATAAAGACCCAAAAGAGCTCTGAGAGGGGATTGGCGCACTCTTTCTCAATAATCTCGAATCCTGCCTTCCCTAAGGCCTCTTTAATCACCTCTAGCGTCCTCTCTAGGGGAGCGTCTTTGCCTTTAAGCGGGGTGAGTTTTTCCATTTCTTTCTCCCTTTTTGGACTCGTTTGGCGAAATCATATCGAAGTTTTCAAGCAAATCTCTGTTACAATTTCCTCCAAATAACCATCTCCTCTTCGTAAAGGTATCGCCTTGAATCTAGCCGTGATTTTTGGTGGCGCAAGCTATGAGCACGAAATCAGCATTGTCAGCGCCATTTCACTCAAAAAAATTCTTCCCGCTTTAGAGCATTTCATCTTCGTGGATGGGAATCGTGACTTCTATTGGATTCCTGCGAGCGAGATGCGCTCCAAGCACTTTGCCGATGGGATCTACAAGAAAAACCCCAAGCTCTTTTTGCGCCCTGGAGGCTTCTATGCTAAAGGGCTTTGGGGCGAGAAGAGGGTTCCTTTTGATACGGCACTCAATCTCATCCATGGGGGCGATGGCGAAGATGGAAAACTCGCCTCCCTTCTAGAGTTTTTCCGTATTCCCTTCATTGGCCCTCGAATCGAAGCGAGCGTGATGAGCTTCAATAAACACCTCACCAAGCTTTATGCCAAAGAGCGTGGCGTGAAGACCCTCCCCTATCTTCTGGCTCGAAAAAATGAGAAGCGTGAGTTTGGCAATGAGTTCCCCTTGATTGTTAAACCCTTGCGCCTAGGGAGCTCTATTGGCGTGAGCATCGCGAAAAATCGCCAAGAGCTCGATTATGCCCTAGATGTGGCCTTTGAGTTTGACGAGGCTGCTCTTTTGGAGCCCTTTATGCAGGGAATCAAAGAGTACAATCTCGCGGGGTGCAAAATCAATGGCGAGTATCACTTCTCCATCATTGAGGAGCCCCAAAAGAAAGAGTTTCTCGACTTTGACAAGAAGTATCTCGACTTCTCTCGCACCCAAAAACTCCTCAAAGCCGATCTCTCCGAGGCGAGCGAGCGACTGCTTAAAGAGGCGTTCATCAAGCTCTATGATGACTCGTTCGAGGGAAGCCTCATCCGTTGCGATTTCTTTGTGCAAAATCAAGAGGTGTTTCTCAATGAGATCAACCCTATCCCCGGCAGCCTAGCCAACTATCTCTTTGAAGATTTCCCCAAGATTCTTCAATCTCTCGCCCACAACCTGCCCAAAGAGCGGGGCATCAAGATCGACTACCGCTACATCCATCAAATCCAAAAAGCCAAAGGCAAGTAGTGGCGCAAAAAGAGATTCGCTATGGCGAGGCGACCTTTCCTCTCTCTTATGAGATTTTAAATCCAAGTGCCCCTAGGGATATTCTCTTTTTACACGGGTGGGGTAGCAACAAAGAGATCATGAAGCAGGCCTTTGGGCGATCCTTTGCTGATTTTCGCCATCTCTATCTTGATCTGCCGGGCTTTGGGGGCACTCCTAATGAGTTAGTTCTCGCCACTAGGGATTATGCCAAGATCACGCAAGCTTTCCTTAGCGAGGTGGGCTTTAAAGGGGATTTTATCGCGGGGCATAGCTTTGGCGGCAAAGTCGCCACTCTTTTATCCCCCCAAAACCTCATCCTGCTCAGCAGTGCGGGGATTCTTCTTCCTAAATCCCTTAAAATCAAAAGCAAAATCGCTCTGGCTAAAATTGCCAAGCCCCTCTTAGGGGGAGTGCTCACCGAAAGACTAAGGAGCGAAGACGCCAAGGGGATGCCCCAAAATATGTATGAGACTTTTAAAAATGTCGTGGATGAGGATTTTTCTCCCCACTTTAGAGAATCGCGCTCCCTTGGGTTTCTCTTTTGGGGCAAAGAGGATCGCGCCACGCCACTGGAGTGCGGATGCAAAATCGCCTCTTTGATGCCTAGAGCCACCCTTTTCCCTTTAGAGGGGGATCACTACTTTTTTCTCAACCAAGCCACTCTCATCGAAGGAATCGTGAAGAAAGGAATCGCATTGAAAACCTATCATTTCAAGATCACTGGCAAAGTCCAAGGGGTGGGTTATCGAAAATTCACCCAAAGAGTCGCCCAAGAGATGGGACTCAAAGGTCATGTGCGCAACATGGAAGATGGAAGCGTCGAGGCGCTCTGTACCCTAGAGGAGAGCCAATATGAGCCTTTTATTAAGGCACTCCACCAAGGTCCCCTGCGCTCGAAAGTTGAGGCGATTGAAGCCTCCGAGGTGGAATCTCGCCCTCTAGAGGGCTTTGAGATTCTTTACTAGGGGTGCATGTGGAAACTTTAGAGCTCTTCAAGGTCATCTCGCGTTGGCTTTTTCTCCTCTCCATTGGCTACTATCTCCTCACCAATCTCCAGTGGTATAGCTACAAGATAGAGCGTGTCTTTTTCAAACACCACAAGTGGAGATGGCATATCCTCTACTTCTTTATGCCGATTCTCTTCTTCTTCCTCCTTGGAGACTATTTCTATATCTACCTCTATGTCGCCCAGCTTCCCGGAGTGATGCTATGGGCAAAGAAGCTGGATAAGCCACTCATCTTCACGGGGCGAGTGAAACGATTCTTTGCCATCTATGCAGGATTCATGCTCTTTAGCGAGCTTCTTTGCACCACCACAGGGGGAGAGTGCGACAAGGTTCTCTACCTCTTCCCGCTTTTCTTCACGATTCTCATCACCTATGTGCTAGAGAGGGTGCTACTCAATCGCTACGCCACGGCCGCCAAAGACAAGCTCGCCTCCATGCCCAATCTCACGATTATTGCCATCACGGGAAGCTATGGAAAAACCAGTCTCAAAAATTTCTTAGCCCAGATCCTCAATGATAATTTCAAGGTTCACGCTTCGCCTAGGAGTGTCAACACCTTCGCAGGAATCGTGGCAGATATCAATGAAAATCTCTCACCCCTAAGCGACATCTACATCGCTGAGGCGGGCGCACGCACTAGGGGAGATATCAAAGAGATCGGGGTGCTTTTGGAGCACCACTACGGAATCGTAGGCAAAGTGGGCGAACAGCACATGGAGTATTTTAGGACGCTAGAGAATGTACGCGAAACCAAATTTGAGCTTGCCCAAAGCCCCCGCCTCAAAGAGCTCTTTTCCTACGAGGGAAACACGCCCCCCTCTGGAATCAAAGCGACCTCTTTCCCTACGGAAACACGAAACATCAAGGCCACTCTCAAAGGCACTTCCTTTGAAATGCTCATCGAAGGTCAATTTTATCCTTTTGAAACCGAGGTTTTGGGGGAATTTAATGTGACCAACATCTCCGCAGCCATCCTTGTGGCGCTCCGCCTTGGAATCCCTATTGAAAAGATTCAACGCCAAGTGGCTCGCCTCAAGCCCATCCCCCATCGCCTCCAAAAGATGGAGGTCAATTTAAAATTGATTTTAGATGATAGCTTCAATGGAAATCTTGAAGGGATGCTAGAGGCCATCCGCCTCTCCTCACTCTACTACGGACGCAAGGTGATCGTCACCCCTGGACTTGTAGAGAGCACCGAGGAAGCCAACACCACTTTAGCCCAAGCCATCAATGAGACCTTTGATATTGCCATCCTCACGGGTGAGCTCAATCTCAAGACCCTCTCCGCTCACATCCAAAAACCGCAAAAAGTGGTCGTGAAAGAGAAGGAAGCGCTTGAGGAGGTACTCAAAGCCACCACTCGCGAAGGGGATTTAATCCTTTTTGCCAACGATGCACCAAGTTATATCTAAACCCTAGAAAGGAGAGCGGCAATGGAGACGATCTACGCCCCATGGAGAAGCGCCTATTTTGGCGAGGAGAAGATCAAAGGGTGCGTCTTTTGCCACCTCAGCGAAACCCCCCATCAAGATGAGGAGCACAAAGTCTTCTACCGAGATGATCTCTGCTTGGCCGTGATGAACAAATTTCCCTACACACCAGGGCACTTCATGATCATCCCTCACGCCCATGTGGACACCCCCACTCTCCTCTCTGAAGAATCATGGCTCCATCTAAGCCGCCTAGCCCAAAAAGGCGTTGCCCTCTTGGAGGCTTTTGGAGCACATGGGGTCAACTATGGAATCAACATCAAACGAAGTGGTGGCGCAGGGATTCCCGATCACCTCCACCTCCACCTCGTTCCACGATGGAGCGGAGACACCAACTTCATCACCGCCATTGGCGATTCTAGGATTTATGGGGTTGACTTTGAGGGAATCTTCCAGTCAATCAAAAAACTCTCCAAGGTTCACTTTGCCTAAGCCTCTATCCCTCCTCTTCCTCTTGTGTCTCTCTTGGCTCCACCTCTATGCTGAGCCGACCCCACCCCCCGCTCCTTTGAGTGAACCTTCGGTTTCACAAAAGCTGAAAGGACTTCAAGCTCACTATCTAGACGAGAAAAATATCTGGCTAAGCGCCTATAAAAACATCAAAAACTACCAAGAGATTCTTTTAGAGATTCAGATTTTAGAGGACAAGCTCAAGCAAGGGGGCTTGAGCCGCAAACAGAGAGTGGATAGCAACTTGCGCCTTGACACTCTCAAATCAAAACTTGAGCTCTATAGTAATTTCGAAAAGAGCTTCACCGATATCCTGCGCCTCCCTCTTGAAGCAGAGGGTATCGCCTCCATGAACCTCTTTAGCTATCTCACCAAGAGTTATGAAAAAGAGATTCATAAATACCAAAAACTCTACGCCAGCATCAAGAGCGACTACGAGGGGGCGATTGACTACATCAAGGAGTACAAACGCCGCACGCTTGCCCTTCTAGAAGAATCGCACGACCAAGAGGAGGAGCGCGAGATTGAGCGATTCATCTTCACCCTCAATGATGATCTCGCCTACCTAGAGAGCTCTCAGGATATTGTTTTTGGCCTAGGGGACAAGCTCAAACTCTATGAAAATCGCCTCTACAAAAGCGTGGAAGAGTATCGAGGGACTGAGCTTCCCAAGATTGAGATCACGATTCTTCTCCTCTTGGGCGTCTTTGCCCTCATCTACTTCACGCGCCGCCTTGTAACTCGCCATGTGCATGACGATGAGAGACGCTTTGGGATTCTTAAAACCATCAATATTCTCTTCATTCTCTCGGTGATTCTAGTCGTGATCTTCACCTTCTCTGACAATATCCTCTATGGGCTCACCTTTTTGGGCTTTGTGGGTGCTGGCTTGGTTGTCTCCCTCAAGGAGGTGGTGCAGAATTTCATTGCCTGGTTTTATCTCAGCTTCTCTGGATTGATCAAAGTGGGGGATCGTATCCTCCTCTATCACGAGACACGCCCAGTGATTGGCGATATCATCGCTATCACCACTAACAAAATCGTCCTTTATGAGGGGATCAACCATACCACCGCTCAAGAGCTCAAGCGTGCAGGAAGAATCGTCTTCATCCCCAACCACTATGTTTTCAACCACTTCATCTTCAACTACACCCATGAAAATATGAAAACCCTCTATGACCTCATCGAGATTGATCTAGATCCAAGCAGTGATCTCGCTCTCGCCCAAAAGATCGCACTAGAGGTGATCTACGATCGAACAGGGCGCTATATTGAGCTTGGCAAAAAACAGTATGGCTCGCTTCGCGCCAAATATGATCTACGCCATGTTGACTTTAAACCCCAAATTCACTTCACCGTGGAGAACGAAAAAAAGGCGATTCGGATGCAGATGTGGTTTGTCTCCCCCTACCGAGACATCATGCAGGTGCGAAGCGAGATCACGCAAGAGTTCCTTGGGGCTATCGCCAACAAAGAAGAAGTAAGGCTCAAGGGCTAAATAAAACCAAACGCTTCATTTTCCTCTTTTTTGCAACAGACACAAACCCCATAAAGCGGCATTTCTCATTCAAACTTGCATTTTAAGCCCCCTTAGAGATGCCATAACAGAAGTAACACACAAGGAAAATAAAAATCACCAAGGGGTTTGTAATGTTTAGCTTTTTTAACTCTACATCAAAAATAGAGAATCACTCTCACCTCCCCCAAGAGATCATTACGCTCACTCTAGGAGCAGAAGAGATCAAGGGAATCACCGAGCGTTTCCCTTTCTCTCCGAAGGCCATCTTTGGTTTTCTCTCTCCTGATCTTGATTTTGCCACCACCGCCTCCAAGCTCCACCAAGCCATCGGCTTAGAGACGCCCCTTATCCTCTCTAGCACTGCTGGTGAGCTCTGCACACTAGATGGAGAGAAATCCCTCTCCTCTCTCTACTCGCGAGATGATTCCAAGAAGATCGTCCTGCTCCTCTTCTCTGAGTCGATTTTAAGTGATATTTTTGTTGCCTCCATTCCCCTTTTTAGCGAGGATATCGACCAAAAAGGATTCCCCGTTGCTCAAAAGATTCAACGAATCACTCAAGAGATTCAAAAGATCAAGGTTCCTTTCAAAATTCATCACGAAGACACGCTAGGCTACACGCTCATTGATGGACTTAGCCGCAGCGAGAGTTTCTTTATGGAAGCTATCTATCAAAGCGGGAGCTTCCCTTGCCTCCTTGTCGGAGGGAGTGCGGGCGGAAAGCTTGACTTCCAAAACACCTACATTTATGATGGATAAAAGAGCCTGCGTCACCACGCCATCATCGCCTTTATCAAACTTGCTCCTGGCTATCGATTCGGGGTTTTCAAAAGCCAAAACTTCCAAAAAACCTCCGCCTCCTTCACTGTCCTCTCTGCCCACCCCATTCAGCGCACCGTGAGCGCCTTCATGGATCCCAAAGAGCACACGGGCATTGGCGCCGTCTCAGCCCTCTGCAATCACTTCAAATGCTCTAGCGATGAGCTCTCCTCTAAGCTCGCCAACTACACCTTTGGAATCGAGATTGATGGCGAGGTCTATATTCGCTCCATGGCTTCCATCGACCCCAAAAACGAGACCCTCCACTTCTACTGCGATCTAGAGGCAGGGGAGGAACTTTGGCTTTTGGAGAAGAGCAGCTTGATCAAAAGCACACGCAAGGATTTCGAGCTCTTTTGCCAAAACAAGCCCAAGCCCCTAGGTGCTATCTTCAACGACTGCATTCTACGCCGTCTCTGCAACAGCGAAGAGATTCACCGACTCGATTCTTTTAAAGGATTTCCTGTGGCTGGATTCTCCACCTTTGGGGAGCTGCTTGGGGTGAATATCAATCAAACCCTCACGGCGATCTTTTTTTATCGCGTGGAAGATCAGCCCTTTGGTGATGAGTATGTGGATCGATTCGTCCAAAAATACGCTGGCTTTAAGAGCTACTTTCTCTTGCGGAAAATCAATCGCCAAACGATGATTGATCGAGTCAATCAGGCAATGCTAGCCCGAATCAAAAAGGGAATGCCCATCATGCAAGGCATTGGCAAAACCCTCCAAGACGCGGTGGGCTCCATTGAAACCATCCAAGAATCACTCTCTAGGGTCGAGGAGGAGTTTTCACTTTTTGCCCAAAGCATTGAGAGGGGGAGTGCCAAAAATTCCGATCTCGCTCAAGAGGTTCACTCACTCATCAACAATGTGCGCGATATTCGCGCGGTCATGGGTGTGATTTCAGATATTGCCGATCAGACCAACCTCCTCGCGCTCAATGCCGCCATCGAAGCCGCTAGAGCGGGCGAGCATGGCAGGGGATTTGCCGTAGTGGCCGATGAGGTGAGGAAGCTAGCTGAGCGCACCCAAAAGAGCCTTGGCGAGACGCATGTCTCGGTCAATACGATCGTTCAAGCAGTCGAGGGGATGGGAGAGAGTATGAAGCAAGTGAGCCAAAGCCTCCTGGAGGTCTCTTCTAAGAGTGGCTCCCTGGGAGAGGATATGAAACGCCTCGCGGATGAGAGCCAGAGCGTCTCCAAAGAGATTCACTCTCAATCCATGCTCACCCTCGCGCTCAATGAAGAACTAGAGAAGCTTCAAGCCTACGAAAAGACGCTTGATGTTTTACATCAGGAGGAGTGATCTTTAGAGACTCGAACATAGTGGCGGAGCACCGCCACTAGAGCAAGCAGATAACCCCAAAGCTCCAATCCCTCTTCCACGCTATTCTTTGCCACTCTAGCGTACCCCTCTTCCAGGATAGCTTGCCACAAAATCCCCATTCCAAAAAGCCTCGAAAGCACCAAAATAGCCATCAATCCCATAGAGAGCATCTCATACTCTTGAGTTTTGGTGTATTCAGCGAGCTCCTTCCAAGCCCTAGGGGCATCCAAAAAGCCTTTGCAAGAGGCTATCATCGCTATCACCAATGCAAAATAGACCCACGAGCCATGCCGCCACTCATCAAAGAGAAAATCTAACTCTCGAATCAGCATACAGGCAAAAAACCCCGCCATCAGAAGGCTCACGCGAGTGTAGTTTTCCAACCTAGACTGAGCGTAGAGCACCCCAATGATTAACACCAAAACTGCCTCTTGAGTGATTTCCGTGAGAGAGGCTTCACCCAAAGAAGAATCAAAGATCACCACATCTAACATCAAAATCCCCACAGCCAACACAGCCGTGCACGCAAAGAGCAAGAATCGCCCCAAGGCGAATCCAAACTCTATCCAATCCTTATTCATTGTCTATTCAAAACTCCTACTCTAAAAAATGATCCCCTATTTCAGCGCGCCCCAATGCTCTCCTAGCGAGATTCCGCATTGAAGGGGCACTCTTAGAGGGTGGATTCCCTCCATCACCAAGGCAAGCTCTCTAGCTAGTGCCTCCGCGTGCTCTTTGGGAGCTTCAAAAATCAGCTCATCGTGCACTTGAAGCAAAAGCCAAAGCGATTCCTCTTGGGCGAATCGTCGCCTGATCTCATTCATCGCCAGCTTAATGAGATCGGCTGCGCTCCCTTGGAAGATGCAGTTGACTGCCTCCCTCAAATAGGCCGCTTTTTGATACTCTGGAGCCTGTTGAAACTCAAAATAGCGTCTCCTCCCTAAAAGCGTCTCGGTGTAGCCATGCTCTAGGGCAAACTCCTCTTGGGCTTTGAGAAACGATTTGACCGTGGGAAACGAGGCGAAGTAGCTATCGATGTAGCCTTTGGCCTCTTTGGGTGAAATGCGGAGCGTTTCAGAGAGTTTGCGCGAGCCCATGCCATAGATGAGTCCAAAGTTGATCGTTTTGGCGATCCCTCGATGGGCTTTTGCCTCCCTTTCTCCAAAGATTTTTTTCGCCGTCTCATAGTGGATGTCCGCTCCCGCCTTAAAGGCCGCCACCAATGCGGGATCTTGCGAAAAGTGCGCCAGAAGCCTTAGCTCAATCTGCGAATAGTCCAGACTAATGAGAAGATTCCCCTCACTCGCAATAAATCCCTGACGAATTTTGCGCCCTGCTTCGGTTTTGACAGGGATATTTTGGAGGTTGGGATTTTTAGAGCTGAGTCGCCCTGTTGAGGTGCCCGTATGGAGGAATGAGGTGTAGATTCTTCGATTCTTATCTTGGAGGGCGAATCGTGTGAGCGGCTCAATATAGGTGCTTTTGAGTTTGAAAAGCTCCCGATATTCCAAGATGGGCTCAATGATAGGATGCACCCCCAAAAGCTCGCTCAACACCTTTTCATCGGTGCTATAGCCTGTTTTGGTCTTTTTCCCTGAGGGAAGGTGGAGCTTCTCAAAGAGCACGCCCCCTAGCTGCTGCGTGGAGTTGAGATTAAACTCCCCTCCTGCATGGGCAAAAACCTCACCGCTTAGCTCTCTAATACGCACCTCCACCTCAGCGTTGAGGCGCGCAAAAAACTCAGTATCGACCCGAATACCTCGCTCTTCCATCTCGATGAGCGTATGGATAAAGGGGAATTCCAAGCTCTCTGCCAGCCCCAGGAGCGACTCGCATCCTCTCTTTTTGAGCTCCTCCTCTAGACGAAAATAGAGTCGATAGGTCGCCAAAGCATCTTCTCCCGCATACTCCGCTGCCTCTTCAAGCGCCACCTGTGCAAAAGTCTCGCCCTTTTTGACCATCTTTTCAAAGGGAATCATCTCGTGACCAAACCAGCGCTTCATCTGAAAATCAAGCCCTACAGGCGCACCCGAATCAAGGAGCCACGCCAAAATCATACTATCTCCGATTCGCCCCTTGGGATAGAATCCTAAAGCCCCATGAAGAATCTCAAGGTCAAACTTGAGGTTATGCCCCACCACCTGAGCACTAAAAATCTTCTCAATCGCTCCTCTAGCCTCCTCTAGGCTCACCTGATCCCCCGCACCCAAATAGGAGTGCGCCACAGGGACATAGTAGCCCACCTCTCCCTCTAGAGAAAAAGAGAAACCAACGAGCTTCGCACTCCTTGTCTCTAGCGAATCGGTCTCTGTGTCAAACGCCACGACACTAGAGGGGGTGAGCGAAGAGAGAAGCTCCTCTAGACGCTTAGTCGAATCGACAAGCTCCGTACGGCGCACAAAATTCCCTTTGAGGGGCGAAGACTTAGGCGCGGAGGGGGTCGAGGGAGCGATCCACTCTCCCTCTTTTTGAATCTTCTCTAACACGCGCTTCATGCCCAAATCCATGAGCTCTCCGCTGATGGAGAGCAGGGGGTGGAGCGAGGGAAAGCGGCACGATTCTAGATCAAAATCCTCTAAAAGATGCTCCCTTAATCTCACCAGCTCCCGACTGCGATAGGCATCCTCACGACCCATCTCCAAAAGCCCCCTAAGGCGCTCTGGTGTAACCTCCTCCAAGCGCTCATAAATCCCCTCCAAGCTTCCAAAGCTCTCAATCAATTTTTGCGCGCTCTTGGCTCCCACTCCCTTCACTCCCGGAACATTGTCCGCACTATCGCCCACCAAACTCTGATAATCCACAAACTGAGCGGGCGAAACGCCATACTTAGCGATGCACTGCTCCTCCCTGATCTCTTGCTTTTTGAGCGGATCAAAGAGGAAAGTGTTGCCATCAATAAGCTGATAGAGGTCTTTGTCATGGCTGATGATCTTCACAAAAACATCATGACTGTTGGCAAAATAGTTGACCGAGGCAATCACATCATCCGCCTCATAGCCTGGAATCGTGATGTTCTTAAAGCCCATCTTCTCAATCCACTCCAATGCCACAGGAAGCTGTTTTAAAAGCTCTTCAGGCACATCAGGACGCTGAGCTTTGTAGTTGGCATCAATCTCCTTTCTAATCCCCTCCTCCTTGCTATCAAGCGCAAAGACGATGTAGTCGCTCCGATACTCTTTAGCGATTTGGGCGATGAGATTGGCAAAGCCCATGAGTAGCCCTGTAGGGAATCCGCTAGGACTCTTTAGCGGAGGAAGCGCAAAGTAACTGCGAAAGAGGAATCCAAAAGTGTCAATAATCGTGAGGGTTTTCATGGGTGAGCCTTGCAAGCGAGTTGGATAAATAGAATCTTACTCAATTTTCCATGTTAACTCCCCATAAATCAACATAACCCTGAGCGCGACCTCTCTAAATGCTTGCTGTTTGACTATAGTGTTCAGGGGCACTTTTTCGCTAGAATCACGCCATGCTATATGACATCAAAGAGCTTCAGCCCCTCCCTCTCTCTCTTTCGTGGCTAGAGGGAGGAGAGCTACTTTTGGCTCTACTGTTTCTTGGGGTGCTCTCTCTTGCCCTTTGGCGCTACTTTCATCGCCCTCTAAACCCAAAAGAGAGGGCGCTAGAGGCCTTGCGCGCGCTTGATCCCTCTAAGCCAAAGAGCTTTGCGTATGGATTCTCCCGCTATGGTGCCCTCATTCTAGGCGATTCATTAGAGCTCAAAGAGCGCTATGAGAAACTGGTGCACCAGCTAGAACCCCACAAATATCGAGCCAGCGTGCCGCCGCTCAAGGCTTCTTTATTGGAGGAGTTTTGGGTCTTTGTGGAGATGGCCAAGTGATCATCCTCTACCCTTGGGTCTGGCTTTTGCTCCTCCCTTTCTACTTTTTGAGGCGACTCTTTAAGAATCGCTCTGATGCGCTCCTCTTCCCTCGTGCTCGACTTTTTGAGATTGCCCCAAGGCACGCCCCAATCCAAGAGATCCTCCTCTTTAGCACCCTTGCTCTTTTGCTCCTAGCCCTCTCTAGACCCATCCTCCCTTATGGAGCCAACACTCCAGAGAAGAGTGCTGATTCTTGGGTCTTTTTGATTGACACAAGCGCCTCGATGGCGCACCCCCAAGGAGAAGAGAGCCGACTTGAGAAGGCCAAGGCCCTTCTTGAAACACTCCTAAGAGAGCACGCCAAGGGAAGCGTCTCCATCGTGATTTTTGGCGAGCACGCCATGACGCTGGTGCCTCTTAGCCGCGACATCCCCTCCATCATCGCCTTTTTGCACACCCTAAAAGCCAAAGAGGCGGGCAAGGCGACCGCCCTTTATGACGCCATTTTTGAAGGAATCTCTACGCTCTCCTCCCGCTCTTTAGAGCACCCCAAGCTCTTTTTACTAAGCGATGGATTGGAAAATGCCTCTAGAAGTTCACTAGAAGAGCTCCTAGGGGCTTTAAAGAGCTGCTCCATCCCCCTCTATCCTCTACTCTTAGAGCCTGAAGATGCCTCCTTGGAGCTAGAGCGTCTCGCTAGAGAGAGCGGAGGTGCGCTCATCCACCCCCAAGAGCCCTCCTCTTGGGCGGCTCTTTTGGAGATTCTTCGCCCCCATCCAAGCCAAACCTCCTTGACACAAGGAGTGGAGCTCTACATCTATCCGCTCTTCTTCTCTCTGCTCTCTCTGCTTGGATGGCTCTATTGGGTCTATCGCCCCCGCCTTGATTCCCTTTGGAGCAAAGGAGTTCCATGGAGATTCTAAACCCGCTCTTTCTTTGGCTCATGCTCCCTCCCCTGCTCCTCTTTTTTTGGATTCTCCTCCATCAAAAAGAGCCCCTAGAGCGCTTCTTTTCCCCTAAAGCCCTAGAGCGGCTTAGGCTAAGACGCGCCCTCTTCTCTCCGAAGATTCAGCGGCTCTGCCTCTTTGGAAGCGCTATCTGTATGCTGCTTGCCCTCTCTAGACCCATCCTTCCTCTCTCCTCCTCCACCCAAGAATCGCCCAAAGAGCGCCTTGTGATTCTCTTTGATGCCTCCCTTTCGATGGAAGCCAACGATCTCTATCCCACACGATGGCTCTTTGCCAAAGAGCGCTTAGCGGAGCTTTTAGAGGGGATGGAATCCTCTCACGAGGTCGCCCTCATCGTCTTTGCCCGCCACTCCTTCATGCTCTCTCCCTTCACCGAGGAGCTCCGCACGCTTGGCTCTTTATGGCGACGATTCACCCCCAGCTCTCTTCCCCCGCCTAGAGAATCCAACCTCCTCCTAGCCCTAGAGAGCGCCTATGCCCTACTCCAAGGCTCTTTGACGCCCTCTTTGGTGCTCTTAGTGAGCGATGGAGCCGAGGGAGAGCTCAAAGAGGAGCGCTCCTTTATTGAGCGCCATGCCCTCCCCTTGATGGTCTATGCCATTGGCACCAAAGAGGGGGGAGAGTTTCCGTTTCAGGGTGCCCTCATTCGCACCCCCCTCAATCCTCACCTCCAAACGCTCGCCTCTAAAGGATTCATTGAAGCCTCCTATGACAAAAGCGATCTTGCCCATCTTCGCTCCCTCCTCTCTTCCCCCTCAAAGAGGATTTCAAACCCTCGCACGGAGCTTTTTCCCTATCTCCTTGGGGCAGCCCTAGGGCTTTTGGCCCTAGGCTTCATCCCTCTGCCTATGATTCGATTCTCTAAGATATTGATCATTCTTCTTGCTCTAAATCTCACCACTCCCTCCAGCGCCCTAGAACACCCTAAAGCCAAAGAGGCTGAGCGGCTCTATCTCGAAGAATCTTTCCTAGAGGCCGAAACCCTCTATCGCACTATCCTCCAAGAATCTCCCTCGCCAGAGGCCCAATACAATCTCGCCAATACGCTCTATCGTCAAAATCGCTTCCAAGAGGCCATCACCCTCTATGCGCGCATCCAAACCAAAAATCCTGACCTCCTCCATGCGCTAGAACACAATCAAGGCAACGCTCACTACCACCTCAAAGAGTATCGCCTCGCCCTAGAGGCCTATGAGCGAGCCCTCAAACATAGAGATGACCCTCAAACACGCCACAATCTCAACCTCACCCTATCCCACCTCAAAGAGGAGCGCCCCCTCAATCCTCCTAGCCAAAAACTCCTCCCCTTGTCCATAACGCCAAGTCAAAGCTCCTCCGCCTCCCCACTCCCTCCCCCCACGCTCATCCCCCTTCTCTCCCCCACCCCCCAAGAGAATCGCTCCATGGAGCGAGCGATTCCTTGGTGATTTTTCTTTGGCGATTTTTCCTCAAAGTCAATTTTGGATAGAATCGAGTTTTGGTCTTTTGAAAATTTTATAGGAGCGAGCGATGATTTTAGCCGCCAATTTCAAAACAAATCACACGCGAAAATCGACTCGACACTATCTAGAGCGTCTCTCCAATTTCCTCTTTGAGACAAGTTGCGAGCATGATATTTTTCTCTTCCCGCCTCCCTTGGCCCTCGATTTTTTCGATGATATTGGAGGGGTTTGCATTGGAACACAAAACGCCTACCCCGCACCAAGTGGAGCCTTCACGGGCGAAGTAGGAAGCGAGCAATTAGAAGAGCTGGCTATCCAAACGATCCTTATCGGGCATAGCGAACGAAGAGGAATCCTAGGAGAATCCCAAGCCTTCTGTGCAGAAAAATTTCGCTACTACGCCTCCTTGGGCTACACGATCTTTTACTGCATCGGCGAGAGCCTAGAGGTGAGAAGGGCAGGAATCGAGGCAACGATTCGTCACAATCTCTCCCAGCTAGAGGGAATCGATCTCTCCTATCCCAAGCTCATCATAGCCTATGAGCCCATTTGGGCGATTGGCACGGGAGTGAGCGCCTCCTTAGAGCAGATCCAAGAGACCCACGCCGCTCTCAAAGCGCATCTCTCTTGCCCTCTCCTTTATGGCGGAAGCGTGAATCTCTCCAATATCGCCGAGATTCTCGCTCTCCCTGAAGTCGATGGCGCGCTCATTGGAAGCGCTTCGCTCAAAGTGGAAGATTTTTGCCAAATGATTCAAAAAATTTAAACCTCAAAGGAGTTTCAAATATGGTTATGAAAGGGAAAAAAGGGCTCATTGTCGGAGTCGCCAACAACAAGTCGATCGCTTATGGAATCGCCAAAGCGTGCAAAGAACAGGGTGCAGAAATTGCGTTCACCTTTATGAATGAGCAGATCGAAAAGCGAGTCCGTCCCATCGCTGAGGAGTTTGGAAGCTCCTATGTCTATGAGCTAGATGTGAGCCGACCTGAGCACTTCACAGCCCTTAGGGAATCGCTCCAAAAAGATTTCGGAGAGATTGATTTCATCGTCCACTCCGTGGCTTTTGCCCCCAAAGATGCTCTTGATGGTGAATTTGTGAACACCCCCAAAAGTGCCTTTAATATCGCCATGGAGATCTCCGTTTTCTCCCTTATTGAGCTCACCCAAGCCCTGCTCCCCATCATCAGTTCTCAAGGCTCAATCCTCACCCTCAGCTACCTTGGAAGCGTGAAGCATGTCGCTCACTATAATGTGATGGGAGTGGCCAAAGCCGCTCTAGAATCAACGGTGCGCTATCTTGCCTTTGACCTTGGCAAAAAAGGAATCCGCGTCAATGCCATCTCCGCTGGTCCTATCCGCACGCTAGCCGCCAGTGGAATTGGCGATTTCCGATTCATCCTCAAATGGAACGAAGCCAACGCTCCTTTGCGAAAAAATGTCACCATCCAAGAGGTGGGCAACTCCGCCATGTATCTTCTCTCTGACCTCTCTAGCGGTGTGAGCGGCGAGATTCACTATGTCGATGGCGGCTACAACATCATGGGAATGTGCGCGGTCGAAGAGGTCGATGGCAAAGCCACGATGGTTTGGGACACACTCCAGTAGTCCCTCCTTTGAATCCCAAACAAGGAGCTTCAACAATGAAAACTCTCGAACTCTCCACCTGCTTCATCACAGAACGCGTGGACGCTTGCCGTGAATTTTATCAGCGCCATTTTCTGGCCGAGGCTCTCTTTGACTGCGGGTGGTATCTCAACCTGCGTTTCCCCCACTCTACGCTATCGCTCCAATTCATGCACCCCCAAGAGGGGATGCCTAGCTTTAGCGGAGAAGGAATCATGCTCAATTTCAAAGTCGATGATGTGGACGCCGAACACGCACGACTCACCCAAGAGGGGCTAGAAGTTTTCATGCCCCTAGAGGATCATCCTTGGGGTGATCGAGGATTCTCCATCATTGATCCCATCGGAATCTCCCTCTATCTCTACTCCGAACGCGAACCCCACGAGGAGTTCAAGCCCTACTTCAAAGCCTAGGCCCCAAGGGCGCCTTGGCTTTTCCATCGTCCGATTCGAAGCGCATTGCTCACCACGCTCACCGAGCTTAGCGCCATCGCCGCACCCGCAAAAGAGGGCTGAAGCAAGATTCCAAACCAAGGATAGAGAGCGCCCGCTGCTACAGGGATGAGAATCGTATTATAGAGATAGGCAAAGAAGAGATTCTGCTTGATATTCCTCAAAGCAAAAAGGCAAAGCTCCAGCGCCTCACTCACCCCTGTAAGCTCCTCTTTCATCAGCAAAATATCCCCCGATTCTTGGGCAATTGCCGTGCCACTAGAGAGGGCGATCCCCATGTCTGCCTCTTCAAGCGCTAGGGCATCATTCACTCCATCTCCCACAAAGAGCACTCCCCCCTCCTCTTTGAGCTCTTTGATTACTCTGTGCTTATCCTTGGGCAACACCTCTGCATAAAATCGCTCAATCTCTAATCTTTGAGCTAAATCCAACACCGCCTCTTTTGAATCTCCACTCAAAATGACAGGTTCAATCCCTCGCTTTTTAAAGAATTCAAGCATCTCTCTAGCCCCTTGACGAAGAGAATCTTCCACGCCTATGGCTGCAATCATCTCTCCTTGATAGGCCACATAAATCGTGCTAAGGCCCAAAAATTCCTCCCTCAAGCTCTCCAAAAGCGCCTCATCGCTTAAGATTCCCTTCTGAATCATAAGCCGCTTATTCCCCACCACAAACTCCTCCCCTCCAAACTTCGCCGCCAACCCAAGGCCGATAAAATTTTGAGGCGATTCGGGAATAAGAGCCGCTTCGCTCCCCTCTTTAATCTGCTCTTTTGCATAGCGCGTGAGGGCTAGAGAAATCGGGTGAGCGCTCGTTGATTCAATTCCCAAAAGCATCTCAAAAAAGCCCTCTGGAGCCTCTCTCATCCATCGCACTTTAGAGATAGAGAGCATCCCTTGGGTGAGAGTGCCCGTCTTGTCCAAAACCACTTTAGAAATCACTACGGCACGCTCAATTACATCAGGATTTTTGATAAGAATCCCCTCTCTAGCCCCCCTAGAGATCGCTGTGACAATCGAGATGGGCGTAGCTAGACCCAGCGCGCAAGGACAAGAGATGATGAGCACCGCCACACTCGCCAAAAAAGCATGCTCATAGCCATCACCCCAAAAGATCCACACTCCAAGCGTCAAGAGGGAGAGAAAGATGACGGCGGGCACAAAGATTGAGGCGATTTGATCGGCAAGCTTCCCAATGGGGGGCTTTTGGCTCTGAGCCTCTTCGAGCAGATCGACCATCTCATAAAGAAGCGATTCTTGGGCGGATTTAAGAACACGCACCTTGAGATAGCCATTCACAGCGATACTCCCGCCCACGACCCCATCGCCGACCTTTTTATGCACGGGCAGATACTCCCCGCTAATATGGGAGCTGTCCACCTCGGCCTCCCCCTCAACAATCTCTCCATCTAAAGGAATCTTCTCCCCCGCCCTAACAAGAGAGATCTCATTCACCCCCACTTCAGAGAGCTCCACCTCCACCTCGGCCCCCTCTCGCCAAAGCCGCGCTCTTTGAGGAAGGAGACTCGCTAGAGCTCTCACGCTCTCGCCTGAACGCTTTTTGGCTCTTGCTTTGAGCCATTCACCCAAAAGCACAAAGGTGATCACCGCTGAAGAACCCTCAAAATAGAGCCCCATCTGTGTGTTAGGAAAGAGCGAAGGCGCCCAAAGCGCGATGCATGAGTAGAGATAAGCAGCGGAAGTTCCGATGACGATGAGGAGATTCATGTCTGCGCTCTTGGTGCGCCAAAGACCCCCTGCCCCCTTGTAAAAGCCTGCTCCACCGACAAACTGCACCACGCTGGCTAAAAGAAACTGTGTGTAGAGATAGAGGGGCTCATGGGGGAAGAACATATGAAGCCCAAAAATGACCAAAAAGAGAGGCAGGCAGAGAAAAAATCGCCGCCCAAGCTCCTGAAGCTCCCGCTCTTCTTGATCTCTGCTGCTCTCCTTAAACGCCTTGAACCCATACGATTCGATGAGGCGGATGATCCTCTCTTGAGTGATACGCTCCTCTTCATATTGGATGCGCCCTTTGCCCGTGATGGCATTCACACTCACATCCAAAACACCCGATTCTTTGGAGAGATTGGCGATGATTCCCTCTGCACAAGCGCTACAATGCATCCCTTCGATTCTCAGTTTGATCCTGTCCATATTTGACCTTTTTGCCCTAGGCGGAGATATTGAGGGAGTGCTCCCGAAAAGTCAATTATCTTATCTCCTTTTTACTATTAATTCTCTATAATCAACTAAACTTCAACTTTGAAATCATTAGGAACGGTCAATCACTCCATGATAGAACGAAAAAAGATCTACAACCCCCAATCCACCGAGACCGTCAATGAACGAAAAATCTTTGGCGGGAATCCCACCAGTATTTTTGAGCTCAACAAAATCAAATATCAATGGGCCTACAATCTCTGGAAAGTGATGCTGGCCAACTCTTGGTTCCCTGAAGAGGTGAACATGACCCCCGATAAGCGCGACTATAACGGAGGTCTCACTCCTGCTGAAAAACTTGGGTATGATCGCGCCCTCTCTCAGCTCATCTTCATGGATTCGCTCCAAACCAACAATCTCATTGATAATGTCAATCCCTACATCACAAGCCCTGAGATCAACCTCATCCTCGTGCGCCAAGCCTTTGAGGAGGCACTCCACTCCCAAAGCTACGCCGTGATGGTGGAATCAATCTCGGCTAACACCGATGAGATTTATGAGATGTGGCGCGTGGATATGCAGCTCAAAAGCAAGAACGATCACATCGCGGGCGTCTATGAGGAGCTCGCCAAAAACCCCACTGATAGCGCCATGCTCAAAGCCATGTTCGCCAACCAAATCCTAGAGGGAATCTACTTCTATGCGGGCTTCTCCTTTTTCTACACACTCGCACGAAGCGGTAAAATGCTAGGAAGTGCGCAGATGATTCGATTCATTCAACGCGATGAAGTAACCCACCTGCTCATCTTCCAGAACATGATCAACGCCCTCAAAAAAGAGCGTCCCGACCTCTTCACCAAAAGTCTTGAAGAGGAGGTGGTTGAGATGTTCAGAAAAGCAGTCGCTGTCGAATCGGCATGGGGAGATTACATCACCCAAGGGCAGATTCTAGGACTCACTAGCGAGATCATCCACGAATATATCCAATACCTCGCCGATGATCGCCTCAAACGCGTTGGAATGCCGATATTGTATAACGCGAAACACCCCATCAAATGGGTGGATCAATTCAGCAGTTTCAACGAGCAAAAGACCAACTTTTTTGAAGGAAATGTCACCAACTACGCCAAAGGGAGTATCAACTTCGATGATTTCTAAACGACTCTATTCGCTCCAATTCAAAACCAAGCAAAACTTCGAGGAGAATCTCGCCACCCTCAAGAATCTCATCTCCAAATGCCGAGAGGATTCGATCATCCTAGCGCCTGAAGTCTCCCTCACCCACTTCTCTTATCAGCGCATGGATGAGGCGGCCGAGTTTGCCAAAGAGGCCACAGAAGAGCTTCTTGCCCTCTCCAGAGAGAAGACTATCATTGTGACGATGATCGAGAAGAATAAGATTGACTACTTCAACAACCTCAAGGTTTTTCACCGAGGCGAGCTCCTCCACAAACAATCCAAAAGTCGACTCTTCCCCCTTGGCGATGAGCACAACCACTTCAAGGCGGGAAGCGAAGAGGAGATTGTTCCTTTTGAGATTGATGGCATCAAATGCGGCGCCATCAACTGCTTTGAGCTCCGTTTCACCGAAATATGGAGTCGCCTCAAAGGCTGTGAGCTCCTCTTTGTACCTGCTCAGTGGGGCAAAGAGCGCAAGGATCACTTCGAGACCCTCACCAAAGCCCTCGCCATCGCCAATCAAGCCTTTGTGATCGCCAGCGATGGCGCAAACGATAGCATGGCCAAAGGGAGCGCGATCATCTCGCCCTTTGGGATCGTCACCAAGGATGATGAGAAAGAGATCATCTTTTTGGATGCCGATCTCACCGAAATCAAAAAAGTCCGACGCTACATCAACGTAGGACTCTAAATGAATCACATCAAAACCGCACGGATGGTGGAGGAGATTCATGCTCGATTCCCCCTCTCTCCTGAGGTTTACAAAGCCCTTCTTAAAGTCGATCGGGAGCTTTTTGTCCCTAGCGGTCTTAGGCATTTGGCCTTCATGCTCGATGCACTCCCCATGAGTGAAAACCAGTGGATTAGCTCCCCTTTAACGGTGGCCAAGATGAGCGAATACTTAGAGCCAAAAGGGGCTGATAGCGTGCTAGAGATTGGGTGTGGGAGCGGTTATCAGGCGGTGGTGCTAAGCCACCTCTTTCGCCGTGTCTTTAGCATTGAGAGAATCGAGCGCCTCCTCCTTGAGGCTAGAGGTCGCCTCAAAACCTCCCAAATCTCCAATGTCAACACCAAACTCGATGATGGACAAAAGGGATGGGCGCAATACGCCCCCTATGATCGCATTCTCTTCTCCGCCTCCATCCCCTCCATCCCTCAAGCCATCGCGGATCAGCTAGAGGAGGGGGGGATACTCATCGCCCCCATCGAGGAGGGTAATGCTCAGGTGATCAAGCGCTTTGAGAAATATCGAGGCCAACTCAAAGAGACCAAAATCCTAGAGCGCTGCGTCTTTGTTCCCATTAAGAGCGGAATTGCCTAAGCGCCTCCCTCGCCCCCTCCACCTCTCCTAGAAAATCCTGTCCACTCACGATCTCATACCAGCTCCCCTTATAGGGGAATCCAAGCCCTTGCGCATGAAGCATCAATCTTGAAGCACCAAAACATCGTCTTCGCTCCTCCTGATCCATCGCTTGCTCAAGATAGGCACGGCTTAGCTCATCACTTGTTCCATAGAGGGGGTCTCCAAGGATAGGATACCCTGCGTGAGCGAGATGGAGGCGAATCTGATGAGTCCGCCCCGTGAGCGGTGAGGCCTCCACCAAAGTGGTGTCGCTCAAAGCCTCATAATCAAGCGCTTTGATTTGGGTGAGCGAGCTCTTCCCCTTCTCATCCACCCTCATGCGCACCCCAAGATCAAGCCGCTTGCTCTGCGCCTTTAGGGGGAAATCAAGAATCCTCTCTCCCTCCATCTTGCCCCTCACAAGCGCCCAATAACACTTTTTGACCTCGCGATTAAAAAAGTTGATTTTTAGAATCGCCCCCTCTTTCTTAGAGCGGGTGATAAGCACGATTCCACTCGTCTCTTTGTCGATTCGATGAGCCAAATCCGCCTCTTGGCCAAACCTCAGCCTCACCTCATCCATGAGCGAGTAGTGCTCAAAAGTCCCCTTGGGGTGAACCAGTAGATCCGCTGGCTTATCAAAGAGGGCAAAAAAAGGAGCGATAAAGAGCGGCTCCAAGCCCCTAGAATCAGGCCTGAAAAAGAGCACTTCAAGCTCCCCGCTCACTCTAGCGCTCTTGTCTAAAAAGGGCTCTCCTTGGATTCTCACGCGCCCTTTATCAATCCACTTTTGCGCCTCTTTTTGGGAGATAGAAAACTCTCGCATTAAAAATAAAAAGAGTGGAGTGGGAGTGTGAAGATGAAAGGTTTTTTGGACGAAAGCCATCGATTTTCCTGCGAAGGTTAAGTGGATTTGTGGTAGATTTTGGATTCTATCAAAACTCTCATAAGGATAATGAATGGTTGAGCGCTACGCTAGGGAAGAGATGAAGAATCTATGGACACAAGAGGCCAAATATGATGCATGGCTCAAGGTTGAAAAAGCCGCAGTCAAAGCATGGAATCGCTTGGGTCTCATCCCCGATGAGGCGTGTGAAAAAATCTGTGCCAATGCCTCTTTTAGCGTAGCAAGAATCGATGAGATCGAAGCGACCACCAAGCATGATGTGATCGCTTTCCTCACCTCAGTCTCTGAGAGCCTCGGCGAGGAATCGCGCTTTGTCCACTATGGCATGACCAGCTCTGATTGTATCGATACCGCTGTTGCCCTCCAGATGCGCGATAGTCTAAGCCTTATCCTCCAAGATGTGAACGAATTGATGGAGGCGCTCAAAAAACGCGCACTTGAGCATCAACACACTCTCATGGTCGGACGAAGCCACGGAATCCATGGCGAACCCATCACTTTTGGATTGGTGTTAGCGATTTGGTATGATGAGATCCATCGCCACCTCAAAGCCCTCCAAGAGACGATGAAGGTGATCTCTGCGGGCAAAATAAGCGGTGCGATGGGTAACTTCGCCCACGCCCCCTTAGAGCTTGAGGAGTATGTCTGCGAAGAGCTTGGGCTCACTCCAGCGCCTGCAAGCAACCAAGTGATTCAGCGCGATCGCTACGCTAGGCTTATGAGCGACCTTGCGCTCCTAGCGAGCAGTTGCGAAAAGATCGCCATTGCTATACGGCACTATCAGCGCACCGAGGTTTACGAGGCGGAGGAGTATTTCTCCCCCGGTCAAAAGGGAAGCTCCGCCATGCCCCACAAGCGTAATCCTGTCCTCACCGAAAACATCACAGGGCTTTGCCGCATGATTCGAAGCTATGCGATTCCCGCCATGGAGAATGTCGCCCTTTGGCATGAGCGTGACATCTCTCACAGTTCCGTGGAGCGATTCATCCTGCCTGATGGCTTTATCACCACCGATTTCATGCTCAAGCGCCTCACTGGAGTGATCGAAAAGCTAGTGGTCTATCCAGAAAACATGATGAAAAACCTCAACCTCACGGGCGGTCTTGTCTTCTCTCAAAGAATCCTTCTAGAGCTTCCTTTGCAGGGGGTGAGTCGTGAGGATGCCTACAAGATCGTTCAGCGCAATGCGATGAAGGTTTGGGCCGATCTCCAGCAAGGGAAAAGCGCGCTCAATGAGAAAGGTGAGAGCCTCTACCTCCAGCACCTCTTAGGGGATGAAGAGCTTCGCGAAAAGCTCTCCGAAGAGGCCATCAGAGCCTGCTTTGACTATGGTTATTACACCAAAAATGTGGGGGGAATCTTCTCCCGCGTCTTTGGATAAACCCCTCCGATGACCCCAAAGCGCCTCCTCATCGTTGAAGATTCCCGCTCGATCAATCGCTATTTGAGCGAATACCTTTTAGAGCTAGGGTTTCTTATTCGTTCGGTCTTCTCTCTCAAAGAGGCGATGGAGGCGATGCGTGAGGAGTCTTTTGATTATGGGATTTTTGATCTCACGCTGCCTGATGGAGACGCTAGAGAGATGGTCTCTAGGGCGATTCGCCAATCCAAGGTGATCATCCTCACCTCCAATGAAAATCAGCTCATCCGCGATGATTACTTCAAGCTTGGTGTTTTGGACTACATCTCCAAAAACAACCCAATGGACTACATCTGCAAGCAGATTGAGCTTCTCATCGAAAAGGTGGAGCACAACAACCAATACACGATTCTAGTGGTGGACGATTCCCGTGCCATTCGCGAAATGTGCAAAAGCGTCTTTGAGATACGCAACTACTCCATTGCCCTTGCCTCCAGTGGGAAAGAGGCGCTAGAGCTCATCGAGAGCGAGCGGATTGACCTTGTGATTCTCGATCTCTTTTTGCCCGATGTGCATGGTCTAGAGATTCTCTACAAGATTCGAGAAAATAGCCAAAACCTCACCCTCCCTGTGATCGCCCTCTCCTCCACGCTCAACAACGACCATATCGCCAAGGTGCTCAAGCATGGAGCCAACGACTTCATCAACAAACCCTTCTCCATCGAACAGATCATCCTCAAAGCCGCCAATCTCATCAAAGACGCCCACGCCGAACGAGAGCTCGCCGAACGACTCTTGGAGGTTGAAGAGCTCAAGCGTCGCTTAGATGATGCTCAAAGAATCGCCAAAATGGGTAGCTTTGAAGAGGATCTATCCCAAAAAAACACTTGGTGGTCTAGGGGAATCTATGAGCTTCTTGGCTACACCCCTTTTGAGGTTGAGCCTCGCGCGGAGCTCTTTTTTCAACACATAAAAGAGCCTCATCGCACCCTCATTAAAGAACACTATCTTCACCTCAACCAGAGCCAAGAGACCCAATACATCTCCGAAGATTACGAGATTCTCACTAAAAAAGGAGAGGGGCGCTGGCTCAACTCTAGCGTCAAGCTCATTCGAGATGAAAAAGGAACTCTCCTTAAAGCCCAAGGAGCGATTCTTGATGTGACAGAGAACAAGCGCCTTCGCGATGAGCTTTTGCGGTTCAATATAGAGCTAGAGAAGCGCGTCCGCCACGAAGTGATGGGCAAACTTCGCCTAGAGAGACAATTCCGTCAACTCTTTGAAAACAGCTACGATGCCATCCTTCTCATCGATTATCGCCAGCGCCGCATTATCGACTGCAATCAGACCGCCCAAAAGCTCTTAGGTTACTCCAAGGAGGAGCTAAGACTCTTGCCCCCCTATCGCCTTCTTCGTGCTATGAGCGCACGCTCTATCAAGCCCATTTTCCAAGATATCCTAGCTAAACGGCGAGAGATTCATGACATCACTCTCTTAAGTCAAAGCGGCGAACAGCTCCTAGGACAACTCAGCTTCAATACCCTCCAAGAAGAAGATTCCAATCTGCTTCTTTGCAGTTTCAGGAATCTCACTGAGCAGTATCTCCTCAAAGAGGAGAAGAATCACCAGCAAAATCTGCTCATTCAACAAAGCAAGCTCGCCGCTATGGGGGAGATGATCGGCTCTATCGCTCATCAGTGGAGGCAACCTATCAATGCCCTAGCCGTCAAAATCCAAGATATTGAACTCGCCTATGAAAATGAAGAGCTCACCCCCTCTTATGTGGACCATTTTGTCCACTCCTCCATGGATCTCATCAGCTTTATGTCGCACACCATCGATGACTTTCGTAACTTTTTTCGCCCCTCCAAGGCCACCTCAACCTTCAAGGTGCTAGAGGAGATTCAAAAAAGTATTGCCATGGTTCAAAATCAAGCTCGACTCTCTCAAATCTCCTGTCTGCTCCACTCTGAGCTTCCCAAAGATTTCACCATCACTGGCTACCAAAACGAGCTCAAGCAGGTGCTTCTCAATCTCCTCAAAAATGCCATCGATTCTGTTGAAGAGAGAATCGTGCTTGATCCTCTTTGTGAGCGGAAAATTGACCTTTTTCTCTCCCTTAAAGAGCCTTTTTTGGAGATTCAAATCCAAGACACAGGAGTGGGCATCCCCCAAGGAATCAAAGAGAAGATTTTTGATCCCTATTTCACCACCAAAGAGCAGGGAAAAGGGACAGGAATTGGACTCTATATGAGTAAAATCATCATTGAAAAAAACATGGAGGGGAAAATCTCCGTCATCAACCAAGAGCCCCCAGGGAGTGGGGCGCTCTTCACTCTGCTCATCCCCATTGAGCTTCGCAAGGATGCCAAACATGGTCCGACTCACGCCTTTTTATAAAAAACTCTCCATCCTTTTTGTGGAGGATGAGAGAGAGGTTCAAGAGGCAGCCCTCAATGTGCTAGAGCGCTATATTGACCATATTTTAGTGGCTAGCGATGGAGAGGAGGCGCTCGCGATCTTCAAAGAGAAACGCCCCGATATCGTCATCACGGACATTAAAATGCCTGTGATGGATGGCTTGGCGCTCACTAAAGAGATCAAAGAGTTGGGTGACACTCCCGTGATCGTCATCTCTGCCTTTGATAATGAAGAGTTCGTCTCAGAGGCCGCGCGCCTAGGAGTGGAGACCTACCTGCTCAAACCCATCGATATCCAACTGCTCCTCGCCTCCATCAATCGATGTATCGAGTTGCTCATTCGGCGTGAAGAGGCACGGCAGAATCGAAGCTTGCTGCGCGAATACAAACGCATTGTCGATGAGACGGCCATGATCTGCAAGATCGACTTGGACAAGACCATCACCTACGCCAATGAAGCCTTTTGCCAAATCTCTGGCTACTCCAAAGAGGAGCTCACAGGCAAAATCTATCGCCACATGGTCTCCCCTCGTCAAGATTTGAGTCGGCTTGATGGCGGGCTTTGGGTGAATGTTTTACGAGGAAAATCATGGAAAGGAATGATTGAGCTTTTGAATAAAAAAGGTGAACCCTACTTCATCCAAGCCTCAATGTTTCCACTCTTTGATGCTGATGGCAAGATCACTGAGCTCATCGCTCTTCAATTTGACATCACCGAACACATCAAGACCAAACAGATCCTAGAGAAGCAGAATCAAAAGCTAGAGCACATCGCCCACACCGACACGCTCACGGGAGTTTGGAATCGTTACAAGTTCAACAAGATTCTCCGCCAAGAGATCAAGTGCGCCAAAAGCTCGAATCATCCCTTCTCGTTGATGCTTTTAGATGTGGATCGATTCAAGACGATCAACGACACGCACGGCCACCAATTTGGCGACCGCGTGCTCAAAGCGATCACCTCCACTCTCAAGCGTCAACTCAAACACAAAGAGGCGATGATCGCGCGCTGGGGCGGAGAAGAGTTTATCGTCTTAGCCCAAGGCTATCGACTCGCTCAAGCCCTAGAGCTTGCCGAGCGCCTGCGCGCGGCGATTGAGGGGATGGAGTTTGAGAATATTCCCATCACCTCAAGCTTTGGTGTGACGGAGTTTAGCCCTGAAGATGAGCTAGACACGCTGGTGAGGCGAGCGGACTTAGCCCTTTACACCGCCAAAGAGAGCGGGAGGAATCGCATCATTAGCTACTGAGCTTCCACCACCCTCTGAAGCGAGGCGATGGAGGTGGCGATGGAGTAGCGCTTCTCCAAGAGTGAGCTTTTGGCTTTGGTGAGGAGAAGCTCTGCATCCAATAGCTCGCTGGAGGTCTCCATGCGCTCTTTGTAGCGATTGAGCGTGATGCGGTAGTTCTCTTTGGCTTGCTCTAGGGCTAGTTTGGCCACCTCGTGAGCGTTTTGAGCGAGTCGATATTGCTCTAGCGCCTCAAAAAGCTGAAGCTCTAACTCCCGCTTGGTCTCCACAATCTGACTATCCATCGCCAAAACTGCGTATCGCTTCGCCTCTTGGTTGTGCTGGTCACTAAACCCATTGAAGAGATTCCAGCTCGCCTCCAGTCGTCCTTCGGTGCGATCGTTATAGGTGCCATTTCGATTCCCCAAGGAGGCGCTATCCCCATAGCTACGATACTCCCCCACCAAGTCCACCTTGGGGTAGTAGTTCGAGGCGGAGGCCCTTTGCTCATATCGTTTGGCTTCTCTATTCTTGGCCAAATAGCGGAGCTCGGAGCGATTCGCCCACATCTTCTCCCTCAAATGCATCTCTGAAGTCTCCAAGGCACTCTCTATCCTCACCTCTTTAACTCCCTCAAGCACTATATGCTCGCCCACATAACGCTCTAAATCACGCTTAGCGTAAGCGAGCGCGCTCTCCTTCTCCAAAAGAGTCTGTTTGGCATTAGAGAGCTCCACTTCGACTTTCAAAAGAGTGTTTTTTGCAATATACCCCACTTGATAGAAGTTCTCTGATTCGCGCCTTTGCTCCTCCAAAAGCCTCACGGATTCTTGGGAGACTTTGAGATTCTCGCGTGCCTTCAAAAGAGCAATATAGGAGTTTTTAACCAAGAGGATCAAATCCTGTCGGCTCGCCTCTAGTGCAAACTCTTGCGCCTCCTCTAGAGCTTTGGCGCTTTGGAGAGAGAATCGATCACTCAGTCCATTAAAAAGGTTATATCGGAGCTCCAAAAGCGCATAACTGCCATCACTCTCTCCTCGATTATCGGAGCGATTGCTGCCATAGGTTTGGTATTTGAGATTGACCTCGGGATAGAAACTTCCCCGACTCTTTTGAGTCTCACTCTGCGCCTGCTTCAAAAGCCATGCTTGGCGCTCTACATTCTGACTATAAAGGAGTGCCTTATCAATTGCCTCTTCCATGCTTAGCGCCGCTGCCCCCAAAGTCCAAAAAAGAGCCAACGCCCCAAGGGCTAATCTCCACTTCATGCGATTCCTCCTGCTTTTTCCGCTTTTTCAATGTCGATTTTCAGCCTCTCTTTTTGAATCACAAAGAGCAGAAGCGAGGGAATCACAAAGACGGTGATGAGAGTCGAGAAGGTGAGCCCCCCAAGAATCACCGCGCCAAGCCCTCGATAGACCTCGCTCCCAGGACCAGGGGCAAGGACGAGAGGTAACATCCCAAAAAGCGAAGTGAGCGTGCTCATATAGATGGGTCTAAGACGCGTCCTAACGGATAGAATCACCGCTTCATAGGCCTCCATCCCCTCTTCGCGAATGTTATTGATCGCCTGATAGACGATAAGAATCGCATTGTTCACCACCGTCCCCACGAGGATAATAAACCCTAGCATCGTGAGAATATCTAAAGGCTGATTCGCCAAAAAGAGATTCACAAGCTTGAGTCCAATCACCCCTCCAGCCACTGCCAAAGGCACCGTGAAGATGATGATTAGCGGATAGATGAAGTTCTCATAGAGCGCCGCCATGAGAAGATAGATAATCACCACCGCCAACACAAACCCCCCTTGGAGTGCTAGGCGAGTCTGAGTGAGCTTGTCGGCGGTTCCACTGAGGCGTAGCTCATTACTCCCTATTAGCCCCTGCTTTTGCAGCTCTTCCACAAACTCCCCTTGGATTTTTTCCATCGCCTCCTCTAAGGGCATGTTCTTAGGGGGTGTCACTTGAAGCGTCACGGTTCTTTTGCGTTCAAAATGGCGAATCTCGGTGATTCCATACTCTCGTTTGATCTCAGAGAGAGAGGAGAGGGGGAGAATCCCCGCGCTTGGCGTGTAGATAAGAGCGTTGTAGATCTCTTCGGGAGTTTTGAGCTCACCTTTGTTGGCTTTGAGCACCAAATCGATCTTCTCTCGCCCCTCCTCTTTATACTCCGCAATCGCTCGTCCATCCATAAGCACATCGAGCGCTACGCCAAAAGTGCTGGGATTGAGCCCCGCGGCTTTGAGCTTGTCTGAGTCGGGGTAGAGATTGATCTCAGGGTAGATAAGCTCTAAACTAGGCAGAGGGCGCACCTGTGTCCCTTGGGGGAGTCTTTGCTTGATGAGTCGCTGCATGGCGCTAGCGGTTTGGATGAGCGATTCGATCTCAACTCCTGAAATATCCACATCAATCGTCCGCCCCTTGCCCATTCCTCGCTCAAAGATTCCTGGCTGCATAGAGACTCCCGTCATCCCTGGAAGCGATTCGATGGTCTTTAAAAATTGAGGGATCATCTCCCCTGCGCGATCTTCGATCGCTCCTCTTGTGCCAAAATACATGAAGTTTTCACTTCCTAGGAAAAACATATGGCGAATGGGAGGCATCTCACCCTTTTCGTTTTTCTCATACCCCTTTTGAACAAAATAGGACTCATTGAGCCTAAAGACCTCTTTGCCAATGTTTTGGCGCTCTTCATAAGAGAGTCCTGGAGGAGGATTGAGCACGGTGGTGACAAAGTTTTGATTCCCCTCAGGGAGATATTCCATCTTGGGAAAGAGCGCGTAGCTAATCGCCAAAGAGAGGAAGGTGAAGAAAAAGATGGTTGCAAGACGCGAACCAACCGAAGCCGTGCACCCCTTCACCCACGCCACTACCGTATCAATGATTCTGGCCCCTACCCCCTCTAGAGTGCTCTTAGGGTGTGGCTTCTCCACCCCAAAGAGCTTGAGAAGCTGGTAGCTAAACATTGGAATAATCAGAATCGAGACCACCATCGAAAAAAGCACGGCGCTGCTGGCGGTGAGAGCAATATCCCTAAAGAGCTGTCCCGCCTCCTCTTCCATGTTGATGATCGGGATAAAAATGGCCACCGTGGTGAGCACCGAGGCGACCAGCGCTCCGACCACCTCTTTGGTCCCCTCATAAGAGGCGGCAAAGATTCCCTTACCGAGTCTTTTGTGGCGATCAATATTCTCTAGCACCACAATCGCACTATCCACAAGCATCCCCACAGCAAAGGAGATTCCCGCCATAGAGACGACATTGAGCGTTCGCCCTAGGGCGTTCATCACGATGAATGTCCCAAGGATGCTAATGGGCATGGAGAGCGCGATCACCACCGTGGAGGTGAAGCTTCGCAAAAAGAGCCAAAGCACCACAACAGCCAAAAAAGCCCCAATCAAAATATTTTGGCGCACCAGTGAAATCGCCCCATTGATGTAGCTTCGCTGATCATACATCCAATCCAGATAAAGCCCCTCTTTGGCCAATACTCCCTCATTCAGACGGAAAAAGACTCGCTCCACCTCATCGCTAAGCTCTAGGATGTTGGTTCCTGGGGTGGGCTTGATTCCCACGACCGCTCCAGACTCAAAATTGTGCTCCACATAGGCTGTGGGACGCGCATATCCCTCTTTGACATAACCAAGATCAGCGATTCTCACCCGCCTCTGTCCATCGCTCCAGACCACCGTCTGCTCAATCTGCTCAGGAGATTTATATTCGGCCACCGATCTCACGCGATAGGAACGACGCCCATAATCCATCGTGCCAGCCGAAACATTGGCATTTTCAAGATCAAGAACGCTGATGAGGTCTTGAAGAGTAAGCTGATAACTCGCGAGCTTGTTGTGGTCAATCACCACATGCATCTCTCTATCAGTGCCCGAGGGGAAAAAGACCTCCGCCACGCCATCAATTCGCTCAAAATATTGAATCACGCTTTCATTGAAGAAGGTCCGATACTCATTGATATGGCGAGGATTCTCTTTTTGGGTCTTAAGCACCATCCACACCACGGGCGAGGTGCTCTCACCTGTGGCGGTGATGATGGGCTTATCGATTCCATCGGGATACTTTTTGACCTCATCGAGTTTATTAGAGACCTTGAGCATCGCCTCTGTTAGGCTAGTGCCGATCTTAAACTCCAGCGTAATATCCGCCCTTCCATTTCTTGAGCGCGATTCCATGCTAATGAGGTTATCGATTCCTTTGAGCACCTTCTCTTGACGCTCGATAATCTCTCGCTCCATCTCATAGGGAGTTGCACCAGTCCAAAGCGTGTTGATGGTGATGATGGGACGCGTCACGCTGGGCGTGAGCTGATAGGGCATTTGAGAGAGGCTCAGCACCCCAAAGAGTGCGACAAGGATAATGCCAACAATCACCACAACGGGCTTGGCAATGACATATTTAATCATGCAATTCTCTTATTGGGCTTGGCGCTCTTGCGTCTCTTGATTAGCTCTTAGGCGCTCTTGCCCCTCAATCACCACTCTCTCTCCCGCACTAATCCCCTTGGCTTTGACTAGCGCCAATCGTCCTTCATAGGCCAAAATCTCGACATTGATCATCTTAGCCTTTCCCTCTTTGAGGACAAAGATCACATTTTGTCCATTTTTAGGGAGAATGGAATCGCGTGGCACCAAAAGCCCTGAGGCGCTCTCTTGGGTTTTGAGCCTCACCCGCGCCTCTAACCCCTCAAAGAGCTCTCCTTTGGAGTTGTCAATAGCAATCTTCACAGGGAAAGTGCGCGCCTTAGAATCTCCCAGGGGAATCAACGCCTTGATAGAGGCGGGGTACTCTTTCTGAGCGACCTTAAGATTGACGCGATCCCCCACCTTGAGATTCTTCATCGTCTCAAAAGGCACCTCGATGCTCGCCTCCATAGGGCTTAGCTTCGCCATGTTGAAAATCGCTGCTCCCGTGGCAACCCACTCCCCTGGATTGAGAAGCTTCTCGAGGATGATTCCCTCGTAGGGGGCTTTGAGTGTCTTTCGCCCTAGTTCACTTTTAAGCCTCGCCAAATCTGAAGCCACCGCCTCAGCGCTACTCTTTTGTGCCTCTTTGTCAAAGAGGGCGTCTTCATATTCTTTGAACGAGACGGATTGAGTTGCATGAAGCTTGGAGAGACGCTCAAACTCTTTTTCGGCTTTGGCGGCTTGGGCTTTGGACTGCTTGAGTGAAGATTCTTTAGCGGCAATCTCTTTTTGGAGAAGGTCGCTATTAAGGCGTGCTAGAGCTTCTCCTTTTTTGACCCTCGCCCCCTCTTTGACCAAAAGCTCCTCGATCACCCCGCTCACTTCAGAGGCAAGAGAAGATCGATCTTCAAAGTAGAGCGTCCCCACAAAGCTCCCAAGGCTATCCATACTCCCCTCAATGATGGCTTCACTCACGACCAAAGCCACCCTCTCTTCGCTTGAGGGCTTCTCCTCTTTTTTTGCCTCAGGTGCCGCCCAAAGAAGCCCCGCACACAAACCCAAAATCCAAATCCATCGCGTCTTCATTCCAAATATCCCTTGCCCATTTTGATCATTGCCTTCAAAACATCCACATCCCAATCTCTCACTCTTCACTTTGAAGTCCAAGGTTAAAGGGTGTGCTTATTTCAATCATAAGATTTTACCGTGAATTGGACGTGAAATTGGTATCTTGGCTCATCTATGCTAGAATCTCATTCAAGGGCGTGGCGGACGGTTGCTTCTGCTCCAAGAAGAGGAAAGTCCGAGCTGCATTGAGACAGGGTTCCATCTAACGGATGGCTATCGTAAGATAAGGGAAAGTGCAACAGAGAAGAGACCGCCGAGTCATCGGTAAGGGTGAAACGGAGGTGTAAGAGACCCCCGGAGTCCTAGCAATAGGAGTCGCATGGTAAACCCAACCCGCAGCAAGAAGGATCTGGTTAAAGTCTCAAAACTTCGAATCCTTCGCTTTATCGCTATTGTGAAATAGTCGAATAGATGAATAGCCGTCATAACAGAACTCGGCTTACGGCCACGCCCCTCTCTCCCTTCTCGCCTTCTACATCTTTCATAACAAAAATGTAAAACCATCAAAAAGATCGCAAAATAGGCTTCTTTAGCCTTGTTCAGAAATGTCAATTGCTTAAAAATTAATCATAACCATCGACATAAGCTGCCTAGAAGATGGTCTATAATGATCCCAACCAAAACTCGAAGAAGAGTTTGGATTAAAAGGGGAGACCAATGAAAATCGTTAAACTTTTGATCTTGGCCCTGCTACCGGTTCTGCTTTTCGGAGACGAAGCCGCAGCGGAGGCAGCAGAGACCGCTTTGGAATTGGACGCCGCGAACACGGCTTGGATGTTAGTGGCCACAGCCTTTGTCATGCTCATGACACCCGCTGGCTTGGCTCTCTTTTATGGAGGCATGACGCGCTCTAAGAATATGCTCAACACCATCGGCATGAGCGTGGTGGGCTACATTCTCGCCTCTCTTGTTTGGGTGGGCTGGGGTTATGGCCTAGCCTTTGGTGAAGACATTGGCGGATTTGTGGGCGCTTTGGATGGATTCTTCCTCAGCAATGTTAAGGTGACTGATATTTGGGAAGGCGGAAATATTCCCGTGCTCCTATTCGCTGCTTTCCAAATGACTTTTGCGGGTATTACCGTAGCCTTGGCAAGTGGATCAGTCATTGAGCGACTCAAATTCTCCACATGGATTCTCTTTGTGGTGCTTTGGGTCACCGTGGTTTACGCTCCTGTAGCACACTGGGTGTGGGGCGGAGGCTTCTTGGCTAATGAGGGTGTTCTTGATTTTGCCGGAGGAACCGTTGTTCATATCAACGCTGGGGTTGCAGGTCTAGTCATGGCCTATATGCTTGGCAAACGAAGCGACAAAGATAAGGCAATCTTCCCTTCATCTGTGACTTTGACCATGCTAGGGGCTATTCTTCTATGGTTTGGATGGTTTGGTTTCAACGCCGGAAGCGAGCTTGCTGCTGATGGAATCGCCGCTAGTGCTTTCATGGTGACCAACACTGCCGCAGCGGCAGCGGCTTTGGCTTGGATGCTCATTGAATACGCCGTCTACAAGAAGTTCACCCTCATCGGTATCGCCTCAGGGATTGTGGCGGGTCTCGTGGCCATCACTCCTGCAGCGGGCTTTGTAGACACTCCTGCCTCAGTGATCATTGGTCTTGTAGCGGGTCTTGTGGCCTTCTTTGGTATCCATGGGCTCAAAAAAGCCTTGGGGGCAGACGACTCTCTAGATGCCTTTGGAATCCATGGAGTTGCGGGTATCTGGGGAGCTTTGGCGACAGGACTCTTTGCCAACCCCGAAGTCAACGAGCTAGGCACGGGTCTTTTCTATGGAAATGCAGGTCAATTCCTCATCCAGCTTGAGGGCGTAGTGGTCACTATGGTCTTTACCGCCATCGCCACTGCCATCGTCTTCAAGATCGTCTGCTTGATTACTGGAGGAGGAAGAGTGGATGCCCAAGAAGAGACCATGGGTCTGGATGAGTCCACCCACGGCGAAAAAAGCTTTCACTTAAAGTAAGGAGCTAAAGCATGAAAAAAATCGAAGCCATCATCAAGCCTTTCAAGCTTGATGATGTAAAAAACGCACTCACAGAGCTAGGAGTGACAGGAATGACCGTCACTGAAGTCAAAGGATATGGCCGCCAACAAGGCCACACAGAGCTCTATCGAGGGGCAGAGTATGTGGTGGATTTCATCCCTAAGATCAAAATCGAGATTGTCGTAGGGGATGGCGAGGCCGACAAAATCGTCGATACAATTGTCGCCACCGCCAAAACAGGCAAAATCGGTGATGGAAAAATCTTCGTCACGGATGTCTCTAAAGTGGTTCGTGTCCGAACAGGCGAAACTGACGAAGAGGCGATCTAAGCCCAAAGATAGGCCAAAAGGGTCAAGCTCACGGTCGAGAGAATGGTCTCGGCCGTGATGATTTTTGACATAAGCCCCGTATCCCCTCCAAACTGCCTCACTAAAATATAACTCGAAGAAGCGGTCGGAAGCGCGAAGAGCAGGACAAAAATCCAAAGCAGTGTCGCCTCAAACCCAAGCCCCACACCCACTCCATACGCCACACAGGGAAGAATCAAAAGCTTAAAACCTCCAAACGCCACCAAGGGAGTCGTGGGAGCCAAAAGCCCTTTGATACTAAGCGCCGTCCCCACAGAGAGTAGCCCCAAAGGAAGAGCCGATCGCCCTAAAATCGTCAAAAAAGAGAGTAGAAAATCGGGCAAAGCCAACTCGCCATAACGAAAAAGAAGCCCTAGTAAACAGGCGATGATGAGGGGATTTTTGGCAATATCCTTAAGAATCTTCATCCCCCTTACCTCTTTTTGCGAAGAGCAGAGGGTGAGCACCACCACGCAAAGAGTGTTGATCAACGGAACCATAAAAGAGATGATAATAGAGGCGTAAAACATCCCCTCATCTCCAAAAAGTGCCATCACCATGGAGATACCAATAAAGGTATTGAATCGAATTCCCCCTTGGTAATAGGCCATATAATCCCTATCCTCCACTTTAAGGGCGCGTTTCAAAAGCCACAACCCCCCACTCCCCAAAAAGAGGGTCGCCCCCACAGCCAAGACAATCAAACCCAATCCCTCTAAACTCTCTCCTGGCTTAGAGATTCCCACAAAAAGAAGCGCGGGAAAGAGCACATAGTAGGTGAGTCTATCCGCCCCCACCCAGAAGGCTGCCTCCAAAAATTTCGCCCGTGCGAGGGCATACCCTGTCAAAATCAACAAAAATATAGGCAAAATTGCCAACACAGCCTGCAAAGCTCCCTCCTGTCACACTTTATAAAAAAGCCAAACGATTCCTGCCCCAAAGAGCCAAAATGCCTCTTCTCTAAAGCCTGCCCCAAGGAGAAAGAAGGCTCCAAGTAGCGAGAGGATTCCTGGCAAAACTCCTCGAATATATCCCTTTAGCCTCCAAGCGAGTGCCTCTGCGTCCCCCTGTGCAATCCTCACCCTCAGTTCGCCTTCATCCGCCTTGGCAAGAATATTTTTAAGATGTTTGAGGCTCATGGGGAGTGATTTTGCCTCACTCCATATCCCCTCCAACAACCCCTCTCTCATCCCTAAAGCGCGAGAGAGATTCTTCTGCAAAATCGGTAGAATGTCCTTGATTCCATTAAAATTCTCAATATAACGCGTCCCAAGCCCTTCAATGATCGCACTCACCCTCAAGATATAGATCGCCTCTTGAGGGAGCTTAAAAGGCATATCGCGCATACTCTCTAGCACCTCAAAAGCAAGCTTTTGCATACTAGCCGAATCCAAAGAAGTGTTGTCAAAAATCGCAAACATCCGCGAGGCAAACTCCTCCATCTCGCCACTTGGCGCCTCTTGGGCGATGATTCCAAGCTTTTTACACGCCAGGATATAGTGCTCAAAGTCACGCTCATGCGCCGCTTTCACCAGTTCAATGATGGCAATTCGCGTTGGAGTGGAGATCTTTTTAACCATCCCAAAGTCCAAAAAGATGAGATTCCCTGAAGCGTCCACAAGAAGATTTCCAGGGTGTGGATCCGCATGAAAAAGCCCCGTAACGAGCATCTGTTCCACATAAAACTCCACTAACTTCTCCATGAGAGAGCCAAAATCAACTCCAAGAGTAAGCAACCCCTCTTTATCATCAAAGCGCACTCCCTCATGGAAGCTCATCACTAGCGCCTCACTCGTGCAATAATCCGCAAAGGGGAGAGGAAAGAGCACTCCACTCTCCCGATAAACCTCCCAAAAGAGCTCAAGATGGTAGCGCTCTTGGGCGAGATTAACCTCTTTAAGAATCATGGAAGAGAATTCCAAAAGCACCGATTCCACGGAGTGTTTTGTATAGGGAGAGAAGAGCGGACGAAAGAGGAGGTTGAAAAAGGTGATAATACAAATATCCGCCTGCACCCTAGCGCCAATTCCCTCGCGTAGCAACTTCACCGCGACCTCTTCTCCACTTTTGAGTCTAGCGCGGTGCACCTGACCGATGGAAGCGCTCGCTAGAGGCTTGGAGGCAAACTCCAAAAAAGGATCACTCTCTCCAAAGGAGCGCTCAAAGACGCGACTAAAGGCTTCATGGTCCATAGGGGGAATATCATCATGAAGCGTTCTTAAGGGCTCCAGATAGGATTCATCAAAAAAATCAGATCGGGTGGCCAACACCTGAGCCAACTTGATAAAACTCGCTCCAAGATCAAGAATCACACCATGGAGAGCCCTTGGAGAAAGAGGCGTGATCCAAAGAAAGGAATCGCGCTTTTTGATGAGCAAAAAGATGGTCGCCAAAAAGCGAAACACCTTCCAAACACGCCATGGCGAATAGAGACGCAAAAAACCCATGAATTAGGATTTAAGGCTCTTTTTTAGCTCCTCCAAGTCCTCTTTAGTGGCAACCCCCAGCTCATCAAGAGCCTCTTTGACCATCTTTTTGACCTCTTCTTTGGTTTTAACCTCTTCGCTCTCTCCTTTTTGACGAGCCTTTTCTAGGAGGCCTTTCATCTCTTCACGTGAGATTTTCCCTTTCTCTACAAGCTTTTCAAGCTCCTCTTCGACCTTCTCCTTGGCAAGATAGAAGGCTCCAATTCCCGTGGCTAAAATATCTTTGATCTCCATCATCCACTCCTTCTTTGTAGGTTTGTATCCTATCGATTATATCTCAAAAGAACCCCACTAACCCTCTTGCTTTCTCCTAGGCTCCCAAAGGGCTAGAATCGCCGTCACAACAGGAATCACAAGCAATAAAATCGTATAAAAGAGCGACACCTTCTCCTCCTTGGATAAGTTTGGTTATGATTTCCTTAGCAATTTATAGTCCAAAATCCAAGGAACCCCATGAGACGCGATGAATTCGCCTCCTATGACCCAAACCTTCTTCAAGAAATACTACAGCGATGCGACTATGGCACTCTTGCCCTTTTTGATTCAAAACCCTACGCCCTCCCGATCAATTTCGCCTCCCATGGCGAGAAGATCGTCTTTCATGGCGCCAAGGCAGGACGTAAGTTTGAGATTCTCTCCCAGCGTCCTCTTGTCGCTTTGAGCGTAGTTTTACCCTACGCCTTCATCCCTTCGCACTTTAGCGGCACCTCTCTAGCCTGCCCCGCTACCCAATTTTTCATCTCCGCTCACTTAAGCGGCGAGGTGGAACTTGTCCGTGATTCTGATCTTGCGTGCGTCTTCTTGGAATCGCTCATGCAGAAGATGCAAAAAGAGGGAGGTTATGAGCCCATCACTCCCCAAAATACGCGCTACACTCACATGCTAGAGAAGACAGCCACTTTTGCGCTCACACCCAAAGAGTGGTCTATCAAGGTGAAACTAGGACAAAATCGCCCCCTAGAGGCAAGAGAAAAGCTTATTGCAATGCTCTTAGAGAGAGGCGAACCTTTAGATATTTTCACCCTAGAGGCGCTGAAGAGCTTGGCGTAGGCTCTAAATCCTTGAGACGCTCGATTCTTGAAAGCTCAGGAAAGAGCCTCATCCACCAAAGAGCGACAAGAATCGTTCCCACACCCCCAAGCACGACCGAGGGGACAACCCCAAGAAGTGCAGCGGCCATACCCGATTCAAACTCTCCTAGCTGATTGGAGGCGCCAATAAACATCGAATTGACCGCGCTCACCCTCCCCCTCATCTCATCGGGCGTGGAGAGCTGCACAAGCGAAGAGCGAATCACCACGCTCACCACATCTGATCCCCCTAGCACGACTAGCATCCCCATGGAGAGCCAAAAATGAGTCGAGAGGGCAAAGCCAATGGTTGCCAGCCCAAAAATCATCACCGCGCGGAACATCTTGCGCCCCACCCCTCCTTGCAAAGGAAACCTTGCCAAATAGAGCGACACCAAAAGCGCCCCAATCGCTGGAGCCGCACGCAAAAGCCCAAGTCCCACCGTATCTGTCTCTAAAATATCTTTAGCATAAACAGGAAGCATCGCCGTTGCCCCACCCAAAAGCACGGCAAAGAGGTCGAGCGAGATCGCCCCCATCATCGCTGGACGACTGCGAATAAAAGCGATTCCTGCAAGAAGCGATTCTTTGCTCATCTTCTGCCTAGAGGCAATCTCATGGGTTCTTCTCACTCCCACCACAAGAAGACTCGCCACGACCATAAGAGCGCTCACCGTGCCATAAACACTCTGGGCTCCCCACACATAGAGCACCCCTCCAAGAGCAGGTCCAATAATGACCGCGCTCTGCGTGCATGAGGCCATCCACGCCACCGCCTTGGGGAAAAACTCTTTAGAGACAAGATTGGGGAGGAGCGCTTGAATACTCGGTCCCTCAAACGCCCTCACGCTAGAGAGAAGAAGGAGAATCCCCAAAATGTGATAAAGGTCAAGCCATCCACCAAGACTTCCCCATGCCAGGAGCAAAACCCCCATGGCTTGAAGCGCTTGAGCGAGCGCGACGATAACCCGCCGGTCATACCAGTCCGCCACCTGCCCCACCAAAAGGGTGAGCAAAAACATAGGCAAAAATTGGGCTAGTCCAACTAAGCCTAGATCAAACACTTCTCCTGTGAGTGAATAGACCTGCCAGCCCACCGCCACAGAAAGCATCTGATAGCAAAACATACTAAGCGCTCTAGCGCTAAGAATCCTCCAAAAATCAAGCTTCTCTCTCAAAGAATCTTCCCGAGGCACTTCAACCCCTCCCTAACTCTCGCCCTAGAGGTGCCAAAGTTGAATCGAAAATGGGAGGTCTCCCTCCCGTGAGTGAAAAACTTCCCTGGACTAAGCGCCAATCTCGCCTCTAAGAAGAGGGCTTTGAGCTCTTCATGACTGAGATTGAGTCCGCCAAAATCAATCCAATAGAGATAGGTGCCCTGAGGTGCAACTCCTTTAAGCTTAGGATGGGTGGCGATGAAACCTTCAAGAAGGGAGCGATTGGCCTTGAGATACTCTAAAAGCCCCAAAAGCCACTCCTCGCCCTCTTGATAGAGTGCCTCCATCACAGCCAATCCAATCGCATTAGGTCGAGCGATATGGACGATTCTCGCCCTCTTTTCAAAGCGCTCCCTAAGGAGTTTAGAGGGAATCACGGCGTAAGAGATGTTGAGCCCCGGCACATTGAAACTTTTAGTGGGGGCGCTAATAAGAATCGTCCGCTCTCTCGCCTCTTCTATCGCCAATAGAGGCGTATGGCGCTCATAGACAAGATCGAAGTGAATCTCATCAGAAACCAAAAGCACCTCATAGCGTGCGCAAAGTCTCACAAGATCCCCAAGCTCTTCATGGCGCCAAACACGCCCTGTGGGATTTTGAGGGGAGCAGAAGAGGAGCATCTTGGGGTGCTCTTTTAAAAAAAGATTCTCCAAGTGTTCCAAGTCCATCCCATAGCCCGATTCGCTAAGTCGCAGGGGATTATCAAGAATCTGCCGACCTGAACCTTGGATGATGGAGAAAAAGGGCCCATAGACAGGAGATTGCAAGACAATCTTATCGCCTTTTTGCGTGAACTCCTCTATCGCCACATACATGGAGGTGACCACCCCGCTCGTGGGAATCACCGCCTCGCTCTCTACCTCCACTCCAAAGCGTCTCTGAAACCACCCCGCCACGCTCTCCTTAACCGAAGGGCTCAAATGGGGATAACCCAGCACCTCACGACTTTTTTGGGCGATCAGCTTAGGGATAAAAGAGGGGGGAAGAAAATCCATGTCCGCCACCCAAAAAGCAAGCAGATCGCTTCGACCAAACTCCGCCTCCATTCCATCAAACTTGAGCGAATCGCTTCCTTGGCGCTTGGGGCAATAGGCCTTAAAGCGTGCACCCTGGTAAATTTGACTCATCTTAGAGATTCTCCTCTCTCATTTTGGCGCCATTATACTTCCAGTCCCCTTGATTGTAGGGAGGACTGAGGGTGAAATATTAGTTTTTCTTCTTATGATTCTCATAAAACTACTCTTGATTTGTTACTCTTCTCCTCACTTTAGGGTGAAACTCCTCGAAGGCTTTTTTGAAAAAATTATTTGACAAGGGCTTTTGGATACCATTCGCCAGCTTGAGATTCTTCTTAACTCTGCAAAAGAACACAAGGAGCCTATTTTGTCATCTTGCTGCACCACTTCCCTTAAGGAAGAGAGTCGAGCCCATTGGCTCAAACGATCGGTTAAAAGTCTCGCGTTTTGGGTGGTGATCGGTATCTTGCTGGGGATTGTACTGGGGGTTGTCAGTCCTGAGTTGGGTATCCAATCTAAAATCGGAATTGATTGGTTCATTCAAGCGCTTAAATGGTTGATTGGACCTATCATTTTTCTCACCATTATCTCTGGAATCGTCGGCCTAGAAAACCTCCGAGAGGTCGGTTCTATCGGTCTTAAGGCCTTCATCTATTTTGAGATCGTGAGCACTATCGCCCTAGCCATTGGAATCATCTTTGGAAATCTCCTAGAGCCTGGCGTGGGGATGAACCTCTCTGTGGAAATGATGGACGCGGGGAGCGTCGAGAAGTTCGCCAATGCCGCCACCCAAGATGTCGGCTCCTTTAAGGCGATTCTCATCGGGGCAATCCCCCCTGATCCCCTCACTCCTTTTCTCAAAGCCAACACCCTCCAAGTGCTATTCATGGCGCTCTGCACCGCTTTTATCATCTCTTTTATGGGGAACAAATACAAAAGCCGCGTGCTTCGCCCCATCGAGATTGCACAGAACTTCTTTTTTAAGATTCTCACCGTCCTTATGCTCTTTAGCCCCGTGGCGGCCTTTAGCGCGATGGCATTTTTGATTGGGAAATTTGGCTTTAGCTCGCTGGTGAACATGGCATGGCTCCTTGGAGTCATGGCGATCACCTGCCTCTTTTTTATTTTTGTTGTCTTGGGGGCAATCTGCTACTTTGCCAAGGTGAACATCTTTAAATTCATGCGCTTTATCGGCAAAGAGGTCTTGGTGGTCTTTGCCACCTCCTCGAGCGAAACCGCGCTTGCTCCGCTCATGCGCAAGCTTGAAGCCGCAGGAATCACGCGAGGAACCGTGGGGCTTGTCATTCCGACAGGCTACTCTTTCAATCTCGACTGCACCAACATCTATCTTGCGCTTAGTGTCATCTTTCTCTCCCAAGCCTTCAACATTCCCTTGACCTTGGAGCAAGAGCTCAGCATTCTTGTGATTTTGATGATCACCAGCAAAGGGGCAGTCGGCGTCACAGGCTCAGGCTTTATTGTGCTCGCAGGAACGCTCTCTGCTCTTCATGGGGCGATCCCTGTGGCGTGTGTGGCGGTGTTGCTTGGTGTGGATAAGTTCATGAGTGAGATGCGTGCCTGCGGGAATCTCTGCGGGAATGCTGTGGCGTGTCTCATTGTAGCGATTTGGGATAAACAAATCGATCGAGAGAAGTTCGACTATGCGATGAATCATCCCGAAGAGTTCGCCCACCACTAGAGACAAAAGGCAAAGCATGGAGGAGCGATTTTATCAATTTTTGCGCGGGCACCATGTTTTGCACTTGGCCACCTTGGGTGAACAAGGGCTTTGGTGCGCACCCCTCTTTTATGCTTTAGATGAGGAGCGAATCGAGTTTGTCGTGGCGAGTGATCCCAAAACACGCCACACCCAAGGAGCGCTTCAAGAGCCAAGAATCGCCGGCTCTGTGGCTTTGGAGACAAAAAGCGTGGGGCTTATCCAAGGATTGCAGTTTGAGGGAATTTGGAAGAGTGAAGATCCCAAGGCACGCGAGCTCTATTTCAAGACCTTTCCCCTAGCTCGCGCTCTCTTTCCCGTGCTTTGGCGAATCGAGATTCTTCATGCCAAGCTCACCGATAACCGCCTAGGCTTTGGCAAAAAGTTAGAGTTTTTTAGAGAAAATCACTCTCTTTAGGGCTTCTGAAAGAGGCAGTAGCGACCCCTTCCTTCTATTTTTGCCTGATACATTGCCGCATCTGCCTCCATGATCAGCGCATCAAGATCCCTCTCATTCCCACGATAAAAGCTCACACCAATAGAAACATTCACCCTAATTTCTTCTCCTTGAATCTCAAAAGGTTCGCTAAAGAGCGCCAAAAGCTCATCAAGCCGCCCCTGGCAAGCCTCCAAAGAGCCGATATGAGGCCACAAAAAGATAAACTCATCGCCCCCTTGCCTAGAGAGCATATCCCCACCCCTCATGTGCTTTCCAAGACGCTCCACCACCGCCAAAAGCAAAAGATCACCGACTTTATGCCCAAAGGTGTCATTCACCTCCTTGAAGCGATCCAAATCCAAAAAGCCCACCAAGATTCCCTCGCCCTCGTGGCGCTGATCATTCACCAAAGCACTGAAATACTCAAAAAGTCTCGTCCGATTGGGGAGCCTAGTGAGCGGGTCAAAAAAGGCGAGCGATTCCAACGCCTCCTCTCGCTTTCTTTTATGCACAAAACTAACCCAAGAGGTGATCAAAAGAGCCAAAGCAAGCCCCATTAGCCCTTCAAAAAGAGGCTCGACCCAATCGCTCCAACGCTTGGCTGGAAATATCTCCAAGCTCCATGTTGCCCCAGGAAGAAGCAGACGATTCTCTACACCCCTAGAAAGATTCGCTCCCTCTTTGGAGCCCGCTAGCTCTCGCTCCTCACCTGAAAAAGGGTCGATTTTAGAGAGTCGATAGAGGGCTTGATTGCTTTTGAGAGCCTCTAACTTCACCGTTTCAAGCACCTCAGGGAATCGAATCACCACAATCACAAAACCCCAAAAGCGTGACTCCTCATGAATCGCATCCAAAAAAATGGGGAGCCGCCCAATCACCCCTACACCTCCTTGGCGCAATCTAAATGGGCCTGCCAATATTAGCTCTCCACTCTCTCTAGCCGCCAAAGCCTCTTTGGCTCTAGTGGGATCACCAAAAAGGTCATGCCCTAACGCCTCTTCATTCCCTTGCAAAGGAGCCACTTGGGTGACTACCCCCATGGGAGCCAATTGAAATGACATGACACAGGGGTAGTAGGCGAGCATCTCTCCCGCCATCGCCTCAAATCCCTCTATCGCACCTTTTTGGGCTTTGAGCCATGCGGCAAAAGAGTAGGTGGCGGAGAGCGATTGATGCAGATTATCCTTGATGTGCTCTCCGTAGGTGATGGAGAGGTTGGTGAGCCAAAGACGCTCTCGCTCTAGTCTAAACTGGTGGTGAAAGTAAACAACCGCTATCGCCAAAAGCGAAAGCACCAAAAAGAGCCCCTTGGTGCTCCAGCGTTTACGAATGTCCTCTAACATCGATTCTTCCCCCACGAATCAACGGAGCCACGCTCCTTTTAAATTATTTCGTGGGATTTTATCTTAAAAAACAAATCTTTTTATAAATAAAAGATTCTTATAAGAAAATCTCTTGGATGAATCAAAAAGAGAGGGGGGTGATCTCCATGTCGCACCAATCGAATCGATAGAGAATTCCTTCATGCGCCTGCGCTCTACCCAAAAGAGAGATCATCGCCAAATAGCTCATCATCGCCGCGCATCCTGAGGCGACAAAAGAGAGATTCCCCTCCCTCTTCTCCGCCCCAAAACTATCCTCAGCATAAAGTTTCTCTAGGGGCACATTGAGTCCGTACTGCATCCCCAAGCCTCCGATGGCTCCATGCACAAGCGGCTTCTGGTAAGCCACGGCGATTTTTTGGAGATAGCGCCTAGAGGCACTATTATCCAGCGCATCCACCAGCAGATCGACCTCTTTAAAGCGTGTCTCTTCGATCTCTTCAAGCCCCACCTCTAAAGGCGTAAGCTTGGCTTCTGGATTGATCACCTCTAGCGCAAATGCGGCACATTGGGCTTTGTTTTGATGGAGGGTTTGAGTGTTAGAGAACCTTTGGCGATTGAGATTGTGAATGGCAAACTCATCTGGATCGACCAGATCCAGCTTCCCCACCCCCAAACGGGTGAGATTCTCAGCGACATAGCCGCCCAGCCCTCCGCACCCGATGATCATCACCCTGCACTCGCCTAGGTGTGCCTGATCCTCCAAGGAGAGCGTGGCGTGGTTGCGAAGATAGCGCTCGTTTAACCCACTCATCCGCCACCCACCTTAGGAAAGAGCCCAAGCACATCCCCCTCATGGAGAATCGTCTCCAAAGAGGCGTGGCGCCCATTGAGCACCATGATTCCGATGGGATAGAGATCGACCCTGATTCCAAGGCTCTCAATCACCTCTTGCACTGTGGTCTCTAGAGGAAACTCACGCACCTCCTCTTTGAAAAAACCTTCCCGATATTGAGCAAAAAGGCGGACAGTGATTCGCATGATTAAAAGTTCCAGAGGCTATCAAGCTCTTCATCGGTGAAATCCCAGACCACATTGTGAGGTGGCAGGGGCTCTTTGAAAAACTCAGGCAATCGATCATGCGCCCTATTCAATCCTGCGCGCTCGTTGAAATTTCGCTCAAGTTTGAGCACCTTCTTGCCATATTCGACCAATCCATCCATTCCAAGGGTCGCCCCTGTTTTGGCTTCGATCATCTGCACCAAAGCAGGCATCGCTTTGGGGTCAGAGAGCATAGGGAAGGCGGTGAAGATGCACATTCCCGTGCTATCCACAGCGGCGGTGGCGATTTGGAGATTGCGGCTAAGCTCGATTTGCCCCTCTTTTTTGAGAGGATCAAGCGTCCCTCCGCTTCCAAGGATATTCACTGCAACGGCGTATCCTGCGGTGTGATCGGCTCCCATCGTAGTGGTGGCGTAGGTGATTCCTTGACCTTTGATGGCTCTTGGATCATAGGCAGGGATGGATTGTCCTTTGACCACAGGCACCCTAGAGAGGCCATAACATCGTCCAAGGTTGGCCGCACCTGAGCCTAGGATTCGACCCAAAGGAGTAGCGTTGTTGATCTCCTCAAGCAACTCAACGACTCGCTTTCCATCTCCATACTCAAGGATTCCCGCATCCACGGCAACCCCAAAGGTCACTCCCGTTTCAATGGCATCTAGTCCATAATCATCCAAAATCGAATCGATTTGGGCAATCACATCTAGATCATTGATGCCCGTATGGGCGCCATACGCCCAAATCATCTCATACTCAAAGCCCGAAGTCTGATACTCGCCCTCAGGGGTGTTATAGACTTGAGAGCATTGAATAATACAGCCCGCGTGACATCCGTGAGTGGTCTTTCCGCCTCTGGCTTTGATATTCTCCGCCATGGTCTCGCCTGAGATGTTCTCGGCAAACTCAAAACGACCCGATCGGAAGTTTCGCGTGGGGAGAGCACCCGCTTCGTTGATGATATTCACAAGGACATTGGTCCCAAAGGCGGGTAAGCCCTTGCCGCTCACATCATCCTCTTTGAGAGAGGTGGCAAACACCTTCGCTGCCTCGCGGAATCGCGCCTCATCGACATAATTCACCTCATTGGTGCTACCCTGATCAACCGTGACGCATTTTAGACCCTTAGAGCCCATCACTGCACCCATTGCACCTCGCCCCATGCTTCTTAGCTTGCCATCGGGATCTTTGACGGAGATGTTGGACACTAGCATTCGATTCTCTCCTGCTCTTCCGATGGTGAGCACGGAGACCTTGCGTCCGTAGAGTTCGAGCATCTTCTCGGTCACATAGCGATTGTTCTTCCCAAGAATCTCTTTGGCATCAATAAACTCTACATTATCTTTAGTGATATGCAATCGATAAAATTGACCCTCAGGCGCCGCTCCTTCAATAATTAGCGCTTTGATTCCAAGCTTGGCAAAGGCTTGAGCGCTTGTCCCGCCGACATTGCTCTCTTTGATTCCATTGGTGAGAGGGCTTTTAGCGCCCACAGAGGTGCGTCCTGAGTTGGCCGCTGTAGTTCCAGAGAGGGAGCCCGGGGCAAAAACCAGCTTATTGTTTGCTCCCAAGGGATGACAGAGGGGATCAACTTCAGCCGCTACAATCGCTGAAGTGAGTCCTCGACCCCCAAATTCTTGCCACTCTTTAGGGCACTCACTGATAGAAAAACTCTTTTCGCTCATGTTGACTCGGTAGATCATTTCAGCCATAAGGGACTCCTTGATGAGAGATTTTGCAAAAGGTTCACTCTCTATTCTCGTCCAAAACTCTTAAAGATTCCAACCCTTTTCGCGGAAAGTCGATAGGCGATTTTTACATATCACTTTTTGAAACAATTACATTTATGGAGCTTTTTGTATAGCCAGCCCCCTCGCGAGCGCTTCTTTAGCTTGGGAGGTGAATGTAGGCAGGCGGGGTGTTAATATGGTGCTCTAGACAATAGCGGAGTGCATTTTTGAAGTTGGGAGAGAGCGCTTCACACGCTAGCGCTTCGCTTAGGAGAGGCGCATCCTTGGAGACATCTTGGATCAGGCGATTGAGTGCGGCGATCGTGAGTCTCTCATGGGGTCTAGAGAGGAGCTTTAGGGTCTCGTTTTGACGAATCACTCCACCAGAGATCACCCGTGCATACCAGCCTGTGAGCCCCAAACGATAGATTTGAAGCGAAAGATCGCTTCGGTCATTATTGGCTGAGAGCTTCCAGCAGGGTTGGCGCGGTTGGGAGATTTCAATCTCCGCCTCACCCACCAAGAATCGATCCCCTGCACAAACGGATGACTCATTGAGCCCCTCGACAAGGAGATTTTCTCCCAGAAGGGCTTGATTCTCCACATCAAAGGTCAAACCCGTTTGGAGGGCAAGTTTTTGGTATGAATCGATAGAAAAGAGGAGAATGGCTTTATGGATTCCTCCATGATTTGCTCTATCGGCTTGCTCATCACCCCTTAATCCTTCGCTCTCTAAAAGCGCCTCTTGCACGGGAGTCTTGCCGATGGCTGAGGGCTCCCCCTCGACTCCCTTGGCTCTAAAGACACCATCGCGCTTTTTGCCCACGCGCAAGCCCAAAACTCTGCCTTCTAAACGAACCTCTGCCATCTTTATCTCCTCGCTCAAAAAGTTTTCTCCCCATCTTAGACAAAAAATCCTCAAATCTCACAGAGACTCAAAACCAAGAGCCCGACAAACTATTGCACCCCCTTGTGGGTCTCCTCTAGAATCTTCATGAAGCGCTCTGGAGCAATGTATCCCACATAAGCATCCAAGATGCTCTGATCTTTAGGTGAGAGAATCGCATTGGCGGGCACATAGGGGGCACGCAGATCAGGCGGCAGAGAAGAGTCTCGATTATTAAAGACTAGGTGAACATATCGCTTCTCAATCTCTTGGCGATACTTCGCCTCTTCAAAAATCTCTCTCTTCATCTTTTTGCAGTAGGGACAAGCCTCGCTCTCAATACTAACAAGCAAGAGTTTATTCTCTTTGAGCGCTCTTATGCTCCCTGACTCTAACGATTCGGCATGAAGCCAAACACTCCCTAACAAACAGCCCATCCAAAGGGATCGCCAAAAAAGCCGCATCTTTTCTCTCCTTCTTTATAGTCTATTTTCTACTAGCAGCTGGCGAACCATCGGATACCAAAGTGTCTCCCCGCGAAGAGCCAGTTGCTGCACCTCTTCGTAGTAGTAATCCGCCAAACCATAAATATGAAACTCATACGCCCCAAAGCCATATCCCATCGGTGTCACATCGATGCGAGAATACCAAGCGCCCTGCGCAGGAACATATCGCTCTGTATCTTGGGCATAGACCCAAAGAGTCATCTCCTCTTTATCTTTTTGACGATCCAACCACAAAAAGAGGCTCCCTACATCGGCAAAAAAATAGGTCTCTCCGTTGGGTTTGATCGCTTGAGCCGTGTTGTGAAGCTCCAAAATAGGAACCCTGTTCTCTGAACAAAAATACCTCTCAAGCACAATCTCCAAAGGCTCTTTTTGCATATTTCCGCGAACCACCCAGACGCTTTTCTCTTCGGGATTGGCTAAGAGAAACAACCCCAACACCCCCATTACAAGAATCGCTCCCCCCAAGATGCTCCTAATCATAGAAAAACCCCATTGATCAAATAGTATCGCACCACATAGGCTGTACAGACAAATCCCACGAAGGCGTGAGCAAGACTGGAGTACAAAAGCCACTCATCAAGCCGATGGCGTGTGAACTTCTCCACCAAAAAAGGGGTGATTCCAAAAAAGACTCCTCCAAAAAGCCCCATCCAGATTCCATACCCAACATAGTAATACTCTCTTTGAAGCATGCAATAGGGGCACTGATGATTGGGCATCTCATAGACATAAAGACCAAAAAAGTAGGTGATGGCGTAGTAGCCGATAAAAAGAAAGATAAGATTGCAAAAAAAGCTCGCCAAGCTATTTTTCAAACCATTGAGCAGAGTGATCAAAAACCAAAAAAGATAAAAGAGAATCACCAAAGAGGCCTGAGTGTATCCAAAAGGGAGCCTAGGTGCTTGAAAAAGCACTGAACAGCAAAAGACAGGCACGCTCAAAGGGATATTAGAGAAGTAGGTCAACTCCAGAGCAAACTCCCCCAAGATTCCGACAAAAAGCCCCAAAAAAAGCCAATATTTTCGCCTCAGATAGGGAAAGTTGGGCGCTAATAGATCAAGCTTGTTGATCGTGATCCAAAGCCCCAATCCAAAGATCAGAAGAATCTTTAAAAGTAGCAGAGGATTCCCATATCCATTGGCTCCAACCACTCCCGCTGAACACATCGCCCCAGGAACCACCCCCGAGAGAGAGCCAAGCGACTGCACATAAAAGAGGAAGAGGGTTATCTTCACTCCGACGGTGAAGTAGAGAATCGTATTGACAAGATAGTTCCTCTTCTCTAAACGATACTGCAAAGAGGTGGTTGCCTCAAAATCCCAATGACGCAGAATATAGAGGATGTTTCCGCAAGCTATCCCCATGAGCACCAAGATAATCGCCTCCACCAGCAAAAAGACCACGATTTCATGCGACAAAAAGATACTCATAAGAGAATCTCTCCATCCCTCATCATCAAAGAGCGATCCACCTCTCCCACCTCATCAAAAAGGGGGTCGTGCGTTGCAATGAGCACGCTCTTGCCCATTTGCTTGAAGCTTTTTAGAATCTCGACAAAGGCGAGACTGTTTTGAGCGTCTAGATTCGCCGTGGGCTCATCCGCTAAAATCATGGCAGGATTCATGACAATCGCTCTAGCAATCGCACAGCGTTGACGCTCGCCTCCGCTTAACTCTCCAACCTTTTGATGCTTTTTGTGATCAATGCACGCCACGCCAAGCGCCCAATGGATCCGCTCCTCTATCTCTGCGCCTCTTAGCTGAGTGAGACCAAGGGGCGCCATCACATTTTGATAGACCGTGAGTCCTGCCAAAAGATTGAAGGATTGAAAGATAAAGCCCACGCTTTTGTGGCGATAAGAAGAGCTCATGACATCAGGCAGCTTGGCAATATTATGCCCCTCCACCAAAATCTCCCCCTCTGTGGGCTTACTCAATCCTCCAATAAGCGAAAGAAGCGTGCTTTTTCCGCTTCCGCTCACACCTTTTAAAATCACCACTTCGCCTTTTTCAACCTCTAAATGAACCTTCTTTAGGGCAAAAAAAGCATTGGCTTTGCCCGCATGATACACCTTGCTCACGCCATTGACAACGATCTGCTTCATCTCACCGCCTCACTCATATCCGCAATCGCCACTTTCCACGAGGGCAAAATCACAAACGCCATGAAAGGAATCACGCTAAAGACAAAGAGCAAAAAGAGCAGATTGAGATCCACAATGGGCGTAAGCTCCACCCTATGACTCAACTCTGAACCCAAAAATATCAAACGCAAAAGCGGCGCTTGGGCAACAAAGACATAGACATAAGCGATCAAGACTCCCATTCCAAAGGCGCTAAGCGCCACCACTCCATTTTGGATGAACTTCATCGCGATGATCTCTCTGATCCCATATCCGATGCTTCGCAAAATCGCAATCTCTCTCTTTTTCTCGCCATAGACAAGACCGATCTGATTTTTGAGCAGAATCAAAAAGGAGACCATGCAAACCAGATAGAGAATCATGAAGATTCCCCCTTTGTAGTAAAAGAGGTGTTGATAGCCCGCCATTACATCCTCCTTGGGAGTGGCTTTGGCTGTGGGGAGGAGCTGATCAATCTTGAGGGCTATGTCGCCCACTTCATTAGGATTGGGGACGGTCACATAAAGCTTGGAATACTCCTCCAGCCCAAAACCAAGAATCGCCCTCGCATTGATAGGATGGACATAGATGGCGCTATTAGAGAGGAGGTGAGCGGAGGGAGAGTGCGTATTGATGATCTTAAGCGTGAACTTTCCTTTGGGAGTGAAGAAGTTAAACTCATCCTCATAGTGCTGCGCCCTCATTGCCTCTCTCACGCCTGCACCCACGCTCATCTGATTGATGGAAAGGCTAGGGTCACTTTTGATCTCAAACCAAATTCTCTGCTGGGCAAAATAGTATCGCCCCTCCACTACCCCCTCCACCGCGCTCACTCCCGCTAGCTCTGCCACCCCCTCTAAGTCCTCTTCGCTGAGCTTAAACGCTCTTCCTGCCAAGGTGTTTTCCACCACGATATCAGGTTGAAATTTCACCGATTCCACCAAATCGCTTTGGAGGGAATCAGAGATAAACAAAACCGCGCTCAAAAGAGTGACGATAAAAGTAAAGATAAGAAAGCTAAAGAGGTGGTCTGAGCGATCTTTGAAAAGCAGGATGATGGAGTATTCGATCAAATTTCTAGTTATCATAGACAAACTCTTTGTAGGATGCCCCCTTGAAACTCAAAGAGGGCTCAATGTGCCTCATCTTGGAGGCAATTTTTTCTAACTCTTGGCTCTTTTTGGCTCGATCAAATCCAAGATAGTGGAGCCAAATCACCCCATAGGCCAAACCAAAGAAGAGCGCCAAAAAACGGATAAACCTCACAATCCCTCCACGAGCTTCTCATCAATCTCTTCAAACTTCACCACGCGCCGGCCATTGTGATCTTTCATAAAAGAGAGCGCCTCGCTCTGCTTTTCAAAGGGGATCAGCTCCGCCCCCATGGGACCATAAACATTCGCCCCGACTACATAAAAAGCCTTTTTAGCCTCTATCTTTTTGAGCGTGTAGTAATCGCTGACATAGATTTTGTCAAAAGCCTTTTTCTGTAAAAAAATGAATTTCATCATATCTTTGACCCCATCAAAGAAAAAGCTCTTTTCGGGCGACTCAATCGTGGCTGCCCAATGGGGATACTTCGCCACAAACATTCCACATATGGGGCACTTTGCCTCTTTGGGGACATTGATCTTCTCTACGGCAGCGCTTGTAGGCTCTCCTTTGTGATCCCAAAGGTAGATCGCCACCATCTGATATTGACCCTCTGATTCCAAGCGACACGACTTTTGGAGTGCCACCTTGAGCTCAGCAATCGTGCTAAAGAGATTGGGGTTGATCGTCTCGCATCCATTCTTGTAGAGCTTCTCGCCCACTCCATAGACGCTCTGTTCACGCTTGCTTTTGATTCTCTCTTGATCCTCTTTCATCCTCTCTTTAGCCATGGCGTAGGCCTCTTTGAAGGAGACAATCTGACCCCCTCGCTCACCTTGAAACTCTTTGGCATCTGCCTCGCTCACGAACGCATATTGGCTCACCGCGCTCATCGTTCCAGGCGCGCTGCTCCCCACCACATAAAAGGCTTTGAGTGCATCGATAAACCCGAGGTTTTTGGTGTCCACCACCTTTACCCCCTCCACCTCTTCTCCGTCAAACTCCTCCACCAAGCAGTGCATAGAGCAATATTGACGATTTTGGTGGGCGTGATTGGTCTTGTGAAACTTCACCAAATCCATCCCGCAATTAGGGCAATATTGTTTCGCCTCTCCCTCTTGAATCAGGGTTGCTTTCTCCTTGGGCACGCTTTGGAACATCTCCGCCGACCATCCTAGACTCAAAAACAAAAAGCACAATCCTAAAATCTTCTTCAACATTCATAAATCCTTTCTTTAGGGCTTTACATGAGGAGAATCAAGAAGGCGTCCGTTCTCACATCCCACCTGCAATCCCTTCTCGCAGCTCTGCTTAAAAAGCTCTCTAGCCCTATCTTGATTAAGCTCTACGCCTCTGCCTTCTGCATAGAGAATCCCTAAGTTATTACACCCCTTCTCATAGCCATTTTGGCAAGCCTTTTCGTGAAGCTGAGCGGCTTTTTTGTAATCCTTGGCCACTCCCTTGCCCGAAGCATGGAGCAGCCCAAGATTATCGCAACCCATGGCTAGGCCTCCATTGCAGGCTTTTTGGTAATGTTCGCTCGCCTTTTTATAATCTCGATCCACACCCCGCCCCTCGTTATAGAGGAAGCCTAGATTATTGCAGGCATAGAGATTCCCGCTTTGGCAAGCTCGACTATAGAGCTCGCTCGCCTTCTGATAATCTTGAGCCACTCCTGAGCCATTGGCATAGAGAAGCCCTAAACTATTGCAAGCGATATCATCATCCGCTTTACACGCTTTTTCATATAGCTCTTTGGCTCTATTAATATCTTGCTTAACATCAACCCCTTTGATGTAAAGCACGCCGAGGTTATAGCACGCTGAGGAGAAGTCCGCCTTACAAGCCTTCTCATAAAGCCCTATCGCTTTTTTCACATCCTTAACGACATTTCCGCTTCCCTCCTCATAAAGCACACCGAGGTTATAGCACCCCGAAGCCTTACCTTCATTGCACGCTTTTTCGTAGATCTCGACTAGTTTTTGATGGTCGCCCCCCTCTTTGGCTTCCATTCCCTCTTTGATGAATCCCGCCTGAAGCGTTGCAAGGGCGAGGGCTGAGAGGATGACTATTTTCAATTTCATTTAGATTCCTTTAAAGAGGTTTGAGCGTGCTTTTTAAGGGTAGCGATTTGATAGATCACTCCACCAAAAAAGAGAAGCACCCCCAAAGAGAACCAAAGCATCTCGTCTTTGGCAATCACAAAAGCAACAATTAGAATCGATAGAAGAGTGGGCACCTCATTGTATGCACGAAAAAACTGCCCATCATGCAGAGTTGGATTGGAGAGAAGCTTCACACGATAATACTCCATGCTAAAGGAGAAGAGGGTGAGTAGCACCAAAACAGCAAGCTTTAGCCACATCCAAGACTGCTCCAAAAGAGCGTTATTGAGGATAATCATCCCCACACCGCTCCCTAGGCTCGCCCAAAAAGCGGGTAGTCCAATATATTTATAAAGCTTATACTCTTGGATCTTCACCACCTCCACAAAGCCCTCATTTTCATAATGCTCCCTGTGATAGACGTAGAGTCTTGGCTGATAGAACATCACTGCCATCCATGACATCACTGCCATCACATGAAGAATCAAGAGATAGGTATAAAGCATCACACCTCCTTAGATAGAGTTTTCAAATCGTCCCCACTTTTCGGCGTCGATAGGCCAAGGCAGAAAGCACTCCGATGCACAAGATCACACCATACACCTCCAAGGGAATCGCAGGAGTTTCTCCTGAGGCTGCGTAGGAGTGCATGCCAGTGAGATAGAAATTGACCCCAAAATAGGTCATGAGAATCGATCCAAACCCCACCACCGAAGCAAGGGAGAAGGAGAAGATCGAATAGATCTTGGGGACAAATCGCATATGAAGAATCAGCGCATACACGAGAATCGAGACATACGACCAAGTCTCTTTGGGATCCCACCCCCAATACCTGCCCCACGACTCATTCGCCCAAATTCCCCCAAAAAAGTTCCCTATCGTGAGCAAGCTAAGCCCGATAATAAGGCTGATCTCATTGATCGCTGCTAACGCACGAATCTGCGCATTGAAACGCGCCTCATTGGAAGAATTTTTGAACGCCATAATCAAAAGGCTCATCAAACCCAAAAGAGCGCCCAATCCCAAAAACCCATAGCTTGCCGTGATGACGGAGACATGGATGCTGAGCCAGTAAGATTTCAGCACAGGAACAAGGTTAGTGATTTGGGGATTGACAAAGCTCATGTGAGCCACCAGCATGACGATTCCCGCCAAAATAGCCGCGGCCGAGAGCGAAAGAATAGAGCGACGAAACACCACCATCCCCGCTAATGCTGCCGACCATCCAATATAGACCATCGATTCATACGAATCGCTCCAAGGCGCATGCCCTGAGACATACCAACGAAGCGCGAGCGCGAAAGTGTGCACCACCAAAAGCACTCCCAAAAGATAGACCACCGCTCTCTCCGCTCCTATCCATCGCCGATTCGCAAACAAAAAGAGGATCGCCACACCAAACGCTCCCAATCCTACGAGAAAATAGAAGGGAATCAATCTCTTAAAAAGGGCTAGCTGGTTATAGAGCACTTCGGCTTGGATTTGTAAAGAGGAGGGGAGTATCTCCTGCGCATGCTCCCTTTGATAGGCTTTGATCTGCTCTAAGGCTCCCTTAGCGCTCTCCCATTGATTCTTTGAGATTCCCTCCTGAAGTCCTTCAAAATAGGCACTCAAAAGCGCTCTAGTCTCTAGGGGGATTTGAGAATTCCCAAAAGCCTCACTTGCATCCACCCATCGACGATTCTCGTCTTGCGGGAGAGGCAAGAATCTAAAAAGCACTCCTTTGAAGGTGAGATAGGCGATGTTGAGTCTCTCATCGGTCTTAATAAGATCATTCTCAAATACGCCCCTCTTGGATTGAGGCTTTTGATTGGCAAAATTGACCGCTTGAGCCAGCTTATAAGCCCCTTTTTCATCAAAGGCTTGGGCAAAGGTCATATAGCGACTCTCCTCTGGAAGGGAGAGTATCGCTTTGATCTGCTTGTTGGTCACCTTCACCAAAGGAATCTCTTGCCACAAATCAGGGCTGGTGATCATGCCCAAGACCAACTGCTCTGCACTCAACCCATAGAGTGAGCTTTGGGTTGTGAGCTTATTGACAATCTCCAAAGCCTCCGTGCTCATGGGCTTGATTCGCCCTTGCTGATCTTGCACCAAAAGAGTTCCAAAGGCTTCTTTGGCGTGCTCTAGGGTGTTTTGCCGAAGGGATTTCATATAAAAATCTTCCGCCCAAAGCTTGCCCCCATCAAGGGACAAAAAGATAGCTATCCACAAAAGCTGCGACTTTTGCAGGTAGGATTTAAGATAGAGGAATCGGCTTCCTTGGGTGAAAAAATTGAGCACAAAACCCGTGCACAAAAGAAAATAACCCAAATAGGTAGGCCATTTTCCAGGATCTCTATTCACCTCTAGAACCGTTCCCTTCTCATCAAGATCATAGGAGGATTGAAAAAAGGTGTAGCCCTCAAAATGAAGGGGGTGATTCATGAAGATTCGATAGGGAAAAAGGCTCTCTCCGCGAGTCGTCATCACCTCCACCTCGCTCGCGTAAGAGGAGGGGCTTTTAGAGCCGGGGTAGCGCTCTAGCTGAAACTCATTGAGTTTGAGCGCAAAAGGCAAAGAGAGCACCTTGGAGCCCCAAACAAACGCCACCTCCAAATCATCAAACGAGAGATATTCAGGCTCTTCAATCCATCCAGCACCGCCTTGAAGTTTCAAGATTCGTTCCTCTTTGCCATAGCGAGCCTTGATCCAAAGCGTGGCCAGCTCTCCTTTGGCGTCGAAGTGATAGTCTTCATAGGTGAGAACCAAATCTTGGCCATCGATTCTCTCTCGAAACAAAAAGTCATTGCTTCCCAGCTGCCCAAGCGTGAGCGGGTAACTGAAGCGTTGCCCCTTGGCTTCGACCTGCAGATAGGGAAGAACACTAATCATCTCTTTTTCGCTCTTGCCCTCTCGAATATGAATGATTCCTTCATAGCCAAAATAGCGAGTCAATCCAGCCCCAATCAATATCACCACAAAGGCGATATGAACCAAAAAAGCCCCTAGGCGTCTCCACATCCTCGCCCTGTAGATGAGTCCTGCCATAGAGAGGGTGAGCAGAATCATCACCGCCTCATACCACTTTGCCTCATAGACGAGATGCTTGGCGCTTTGGGTGTCATAATAGCTCTCCACAAAAGTGGCCAGCGCCCCACCCATAGCCAAAAGAGCCAGCAATACAAGAATCGCTGGATACGAAAACAGTAAACCCGCGCCTTTTTTGATCCATTGTTTCAAAGGATTCTCCTATAGGGCAAAGGTCTGACCCGCGTATAAGATAAAGAGTCTCAAAGAGAGCACACCAACGACGCTAGAGATTCCTGAGAGATAAAAGCTCGCATGAGAGGAAGCGACCTTTTTGCCTAGGGCAAAATTAAGCACCAAAGGCACCCCAAAGCCAATCCCTACAACCCCAATCCAAAGAAGCCCCGCGTAAGCTCCCTCAAAAAATGCAGGGGCACTGCTTTTGCCCATCTGCGTGCCAAGCACTAGAGAGACAAAAAGCATGAATAAAAAGAGTATTTCCGCCGCCATGACTGGCCACTCGATGGCATGAAGTGTCTTTAGATCGCTAGAGTGGGTCTCCTCCTTGAAGAAAAAGGCAGCAACCACGCTAGAAAACGCTGTTCCTGCTGAAAGACCCGAAGCGACAAAGAGCGCAGGAAGAATCGCTGTGTTTAGGAGAGGGAATCGCACCAATACCGAGATCAAAAATCCCGTGTAGGCGCAAACAGTCAGCGCTAGCAAAAATGTCATCGCCTCTAAAGGCTTCCGTAGAGACCGAAGAAGGGGATAGATTCTTACCAAAGGCGCTAGAGGACTCCTCTGAAGCCACGGAGTGATGATCGATTCAAAGACGATCGCCACCATCAAGAAACTAAGAGGGATATAAAAGCAGAGCGCCAACACCCCAATAGACATCACCGAAGAGAAGTTATAGTGAATCAAAATCTTCCAAAAATAGAGGGGTTTCTCTAAATCACCCACCAAAAAGATCATCCCTAGGGCGATAGTGGCAAAAGAGACCAAAGAGGCTGCCTTCAAAAGAGGGGTCTCCTCTTTCTGCCCTTTATAGTATCGAAGCGCCAGCGCCACAATCATTGCACCCCCTGAGATACCCGCCAACAACAAATAGACCCCAATAGGCCATCCCCACTCCACTCCATGCGAGAATCCAACGGTAAATTCAATCGCTTCATTCATGGCTAAACTCCTACTTTCACAACAGGTATGTAGCGCAAGCTGGGTTTGGTGCCAAAAAATGGCTTCATGCGCACCGAATCTTTGACCCCTAAAATCTGATTGATATAGGAATCTTTGTCATTGAGATCGCCAAAGACGAGCGCTTTGTATTTACAGGCTTGAACGCACGCGGGCTCCTCATTTTTGGCCAGCTTAGTGCCAAGACAGAAATTGCAATTCTCCGCTGCCTTGGTCTCATGATTGATGAATCGAACATCATAGGGACACGCCACGATGCAATATTTGCAAGCGATGCAATCCTCAGGATTCATTGTGACGATTCCTGTTTGTTCATCTTTATGACAAGCCTTGGTTGGACAGACCGAAACGCATGGTGCATCCTCGCACTGCTGGCAGGAGACACGAGTGTATCGCTTCTCCATTGGAGTCTCGGGGTTAGTTTTGTTTTGCACATAGAGTCTAGCTTGCCCCTGCGGAACACTATTGACCTTTTTACACATCACCTCGCACTCCGTGCATCCCACGCACTTGTTTTGGTCAAATACCATCCCATAATGAGGCTTCTCTCCTACAGATTCCACCTCTTGATTGGCCCTCACCCCTGAGAGCGCCGAACCCACCACCGCGGTGCCCGCTCCTATATATTTCAAAAATAGTCTTCTTCTGCCATCCTGTTCCATTCTCTTCTTCCCCTTTTATATGCAGCTATGAACCTTCTAGCCTTTGATGGGCTTTTTCCCCATTTCTTCAACCTCTTTTTTGACCTCATCGCTAAGCGGTTTGGCACTATCAGCTAGCTCGCCAGGCTTGAGCACCTTCAAAAGCTCCACCTCAAAAACCACTGTTGAGCCCGCAGGAATCGCTTGGACATCCGCATTGCCATACGCCAGATCACTAGGAATCACCAATCTAGCCTTCTCGCCCTCCTTCATAAGCATGAGCCCCTCTTGCAAACCATCAATCACATTGACCATGGAGAGATGGGCAGGGGTTTGACGCTCATAGGTGCTATCAAAGGGTGTCCCATCCACAAGAGTCCCTTTGTAGTGAATCATGACAATGCTCTCTTTCTTGGGTCTCTCCCCTTTACCAGCGACCAATTCTTCATATTGAAGGCCTGTCTTGGTGGTGAGAACTTTTTTGTTTTTGGCGTTGTTGGCGAGATACTTTTTGCCCTCTTTGAGCCTCTGATCAAGCTGTTGTTTAAATCTCTCTTGGCTGATTTTGTTCAAACCCTCGGCTCGATTGTTAAGATGCGTGATGATCTCATCATCAGAGAGTTTTTGCTGTTTTTTCAAAGCATCCACAAACCCATCAATCAACGCTTGGACATCCGCCTTAGCGCCGAGCTGAGATTGCTCAAAAAGTTGATTGGAGACATAAGCGCCCATGGACGCTCCAATGCTATACGATTCTTTTTGCACATCTGTTTTCAGATCACTTGCGATTCCTTGAGAAACCAAACAGGCCAACAGAAACAACCCAACAGAGATTTTTTTAACGCTCATCTAATACCCCTTTCACTCAAAACCATCAATATAAGACCAAGGGAGTTCTCCCTTGGTCTATCTCATCGCCTCAAAGCGACACCTTTGGCCTTAAAGGCTCTTTTTCATGATTCTCTGCGCTTCATTGATATACTCAACCGCGGCATCAAGTCGCTGTTTAGTGTATTTAAATCCGTGCATACCCCATGATCCATCTTTTTCAATCAAATCCACTGTATCTTGAGCTTTTTCGATCAGTTCGTAAACTCTTGTTTTATCGGAGGGGGCGAGTTTTTTGACCTCAAGCAAAGAGTAGAGTCCTTGGATTCCCACTTTGACCTGAGTGAACTTATCTTTAACAGGCGTTTGCCATCCCATCACTTCGTTATAGACCTGTTTTTGATCTTTGAAGTGAAGTGTCTCTTTGAGTTCAGAGACGACAGGACTATGGCAGCCTTTGGCCTCGGCTTGATCTTTATCCGCCCATGTGGTGCGAGCGCACGCCCACATCAAATCAACAAAGTTTCGGCCCTCTTCGTTCCTTTCAAAGTGCCAATCTTTGCCATCTCGCGGATCTTTAGAGGTAGAACCAGCGACAAGCGACTTGCGTGCAGGATCGACATCGATCTTCCAAATGTGCGCTCTTCGTTGCGTGTCAAATCCCGCTTGGTCTTGGAATTGGATCGCATAGAAGTTTTCGCAACTCATCATGAAAGGCATATGGCAGCTTGCGCAACTGTTTTTGCTGTGCGTGTCCGCCTTGGACTGAATATAAGCCTGCTCTTTGTGGCAATCTGTGCACTCTTTTTTGAGCTTTGGCTTGCTATAGAGCGAGCTTAGATAGCCTTGTTCGGAGTTATAGCTCACGCCTTTGATTCCCTTCTCGCCCGTGACATTACCTGTAACATCATGAGGATCGTGGCAAGTGGCGCATCGCATTCCTTTTTCATAGTGTGCGGTAAAGTAGGTCTGTGAGCCTTCACTGCCGCATCCTGGTCCCATGGATTTGAATTTAGAGCTGAGCGCTAAATCGGGTTTACCCGCATTAAGAGGGTTGTTCCTCATCAAATCAGGACTATAGCTGAATCGTTGGTGACAGCGTTCGCAGTTAGAGATAAGCAAACCTGAACCCCCTTCGAGGTGACCGCCAGCACCATGACACTCTTCGCAAGAGACACCCTTGGAAATGGTGTGTTTTTGGAGCTCTTTGGCGTTTCCAAGGGCCGCGTAAAACTCACTTTCGTTTTTAAAGTCAAACTTCCAAGGGTGGCACACTTCGCAATAGGAGGTGGAGGCTTGGAATGACATTGATTTTTTATATTTAGCCGCGTAAGAAGCCAAACCTCTCACATAGCCACCATTATCACCGTACTCTTCAAGAGTGACGGGAAAATCAGGAACCCACTTTTTGATCTTTTTCGCTACCTCTGGAGAGAGATTGAGCGCCCAAGTTCGCTGCCATTGGTTTCCACCCGCGACAATTTGACCTGTTCCATTTTTAAGGAGTCCTCCTTCGACATGATAGGTGCCTCGAAGAAGCCATGCGTCAAAGAATCCAAACTTTGTTCTTATATGCCCTACAGTACAATAGACGACATCAGGCGTAATGCCTTGAGGAAGAATCGAAGCCGTGTCCTTGTCAAAGACGGGATCATTAAGCTTGTTGTTCACCTCGGGGTGTTCGCCTGGGAAACGAATCGTGGTGGCGTGTCGCGACCTGCTCCAGGTCTCATACTGCGCAGGGTGGCACTCACCACACTTTTCAGGCCCGATGAATTTATTGGGATATTGAAGAGTCGAGTTTCGAGCCACTCTATACATCATAGAGCTAAAACCTTCGCCGCCGCTTCGTTTGGAAGCTTTAGAGAAGTCATTTCCCCTTCCCTCTTCAATCCACTCTTCGCCACGGTCTTTCACGACCAACTTGCCCACCGTCTTGCCACCGTATTTGGTGAAAATAGGGTGATTCTTAAAGAGCCAGTCATACATGGCTTGCTCTTCGACTATGTAGTCTTGCAGAGAGATGACTCCCCTGCTCTCCTTGGTTCCTTTGGGATGAGCGATAATCTCTCGTGCCTCCTTGGTCATCTGCATTCCCTCCATCGCCACCGCATGAGTCGCGGCGATCGAAAGAGTTGAAACACACATGAACAGACTCAGCAACGCTTTGTCCCAATATTTCATGTTTCCTCCTTTCAAAACACTCCAGCCTGACAACATAAAGCATTGACCAGCAGTGAATGCTTCACCTGAGATGGTAACGAGAAAAGAGGGGGGAATAAGGGGAAAAGTGTTAAATGAATATTAAGAGAAGGAATTAAATGAGAGAGTGAAACAGACTCCATCAGCCGTATTTTTGGCCTCCAAGAGGGCGTGATTCTTCTCAGCCACTTTTTGGCTCATATAGAGTCCCAATCCGCTGCCTGATTCTTTGGTGGTGAAGTAGGGTTCAAAAATATGTTCCAAAACGCTCTCTTGAATTAAACCTGCATTGTTGCTGATAGAGATCGTCGCCACGCCCTCTGAGACAAACGCTCGGATAAGCACACGGCGATTCTTCTGGGGGCTCTCCAAAAAGGCTTCCTTGGCGTTATTGATAATATTGATCATCACCTGTGCAATCTCATTTGGGTAGCCCTCAAGTCTAAAATTCTTCTCTATCTTCACCTCAACCTCAATGCCAAATTTTTCCAGCGAGACACTCAAAAGTCTTTTGGATTGTCCAATCACCTCTTGGGCGCTAAAGAGTTTTTTCTCTTTCTGGGGGCGGAAAAAATCCCTAAAATCATCAATCGTGCTCGACATAAAGACTAGCTGCTCATTGGCCTCTTGAATTTTGCGCGAAAGCTTCTCATGGGTGAGCTTTTCCTTTTCACTATAGAGCTCTAGATTGACCAAGATCGAACCCACCTGCGCCAAGGGCTGCCGCCACTGATGGGAAATATTCCCGATCATCTCCCCCATGGAGGCGAGGCGATTTTGGCTGATCATGAGCATTTGAGTCTTCTCCTCCAGCTCTCGATCTTTTTTGTGTATCTTGTAAATGAACAAGACAAAAAGCGTAAACACGACAAACATCGCCGTCCCGCCAACCACAAACTCTTTGGTGTGGTAGGTCAAAATACTCCAAACGGGAATCTTAAATGAGATCATGGCGATCACCTCTCCAACCTTGCTCTCAAAGAGCCCTAGATTAGGGTATTGCTCCAACATTCCCTTGGGAGCATTCGAGGCGATATGACACTTCGAGCAAGAAGGATGAGAGTTGCGAATGGGCAAGCCTACAAAAAAATAGGAGGTTCCCTCTTCTTGGATGATTTTTGAATACTCCTTGTACTTTCCCTCTTTAAAATCATCCAAGATTCTCTTCTCAAAGACGCTTCCCTCATGCTCAGGATTAAGAGGATTGTGCGCGGTGAGGCTATAGTCATAGTTGATGTTTTTCTTGGCACGCTGAATATTGTAGATCTCTCGGGCAATATAGGAGGAGGAGAGCAGTCTTGGATCAAAAAAGTCAGGGTCTAATCCATGCTTCTCTTTGAGCTCCTCAACCAAAGGACGCTGAATGATCGAGACGTAATCCCTGATCGCGTTCATGGTATCCAAAACAAAGACTGCCTCTTGTCTAGCGTCTTTGAGTGCAAGCTCTCGATAGAAGTTAAAAAAAAGGAGGGTCACCACTCCATAAAGAATCACAAAAGAGCCAATGATAATCTTGAAGTTATACCTCAAAGAGATATCCGATTCCATAGAGATTCTTAATAAAAGAGTTGTCGATTTTTTTACGCAGCTCCTTCACGATGGACTTGATTGCCTCCTTGGTGGGTTGTTCAAACTCCCACATATACTCAGATATCTGCTCATAGGTGATGGTCTGATTGGCGTGTCTTAAAAAATATTCAAGAAGTCGGCTCTCGCTTTTTGGAGAGATAGACCATCTCCCCCTTACAGGTCATGGCCTTGCGGCAAAAGTCGTAACTGTGCAGGGGGGAGATTTGAAAGAGAGGATGGTAGTCCATGAGCTCCAAAGCAACCTCTTCAAGAGCTTTGATCAGGCTGTTTTTATCATAAGGCTTGGTCAAATATCGGGTGATTTTAAGCTCCACGGCGCGCCAAAGATACTCCTGCTCTTTATGGGCTGAGAGAATGACAATGGGGGTTTTTTTGTTAAATTGACGGACTCTTTTGAGCACTTCGAGTCCATCTAGATGAGGAATCGAAATATCAAAAATAAAGACATCGTATGTGTCACACATGGCTTGTTCAAGCGCCTCAAAGCCATCTTTTGCGCCTGAGACTTTATCAAAGAAGAGCTCTAGCGTCTCCATCAAATTGGAGCGAATCACCTCCTCATCTTCGACACAAAGCACCTTTTTGTCTGATAAAATTTCCAAATAATTGCATTCAGCCATGATTATGGATTCCCTCTGCCTTCCCAAAAACTCCTAAAAATATCTTAACACAAAAATAACTAAAGAGAATAGTTGTGTCCCTCTTTCTTGATGTTCAAACCTTTGAGGAATCGTGTGCTACACTAGAAAAAGAGTACTTTTAAAGGAGCTAGCATGACCAAAAGCAGTGCAATAATCATTGGAATCTTTCTTTTTGCTGGACTTTTAGGGCTTGGTTACACCCTAGGAAACAGCCTCCTTACCCTCAAGGGAATGGAGCGCACCGTGAGCGTGAAGGGACTCTCTGAGCGTGAAGTCAAAGCTGATATTGCTATTTGGCCTATTCAGTATGTCCGCCTTGGCAATGACCTAGCCACGCTCTACACCGAACTAGAGCGCGACAGGGCGCGTATTGAGGCATTTTTGATCAGCGAGGGCTTCCGAGCTGAAGAGATGAGCCTAGGCGCCCCCTCCATTATCGACAAACTCAGTCACGAATATGGGGGTGGCGAGAAGATCTCTTTCCGCTATGTCGCCTCCCAAACCCTCTCGCTCTACACCCCCTCAGTCGATCTAGTGCGCTCTAGCGCCGCCAAGCTCTCTGATTTAGGAAAACAAGGGGTTGTCCTGCGCGTGGGAGAGTATGAGAATCAGATTGAATATCTCTACACTAAGCTCAACGAAATTAAGCCCGCCATGATCGAAGAGGCAACGCTTAGTGCGCGCGCTTCGGCGCAAAAATTTGCCGAAGATTCCAAAAGTCGCCTAGGCAAGATCAAATCCGCCAGCCAAGGGCAGTTCACCATCGGAAATCGAGACAAAAACACCCCCTATATCAAAAGCGTGAGGGTGGTTTCCACCATCGAGTACTATTTGGACGACTAAGCCCTCCCTTGGGACGCCAAACCCCTCCTGCTCCCCTTTTGGAGCCAATCATTTGAGGAGCATCCTCTGGAGATACGAGGGCTTAATAGATAAAAGCGGGAAAATGGGTTGAGGGGGGGAATCGCTATTTAGATTTTGATTAAAGTTGATTTCGGATTGAAAAGAATTAAATAAAGTGAAGAAGAGTGGCTCCGGATGCAGGATTCGAACCTGCGACCAAGCGGTTAACAGCCGCCTACTCTACCGCTGAGCTAATCCGGAACATGAAGCTCATTTGTTAAGAGGCTGGAATTATATTGAAATTCCCCTCATCTGTCAAGAGCTAGTGCCTCTTTAGCGAGGCTAGCGCGCCCTAAAAAAGATCACACCCCCCGCCTCTTGGCGCTCAATTTTCCCCTCATCTAGAAGCTCTTGCCAAAGGAGTTTGGATTCCTCTTCTAGCAACCTCTCCACATCCTCTTGACTCCAAGGACGCTTTTTGAGGGTGTTGAGGATCTCCTCCTTGGAAAATCTTTGCCTCAATGAGCCCTCTTCGCTTTGACGCTTGGCGATAAAGAGATTGAGCCCCTCAAAAGCACTGGCTAGCTCCTCTAGCTTTTGAGGCGAGACTCCCTCGACTTTATAGGCGGGCGGACGATCGATGGTGCTTAGATCGACACGACTAGGCGCGATCTCTTTTAGTACCCTAGCGATCGCTCTTGCCTCCTCTGGGCTATCATTCACCCCTTTGACAAAAAGCACTTCAGCAATGAGATCACCTCGATATCGACTTCTAAAGCCCTTGATTCCTTGGATGATTTGCGAAATAGAGAGGGAGTCATGGGCTCGATCCACACGCTTAAACGCCCTAGCGCTCACCGCATCCAGCGAAAATTTGACCATGTCAAACTCCAAAAGCGCCTCTTGCACCTCTGGCTCTCCAAACCTTGAGCCATTGCTAAGAATGAGCGTCTTGGCGCTATGAGGAAGAGCGTTTATTCCTCGGATAAGAGGCAAAAGAGCGGGATAGAGGGTCGGCTCGCCATTAGCCGTGACCGTGATCACATCGGGTTTGTAGCGAGGAAGCGCTTCTCTTAGCTCCTCTAAAATCTCCTCAACCTTCGCCACCTCTCCCATCGAATCGGTCGCTTTTTTACCCTCTAGCTCGCAGTAGAGGCAGTCAAAATTGCACTGTTTGGCGCCAGGTGAGAGATCGATTCCCAAAGAGAGCCCAAAACGCCTAGAGAGGATTGGACCAAAGAGGTAGCGCCCCATCGTCCTAGCGTGTCTCCAAATAGCGGCCTAGCCCTAGTTTTGTCCAATCTTTCTGCTCCTCTAAAAAGCTAGAGTAGCTCTCCCACGCCTTCTTGAAATCGGGATTTTTGGCGCTCTCCTCGGCGACCACCTCGCCAAGAGCCTTTTTGCACGCCGCCATCACATCTGCAGGGAAAGTCTTCACCTCGACTCCCTGCTTGAGAAGATCTCTCATCGCAGGGGCGTTTCTAGCTTGGGACTCAGCGGTCATGCGAACATTCGCGTCTTGTGAGGCCACCTCGATGATGGCTTGATATTCTGGGGGCAACCCTGCCCATGATTTAGTGTTAAAAACAAACTCCGCCGTGCTGGCTGGCTCATGCCATGCGGTGTAGTAGTATTTGGCCACTTTATGGAATCCAACGCTAAGATCAAGCGCTGGAGCGACCCATTCGCTCGCATCAATGACATTTCGCTCTAAAGCCAAATAGATCTCTCCTCCTGCCATCATGACCGTATTCACCCCAAGTTTAGAAAGGATTTGCGCACCAAGACCAGGGATTCTCATCTTAAGCCCCTTGAGGTCGGCCAGCTTTTCGACAGGCTTTTTGAACCATCCACCCATCTGAATTCCCGTGTTGCCTCCCAAAAGAGGATAGACATTGTATTTGGCTCCTAGCTCTCTCCAGAGTTCCAAACCTCCACCAAAGCGCATCCAAGCCAGCATCTCATTATCCACCATACCAAAAGGCGTCCCCGCAAAAACAGAAAAGGCGCTATTCTTTCCACTCCAATAGTAGGTGGCGGAGTGATAGAGGTCGATCTGTCCTGCGCTCACTGCATCAAAGACCCCCAAGGGAGGCACAAGGGAGCCTGCGTGATAGATTTTGATCTCCATCGCTCCCCCACTCATCTCTCCCACGCGCTTGGCAAAATAGTCCGCCGTGCTTTGGAGAATCGGCATACTTGCAGGCCAGCTAGTGGCCATCTTAAGACGGATTTTTTTACCGCTAGAGGCGCTGGCTACCGCAGGAATCGCCGCTGTGGCCAGGGCTGCTTTTTGGATAAACTCTCTTCTTTTCATCTTCACTCCTTAATTGATAAATTTAATAGACGATCACCGCTGGAAAAGCGACCACGATTCCAAGCAAAAGGAGCTGCAGCAAAATAAAGGGTACCGCTCCTTGATAGATAGCAGAGGTCTTAAGCTTATCCCCCACTGCTCCTTTGAGATAGAAGAGGGCAAAGCCAAAAGGAGGCGTGAGAAAAGAGGTTTGTAAATTGATCGCCAAAAGCATCGCAAACCAAATAGGATCGATTCCAAAATGCCCCACCAGAGGGACAAACAGCGGCACAACCACAAAACAGATTTCAATAAAATCGATAAAGAATCCAAGCAGAAAGACCACCCCCATCGCCACCCAAATAAACGCCCAAGGGGAGCCTAGATGATCGCTGAAAAAATCAAAGATTAGATCACCTCCCCCTGCATCATTAAAAACCAGCGTGAAAGCGCTCGCTCCAATAAGAATCGCAAAGATCATTCCTGAAAAGACCACCGTCTGAATCGCCGCATACCTAAGTAGCTCCAACGAAAAAGAGCGCAAAAAAAGCGTGAGAAGAATCGAGCCCATCGCCCCTAATGCGGCTGCTTCTGTGGGGGTCACCACCCCCAAAAAGATTCCTCCAAGCACGATGATAATCAGTCCAATAGGAGGAAGGGAGGTTTGAAGCGTCTCTAGAATCACACCCCTAAGAGACTCTCCCTCCTCGCCCTTTAAAGCGGGGGCTAGAGCGGGCTTTAAAAACGCCAGTGCCAAAATAAAAAACACATAGAAGAGCACCAAGATAAGGCTCGGCACAATCGCCGCCGCAAAAAGATCGCCCACGGAGACCTGCATCACATCCCCTAGTAAAATCAGTACAATAGAAGGAGGGATGATCTGCCCCAGTGTTCCACTCGCTGCGACCACGCCCGAGGAGAGAGCAGGAGAGTAGCCACTCTTTAGCATCGCGGGCACGGCAATGACCCCCATCATAACCACACTTGCCCCCACTACTCCTGTGCTAGCGGCCAGGAGCACTCCCACCGCCACTACTCCAATAGCCATTCCTCCGCGAATCGACCCAAAAAGTCGGCCAATATTGCGAAGCAACTTCTCCGCCATGCCGCTCTTCTCCAGCACCAACCCCATGAAAATAAAAAGGGGCATTGCCATCAAAGTGGCGTTACTCATAATTCCATAGATTCGAGAAGGAAGGAGCGAAAGGATGGAAAGGCTCGCCTCAGGCGAGAGGAGTGCGACTAGCAAAGCCGCTCCCCCAAAGGCAAATGCCACGGGAATCCCGACGAAAAGGAAGAGGAACGCCACTACAAAAAGGAGAATCGAGGTCAACATGAAGATTCTTTGCGAAGAAGGATAGAGGCTTTGATCACCTCAGAAAGCGCCTGAAGCGCTACAAGGAAAAAGGCCAAAAGAGGCGCTGACTTGATAAGGAATCGATAGGGAAGCCCTCCGCTATCCGAAGATTCATTTTGAAGATAGCTCATGAGGGCAAAATCATAGCCATGCCAAATCACAAAGGCGCAAAAGGGGAGGACAAAAAGGAGGTTGCAGAGAATCCAAAGAACTCTTTTAGAGCGCTTGGAGTAGTGCTGATAGAAAAGATCAAGTCTCACATGTTTGTCGTGCTTGAGCGCGTAGGGAATCCCAAGCAAAAACATGAGCGCAAAGAGATGCCACTCTAGCTCTTGGAGACTCACCGAACCCATTTTAAAAAGATACCTTGAGAGTGCATCATAGAGCACCAAAAAGACAAGAGCAAACGCCAAAAAAGCGCTCGCCTTCCCCATCCACTGGGTCAACTTATCGCAGGCATAGGAGATCTTCTCCATCACCTCGCGCTCTTTTGTCGCACCATCTTCACCAACTCAATGGCGTTTTCTCTTGGCAAATCAGGCATCATGCCATGGCCTAAGTTGAAAACATGACCGCTCTCTTTGCCCATGATGGAGAGGATATGATCGACCCCCTCTTCCATTTTGGCGCGATCATAGAGTCTTGCAGGTTCCAAATTCCCCTGCAAAACATAACGATCGCCAAGCTTGGCTTTGGCCAAATCCATAGGCGTGCTCCAATCCACTCCAAAGACATCAAAATCACCCTCGATCTTATCCAAGAATCCAGCGATTCCCTTAGGGAAAAGCATCACGGGGATATGGGGATAGCGCGCCTTAACAAAAGAGGCGATCTCTTTCATGTATTCCCAGCTGAACTCAAAATAGACCGATTCCTCTAGTGCGGCCGCCCAAGAATCAAACACCATCACCGCATTCACACCCGCTTCAATCTGCTTAGCCAAATACCCTTTGAGTGCCTCGCTCACTTGGGCGAGAATTGCATGGAGAAGCTTTGGATCACTATAGAGCATCTTTTTGCTGTGTGCGTAGGTCTTGCTTCCCTCGCCCTCAATCATATAAGTGGCAAGCGTCCAAGGCGATCCGCAAAATCCAATCAACGCCTTCTCCTGGTGGAGACTTTCACGAATACGATGGATCGCCTCATAGACATATCCGAGGCGATTCTCCGCTCCCTCTTGAAGAAGCAAAAGATCTTTTTGAGTGCGAATTGTCTGAGAGAATCGCGGTCCTTCACCCTGATAGAAGCCAAGCTCTAGCCCCATCTCCATAGGCACGACCAAGATATCACTAAAGAGTATCGCTGCATCTACATCCAAAATCTCCACAGGCTGGAGAGTCACTTCACAGGCAAGCTCTGGATTCTTGCACAGGTCAAGGAAGCTTCCCGCTCGCTCTCGCGTCTGCATATACTCAGTGAGGTAGCGCCCTGCTTGACGCATCATCCAAATGGGGGTATAGGGAGTGGGCTGGCGCTTGCACGCATCAATAAAAATCATCTATTTGCCTTTAGAGGGTTTAGTGTTTGCCGTGGCTATCTTTATGAAGAAAGTAGAGTCCTAGCGCCAAAGCCAAGATGCTGATGGCGAAGTAGAGCATATCTAAGGAGGTGCTCATCTCCATGTGAAGCACGCGGTTAAAAAAGCTCACAATCAGCACCATCACAATCACTTTGGCGAGCTTGTCTTTGAGCTGATCGAGCGTGTGAATCTCCAAAATCTTCGACCCAATCTCCTCTTCGATAATATCGATTTTGGAGATAAAGAGCTCATAGAGCCCAAAGGCGAAGATGAGGAGCACCACGGCGATGAGATAGAGGTCTACCGCCATGATGATGTTGCTAAGAAGTATCTCGTGAATATCCGCATCAGGGGGCAAAAGCCCACGATAGTAGCTGATCGTCTTCATGGAGGCTTTGAAAATATCCATGCTCGCCACAAAAAAGAGTGCCACAGAGCCAAGGAGCGAAAGCACCACAGCAAAGATGACAAAGAGTCGGCTATTCCAAAGCAGTCGCTCGAAATACTTCCCCATGCGTTACTTCTCCCCCTCGATCTCTACCCATTTTTGGGCGATTCGCACGGCATTAGTCGCCGCTCCTACGCGAATCTGATCCGCCACACACCAGAGATGAAGAATCTTCTCATCGTAGATATCGTTGCGGATTCTTCCGACATAAGTCTCATCAGTGTCTGTGGCGATGGAGGGCATGGGGTATTTTTTCGCCAAGGGCTCATCCATCACTACCACGCTGGGAGCTTTGGAGAGAATTTCGCGCGCCTCTTTGGCGTCAGCACTGTTTTTAAAGCGAATCGTGATCGATTCACTATGGCTTCTTAGTACAGGAACTCGCACGCAAGTCGCACTCACAGCAAAGTGGCTATGCATGATTTTATTGGTCTCTTTGACCATCTTCATCTCCTCTTTGGTGTAACCATTCTCTTGGAACACATCAATATGAGGGATGAGATTGAGCGCGATTTGGTGAGCAAACACTTCGGGCTCACACTCTGAGAGAGTGAAATCAAAGAATTTTTGCATCTGATAGACAAGCTCTTCCATCCCTTTTTTGCCTGCGCCGCTTGTCGCTTGATAGGTGCTCACATCCACGCGCTCAATCTCAAAAGCATCGTGAAGGGGCTTGAGCACCTGCACCATCTGAATAGTGGAGCAGTTAGGGTTGGCGATGATTCCTCGCTTGCGCCAGAGGGCGATATCTTCGGGATTGACCTCTGGCACGACCAAAGGCACATCCTCATCCATTCGGAAATGGCTGGTGTTATCAATCACCACTGCGCCTGCTTGGGCGGCATAGGGGGCAAACTTCGCACTCACGCTGCCCCCAGCGCTAAAGAAGGCGATATCGACATGATGCTTCTCAAAAACCTCTTCGGTGAGCTCGACCACCTTATAGTTCTTGCCTGCAAACTGCACCTCAGCCCCCACGCTTCTAGCGCTCGCTAGAGGAAGGAGGTTTTCCACGGGGAAATTACGCTCTTCAAGGATTTTGAAAATCTCTTCTCCGACCGCTCCAGTGGCTCCAACAACGGCTACATTATATCGCTTCATGCCCTTTATCCTTTGAATAGTGATGATTGGATGGCGTATTTTGCCATTTTGTTTTTTAACATCTCTTCAGAGATGCCTAAAATTTGAGCTGACTCCTGAAGAGTCGAGGCAGAGAGTAGCACCTCTTGCAATAGATCGCGCTCCAGATTCTCGACTCTATTCCCTCCGCTCTCACGACTGCTCAAAAAGAGATCTTCACAGCTGATCTCCTCTCCTTCGCTCAAAATTGCCGCTCGCTCCACCACCGAGAGGAGCTCTCGAATATTTCCTGGCCACTCATAGCCCAAAAGCTCTCTCTGCGCGCTTGAGCTTAGGCTCTTTAGGTTCAGGTCATACTGCTCACACACCTTCTGAAGCCTCCAAGTGCAAAGAGGCATGATCTCCTCTCTTCGCTCTCTTAAGGGGGGAATCTTGACAGGAATGGTCTGCAAACGGAAAAAGAGATCCTCTCTGAACTCTCCTAGTCGTATCTTCTCTTTAATGTTGGCGTTCGTGGCTGCCACGACACGAAACTCCACTTTGATGGGCTTATGACTTCCCAGCCTCACCACCTCTTTCTCTTGCAAAACCCGTAAAATCTTTGCTTGCAAGCCTAGAGGCATCTCGCCAATCTCATCCAAAAAGAGTGTCCCGCCATTAGCCGCCTCAATCTTTCCTGCACGCCCCTCGGTGGCATCCGTGAACGCCCCCTTCTCGTATCCAAAGAGCTCCGATTCTAAGAGATTATCAGGAATTGCCGCCATATTGATGGCAATAAAGGGAGAGTTTTTCCTCGGCGAGAGGGCGTGAATATGAGAAGCAAACAGCTCTTTGCCCACGCCGCTCTCCCCCAAAAGAAGAATCGAAGCGTCCGTTAAAGCCGCCTTTTGGATGATCCTAAGCGCCCCCTCTAGAGCAGGCGAAGAGGCGATGAATGCGCCTTGGGCGGAGGCTGAAGTCGGAGAGCTTTTGGGTCGGCTCTTTTGAATCGCCTGCACTTTTTGACTGCGCCTAATCGCCCTCACGAGCGTCTCAATCTCAAAAGGCTTAGTGAGAAAATCCTTCACCCCTAGGCGAATCGATTCAATCGCCTTGTTAAGCGTTGCGTTCCCTGTGATAATGATCGCCTCATAACGCCCCTCCAGGCGCTCTAAAAACTCGATTCCATCCATGCCGGGCATATTGATGTCCGTGACAATAAGATCAATCGTCTCATCAAGCTTTTTGAGCGCATCCTTGGCGCTTTTAAAAGAGAGAATCTCAAACTCTGGATACTCGCCTAGAGCGATCTCCAAAGATTTGCGCATATTGATATCGTCTTCTACGATGGCGATTTTCATGGTCTTGGCGACTCTTTAGGGTTGGGGTTGGATGATTTTCATCATAACAAAACCATCTTTAAACTCCACTATCACGTGGGTTGGAGGAATCCAGAGGGTGGTTGTGGAGCGCGCTTGAAAAGAGCTTGCCGTGGTGTCATCCCTAAGCCCCACCCCTCGCTCAAAAAAACACTCCAGCACTTCAGCATGAGCGCTCCTCACCCTCCCTATCGCACGCCTCTCCTCTTCCTCGTCCACATCAATCACACACTCCCCTAGCACCTCATAGCGAGCAGGAATCACCATTGCTTTGGAGAATCGATAGCTCTCATTGATCACGAGACCGTCTTTGATGGCGATTTTGTAGGAGAAAATATAGGTCTCTGCCTCAAGAAAAAGAGGAAAAAAGAGAAAGGAGAGAAGGAGCCCAAGCCCCCTCTTAAAGGGGAATCTAGGCTTAGGCTTCAGGAGAGAGAAGTCCTTCATCGCTGGCCTCTTCTTCAGGATTCTCTTCTTTTGGACATCGCGCAATGGAGACCACTTTATCATCGCTCACATTCACGATAATAACTCCGCTAGTGTTTCTGCCCGCCTTGCGGATGGTCTGCATATCGACACGAATCATCTTGCCCGTGCTGGTGAGAAGCATCAAATCCATGCTCTCATCGACATTCACCACGCCCACAAGCTGACCCGTTTTAGGCGTGAGCTTCATCGCAATGACTCCCTTGCCGCCACGAGACTGCAAGCGATACTCTTCCGCTTCGGTGCGCTTGCCAATTCCCTTCTCACTCACCGTGAGTAGCTCCTCTTTCTCATCACCAATCGTGGTCGCGCCTGCCACATAATCCTCATCCTCTTTGAAGCGAATTCCCGTCACGCCGCGCGCCACTCGGCCAATCTCGCGAATATCCTCGACGGGGAAGCGGATGCACATTCCTTTGTAGGTCGCCACAAAGATCTCTTTAACATTGGAATCGATAATTCTAGCCGTCACAAGCTCATCATTGTCATCCAAATTAATCGCCCTGATTCCAACGCTTCGAATATTTTTGAATTCGCTCAGATTGCTTCGCTTCACGATACCATTTTTAGTGAAGAACATGAGCGACTTATCCTCATTGAAATCTTGAGTGGTGATGGTCGCCATGATCTTCTCATCCGCTCCAATCTGAATGAGGTTGACCACCGCCTTGCCAATGGCCGTTCGCCCCGCCTCAGGAATCCGATAGACTTTGAGCCAGTAGAGCTGCCCTTTGTCAGTGATAAAGAGAATCGTGTCATGGGTATTGGAGACAAAGAAGCTCTCAATGAAGTCATCATCATGGGTATTGCCAGAGATTTTGCCTTTGCCGCCACGATTTTGCTTCTCGTAGGAGCGCAGAGGAACGCGCTTGACATAACCTCGATGACTCATGGTGACCACGGTGGGCTCATTGGGGATGAGGTCTTCAATATCAATACTCTCATAATCCTCTTCAATGGTAGTCTTTCGCTTAGTGGAAAATTTCTCCCGAATCTCGATGAGCTCTTGCTTGATGATCTCATTGAGCTTCTCTTCGCTACGAAGAATCGCCGTGAGTCGTTCGATCTCTTTGAGGAGCTCTTGATATTCATTCTCGATCTTTTCCCGCTCTAGCCCCGTGAGTCGCTGAAGGCGCATATCCAAAATGGCTTGAGATTGAATCTCGCTAAGCCCAAAGCGCGCCATCAACCCCTCTTTAGCCTCCTTGGCATCGCTAGAGGCTCGAATAAGGGAAACGATCTCATCAATATGATCCAGCGCGATTCTAAGCCCCTCTAGGATATGAGCGCGCGCCTTAGCCTTCTCCAGCTCAAAAATCGTTCGGCGGATGACCACGGTTTTGCGGTGGTTGAGGAAGAGATTGAGCAGCTCTAGGAGCGTGAAGATTTTGGGCTCTTTGTTGTGAATCGCCAGCAAAATGATTCCAAAGGTGGTCTCCATCGCGGTGGATTTAAAGAGGTGGTTGAGGACAATCTCGCTCATGGCGTCTTTTTTGAGCTCAATGACGACCCGAATCCCTTCCCTGTCGCTCTCATCACGCACTTCGGCGATTCCTTCAATCACCTTCTCTTTGGCGAGCTCGGCGATCTGCTCCACAAGTCTGGCTTTGTTAGTCTGGTAGGGGACCTCATCAATGACGATGACATCTTTGGTTTTGTTCTTCTCGATATGAGTCTTAGCACGCACCCTGATTCGTCCTCGACCCGTGCGGTAGGCTTCGATAATCCCCTGCTTGCCATAGATGATTCCTCCCGTGGGGAAATCAGGACCCTCAACAAAGCCCATCAAATCCTCAAGCTCGGCTTGAGGATGATCAATCAAGTGGATAAGCGCCTCGACCACTTCATCTAAACGGTGCGGAGGGATGTTGGTCGCCATCCCTACGGCGATTCCATTGGAGCCGTTGACAAGGAGGTTAGGAATACGGCTAGGAAGCACATCGGGCTCTTTGAGCGTGTCATCATAGTTGGAGACAAAATCGACCGTCTCTTTTTCAATATCTCGAAGAATCTCTTCGCTTGCCTGCGTCATGCGCGCCTCGGTGTATCGCATCGCCGCGGCGTTATCCCCATCGATAGAGCCAAAGTTTCCCTGCCCATCGACGAGCTCAAGTCGCATGGAGAAATCCTGAGCCATCCGCACCAACGCGTCATAGACCGCTGTATCTCCGTGAGGGTGATACTTACCGATCACATCTCCCACGATTCTCGCGCTCTTTTTGTAGGCTGCCCTAGCGCCCACGCCTAGCTCATGCATCGCGTAAAGGATTCTTCGGTGGACGGGCTTGAGGCCATCTCTCGCATCAGGGAGGGCTCGCCCCACGATGACGCTCATGGAGTAGTCTAGGTAGCTCTCCTTGACGGAATCCTCAATATTGACCTCTTTGATGTCCTCGTTATTGCTCAGCAAATCGCTCATCCACAGCTCCCTGTTTGATAGTGCTTTATATGATTCTTAGATTTTATCGAAGAGTTACTTGAAGTTTGCTAATTTAGGGCTTTTGACGCTCTCCTCTTTTGACTCTTTTTGGGCGCACACCCCAAGGAGCGGATCCCCTTTTTTAAAGAGCAGCCCTTTTTTGGCTAGAGTGCAAACAAACTCCTTGATCTCTTTAGGGGAGGTGCGTTTCTCCTTGGGGGCAAGGGCTGTGATAATGCCTTGAAAATTTCCCTTTCCATCCCAAAAAGAGCTTCCTTGAATCTCTGGAGGCGCCCCTTGGGAGACCAGCCCAAGATTCCCCCATGCAAGCTCTACGGGAGTCATCCATGCCGAAGAATCGCTCTCTTGCTCCTCCAGGCGAGAGATTCCTCGCTCCTTCATCACCTTCTCGTGAAAGGCGCTCAGCGGGAGGGGATTGCCATAAATATCGCTGAATCGCTCCATGCGCAAAAGCGCCACACCCAAATCCTCATCCAACGCCACCACACCCGCGCCCCCAAAGGCGATCAAGGGGAGTGCTGGATCATCCACGATCATCACCTCAATGCGCTCGGCATAGACAGAGGGGGAGAATCGGTGCACTGCCGCTGAGGGGGCGAGAATATAGCCTCCTTTGAGCCAAACCCCAAGGCTTTTTTGGTTTTCACCGCTCTCTAATCGTGCCTCCAGCTTCACCACCTGAAGAAGACTTGTCTCCCCCGCCAAAAGCACTCCTCCCCACACCAAAAGAAACCACCCAATCCAAGCCCTCATTCAATCGCCCTCTTTTTTTCAAGCATCACTGTAATAGAATATGGAATCGATTTTATGCCAAAAAGGATTAGAGAATGTTTTTCAGGAAAGAGATCAAGGAGTTTAAAAAGAGCCCCGAGGAGCTAAAAAAGCTCCAATACGCCGTTATTTCAACCGAAAAGGGCGACATCAAGCTTGCTCTCTTCCCCAACGAGGCTCCCCAAGCAGTGAGCAACTTTGCTGAGCTTGCCGAGAGTGGCTTTTATGATGGACTGAGCTTCCATCGTGTCATCCCCGGCTTTGTCGCTCAAGGCGGATGTCCCGAGGGCACAGGAACAGGCGGTCCTGGCTATGCTATTCGATGCGAAGTGAAAAACAACCCCCACAAACACCTCAAAGGAGCCCTCTCCATGGCTCACGCTGGACGCGACACGGGCGGAAGTCAATTTTTCCTCTGCTTTGCCCCTCAGCCTCATCTTGATGGTGAGCATACCGTCTTTGGACAGATTGACCCACAAGATGGCGAAAGCATGAAGGCGCTAGATAGGCTCAAGCAGGGCGATAAGATCACCAAAGTGGTGATCTCTGAGCACGCCTAAACATGGCAAACTCCCTCTATCTCCCCGCGCTGCTCTCTGATGAGCAGCTAGGAGCCCTCTTGAAGGAGGCTGAGAAGATCAAGGAGAATCCTGACACAGAGATTCCCCTCCTCATGCAAGCAATCACTGATTTGGCGCTCAATGCAGGCAAGCGCGCCCTAGAGCATCAAGAGATCGCCGAAGCGCTAGAGACCTACTTGCGCTACCTCTCCCTAGAAAAGCTTCATCGCCTAGGAATCATCAAAGAGTATGAGCAGCCTTCACCCAAGGAGTTTTTCCTCCCTGCTAAAGAGATCACTCTCACCCTCCTCACTCCCCCTAGCGCTTAATTCCAAGCCTCTTCTGCACGCGAATCGCCAAAAGGTAGAAGAGGGGCGTATCCAAAAGCGCGAGGAGAATCTTGATCGCATAATCCCCCAAGGCCAACATGATCACATTAGGCCAAGGCATGACAAATAAGAATGCCACATGGAAAAAGATCATTGTGTCCACCCACTGAGAAAGCATAGTGCTTCCATTATTGCGCAACCACCAAAGCTTAGGAAATTTCTCTTTGAGATAGTAAAAAAGATAGACATCTAGGGGCTGAGCAATAAAAAAGGCACCCACCGAAGCCAAAGCAATTCTCCAATCCGATGCCAAGAGCGAGGGGACAAAGGCGAGCACGATTCCCAGTCGCACCACTTTGAGCACCTCCTCTTTGGCGTAACGCTCCGAGAGCACATCCGCAAGCAAAAAGGTGAAGGGATAGGTGAGGGCTCCGTAGGTCAAATAGTCATTAATGGAGTATTGGACGGTGAAGTTAGAGAGCACAATTAATGCAGCAAAAAGAATCGATGAGAAGTAAAAACTCTTAGAACTCAAAAATATCTCCTTTGATTCCAGGGAGCTCCAAAGTTTTAAAATCGACTTTCGAGCCCTTTTAGGGGCGGAAATATACCCAAAATGAGCCTAAAAATCCACTCACTCAATATTAGCGAGCTTGAGGGTGAACTCCACCTCTCCCTTGCCAATGCGGAGCTCTTTGGCGATAGAATCGATACTCCATCCATCCTTGAACATGCTAAGGATTCGCGCCTCATCCACTCCATTGGGGCTGGTGGGGAAATAGCCCATCTCTTTGACCCTCTCCTCTAGCATCACGATCTTCTCGTCCACCCTGTCTCGATGCTCCATCCAGAGCGCCTCGACCCTCTCAACACTCTGATAGATTCCAGCCGCGGCATTATTCACCGCCTCTTTCACCTCTTGGCGCAGGGAGTGGCTCAGCGCGGAGCTAGAGAACTCGCTCTCCACCTCATCCTCTTTGATCTTTTTTTGGAGCTTATAGAGCTGCTTATTGAGCTCTTCAATCGACTTTTCAAAGTGGCGAAGCCGCTTGTTGGTCTCCATCTCCTTGAGATAGAGGTAGGCCAAAAGCAAGAGTAAAAAGAGCGCTCCACCGCCCGCCATGATCCATGTCATACTTCCCTCTAGCATTTATCCCCCTTTGCTCTCTCGAATCATCGCTCGCTCCCTAGAGGCGATATAGGTGTCCCAATCCTTCTGATCTTTGTCGTGGATTCTCACTAGCTTTGCCGCCCTCTCCTCTAGCCCCTCTAAAAAAAGGGGGGACGATTCTCTGAGGAAAAACGGGGAGGTTGATTCGGGCATAGTAAAGCTCTTGGCTCTTAAAGACCGATTCTTGCATCACCACTACCCCATGTCCTATCGATTCAACCGCCCCTTTAAAGGCAAGCGCGGGATACTCTCGGCTCTCATTTTGGAGCAATTTGGTGAGCGTGTCAATCTTTTGATGAAGCGCCACTAGAAGCTTTAGTGTAAGCTCATCACTATACTTTGCCTCTCCCTTGGCTTTGGCCATCTTCACCCACTGCCCCACGGGATCATCTTCAAGGTCGGAGAGCAAAAGGAATTCCCTCTCAAACTCCCCCTCTCTCGCCTCAACCCTCTCCCACTCCAAGCTCAAAGGGACGCGAACCACCCTCCCCCAGTCACTCATAGCGCTCTATCCGCAATACAAAAGGTTAAAAAGACGATTCCAAGATAGCCATTGACAGTGAAGAAGGCCTTGGGAATATTCCTAAAATCCTGACTCACCAAGTAATGCTCATACCCAAGCATCATGACACAGAAGGCCCATGCAAAAAGCATGATCTGCCCTAAAGGGGCAAAGATGACAAAGAGGAACCAGAAAAAGAGCGTGAACAGATGAAAGATTCTAGAGAGAAGAATCGCTTTTTTTTCGCCAAAGCGCGAGGGAATAGAGTGCAACCCCTCGTTTTTGTCAAATTCTATATCCTGCAAGGAGTAGAGCACATCAAAGCCTGCCACCCAAAAGAGCACACCCAAAGAGAGAAAGAGCGACCAAAGAGGCACGCTCTCGCTCACCGCGATCACTCCCGCGATAGGAGCGAGCGCTAGGGAGAGCCCTAGGATGAGATGCGCCAAAAAGGAGAATCGTTTCATCACCGAATAGAGTGCCAAGATACCCAAAATAGGCAGAGAGAGCTTGAAGGCGAGATCATTAATGAGATAGGCGACCCCCACAAATAGCGCTCCATTACCCAAAATAAAAAGCACCATCTTGCCTCCCCCTACGCGTCCATCCACGCTAGGTCTAGAGGCAGTTCGAGGATTTTTGGCGTCAATATCTCGATCACACCATCGATTAAACGCCATGGCGAAGTTCCTCGCGCTCACCGCTGCCCCTAGGCCAAGAAGGAGTAGCTTCCAGCCAAACCACCCGCCTGCAGCTGTGATCATGGCAATAAAAATAAAGGGAAGCGAGAAGATCGTATGCTGGAACATCACCAGCTCATTGAAATTTTTTAGCGTCTGAAGCACCTTAGAGAAGTTCATGACCTACTTGACCCCCAAGGAGATGATCTTTTTAAAGCCATCGGAGATGCTCATGTTCGAGAGTTCAACCTCCTCTTTTTTGATCTTGAGCAGGAGTCCCGTGGTGGGGTTGGGCGTAGTGGGCACAAATATCCAATAGCCATCCTCCTCCTCTTTGGTGATAAAGCCAATCAGCTTGCTCCCCCCAAAGGCAACATAGGCCACGCCTAGGTAGTTCTCTTTGTCGCCGCCAGAGAAGATTTTGATCAAATCTTTAACCGTCGCATAGACCCCTTTGACCACGGGGATACGTTCAATGACCAATTCAGTGAACTTCAAAAGCAAAAACTCCCGATTCTTCTCCACCAAAAAGCCAATATAAAAGAGAATCACAAGCGAACAGAACATGATAAAGAGCGTGGCAAAGAGGTTGCTATCCGTCATTCCAAAGAGATAGAAGAAGATCCCCGCCAACATTTTATAGACAAAAGAGAATATCCAAACCAGAATCACAAAAGGAAGAATCGTGAGCAATCCCTTGCTAATACGCCGAAAAATATCCTCCATCCCTCACTCCTTAACACTCTGAGATATCATTTTATATTTATCTTATCTTATATCATCCCAAAAATAGATAAATAGCGTAGAAAAAGAAGCTCATACAGAGCGCCCCAAAGCCCACATACGCCCAAAGGTAGCGCATCGCCAAGAGCGCAAGGATTCCATAGCCAGCCATCCATGGCCAAGTAGCGCGCACGCTTATGCTCTCATAACCCCCAAGCAACCCAAAGAGCACCCAATCATCCCCCATGCCTCCTCCGCCGACAAGATGCAAAAAAAGGGCGAGGGGATAAAAAAGAGTGAAGAGCATCGTAAGGAGTGGCGAGAAGAGCTGATAGGGCGAAAAGGTCTCAAAAATAGAGTGCACAGGGATGAGCATCCAAAAATAGAGGCAGAGATTCAACAAAATAAAATTGACCCATCCTTTGAGATGGGCTGTGTGCCGCAAATGGAGAAAGATGAGAAAAACACCCATCATCGAGAGGAAAAATCCAACAGAAAAAAGAAGTCTTGGGAAAAGGGCTACAAGCATGATTCCCACCGCCAAAAGCGAGCTAAAAGAGAGAATCTTCACCCCCCTGTGAAGCAAAAAATAGCCCCAAACCCCCATCGCCAATGCTCTCAAAAAAGAGGGCGAGCCCCCAAGCAAAAGGAGATAGCCAAACATACAAAGAAGCGTGAGCGCGCCTAGATCATAAAAAGCGTTTCGATAGGGAAAGAATCGTCTCTGCAAAAAGCGATAGGGAAACCAAAAGATTCCCCAAAGCACTCCAGAGAGCACCCCTAAATGAAATCCGCTAATGGCTAAAAGATGCGAGATTCCAAGCCTTGACGCCCCCTCTCGAAGTGACTTCTCCAAAGGATCGGCCAAAAAGAGGGTGCGATAGAGGCTCCCGGCGAGCGCCTCTTTATGCTGCCCCTCTATCCACGCCCTCAAAGGCCCTCTAAAGTCACGCTCAGGGCGCAAGATGATCCAATACGAGGGGGCATAAAAGCCTTTAAGATAGTCCAAAAAGGTGATCTTTTGAGGAAGAATCGTGAGTGAAACATAGCGAAAAGTAAGATCTTGCAGAGGCTCTTTGGTGGTGGTGTAAAACTGCACTCCCTCTTGGGTGCGAAGTTTGAGCACGATTCGCTCGCCCTTCTCATCTTTTTTAGTGTATTGCAGGAGCACTTGGGCTTGGAGGCGATTCTTTGGCTCTTCTCTTAGCTTTTTAAAGGCATGATATTCAAAACCCCAAGAGAGAAGCCCCACCAAAAGAGCCACCAAAAGCAATCCTGCCCACTCCTTTGGGGAATCTAAAAGGGTGATCTCAGATGCTGGCCATCTCGATCTTTGCCTCATTGGTGTCAAATTTTCCCTCTTCAAAGACAATCTCCACCTCTTTATCAAAATCAACAAATCGCGTGCAGTGCTTGTGGAATATGAGCTTCACGGTTCCAATAGGGCCGTTTCGTTGCTTGCCAATGATGATCTCCGCCTCCTCTTCGTTTTTATTCACGAAGTTGCTTCGATACTCTTTGCCCTCTTTCTTGGCCTGCTCCTCTTTCTCTTTCTCATCTTTCATTTTGTAAACCGCCTCACGATAGACAAAAAGGATAATGTCGGCGTCCTGTTCAATAGCGCCCGATTCTCTTAAGTCGGAGAGCATTGGCCTTCGGTCGCTTCGACTCTCCAGGCTCCGATTGAGCTGCGAGAGGGCAATAATAGGAATCTCAAGCTCCCTAGCAAGCATCTTGAGCCCTCGGCTAATCTCGCTCACCTCCAAGTGTCGATCACGGCTTCCTGTCCCGCTCATGAGCTGAAGGTAGTCAATAATCGCCATTCCCACTTCAGGGTGACGCGATTTGAGCTTGCGAAGCTTGGAGCGAAGCTGGTTAATCGTGAGACTGCTGTTATCATCGACAAAAAGAGGTTTTTTAGCCATCTCATCACTCGCCCTTGAGAGCCGCTCCCACTCCTCGTCTTGGAGATTCCCCACCCGAAGATTTTGAAGTGAAATGGAGGTTTTGGCTGAAAGCATCCGTAGCATCAGCTGTTCAGCGGGCATCTCCAAAGAAAAGATCGCCACTCCTTTGCCTGTGTCCAGCGCTTTTTGCGCCATATTGAGAACAAAGGTGGTTTTGCCCATCGCTGGGCGTGCTGCGACAATGACTAGATCTCCATGGCCAAAACCCGTGGTCATTTTATTGAGCTCTTTAAAGCCTGTATCCACCCCGATGAGAATCGTATTGCCCCGCTCTTTCATCTTTTTGATGTGCTCTAGCGTGGCGAGCGTCACCTCTTTGGCCTCTTTGAAGTCACGATTCTCGTTGTCTTGAGAGATTTTATAGAGCTCGCTCTCTAGGTGGTCAAGAATCTGCTCTGATTCTAGCTCTTCCTTTTGGCTATATTCGCGAATCGTGTTAGCAAGGCGGTGGAGCTCACGCTTGATGGAGCGATCTTTGATCTCGTTGACATAGGCCTCAATACTAGAGATAGGATTGGTGCCTAAAATATAGAGGAGCTCTTCTCGGTCAATCGGACGCTCAGGCGTCTCTTTTTTGACAATGAACTCTTCATCTAGCGGAAGGTCGAGTCGATGAAGCTCTTTGAGTGCCTCAAAAATATGACGATGGGGGAGATAAGAGAAGTCTTTAGAATCGATTTTAGTGCTAATCTCTTCGAATCGACTCGGGTCAAAGAGGATGGAGCTTAGCACCGATCGTTCGATTTGGATTCCGTATTCTTGCATCTCTTTAGGCTCTCCGTTGCTATTTGGCTCTGCTGTATCGGAGATTATAACGGTTTATTGTTTAACTTTGACGCCTATATCGCCACTGCACTTTTTTAACTCGCTATCTTTTGACCTGTGCATTTAAAATCGCTTGCGCCTCTTGCAATAGCTCCTGATCACAGCTTGGATCAAAATAGGTAAACGACTCTCCGCTCTGCCGTCCACCCCCCACGAGATCACCTCCTTGGCGATATTTGAGGTCAAGCTCGGCGATTTCAAAGCCATCTAGCGTGGAGGCAAAATCATCGAGTCGCTTGGAGGCTTTATGATGGGTGTATAAAAAACAGTAACCTTTGAGTCCGTTGCGACTCACCCTCCCGCGGAGCTGATGAAGCGTGGCAAGCCCTAATCTCTCCGCTCCCACAATCACGATCGTGGAGAGCTTGGGGAGCGAGATTCCCACCTCCACCACTGTGGTGGCTAGGAGAATCTTCCCCTTCTCTCTAAACTCCTCCAAAACGGCCTCTTTTTCCCTATCCTTCCCATGAGTCACATAGACCCCCTCAAAGCGTTTTCGCCAAAAGGCTTCGCCCTCTTTGAGCGAAAGATAGTCAAGATTCTCACTCTCCTCCACCAAAGGATAGATAATCGCCGCCTGCTTCCCCTGTGCGATCTCTTGAGCAAGATGGCTCAAAAGCGCAGGAAAATCGCCTTTTGCAATCACGCGGGTGGTGATATCCTTGGGGAAGGGGATGTCGCGAATAAAGGTGAAATCAATGAGATTGGATTCAATCATGGCCAGCGTCCTAGGGATAGGGGTTGCTGAAAACTGCAAAACATGAGGTCGATGCCCTCTCTCATCGGAAAGAGAGCGCTCTAGCGTACTTCTCTGCGCCGTGCCGAATCGATGCTGCTCATCAATCATCACTAAAGCCGCTTGATCGAGCTTTCGATACAAAAGGGCGTGCGTCCCAATGAGCAGATTCGCCTCCAAAGAATCGCTTGATCTCTCCTGCATCACCAGCGCAATCTTAAAATGAGCGGGCAAAAAACGCTTCGCCTCCGCATAGAGCTGCTCCGCTAGAATCGTCGTGGGCGCCATCAAAACCGCCTGTTTTGGATAGGCCATGTAGGCAGCCGCTAAGATCACTAGAGTCTTCCCGCACCCCACATCTCCCATGATGATTCGCCGTGCCGCCTTGGAGGAAGAGAGGTCGCGCCAAATCGCTCCAATCGCCTCTTTTTGACCCGATGTGAGAGGAAAAGGGAGGGAATCCACAAAAGGCCAAGGAGCGTTTTGGCAACGACAAAGTGCCTCAAAGGAGCGCTTTTTCCCCACGAGTGCTCGAAGATGGCGGAAGATTTCCGCAAACTTGAGCGCCTCTTGATGCTCTTTTGGAATTCCTCTCTCTTGCTGGTAACGCCTCAAAAAAGAGTCATCAGGGAAAAAAAGCTCACAAAGCCGTGAAGCATACAAAGCGGGAATCCCTAAAGCGATGAGACTCTCCTTGCTCAACACCCTAGAGGCGAGTTCTATAAGAGTCTGATTTTTGAACACCTTGGTGGAAAATTTAGGAAGAATCTCTCCGATTTTAGCGAGCTTTTGGGGTTGAATAAGGATGAGTTTTCCAAAGCGCCGCTCCACCTTCGCCTTCACGAAGAATCGCTCTTTGGGGGCAAAGAGAGCGTGATGATATTTTGAAGGGTGAAAAATGATTAGCTCCGCCCGCTCTTTAAATCGCTCCAGCCAAGCCAGCCCCCTAGCCCGACCTTTTTGCAGGGAAAACTCCAGCGTCTCTATCTCCACCACCCCCTCCGCTCCACTCACAAGCTCGCTTGAGGGGCGCCTATCCTCATAGCCCTTGGGAGCTAGGAGTGCGAAATCGAGCGCGTCTTTGCAGTGAAGCTTGGATAGTTTGAGGAGGTCGCTTGGCTCCATCACTCTTTAGGGGCGGTCACCACACTAAAGGAGAGCTGCAAAAGCTCCTGATGCTCTTTGATGTAGGCATTGATCTCTTCAAGCGTGAGCGCCTCGATCTTATGGAGCTCCTCCTTGGCAAAATCAAGAGGCAAGCCTCGATAGTAGGCGCTAAAGGCGCTGCTGAGGCGCTGACTCAAGGTTTCGTTGCGCAAAGGTTCACTCCCCAAGAGGAACTGCTTGGCTCCCTCTAACTCTTTTTCGGTGATTCCTTTTTGCAGGAACTCCTCGATGAGCTCCCGCACCACGCCAATAGCCTGTTGCTCATTCTCTAGTTTGGTCTGAAGATAGCCAAGGGAGTAGTTGACGCTTTTGCTGAGCGAGATTCTCCAATAAGCCGAGTAGGCCAGCCCGCGTTTGACGCGAATCTCCTCCATCATCCGGCTGCCAAATCCGCTGCTTCCTAGCACAAAAGCCGCCACTTTTGCCTTGTAAGAATCTTCACGAAGATTCTTCACGCTAAAAGGAGAGCCAAAGTAGATGTAGGCTTGCTGGGTGTTTTTGATCACACTCTTCACCTCCAAATCCCCTTTGGCTTCATAGCGAACAAGCTCACCCTCTTCACCCAAAGGAAGCACAGAGAGGAGCGAAAGGAGATCTTTTTTGACCTCTTCTAGCTCCACATCACCCCCCACAAGCACGATCGCTCGGCGCAAAACCCCTCGCTTTTTCCAAAACTCCTCCACCTCTTTAAGGGTGATCTTCTCGATGCTCTCGCGATTTCCCATGGAGGGATACTCCAAAGGGGTTCCTTCAAAAAGACGGCGATGGAGCTCCACCTGCGCTACATAATCAAAGTCACTCTCTTTGCGCAAAAGCGAGGCCTTGATGTCGGTTTTGACCTTGGAGAGCGCCTCTTTGGTGAAATTGGGCTGCCTTAAAAGCTCTCTAGTGAGTCTCAATCCCTCTAAGTATTCGCTCTTTAGCGCACTCATGTCAAAGACGAGCGTCTCATTCCCGCTTCCCACACTAAGACTGATAGCGCGATTCTCCAACTCCTTGGCAAACTCCACCGAACCAAGCGTCTTGGTGCCTTCATTAAAGATTCGCGCGCTAAGTGAAGCGAGCCCGGGAATCTCATCAGTGATCGAACCTGCGTGAGTGAACACGATCTGGAGATTCACGGCGGGCATCAGGGTGCTTTTTTCATAGATGAGGGGAATCTTCACCCCTTTGACTTCAATCTCGCTCAACTGGGCGGCCATTACGATTCCTTGTAGTGAAAATAGTAGAATAAAAAAAAGACGAATAGACATTTTTAGTAGCGCTCTAAGATCTCATAGGCGGTGTTGCGTTTGGCAGGCAGCTCCCCCACATCTTTAATGAGGGCGATCATCTCCTCTTGATTCATTTGATTCCTTGCTCCTGCGGCGGAGACGACATTCTCCTCCATCATAGTGCTCCCTAGATCGTTCGCTCCAAAAAGAAGTGCCATCTGCCCGATGTAGCTCCCTTGGGTCACCCAAGAGCTCTGGAGGTTAGGGAAATTATCCAGATAGAGCCGGCTGGCGGCTAAAAGTCTTAAGTAGCGATTGGAAGAGCTTTTTTGAAGATGGGGAAACTCGGCTTTGAGTGGAGTGTGATGAGGCTGAAAAGACCAAAGGATAAAGGCGCGAAACCCCCCCGTCTCCTCTTGCAGCTCTCGGATTCTTCTCCAATGCTCGATGATATCTTCTTCCTCTTCAATCGTCCCAAACATCATCGTGGCAGTGCTTTTCATGCCGATTTGATGGGCGGTACGATGCACTTCAATCCAGCGATCCGCACTCAGCTTTTTAGGCGCGATAATATCGCGCACGCGATCGCTCAAAATCTCCGCCCCCGCCCCAGGAATCGAAGAGAGTCCCGCGGCTTGGAGTCTTTGAAGTGTCTCTTTGAGGGAGAGTTTCGAGAGGCGTGCGATGTAGTCCACTTCGATGGCCGAGAAGCCATGAATGGTGATCTCTGGGAACTTTTGGGCAATATGAGAGACAAGATTCTCATACCACTCAATCTTTAGCTCAGGATGCACCCCTCCTTGAAAGAGAATCTGCGTCCCGCCAATGGCGATTAGCTCCTCAATCTTTCGATCAATCTCCTCAAAGGAGAGGATATAGGTCTCCTCTTGGGAGAGCTTGCGCTTAAAGGCGCAAAACTTACAATCCACCCAGCAGATATTGGTGTAGTTGATGTTGCGATCCACTACAAAGGTGGTGATTCGCTTGGGATGGAGACGCTTTTTGACCTCATAGGCTCGCTCACCCAGCTCCTTAAGAGGAGTATGGCGCAGCTCATGCAAAATCTCTGCATCGCTTAGACGCATTAAAACCTCTGACCCATTGTGAATTCAAACGAGGAGGTCTTATCCCCAGGCTTATCATCCAAGGCTTGGGGGAATACAAAGTTGATGGGCCCCAAAGGAGAAACCCACTCAATCGCCGCTCCAGCCGAACTTCGCCTAATCTCATTGAAGCCATCTTGTCCGATCATACCATAGTCATAAAAGAGGGTGAGGCGCATCTGCACGGTCTCAAAGAGTCCATAGCTCACCTCAGCGCTATTAGAGAAGACATATTTGCCCCCGATTCGCACATCATTAGAATCTTTGGGCGTGACAGAGCTTGATTTATATCCTCGGATGGTGGACATCCCCCCAAGGTAGAACTTCTCGTTGATAGGCAGATAGCCATTCTCCTGAATCACTCCCGCTCGTGCCTTGTATCGAAGGATCAAATCCATATCCAAAGAATCTTCAAGGCTCTTGTAGGCGGCTACCTTTCCAAAATATTTGACAAACTTTTCATCTCCTCCAGCCCCTGCGTATTCAGCGTAGGCCGAAGCAATGATTCCATTATGGGGGAAGTAGTAGTCATCGGTGTTGTCGTAAGAGAGGCCGGGGATGACGGAGCTCTTGATATATTTCCCTTCACGATAGTAGGGCTTGTATTTTTCCTCTAGATTGTTCACAAAGTCCACTAGCTCCGTCTGTGCAATGGTATAACCCAGCGTGGCTTGGAGGTGATCGGTGAGATAGCGCCCCCCAACCACATCAAATCCTGTCGTTCGATCCGTGTAATCGTAGCTCTCATAGTCACGCTTATAGACATTGGTGGAGAGGCTGTAGCGACTATCTAAGACCCTAGGGTTGTAGAGATTGATTCGGTAGGCACTCTCCTTCTCACTTTTATCCACATAGACACCCGCCGTCATCCCACTTCCAAAGACGTTTTTATCTTTGACGGAGACACTTCCTAGGAGACCATCGTAGCTTCCATAGCCAATTCCAAACATGAACTCGCCCGTTCGACCCTCTTTAACATTCACGAGCAGATCGACACTATCTTCGCTCACGCGGCGTTCTTCAATCTCCACATTCTCAAAATAACCCATTCGCTTGAGCGCATTTTTGGAGTTTTTCACCTTGGTGGCCTCATACATCTCTCCAGGCGCCAGAAGAATCTCTCGTCTCACGACCCTATCAAGGGTTCTTGTGTTGCCCGAGACGAGAACGTCATTGATTTTGACCTTTTTTCCTGGCTGAACATAATAGACGATTCGCACCTTTGCGTTCTCCTCATCCTTGTCCAAATCAGGCGTGATTCTTACAAACGCATAGCCAAGGTCGCCCACAACCTCTTTCATCGATTCCATGTCTTTGCGGAGTTTTTCGATATTAAAGCGCTTTCCTTCGGTGAGTCTCACCTCATCCATCAACTCCTCGACCCCTACCACAGGCTCCTCTAAAACAATCTCCACCTTGGAGACCTCATAGATTTTCCCCTCGCTGATCTTAAACTCCAAATTGGCATCATAGGTGGTGAAATCGGCCAAAAGAGAAGGGGGGCTCACCTCAGCATCCAAAAAGCCCTTCTTCATGTAGTAGTCTTTCATTCGAAAAGAATCATGCTCTAGCTCGCCCACCTTGAGCTTGCCATCGTTAAAACCCCACATCCAGCCCATGAATTCGCGCTCTTTGTTGACCGTGGGGATCTCAAGCTTGCTAGCACTTAGCTTCTCCGCACCATTGTAGTTGACCTTGCGAATAATGATCTCCTCACCCTTATTGACGTCCAGAGTCAATTTGATCGCTTGATCGCTCAACTTCTCGGTGGTCGCTTCCACGACCGTGTCATAGAATCCCTTTTTCTCAAGTGCTGCCATGATCGATTTTCTGGCGCGCTCCACTTTGGATTCATCATAGACATCGCCTTTTTTGATTCCAATCTCTTTGTAGAGTGCCTCTTGCTCTTGTCCTGAACCATACCCATTAATCTCAATATTGGCAATGGTGGACTTCTCGATGAAGTGGTAGGTGAGCACTCCCGATTCTTCAGTCACCCAAATATCCTCAAAATAGCCCTGCTTGTGGAACTCAATAATAGAGCGATCCACCTTCTGCACATCCAGCGCATCACCGACTTTGATTTTGGAGATCTCATTGGCAATCATAGGGGAGATGTGAATGAGCCCTTCATACTGAATATTTTTAACCGTAGGAAGGGGGGCGGCATAAAGCAGTGGAGCGCACAAGGCGGCTAGAGGTAGAAATCTCATGCTGTGGGTGTGTCCTTGGGTGTTGGATTTCAAAAAAATAGTCAAACATTATACCTGCTTTAAATTAATGCTGATTAAAAGAGCTTGAGGTATAATCCAAGCCGATTTTTAGGCAGATAAAGGACTTTTATGCAGGCGGGAATCATCGGTCTTGGTCTCATGGGAGGCTCCATGGGATTAGCACTCAAAGAGACAAAAATGTTCAAAACCGTGGTCGGAATGGACGCGAGCCCCATCCACACGCAACAGGCGCTCTTTTTGGGCTTGGTGGACGAGTGCGTCACCATGGAGGAGATGAGAGAGTGCGATGTGATCTTTTTGGCAATTCCTGTCGATTCGATCATAGAGACACTCCAAAAGCTCCCTCCACTCGCCCCTCATGTCACCGTGATTGACCTTGGAAGCACCAAGAGAAAGATTGTAGAGAGTGTGCCCTCATCCATCAGGCGCAACTTCGTTCCCGCTCACCCTATGTGCGGAACGGAGAACTTCGGCCCCAAGGCCGCCTTTAAAGAGCTCTACCAAAATCGCATCGTAGTGCTCACCGATATCGAAGGAAGCGGAGAGTTTCAGCGCGCACTAGCCAAAGAGATCTTCATTCGCATCGGCATGAATATCGTGAAGATGGACTCCGCCTCCCATGATCGCCACGCTGCCTTCATCAGTCATCTGCCCCATATCATTAGTTATGCACTAGCCAACACTGTCCTCTCCCAAGAAGACCCCCAAAGTATTCTAGCGCTTGCGGCGGGAGGCTTTAGAGACATGAGCCGAATCGCCCAAAGCTCAGCAAGAATGTGGACGGATGTCTCCAAGCAGAACAAAGAAGAGCTACTTCAGACCATTGACTTTTTTGGCAAGGAGATGATTTTAGCGGAGCAGCTCATCAAAGAGGAGCGCTGGGAGGAGCTCTATGAATGGATGGAGAAGGCCAACACTCTCCATCACATCCTCTAGATCAAGGGTTGAACAGGAGAGAGGATCGCTTTCTCCAAGCCATAAAGCTCGTAGCGAATCGCCTTAAAATGCTCGCTCTCGCGCTCATCCATGAGCTTAAGCGTCTCTTCGAGCACCCTCGCGCTCTCTTGGGCGCGTTTGAAATTAGCCACTAGAATCGAGTCTAGATTCTCTCTTTTTAGATCATCCTCAAAGCTCTTTTTGGAGACATCATTCACCACATCCCTGTGAGCCAAAAGCTCCACGGGGAGGCTTAGACGCGCTTCATGGCGTAGCATTTTCAGCTTAGGAGAGAATCGAGAATCGTTCTTGGCGTAGCGCATCACGTCTTCAATGACGCGGATGCCCTCACGCAAACGGTTGAGATTGGCATCGATGATTCTCTCGATACCAATCTCTCTGGACTCACTCATCCGAGTTTCCAAGAATTCCTAGAAGCTGAAGAAGAGAGATGAAGAGGTTCAGGAAGCTCAAATAGAGCGAGATAGCCGCCATAACGGGACTATCATAAACACCTCGGACAATGTTTTGAGTGTCATAGGCGATATAGAGACTAAAGAGAATCGCCCCTGCCCCTGCAATGATCACCTGCAAAAGAGGGCTTCCAAGGAAGAGATTGATGATGGAAGCCACCACCACTACAATAAGGGCGATGAAGAGCATTTTGCCCATGCTCGCTAGATCGCTTTTGGTTTTGAGCGCAAAGATGCTCATGATTCCAAAAATCGCCGTGGTGAGCAAGAAGGCATTGGCCACAATACTCGCGCCTCCAGGCATATTGAAAATTCTGGAGAGAAGAGGAGTGAGCGTTAGGCCTGTCATGAACGTGAAGGCGAAAAGCACCACTAGGTTGATGCCAGGCTTGTCTTTAAGGAAGAACATCCCAAAAAGAAGAGCAAACTCCAAGATCACCAAGCCCCAATACCAAGAGGCTATCACAGGAGCCATGCCGAGTCCGACATAGGCTCCAACGGTCGCGGCCAACAACGAGCCAGCGAAGAGCTGGTAGGTCTGTTTCACAAAACCTACTAACGCACTCTCGCTCAAGCTCTCTCTAGCGCCTCCAAAGGCGCCTTGATCTTGAGCGGAGCTATTTAGGTAGTTTCTGTCATAAAGCGACATAGGGTAAACCTCCGTTTAGGGTTATCTTTAAAGTTATTAAAGTCCCTATGATATACCATTTTGGTTTTAAAACGGTTAAAAGGAGTTTGAGTGAGCCCTTTACGCATCGCCATCAACGGCTTTGGACGCATCGGCAGAAGCGTGGCAAGAGTCATTGCGCAGCGCTCTGATGTAGAGCTGGTGGCTATTAATGACCTCGCCTCTCCCGAAACGCTTGCCTATTTGTTACGTCATGATTCAGTCCATGGGGCTTTCCCCCATGAGGTCTCTTGGGAGGGGAATCGATTCTACATTGGAAAAAAAGAGGTGCTCCTCTATCAGGAGAGAGACCCCCAAAAGCTTGATTTCTCCGCCGCCTCACCTGAGGTGGTGATCGAATCAACAGGTCTTTTCCTCACCCAAGAGCTCGTGAAGCACCACCTTCAAAAAGGGGTCAAAAGAGTCATCTTCTCCGCACCCGCCAAAGATTCCACTCCCACCTATGTCCTAGGGGTGAATCATGAACGTTACCAAGGCGAGCCCATCATCTCCAATGCAAGTTGCACCACCAACTGTCTCGCTCCTCTTGCGATGCTTTTAGATGAAGCCTTTGGAATAGAGAAGGGAATCATGACCACGATTCATGCCTACACCAATGATCAAAACATTCTTGACACGGCACACCGAAGCGACTTCAGACGCTCTAGAGCCGCTGCGATCAATATGATTCCCACCACCACAGGCGCAGCCAAGGCACTAGGGCTTGTCCTCCCCTCTCTTCAAGGAAAACTCCACGGCCACTCTGTGCGTGTTCCCACGCCTGATGTCTCCATGGTCGATCTGAATGTCAAACTTGCCCAAAAGAGCTCAGCCCAAGCGATCAACGAGCTTTTTATGGAGGCTAGCCAAGGACGACTCAAGGGGATTTTAGGGATGGATAAAGATTTTGGGGTGTCGCTTGATTTCCAAGGTGACCCCCGAAGCTCCATTGTTGCCTCAGATCTCACCTTTGTAATCGAAGGAGATATGGCCAAAGTGATGGCGTGGTATGACAACGAATGGGGCTACTCCAATCGTCTAGTCGATATGGCGCGCTTCATTACCTCGCTTTAGCGAGGATCAACCTCCACTCGATTCCTTCCCGCACGCTTGGCGAGATACATCGCCAAGTCTGCTCTCTTGATCGTCTCTTCGGGCTCTTCCCTGAATTGGTTCTTGGCCACACCAAAGCTACAACTCACGCGGCGCTGCATAGGGAAAGGGTGCTGTTCGATAGCCTGACGAAGCCTCTGGGCAATCTCGGTGGCTTTAGGGAGCGAGGCGCCTTTGAGCAGCACGACAAACTCTTCGCCCCCAAGCCGTGCGAAGATATCCTCGTCTCGCAATTCTGTTTTGATGAGTCTAGCCAGCCCTACCAAAATCTCATCCCCTTTGTCGTGCCCATACTCATCATTGATCTGCTTGAAGTGATCGATGTCAAAAAAGATGACGCCATAGCTCTCATCTCTCGCCTTCCACTCCTCTAGAATCTCTTGGAGCCTAAAGCGATTATCAATTCCTGTGAGCGTATCCGTAGTCGCTTGACGCTGAAGCTTCTTGTTTTCTTTTTCAAAAGAGGTGATATCGGTGAAAGAGACAATATACTCACTCTCCCACTCTCCTTCGCCCACGAGTTTGCTCGCACTCACTGTGAAGAATCGCCCCGATTCTCCCCCTTGACTGTGCAAAATTAGCGAATGGCTATGCCCCACATCTCCGATAACTGCCTCCAAAAAGAACTTATCAAAGCCCTTCGCCTCTTCCCTTGAGTAGCTAAGCGAAATGACCTTGGTCAAATCTCCGTAGGTCAGAACAAACTCCTCCACCACGGTGCAGTCGAAATAGTCTAAAAAACTTTTATTGGCACGCTTGATGGCAAAATTTTCATCAATCACAACCACAAGATTCTGCTGAAAATCCAAAATCTGCTGGGTGTATCGATTGAAGCGCTCTTTGGCTTTTTGAGCAAGAACATGACGGGCGCTTTCGTTCAAAAACTTGAAAAGATTATTTTTGTTGATGGGTTTGATAAGATAGCCATTAAGTCCAATCTCAATCGCCCGCAAAAGATAATCCGAATCCCCAAAGGCAGTGGTGATGATCACCTGCACATCAGGCAAGCTCTCTTTCATCTGTCTCGCCATCTCCAAGCCGTCGATTTTGGGCATTCGAATATCGCTAATGACAATCTCTGGATGCTCCCGCTCAAAAACCTCCAACCCCTCTTGTCCATTGGAAGCCAAAAGTAGATGCGGAACATAGCGGCGCAACAAAGCGGCAAGCGATTCTCGAATGATCTCCTCATCCTCCACATAGAGCACCTTGATTTTGCGCAAATCCTCGCTTGGCACCACTCTCTCCTCTTTTGAGAACTCGCCCACTAAAGCCTCCTTTATAAGCTCAAAATCAAAGCCCGCTAAGCCATTTTGTAGTGAAAAACCTTCAGATAACCTTCATTTAATGTGCAGTAATGGAGGCAATCACGCTTCACCTCAAGACCCGCCAAAAAGCGTAGCGCCATATTCGCTGAGAGCGAGGCGATATTCATGACGATGGGAGTGGCAATCCCTCCGGGCTTTCGATCACTCACCCTAAAGGCTGAAAAGTCCGCTTTATCCATGAAGCAGACCTGCCCGTGCCACTCCTCCACAGACGCATAAACCCAAGGAATCCTCCGCTCTTTAGCCAGCTTGTCAATCTCCGCCCTTGAGGGAAGATTATCCGTGGCATCCATGATCAAATCGACCTCTAACCCTCTAGAGGCATACTCTTGCAAACTCTCTTCAAAGCTCAAAATCTTAAGCCCCTCCTCACTTCTAGCCAAGAGCAGCTCACCCAAGACCTTGCATTTTGGCTTCTCGATATCCTCCATTTTAAAGGCGATTTGGCGATGAATATTACTCAAAGAGACGGTATCAAAATCCACAAGGTGGAGCTCGCCCACTCCACTCCCTGCTAGCGCGATTCCTAGAGAGCATCCCAGCCCTCCTGAGCCAATAATGGCCACCTTTTTGGAGCGAATCCCCTTTAAGGCCTCTTCGCCCATGAGCTTGATCTGTCGGTCAAAGTAGCCCGCCATCTCACTCTCTCCCGCGCTCAATCACCGCTCCAAGGGCACGAAGCTTCTCTTCTAGGCGCTCATAGCCACGATCAAGATGATAGATTCGATGGATGTTGGTTGTCCCCTCTGCGGCTAGTGCGGCTAACACCAGCGCACTAGAAGCCCTCAAATCCGTCGCCATCACATCCGCGCACAAAAGCTTGGTGCCTCCATTGACGGTGGCGGTGTTGCCTCTTAGATGGATTCCCGCGCCAAGGCGCTGAAGCTCGCTCACGTGCATGAAGCGATTCTCAAAAAGCCTCTCCTCAATGATACTCGCCCCCTCGCATTGCGTGGCAAGCGCCATGAATTGAGCCTGCATATCGGTAGGGAATCCAGGATACTCTGTCGTGATGATCTCAAAGGCGCGCCGCTTGGAGGCAGGCAAAAGCGTGAGGTGATTCTCTCCATACTCTATCCCAAATCCAATCTCCTCCAGCTTCTGCGTCACCGCGCTCAAATGCTCAGGAACCACCCGCTCCAATCGAATCGAGGAGTTGGTCATAGCCCCAGCGCAGAGATAGGTTCCCGCCTCGATTCGATCAGGAATCACCTCTACCTCTTTAAACTCCAGCGCCTCACCCTCTTGGCCTACGATCTCAAGCTCATTACTCCCAATTCCCTTGATCTCCACGCCCGCTGCCTGCAATACCTCGCAGAGCTGAACCACTTCAGGCTCTTGAGCCGCATTGAGAATCTTGGTCACCCCTTTGGCCAAAGCCGCTGCCATGACCACATTCTCTGTCCCTGTGACCGTGATTTTATCAAAGGCGATGGTGGCTCCTTTGAGCCCTTTGGGGGCATTGGCTACGATATAACCCCCTTTAATCTCCACGATCGCCCCCATCTTCTCCATCGCTTTGAGGTGCAAATCCACGGGTCTGGCCCCAATGGCACACCCTCCAGGTAGAGAGACTTCACACTTTCCAAATCGAGAGAGCAGAGGCCCAAGCACTAGAATCGAAGCTCTCATCTTGCGCACGATGTCATAGGTTGCCTTGGTGCTTAAAATCTCCGAGCTGTTCACCTTGACGGTGTGAGGATCGATTCTCTGCACTTTTGCACCCAACATCTCTAGAAGCGAAAGAAGCGTCTTGATATCCACCACATCAGGGAGATTTTTTAGGCACGCCTCATTTTTGGCCAACAGGGTCGCACTAATAAGAGGCAGAGCCGCATTCTTAGCTCCAGAAACGCTCACGCTCCCCTGTAACTTCTCTCCCCCTGTGATTGATAAAAAATCCATGCGCTATTTTTTTCCTTTCCCTTTGTCTTTGCTCTCTCGATTCTTGAGAGATTTTCCGATGGCCTGCTCGATCTCTTTTTTGAGACTCTTATTGCGCCCCACCAACTCATCCCGAAACTTTGCCACGCTATCAATATCCCAAAAATCCATCAAGGAGATTTTACCGATAAAATCAAGCCTCTTTAAAAACTCCTTCTCTTTTGGATCAAGCGCCCCAAGGCTAGCATGATGCTTTTTGAATGCCTCAAGGGCAGCCTCATAATCCTTAACTCCCGATTTAGGATTATCAAGAATCGAGAGGAGAAAATCGATCTTTTGAAACTGCAACGCCCTCCTCTCCTCCTCTTTTCTCTTATCTCCCATGCTCTCAATCACCATCATAAGCGCCGAGATCAGCACCACGGGAATCGCAATAACACTAAGAGCAATCCAGACAAAAAGGTAGAAGTTGAGGTCATACATAAAGGACACTACCCTTGGTGGTGTTTTTGATAAAAGACATTGGTCGCCATCACAAAGCCATCAATACTCCCACAATCATACCGTTTCCCTTTGAATTTATAGGCGAGCACCATCCCCTTTTTGCACTGCTCCAAGAGCGCATCGGTGATCTGAATCTCCCCTTTTTTTCCCGGCTTTGTATCGCGCAAAATATCAAAAATATCAGGAGTGAGAATATAACGCCCAATGACGGCTAGATTGCTAGGAGCCTCAGCTATAGAGGGCTTTTCGATCATATTATCCACCATATAGACACCCGCATCAATCTCTCGTCCACTAATCACCCCATATTTGTCCACCTCGCTCACCTCCACCTCTTCGATGGCAACGATAGAGCAGCGGTATTTGTGATAGAGTTCAATCATCTGTGAAAGCACCCCTTCACCCTCTGGATTGTCGCATAGATCATCCGCCAAAACAACAGCAAAAGGCTCATTGCCAATGAGTGTCTCTCCCGTGAGGATCGCATGTCCCAAGCCCTTCATCTCCATTTGGCGCGTATAAGAGAAGGTGCACTGCTCCATCACCTCTCGAATATCTTTGAGATAAATCTCCTTATCCGTCCCTCGAATCTGATGCTCTAGCTCATAGCTAATATCAAAGTGATCCTCTAAAGATCGCTTGCCTCGACCCGTGACAATCGCCATGGTGGTGATTCCAGCCTCTAACGCCTCTTCGACTCCATACTGAATGAGCGGTTTATTCACAATAGGAAGCATCTCTTTGGGCATCGCCTTGGTTGCAGGCAAGAATCGCGTCCCATAGCCTGCAGCGGGAAAGAGGCACTTTTTGATCATCTTGGTTATCCTTGTGATTGAATTGATGTCTGTTATTCTATTAATCCGCTCCTATATAAGTCATAAAATTGCTTAGCGGTGCGCCCACTTCTGGAGCCTTTTTGAGTGGCGAAATTGATCGCCTTTTGCTCTAGCTCCACAGGGTAAGATTCTCCTCCTAAATAGCCCTGCACCAACTCCCAATAGCCCTTGAGCGTTCCTTGATAAAATCCAAGCGAGAGCGCGAATCGATCCGAGAGCGAAACCTTCTCCTCCACTGCATCCCCCAAGTGTATCTCTCCTTCGCCCACCCAAGCACCCTCATTGTCGCTTTTATACTCAGGCAAAAGGTGGCGACGATTGGAGGTGGCATAGACAATGATATTTTGGGGCAGTCGCTCAATAGAGCCCTCTAAAAGGCTTTTGAGCGGCTTATAAGAGGAATCGCCTCGCTCAAAGGAGAGATCGTCGCAAAAGAGGATGAAGTGATAGGGGAGCTCCCTGAGCCTATCGGTGAGTTCAGGGATGATTCCAAGCGATTCCTTCTCCACCTCCACCACGCGCAGACCCTCTTTGGCGTATTCCCACAAAAGCGCCTTAATCAGCGAAGATTTGCCCGTGCCTCTTGCGCCCCACAAAAGCGCATTCACCGCGGGCTCTCCTCGCAAAAAGCGCTTCGTGTTTTTCACCAGCAGACGCTTTTGGCGCTCAATCCCCCCTAGATTCTCTAGCCTCACCTCATCAATCTCTCTCACCGCGTGTAAATAGCGCCCCATAGGTCGATAGATCGCTGCGTAAATCTCCTCCCATGGCATATCTAATTTAAGCTCCATCTTCCCCTCCATGTCTTCTCTTTAAGCGCCTCTTTAAGAAGGACTAAAAACCTCTCTCGATCCACTGCTCTCGCCCCCCATCGTTCTAAATGCTCAGAGTGAATCTGGCAATCAATCATCTTCCAGCCTCGCTCCACCCCCAAACGACAAAGCTCCCTAATGGCCGCCTTTGAGGCATGATCTTGGCGCGAAAACATCGATTCTCCAAAAAAGGCTGCCCCTAGGCTCACTCCATAGAGCCCTCCCACGAGCTCCCCCTCTTTGTAAACCTCAAGGCTGTGCGCGTAGCCCTCCTCAAAAAGGTGCTCATAAGCTTTCACGATTTTGGGCAAAATCCAAGTTCCCTCCTGATTCTTCCGCACCGCTTTTTGACATCCGCCAATCACCTCTTTAAAGCGCTCATCCGCGCGCACTTCAAAGGCGCATTGCTCTAAGCGCTTTTGGGTACGCCTAGAGAATTGGAGCTCAGAAGGAAAGAGGAGGAATCGGGGATGGGGCGACCACCACAGAATCGGATCTCCCGCATTAAACCATGGAAAGATTCCTTGTGAGTAGGCCGCCAGCAAGGTGGATGGCTCTAGGTCACCTCCAAAACAGAGGAGCCCCTCCTTATCGGCTAGCGCTGGATCGGGAAAGAGGAAAGCGGAAGGAAATTCCCCGCTCATTTGCACTCACTTTCACCTCGCCCCCTTTTTTGAGAGAGCCAAAGAGAATCTCATCCGTTAGCGGAGTTTTAATCTCTTTTTGCACTAAAAGCCCCAAAGGTCTAGCTCCTAGCTCCTCATCATACCCCTTCTCGGCTAGGTAGCGCTTCGCTTTTTTGTCTAGCTTCACGACAATTCCCTTCTCGACAAGCTGGAGGTTGAGATCGTCCACCTGCTTTTGGGCGATTCGCTCTAGATGCTCCAGACTCAAAGGCTCAAAATGAATAATAGCGTCCAAACGGTTGCGAAACTCTGGCGAGAAGTGCTCTTTGATCGCTCCTTCGCGCTTGAGGCTCTGCTCTTTTTTAAAGCCCATCACGCTGGGCTCTTTAGAACCGACATTGGAGGTCATGATCAAAATCACATTCCTAAAATCCGCCTTCTGCCCGTTATTATCCGTGAGCGTGGCGCTATCCATCACCTGAAGCAAAATATTGAGCAGATCGGGGTGCGCCTTTTCAATCTCATCAAGGAGCAAAAGGGCGTGGGGATGCTTACGAATCGTCTCTGTGAGAAGTCCTCCCTGCTCAAAGCCCACATAGCCTGCGGGCGCACCAATGAGCCTAGAGACGGTGTGCTTTTCCATGTATTCACTCATATCCATGCGCTCAAAATGGACCCCCATCGCTCTAGCGAGCTCCTTGGCGAGCTCTGTTTTACCCACGCCTGTAGGGCCTGCGAAGATGAAGGAGCCCACGGGACGATGGGGCGCATTGAGCCCCGCTCTAGAGCGCTTGATCGCTGAGACGATTTGAGAGATTGCACTGTCTTGACCAAAGATTCTCCCCTGAAGCCTCTTCTCTAACCCTTTAAGGTGCTCTCTGTCATCCACGCTCACCGTGATATCAGGAATCTGGGCCATTTTGCTCACGATCCTCTCAATCTCTTTGAGGCCGACCTTGCCCCCTTTTTTACCTGCCATGCGGAAGCTTGCCCCCGCCTCATCCATCACATCAATCGCCTTATCAGGCAAAAATCGATCTTGAATATAGCGGCTAGAGAGCTTGGCCGCCCCCTCTAGCGCCTCAGGCAGATAGAGCACTTCGTGATGTTTTTCATATTGAGGCTTGAGCCCCTCAAGAATCTTGATCGTATCTTCGATGGTGGGCTCTTTCACATCGATCTTGGCGAAGCGCCGACTGAGCGCCTTGTCTTTATCAAAAAAATTGCGAAACTCTCCATAAGTGGTCGCCCCAATGCATCGAAGTCGACCGCTTCCCAGGGCGGGCTTGAGGAGATTGGAGGCATCCATGCTTCCTCCGCTAGTCGCCCCCGCCCCTACAATCGTGTGAATCTCATCGATAAAGAGGATCGCCTCAGGCTTCCCCTCTAGCTCTTCAATCACCCCTTTGAGACGCTTCTCAAAATCTCCTCGATATTTGGTGCCTGCAAGCAGCGCTCCCATATCCAGAGCAAAAATCTCCGCCTTTTGGAGAATCTCTGGGGCTTTGCCTTGGGCGATTCTTAGTGCTAAACCCTCGGCAATCGCGGTCTTTCCAACTCCTGGCTCTCCCACGAGCAGAGGATTATTCTTTTTGCGGCGGCAGAGCACCTCTAAAGAGCGCTCAATCTCTATCTCTCGACCAATCACAGGGTCAATCTTGCCCCTTTTAGCCTCTTGGGCAAGAGGCTTGGTGTATTTCTCCAAGAAGCTCTCTTCGCGCTTCTCCTCCTCTTTGGCGCTGGAGCCCTCTTTGTGAATCTGCTCCGTGATCGCCTCAAGAATATCAAGACGGCTGATTCCTTGAGATTTGAGCACATAGGTGGAGTAGGAGTGCTCCTCTTCAAAAATAGCCGCAAGAAGATCGCCTACACCCGCTTCCTTTTTCTCAGCTCCTCGGGTGTGCCGCAGCATCGATTCGATCACGCGGCTAAGCGCTAGCGTCTCGAAAGGATCATGCGTCACCTCCTCTTCACTGGATTTGAGATTCTCGCTTAGGTAACGCGTCACCTTCTGCTTCATAAAAGAGACATTGCCTCCACACTCTCGAAGCAAGGCAATCGCCTCTTTATGCCCTAGAAGAGCAAGAAAGATATGCTCCACCGTCAAATACTCATGTCGCTTCTCTTTGGCCAATGCGAGCGCCTCGCTAAAGACCACATTAAGCTCACCGCTAATCATTTTAGCACTCCTCCAAAATCGCTCGAAGAGGGAATCCGCTCTCTTCTGCCTTCTTTTTCACCTGTGACACTTTGGTCTCAGCAACATCATAAGGGTAGATTCCACACACTCCTCTGCCCTCATTGTGAACCTTTAACATCACGCCAAGCGCCTCGTCAAAATTCTTGTTAAAAATGACCATAAGCACCTCCACGACAAAATCCATGGTTGAATAGTCATCATTGAGGAGAATCACCTTAAAACGTCTCGGCTCTGCGACGATGATCTCCTCTTTGATCTCTGTCTCAAAGTCGCTACCCTTAGCCACCACTCTCTCCTTTACTCACGATTATAGTAGAATCCTTGTCGCTTTTTAGGACTCATTTTACCCACATTCTCTTATAAGGAGCTATATGAAACCCCTCTTTATCTCGGCGACAGGGACGGGGGTTGGCAAGAGCTACACCACCCAAAAACTGCTCCAATCCCTGCATCAAAGCGGGAGGAAACCTCTCGCCCTCAAGCCCATCGAAACAGGGGCCAATCCCACGCCAGAAGATGCGCTTTTACATCTTCAACTGATGCAAAAACTCCAGCTAGATCAAGGGCTAAGCCTAGAGGAGATATGCCTAGAGCGCTATAAGCTACCCGCCTCTCCATGGGTGAGCGCCAAAAAAGAGGGAAGATGCGTGGATGTTGATCACCTCTTAAGGCGTCTATTAGAGTTTCAAAAGCGCTCCGATCCTCTGCTCATTGAGGGTGCTGGAGGGCTTTTGGTGCCCCTTTTAAAAGAGTATTTCATGATTGATCTTGCTGAGGCCTTAGAGGCTCATATGGTGCTAGTGATCTCAGGAAAACTGGGAGGAATCAATGAAGCGCTTTTGAGCCTAGAGGCACTCCAACACCGCCAAATGAGCTACACCCTGGTGCTCAACCTTTGGGAGGAGGAAAAGAGGAGTTTTGAGGAGATTAGTGCCCCTTACTGGAAGGAGCGCCCTGAGCGGCTCTTTAGGCTAGATAGCGAGTTAGAAGAGCTCACTCAAACACTACTTTCGGCTATCTAGCGCTCCTTTGAGCACCGCCTCGATCTCTTTAGAATCCTCAGGGTTTTTGGCTTTGAGCTCTTTTTCAAAAGAGAGCACCAGCTTAGAGCTCACCTTGGGATGGATGACCACCAAATAGAGCACCTCAAGGCGCGCCTCTTTACTTGGCGACAAGCGCCCAAAATGCTCCAAAAAGAGCCCCGTGGCACGCTCTATCTCCTCGAAGGTTTTGGAGCGGTCTTTTAGAATCCTCTTCAGCTCTTCAAGGCTCACCTCCACCTTGGGTGCTTTTAGAGGCGGCTTTGGCTTGAAAAAATAGAGCAAAACCCCTACCAACGCCACTCCAATGATTAGCACCCCAATCACCCATAGCAGATTCTCTCCCATCACTCCCCCCTTCTCTTGAAAATCCCCCATTTTAACACAGTTTGAAGAGAGTTAGCGCTAAGATTTTTGAAACAAAAAGAGCTCACAAAGGTATTTGTATGGACTTCTCCTCGCTCGCATCACGCTATGGAACCCCCTTGTATGTTTATGATTTTGACCAGATCAAATCTCAATTCCTCCAACTCAAAGAGGCTTTTGCGGGTCGAAAATCCCTCATCGCCTACGCCATCAAGGCCAACTCCAATCTCTCAGTGATTCAACACCTCGGAAAGCTGGAGAGCGGAGCGGATTGCGTCTCCATTGGCGAAGTGAAACGCGCCCTCAAAGCAGGAATCCCCCCCTACAAGATTATCTTTAGCGGCGTGGGCAAACGGGATGAGGAGATATTAGAGGCGCTCTCTTTAGAGATTCTCATGATCAATGTCGAGAGTGAGGCAGAGCTGTTGCGCGTCGAATCGCTCGCCAAAAGTCTAGGCAAAGTGGCACGAATCTCCATCCGCGTCAACCCCGATATTGATCCCAAAACCCACCCCTATATCTCCACGGGCCTTAGCGAGAACAAATTTGGCGTGGACATTGAGAGTGCCAAACGCCTCTATATCCTCTGCGCCAAAAGCGAATCGCTCCATCCTGTGGGGATTCACTTCCACATAGGAAGCCAACTCACCGAGCTTGAACCCCTTCTTGAATCAGCCAAAAAAGTGGCTGATCTCACCCGAAGCCTTTTGGCGCTCAAAATCGAGATCAAGTTTTTTGATGTGGGCGGAGGTCTAGGAATCCGCTATAAAGATGAGACACCCATCAATCTCTACGACTACGCCCAAGGGATTCTCGCTGCACTTCATGGACTAGATGTGACGATTGTTTGCGAGCCAGGAAGATTCATCGTGGGAAATGCGGGCTGCTTTCTCACTCGCGTCCTTTATGAGAAGCAGAATGAAAAGAAACGATTCGTTATCGTTGATGGCGCGATGAATGATCTTCTGCGCCCTAGCCTCTACAAAGCCTACCATGAGGCCTTTGCCCCCAAAGGCGGGGAATCGTTTAGTGAGGCGGATATCGTGGGGCCTGTATGCGAGAGCGGGGATTGGCTAGCCAAGGGGGTGATGCTCCCTCCTTTGGAGCATGGCGATTTGATTGTGATTAAGAGCGCTGGGGCGTATGGATTCTCCATGTCAAGTCAATACAACAGTCGCGCTAGAGCCGCTGAAGTGGCACTTGAGGGCGGAGAGAGTCGCCTCATTCGAGCGCGAGAAGAGATCGAATCGCTGTGGCAAAACGAGCTAGAGCTACTTCAAAACTAAAGAGGGATTCCCATGGATTTGCAAAAATTTCGTGAAGAGATTGATTCGGTTGATGATCAGATTCTCCGACTGCTCAATCAGCGCATGGAGGTGGTGAAGCTCATCGGCCGCCACAAAAAAATGGAAGGAAGCGTCATCTACCGCCCTGAAAGAGAGCGCGAGATCATCGCTAGACTCAACTCCCTCAATCAAGGGCTTTTGAACGAAGCAGCGATTGAGGCAATCTATTTAGAGATTTTTGCCGTGAGTCGCAATCTTGAACTCCCTGAGCGTGTCGCCTATCTAGGACCTCTGGGAAGCTACACCCATCAAGCCGCCGAGAGTCGCTTTGGGGCGATGAGCGAATACCTCTCCATGAACAACATTGCTTCTGTCTTTAAAACCGTTGAATCCAAGCGCGCCAAATACGGGGTTGTCCCCATCGAAAACAACAAAAACGGAATCGTGGGCGAGACGCTCGATCTTTTGGGCAAATCGAGCCTCAAAATCGTCGCAGAACTCACCATGCCCATCCATCATACCTTTGCCACGCAGTGCGATTCGCTCAAAGAGATCAGGCGAATCTACTCCAAAGATATCGCCTTTGGCCAATGCCTCAACTTCCTCAGTGAATACAATCTTGAAGAGGTGGAGCGCATTCCTGTCGATTCTACAGCCAAGGCGGCTCAGCTCGCCGCTAGCGAGCCCCACACCGCAGCCATCTGCTCACATATTGCCGCCAAGCTCTATCACCTGCCTATCCTCTTTGAAAACATTGAGGATTCCTCGCACAACAAGACTCGATTCGTCATTATCAGCGATTTTAAGAATCAGGCGAGTGGCTCGGATAAAACCTCCATCTTTGCGGATATCAGCCACACCGATAAGCCAGGTGCGCTCCTTGGTCTGCTCAAAGACATCAGCGGCCTAGGGCTCAACATGACCAAAATCGAATCACGCCCACGCATTGATGCAGCCAAAGACTTTGCCTTTTGCTTCTTTATCGATTTTGAGGGGCATATTGATGATGAGAACGTTCAAGAGTTGCTCAAAAGACGAGGAGATGAGATTAAGTGGCTGGGGAGTTATGTGAGAGGCTAGAAAAAAGGGCGAAAAGGAGGAGACTCCTTACGCCTGACCTTTGATGTAAGCTTGAATCATGGTGAATGCTTCATCTTTGAGGGCGAGCTTCTCTTTTTTGAGTCCTTCAAGGGTGAATTGATCCATATGCTCTCTCCCCTCTTCGACATCGAGAATCTTCTGATCTAGCTCATTGTGTTTTTCGAAAATCTTGGCAAATCGAGCGTTTTCAACTTTGAGCTTGCTAATCTCTTCTCGGTATTCGTGTAGCATGATTCTTGCTCCTTAAATGTAATGTTGGATGAAAAAATTATAAGATAAACAACCTTATTCCGAGATTGTTATCTTCCCTCTCTTATGTCCTGTAATCGGCATTAATCTTCACATACTCATAGCCCAAATCGCATCCATACGCGGTGAACTTTCCTCTGCCTATGCCAAGATCGCAATGGATTTTAAAGCTCTCTTGGCGCATCACGCTAGCGGCCTTCTCCTCGATTGTTTTATCAAAGAGAATCGCCCCCCTATCATAAACAAGCACCTCACCAAAAGAGATTCGAAGACGATTCTCATCACACTCCACCCCGCTAGAGCCAATAGTTGAAGCAATACGCCCCCAGTTGGGATCTTCACCAAAAATAGCCGTCTTGACCAGCAAGGAGGTCGTGAGCGCCTTAGCGGCTTTGATCGCCTCCTCCTCGCTCGCCGCTCCACTCACCTCAAACGCCACCAGCTTCTTCGCCCCCTCGCCATCGCGCGCTACATCCGTGGCCAGCTTGTGCATCACCCTCTCTAGTGCCATCAAAAAAGCCTCTTCCTCATAAACGCCGCTGGCTTTGTTGCTAAAGAGCATCACGGTGTCATTGGTCGAAGTGTCGCCATCCACACTGATGGCATTAAAGGTTGTATGAACTGCCTTTTGAAGGAGCTCTTTCATGCGATTCTCGGGAACATCCGCATCTGTGGTGATAAAACAGAGCATCGTCGCCATCGCTGGATCAATCATCCCTGCGCCTTTAGCCATCGCTCCAATGCAAAAAGATCTGCCATCAGGGAGCTCCACTTTAAAAGCCACCTCTTTGGAAAAAGCATCCGTGGTCATGATCGCTTGAGCCGCACGCGCACCCTCTTTTTTCCCTAGTACAATCTCACCCAAAGAGGCTTCGATTTTCTCCTTGGGAAGCCGAGCCCCAATCACTCCCGTAGAGCTCATCACGGGATTAACCAGAGAGGGAAAGCGATGCTTTAGGCGCTCCATCAGCCACTCAATATCTTCGATTCCCTCCGCCCCAGTCATAGCGTTAGCATTTTTGGCGTTGATGAGAACAAAATTGCAATCAAACACCTCACCCAATCCTTGAAAATATCGAATCGGAGCGGCAGCGAAACGATTGGTGGTGAAGAGGGCTGAGACCTTAGCGGGAAATAGAGAGTGCACAAAAGCCACATCCAATTTTCCCTCTTTTTTTAATCCAGCCGCGATTCCATCCGCAGAGAATCCCTCAGGGGCGCACACCCCTCCATGAATTGGAAAAAGATCAAACATACTTCAACTCCTCAGGTTTTTCTCGTTTCATCAATAATTTTTTGGTCATTCTAATGCCGCTTGAGGTGCCGATCATGAGAAGCTTGCACTCACTGGTGATAAGCGTGTCACCCGTTGGCATCGTGATAAATTTCCCATCTTTTTGGGTGATTCCTACCACAGAGACCCGCGTCACCTCTCTAAAATGTGCCTCTTTGAGCTTCTTTAGCACCAACCAGCTTGACTTTGGAACAATCACCTCCTCCAGGTCAAGCGGCGTGTCTTTTTTATAGACAAACTGCTCTAAGAGATTCTCCATATCAGGTCGAGTCGCCATCGCACTCACCCTTTGAGCCATCAAGCGAGTGGCTGAGACCACTGTGTCTGAGCCAAGCTTTTTGAGTTTTTCCACATCTTCAGCGTTTTCAGCGCTACTAATGATATAAAAAGGGCGTCGCCCCAGCTCTTTTTCAAAAAGCCTCACCGAAGCGATTTGCGCAATGTTATCCGCGATACTTTTAGAGAAGGTGATCACGCCCCTTGCGCTAGAGAGATGGCTTTTGAGCATAGCGATCTCGGTGTGGGGATCTTCGTTGATGTAATAGGGATAGCGATGGCGTTGCGCGAACCCCTCGAAATCTGGCGAAGGATCCACCACCACAAAAGGGATGTGCGCTTCTCTAAATTGATCGGCGAGCTGGATGGTATACTCGTTGTGATAGCAGACCACGAAGTGATTTTTGAGCCTAGCGACACGATAGATCATTCTTCGCTCCTTGATGATGGCAATGAGCTTGCCGCGATTTAAGACATCAATAATGCTGACCACTGAAAAGGTCAAGACCGCCGAACCCGCCAACATCAGCATCGAGGTGAAGATGATGGTGAGACCATTAAATTCACTCTCTTTAAGCGCACCAAAACCCGTGGTGGTAAAGGTGTAAGAGGTCTGGAAAAAGGCCTCCATGAGCGTGTAGTCCTCTAAGACCACATAGCCAAGAGTTCCAATAATAAGACCAAGCTGAATAAGAATGAGGGGGAAGCGGAAAGGTTTGAGCTGTTCGTAAAGTTCGCCGGAGAGGTCGATGTCCGGCTTAGAGGACTTTTCCCAGTGGAGGAATCGCCCTAGCTTAGTGAAGAATCTCACAAAAACCCTAGACTAAGGGTTTTATGAGCGCTTTTTCATCGTTCTGAGAGTGGAAGCGGCGACACGAAGTTTTACAGTCGTTCCATCTTCAAGCTTCACCCTGACGGTGCGAAGATTGGGAAGGGAGCGCTTTTTGGTTTTATTGTTGGCGTGGCTAACGTTGTTGCCGACCATTGGTCCTTTGCCAGTGAAAAAACATTTTCTTGCCATGGATTTTACCTTTTTATAAATTTTTAGGGTCTTTTTTGGGCGTGATTCTAGCCGATCTTTCCCCAAAAGTATCTTAAAAGAACTCTTAAACTAATTGTTTTTTAATCTCTTGGACAATGGAAAATCCGTGATTGAGCGCCGCGGCGATAGAGCCTCCTGACTTAAAAAGTATATCTCCTGCGATATAGATTCCTGACACAGAACCCTCATGTGTTTCACTTGTGAGAGGCACTCCATGTTCATCCACCTCAAGCGAACACTTTCTTAGGAAATCCATTGGAGCCATCCCTCCGATGGCATAAACAACACGATCATACATCTCAGATTTCCCATCAGAGAAGTTCACCTTGGGTTTGCCCTCTGCCTCCTCTAAACTCACAATATCCACTCCCAGCCTAAGCTCTAGTTTGCCCCCTTGGGCATATTCATTCAAAAGAGCCATGTTGGGCTCATTCACACGAGTGAAGGTGGTTTTGCGATAGTTGAGCGTGACCTTATTGAGATCGGCAAGAAAATAGGCGTATTCAACCGCAGAGTTTCCTCCGCCCACCACAAGAATCTTCTCGTTCTCCTTGCAATCGCTCACGTTAAAATGGACTCGATCTTTGAGTGCGAGAGGAATCTCATAAGAGGGCTTATTGGGTTGCCCCATCTTACCAATCGAGATGATGACAAACTTTGCCCACACTTCATCACCCTGCGTGGTGGTGATCAAAAAAAGCTCTCCTTTTTTGACAACCGATTCCACCTCGGTGTTGAAGCGCTCTTCAATTCGGTGGAGATTAAGAATCTCATCAAAAAGATCCAATGTGCTCTCTTTGGTGCCATCTACAAAGTAGATATTCCCATTGAGCTCGACCCTTTGACCCTTATAGTCTTTATCCACGCGCTTATTATCTTTATAAAATTTGCGAATAGTAGTGGAGTGATTCTCTCCTTTTTCAAGCAAAATCACATCATCGATTCCAAGAATCACTGCCTCTACCGCAGAAGCGACCCCTCCGGGGCCTCCTCCAATGATGGCTATATTGTAAACTTTTTTCACGCCTCTCCCCCGTTGTTGTTTTCTTTCATGGATGGCTCTCTTTTCATTTCTCTCTTTTTTTTATCAATCAAGGCGGCCTCTTGCAACTCTTCCTCCCCGTCAAAAAGCACGCCTTGCATCATTTTTTTCTCATCATCAAATTGACCGCTTCTTAAACCCCATAAAAAAGCGACCAATCCCAAGAATCCAATAAAGACGGAAACCCCGAGCATCACACCCACCATACCGCTATTCACGATCGCCTCCTTGGCGTTAGAAAAGGAAGTAACTTTTCTACACATAGGCCCATGGCCGTGCTCTCAAAACCTCGGGATTCCAGAATATAAGGCTTGCAAAAGCCCTCTACCATGCAGGCTCCGGCCTTGCCGACCCATAAATTGGATTCGAGGTAGGATTCTAACGCATTCTTCTCAAAATTTGCAAATTTGTAACAGGTTGAGGACAAATCTATAAGTTTCATCGAAGAATTCTCAAAAACCATGCAGGTGAGGATCGAAAGCTCTGCTCCGCTCTGGAGGGCGAGGAAAGCGGCAGCTTCTTCTCTGTCTTTGGCCTTGCGAAGCATCTGGTTACGGCAAGAGATGACCGTATCGGCCACCAAGAGAGGGGTCTCCACTCCATAGCGAATCCTCGCGGCTTCATACTTGCCCATGGTTGCCCTATAGACAAACTCTTTAGGAGAAGTCACCTTGAGGCTCTCCTCATCAAACTCATTTTCTGATTGAATAAAGGAGATGACGTGGGAGCGAAGAATCTCTGCGCGAGTGGTTGAGCTCGAGCAGAGACGAAGGAGTGGGCGTTCTATGCGAGCCTCTCTAGAGCATAATTTTTAGCGCTTTGGAGTGCCTCATCGGCCTTGGAAGCATCTTTGCCTCCTGCTTGGGCGAAATCATCTCGACCGCCTCCGCCTCCGCCAAGAATCGGAGCGATCTCTTTAATCCAAGCGCCCGCCTTGATTCGATCCTCTCCTTTAACACCCGCGGCTAGCATCACCTTCTCCTCTTTGACCTGGAGCAGCAACACCGCCACCTTTTCATATCGATTCTTGATCTCATCAATACTGTTTTTGATGTCGCCCGCCTCTAGGGTCTCCACGATCACTCTCGTCTCACCCATCATCACACCCTCAGAGATAGCACCGCTTTTGGAGCTCGATAGAGCACTCATTTCACTCTTTAGCTCTCGCACCTGCTCCTTGAGCTTCTCAATTCCTAGCTTCAGCTCCTTGGCTTTGAGAATCTCCTTGGCCTCAGCGATCTCTTGGAGTGCCTCCTTGCCATAGTGATAAGCAGCCATTCCGCAGACCGCCTCGATTCTCCTCACGCCCGCACTCACGCCACTCTCTTTAGTGATGTAAAAGCTTCCGATATGCGCACTATTTTCGACATGGGTTCCTCCGCAAAGCTCAACACTCGCTTCGCCAAAATCGACCACACGCACCAAGTCACCATACTTTTCACCAAATAGCGCCATTGCACCGCTAGCCTTAGCCTCATCGACCCTCATCTCTCTAGTCCTAGAAGGAATCGACAAGGAGATAAGTCGATTCACCTCCTCCTCAACCATCCCCACCTCTTCATGAGTGAGCGCCTTGGGGTGCGAGAAATCAAATCTCAAGCGATCTTTCTCGACCAAACTCCCTGCTTGAGCGACATGATCGCCCAATTTTTGGCGCAAGATGGCATGGAGAAGGTGTGTGGCTGAGTGATGCTTCTGAACCTCCAAGCGCTCCCTAGAGACGACTGCTTCCAAAGTCTCTCCCTCGCAAATCTCATCCAATGCCTCGATTCTAGAGAGGTTAAGCCCAAAATACTTTTTGGTTCCCTGCACTTGGGCAACAATTCTACCCCTGGCACGCAATTCACCCTCATCACCACACTGTCCACCACTCTCTGCGTAAAATGGGGTCTCCTCTAGCATCACAAAACCACTCTCACCCGCCCCAAGAGAAGAGACGCGCTTGTAGTCTCTATTAAGAATCGCCAGCAGCTTAGAGGTGTGGGCCTCTTTTTCATACCCGACAAAAGAGTTGGAAGGGAAAGCTTCAAGAAGCAAGGCAAAATCGCCCTCTTTGAGCTCATCACCGCTTCCCTTCCAAGAGGCCTTTGCTCTCGCTCTCTGCTCTTTCATGCAAGCCTCAAACGCCGCGAGATCGACTCTTATTCCCTTCTCTCGCAACATATCTTCTGTCAAATCAAGCGGGAATCCAAAGGTGTCATAAAGCTTGAAAGCCGCCTCACCACTAAAGACACTTTGAGTCTTTTCAAGCTCTTTTTTAAAGACCTCCATCCCTCCAGCAATCGTTGCGAAGAATCGCTCCTCCTCTTGGAAAGTGAGGCGCTTGATGTGCTCTCGCTTCTCCTTGAGATACCCATAATGATCTCCCATTTGACCGCACACCACCTCGGCCACCTCATGCAAAAAGGGAGCATTAAGCCCCAAGAGATAGCCATGGCGCACCGCTCGGCGCAAGATTCGGCGAAGCACATAACCGCGCCCCTCTTTGTCAAAATTCACCCCTTGGGCTAGCAAAAAGCAGATGGAGCGAATATGATCCGCGATGACTCGGTAGCTCGCCCCACTCTCGTAGTGATAAGGTTTGCCTGTGAGCTCTTCAACTTTGCGAATCATAGGCATAAAGAGAGACGAATCAAAGTTGCTGCTCTTCCCCTCTTTGAGCGCCGCAACACGCTCCAAGCCCATGCCTGTGTCAATGGAAGGTTTGGGCAAAGGGGTGAGCGTCCCATCGCTGGAGCGCTCATACTGCATGAAAACAAGATTCCAAATCTCTAAGAATCGATCTCCATCTCCGCCAAAATAGTCCTCACTTCCATGAAACTTCTCCTCCCCTTGATCGACAAAAATCTCACTGCAAGGTCCGCACGCTCCCGTGTCGCCCATCTGCCAGAAGTTATCTTTATCTCCCATGCGCTTGATTCGGCTTGCATCCACGTGCTTTTGCCAGAGCTCAAACGCCTCATCATCGCTCTCATGCACTGTGACCCAAAGCACCTCTTTGGAGAATCCAAGCACCTCCGTGACAAACTCCCACGCATGATCAATCGCCTGCTCCTTGAAGTAATCCCCAAAAGAGAAGTTCCCCAACATCTCAAAGAGTGTATGGTGCCGACTGGTGTAGCCGACATTCTCCAAGTCGTTGTGCTTGCCTCCTGCGCGGATGCAAAGTTGACAGCTAGTCGCCCTAGGATTGGTTGGTGCAGGGACTTTACCCGTGAAGATATCTTTGAATTGAACCATGCCTGCATTGGTGAAAAGCAGGGTCGGATCATCAGGAACCAAGGGCATGCTTTCATAAACCGCATGCCCCTTGGAGGCGAAATAGTCAAGGAAGAGCTTTCGAATATCCATGGTGAAACCTTATTAATGGCGTATGACAAATCGCGGGATTCTAACCAATTGGTCGTTACGACAATATAAAATCCGCCATCCTATCGGCCGCACCTCTCTTCACATAAGCCATCAAACACTCACTCTTTTGACTTAAATCCTCTTCTAGAATCTCCAAAAGCACCTCAGTGGAGAGGTTTTCTTGACGCACCATCCAGCCAAGCCCCTGATCAAGAATAAACTTCGCATTGTAATATTGATGATCTCCCGCCGCAAAAGGATAGGGGATAAAAAGCGCAGGCAACCCATTGGCGCCAAGCTCCCAAAGAGAGCTCGCCCCCGCCCTAGAGATCGCCAAATCCGCCTGTTGCATCTTTTGATGGATCGCCCGATCAAAAGCAAAAAGCTCCACAGGAATTGAGCGCTCCTCATAGCCTCTCTTCATTCGCTCATAATCGACTTCGCCACATTGATGCATGATTGCAATTCCTCTTTGATGAATCAATGGGGCTAGCTCTAGCGCCCAATCATTGATCGCCTTGGCACCCTGGCTTCCACCCAAAAAAAGGATTTTTTTCACACGAGAACGCACCCTAGCGACTTCAAAAAAAGCGTCTCTAACAGGATAGTCACGAATCAGTGAGTTTGAGTCATACGAAGATAAAAAGGCTCTTGAAAAGGGCTTAAGCAGACGATTGAGAAGTCCCACTTTAGCGTTTTGCTCATGAATATAGAGAGGGATTCCTAGACTCAGAGCCGCCAAAGAAGCGGGAGCGGCTGAATAGCCCCCTACACTCACCACTCTTTTGATTTGGTGATTCTTTAATATTTTTCTCGCCTCCAGCATAGCCTGAAATTGCGAAGAGAGGGATCGAATTTTGGCAATTCCCCGCTGATTGACCACTCCTTGGGTCTCTAAAAAGAATCGCCTCTTAAAGCCCTCCTCATGTTCAAACCAAGAGCGATCTTGGCCTCTTTGAGAACCAATAAAAAAGAGTGACTGATTTTTAGAAGCCAGCGATTCCATTAATGCTTTGGCGATAGCGAGGTGCCCTCCTGTGCCGCCGCCCGTGAGAAGAATATTCAAGGGAGTGTCCTTTTGTTGAAATTATAGAGTGTATTCTACCCTCCCCCTACTTCACACTAAGCTCACTCTTTAATCCCTCCACACTCTTCTCCCCAAACCCTTTGACACTCTTTAACTCTTCTAGGCTCTTGAAGGCTCCATTCTTGGTGCGATGCTCAATGATTGCCTCCGCCTTCTTCTCTCCAATCCCCTTGACCTTCATTAGATCCTCTTTGGTGGCTGTATTGATATTCACCGCTGCCATCAACCAAGCACTCAATAAAAGTAGAGCCATAAAAATCTTCTTCATCATCTCTCCTTTGGATTAGGTATCAACATAAGATAGATTCTTATTATGTTCAAGAAAGAATAAAATTAGACTAAAGAGCTTGAAAGAGCATGGGGTTTTCGAGAATCTGCAATCCAAACCATCACAACAGCAGAGCCATAAGCGGGCTTCTATTGAACATTGGATTTAAGGAGTGGGTTTCTATTGGATTTAATTGAGCGAGTATTGGATTAAAAGAAGGCAATGATGTTTATATTTGATTTCTAAAATCTATTTGATTGAGTTCAAAGAGTATAAAAACAGAAGGGATTAGAGTCTCTATTGAGGTCAAAGAAGGTGTTATCCCCCTCCCCGCACCAACCTACGTTTCCACACCTGAAAGATGCAGTATTATCGGCGATGGAGAGCTTAACTGCCAGGTTCGGAATGGAGCTGGGTGTAGCCTCTCCTCTATAGGCACGAGAAAAAGGGAAGAGAAGATAGATAAGAATATATCCTCTATTCCCTCTTGCTAGTGAAGAAGGATCAATGAATAGTCAATAGCCCTAGTAAAAACGACGCTCAACAAGGCAGTGGCGTTTATAGAAGTAGATAAATAATAAGCCAAACGGTCTATTAGTATTGGTCAGCTAAACATGTTACCATGCTTACACACCCAACCTATCAAGCAGGTAGTCTTCCTGCGACCTTCAGGGAAAGTTCATCTTGGAGTCGGCTTCCCGCTTAGATGCTTTCAGCGGTTATCACGACCATGCGTAGCTACCCAGCGGTGCTCTTGGCAGAACAACTGGTACACTAGTGGCATGTCCATCCCGGTCCTCTCGTACTAGGGACAGCTCTCCTCAACTTTCCTACGCCCACGGCAGATAGGGACCGAACTGTCTCACGACGTTCTGAACCCAGCTCGCGTACCGCTTTAAATGGCGAACAGCCATACCCTTGGGACCTGCTCCAGCCCCAGGATGCGATGAGCCGACATCGAGGTGCCAAACCTCCCCGTCGATGTGAGCTCTTGGGGGAGATCAGCCTGTTATCCCCGGGGTACCTTTTATCCTTTGAGCGATGGCCCTTCCACACAGAACCACCGGATCACTATGACCGTCTTTCGACTCTGCTCGACTTGTTTGTCTCGCAGTCAGGCTGGCTTATGCCATTACACTCAACGAATGATTTCCAACCATTCTGAGCCAACCTTTGCAAGCCTCCGTTACTTTTTAGGAGGCGACCGCCCCAGTCAAACTACCCACCAGGCATTGTCCTGCTTGAGGATAACTCAAGCCAGTTAGCAGACAGAAACATTAAGGGTGGTATCTCAACGGTGGCTCCATCTCCACCAGAGTGAAGATTTCAAAGCCTCCCACCTATCCTGCGCATAATGCTCCCATCGGCAGTGCCAAGCTGTAGTAAAGGTCCACGGGGTCTTTCCGTCTTGCCGCGGGTAGGAGGAATTTTCACCTCCACTACAATTTCACTGAATCCCTGGTTGAGACAGCTCCCATCTCGTTACGCCATTCATGCAGGTCGGTATTTAACCGACAAGGAATTTCGCTACCTTAGGACCGTTATAGTTACGGCCGCCGTTTACTCGGGCTTCAATTCAAAGCTTCGCCTTGCGGCTGACAGATCCTCTTAACCTTCGAGCACCGGGCAGGCGTCACACCTTATACTTCCTCTTACGAGTTGGCAAAGTGCTGTGTTTTTGGTAAACAGTCGGGAGGGACTCTTTGCTGAGACCCCTTGCGGGGCACACCTTATCGCGAACTTACGGTGTTAGTTTGCAGAGTTCCTTAACCAGAGTTCTTTCACGCGCCTTAGAATACTCATCTCATCCACCTGTGTCGGTTTACGGTACGGGCGACCGTGGCTAAACTTAGAGGCTTTTCTTGGCACGACGGTATCAACGATTCTCCTATCCATCCGAAGACTTCAAAGAGCCTGTGAGGTTTCGGATACAGGGGTGGATTTGCCTATCCCCCAACCTACGCCCTTCGACCAACTATTCCGTCAGTTGGCTCGTTTAACCCTATGCGTCCCCCCGTCGCACACCACGGTCGGTATCGGAATATTAACCGATTTGCCATCGTCTACCCCTTTCGGACTCGACTTAGGACCCGACTAACCCTACGATGACGAGCATAGCGTAGGAAACCTTGGATTTACGGCGAAGTGGATTCTCACCACTTTTATCGCTACTCATTCCTGCATGCTCACTTCTAGCCGCTCCAGCACTCCTTGCCGGTATACCTTCAACGCTGACTAGAACGCTCTTCTACCACTGTGCATCAGCACAATCTACAAATTCGGTGCATACCTTAGCCCCGTTATATTTTCAGCGCAGAATCACTAGACCAGTGAGCTGTTACGCTTTCTTTAAAGGATGGCTGCTTCTAAGCCAACCTCCTGGTTGTCTGAGTAACTCCACATCTTTTTCCACTCAGGTATGACTTTGGGACCTTATTTGGTAGTCTGGGTTGTTCCCCTTTTGACGATTGATTTTATCACCCACCGCCTGACTCCCAAGATACGGTAATAAGTATTCGAAGTTTGACAGGGTTTGGTACCGCGGTGAGCAGCCCTAGCCCAATCAGAGCTCTACCCCTTATTACTATCACTTGAGGCTATACCTAAATATATTTCGAAGAGAACCAGCTATCACTAAGTTTGATTGGCCTTTCACCCCTATCCACAGCTCATCCCAGCCCGTTTCAATGGGCACGAGTTCGGTCCTCCGGTGAGTGTTACCTCACTTTCAACCTGGCCATGGATAGATCACTTAGCTTCGGGTCTGCAGCATCTGACTAAAGCGCCCTATTAAGACTCGCTTTCGCTACGGCTACGCGTTCGCTTAACCTCGCCAGATACCACAACTCGCAGGATCATTATGCAAAAGGCAGTCCGTCACCCTGGATAAACCATAGGGCTCCGAATGATTGTAGGCAGATGGTTTCAGGTTCTATTTCACTCTGATCGCTTCAGTTCTTTTCACCTTTCCCTCACGGTACTGGTTCGCTATCGGTGTAGTAGGAGTATTTAGGGTTGGAGAGTGGTCTCCCCTGCTTCAGCCCGGATTTCTCGTGTCCTGGCCTACTCTGGATACTGCTACCTATGAAACATCTTTAATCTACGGGGCTATCACCCTCTATGGCTCTTCTTTCCAAAAGATTCTACTAGATGTTCCAAGTGGATGTTGCAGTCCTCAACCCCAGTAGCAAGCTACTGGTTTGCCCTGTTCCGCGTTCGCTCGCCGCTACTAGCGGAATCTCATTTGATTTCTTTTCCTCTAGCTACTGAGATGTTTCACTTCACTAGGTTCGCTCCATTAAAGGTAATACATATCTCTATGTATTGGGTTGCCCCATTCGGAAATCTTCGGATCAAAGTCTCTTGGCAACTCCCCGAAGCTTATCGCAGCCTAGTACGTCCTTCATCGCCTCTACTACCCAAGGCATCCACCATCTGCCCTTAAAAGCTTATTTCTACTTCTATTCCAATGAGTTATTCTTTGGCGCCACTGCCTTGCTGAACGTCTCCGTTACAACAAGATAGTTGCGTGATTGTAGTTTTTACTATTTTAGGCTATTGACAATTAATTGTTAAATAACATTTAGAGATCTCTCTTGATCAACTCAAGAGTGAAGTCTAATGCCAACCCTCTTTAAAAAAGAGCTTGCATTAGACCTAAGGGATTCTAAGCGGTGTTAATTTCTATTCTTTTATCTCTTTGACTTTGTCTTATCTCTCGATACGACTCTTCTTCTAAAGGCTTTGGTGGAGAATAGCGGGATCGAACCGCTGACCTCCTGCGTGCAAAGCAGGCGCTCTCCCAGCTGAGCTAATTCCCCAATGGTGGGCTTAAGAGGAGTTGAACCTCTGACCTCACCCTTATCAGGGGTGCGCTCTAACCACCTGAGCTATAAGCCCCTATATCTTTGAAGCGTGCGTATCGGGTGACAATCTCTGAAAACTAAGCAAGTAGCGATTATCTTCTTGTCCCGCCAGAGCCAAACGAATGACTCCGGCCTCTCTCTAGAAAGGAGGTGATCCAACCGCAGGTTCACCTACGGTTACCTTGTTACGACTTCACCCCAGTCGCTGCATCCGCCGTGGACGGTAGCCAGTTTAGCGTCCCGGCTTAAGGCGAATACAACTCCCATGGTGTGACGGGCGGTGAGTACAAGACCCGGGAACGTATTCACCGTAGCATTGCTGATCTACGATTACTAGCGATTCCAGCTTCATGTAGTCGAGTTGCAGACTACAATCCGAACTGAGATGTGTTTTAAAGATTTGCTCCACCTCGCGGTATTGCTTCTCTTTGTACACACCATTGTAGCACGTGTGTAGCCCTGGGCGTAAGGGCCATGATGACTTGACGTCGTCCTCACCTTCCTCCTCCTTGCGAAGGCAGTCTCACTAGAGTGCTCGGCCGAACCGTTAGCAACTAGTGACGAGGGTTGCGCTCGTTGCGGGACTTAACCCAACATCTCACGACACGAGCTGACGACAGCCGTGCAGCACCTGTTTTCAAGCTCCAGTAAACTGGCACTCCCATATCTCTATAGGATTCTATCAATGTCAAGCCCAGGTAAGGTTCTTCGCGTATCTTCGAATTAAACCACATGCTCCACCGCTTGTGCGGGTCCCCGTCTATTCCTTTGAGTTTTAATCTTGCGACCGTACTCCCCAGGCGGAATGCTTAATGTGTTAACTGCATTACTGCCCTGACAAGCAGGGCAACAACTAGCATTCATCGTTTAGGGCGTGGACTACCAGGGTATCTAATCCTGTTTGCTCCCCACGCTTTCGCACCTCAGCGTCAGTAATGTTCCAGCAGGTCGCCTTCGCAATGAGTATTCCTCTCGATCTCTACGGATTTTACCCCTACACCGAGAATTCCACCTACCTCTCCCATACTCTAGCCTTGCAGTTTCAAATGCAGTTCAACGGTTAAGCCGTTGGATTTCACATCTGACTTGCAAGGCCGCCTACGTGCTCTTTACGCCCAGTGATTCCGAGTAACGCTTGCACCCTCCGTATTACCGCGGCTGCTGGCACGGAGTTAGCCGGTGCTTATTCCTAAGATACCGTCATAATCTTCTCTTAGAAAAGGAGTTTACAATCCGAAGACCTTCATCCTCCACGCGGCGTTGCTGCTTCAGGCTTTCGCCCATTGAGCAATATTCCCTACTGCTGCCTCCCGTAGGAGTCTGGACCGTGTCTCAGTTCCAGTGTGTCCGATCACCCTCTCAGGCCGGATACCCGTCATAGCCTTGGTGAGCCATTACCTCACCAACAAGCTGATAGGACATAGGCTGATCCCATAGCGAAAAACTTTCCCCTCTCGGGAATATCCGGTATTAATCACCGTTTCCAGTGGCTATTCCAGACTATGGGGCACATAACCTATGCATTACTCACCCGTGCGCCACTCGTCAGCAGTATAGCAAGCTACACCCTGTTACCGTTCGACTTGCATGTATTAGGCACGCCGCCAGCGTTCACTCTGAGCCAGGATCAAACTCTCCATAATAGTTTAGTTATTAGGAGAGGATAACCCTTAGCTAATCAATCAAAAAAACGACAAAGAAATGACGTAATAGATATAATTAACATAAGAGGTTATCTCTAGCTATAAGCTATAATTGCCACCTTTAAAAAAGGATGGCGAAAAATTCATGTTCTTTTAGACTCTTGTCCGTGATAGACAAAGAGGTATAAAGGTCCATCAAGCTTCTATAAAGAAGACAAGTGGAAGAACAAGAAGAGATAACCGCTATCTTGCTTAGTTGTCAAAGATCGTAACCGATAAGTGCTTTGAGATAACAAAACAGTTATTGGTTTAAAGAACAAACACTCATCTTATCCTAGATGAAAAGGCCCTAAGTGATTGAAGATCCAAGGAGGTTGAAAGTCCGTTGGGGTCGTTGTCAATCGGGAGTGGAAGTATAGCGAAAGAGGCTTAATAAATTCTTAGTTAGATGGGAGGGGGAGGAAGAATCGAATCGAGGCAAACCCATTTATGGAAGAGAATCCCTTCAAAAAGTCAATCTCTTTTTGGCTCACAATTCCTCCTAAGGCAAAGATTTCACAGGCAAAGGCGTATTCTTCAAGAATCTCTAGGAACTCAATCCCCAAAGGTTCGCCCTTGTTCGGAGTGGCAAAGATAGGACTGATGGTTGCTACCCCTACCCCTTCCTTAGAGGCTCTTTGCAAATCTTGGAGCGAATGGGCACTATAAAAGCTTTTAAGCCCATAGGCTTGGAGCTTGGGGATCTCTCCGAGCTGATTGCCTTTTAAATGGACTCCTTCAAATCCATGCGCTAGCGCCATCTTGATATCACTATTAAGCAAAGGAATCACCCCGCACTCTTGGCAAGCCTTCACAAATAAAGGCGCCAAGAGCTCACGCCGACTCTCCTTGGAATCTCTCAGGCAAGCACAATGGGGATGATGAAGGTGAAATATTTCTCGTAGATAGTTTTGAAACAGGGGAGGGGCTGAAGGATAGAGAGCGGGGTCAGTGATTAGATAGCTTTTCATCCTCATCTCTCTTAGAAGACGAGGCTCTTTGTAGAGAATCGAGAATTGATTCCAAAAGAGCTAACTCTCTCTGTTTGTTTTGCAAGGAACGATGGATGAATTCAAAGAGGATCACGAAGAAAAAACCAAAGATGGAGCCAAAGAGAAATGCCACAAGGGAGATGACCCACCCAAGGGCACTAAAAATAAGGGCGGCATACAAGCCTCCCACAAGAGCCATCGCCCAAGAGACTCCAAGCAAGAATCCCAAGAGCCGCTCAAACCAAACCTCTCTCACTCTATCCTCTAGGCAGCCAAAGAGGTCACAGAGCGCATTAGTGCCCCGCCTCTTCCTCGGCCAAAACCGCACCCGCAAGGAATACATAGGTAAGAATCATAAAAATAAAAGCCTGTAAGAAAGCCATAAAAGTCAAGATAACAAACGCAGGGAGAGGGGCAATCCAAGGAGCCAGCATCAGCATGACCAGCAAGAACATATCATCACCCTTGATGTTTCCAAAAAGTCGGAACGAGAGTGAAATCACTCTAGAGCAGTGAGAGATAATCTCAATAGGAAAAAGCAAAGGAGCAAGCGCTTTTACAGGACCTGCAAAGTGTGCAAAATATTTGATAAAGCCATGAGTCCGAATGCCTTCAAAATTGTAATAAACAAAGACAATGAGGGCTAGCGTCAAAGTGTAGTTGAGGCTAGAAGTAGGAGACTCAAAGCCAGGAATAATTCCAATAGCATTACTAAAGAAGACCAAAATCGCAATCGTTCCTGTCAAAGGAAGATATTTTCGCGCTTTCTCTTCTCCAATAACATCTCGTGCCATCATCAAAATCCCATCCAGTAACGCTTCAAAAACATTTTGAAGCGCCCCAGGGACGACCTGCAGAGAACGCGTAGCCATTTTTGCCAAAAAGAGGGCGATCAGTGCCGTCAAGACTGCATGAAACCCAATAATGAAGTCGTGGCTGTGATCAATCAAACCCGCAAAAGTGAATATATCATTCATCGACCCAAATCCTTCAGAGTAGAAATAGTTGGGCGATTATGCCCAAATTAGATTTAATCGTCTATAAAGTAAAAACGATACTTTACCAAACGACACGCCCATGCCAATAAAGTGCCAATCCCGAAAGAAGCGCAAAGCCTCCCATGCAGAGAAATAGCCAAGGCCCATAGAGTGCCCCCGCTAGAATCGACCCTGCAAACATTCCAATTCCATATCCAATGCCCGAGTAAAACTGTTGCGCTAGCTTTTTGGGCGTATAGAGAGAGAAAAGATAGCCAATCATCGCAGTGTGATAGAGGGCAAAGCTAAAAGCATGCATAGACTGAGCCAAATACCACCAAAAAGCCTCTCCCGGAAAAATGGAAAGCAGAGCCCATCGAATCACTGTCATCCAGGTGGAAAATTGAATCAGCGTCAAAAGGGAAAAACGCTTCATGATTCCCGTCTGAAACCAGAGCATCACCACCTCACACACCACGCCAAAAATCCACAAGTGACTCATCTCTAGGGCATTAAAACCATTATCCATACCATAGACGGTGAAGAAGTTATAAAATCCTCCAAAACTAAGCTGAAAAAAGAGGATCGAGATCCAGAGAGCGGCGTGTCCTTTGAGAGTGAAAGTGTGGCACTCCTTGAGGCTGACACACTCTTCCTCTTGGATAGGAATCCTCCCCACTCCATACCCAAATGCCACCGCCAAGCCACTCACCAGCACAAGATAGAGACTTACTGTGTCCCAATCTAAAAATCGACTCGCCAAAAACCAAACCGTAAAGACAAAGCCAAGCGAGCCAAAAAGCCGCACTTTCCCATATCGCTCTTTGCCCAACTCTTGGAGTGCCACTGTATCGCCATAAGGAGGAATCACGCTCGTGGTAACACCCATTAGCAGATGAATAAGCAAGAGTGCCGCAAAGCTATCAATGAAGGGAATCAAGAGAATCACCGAGAGCCAAAAGCCCCAAAGCGCCCCAAAAAAGAATCGAGCATCCAAACGAAGCCATCGCCAAAAGAGAAAGGGAACAATAAAACGCATCAAGGGAATCACCGCATAAAGAAGCCCAATCTCAAATGCGCTCAAGCCTCTCTCTATGAGAATCTTGGGCAGATAGACCATCAAAACGCCAATATAGGCGAAGTAGAAGAAGTAGAGTCCGGAGAGTCTAATCCACGGAGGAAGGGGCATCGTCATTAATCACAGAGGTGTCAAGAATCCAATCATGAAGAGTGCTTCCCTTTTGGCGAATGAAAGGAAGGGCGATTCCAAAAAGAAGGAGCGCGGAGAGGAGAAAAAGGAAAAAACGCCCAAGCGCTCTCAAGAATCCTATCTTTTTCCCCTCCCTATCCACCACTCTTATTTTGTAAGCCTTGCATCCAGGGGTTTGCCCATGCAAAGCCAGCAGAATCGAGCTCAGGATTCCATAGAGTGCCACGGAAAGAAAAGGACCCCATTCATTGGAGCGAAACTCCTCCGCTCTTCCTAAAATCACATAGGTGACCAGATAGAGAATCGGGGTGTAGAGCATGAAGGTGTCAACCACTTGAGCTTTAAAGCGAGTGAAGTAAGAAGCAGGAGCGCCACAAGGAGAGCTAGAGGGCATTGAAGGCGGGGCGATTCTCCCCTGCTTGATATCCCTCCAGCGACCCTTTTGCATCCAAAAAACCTTTTAGTTTCCCCGACTACCAGGCTTAATGGGCTTGCTTCCTGTTTTGCAAAGGGGGCAATCTTGCGGGGAGTAGAGATCAAAAACAAAATCATCAAGAGCAAAAAAGGGAAGATGAGGGGGGAGTTTAGCATTTGGCTTGCGCTCCAAAGAGGAGCCAACACGCTGGCAAAAGCCTCGATTAGCCAAGGCAGCATAGCCAACCACCTGAGCTCCGAGCCTCTCCACCTCCATAGCCGATTCAACCGCTGAACCGCCCGTGGTGATGATATCTTCGCAAATCAAAATCTTTTCGCCCGAAGCGACCTCAAAACCTCTTCGAAGCGTCATCTTCCCCTCCACTCTCTCCGTGAAGATAAAGCGAACGCCAAGCGCTCTAGCCAACTCATATCCTGCCAAAACACCTCCAAGAGCAGGCGAGCAGACAGTATCAATCGTAAGTCCAAAAGCGCGAATCTCTTCCGCCAAGGCCTTGGCCAGACTCTCAGCTACCTTAGGATTCTCCAAAACTTTAGCCGACTGGAGGTAGAAGTTGGAGTGATTCCCGCTACTTAAAAGAAAATGCCCTTCAAGTAACGCCTGAGCCTCTTTATAGACCTGCTCTATGTTGAGACGACTCATACTTTTAGAATCTCTTCTTCTTTGCTTTTAACCATGTCATCAATCTTTTTAACATAATCATCGGTGTATTTTTGAACCTCATCATGGGCTTTTTTGGATTGATCCTCGGTGATGAGTTTATCTTTTTCTAGTTTTTTGATCTTGTCGTTTGATTCTTTACGAATATTTCGCACCGCTACTTTGGCTTTCTCGCCTAGAGCTTTGGCGTCTTTGGCAATCTCTTTTCGTTGCTCGCTTGTCATAGGGGGGAAAAAGAGCTTGATCACATCACCATCATTATTGGGATTCACCCCAATATTGGCCTCTTGAATCGCTTTCTCAATACCCTTTAGAAGATTTTTCTCCCAAGGAGAGATCACAAGAGTGGTTGCATCTGAAGCAATGACTGAACCCACTTGGCTTAGGGGCGTGGGGGTACCATAATAGTCAACGCGAATAGGCTCAACAATCGCCGTAGAAACCTTTCCTGTTCGGAGGGTGGCAAAGTCTCGCTTCATTGCATCAATGGTCTTTTCCATGTGCTCTTTAGTGTATTGATAAACTTCATTTAGTTCCATAAGTGGGGCTCCTTTTGACTTGAAATGGATAGGACTTTAGTTGTCTAGAGGCGCAGCAGGCGCAGAAGAGGGAACTAAAGTCTTAGTGTCAACCTTATCAATCACCGAGCGAGTGCTCTCTTGGGAGTAGAAATATCCAAGGGCGATAGTGTTGATCACAAAAACAAAACCCAAAACAAAAGTAGCCTTCGCCAAGAATCCCGCGGGTCCTTTGGCTCCAAAGAGCGATTCATTGCTCCCACTATAGGCTCCAAGTCCAATACTGGAGCTCTTCTGGAGAAGCACCACCACGGCAATCAGCGCAGCAAAAACGAATTGGGTTATTAATAAAATTCCACTCATGGGTCATTCCTCAAGTTTTAATATCTTTTCAAATAGGATGAGACGATAAAAAGTGGTCGGATTTTACCCAAACTTTATTGATTGAAAGATAAAATCACTCCATGAAAACCGCTAGCTACGCTCAATCCTTTTCTAGGGCCGCCAAAGAGTATGACGCCTACGCTTATCTTCAGCAGACTGTTGCCCGCGAATTGGCGAGCTGGATCGAAGGCATGGAGTGCGAAAGCATCCTTGATCTTGGATGTGGAACCGGAGCCCTTTGGAGGGCTCTGCGCTTCAAGCCCCGATTCTTCACAGGGGTCGATCTCTCCATGGAGATGCTTGATCTGCACCCTCAAGACCCTGCGATTCGACTCATCCAAAGTGACTTTAATCACCCCTCGCTCTATGAGCACTCCTATGATCTTATCGCCGCTTCCTCCTCTTTGCAGTGGTCAAGAGACTTGGCGCAATCCTTTGATTTGATCGCCAAAAGCGCTCAAAACGTGGCTTTTGCCATCTTCACTTCAGAGAGCCTATGGGAGATTCACGACTATGTGGATTCTCACTCGCCCATCCCCTCTAAAGAGCGAATCGAATCGCTTCTTAAAGAGCGATTCGCAGGAGAGTTTGAGCTCAAGCGCTACCCTCTCTCTTTTCCCTCAAGAGTCGCGATGCTCTCCTATCTCAAAGGAAGTGGAATCTCTGGAGGCAGACGGCTTGGCTTTGCCCAAAGCAAGAAACTCATCCAAAGCGCTCCTTTTGAGCGTCTCACCTTTGAAGTGCTCTTTTTTGTTGGAAAACCCCTAAAGGCAGATCAAAAATGATAAAAAAACGTGTATTTTCTGGTATTCAACCCACAGGCAACATCCATCTAGGCAATTACTTAGGCGCGGTTAAGAATTGGGTCGATTCTCAAGATGAATTTGACAATATCTTCTGCATCGTCAACTCCCATGCCATCACCATCAAGCAAGACCCTGCCCTGCTTAGGGCTAAAACCTACGAGCTTGCCGCCGTTTTGCTAGCCTGTGGAATCGACATGAAAAAATCAAAGCTCTTCATCCAATCTGAAGTGGACGAACACGCCGCTTTAGCGTGGATTTTAGACTGCAATATCCCCATGGGTGATATGAGCCGCATGACTCAATTCAAAGACAAGAGCCAAAAAAATCCCAAAAATATTAACATTGGTCTCTTCAACTACCCCGCCCTCATGGCCGCGGATATCCTCCTCTATCAGACCGATTTTGTTCCCGTGGGGGAAGATCAAAAACAACACCTTGAGCTCACTCGCGATGTCGCTGAGCGATTCAATCGCGACTATGGTGAGACATTCAAAATCCCAGAGCCCATGATCCCCAAAATGGGGGCACGCATCATGGGGCTGGATGATCCCACCAAAAAGATGAGCAAAAGCGAGGGCAAGCCTAATCATGGGATTGCTCTTTTGGACACGCCCGATGAGATTCTCAAGAAGTTCAAAAAAGCGACCACCGATTCGGAGAATCTAGTGCGCTTCAATCCAGAGCAGATAGGAATCTTCAACCTCCTCACGATCTATCAAATCTTCACAGGCTATTCCCAAGAGGTCATCGAAGCTGAGTTTGAAGGCAAAGGCTATGGAATCTTTAAAGTGGCGGTTGCTGAGGCGGTGATCGAAGGATTGAAGCCCATTCAAGAGCGTTACGCAAAGCTCACCAAAGAACAGGGCTATCTAGAGGAGGTTCTCTCCCATGGAGCCAGCGAAGTGAGAAAAATTGCTCAAAAGACCTACAAGGAAGTCAAGGAGCGAGTGGGCTTGATCTAAGCCCTCTCTCGCTTCTCACAGAATCGAGCGATTCGCTTGATTCCCTCTTCTATCTTCTCCATGCTAGTGGCAAAGGAGAGTCGAAAATACCCCTCCATCCCAAAGCCAATCCCTGGAACAACTGCCACACCCTCCTCTTCAAGAAGATCTTTGCAAAACTGCATCGAATCAAGCTCTAGCGCCTTGGTGTTCACAAAGAGATAAAATGCCCCTTCAGGCTTAATGACTGAGAGCCCTTTGATGGCATTGAGCGCATCCACGGCGAAATTGCGCCGCCTCTCAAACTCTTGTCGCATCTTTTCCACCTCTGGATCTATGCGACCATCCAAGCCAGGAATCGAGGCTTTTTGAGTGATAGAACAGATATTGGAGGTGCATTGGCTCTGGAGATTATCCATCAACTTGATGAGCTTTTTGTCTTTGGTTGCAAGATAGCCCATGCGCCAGCCTGTCATCGCAGCCGATTTGCTCAGGCCATTCACCGTGATGGTGCGCTTTAGCATATCCTCAGAGATGCTCGCCACCGAGGTGAATTCCACCCCATAGACAAGCTTTTCATACATCTCATCGCTCACCACCCAGACGTTGGTTCCTTTGAGCACCTCAGCAATCGCCTCCAGCTCTTGGCGACTGTAGACTGAACCTGTAGGGTTAGAGGGCGTGGTCAAAACCAGCGCCTTAGTCTTGGGAGTGAGAGCGGCTTTGAGTTGGGCAGCACTCATCTTAAAGCCTGACGCATCACAAGTCTCAATAAAGATATTTTTTCCACCGCAATAGGTGACCACTTCGGGATAGGTGACCCAATAGGGCGAAGGGATAATCACCTCGTCTCCCTCCTCTACAATGGCCTGAAAGATGTTAAAAAGGGAGTGCTTGGCTCCATTGCTCACCAAAATCTCCTTAGTTTCATATTCTAGATGATTGTCTCTGGCCAGCTTGGCTTGAATCGCCTTCAAAAGCTCAGGTATCCCTGCCACCGAGGTGTATTTAGTGAAGCCATCCTCAATCGCCTTGATTGCCTCGTCTTTAATCACTTGAGGTGTCTCAAAATCAGGCTCACCCGCAGAAAGAGAGATTACATCCTTCCCTTTGCTCTGAAGCTCTCTGGCTAGCGTGCTGATAGCAATAGTCATAGATTCTGACAAAGACTCGATTCGGTGGGAATACATAGCAGCTTTTCCTTGACAAAAATTTTGGGGAATTTAACTCCAAAGTTGCTTTAGGGGGGATTAAAACTTTAGATAAGCTTTTGCACTCTAATAGCTTTGCTTTTGACTGCTAATATTGCTAGATATAGACTTATAATACATTAGTCTTATAGACTCAATTAATTTTCCATTAAGCCATAATATCTTGACATTTTTGGAGAGAGCGGGTAAAATTTTGGCACTTTAATTTAGCAATTGCTAAAAATCAATCTCAGGAGGTTTTCATTATGAATTTCAAACCACTAGGTCAACGAGTTCTAGTCGAGAGGCTTGAAGAGGACACCAAAACGGCGTCTGGCATCATTATTCCCGACAACGCCAAAGAGAAGCCTCTCATGGGTACAGTCAAAGCTCTCAGCGAAGAGGTCGCTAAAGAGGGTCTCCTCAAAGCAGGCAGCCAAGTCGTTTTCGCTAAATATTCAGGAACTGACGTCAAGCTAGAGGGCAAAGAGTATCTAATCCTAAAAGTGGAAGATCTACTCGGAACCATCGAGTGATTCTCCGCTTTCTATTTGGAAGCAATTTAGATTCTCGATTTTATCCATTGATTCAAACCATCTAAAATATTAAATCTTAAGGAGATTTGTCATGGCATCTAAGGAAATTAACTTCTCTGACAGCGCACGCAACAAGCTTTATGAAGGCGTTCGACAACTCGCTGATGCGGTCAAAGTGACCATGGGACCAAGAGGACGAAATGTCCTTATCCAAAAAAGCTTTGGTGCTCCCTCTATCACCAAAGATGGCGTCTCTGTTGCCAAAGAGATTGAGCTAGCCGATGCGATCAGCAACATGGGGGCTCAACTCGTCAAAGAGGTAGCAAGCAAAACCGCAGACGCCGCAGGTGATGGAACCACCACAGCGACCGTTTTGGCTCATGGAATCTTCAAAGAGGGCTTGCGCAACATCACCGCGGGCGCGAATCCTATCGAAGTCAAAAGAGGAATGGACAAAGCCACCGCTGCAATCATTGATGAGCTAAAGAAACTCTCCAAGAAAGTTAATGACAAAAAAGAGATTGCACAAGTGGCTACCATCTCCGCCAACTCTGATGAAAACATCGGTAGTCTCATCGCTGAAGCTATGGAAAAAGTAGGCAAAGATGGTGTTATCACCGTTGAAGAGGCCAAAGGAATCAACGATGAACTCAATGTGGTTGAGGGAATGCAGTTTGATCGAGGCTACCTCTCTCCCTATTTTGTAACCAACAGCGACAAGATGGAGGCCGTCCTAGAAAATCCTTATATCCTGCTCACAGACAAGAAAATCACCTCCATGAAAGATATTCTTCCCCTTCTTGAGGGCACCATGAAGAGCGGCAGACCTCTTCTTATCGTGGCTGAAGATATTGAAGGTGAAGCTCTCACCACGCTTGTGGTCAACAAACTTCGAGGCGTCCTCAATGTGGCCGCGGTTAAAGCCCCTGGTTTTGGCGATCGAAGAAAAGAGATGCTCAAAGACATTGCTACCCTCACAGGTGGAAGCGTCATCAGCGAAGAGATTGGCAAAACCCTTGAGAGCGCAACTATCGCTGATCTAGGCCAAGCCGCTAGAGTGGTAATCGACAAAGACAACTCTACTATCGTGGATGGAAAAGGCTCCAAGGATGAAGTGAACGCTCGCGTGGCTCAAATCCGAACCCAAATCGAAGCCACCACTTCTGATTATGACCGAGAGAAACTCCAAGAGCGATTGGCCAAGCTAAGCGGCGGTGTCGCAGTCATCAAAGTGGGTGCAGCTAGCGAAGTGGAGATGAAAGAGAAAAAAGATCGCGTGGATGACGCCCTCTCTGCAACCAAAGCAGCTGTCGAAGAAGGAATTGTTATCGGCGGGGGCGCAGCCCTCATTCGAGCCGCTGCTAAAGTGAAACTAGAGCTAAGCGGTGATGAGAAAATCGGCTATGAGATCATCAAACGCGCCATCTCTGCTCCCTTGAAGCAAATCGCTCAAAACGCTGGTTTTGACGCAGGTGTCGTTGCAAACAATGTAGAGCAAAACGGCAATGAAAACTTTGGCTTCAACGCCGCCAATGGAGAGTATGTCGATATGTTCGCCGAGGGAATCATTGACCCCCTCAAAGTCGCGAGAATCGCCCTCCAAAACGCTGTCTCAGTCTCTAGCTTGCTCCTCACTACCGAAGCAACTATCAGTGAGATTAAAGAAGACAAACCTGCTATGCCCGACATGAGTGGCATGGGTGGGATGGGAGGCATGGGCGGGATGATGTAATCCCCCCTCTCCTCCCCCTCTCTCAAAAGATTCTCATCCCCATCTCCGCCAAGCGTCTCTCCAAAGAATTCCAAATCTTCTCTACCTTTTTCATTGGCTCCTCCTAGGTTTTTCAAAAATTCTATCGATTTGCCAATTTTTTGCTAGAATACATTGCAAATTGTAATTTTATTCCCCAAGTAATAGGATAAAAAACTACAATTTGAAAGATTGCTCGCCCCAAGAGGAGAAGAATCATGGATTTAAATGAGATCATTGAAAAGCTCAAAGATATTCTCTCAGAAGAGAAGGAGGGGCAGAAAGTCTTGGATCGCGATGTAGCCCTAGCACTTCATATCCACCCCCAAAGCTTTGCCTGCATGAAGAGTCGTCAAAAGATTCCCTATGAAGAGATTCTCGCCTTTTGTGCTAAGCGAAAAATCTCTGCCAACTGGCTCTTTTACAATCAAGCCCCCGAAAGCCTCATTGATACCACCAATCAATATTGCTACATTCGCTATTTTTCACAAGTCCATGCCTCCGCAGGGGGCGGAGCCTTCAATGACACCGAAGCTTGTGAAAGAATCAAACTGGATGCTTTTTGGGTGGAGCGCTTAGGGGGCGAAAAAGAGATTAAGCAGATCGAGGCGATCGCTGTCACGGGCGATTCCATGGAGCCCACACTAGAGGATGGCGATCTCATTTTTATTCATCGCCAAAAAAGACAAATCTCCAAAGGGGGAATCTTTGTCATTCAAACCCCTCATGGAATCTTTGTGAAGCGTCTTCAAGAGCGTCTTGATGGCGGGGTTGATATCCTCTCAGACAACTCCCTCTACCCCACGCAAACCTTAGAGCGAGATGGAATCGAGGTCATTGGCAGAGTCGTAGGGGCACTCAAAAATCTTGAGTGATTTTTGGTGTCAAAAGCAAGAGGAGAAATGTTTTAATTTTCGATAAAACTTTCTTTAAAAATTTCTAAGAATATGCTATAATTCTCCTTAAAACACCCCACAAAGGAAGCGTATGCGAATCCTCATCATTGAAGATGAAATCACCCTCAATAAAACCCTTGCCGAAGGCCTCAACGAATTTAACTACCAAACCGATGTCGCCGAGAATCTCAAAGATGGCGAATACTATATCAGCATTCGAAACTACGATCTGGTCTTGACTGACTGGATGCTTCCTGATGGTAGCGGGCTAGATATTATTAGTCAAGTCAAGAGCAAGTCTCCTCGCACGGCCGTAGTGATTCTCTCAGCGCGCGATGACAAAGAGAGCGAAATTGAAGCATTGCGTGGAGGCGCGGACGACTTTATCGCCAAGCCTTTTGACTTTGATGTATTGGTTGCAAGAATCGAAGCTAGATTACGATTCGGTGGCACCAATCTCATCGAAATCGAAGACCTCATCATCAACCCTGACGAAGAGAAGATCACCTATAAAGGCCAAGAGATTGAGCTTAAGGGCAAGCCTTTTGAAGTGCTCACCCACCTAGCGCGTCATCGCGATCAGATCGTTTCCAAAGAGCAACTCCTTGACGCAATTTGGGAAGAGCCAGAGCTCGTCACCCCCAACGTCATTGAAGTGGCCATCAACCAAATCCGCCAAAAAATGGATAAACCCCTCAATATCTCCACGATTGAAACCGTTCGCAGACGAGGCTATCGATTTTGCTATCCCAAAGGAGTATAAAGGGCGAATACGCTAAACAGCTCGCCTTCTCTTCCGTCGCGCTTATTGCGGTATTCTCTTTTATTCTTTATGCCTACATCAAGAGCTCGCTCTATGGCGAGCTCAAAGAGGAGCTCATCACTGAGGCGACTTATGTGACGAGCTCAGGCACTAAATATCCCATCGGAACTCAAATTAACGCCTACAGCATCGCCTCCTTGAGAGCGGGAGAGATCACGATTCTTATCACTTCAGCCCCCAAACGCGAGAGCGGTGTGGTTTTTAGAGAGTTCAAAGATAGCGAAAAAAGCTATTTTCAAATTCAATATCCCTATGACAAACATGAAAACAGTTATGTCTCCATCACCAAGGATGTGAGCGGGATTCACAAGCTTCTTAGCATGATTCTCAATAGCATCATGATCATCAATTTTGGGGGGCTTATTCTCATTCAAATCTACGCCTTCACCCTCTCTAAAATCCTCTCCAAGCCCATCCTAGAGCTCTCCAACACGCTTGCAAAAATGAACGAAAATATGCTAAAACCCCTAGAGATGGAGAAGATTCCTGAGGAGTTCACTCCTCTTGGGCAGTCGCTCAATAGCCTCATCGCTCGCCTTCAGCGCTATATGCTCTACCAAAAGGAGCTCTTTATCGGAGTGGCGCACGAGCTCAAAACCCCCTTAGCGGTGATGAAGACCAAGTGCGAAGTGGTGCTCATCAAGCCGCGTGAAACTGAAAAATATGTTGAAACTCTCAAAAGCAACATCCAAAGCATCAACGAGATGAACAGCATGATCAAAAGCGTGCTTGACATCGGTCGTCAAGAGGGGGCTCAATTTGAGAAGAGTGAAGACCTCGATATCATGGCTTTCTTGCGAAATATTGGTGAAAATTTTTTGCTTTTGGCGCGAGAAGAGAAGAAATTTTTGATTCTTGACCTCAAACCTGAGTCGCTGATGGTGCATCTCCAGCCCACGCTTTTGACGCAGATCATCCAAAACTTCCTCCAAAATGCGCTCAAATTTACTCCTGAGGGGAAAAGTGTCCTTTTTAGAAGCGCAATTTTTTACAAAACCAAGCTCAGAATCGAGGTGATTGATGAGGGGTGTGGGCTAGATGGAAGCATCGATATCTTTGCGCCTTTCAAACGCTCAGGCAACAAAAGTGGCGCAGGCCTTGGACTTTTCCTCGCCAAGAGTGCCGCAGACGCACTCAATGGAACCATCAAGCTTGAAAACCGTATCGATTCTCAAGGGACGGTTGCCACTTTGGAGCTCGATCTTAGAGAGCTGGAGGTGGTTAAAGCCCCCAAAAAAGCTTCGAGCAAAGCCTCTCATCTGTGGCAAAACATGCACACTTGAAGCGCTCCCCAAGCAGACTTGGATCAAGCAATGGCCGCACACTAAGCATCTCCTTGGCGTAGGCTTCGCCGCTTAGTTCACTATTCCACTTCTCCACCACCTCCACCAAGCCCATCTCTAGAAGCGCTCGATTTTGACGATTGAAGTAGATTCTTTGAGCCCCTTGCTCTTTAAAATATCGCGAAACCTCTTCAAAATTAACATCGCTTGTGATATCGCTCTGGGCAAAAAAGGGTCGAATATCCCCCTTAAAGTCGGCGAAGTTAAAGGGCTGGTGATTCTGATAGAGTCGAATCGAGAAGTCATTTCTAGGGAAATCCTGCCCATAATCAAAGGTCAAAAAACTCCACGAAGAGGCAGACTTAAAGAGTGAAGAGACTAGCTCTTCCACCCCTAAAGCCAGCTCTCCTTTGCTCACTCCAGCCTTCAGAGCGCGCTCTTTGAGCCACTCCTCTGCCTCCAAAAAAACCACCTCGCCGCTAGGATTCACAAATCCTTGCTTCCCCTCCCAAAAGAGCTCGCACGGAAAAGCATCCAAAAGCTCATTGGCCACAAAAAAAGCCCTAGAGCACCTAAACGCCTCCAAGGAGGGAAAAATCTCCAAGGGCAATGCCCCGCCGATCCTCTCCTCCCAATGCTGGCGTTGCAGGGCACGCAACTCCTCCAAAGGCTCTATGATCACCCAGCGACAAAGAGGAATCTTTTCGGGAAAAAAGCGCCGCAAAAAAAGCGCCGCATCGCTGATTAGCTCCCCCCTGGAGGCGCCAATCTCCACAAAGCTCGCCTCGCCCTCTTCTAAGAATCGAGCCAATCCATTCCCGATGGTGCTTCCAAAGTATCGCCCTATCGAGACAGAGGTATAAAAGTCTCCCGCCCTACCTACTTTGGCGTGGCGATAATACCCGCTCTCCCCATAGAGCCACTCTTGCATCACCTCGCCAAAAGGCCTCAAGAGGCCTCCGGAATCTTGGCGTAAAGGTCCAAAAAGAGTATCTGCTCCTCAAGCTCATAGATTTGAATATCCATCTCTCTGGAGCGTTTTGAGTTTTGCATCGTCTTCACATCATACTCCGTGAGATCACCCACCGCACTGCGATCAATACTGTCTTGAAGAAGAGAATTATAGAGCTTTAAATCCTCGCTAGCGTTTCTCTTTCGCTCTCCCAGAATGTTCAGTTTGGCCTTTTGGCGCTCATAAAGATTCTCCTCACTCCTCTTTGCATCTGCGCGCTCTAGTGAGGCTTTGAGATGGTTAATCTTGGCGCTTTGCACCTGATGACTCATCGTCAAATCAAAAAAGGGAATCGAGAGCACCACCCCTGCGGTTTTATAATCATTCCAGCCATCCGATAGAAGTCGGGTATTTTGATTGTGCTGATGATAGTAGTCCGCTTGAAGCGAGATTTGAGGCAAAAAAGAGGCGACTGTCTCTTTGTATTTCGCTCCTTGACGCTCTTCATCCCATCTCAGACGCTCAAGCTCAAGGTTTTGGGCGAGGTATGATTCTTTGTCGATCCAGTAAAAACGGGGAAGTTCGATGGTGCGATAATCTCTAATTTCACTTACATCCGATAGATTTTTTAACGCCTCAAGGCGACTATCTTCTAGCTCCAATGCCCTGATTTCGGCTTGATTCTTATCCAAAATTGCATTATCAAGCGTCCCACTATCTACAAATCCTGCCTGAAACTGCTCTTTTTTGCGCTCCACATCAATCGCGGCGTTTTCAACAAGAAGCTTCTGCTTTTGAATCTCGCGATCTAGTTTTTGAAGTGTGAAAAGCGCATTGAGGGCCTTAACAATGAGCTCTCTTTCCTTAAGGCTAATCTCTGCCTCTCCATATCTCTTTGAGCTCTTGGCATAGCGAATACTGTGATAGATCGCTCCGCTTTTAAAAATAGGCTGATTCACTCCAATAGCATAGCTTTTGGTGCGAGTGGAGGGCGAGTAGTCGTAGTTTCGGCTTTCACTGTAGGTGAGATTGAGAGGATTCACCCATTGCCAAAGGAGCTTCTGGCTATCCTCTTCATTCTGTTCCTTTAAAAGCTCTAGACTCTCTAGTTTTAGCGGGCTTAAGTAGCGCTCTGCCTCCAAAGAGGCGGCGTGCAATCCACCGCTTAAAAGAAGTGCCCAGCAGAGCTCCCTCGCCCCTCTTTTCATCAGATTCCCTTTAAGGCTTCGCGCAATCGAGAAAATCCCTCTTGCATCTCTCTTTCACTTAGCGTCAAAGGGGGCAAGAATCGAACTGTATTGCGCCCCGATCGAAGCACCAACACCCTTTTTTTAAACGCTTCATCAATCACGCTCTTTTGAATTTCAGCACTTTTGGCGCGAATTCCTCGCATGAGTCCGAGTCCCACCTCGCACTCAAAGAGAGAGGGAAACTCTACACAAAGGGCTCGAAGCTCAGCGCTAAAGCGATCTATACTCTTTTGGAGCGTCCCCTCTTGATAAAGCGATTCAAGAATAGAGAGCACCTCAAGTCCTGCGCGCGTAGAGAGGAAGTTCCCCCCAAAGGTGCTCCCATGATCCCCTGGAGCAAAAATATCTTTAAGCGTGGTCATCACCGCTCCAATGGGCACACCGCCTGCTAATCCCTTGGCCACCGTGATCACATCAGGCACAATTCCATACGCCTGAGAAGCAAAGAGCTCGCCGCTTCGATAGATTCCTGTCTGCACCTCATCCACCATAAGAAGCACGCCTCGCTCTTTAAGGAATCGCTCTAGCTTTTTGATTCCCTCTCTATCCTGAGGCTCGATTCCCCCCTCGCCCTGCACCAACTCCAAAAGCACTGCGCAGGTCTTCTCATCCACAAGCTTAAAGACATGGTCAAGATTCTTAGCATAGACAAATCCATCAGGATAGGGGCCAAAATAGTGATGCATCTTCTCTTGGCCTGTGGCTTTGAGTGCTGTGATGGTGCGTCCATGGAAAGAGCTCTCTAGTGTGATGATTTTATAGCGCTTCACCTCGCCCTCGTGGCTCTCGCCAAACTTCCGCGCGATCTTGATCGCTCCTTCGTTCGCCTCGGCTCCAGAGTTAGCAAAAAAGACACGCATATCATAGCCGCTCAACTTCACCAGCTTCTCAGCCAGTCGCGCCTGTGGCTCAATATAGTAGAGGTTGGAGGTGTGAATGAGCTTTTTGGCTTGGTCACAAATCGCCCCTGCGAGTCGCTCATTCCCATGCCCCACACTGCACACCGCTATCCCCGAGGCAAAGTCAATATAATCTTTTCCTTCGCTGTCCCAAAGGGTTGCATTTTTCCCTTGGGTGAATTGGACATAATTGCGTCCATAAGAGTGGAGAACATACTCCTTATCCAAGGCTTCGCCCATCATCTCATTCATCCTTTAGTTCAATTTTCACGAGTTTGGAAAAAAATTTCGCCGAGGGCAAAACCGCCTCGACTCTATACTCAGAGACATGTTCGCTATCAGCAACCCGATAGAGCTTCTCAATCTTTGCCTCGCCCTTTTTTCCGTCCACATAGAGCACCTTAGAAGGAAGGCTTTTGGCCTCCTCCTCTGAGACAAAAAAGACCACCTTCGCCTGCGAAATATCCATGAGATCCATGAGGGCTGTTCCTGCATTGACATAGTCACCCTCACTCACGCGAATCTTATAGACATAGCGATTGTGCGCCTCTAGGCTCTTTTTTTGGATCACATCCACCCTTTGAGCGATCTGGCTCTCTAAAGAGTATATCTGCTCTAGCGCCTGAAGATAGCTAATCTTCGCACTGATGGCATTCACCTCTTCGGTGTCTTTCTGAAATTTTGATTTGGTTTTGAGCGATTGAATATCTTTGAAATTCTCTTCTTTGATCTTGGCGGCCGCTAGAAGCGCCTCCGCCCTCTCTCTGGTCGTCTGAAGACTCTTTTTATCCAGTGCCAATAGGCTTTTTTCCAAAGCATCATCTAATTTTATCACCGTTTCTCTTTGAGAAACAAGCTTCCCTTCTAGACTCTTTTGCACACTCACAACAAGCCCTGAAGTGGCTGCTTTGATCTCATAAGTCTCATAAGGCTCGACCTTGGCGTAAAAAGAGCGCCCTTGTGCCATCAATGCAAGGGGTAGAATCAGCCAAGCCAACAAGGAGGTTTTCATAAAATTCCTTTCTCTTTAAGATAGCTTCGAATCTCTTGCTGGCTCAAGGGTCGCTTCAAAGGACCATAGAGCCTCTCTTCTAGCCATTCTATCGCCTCTTTGAGACGAGTGGATTTCTCTTTAGAAGACAACATCATTCCCAAAAGCTCCTTTGCATCTCTAAATTCTCGCAAAGAGGAGGGAGAACGCTTTGAGGAAGAGGTGTGACGCACTGAACGAAGAAGAAAAAAGAGCAAGAATCCTCCCCAAACCATCCCCATCCCAAAAAAGAGCATCCCCTCTCCCCACGCCAAAGAGGCTCGCTCAAGAGGCTTAGAGGCACTAGCTCTTGGCTCCTCTTGAGAGACACCCTCTTTGGGCTGAAGCTGAAGCTCGATGGTCTCACTTCTCGCCTCCCTCAATCGCGCCTCCTTGGGGTCAAAGAAGTGGATCACCAGAGGGGGAATCACCACCGCCTCTTTGGCCACGACCTCCAAATGAGCGTGAAACTCTCGCACCGCATTTCCCTCTTCATCCACCCCAAGCGCATAAGAGCTCTCTTTGGTGTAAAGCGTCGCATGGGGGAGAGAGAAGAGCGGCTCGGGCAGAGCCTCTAGGAATCCTTGAGAGCGAATCTTCACCCAAAGTCCCACCGGAGTAGAGGGTGCAAACGCCTCACGCTCGCTTCTCACCTCGATCGTGCTCTCCCCCACCAATGTAATTCCTTGAGCCTCTGGAGGCAGAGGCTTGACGCTGATTCTTAGAGGTTTGGCTTGATACTCTATCCTTTGGGATTGCGTCTGGGTGAGCAAAAAGGCATTGCTCTCCAAGGAGCGTTTCAACACTGCCACCACAGGAGAGGGAATCTCCAGCTCCCCGATTTGAAGAGGGTAGAGACGATAGAGGAGCTCGTAGCGCGTGTAGCTTCCCTCCTTGATTCCCTCCTTTATCCCTCGCTCCTCCACCCTGAAGCCTTCAAAAAGAGGCTTTTTAAACTCCAACGCCTCCAAGCTTCCCTGCTCTTTGGTGTAAAAACGAGCGGTGTAATCAATCCCCTCATGAAGATAGGGTGTGGCGAGGCTCACCTCATGTGTCATATAAGAATCGCCTTGAGCGCTTGCAAGGCTTAGCCAGATTCCTATCCAGAAGAAGATTTTAGCCAATATGCAGCTCTTTATAGAGATTCATAGCGTAACGGTCGCTCATGCTAGCAATATAATCCGCCACCACGCGATGCGCTTTGCCCCCTTGATTGATTCGCTCTTGAAGCTCCTTGGGGAGAAGATTTTTTTCATTCATAAAATCCTCAAAAAGAGCCCTAATGCATCCCCTGCCAAAGAACATCTTCCGATTCACCTGCTCATGGCGATAGAGCTTGGTGAAGAGGAGTTTTTTGAGTTTTTTGAGTTTTCGCCCCATTTCAGGCGAGAATCCTAGCGGTAGTCTCTCGCCACTTGGAATCATCGCGCTCCTCACCTCTCCTTGGTGGAGCCTCGCCTCTTGGCTTCCCTCTAAAAAGCCATAGACGAGATGATTGATGAGGTTGGAGACAAAGCGATAGCGAAACACCTTCTCACTCCTCTTCACCCCCTCTTGCTCCGCCTTATCAATCATCTCGCCCACAAGCTCGCTCTCCTCCAAATCTTCAAGCCTGATAAGCCCATACTTGATTCCATCATCAATATCATGGCTCACATAGGCAATCTCATCGGCATGATCCACCACAATCGCCTCTAGACTGGGGTGATAATCCAGCGCAAAAATCTCATTCATCGCCGCATCCAAAAAAGATTTTTGGTAGGGGTAGGAGTGCTTGAGGATTCCCTCCAGGGTGGCAAAAGTGAGATTGAGCCCCTCAAAGTTTGGGTAGCGCTTCTCTAGCTTGCTCACCACGCGAAAGGATTGGAAATTGTGATCAAAGCCCGCCTCAAAGCCATGTTTTTTGAGGAGTCGATCCAGCTCATCACCTCCTGCGTGCCCAAAAGGGGTGTGCCCCAAATCGTGGGAGAGCGCGATCGCCTCAGCGAGCGTCTCATTGAGCCCTAGATGAGAGGCGATACTCCGAGCGATTTGGCTCACCTCAATAGAGTGAGTGAGGCGCGTGCGGAAGTAGTCGCCTGAGCTGTTCAAAAAGACTTGCGTCTTATATTCTAGCCTCCGAAAAGAGGAGCAGTGGATGATTCGGTCTCGATCCCTAGAGTAGGGATTCCTAAAATCATCCAAAAAATCATGAAATCTCTCGTGCGGCCGCATCCATTCCCTTTGGGTTGAGTCTAGCTTGTTAGCATGATTTTATCCAAAGTTGCCTATGATTGGGAAGACAAAACCACCCTTAATAAGGCTTTTAGCATCATGAAACTCCTCTCTCATCCCTTTGGCGAATACGCCACCCATTGCTATCTCATCCAAGCTCCCGAAGGCGAAATCATCATTGATCCAGGCAAAGGAGCCCTAGAGTGGGTGCTAGAGAACTGCTCCAATCCCTTGGCGATTCTCAACACTCATGGCCACTTCGACCATGTCTGGAGCAACCACGCCCTCAAAGAGCAGCTTCCCAACACTCCCTTGGTGATTCCCAAAGAGGACGCCTTCATGCTCGCCTCTGACTGCTTTGGCACAGGACTAACCCCTTCGATTCCTGATCTTTTGGTGGAGGGCGAGTGCGTGGAGTTGGAATTTGGAGGAATCAAGGTGCTCTATCGCCACTTTCCCGGACATACGCCCGGATGCAGCACGATTGAGATTGGAGAGTGGATGTTCAGCGGGGATTTCATCTTCAAAAGCAGTATCGGTCGCAGCGACTTCCCCTACTCCTCTAGCGAGCTCATGAGAGAGAGTTTAGAGCGCTTTGGTGCACTCACCTATGACAAACCTCTCTTCCCGGGGCATGGAGAGAGTAGCACGATTGCTAAAGAGCAGAAAAATCTCCCCTTTTGGTTCTCGCGCCTCTAGGCGATTCCCTCTAGAATCTTCTCTACCGCCTCTCTAGGGCGAGGATGCTTGTAGACGGGTCGTCCCACGACAATAAAATCGCTGGAGGCGCTTTTAGCCTCATGGAGATCCGCCACACGCTTCTGATCGCCACTTGGCTCTCCAAAGGGGCGGATTCCCGGAGTGAGGGTTAGAAAATCCTGGGCGACATAGGATTTGATTCTCTGACTTTCAAAAACTGAACAGACCACACCATCCATTCCATTTTGAGCCGCCAACATCGCCATATCCAACGCTTTGCTCTCCAAAGAGGCGTTATAAATCTCCCTAAACCCTTCCTCGCCAAAACTCGTGAGCGCCGTCACCGCAAAAGCCAAGGGACGCCTAGGGAATCGCGCCAAACGAGCCGCCACCTCTCTCATCGCCTCGCCTCCGCTGCTAGCATGGAGTGTGAACATGCCCACCCCCAAAGAGGCGATTTCTTCAGCTGCATCCCCCATGGTGTTAGGAATATCATGGAGCTTCAAGTCAAGAAAGAGTTCAAAGCGAGGATCAATCTGCCTGATTCTCCCTAAAAACTCCTTTCCATCGCGAATATAACTCCTCAAACCCACCTTGATCCACACAGGAAGCCCCACAAGAGATTCCAAGAGCTTTAGATTCTCCTCTTGGCTAGGAAGGTCAAGCGCGATGCAGAGCTGCATGGTTTATCCTTTTTTTAGGTCGGGGCGCAGGGCGTCAAGCACACCATTGACGAATCGAGGTGAGTTGTCATTGCCAAAGGTTTTAGAGAGCTCCACCGCTTCATTGATAATGACCGCCCTATCCACGCCCGAATAGACGATCTCAAAGGTTCCAAGACGAAGAATCGCCCGCTCCATATCTCCAATTCGAGAAAAATCCCACTCCTTGAGATGCTTTTTGATCTCTTCGTCAATCTCGCCAAGATGGGCAATCGTGCCATCAAAGAGCTCTAGAGCAAACTCCTGCTGACGATTCTTGATTCTCTTCTCCTCTAAAAGCTCTATGGCAAACTTCCGAATCTCGGTGTTACCCATGTCATAAGCATAAAGCAGTGAAACAACGGCCTCTCTGGCCTGTGCGCGAGTCGCCATCTAGGCTCCAATATTCTTATAAAGATTCATCATCTCAATCAAACCTGTCATCGCTTCAAAGCCTTTATTTCCGACTTTTGTTCCTGCTCGCTCGATCGCTTGCTCAATATTATCAGTTGTGAGTACACCAAAGGTGACCGCTGCACCATATTTGAGTGTGACATTGGCAATCCCCTTGGTCGCCTCCGCGCTCACATAGTCAAAATGAGGAGTGGATCCACGAATAATCGCTCCAAGGCAGCACACACCATCATAATCCCCCTGTGCTAGCACCTTCTCTAGGGCAAAAGGAAGCTCAAACGCTCCTGGAACCAAGATCAAATCTAGATGCTCATCTTTGCCGCCATGGCGCACAAAAGAGTCTCGTGCTCCCTCGACCAAGCGATCGGTGATGAGATGGTTAAAACGGCTAGCGATCACGGCGACTCGCTCATTTCCTGTGAGGTTTAATTTTCCTTCAATGACATTCATAAAAACTCCTTGGCGTGGTTTAAATTTCGCTCAGCGCGAGCAGTTGATGGACGAGAACTTTGAGCGCTTGAGGGGTGATCATATTGGGCCCATCACTGAGCGCCTCTTTGGGTGAGACATGAGTCTCTGTGAAGAATCCATCGACCCCCACCGCAGCCGCAGCACGAGAGAGTGGCGCCACAAAACGAGAATCGCCCCCGCTTTTGCCCCCTGCGGCTCCTGGCATCTGCACTGCGTGTGTGGCATCAAAGATCACAGGAGCAAACTGGCGCATGATCATGAGCGAGCGCATATCCACGACGAGATTCCCATAGCCAAAGCTACTGCCCCGCTCAGTGAGCCAAATCCCCAGACGCTTTGCCTCTTCATAGCTCGCCTCACTCCCTCCTCTGGTCTTGATGGCCTTGAGTACGGAGTGGCTCATATCGGCGGGATTCATGAATTGCCCCTTCTTGATATTGACGATGCTCTGGCTCTTGGCCGCCTCGACAATCAGATCAGTTTGGCGGCATAAAAAGGCGGGAATCTGCAAAATATCGACCACTTGCGCCGCCTTTGCAACCTGCTGAGTCTCGTGAATATCCGTAAGAAGCTTGTAGCCAAACTCCTCTTTGATTCTCCCTAGCATCTCCAAGCCCTTCTCTAATCCCGGTCCGCGATAGCTCTCTAGGCTCGTGCGGTTGGCCTTATCAAAGCTCGCCTTGAAATAAAAGTCGATACGTGCGTCTTCACTCAAAGGCTGAAGCTCTGAGGCGATCTTGCGCAACATCTCTTGGCTCTCAATGACACAAGGGCCTGCAATTAGAATCATCTATCTCTCCTGTTCTATTTTTGGCGATTCTTCCACCAGCACAAACTGATGTTTGTCGAAATCATAGCTAAATACTTCTCCCGTCTCGATGATGTAATACCAGCCAAAGACCCCAAGCTCGCCTTTGAGAAATCGCTCCTTAACCCCTGGGTAGGTGAAGAGATTCTCCAGCTGCTTTTCGATATTGATCTGTTCGGTCATCCAAGAACGCTTGGCGATGGTGTCTGGCTCTAGAGAGAGCACCTTCTTCCTTGTGGGCTCTAGGAGCTCTAGCCATTTTTTCACATGAGGCGTCTTTTTGAAACTGCTCTCCTCAAGATAGAGGGCTGAGCATCCCCCGCAATTGGAGTGTCCACAGATGATCACATTGCGCACATTGAGGACATTGAGCGCATACTCCACCGCTGAAGTCGTCGCCAAAAACTCTTCCGCCTCTCGATAGGGGGGCACGACATTGGCGATATTTCGCACGACGAAAAGCTCTCCGGGGAGAGTGTTGGTGATGAGATTAGGGACGACCCTAGAATCAGCACATCCAACAAATAGCGTATGGGGCTCTTGCTTTTGGCCTAGGCGTTCAAACAACTCTTTGTGCTCTTTAAAATCCTCTTCCCTAAACTTGACGGCCCCTTCAAAGAGCGATTTCATCAGTCGTATGCCTCCTAGTTTGAATTTTTTTGAGATTTCTTAATCTCCTCCTCGTTTTTGGAAACCGAAAAGAAGTAGAGATCAACACGACGATTCTTTGCCTTGCCCTCAGGCGTCGCATTAGAGGCGACTGGGTCAAACTCTCCATTGCCTCCTGCAGAGATTCGAGCGGGATTGACACGCTCCTCTAGAAGCATCTTGGCGACATTCACTCCCCTAGCGATAGAGAGCTCCCAGTTATCCTTGTAAGTGGCGGTGGGTCTTAGGCGGTCATTATCGGTGTGTCCGATCACTTTGATGTGCATGTCATTGGAGAGTTTGTTGATCTCTAGCGCCGTGCGTTTGAGAAATAAAATCCCCTCTTTATTGGTGATGGTCGCGCTCCCACTCTCAAAAAGAAGCTCGCTAGGGATGCTAAGGATGAATCCATCTTCCGCCTCCTCCATCTTGACCGCGGGGCCATCCGATATTTTTGTCATTTCGCTATATTCAGTGATCATACTTGCAAAGGCGTTGATTGCCTCGGGAGTGTCGACATTTTGCTGGATGGGAAGGGCTTGAATCCTCTTAGGCGGCATGATCTCGGTCATTTGTCCCTTCTCCAGCACTCCAAGCGCCCCTTGAATCGAGCCAATCGCCTGCTCAATCTTCTGCTTCTCGAAGGTGGCCATGGAGAGGAGCAGGATAAAAAAAGTGAGGAGCAAGCTCATGAGGTCGCCAAAAGTCCCAAGCCAAAGGGGGAGACCTTTTTTGCAATCACAAGGCGGACACTTCTTGGCCATCGCATCCTCTTTTTGGTTTGAATTATAGCAGAACGCTCTGTTATAATTCCATTTAAAAAGGGTTTTCTTTGCACTCTATTATCGATTTTATCGTGGAAGGTGTCTCATCGCTTGGCTATGTGGGAATCTTCATCATGATGCTCCTAGAGAGCAGCTTTTTCCCTTTTCCTAGCGAGGTGGTGATGATTCCTGCGGGGTATCTAGCCCACCAAGGAGAGATGAATATCGTGCTAGCGATTCTTTGGGGAATCGCTGGAAGCCTTGCTGGAGCGCTACTCAACTATTATCTTGCCCTCACTCTAGGACGCAAAACCCTCCTCAAATATGGTCGCTATGTGATGTTCGATGAGGTCAAGATGAGAAAGATGGAGGAGTTTTTCCACAAGCATGGTCATATCTCCACCTTTAGCGGTCGCCTCATCCCCGTGGTGCGTCAATACATCTCTCTTCCTGCGGGATTGGCGAGGATGAATCTGCCCATTTTTCTCTTTTTTACAGGGCTTGGGGCGGGGATATGGGTGATCATCCTCACGCTTCTTGGCTACTTTATTGGACAAAATGAAGCCCTAATTCAAGAATCACTCCACCTTATCATGGCGGCTCTTTTAGTCATGCTCGGAGGAATCGGCTGGATCTACCTCAAAAAACAAGGAAAAATCTAAGAATTTTTAAGCTTCTCTCTTGTAGAATTACGCCTCTTTAATCGCTTTGGCGGTTTTTGGGGTGTTAGCTCAGCTGGGAGAGCGCGACGCTGGCAGCGTCGAGGTCAGGGGTTCGATCCCCCTACACTCCACCACTCATCTTCTCTTTTTTCTTCCGCGTTATTTAGCCGTGCTCCATCCTATTTTTATTAATTTCATACACCTATAAAACACCTAACTTTTTAAGCCCAATCCAGTATCGAATCGGGCTTATGCAGCATCAAAACAGGGCTTATTTTGCTGTTTCTACAGCCATCGCAGCGGGAACTAATCCTTGCTCCATCAAACGAGAGTAATTCTCCTTTGAAGTGAGAAATTCTACAAGCTCACGAGCTGCTTGTGGCTCCTTGCTACCATTAGCAACCCCGACAGAAAAAATAGTCACTTTTTGATAGGGAGCAGGAATGGGTCCCACGAGATCAACGCTACCCTTTTCCCCTGTAAAAGGTGTAATTTCGCTTACTTGCTGAAAACCTATTTCCAAATCACCACGCCCAACCCAAGTTGCAACACGATCCCCCACAATCAGCTTTGTTTTGCTAGTGACGCTCTCACCAAAGCCTGGAAATACTTTTTCAGCAAGATGTGTGCCGCTGGCACTCGCAGAGTACCCAATTGATTTTGCATCTTTTAAAGCTTTATCAAAAGCTGCTTGCGTGCTAATATCTGGTTTTGGTTCACCCTTGCGAACCATCATGCCAATTGAAGAGTGGACAAGATCAACCCTGCTACCCTTAGTCGCATATCCATCGGCAATCATCTTTTCAAGCTGGCCACTCGCTAAAATGATAAGATCAAATGTTTCTCCACGCTTTAAGCGATTGGGTATAGAAGTTTCAGACGCACCCATTGAGGAGCCAGACTGAAGGTGGACTTCGTGCCCTGTTTTTTTCTCAAAAAGAGGCTTCAATTCCTCCATCGTAGCATAGAATGCGCCCGAACTGATCACTTCAATCGTGGCGGCTTGCACACCCAATACAAGAAGCAGGCTTAATAACACAACCGATGTTATTTTAGAAAAGAATCTAGACATAAACCCATCCTTAAAATAAATAGATCGCATTAAATACTTAAAATTAATAAAGTAATTAACGCTATCAAATTTATGTTAATACACTTTCATTTGTAAGTCAAATTATACTTTTAATATATTGCTATAGGTCTTTTATTATGAGCATTTTTTAAAATTTTTAGCAAAAAATCGCCTATTTTCTAGGGTTTTATCTATCTTATTTTTCATTTTAAATTAAAATATATTAAATATAAGAATAGCACATCCTCTTTGGATTGATTTGGCTAAGGAGTGCAGATTTGTCTTGTTGGGCCTCCCTGTCCTGCTCTTACAAACAAGCTAAGGAGGCGTATTGGGCGTTTTTTAGGAGTGGCTCTGTTGGCGGGATATTAAAAGAGATACCCCAGAGTCGCCACGACTGTTCTTGGTGTGCCCACGCTCACCCTTGAGTTGCTCGCACTCTCGACATAGACCTCATCGGTGATATTCTGCACACTCAAAGCGCCCCTCCAGTTTCCTTTTCTGTATCCGACCATCGCACTATAGATGAGGCTTGAATCGAGCTTGATCGTGTTGGTGCTATTGGCGTATCGCTCGCCAAGATATCGCACGCCACCCCCGACATAAAAATGCGGCAATCCAAACGCCGTAAGATAGTGCGTGGTGAAGAGATTCGCCGTGTGTTTAGGAATCCCTGAGAGCTCTTTGCCTTGATTGGTTGCTTTGTCTTCTGTTGAAGTGTAGCCATAGGAGGCCGCCATAGACCAATCTGAAGTGATATCACCACTCACATCAAACTCAAACCCTTTGCTCTCCTGTTTGCCACTAGCCACTGATTTGAGGGGATTGATGGGATCGGGCATCGCGACATTGACCTTTTCGATTTTAAAAACCGCAGCGGTGAGCGCTAGCCTGTCACCAAAAAGCTTTTGCTTAATCCCAAGCTCCACCCCCTCTCCCTCCTCAGGGTCGAGAATCTTTCCGTTGATATCCGTGGCGCTTTGAGGCGTGAACGATTCGGAGTAGTTCGCGTAGAGAGAGGTTTCGGGCGTGAGCTTATAGACTAGCCCAATTTGAGGCGTCCAAGCGCTACTCTTATCGCTTGTGTCAGATTTGACCGTGGAGTATCTCACCCCTGTGCTGAGGATGAGATTCTCTGAAAGATAGAGATTGTCCTGCGCAAAGATTCCTTTCTTGGTGGTGGTGATCTTCTCTCCTGTGTTTCCATAGGTCACCGCGCTTGGATGGTCAGAGAGATCGGTGAGGGCTTCATATTTGAGATTGGAGAGGTTGAGCGCATAGATTGTGCCCATATCCATCCATCCCGTGAAAGTCGTAGAGGCACGGCCAAAGTCAGCGCCCATCGTGATTTTGTTTTTGAGATTGAAAATCTCCAGCTCTTTATTGAGCGTGTATTGCAGCGCGTGCTCGGTGAAGTCATATTTCTGCGTTGCAAAGAATCGCCTCACTTGATTGGTCGCTTCTACATAGGCGTAGGGGATGTGGACATTGTAGTTATCTCTTAGATAGTCCACATATCGATATTTGAGATTCGACTTCCATGTGCCAAAGCGGCTATCTAAATCAAAACCGATGATTTTTTGTGTTTTGTCAAACTTCTCATCAGGATGCGACATGATCGTCTTGATATCAGCGACTAGCTCTCCCTTGCTATTGACATAGCTTTCAAAAGAGGAGGGGGTTCGCTCGTCCAGATATTCGCTCACGAGCGTGAACGTGTGGTCATCGCTAATGTCATAGGCAAGAGTTGGCGCAATAAAGACCCTATCAGAATTGACATGACTATCTCGAAATCCTTCATCATGTCGAGCGAGTGCCACGAGTCTATATCGCAAAGTTTTGGAATCATTGAGCGCACCCCCTAGATCGACTTTGGGACTATAGGAGGTGTTAGAAGTAGTCTCTAGCTCAATCTGGGCATAGGTCTCATAGAGGGGTTTTTTGACGACGAGATTGACAATCCCTCCGGGGCTTGACTGGCCATACTGCAAAGAATCGGGCCCTTTTAGCACCTCTATAGATTCGAGGTTAAACACCTCAGGAAAGGGCGCAGCATTGGTGAGACTCAATCCATCGCGCAAGATAGGGACTCCTGAAAAGCCTCGGATCGCAAAGAGGCTCTCTCTGCCGTTGTTATCTCCCAAATAGGTTGTATTCGAGGACATTTTGATCACATCGTTGATGGTCTGCGCTTGAGTATCCTGCATATAGGTCTCGTTGAAAATCTGAACCGACTTCGCGCTCTCATCAGGCTTGATATTGCTTCTCATAATTGCAGACTTCTCTTTGCTCGCGTAGTTGGTCGGAATCTCTTCTGAGATTAGAACATTGTTGAGCTTATCCGCCTCCTCTTGAGCGAGCGCTGACACCCCACCAGCAAGAAGCAGCGCGCAGAGAGAGGGAGAGAGCTTAGAGAACCATTTTCCTTTTTCCATAGACATCCTCCATAAAAGTTTTGGCGATGTTATCATTTATGATTTCCATTATCAATATTAATAGAGTCACCAAAAGGAAAAGATTTGTGCGCTAATGGGAAAAATTCTAGAAATTTCGGAGCTCTTTTTTATAGTCACTTGGGGTGATTCCAAAGCGCTCGGAGAAGAGTTTGCTGAAGTGCCCCACATGCCTATATCCGACCTCTTGGGCAACCTCTTTGAGCGTGAGGCGCTCATGAAGCAACTCCTTAGCAACCTCCAAGCGACGCTTTTGAATCATCTCTAAAATGGTCATTCCGTAGTGCTTTTTGAAGTCTCTCTTGAGGTAGCACTCATTGATCGCTGAGCGATAGGCGATCTCTTTGATGGAGAGATGAGGGTTGTGATAGTCTTGGAGGATAATCTCTCTTGCTCGCTCCAAAGAGGAGAGCCACCCCTCCTCCAAAGCACTCAATGAAGAATCATCAAGCGCCCTTGCCATTCGCTCGATGGTGTAGTGGATGAGCTCAGTGGCTTTTGATTCGAGGTGGATGCTCTCAAGGGTCTCTTCATAAGAATCTCTCTTTTGGAGATAGCGCAACAGTTCAAGCTGCTTGGGGTCAATGCTTCGATCCTGAAAAATGGAGTAACTATGCTTGGAGGCCTCTTTGAGATGCTCTTGGATATTTTTGATTGGTGTAGCGAGCTCCAAAAAAAGCTCTTGCTTCATCGCAGTGGTGAGCGTAGACCAAACCTGCCCCGATGAGAATGGAGTCTCTACATAAAATTGAGTCGAGGCTAGCCCCACCAAGAATCGATTCTTTTTGAGGAGATGCTCCTTTTGATCCTTAAAAACAAAGCGCAAATCCGAGCCTAGGTTAAAGATAAAAACCGCACCCGCCACATCGCTCTGCTCAAAAATCACCATCTCTTGGCGCGGGACAAACTCCCTCACCGCCAAAGCGATACCATGCCCCATGTCATACCATATCCCCGATCCCTCACCCAACTCCTCTTTCATTTTGCCCATATAGACCTCTCGTGAGAAGGGGTGAGTGATCTTCTTGGTGATGTCGATAGAGGCGCGATAGTCTATTTTGATGGGTGGTTTCATGAGAATGATTCTACATTAAGAGAGGTTAGAAAAGAGTCCGATTCCCCCCCCAAGGATTCTCAAAAATCCTCAGGAGAAGAATCAAGGAAGAGGACGGTTTACCACTCGATCGCGATAGACGCTTCGGGGGTGTTGATACGGAAGGTGAGCGTCTCAAAGAAGAATAGCTCGTGGTTGGTTGATTTTTTCTCGCTATAGCCCACGCCAATATCCATCCCGCTGTAGAGCTCATAATCTCCCCCTCGAAGGCTCACAAGAAGCGCTCCGCTCTTGAGTGCGGGAGCGACGATAATATTGTTGCCCTGAAGAAGCTCAGCGAGCTTGAGCGTGAGAGGATAGCCAGAGTTGCCCGCCACCCCAAAGAGCTTGCCAAAATATTGCGGCTGAATAAGAAGTGCATAGGGACCTTCAATCTCGGAGTTGACAAGCTCCTTGATTCCCTCAGCCACCGCGGGGAGTATCTCATCGCCCTTGGCTTTGATGGGCTTATGGGGGATGGAGGGGATGAGACCTTCGATGCCCTCTTTTTTAAGACCGTAAAAGACCAGTTCATTCTCAGCGACACACACCTTCTTGGCGGCCTTTTCAATGCTGGAGATGTCAAAAGCGTTTGCCTCTCGCAAAATCGCCTCCACTTCGCTCTCAGGGAAGGAGAAAGGAATCTTTAGCTCAATCACAGGTGTGTTCATTCTCACTCCCACACTCGCCTCGCCTAATTTCTCCTTGGAGGAGATCACTCGACCCGTGGGCAAGGAGCTAAAGCCGATTCCCAACCCCCCTTTGAAATCGACCACTTTACGACCCGTGAGGTGCTTGCCAAAAACCAAACCTGCCTCTTTTTCGATAGCGCTCCAGATGGAGGCGGGGAATTGTGCGTTTTCTCTTCGTAGAATATCCATGACTATTTTCCTTTCTTTAAACTTCCAATATTGAGCCCATTTGATCCCAAAGCTGAGGCTACCTCGCCCGTCTTGCCCGTGAAGGCCTGTTCGTGACTGATAATCTCTCCCTCTTTGAAAAGCAGGGCTCGCATCGTCTCATCCCATACAGGGCTGTGACGCCTAAGCCACTCTAGCCCCATGACAGCGTGCTCAATCTCTTCATCGCGATTGTGCTCCATGATCGCTCGAACCGCAGGATCTTTGGTCGCCGCAGCTCGCTGATTATAGAGATCAACCGCCTCTAGCTCCTCAATCGTGCTTTGGATAATTCGATGGTAATCCACCACCTCTTCTGGGAGTCTCTCTGCTGCCTCTTTGGCTCCTTCGTGTACCATCTATCTCTCCTTTGTTCTTAAACTATCCATTCATAAAGCGTAGCACAAATTCCCTCAAATACCAAGGCAAACTAGACCTTCCTAAACATCGCCGCATAAAGCCCGCTTTTATACTCTCGATAGCCGCCAGAACGCCTGATTCCAAATAACTGCTCACCCCCATCAGGGTAAAGAATCTTCTCAGCCCGCCCCTCTCCCTTGATCGCCTCAAACACCCCCTCCAAAGGAGGAACCTCGCCCCCTTGCGTCTTGGCAATAATTTTGCCTGCTTGATCCACAAAGCACCCAAACACTCCCTCTATTGCCTCTCCCTTCTCGTCTCTAGGGAGCGAATCTTCAAGCATCGCGTGAAACTGCGGCGTAGAATCAAAGACGATTCCAATTCCCCCTACAGGCTTGCCTCCTAAGAGAGGAAAGATCGCTCCATAATAGACAAAGGTCGGCTCTTCTCTATAAAAAGGCGAAGACTCAAAAGAGGAGAGATGATACTCTTGGGGATTTTTACAAGCCAGCACCGCCTTGAGCGTCTCACGAGGGAGGAATTTGCCGATCTTGTCCTGCTCATTTGGATGTGAAGAGGCGAGAATCTTGCCTGAGGCGTCAAAAACAAAAAGATTGTAGTAGACCGTATAGAGTGAGTGAATTGCGCACAATATTTCACCAAAACGCTCAATCTCCTCTGCTGTGGGCGATTCCTTGGCGAGCGTGTGACGAAAGTGCGTATGCAGAGCCCACCATCGGCAATCATTAGCGCGCTCATAGAGATTGCGATCCAAAATATCCATCGCCAAGCCTGAGTAGAATCGGAGATTTTCGTGCGAAGCACTCTCGATGGATTCAAGCAATTCGGTGATGGAGTGAATGCATAGCGCGTTAATGTGGTGACTAATCGCCCTGATTCGATCAAGAATCGCATTAAGCGCGTAGCTGTGGGTTTTGGAAGCGATAATCTCTCCGTTGATCACCACATCATTCAAATCCTCATAAATCTCTTGCGCCTCGTTAATAATAGAGGCGAGCGAAGCCCCCACCAAAGGAGAATCCTCAATATCTTCCTCAAGTTTCGCCTCCACACTTCGACGAAACTCTAAACGGCGTAGCTCATCCACCCTCCAAAGACTCAGCGCACACCAATCCTTTGGCCCTCCATACCCTTGGTATCCTCGGCTTTTGGCACAGAGAATGAAATATTCCCTGTTTTTGAGCGTGATAGTCCCTAACTTTTCGCTCAAAGAGCAAGGAGCATTTGATCCCACAGGCAGTAGCGATTCGTTGAGCGAAGAGATGATACGACCCCTCTCATCCAAAAGAGCGTAGTTCACCCCCAAAGAGCCCTCTTGCAGTTTGTTATAGATTCGTTTCATCTCCCCCGCAAAATCAAACACCAACACCAGCGCACCGATCACTCTCCCTTCTTGGCGAATAGGAGAGCCATAAAAAAGAGCTGATTCTCCTTCACCATAAAGAGAATCGACTCCAAAAAACTCCTCAAACGCCTCTTTAGAATCAAGCACCCTAGCCCCAAAAGAAGAGGTTTTGGAGATGGGTTTATTATTTGCGTCTAGATGCGCTACACAAAATAGCTCCGCGTCCAAAACAAGAATCTCTTGATAGACGGTGTACTTTTGCGCATATTCAAAGAGTCGGTGCTCCAAACTCGCACGCTGCTCTGCTTGTGTATCAGGGCGCAACAGGAAATCGATGATATCCTCATCCATCGCCAAAAACCCCACATCCGCAGTCCGCTCGAAAAGATTTCGCACAAGAATGTCAATACTCACCTGAGCTGTGTTTCCCAAGAGATCGGAGACTCGATGAAGATTTTGCTCCACTAAAGCATCCAAAAGCCGTCTTTGGAGCTCGGAGAATTTCTGTTGAGTTGTCTCCATATAGGCGAAGAGATTTTCCGCTGTCTCTAGCGAGCTGATCTTGCCAGTAAGGGTGGTTTTTTTGAGTTGGGAATTGAGAGAGATAAACTGATCTCGATAGCCAAGAATCGCTGGCATGAAGCGAGAAAACTGCTCGTATTGTTCCATTTTCACCCCTTTTATCTGTGTAGAGGGCGGGAAGAGATTCAAAATGGCAAGGCAACTATACAAAGTTTAAGCGACAAAAAGGCTAAACGATTTGATTAAAAAAGAGGCAGTCCAAGCCCGAAGGCTTGGAGAGGAAAGATTTAGGGAATGAAGCGGCTTTTGGAGACGATTCCCAGGAGATCATCGGCAGTCTGGCTCACCTCCTGGGCAATTCCATCGGTTCGATCGGCCACGGTGGCATTTTGTTGGGTGAGCGTATCTAGCTGGGCGATTGCCTCGTTGATTTGGGAGATTCCCTGAGCTTGTTCTTTGATGCTTTCGCTCATCTCATTGATGGATTGCACCAAAACATTAGTGTTGGCCTCAATTTCACCAAGGCTCTTTTGGGTGCGCTCAGCGAGCTTTCTCACCTCATCAGCCACCACAGCAAATCCTCTTCCATGCTCTCCCGCTCTAGCGGCCTCAATCGCGGCATTGAGCGCAAGAAGATTCGTCTGGTCAGCGATATCGCGGATGATAGTGATGACATTCTTAATATCTTCAGATTGTTTGATCACTTCAGAGGCGCGATCGCTCACATTGTGCATAGAGCTACTCATCTCCTCGATTGCCGAAGCGCTCTCTTGGAGGCTGGCGGCTTGCTCATTGGCTCCTTGGGAAAGATTTTGCATCGATTCCCTTAGCATCTTTGCCTTCTCTTCCAAGGTATATACTGCCACTAAAATTCAAGACAATAAATTGAAAGGTTTATCTTCCTAAATGGTAGAATTTTCTAAAGATTTAGGAGAGGAAAAAATGAGTAGAAAAAGAAAAAGCTATAGTGCAGAATTTAAAACTAGAGTTGTCTTAGAATTACTAGGTGGCGAAGAGACTGTAGCACAGATTGCCAGTAAATATGAGATTACACCAAAAAGTCTCATTGATTGGAAAAAGCAGTTTTTAGAGAATGCATCACTAGTATTTGATGTAGGTTCGGCTACTAAAGCCTATAAAGATGAGATAGAAGAGCTAAAAACAGAGAATGATGCTCTAGCAAAGAAATTAGGAAAAACAACCATAGAGAGGGATTGGGCAGTGGGAAAGCTAAAGAGCTTGGGCTTATCAAATAAAAAAGATCTTGTCACACCCAAGCTAAAGAATCTCTCCATGGCAAGACAATGTGAAATAATAGATTTAAATCGCTCAACCCTTTATTATGAACCTAAACCCATATCAGACAATGATTTAAAAATCATGAAAAGGATAGATGAGATATATACTGATATATCCTCAACCTATGGCTATCGGTTTATGCATAGGCAGCTTTTGGAAGATGGATTTTCAATTGGTGTAAATAAAGTCAATAAGCTAATGAACACTATGGGGATACAGGCAATCTTTCCAAAAAAGAAACGACACACATCCATTAAAAACTATAAACATAAAATCTATCCATATCTACTACGAGAGCTTGAAATTAACAGAGCCAATCAGGTTTGGAGTGGAGATATTACCTATATCCCAATCAAGGGTGGTTTCGTGTATTTGTGCGCCATTATTGATTGGCACAGTAAAACGATACTCTCATGGAAAATATCAACAACTATGGATACATCTCTTGTAACAGATGTTTTAAAAGAAGCCATTGAAAAATATGACATTCCTGTAATATTCAACTCCGACCAAGGTAGCCAATATACCAGCCATGAACATACAGAACTTCTCAAGAAACACAACATTCAAATCTCTATGAACGGTAAAGGCAGATCCATTGATAATATTGCCATTGAGAGATTTTTTAGGACTTTAAAATATGATGAAATCTATATCAATGAGTATAGCTCTATTTCAGATCTCAGATTTAAGGTTTCAAGATATATCAATTTTTACAATCACAATAGATTTCATTCAGCACTAAATTATCAAAAGCCCATGAATGTTTATCTAGAAGGGTTGAAAAACGTTGCTTAAATTAAAGGCTAGAGGCTGGAAGATGAATTCTCAAAAAGTTGTCTTGACAAATGGTGGCAGTATAGTATTAGCCACATGGGTGTTCTCTCGAAGCACTGCCGAGACCTCCTCGCCGATATGGTTGAGCGCACGCTCAAAATCAGAGCTCGCCCCCTCGATCTTGGAGGTGAAATCGACCTTAGAGAAGGTCTGCATCACGCTGTTGAGGCGATTGATATCTTTGCCTACTTTTTGCCTTAGCACCACCACCATCTCATTGAGCACTTTTTTGAGCTCTTCGAGTTGAGGGTTGGCAGGGCTAGAGACAATATCTCTATCAAGATAGCCCTCTTTGATTCGCTCCACGGTTTTGAGCGCTTCTGCTACCGATTCTCGATCCTGGATAACACTTTGGGTGATCCTCTCAATATTCTCATTAATAAGCGAAGCCATCACCCCAAATTCGTCATTCTGCTTCAGCGAAATCGGCTCCACACTGCTTCGTTCATGATTAAGGAAGGCAAAAAACCCTACCAAAGAATCTTTAATGGTCTCAATGGGCTTAAGCATCTTGGTGAGCAGAAGATAGAGCGAGACCAACCCCACTACCACAAATATCGCTCCAAGGAGGGCAAAGCTTTTGAGTTGGTCTTTGAGTGGGGCGCTGTACTCCTCCTCGGCCACGGTCACACAAATTGTCCAGCGAAACTCCCCAGAGTAGGAACACGCCGCGACTCGCTCTTCTTGGGTATCGCTGCTTTGATAATAAATAAGTTCGCTGGCATCATTTTTTTGGCTTGCCAGTCGCTCGCCCATCATCTTGGCAACTGGGCTCTCTTTCATCAATAGACTATCATTTCGGTGGACAATCATTCGATGATCTTCATCAAAGATGAAGGCATAGCTGCTTGGGGCTGTCTTGATTCCAAGGGTCATCTTTTTGACATCATCCAATGTGATGAAACCCGCTACCGCACCGACAAATTTCCCCTCTCGCTTGATGGGAGAGTAAAAGGCAGTAACCATCATTCCCCCAGAAGAGGCGATGTAGGGCTTGCTCACCGAGGGAGCTCCTTTGGCTTTTGCCCCCATAAACCAATCCCTCACGCGCGGATCAAATCCATCTTTGGGCATTTGATGATTTCCATTGGAGCGAATCATTCTTCCATCCACCTCATACCCCGCAAAAACTAATCCAAAGCCCCCTTGCTCCTCTGTTAGTTTCAAGTATTCCATCACCTTGGATTGGTCGCTCTCATCGATGGTGCTCAAACGCTTGGCGAGCTGCTCCATCATCTGCATTTTGTCTTTGGCGAATTGACTCATAAAGACAGCTCCCCCCTTGGCTGCCTCAATCTGGTTGACATTCATTAGCCTCAAAATATCTTTCTTGGCCTGCTGATAGCTCACTCCCGAAAAGAGTATCGCTCCCCCCATCAGCAAGACCGAAAGAATCAGTGTCACTTTTTTGCTGATTCCTAGCTGCATTTTTCCGTCTCCTTAATAGTTGCACTGAGTACACTTAATAACGTATCAAGAGCTAGTGTAACACGATTTTGGAGACAAAATATTAAAAGATATGACAATAATAAAGAGTTTTATATCGGATGAAGAAAAAGAGAAACAGAGGAAAAAAGAAAGGGGGGTCCTTTTTAGGACATTCCCCCTCTCTTTTTCATGTTGTCTTCGAGTCGATGGGCTAGAAGTGAGAGCGAAGAGGTGATAGCAAAATACATGATCGCCACCACAATCCAAGTCTCAAAGGGAGAGAAGGTATTAGCCACCATCTCACGGCCCACCTTGGTGAGGTCGGTCACTGAGATGACTGAGACAAGAGACGAATCTTTAATCAGAGCGATCATCTCACCCGTGAGTGAGGGGAGCGAGCGCTTGAGGGCTTGAGGGATAATGATGAGCGTCATTGTTTGGAAATAGTTCATCCCCAAAGAGAGCGCCGCCTCTTGCTGACCCTTATCAATGGATTGAATCGCTCCACGAAGCACCTCAGCGATATAGGCTCCATAAAAAATCGCTAACGAGATAGCCCCTGCGTAGAAGCTGTCAATCTCAAAAATGGTCGCAATAATAAAATAGAAGATAAAAATCTGCACCAAAAGAGGCGTGCCGCGAATCACTTCGATATAGACCGTAGCAATATCGCGAAACACCTGTGCTTTGGAGATTTTCATGAGGGCAAGAATGGCGCCGATAAAAAAGGCAATCACCCCTGAAATGAGCGAAATCTTGATCGTCATCCAGAGCCCTAGAAGAAGCGGACCTGCCTTATACTCCTCTTTTTTGGCGAGCGCCTCACCGGGATAGATGATCTCCCCCTCTTCGTAGGCAAGTTCATAGCCTGCCACTAGGAACTTCTCGCTCCCCTCTTCGCCCACGACCTCGACCTCTTTAGGGGAGAGGATTTTCACCCTCCCCTCTAGGGTCGATTCAAGCGCGACCGTGTGCTCGTAGGCAAAATATTTAGGAATCGTATTCCATTTCCAAATATAGTTGATGCTAGAGCCTGCCAAATACATGGAGTAGCCCAACGCCACAAAGAAAAGAAAGGCGAGCAGATGCCCTAAAGGTCGGTTTTCTAGAATCGATTGGTGTCTTTTCATACGCTAGCTTATTGGATCTTCTCTAGCCACTTGGTGTCGACAAACCATCGCTCATAGAGCTCATCATAGCTTCCATCGTGTTTGATCTGCGCAAGGAAGTGGTTGAGCCAGTTAAGGAAATCGGGGTCACCTTTTTTGATCGCCCAGCCAAGAGGCTCATAGGTGAGGGAAGTGTCGAGGTGAACGAGATAGCCCTGACCTTTTTGCGCCATGAAAGCGACATTAAAAGGAAGGTCGAAGATGAACATATCCGCCTTGCCATTGAGCACCTCTTGCACCGCTTCAGCCTCGGTATCATAGGTTTTAAGTTTGGCATTTTTAAAGAGTCGCTTGGCCGCATACTCCGCCGAAACTCCAAACTTTGTCACCAAAGTGAGTTCAGGCTTGTCGAGGTCTTTGTAGCTCTTCACGCCCTTTTCTAGTCCTTTTTTAACGAGCAACGACTGCCCCACCACGATATAGGGCTCAACAAAATTGACTCGAAGATTCCGCTCTTGGGAGATGGTCATACCGGAGATGATAATGTCAAATTTCTCCGTCACCAATCCAGGAATCAAGCCATCCCATGAGGTAGGGACGAGCTTTAGCTTCACACCCATAGCCTTAGCCATCTCTCTGGCCAAATCCACATCAAAGCCAATCACATTGCCTTTTTTGTCCTTCATCTCAAAAGGAAGATAACCAGGCTCAAGACCCACGCGAAGCTCGCCGCGCTTGATAATCTCATTGAGCGTGGACTTCTGCCACAGCGACATATCCGCGCCCAGAAGGGTGCAAACAGAAATCAGGATTCCTAGCCAAATCTTTTTCATGATCGATTCTCCTTAGAATTTAGAGGTTTTATTGGATTCTATCTAGCCATTTGTTATCGACAAACCATCGCTCATAGAGCTCATCATAGGTTCCGTCGTGTTTGATCTGCGCAAGGAAGTGATTGAGCCAGTTGAGGAAATCGGGGTCACCTTTTTTGAGGGCGATTCCTAGGGGCTCGTAGGTAATGGATTGATCAAGATGCACTAAAAGCCCTTTGCCTTTTTGCATCATAAAGGTCGAGTTGAAGGGAAAGTCGTAAATAAAGGCATCGGCTTTGCCATTGAGCACCTCTTGCACCGCTTCAGCCTCAGTGTCGTAGGTCTTGATCTTGGCATTTTTCATCATGCGTCTAGCGACGATCTCGCCCGTAACCCCAAGCTTGGTCACGACCGTATATTCAGGCTTATCAAGGTCTTTATAATTTTTCACCTTCTCTTTGAGATCGGGTCGAACAAGCAGCGTCTGTCCGATTGTAAAATAGGGATTAGAGAAGGCGACCTTGAGATTTCGCTCGGGCGTGATGGTCATTCCCGCTAAAATAAGGTCTGCCTTGTCCGTCAAAAGACCTGAGATGAGACTATCAAAACTCCCTTGGACAATCACGAGCTTCACGCCCATTGCCTTGGCCATCTCTCTAGCAATGTCAATATCAAATCCAATCACATTACCCTTTTTATCCTTCATCTCAAAAGGGTAATAGCCCGGATCGGTGCTCACGCGAAGCTCGCCGCGCTTAATGATTGCATTGAGGGTCGATTTCTCCCACAGAGCCATATCCGCCGCCCAAGCCACACCAAGGGCGAGCAAGATTCCTAGTAGTATCTTTTTCATTCGACTTTTCTCCTAAATTTTTATGATTGAGATCAATGGGTCAAAATTTCATTCAAGAACTTCTTCGCCCTCTCTGTTTTGGGGGAGGCAAAAAACTCCTCAGGGGTCGTGTCCTCCATAATCACCCCGTGATCCATGAAGATGATTCGATCGCTCACCTCTTTAGCAAAACCCATCTCATGCGTCACGCACACCAGTGTGTAGTGCTCACGCGCGAGTTGGCGCATGACATCAAGCACCTCACCAATCATCTCAGGATCAAGTGCGCTCGTGGGCTCATCAAAAAGCACCACTTTGGGCTTCATCGCCACGGTTCTAGCGATTGCCACGCGCTGCTTTTGCCCTCCTGAGAGCTCATTGGGATAGCCTTGAGCTTTGTGCTCTAGCTGGACTTTTTTGAGAATCTCCATAGAGTTGGCATCCGCCTCTTTTTTAGAGAGGCCCTTCACTTTGATCTGTGCGATGGAGATATTCTCTAGAATCGTGAGATGCGGAAAGAGGTTGAAATGTTGAAAAACCATCCCCACCTCAGAGCGAATCTTGTTAATGTCCGTGCTTCTGTCGTAGAGATTCTGACCATCGATAATAATATCCCCCTCGTCAATCTCCTCTAGTGCGTTAATGCAGCGAATAAGCGTCGATTTGCCGCTTCCACTGGGTCCACACACCACGACAATCTCCCCTTTGCGAACACTAAAATTAACATTATTGAGCGCGTGGAAATCGCCGAAGTATTTGTGAACATTGGTCATTTGAACGATTTTTTGACTCATAAACCTTACTTTTAGCTTTAATTTTGATTAGAATCCGTCATTCTAACAGACAATTTTTAAATCAAAACTTTGGTAAAATCCGCGCTTTCTTGATATTTCGCTTAGGATTGGACCGTGTCACTTAAAAGCAGAGAGCTATTGGCTGATGTTTCGCTTCTTGGAATTTCCGTGATTTGGGGGGTTACTTTCTTGATGGTGCAGGATGCCATCAAGGAGGTTCCCGTCTTTGCCTTTCTTTTTTGGCGATTTCTTTTAGCCACGGTGCTCTTTTTTCTTATAGGGATTGCCCTCAAACCCAGCTTTGATCTCCCCTCTATTAGAGCGGGGGCGATTTTGGGGGTGATGTTCTGTCTTGCTTTCTCCCTCCAGACTTTTGGGCTTGAGCACTCACTCAGCTCTGTGGTGGGCTTCATTACAGGCCTTAATGTGGTCTTTGTGCCCCTCTTTTTATGGATGCTCTTCTCCCAAAAACAGACCCCCTTCGCCCTTCTTGGAATCGCTCTTGCTGTGGTGGGACTCTGGATGGTGAGCACCAATGGAGGAGGGATCGGCCTTGGAAAGGGTGAGCTTCTCACCCTTGGATGCGCGGCGCTCTTTGCGCTTCATATCGTCTACACGGGAATCTTTTCCAAGCGCCACCGCCTCTTCCCGCTCATTCTCGCTCAATTCTCCACTGCGACTCTGCTCTGCCTCCTCTTCTCCCTCCTTTTTGACCCTTTCACGATTCCTTCCACCCTCTCCTATCCCTTCCTCAAAGCGCTTTTCATCACCGCACTCTTTGCTACGGTGCTCGCCTTTTTGGTGCAGACCTATATGCAACGCTTCACCACACCCGCTAAAACCGCTGTCATTTTCACCATGGAGCCTGTCTCAGCGGGTATCTTTGGCTATTTCTATGCAGGAGAGCCCTTGGGAAGCATACAGATTTTAGGAGCAGGAATCATCGTACTGGCGATGCTAAGCGTCGAGCTTGGCTCCCTCCTCTATCGGCGCAAAAAAAGGCTCAATTAGCCTCTTTTAAAGCGCCTTGGGCTACAATCCAAACCTTAAACCTATCCCAACCCCTTCCAAGGAGAAGCCATGCTTCGCTTCGCGCCAAGCCCCACAGGAGATATGCACACAGGCAACCTCCGTGCGGCGATTTTCAACTACATTCTTGCCAAGCAACGCGGCGAAAAATTCCTCGTTCGTATCGAAGACACCGACATGGAACGCAATATTGAGGGGAAAGATAAAGAGATTCTCTCCCTCCTTAATCTCTTTGGAATGGTGTGGGATGAGCTCGTCTATCAAAGTCATAACTTCCCCCGCCATGCCCAGATGGCCGAATATCTCCTCTCCCAAGGCAGAGCCTTTTATTGCTACTGCTCCAAGGAGTTCTTGGATCAAAAACGCGAAGAGGCTTTGGCGCAAAAGCTCCCCTTTCGCTACCACGATGCGTGGGCGGAGATCGAGAAAGATTCCACCCAAAAACCCGTGATTCGACTAAGAGGCGCGAGCGAGGAGATCTGCTTTAAAGATGAAATCAAAGGAATCGTCTCCTTCAAACCCCACGAGGTGGATAGTTTTGTGATTGTTCGAGAGGATGGAATCCCCACCTATAACTTCGCCTGCGCCATCGATGATATGCTCTATGATGTGAGCTTTATTGTGCGAGGCGAGGATCATGTCTCCAATACTCCCAAACAGATGCTCATTCAAAGAGGCGTAGGCTATGAGAAGCTTCTCCAATACGCTCATCTCCCCATCTTGCTCAATGAAGAGGGCAAGAAGATGAGCAAGCGAGACAACGCCTCTAGCGTTAAGTGGCTCTTAGAGGAGGGTTATCTCCCTCAAGCGATCGCTAACTATCTTATCCTCATGGGCAACAAAACCCCCACGGAGGTCTTCGCCCTCAAAGAGGCGATTGAGTGGTTTGATATCACTCATGTGGCCAAAGCTCCCGCCAAATTCGACCTTGATAAGCTCCGATTCTTGAATCGAGAGCACTTCAAGCGCTTAAGCGAGCAAGACCTCGCCTTTTTACTCGACCACAAGGACCCAAGCGTGGGGGGATTGGCCAAGCTCTATCTCCAAGAATCAAGCACTCTTAATGAGCTGCGCCCCAAAATCGATGCCCTCTTTGCCCCCAAGATCGCCCAAGGAGAGTTTGCCTCCGCCATGATTCTCCTCTATCCTCATCTGCGTGCGATGATTGAGGAGTTTTCCCCTGCTCTCAAAGATTTTGAAGCCTTCAAAAAAGAGGCAATGGAGCGCTCAGGACTCAAAGGCAAACCCTTCTTTAAATCCCTTCGCCTCCTTCTCACAGGGAGCGAAAATGGGCCTGAACTCTCCGATCTCTTTGAATACGCCCGATTCTTTTTCAATGACATCATTCGACTCAAGGAGCCCTCATGATCTTCTCAACCCTCATAGAAGCCATCGCCCAAATTCTCCATATGATTCTCAACCTCTATATGTGGGTGATCATCATCGCTGCGCTCATTAGCTGGGTGCGCCCTGATCCCTACAATCCTATCGTCCAGATTCTCTCACGCCTCACCGAGCCCCTCTATTACCAGTTGCGCCGCAGGATTCCCACGGTCTTTAGCGGAATTGACCTCGCACCACTGATTGTCATCATCGCGCTTCAATTCCTTGACCTCTTTCTTGTGAAGCTTCTCTTTGGACTCGCGCGTAGCCTATGAGAATCCTCCTTTTTTGGCTCCTCCCTTGGCTTCTCTTAGCCCAAGAGATCACGCTTGAGTTTCTCAAAGAGAAGCCCGAGGGAATCACGAGGGACTTTTACATTTGGCAGTTTTTGGATCAAAATATCACACCGGGTGAGGCCAATGAAGCCTACAAGCTCGTCTATAGAAGCAACACCAAACTCTTTGGGCGCTACTTCAAAAAAAGCGACAACAAGACCCTCTCTAGGCGCACTATTTGTGAGCGTATGAGCCTAAGTGAGCTTCTTAAACAAGAGCCCAAATGCATCGGCTATGCACTCAAGCTGAGTGATGCGGCTAAGATGAGCAAGTCTGATCTTCAAAAACTCTCCAAAAAACTCGCCATCGACGCTCCTACCACCGCCAAACATTTAGAGATTCTCGCCTCCAAAGAGCCACTCAAAAATCTCTTAGAAACAAACGCCACCACCTTTGCAACCCTTTTTGAAGGGGTAGGTCAAGAGTATCGCCTAGAGCAATTCAATCGCTTTATTCCCGCTAACGCTTGGGAGAATCTTGCCAATCAAAACGACTATAAGATGGGTCGAATGATCCAGCTCATCATCCTCAACTCCGCCTATGTGGCACTTCAAGATTCGCTCTCCAAAGTCACAGGCATCACCAATACGGACGATCGGACGCTCTTTTATCTAGGACTCAATGCTCTTGTCCATGGCCAAAAAGAGAATGCTCTACTCTACTTCTTGCGCGCCCAAACCAAGGCCAAAGACCCGCTGCTTATCACTCGAGCACTCTTTTGGCGCTACCTTACTACAGGAGATAAGGCGATTTTAGAAGAGGTTGCCCAGAGTCGCCACCCTAACATCTACTCTATCTACGCCAGCCAGACCCTCCAAAAGGAGCCTGCTTTTGAGATTGTTCGGCAAGTACTCCCCAAAGATGCGCCACCAAGCGCTCCATGGGACACCAAAGATCCCTTCGCATGGCTCAAAATCGAAGAGCAGAGCAAAAAGAGCGATTCCAACCTTAGCGCTCTTCCTGATTCCCCCTTGCGCTATCGCAACACCGAATCCCATCTTGCCCTCATCATGCAACGGGAGTGGCGATTCCAAAAACATTTCTTCATCACTCCCTATCAAGAGATTTTTTCTCAATTTGATTCAGATAAACAGGCGCTCCTCTATGCGCTCGCACGCCAAGAGAGTCATCTCATTCCTACGGTCATCTCCACCTCTTATGCGCTTGGAATGATGCAAATCATGCCCTTTAATGTCGAATCCATCGCCAAAAATCTAGGCGAGCGCTGCGAGCTCACCGATATGTTTGATCCCGCACTCAATGTCAAATACGCCGAAATTTTCCTGCGCGACCTCATCAGAGAGTTCTCGCACCCCCTTTTTATCTCCTATGCCTACAACGGAGGTCCTGGCTTCACCCGCCGACTGCTCGCTAGAGGGGAGCTCTTTAGAAAAGATCGTGCGCTAGATCCCTGGTATAGCCTAGAGATGATTCCCTACGAGGAATCACGCTACTACGGCTCTAGAGTGCTTGCCAACTATATCATCTACCAACAAGCTTTTGGCAAAAATCTCCAGATCGCCGATCTGCTCAACGAGACGCTGATTCGATAGCTGAGGTCAAAACGGGAGTCTCTACATCGCTACCAAAAGCGAGACTCCCAAAAAGAGCATCACGGCTACCCCTAAACACTCGCCTAAAAGAATCGCTCGCTCCGTGTAGCGCTCCACCCCTTTTTTGAGCCCCCGCCCCAAGCTCGCCGCTCCAAAGATCACCAAGCTCATCCCCATGGACATACAAAAAGCCGCCAAGAATCCAACTCCATACTCCCCTAATGCCATCGTGAAGATAAAGATCGTGACCGTTCCGGGGCAAGGCACCAAGCTCGCCCCTAAAACCACGCCCACGTCTGTGCTCTTGCTTCGATCCGAACAGCCTCCGCAGGTGCAAGAGGGAGGGTGAACAAAAAAGGCGACACACTGTTTTCCTTTGGGCTTTCCAAAAAAGAGTCGCTTCAAAGCACCCAGCTTGCGATACAGCAGATAAAGGGCAATTGAGATGATGATGAGTGCGGAAAACTTGGTGGCATAGAAGAGGAAATTGTCCAAAAACTCTTTAAAGAAGAGCTCGAAAAAGTAGTAAAGTGCAAGAGTCATCAAAAAAGCAGAAAAGGTGTGAATCACTCCGATAGCCAGTGCGATAAAGAGGGCTTTGGCGCGATTTTGGCGCACCCCGAAAAAGTAGGAGCCCACCAGCATCTTGCCATGCCCCGGCCCAGCTGCATGAAGCGCCCCATAGAGAAACGAGAAGAGCAGCAAAGGAAGGATTCCTGCCATTATCTCCCCTTGGTGGCTCTTCTCCAAAAGCTCTTTGAGGCGCAGCTGAAAGACCGCGAGAATCGATTGAAGATTCCACTCAAAGCTCACCTTGCTCGCTCTCTTGGGTAGCTCTTTGGGCTCATCCATAAGAGGTTTCACTTCAAGAATCTGCTCTTTTATAGGGGTGATTTGAGTGATAAAAAGGAGGTTGTTGTAGCGATTCTCGCTCCAGCTCATCTGAGGATTCCAAGCCAACTGGACATTAGAGATAGAGAAGTCAAAAAATCCTTCTCGATCTTCTAGCACCATAGAGATCGTGTCTAAAGGGCGAATCGCCTGAACAAAAGAGAGTGTATAGGAGAAGAGGACTCGATTCCCCTCCAAAAAAAGTCGAGGGTTTTGAGGGGTGGGTTTGAGCTCTTTGATCTCTAGGCCATCATCCATAGTGAGAGTCGTAAGATAGGCTCTAGGAGTGAGGTAGTCAAGCAAAACCCCTTTCACTCGGGCTAGCTCTCTCTCCCCTAGCTCCCTCTTTTTAGATGAGCCGTATAAAAGCGCAATCTCTCGGCTAAACTCCTCAGAGAATCGCCACACCACCTCCATTCCTTGGGTCTGGCTAGCCTCGCCCCGCACTATCACTTCCACATCAATCTTGGGAGTGTAGAGCTGGCATAGGGCACAAGCATAGAGCCCTGAGAACATCCCTAGAAGAATCAATCCCAAGAGCCATTTAAAATATCTCATCCTCGCCCTTCACGCTAACTCAAAAATTGATCAACGAAATCCATCTCCAAAGCCCCAAAGAGGATATTAGGGAGCGCGTTTGAAATGGGCCTTGGAGATGGATTCAAATCAAAGATTCCATTATATCCCCAAGGGGGAAAGCGAGAGCTTTAGAGCCCCGCTCGCACCTCTTGGGTCGCTTGAATGAGATTTTGGAGTGAAGCCTTAGTCTCGCTCCAGCCCCTTGTCTTGAGCCCGCAATCAGGGTTCACCCATATCTGCTTGGGATCAATCACTTCAAAAAGAGCAAGAATTTGGCGCTTCATCTCCTCTACACTAGGGATTCTTGGGGAGTGGATGTCATAGATTCCTGGTCCAATCTGCTTATCATAGTTGACCTTCTTAAACGCCTCCAGTAATCGATTCCCCGCACGCGCCGTCTCAATGGTGATCACATCAGCGTCCATCGCCAAAATCGTTGTGATAATATCATCAAAGACGGAATAGCACATATGGGTGTGAATCTGCGTCTCATCTTTGACGCTGGAGGTGGCAATCCAGAAGCTTTTGAGGGCAAACTCCTCATAGGCAGCCCTTTGAGCCTTTTTAAGCGGATAGCCCTCCTTAAACGCCGCCTCATCCACTTGAATAATGGCGATTCCCGCCTCTTCAAGGTCACGAATCTCCTCTTTGATGGCCAGCGCGATTTGGGCGCACACTTCGCTTCTGGGAATATCATCTCGCACAAAACTCCAGTTGAGAATGGTCACAGGCCCCGTGAGCATCCCCTTCATAAGCCTAGAGGTGAGCGATTGCGCATAGCGACTCCACGAAAGGGTCATCTCTTTGGGTCGTGAGACATCCCCATAAATCACGGGAGGCTTGACACATCGACTGCCATAGCTCTGCACCCATCCATTTTGGGTGATCAGCGCACCCTCTAAGAGCTCACCAAAATACTCCACCATATCGGTGCGCTCAAACTCTCCATGCACGAGCACATCAAATCCTGCCTCTTCTTGGAACTCTATGCACGCTTTGATATGCGCCCTCATCCCCTCTTCATAGATATCTTGGGTGATCTCCCCTTTTTTGTAGGCTAGGCGCAAGGCGCGAACCTCTTTGTCTTGGGGGAACGAACCAATCGTAGTCGTGGGCAACGGGGGCAGCTTGAAGCGCCTCTCTTGGAGGGCGATTCGCTCCTTGAAGGGTGTGGTTCTGGGTTTAGCCTCTTGGAGGGCGATTTTAGCGGTGGAGTGATCTCCTCTATTTTGGGTGAGCTTGGAATCGCGCCTTTTTTGGGCATTTTCAAGGTTGAGACGCTCCCACTCCATCTCTTCTGCTCCAAGCTTTACACCTGCAAATCGCTTGGAGAGAATCTCTAACTCCTTCACCTTCTCTTTGGCAAAAGCCAGCCAAGGCTTCACCTCTAGGGGAATTTTGGCCTCAGGCGCTACAGAATAGGGAAGATGGAGTAGAGAGCATGAGGTGCTGGGATAGATTCGCTCTCTGGGGAGTTTCGTGGCTAACTGGTTTAAAAACTCTAGTCGCTCACCTAGATCGCACGCCCAAACATTACGCCCATCAATCACTCCTGCAATGAGCACCTTATCACTCTTGGCGATAGAGGGGAGTGAGGCAAGATTCTCCTCTCCGTGCACAAAATCAAGGGCGATCCCCCAAAGTGGAGTCTGAAGAAGCACCTCTGTGGCCTCCGTAGAAGCCGCAAAATAGGTCGCTACAAAGGATTTAATTCCAGGAGTGGACGCAAGATAGTCATAGCTCTTCTTGGCATCTTGAAGCCTCTCTGAGCTTGGGTCAAGCGCCAAAATGGGTTCATCGAACTGCACATAGAGCTCACTCCCCCAAGAGGCAACCGTTTTGAGCACCTCGCCATAGGCCACCAAAAGAGCATTCAATAGCCCTCGATTCGCCTCATACCCTCTATCGCTCAGCGCCAAAAAGGTGAGGGGTCCCACGAGCTGAATCTTTGGCACACGCCGATGGGCGAGTGACTCTTTATAGAGCGCTTTGAGCTTGGTCGTATCGGGGGCAAAAACCATCCCCTCGCCAAGCTCAGGCACTAAATAGTGATAATTGGTGTTGAACCACTTCAGCATCGAGAGCGCGGTGTGATTCTCATCGCCTCGTGCCATCGCAAAGTAGCGTGCCCTTGGATTGGCAATATCCGCAAATCGCTCTGGAATTGCGCCTAGAAGCTCGATCATATCGAGCATTCCATCATAAAAACTAAAGTCGTTACTGCTCGCTAGCGCAATATTAGACTGAATCCCCCAGTGCGTCTGCCTGAGCTTTGAGGCACTCTCCTCTAGGGTATTCTCATCCACTTTTTTTGCCCAATAGGACTCTAGGGTTACTTTCAACTCTCTATTTTCTCCGATTCTTGGGAATCCAAGAATCACCGAAGGGATATTTTGGGACATGATTCGCTCCTGCTAAATTCATGAAAAATTTTAAAAACAATAGGGCCAAAGAAAACGATGTGGATTTTCTAGAATAGAGGAGGGGCGAGACCTGTTTTACGATGTCGGCAGCGGCAAGGACGAAGTTTTTGGATTTTTTGGTAGTTGAGGGCTAAAAAAGAGCGGCGCTTAAAGATGCAGTTGCAGTGGGTCGCCTTAGAGGAAGGAAGAAAAAGGGAAAAGGAGATTCCATCGCTAGTGGTGAAAGAGACAAGACAAGAGATGGCACTCCCTTGGGGCGGGGGGTCATTCTCCTCGCTAGAGAGCAGGAGGCGAAGGAGGGGGCAACCCGTCTTTTGGCGCACACGACACAAAAGTGCAGAGAGCTTGACCGCCATCACCGTGAGCAGAATCGCCCCCAAGCGGAAGTAGTTTCCCTTGATTCCCTTTGCTTTCACATTGCACCACTTCTCTAAGCCCTACTAGAGAGCCATCTTTCCATTATTGAGAATATTATTGGGATCAAACGCCTGCTTGATCGCACGGAAGAGATTCATCTCTTCTGGAGTGAAAGCGAGATGCATAAAAGGCGCCTTAGAGATACCAATCCCATGTTCTCCACTGAGTGTTCCTTCTAGCTCAACCGCGGCCTTGAAAATCTCTTCGATTGCCTGATGTCCAATCTCTAGTTGTTTTGGGTCACTCCCATCCTCCACCATCACATTCACATGCACATTTCCATCGCCTGTATGTCCAAAACAAGGAGTCTTCACACCATAACGCTCTGAAATAGCGTTGATTCTTTGAAGCAGTTCAGGGAGTTTGCTTCTAGGCACCGTGATGTCTTCATTGAGCTTCTTTTTGCCATAAATCGTGACGCTTTGGCTGGCATTCCGCCTAGCAAACCAGAGGTCTTTAGCCTCCTCTTCGCTGGCCGCTTTTTTGAAAGAGAGGGCACCATTTTCTTTGAATTTCTCTTCGATCTTGGCCATCTGCAACTCAATCTCTTCGGGCAGATTTCCGTCCATATCCGTGATTAAAATCGCCCCTGCCTCCACGGGGAGACCTTTAGAAAATTTACTCTCCACGGCTCTAATGGTGAGATTATCCAAAAACTCCATCGCCACGGGAGTCACACCCGCGGCCATGGTCTTATAGACAGCGTTCATCGCCGATTCGATCGTGGGGAAAACTCCCATCGCGCTCTGGCGAAGTTTGGGCTTGCTTAGGAGCTTGAGCGTGATCTCCGTGATCACCGCGAGCGTCCCTTCGCTGGCAATCAAGATTCCCGCGATGTTGTAACCCGCCACATCCTTGATGGTCTTTTTGCCTGCGCGAATGATATCGCCATTGGGAAGCACCGCCCTTAGAGCCATCACATAATCTTTGGTGATTCCATATTTAGCCGCCCTCATGCCCCCCGCATTCTCGCTCACGTTTCCCCCAAGGGTCGAATACTCTTCGCTCGCTGGATCAGGCGGATAGAAGAGCCCCATCGCTTCGACTGCTTCTTGGAGTCTTTTGTTCACAACTCCTGGCTGAACACGCGCGACCATATTCTCCATATCGATCTCTAGAATTTTATTCATATGTTTCTCAAACGCCAGCACGATTCCACCATTTACAGGAAGTGATCCACCCGTGAATCCGCTCCCCGCACCCCTAGGCACGATCGTGATCTTGTGGGTGTTGCAATAGGCGAGTAGACGGCTCACATCCTCTTCACATCGAGGAAAAATAACCGCATCAGGCTCATAACGATTTCTCGTCGCATCATAGCAGTAGGCGAGCTTGTGCGCTTTGTCATCAAAACAGTTCTCTTCTCCAACGATCTCTTTGAGGGCTTGAATATGTTGTGCATCTAACATCTTAAAAAACCTTATTGATTCCATCTTGGAGGTAGCGATAGACTCGACCAAAGAAGGTGATGTCTTCATCTTTGATTTGACCTTTGAGGAGTGCATCGTAATAAAGATAGTAATCTTCCACCGCTACCCCTCCAATGATGAAGTTAAACCAGCTCTGCTCTATGCTTCCAAGGCGCGAAAAGAAAGGCTTCATGCGATCTTCCACGGCAACGCGACCAGTGATGTAATCTTTTTTGAGCAGTCCAAAGGTTTGGCAATCTCGCGCTTGACCTTCATTGAGATTGACGATATAGACGATTCCAGCGCTATAGGCATCACAGATTTTACGAAAATCTTCGGTGTTGGGGGCGTGAGTCCCATTGTCTAAAAGGTAAGAGGCAAAAAGATCAGGGTGTTGCCATGTCATCTCAGGATAAGCATCTTTGATCTTTTGATAGAGCTCTTGATTGGGGGCGATCAAAAAAGCTCGATCGTAGAAAGTGCGGAAAATCACCTCATCATTTTTTCTAGGCGTGAGTTCAGGATTTGGAAAGGCTTTTTGGTCGAGCGTCTTAAAGCGCTCAAAAGCGATCTTGGCCTTCCCTTCCTTCACCTCAATCACCGCAGCACGCGCCACGATAGCAGAATGGCTTCTATCAAACCAACGGATAATCTCTCCACTCTCGCCCACCCTAAGGTCAAAGGCTGGAACATAGGCGTAGTGCTCCGAATCAGCGTCCATTTGGACGATAGGAACGGCGATTTTATTGCCAAAAGGAAGGGGGGCGGCAAACATCATGGTGCCGCATAGCAGGGCAGAGAGGATACGAATGATCACTAGGATTCTCCTTTGTGAGGTAGTGGGAGTGATTATAGCTTTGAGACGATTAAAAGAAGTTTTTAGGGTGGCGCTCAAAAAACCACATGAAAGCAAAGAGAAGCCCCGGGGTTTTGGGTCGTTCCTCATCCAGCATGAAAGCTCTTGCCTCCAAAAGCGGAAGGTGCACCACCTCAATATTTTCAGACTCTACCCCGCCCCCCTCTCCTTGGCGAAGAGAATCTTCCACCTCCGCATAAAAGAGCGTCTGACGACTCCCTGCAAAACCCACTGATGTGTAAAAAGAGGTGATTCGCTCTAGCGAATCGATGGAGAGAGAGTAGCCACACTCCTCCAAAATCTCCTCTTGCGCAATCACCTCTAGGCTTTTGCCTGGTTTATCCACAATCCCTGCACAGAGCTCATAGGTGTAACCGCTCGTCCCTTTGAGAAAAACCGCGGGGCGAAACTGCTTCACAAGAACAAACGCCCTTTTTTTGGGATCAAAAAGCAAGACACTCACGCTATCGTGAGCTTCAACCACATCCCAGCTCTTTTCGATTCCCCTCTCCGTGTAAAAGACGCGTTTAGGCTTCACATAAGGAGAGTTGATGCACTCTCCAAAACGAATATTCTGGATCATTCAACCCTAAGCGATGAGGGCTTAAGCTCGCTTTTGACCAAAAATTCTGGTGCATTTCCTAGAGCAGGAAAAACCCCTTGGGCCACCACCTCTTGCAGGGAGCTCTTGTAGCTTTGGGCAAGCTGCATGAACTCTTGGCGCTCTTTTCCCGCTAAAGCACTCTTGGTGATCTTGAGGCTCTTTAGAGGGTCAATGGCTTTGTCATTCTTGTAGAGACCTAGGTGGAGATGGGGACCCGTGCTAAGTCCGCTGCTCCCAACAAATCCAATCAATGAGCCCTGCTTGACAGAGACGCCTGTGCGAATCCCTTTGGCGATTCCATTAAGATGCGCATAGAGTGTTTTATAGCCATCGGCATGAGCCACGATGAGAGTCGTTCCATAGCCTCCTTTGGTGCCAGCAAAAACGACTCGACCATCTCCCGCAGCCTTAATAGGAGTTCCTTTAGGAGCGGCGTAATCAACCCCTAGGTGAGGACGAACAATCCCTAAGACAGGATGCTTGCGCCCTGAAGAGAATCGAGAAGAGATTCGAGAGTAGTTGAGCGGCGTAGTGAGCAAGAAGCTCGCCATTTCTCGCCCCGTGTCATCATAGTAGCGTCCATCTTTAAAGAGGAAGATAAAATTGGGTTTCCCTCTAGTCTCCACCATAGAAGCCTTGATACTGGGCGACCCAAAAGGCTTTCCAAGGCGATATTTCCGATCATAGAGCACGGCTAGCTTATCATCCCTTTGAATGCTTCGTCGAAAATCAAGACTGTTTTTGTAGGCCGAGACAAACTCACCCGCCAAAGAGTAGTCACCCGTAGCCTCTAAAATATCCTGATAAGGAGAAGCATTCATAGAGAGAACCACTGACTGGCTCTTCTCAAAGTAACTAATGGGGATGATCGCCATCCCATAGTTCCCCTCGCCCTTCTCCTTGTAGACATGAATTTGACTATCTTCAGTGATGGGGATGAGAGCCTGAAGAAACTCTCCGCTCTCCTCATCTTTAAGAACATGGAATCGGACGCCACTATAGATCTCCGCGGCCAATTCCTTATCCTCACCTGGAAGCGAATAGTAGAGACTAAGAGGAATCTTGTTCTCTTCTAAGAAAGTCAAAAATGTCGCGCCCTTGGGCCATGCCCGCTCCTCAGCCACCGCTCCAAAAAGGAGGGTTGCCCCCATCACCAACCATAGCCAGACAAATCGCATCCAACCTCCCCTTTTTTAAAAAAATCCTTGTGAGCCCCTTGTGCGTGCAGAGCGTCATTGGATGATTATAGCAAAGCAAAAAAGAAGTAATTATTAAATGCAGATTAAATTGTGCTATAATCGACTAAAATCAATCTTCACTACAAAGAAGCTTTGGCATGGATTTCAAAAACTGGCTTGTCCCCTCGGTCACCTTTGCTCTCTTTCTCTATACCATGCTCTTTATTGTCGTTTACGCTATCAAAGTGGGGGGTCCAAATATCAACTTCTTTATTGATGAGGATGCGCGCCTGCACAGACCCCAAACCGAAACCGAAAAGATGCTCCACGACATCTCTAAAAATTTCTCTCGATAGTCTCTCGCCTTAACCTTATGGCTCAAATGGTCGATATAGCCTCTAGAATCACTCTTTCCCCTGAAAAAACAAGCAAGGAGAGCTGCTATGATCAGCCCTATCCAATCAGGAGCCACGCTCCCTACCGCCAAAAATGTCCAAAATCGCGAGGTCGAGTCCAAAACCGAATCCTCTGCCTCCTCTTCTAAGGTTCAGGCCATCAAAGAGAGTCTCCAAAAAGGAGAATACAAGCTAGACCTCCCCGCCACCGCTGAAAAGATGGCACTGAATTTGCTTAATCGGGAGTAGTTCAGACATGAGGAGCCAACCATGCTACATCACTACCTCCAGAGCGCGATCAATGACCTGCGCTCTCTTCTAGCCATCACCAGGCAAGATATCGAAGATATCAAAGAGGCCAAGCACCAAATCATCTTCTCTCGAACCAAAACCAAGGACGATCTCATCGCTTCCTTTGAGAACAAAAAGAGCCTCATCGACCATGAGATATTAAAGCTCACCAAAGAGCGTCCTGAAACCTCCTTGGGCGATCTTTTAGACCAAGAGGCGACTGTTCTTCTTGGAGAGTTGCGAGAATCTTTGGAAGATCTTAAAGAGGAGAATCGGCGATACGCCCGCATGGTGTTAGCAGTCTCTGAATTTTACAACTCCCTTTTAGAGCGACTCCTCCCCCCTCAAACTCAAGATTATAGCGGCAAAAAGCACGCCCCTTCCTCCTTTTTAACGCTTGAAGCGTAATCACTAAGGAGTTTTGCCATGGCTAGTATTTTCTCCTCGCTCAACCTCGCCTATACAGGTCTTCAGACCCATCAGGTGATGGTGAGTGTCACGGGCAACAACATCGCCAACGCCAGCAATGAGTTCTACTCTCGCCAAAGAGTGGATGCCACAGCCAAAGACCCTCTCAAACTCTCCAACTATAGCCTTGGGCAAGGGGTTGAGGCCTCCACAATTGTCCGAATCCATGACGAATATGTCTATTCACGCTATAAAAAAGCTGCAACCGAGGAGCAGCAAACCGCTAGTCAATACTCTGTCTTGCGCGAAGCCTCCTCCTACTTCCCGGAGATGGATGGGATTGGTCTTTACAAAACACTTCAGACCTATTTTGACTCATGGACCTCTTTAGCTCAAAAATCAGGAGATCCTGCTCAAAAATTGGTTCTCGCCCAAAATACAGAAACCCTCGCGAACACCATCCAAGAGACGCGAGCCAGACTTGTTCAGCTCCAAAAAACCACCAATGAAGAGCTTAAAGTGACTGTGGATGAGGTCAACAGCCTCGCTAAACAGATTGCTGAGATCAATAAACAGATTCAGACTTATGAGGCCGAACACAGCAACAAAAAAGCCAACGATCTTCGAGACAAGCGAGATGAGCTGGAGTTTAACCTCTCCAAACTTATCGGAGGAACAGCTTTTAAAACAGGAATCTCTAGCTACAGCAAAGTGGATACGGAGATTGCCGATTTCAACGAGACCTATAATCTCACGGTTGCGGGAGGCTACACACTGGTGGATGGCGTCACTTTTCACCCCCTGGTGATCGACAATTCAACCAGCGCCGAGGGAATCTACACCATCTCCTACCAAGGCCAGGATTTTAAAAGCGTGGATATCACACGCGACCTCACCGAGGGTAAAGTGGGCGCGCTCCTTGACACTTGTTTAGGGAATCCTGGCGAAAGCTGCATGGGTAAAATCGGAAAAATCCAGCAATATATCAATGACCTTGACACCTTTGCCCAAGGGCTTATCGAATCGACCAACAACATCTATGCGGAGAGCTCTCAGCTAAGTCTCACTAGTGATAAACTCACGCTCCTCACCAGTGATAGTGTCGTGGGTAGCGGCTATAATATCACCTCAGGCTCCTTTGATATTGTGATGTATGACAATACGGGCAAGGAGATGGGTCGAAAGAGTGTTAAAGTCGATGCCCTCACCACCATGCAAGATATTGTCAATCAGCTCAATGCCAACACCGATGATAACGGCGATGGAAACGCTATCAACGACTTTGATGATAACTTCTACGCCACTTACAACAATGAGACCAAAACCTTTCAAATTCTTCCCAAAAATCCCAGCGATGGAATCTATATTTCCTATCAAGACAATGGCACCAATTTCGCCGGCGCCCTTGGAATCAATCGATTCTTTGATGGCAATAGCGCCCAAAATATCAACCTAGCGATGCGCTATCGTGATGACCCAACACTCATTCGTGGCTATCGGGAGGCCGTGGAGGGGAATATTGTCGTGGCCAACAAAATGCAACAGCTCCAATACAACAAAGTCAACTTTTTTGACTATAACGGCAACCAATACAATGAAACCCTAGCCGATTTCTTCAAGCTCGTGACGACCAAAATCGCCACTGACACCGCCGATGCCAAAACAAGCAATGAGATCAAAAAAGCCGTCCTCACTTCGGTCAAACAAGAGTATGTCTCCATCTCTGAGGTGAGCACCGACGAAGAGCTCACCAACCTCATCCGATTCCAAGGGGGTTACACCGCTAACGCTAAAGTGGTTGCTACGCTAGATAAGATGCTAGACACTCTTTTGGGAATAAAACAGTAAGCCTTGGACTTGAATCGCCTTAGAGCCCTTTTGGATAGGGAGGCTAAAGAGAGGAATCGATGCGATGAGATCTCTTTGGCGCGTCCCGACCCTCTTCTTGTCGCTCAAAAAACCAAGAGTGACCTAGGCGCGCTCATCTGTGCACTCTTCTCCTATGGGAGCGCCAAGCAGATTGTCACTTTTTTGGAGACGCTCGACTTCTCCCTCCTTGCACAAACCCCACAATCTATCCAAAATGCCCCTTTTGGAGTCTATCGATTCCAAAATAGCGAAGATGTTCGTCAGCTCTTTTTAGCCCTCTCCACTTTAGACGATTCTCCTCAAGCACTCCGCTCTATCTTTTTAGAAGGACACAAAAAAGGAGGAATCCTAGAAGGAATCAAGACGATGCAAAGAGCGATTCTAGAGCGCTCTGGAGGATATCAAAGCTCAGGCTTTCGATTTTTAATTGGCAATCCAGAGGCACACCAATCGCCACTTAAGCGCTGGAATATGTTTTTGCGATGGATGATTCGGAAGGATTGTTTAGATTTAGGATGGTGGGAAGGAGTGATTTTAAAATCGGAGTTGATCTTACCGCTAGATACGCACACCTTCGCTCTTTGCAAAAAGCTCAAGATCATCCAACGCCAAAGCTATGATCTCAAAGCAGCCATCGAAGCGACTGAGTTTCTCAAAAAACTCGACCCCCACGACCCTATCAAATATGACTTCGCCCTCTATCGGCTAGGGCAGGAGAGGCGAGAACTAGGCGATTAGGCGAGGTGACGCCTCATCACCTCTTCGATTTCGATTGGATTGGACTTGCTGATAAACTCATCGGCATTGAGCGAGCGTGCCATCTCTTCGTTGCTGCTTCCACTCATGGAGGAGTTCACCACGATAGGCAGATGAGCGGTCGTGGAGTTCGCTTTGAGCTGCTTGATCACCTCAAATCCTGAGGCTTCAGGCATCTCCAAATCGGTGATGATCATCCCGATCTTCTCCACATCGGTCTTGGGATCAAAGATATAGTTAAGCAATTTTTGACCATTCACAAAATCTTTGTGCTCCACGCCAATCCTATCAAGAATATTTTGCATAGTCTTCAAGACGCTAGGGGAATCATCGGCAAGAAGAACCTCTTTGGTCGTGCGAAGCTCGCGAATCTGTCGCATCTCTTCCTCTTTTTCGCTCTCAATCCAAGGAAAGACATCCACGAGCATCTTTTCGATATCGACCACCTGCACCAAAGAACCATCAAAATAGCGTGTGCGGCTCACAAGCTTGCTATTTTGGGTCGCCCCGCCAATCCCCGCACTCTGCTCAATCTCCGTCCACTTTTTGTTCAAGATTCGATCGGCTTCATAGATTCTCACGCCCACCGTCCATCGCGAAAACTCACAAATCATGATAATGTCATCCTCGCCTTCTTCGCGCTTGATGGCATACTCTTTGAGATTCTTCTCTTTCATCCTTGAATCATAATGAAACCATTTTCGCATATCAATCAAAGGAATCGTGAGCTCTCTGATCGTGATAAGCCCCTCCACAAGGGAGCTTGATTCGTGCGAGACCACCGTGATGTTACCCCGATATTTGACCACCTCGCGAATCTTAAAGACATTGACGGCGTAAAGGTCTTTATCCTTCTCTAGGCGAAAGCAGAGGAGCTGAAGCTCGTTGTTTCGATGGAGATTGGTCACCTGATCGATTTTGGCTAGGTTGGACATGGCGCACCTCTTTGGATTTGGAACTGTTTGGGTTGATTATAACACATTACCCTAGGGGCTGATGAAAAATTTTGGTAAATTCAGGAGAATACTGGACTAGCTCCTCTTGGGTGCCTATGGCAAGGATTTTACCCTCTTTTAAAAGCGCAATCTTTTGGGCAAGCGAAACCGTCGAGGGGCGATGGGCCACAATGAGGGTGATCTTATCCCTCATAATCTCAGCCAATGCCTCTTTAAACTCTGTCTCTGTCTTGTTGTCTAAGGCACTAGTCGCCTCATCCAAAATCAAAATATCAGGGTTTTTGTAGATAGCTCTAGCAATCGCGATTCTCTGACGCTGGCCGCCTGAGAGATTGGCGCCAAACTCATCTAGAATCGTATCGATTCCCTCCTCTAGTGTCTCGACAAAATCCCACGCTCTAGCCTTTTGAAGTGCCTCTTTGACCCGCTCTCTATCCACTGCCTCCCCATAGGCGACATTGTGAGCAATCGTGTCATTGAAGATGAAGATTCTTTGCGTGACAATCGCTATACGGGAACGCAGGCTCTTTTGAGTGAGATGGCGAATCTTCTCTTGATTGATGAGCACCTCTCCCTCGCTTGCTTCATAGAGTCGAAGAATCAAGCTCACTAGCGAGCTCTTTCCACCACCGCTATCACCCACGAGCGCGAGCGATTCTCCTTTTTTGAGTGTGAAACTGATTCCCTCTAGTGCACGCTTCTCCTCATACAAAAGCCCCACCTCTTTAAACTCAAGAGATTCGATCTTCCCCTCTAGCTCCTTCTCGCCATCTTTGATAAGGGGCTCTCGCTCCATCATCTCAAAGATTCTCTCTCCTGCGGCCACCGCAGATTGCATTTTGTTGTAGATTCCACTGAGTCGCTTGATGGGGGTATAGAGCATGAAAAGCGCCGTCATGAAGGAGAAAAATGACCCCACGGTCAGCTTCTCATCAATCACCTGATGCCCGCCCACGACAATGACCACCGCCACCGCAAGCGCCCCTAGCGTCTCCATGAGAGGAGAGGTGAGCTCAGAGACACGCACCGATTTCATGTTGAGATCAAAAAGCTTACGATTCTCTTTGGCAAAGCTAGTGACCTCAAAGCGCTCACCCGAATTAGACTTGATCAGCTCAACATTATTAAAAATCTCCGCTAGACGCGAAGTGACATCGGAATTTTTCTCTTGTGTCCTTTTGGAGACCTTTTTCATCTTCTTGGCCAAAAGCGTGAGCGGATAGAGCGCTAGGGGCATCACTACAAGACCGTAAAAGGCAAGCTCTGGACTCTGATAGATCACCACTCCCACTAGCACCACAATCGTCAATCCCTCTTTAACATAATCCGCAAAGTAGGTCGAAACAGCCGATTGAATGGCGTTGATATCATTCACCACGCGGCTGATGAGCTCACCCGTGCGGCGGCGATTAAAGAAAGTCATCTCAAAGGAGAGCATCCTCCCTAGCAGCTCATCCCTCACGCGCCGAACAATATCCTGTCCAATATAGTTCATGAAATAGGTCTGAATGTAGCCGCCAAACCCCTTGCAGAAATAGGCGAGCACCACGAGCCAAGGAAGAATCGCCAGCATTGCCACATCTTTGTTGATGAAAATTTCATCCAAGACCGGTTTGACAAGATAGGCACTCGCGCCACTGGCACCCGCCACCATGGCTGTCCCTAAGATCGCATAAAAAAAGTAGAGTTTGTAGCCCCCCATGTAGGGAGCGAATCGTTTGAAGAACTGTTTCATGACGAAATTATATCCAATCAGGTAAAATCCTGCCCAAACTCTAGAGGGGTGTCTTGAATGAAAATCTACCTCCTGCGCCAGCACTCCAAGCCCTTTGGCGGAGCAGAGGCCTATCTTTCGCGACTCTCTAGCGAGCTGGAGCGCCAAGGAATCGAACACGAAGTGATCCACTCCAAAGCGCCCTTGTTCCTTGCCTCATGGATTCGCGCCCTACTTTTTAACCTCCAAGTCTGCCTCACTAAAAAGAATCGATTCTACTTCTCTCTGGAGCGCATCACCTGCCCCGACCTCTATCGTGCGGGAGATGGAGTGCATAAAGCCTATATGGAGCGCCTTAAAATTCAAAGCTTCAATCCTCTTCATTGGGTCTATCTCTTTTTGGAGAGGCGCTGCTTTGAAAAATCACGCTGCATCATCGCCAATTCTCAAATGATCAAACGCGAAATCATGGAACACTATCAAATTCCCAGCGAAAAGATCGAGGTGGTCTATAACGGAGTTCCCCTCAAAGAATCCGATCCTCTAAAAGCCAAAAAAGAGCTCTCTAGGGAGTTTGGAATCAACGAGGAATCAAAGATATTGCTCTTTGTGGGAAGTGGATTTGAGCGCAAGGGGGTGGCCTCATTTTTGAAGCTTCTCTCCACTCTTGAGGGAAATTTTATCGCTTTTGTCGTGGGCAAGGAGAAGAGGATGAGCCGCTACGAGGCCTTAGCGGAATCTCTAGGGCTTAAAGAGAGAGTGATTTTCACAGGAGCCAGAGGGGATGTGGAGCAATTCTACGCCGCAAGCGATATCTTTCTCTTCCCCACCCATTACGAGCCTTTCTCTAATGTCGTGCTGGAGGCATTAAGCCAAGGGTGTGTTGTCTTCACCACCGCCCAAAATGGAGCGAGCGAGATTCTCCCTCAAGAGCAGATCATGAAAGATCCAGGCGATCTAGGCATCCAAAAACACCTCCAAGAGCTCCTCTACAATCCCTCCCTTTTAGAGCAAAAAAAAGGCGAATCCAAAAAGATTGCCCAAGGATTTGGAATGGAGGCGAATGTGCAAAAAAGCATGGAGATTATCACGAGGCTTATCCATGATTAAAAAAATTCTCCTCATCCGTAATGATAATATTGGCGATCTCATCTGCTCCACACCCGCGATTGAGGCGCTAAAAAAGCGTTATCCTGAAGCAAAAATCGATATCCTTGTCAACAGCTACAATCTCTGCGCCATCCAAGGCAATCCCTTCATCCATCGCATCTGGAGCTACACTAAGACCAAGCATGTCAAAGGAATCGTCGCCAAAATCAAGGCTTTTTTTCACAAAGGCTGGATTCTTTATCGCCTGAAAAAGGAGCGATACGACTGTAGTGTCATCCTTCGAATCGCCCACTCTAAGCATGCTGAGCTCTTCTCCAAAGCCGCTGGAGCGCCCATGCGAATCGGCGTATCTCACCCCCAAAGAAAAGACAGCCTCACCCATCCCCTCTCCATCCAAGAATCGCTCCATGAAGTGATGGTCTGCTTTGAATGCCTCCGACCTTTGGGGGTCGTCTATGGGGACGAAAGGACTCTATGGATGATAGAAGAGGCGCAAAAGAGGCGTTTTTTAGAGCATCAAAATAAGATTATCCTGCACATATCCAGCCGTCTAGAGGCCAATCGCTACCCCTTGGAATCTTTTAGAGAGCTCATCGCCCTGCTCGCCCCCAAGGAGTGTATCATCACGGCCTCTTTGGAGGATAAGGCGGGGGCGCTTGATCTTGCAAGCGCCCCCAACGCAGAATTCCTCCAGACGCAAAGCATCACCGAGCTCGCCGCCCTTATCTCTGTAGGCTCACTCTTCATCACCCTAGATGGCGGAGCTCTCCATATGGGGCCTGCGCTTGGCATCCCGACTCTTGCCATCATGGGCAAGACCGATCCACGCCGCTGGGCGCCGTGGGGGGAGGAAACTTGGGCTATCACAAAGAACTCTCCTCAAGAGATCTCTGAAATCATTCGAGCCCATTATGTTTTATAATCTTCTTCTTTGGCTCCTCTACCCTCTCTTTTGGACTGCGAGCCACTTTCGCCCCCCTGCATCCAAAACCCTCGTGATCCAAAATGCCAAAATCGGCGACTATGTCAATGCTTCGATTCTCTTTAATGCCCACCCAGCGCAAGATGTGCTCATCTCCTCGGTCAACCAAGCCTTTGCCAAGCATGATTCCAGAATCCAAGCCATCTTCGTCTTTGAAGATTATCGGGGGAGCCTCCTTGAAAAGCTGAAACTTGCAACGACACTCTTTCTTCGCCACTACGAGAACATCTACCTTCTCTCTCCTAATGCCCTTTCGCTCTTTTTGGTTCAATGCGCCATGCCAAAGCACAAGGCAACCCTGCTCACCTATGCGACCAAGCGCTACGAAAAAAGCTTGATGAGGGGCTTTAAAATCGTCAAACACTCCAAAGATGACCTGACTCTCGATTCCTATTGGTCGCTCACCTCTCTGCCTCGCCCAAAGAGTTATCAAAAATCACCCTTTGAGCCATGCTATCAGCCCAAGCCGTCCCCTTTGACCAATCCAAAGGCTTTCAAGATCGCTCTATCGCTTGGGGCTGGAAATCGAATCAAAAATATTGACACTCAAACATGGATCAAGATGCTTAAAATATTTGAAAAGTTTCCTTCCGAATTGCATCTAATGGGAACGGCCAAAGACGAAGAGATCTGGAGTGAGATCACCCGCTTTTTTTCTCCGAATCCCCCCGTGATCTCTATGCTGGGAAAACTGAAGCTTGAAGAGGTTCCCTCTTATCTTAAAGAGATGCAACTCCATGTCTCAAGTGATAGCGGAAATGCCTATATTGCTGATTGCTATGATGTGGCAATCATTCTTTTGGCAGGACCGTGCTACATGCCAGAACAACGCCCCACAGGAGAAAGAACACTAATCCTTGATTCCAATTCCCCTTTTGTTCCCCTGAGTTTTATTTTTAAAGCCCCCTACACCCTCAAAGAGACTCAATTGTTCAAAATCAATATCTCACAAGAGCAAAATATTCATGATTTTGTTACAAAGCTTTATAAAGATTTTCAATCTTCTTTGTCGTCTCTTTGATATCGAAATTTTTTTCTAAGAGCTCTCTAGAGTTTTTCCCAAGCAGCTGAGTGCGCCCTCCTAGAATCGCTTTTTCCAATGCGGCTGAGAGAGCTTGAATATCTCTTGGGGGGAATAAAAAACCATTCACTCCATCCATCACTTGCTCTCTGTTCCCTCCGGCATCAGAAGCAACAACGGGTAGTCCACAGGCCATTGCCTCCAAGATCACTCTTGCCATCCCCTCCCAATAGCTAGGCAACACAAAAAGCTCAGAGAGCGAAAGCAGTTGCTGAATTTTTTGACTTTTACCATAAAAGATCACCTCAGAAGAATCCTTGGCCAGCTCTTTGAGCTCCAAAAAATATCTCTGCTCTTTGGTTCTATCTTCTCCAACGATGAGCAATTTATACCCTTGGAGCTTAGGCAAAGAGGAGAGAAAAGCTCTTACTAAATCCTTTACCCCCTTCCTCTCCTCCAAAGAAGCTACGCACAAAATATATTTCTCTCGAGCGCTCAAACCAAGCTCTTCACAGAGCCTCTCCCTTCCCTCAATCTTTTTAAACTTCAGATCGATTCCATTGTAGATGGTGCAGAGCTTAGCGTGATTGGCATAGAACATCTTCTTGGCGGTGTCAAGAGAGACGGTTACGATACGATCAGCCAAGGCATTGATATACTTCCCAAGCCTAACACACCTCTTCTCCTCTGGATTTTCGCGCACAAACCAGACGATCTTCTTGCGGCATAGCCAAGCAGCCATCGCAGGATACTTATAATAGGAGGTAAGGGTGTTTAGATGAACAATATCAATCTTTTCGCGACAGATTATTTTTGCATAATCCCAAATGGTTAAATAGGAACGCTTGGGCACAAAAAAGACCTTGAAGCCCTCTTTTTTGGCTATGTCAAAAATCTCCCTCTCTTCTCCAAAAGCATAAATCACTTCAAATTGATTCTTGTCAATATGTCGTCCGATATTCAACCCTGAAATAGGACTTCCGCCTAAAGCCGCTCCATGAGAGACTACAAGAATTTTTTTCATTTTTTTAAAATCCTCAATATTACTTTTCTATACAATTAAGTAGAATTTTCTCTCTCCAAAAAGGAGCTGTGGCTTCCTGAGATTGGTGGTGATCAATGCGATCCTTGATCAAAAATTCTTCCTTAATAGTGCCACTGGAGAAATCATAAGTCTCTTGAGTAATATCAAAATAACCAAAGGAAAACTCCAGCGCAAGCGTCTCTAATCTTTTGTTGAGTTTCAAAACCAATTCCGTCCTCTCTCGCTGAGTGGCTTTTACTTGACGTCTCAGCTCTAGCTCTTGAAGCTCTCGCTGATGATCTTTGATAGTAGGCAAAGGAGCCCCAGCTATAAAAACTCTCTTGCCTTTTTCTCTTTGGAGGTACTCTAAAAGCTTTCGATAACCTCGCAATGCATCAACGATCTGTTCTTCGACGCCTCCACCTTTTTGGATTGCTTTGTTCCACAGTACAAAACTACAATCAACCTCTCCAAGCAGTACAATAATAGTGTTGTAGTCAGAAAAGCGCTTGAGTGCACTAGTGAATTTTGAGAAAGATTTTGTGGTTGAATTTTCCTTGGAGAGCCCATACGCCGTGGCCCCTCCAACAATCTCACAGTTAATCAGATGGGGTGTTAATAAAAAATGATCATGAATATACTCAAAAACACCCCCATGAGAATCGCTTAAAACTAAAATCTTTTCTCCTCTAAAAAGCCTGCATTGAACTCTTTGATAGATTTTACGAAGAGATTTTTTCCATTTGGCTAATGTTTTCAACTCTTTTATTCCTGCAATTTTTTATATTCTTCATAGACCTCATCCACGCCGATGGCCTCCATGCATTTTTGATAGGCACATCGCTTGCCCACACAAGGCTCACAACATCGATCCACCTTGATATATCGATGCAAGCTTTGATCATAATCGGGAAGTGAATTTTTTGGGTTCGCCACCGCAAAAAGTGAAATTGTCTTTACCCTCAAAGCCACCGCTATGTGAAGGGGTCCTGTATCGGGCGTGAAGAGTAGCCCAAGCTCTCCAATAAGGGCTGCAGCTGCCCCAAGGCTCAATCTTCCCGCGGATATAAACACTCTATCTTGGGGCAAGGCTTGAGCCACCAAAGAGATCTCTTCTAGCTCATTTTTGCTCCCCACAAAAACAATCACCACCTCTTCATCTCGCTCGATGATTCTTTTAGCAAGCTCAATCCATCGCTCCACAAACCACTGTCGACTTCGGTTGGAAGCACCCATTTGAATGCCAATAAGCTTTTTTTGACCAAAAGGTCTCAGGATCTCTTTTGCCTCTGTCGTCCACTCCTCTTTTAAAAAAAGCTCTAGCCTTGTATTGGAGCTCTCTATGCCAATATATTTAAGGGTTAAAAGTCGAGTCAAAACAGCATATTGATCTTCTATAGGTGAAGCGGGAGGGTTATGGTGAAAGCGTTGCCAGGGATTTTTATGATTAGGAATCTTGATGATTTTGGAGATTCCTAAAAGAAGGCAAAGAGGCGTGATCTGAGGATCGTTAGAATGTCCAAGCAATGCCACATCAAACCCTCTCCTCCAAAGCTTCCACCACGCCCCCAAAAAACCCCTCCATCTGCCCCCATAGAGCTCAATCTTGTCAAGGTAGGGATTGGTCTCAAAAAGCATGGCATTGACGGGATTTAAAAGAGCTGTAATGTGAGCCTTTGGGAGTGCAAGGCGTGTCTCTCTAAAAAGCGGAGTGGAGAGGATAGTATCGCCCAACGCGGTATTGGAGACGATAAGAATCTTTTGAGGAGTGATAATCTCTCTATACAGCCCCTCCGTCTTTCTCACCATCGCCTCCACGCTAAACTCCTCTTCCACGAGCACTCGCCCTTTGGCTCCCCTCTCTTTTCGCTTGGAAGTATCATTGATAAGCGCTTGAAGATTCTTAACCAAAGAGTCCGAATCGCCCGCCTCAAAGAGTTGTCCATTTTCGCGAACACACTCAGGAATCCCCCCTACATTGCTTCCAAGCACCGCCACGCCACACGCGCTTGCCTCCAAGATAGCCGTGCCTAGCGCCTCCATGGAGGAGGATAGGACAAAAATATCCAAATCGGGCATGATTTTCGCCACATCTTCTCGATGCCCGAGCATCACGACTCTCTCTTGAAGATTGAGTTGCTCTACTATAAGCGCAATATTTTCACGCTGGGGGCCATCTCCGATGATAACCAGCCTAGCCGTAGAAGAGGAGAGTTTGGCAAAGGCCTCCAAAAGCAGTTTGTGCCCTTTTGCCCCTCGCAAAACAGCGACAATCCCCACAAGAATCTCCTCTTCCCTAAGCCCAAGCTCTCTCCTTAAAATGCCCTCTCTATGGGGAGCGTACTTGCTCACATCCACACCCGTATGAATCGTGCAAAGTCGCCCTTTTTGGACTCCCCTCTTTGCCAAATCTTCTTTGACAAAGTCGCTCACGCAGACCACTTTATCATGGAGATTATAGGAGAGCGGAGAGGAGATGGGGGTTTGGAGATGTCTTGTGCGAATCGCCTTCACCCCAGCAAGCCTAGCCGCGATGACTCCTAGCCAAGCATCCTTACCAGAGTGGGTTGAGACAATATCAATCCTCTCTTTTTTGATAATCTTGTAGAGTTGCCAAATCGCCTTGAGGCTATAGCTCTTTCTCATCTCCACGGGGAAAAACTCCGCTCTTATCTCTTGGCGTCTTTTATAGAGCTCTGAATCCTTGGGGGTGGCCACATAGACCCTAAATCGAGTCGGATCAAGGTGATTGATGAGTCTTGCGGTTCGATTCTCTTGACCGCCCCAGCCGAGCGAGGATTCGGTCTCTAAAATCTTGATCATTGCCGACTCCTAAAATCCAATGCCAACATCACGCCGCTTAAAATATAAAAAAGCCTCGCCTCGCTATCGGCAAAAAAATCTCCAAAAAAGATAGAGACCGCCAACCCCACGCTCCCCAAAAAGAAAAATCCCCCCACCCAGCGATAGCTCGAGTTAGAGTGTGCCAGAAGAAGCGAGCGCCTCCACAAGAATCCAAACCAAGCCACCATCCAAAAAAGCCCCAAGATTCCAAGCTGATAGGCCATGCTCAAAAAGGCATTATGGGGAAAAAGGTAGGTTATATAGGGAATATTCTGCGTAGTGTGACTCCACTCCTTGGCGATGGTTCTTTTATAGAGATCTCTCCCATACCCTCTAGGGGTCAAGGGGTCATCTCCAAGGGCCAAGACGATGGACTTCCACATGGCCAATCGCGAAGCAATGGCATGATCAATCCCCTCTTTTTCTAGATCTTTCATCTGTGCGGGTGAAAGTTCAAAGAGATGGTGAATCTCCTCGCTTTGGGCTGCAAGATTGTATCGATGCCCCAGTCTTTCTCCATGGTGATAGAGGAGAGAGAGCGAGACCAAAACCAAAACCACCCCCGCTCCTAGGGCGAGATAACGCTTGCTTCTCTCCTTAAAGAGCCACAGCAGACTCGCTCCCATAATGATTGCCCCTAAAAGCGTGGCTCGGGTATTATTGGCCACAATCGCCACTAAAGCAACCAAGACCAACCCTCCCCCTAAGATTTTAAGAATCTTAGAATCACCCAAAACCCCTAGTGCAAGAGAGAGTCCCAAAAAGAAAAGCACCCACACTCCAAATTTTTCGCCCCCTCCGCTGTCTAACAGCCCACCCGCTCGATAAGGAAAACCTCCATGCTCCACCCATATTCCAAGGTGAATGGCCATATGCAAGACCAAAATCCCCGCTAAAGCCAGTAGCCAATAGCGAAGAGAGGATTCTTTAAGCCCTACGACCATCCAAAAGCTCGCCACTAAGAGGAAAAAATTTTGGAGGAGTTCACTCCTAATCTCTCTAAAACTCTTGGCTACATCGATGCTAAAGAGAAGCGAAAAAAGCGCTAAAGCCAAATAGATCGACAAAAAAATCCCCACAGGATAGAGAAAACGCCAGCCCTCTTGGGTGATTCTCTTAGAATAAAATAGCAGCCACCCTGCGATCGAGCCATATAGAGCTATATTGACGACCGCATTCACATGAGCCACCCCAAGCGCAAAAACTCCTACTAAAAAGAGAAAGGCTGGAATCGCCTCCATTCTTTCTGCAACTCTCACCCCTCCAGCTCCTCTCTCTTTTCTTCGAGCTCCACATAGAGCTCTAGCTTCTCTTCGCTCTCCCTCTTGAGTCGCTCATACTCCATCGCCACCTCAGCCAGATCGGTAATTCCATACTGATTTGGATGATAAAGCCTCTCTTCCATCTCTTTGATCTTCCCCTCTAGCGCCTCAATCTCACTAGGCAACAGCTCCAAGAGTCGCTGCTCTTTGTAGCTCAATTTCGTGGCTTTCTTGGTCACTTTAGAGGATGATTCTTTGGATGATTCGACCCTCTGGCTACTCTCTTCAAGCTGAGCATACTCTTTGAGCTCTCGCTCAATTTCAAGATACTCACTATAAGAGAGGTGGCTCTCTTCAATCACCCCATCCCCTTTAAAGACCAACATCTTCTGCGCGATCTTATCGACAAAGTAGCGATCATGGCTCACAAAAAGGAGTGCGCCTTCAAAGCTGAGCAGATAATCTTCTAAAATATTAATCGTAGGAATATCCAAATCATTGGTCGGCTCATCTAAGATCAGGCAGTCATACTCTTTGGTGAAAAGAAGGGCTAGCGCGACTCGATTCTTCTCGCCCCCGCTCAACACCCCAATCTTTTTGTCCAAAAACTCCTTGGGGAAAAGGAAATTCTTCAGATAGCCATAGACATGGATGCTCTTGCCCTTCACATCGACCCTATCCCCTCCAAAAGGACAAAAAGTTTCGATGAGATTTTTGGAATCATCCAACATCACGCGGTGTTGATCAAAGTAACCGATTCTCAAATCCCCGCGCTTGATCACTCCACCATTGGGTTTTAACTCACCCAGAAGCGCCTTTAAGAGGGTGCTTTTACCGCTCCCGTTTTTACCCACGATCGCGATCTTATCCTTTTGAAGAATCCTCGTGCCAAACCCCTCCACGAGGGTTTTTCCCCCAAGTTCTAGGCGAAGATTCTCCACTTCAAAAAGCATCTTACGACGATTCACTCCCTCTTGACGATTAAAATGTTTCTTCTCTCGCTCCAGCTCCAGCTTCATTTTGCGAATCACGCCCGGATTCTTCTTTGCCTCCTCACGCATGGCGAGCACCCGCTGCTTGCGCCCCTCGTTGCGCTTAAGCCTTGCTTTCACCCCGCGCCTTAGCCACTCCTCTTCACTCTTTAATATCTTCAGAAGCACCTCATGCCCCTTGGCCATCGCTAAAAGGAGCTCCTCCTTCTGTCGTAGATAGTCGCCATATCCTCCCTCAAAGGAGCGCAAACGCCCCTCTTCGATCTCTATGGTTCGAGTGGCAATATGGTCGATAAAATAGCGGTCATGCGAGATAAAAAGCAGCGTGAAGTTCTCTTTAGTGAGAAGCTCTTCTAAAAACTCCACCATCTGCACATCAAGATGGTTGGTTGGCTCATCCAAAAGAAGTAGATCAGGTTTTTGGAGCAGAAGTCCTGCCAGTGCGACCCGCTTTTGCTCTCCTCCGCTTAGAAGATTGACGAATCGATGCTCAAACTCTTTGAGTTCAAACTCCACCAAAACCCGCTCTAGCTTTCCATCCAAATCCCATGCACCATGATGCTCAAGTAGGCTTGAAAGCTCGCTATGACGGGCCAAAAGCTCCTTATTTTCAAAATCTTTCGCTAAGGCTTCGCTGATTCTGTCCCACTCTTTTTTAGCCTCTTTGAGCTCTTTGAGCTCCTCTTCAATCGCCTCTCTTACCCTCATCCCCTCAGGAAAAAAGGGTTTTTGCGGGAGCATCTTGATCTCTATTCCCAAGGAGGCGAGCCGCTCCCCTTCATCCACCTCCAGCTCTCCTGCCACGATTTTTAGGAGCGTGCTTTTGCCGCTTCCATTTTTTCCCACGATGGCGATTCTTTCATTTGGATTGAGATGAAGGGAGACTTGCGTCAAAATGGGGGAGTAGTCATACTGTTTGGATATCTCTTGGAGGCTCACTAACGCCATGGACTTCCTATTCTGCATTGATCAAGGTTTTATCAAAAATTATAGCCAAACGCTCTATCATAACGGCTGAATTTAGGAGAGTTGGAGCCTTCATGAGAATCAAAACTCTAGCGTTTGCTGGAGATCTCTATCCCGCCACTTGCGCTCAAATGCGCCTATTACTGGGGAAATTTGAGACCTTTTTAAAAGAGAATATCCTTGAGCCCTCTTTATTAGAGAAAAGAGCGCAAGTGATCATCGTCCCTTATGGTTCCTATGAGGAGATGGGATGGGTCTCCTTTTTTGCCCATCGTCTACTTGGCGCCAATCCCCTCATAGAGCGCCTTCTCCTCCTCTCTCCCTGGGAGGGAGAAGAGGAGAGATGGGGATGGCGTTGCGAGGTCGATTCTTATGCCTTGCTCTCTAGAGAGCTCCCTGCGCTAAAGCACTCTGGCCTTCCTGAAGCGCTTCGCACCCTGCCTCTCTTGCCTCTAGAGACCCCCACCCCCAAAAGCGAAGTGCACCTGCCCCTTCTTAGTTACCACTTCAAAGGGAAAACTCCCTCGCTCTTAGAACTTTTCTATGCTCCCTCGCGGCTTTTAGAGTGGAGCACGCTCCTTGGGGAGATTTCTCTTGATCCTCATACAGGAATCATCCTCGTTGCCAATCTAGAGTCCAACTCCCTCACCCCTCTCTCCTCTTGGCTTGCCTCACTGGGCGAGCCCCTGCTATTTCCCCATCAAGGGAACTACTCCCTTGCCTATCCACTCCAAGCACAAAGGAATCTCTCATGAAATTTGGCAAAATCGACTATATTAATCTTCTTCCCTTTCATGTCTTCATCAAGCGCTACCCCACTCCCGCCCATTTTAAAAAATTCATTGAGCTCAAAAAGAGCTATCCCGCCAAACTCAACCAAGAGTTTCTCCATCGGCGCATTGACGCGGGATTTATCTCTAGCATCGCGGGTCGCTCCAAGCCCTGCCCCAATGTCGGAATCATCGCTAGAAAACGCGTTCTAAGTGTCATCGCGATTCCCTCCAAAGAGGGGAGTGACTATCAGTCCGCCACCAGCAACGCCCTCCTTGAAGTCCTCTCCCTTCAAGGGCAAGTACTCATCGGGGATAGAGCCCTCCACTACTTTCTTGCCCACCCCCATGAGTGCGTCGATATGGGTGAACTGTGGGTGAAGCGACACCATCTCCCCTTTGTCTTTGCCAAGTTTTGCTACAACCGCCATGGCGCTTTCTACACAAAAATCGCTCGTCGCTTCATCCAGCAAAAAATTTTCATCCCGCGCTATATCCTCGCCCAATACGAGAAAAAGAGTGCGATCAAGGCCGAGGCGATTCTTGCCTATCTTCGTCACATCTCTTACAAAATAGATACAAAAGCACAAAAGGGGATGAAGAAGTTTTATCGGAAGCTGGACGAAAAGAGAATCAAGGCTCCCCAAAGATTCTAGGAATCACTCTAGCGCGTGATGCGATCCATCCATCGCGCCGACCACCCCAAAAGCACCAAGCCATAAAAAGCCTTTTTGGCCTCGTAATAGTCAATGTAGCCCTCAAAAAGAGGGTGTGCTAGCGCCATAAGAAGTAGTGCCATGCCTAAGAGCACCATATTGAATATCTCATAAAAGCCAAAGTAGTGGCGCTTCTTGTAGAAAAGAATCGCTAAAAGCACCAAACCCAAGCCCAAAAGGGCTAGTTCGTTATACTCCCACCAGCTCTCTTTAAAAAGAGGCTGAATGCTCATCCCAAAGAGGGTGCCAATCGAGAGATTGATCGAGGGGCGTAGCGAGTGAAAATAGTGTCCCAAAAGGTCGTTTCGATCAAATTCCATCTCATTGATCCAGATGAGTAGAGGCAAAAAGACAAACGAAAAGAAAAAGAGCCAATCCAAGGCTCTCTCTCCCCAATAGGAGCCAAACCATCTCGCCAGCGACTGCCTTATGTAGTAGAGCCAATCCATGATTCCCGCGACACTCTCTCGTTCAATAGAGCCATTTCCCATCTTGACGCTAAGCCCAAGAAGAAGCGTCCCAAAAAAGAGAAATAGCATCCCCGTCATTGAGATTTTATATCGCAAAGAGAGGCGAGGGCGAGCCCTAGGACGGAAGAGAAAAAAGAGGGTAGAGAAGAATCCCACCGTCATGAAAAGATTGAGTAAAACCGCATAAAGCCCCCGCTCTTTAGCCACAAGCGCAAAGAGCTGGGAGAAGTTTTTAGCGTATTGGGAGAGCCCCACCACGAGCAGCGTGAAAATCGCCAACAGAAAAAAGAGGGAAGAAAAAAGGACTTCAGTGGTCTCAACTCGCTCCACGCACGCTCCTTGGGGTTAAAAATTTTTCTCAAAATAGCCATCAACTCCATCAGCGATTCCTTGGGCGAGAAGCTTTTGATAGCTGCTTTGAGCAAGCCTCTTGCCCTCAGTGGGATGGGTGATGTAGCCAAGCTCTAGCAAAACAGAGGGCATGAGTGCGCCTGCCAAGACCCAAAAAGGCCCCTCACGCACTCCACCATCAGTGATCCCCTCAAACTTCTCCCGCGCTTGACGCAACATCCCAAACTGTATGTCAATCGCCAACTTATTGGAGGCGATCATGCGCTGGGAGTTGATCGTGTTGAGGAAAGATTGCTTGGAGAAGTAGTTCATCGTCTCAATATCATCTTTGTTCTCAAGGGCAGCGACATTTTTCGCCCGCTCACTTCGAGCATTGGAGAGGAAATAGGTCTCAATCCCATGCATTTTAGAGGCTTTATCCTTGGGAACAGCGTTCGCGTGAATCGAGATGAAGAGATCGGCTTCCTTGTCATTGGCAAATTTGGTTCGATCCCTTAGGTTGATAAAAACATCTTTGGAGCGCGTCATAAAGACCTTGTAGCCGCGTGTGGTTAGCTCTTGAGAGAGATATTTGGCGACACTTAGCACCACCTCTTTCTCGCATACCCCATCCACCCCTTGCGCCCCACAATCCTTGCCTCCATGACCAGGATCTAGGACGATTCGTTTGCCTGCTCCTTGAATGGAGGGTCTCTTTGTGCTCGTAGCGGTCGGTTTTGGAGAGTTTGCGGACGCTGCGCTAGGAGTTTTGGTTTCAGAGGTGATTCCCTCAAAGAGGGAAAGCACGCTAATATTAGAACCTGCCCCCTCCAAGGAGATGAGCGCCTCATCCCCCTCGATTCGCAATTGGCTTTTAATCTCACTTGGAGAATCGAGCACAATTCTCACCTTGGTCGCTTCATTCTGGGCGATTCGTAGCTTCACCCCTTCGCCCAAAGAGAGATTCTTGGGAATTCCCACCCCTAGAATCGCCGAAGCATCATAGACATCTCGAAATCCGTTCTTGTCGTTGATCTGAAAATTCCTAAAGAGACTGGAGGCGATGGGACGGTCAAAGCGAATTTTGAGATGGCTTGCGCTCGGGGTAGAGAGATCGATAATCTTGGGCACTTCTGCCAAGAGGGACGACCCCAAAAAGAGGAGCCCCCCCAGAAGAAGCCGAAAAATTTTAGCCCTGCACCAATTCATCCATGAGTTCTTTCACGCTGACGATCTTATCAATCTTATAACCATTGGAGCCCGTAAAATAGAGCCCCTCCTGGGCACTCCCAAGATAACCATCGCCTAGGCGATCAGCGATACAGTAGCCCACGGCTTTCGCCTCTTCCCCCCTTTTGCATGGAGCGACACAGTTGCTGATGCAGCGCACCTTGGGGGCATTGCCCTCTTGCAGGCGATCCATGATTCCTGTCATGACCGCTCTAGCGGGATAGCCCACGGGGGATTTGACGAGTTTAATATCCTCTTCCCTGACTTTGAGCATCAATTCAGGATAGCGTTTCGCATCGCACTCGTGCGTCCCAAGGAATCGCGTCCCCATCTGCACTCCAGCGGCTCCAAGCGCCATGAATCGATCGATATCTTTTCGATCCCAAATTCCCCCTGCGGCCAAAAGTGGCATGCTGCCCCAATTCTTTGCCTCTTCAACCACCTCAGGCAAGACGCGCTCTAGCTGATATTCTGGCTTAAAACAATCCTCATAGGGGACTCCTTGGTGCCCTCCACTCAAGGGCCCCTCCACCACCACGGCATCAGGCATTCGCTTGTATCTCCCCTCCCAACGCTTACAGAGAATCCGAAGCGCTTTGGCCGAGGAGACGATAGGCACAAGCGCGACATCGGGAAAATTAGAGGTGAATTCTGGCATATTCGTGGGAAGCCCCGCGCCCGTGACGATCATATTGGCTCCCGCTTCGCACGCATCCCTCACCACGCGGCCATAATCATTGATCGCATAAAGGACATTGGCCGCCAAGGGGGCATTTCCACAAATTTCTCTAGCCTTCCTGAATATCTCATGAAGGGCTTGCTTGGAGTAGAAGTTCGCTACCTCAAGCGGTCTTGAAGCCACCAGCTTCTCTACAAATTCAAAAGCGCGATAATACCCCGTTCCCACGGTGCTTACGATTCCCAGTCCCCCCTCTTTAGAGACATTTCCCGCGAGATTATCCCAGCTAATTCCCACACCCATGCCCCCTTGGACAATAGGGAATGGAATCGTGTATTTTCCGATCTTGAGTGAGGGTAGTGTCGTGTGGCGCTCTTTCATGTTCCTCCGTTATTTGACAATCAGTCTCAAAAATTTCCGCTTGCCCACCTGAATGATGTGCTCCCCATGGCCTAATTGCTGGTTGATATCCTCCACTTTGGTTTGATTGATCTTGACTGATCCCGCTTGAATATCGCGTCTAGCCTGCGAGGTCGAAGGGGAAATTCCCCCCTCCACCATCGCTTTGCAGATCCAAATCTCCCCCGTGACACCCAGTTCAGGCATCTCACTAGGAATCTCATCCCGAGCAAAAACCTTATCAAACTCCTCTTTGGCTTGGAGGGCGTCTTGTTCTGAATGATACCTTGTTGTGATCTCTAGTGCCAAATCTTCTTTGGCTTTTTTGGGGTGGTAGTTACCGCTCTTTACATCTTCTTGGAGTTTATGGATCTCATCAAGGCTTTTGGCGCTCAAAAGCTCATAATATCTCCACATCAACTCATCTGAGACACTGAGCACCTTGGCATACATCGTGTTGGGCTCTTCGGTCACCCCGATATAGTTACCAAGGCTCTTGCTCATCTTCTGCACGCCATCTAGTCCCTCCAGGATAGGCACCATGAGAACCGACTGCTCTTTTTTGAGTCCATAACTTCTCTGAAGATGGCGCCCCATAAGAAGGTTGAACTTCTGATCCGTCCCCCCAAACTCTACATCCGATTCGAGCGCCACGCTATCATACCCCTGCAAAAGCGGATAGATAAATTCCACGAGGCTAATGGGAGTCTGGCTCTTGTAGCGCTTCTCAAAATCATCGCGCTCCAACATTCTGGCCACAGAAAATTTCGCGGTGAGCTCAATCATTCCTGCTGTTCCAAGCTTCTCTAGCCACTCTGAGTTAAAGCGAATCACGGTCTTTTGAGGATCAAGAATCTTAAAAACCTGATCCTGATAGCTCTGGGCATTTTGAAGCACCTGCTCTCGCGTGAGCGGCTTTCGCGTCTCGCTCTTGCCCGTAGGATCGCCGATCATCGCGGTGTAGTCACCAATGAGAAAAGTGACAATCGCTCCATGCTTTTGAAAAGTCGCCATCTTTTGGATGAGCACCGTATGCCCTAGGTGAAGGTCAGGAGCCGTGGGGTCAAATCCCGCCTTGATAGAGAAGGTCTCGCCGCTCTTATAGTAGCGCTCAACAAGGCTTTGAATGTATTCAATTCCAATGATCTCATTCACTCCTCTAGCAATCTCTCGCATCGCCTCCTGCACTCTTACCTCTATGCCCTCTTGCATGAATGGCTCTCCTTTCCTAGTTGCTTCCATAAGCATCTTTTTGACTGTAAAGGTCAATGATTCTAAAGCGTTGCGCCAAGATATTACGCAGAAGCTTGGCGTCTTTGATGTGGCTCTCGATCTGCACCTCGCAATGGGAGGCGTAGCTGTTTTTCTGGCTTCCCAAATCGACACCCAGCACATTGATGTCGTTTTTAGCCAAAAACTGCAAAAAGTTGGCTAAAACCCCTTTTTGATTCTCTAGCGCCACAATCACCTTGTAGGAGGCCATTTTGTCCTTGACCCACTCCACATAGAGCATCTTGGCTCCCTTCTCGATCTCGCCATAGGCACGATCGCAGAGCTTGTGATGGACAAACGCCTTAGAGCCGCTTTTGAGTGCCACAATCTCATCTCCATACTTGGGATGACAACAGTAGTCAAAGAGCGCTTCGTTGATATTGTAGTTGGAATGGATAACAAGATTGTCAAAGATAAACTCTTTGAGTTTGAGAATCTTGATCTTGATTCGAGTTAAAAGGCTTGCATCTTTTCGAATGCTGTTGTTGATACGATTCTTGATCTCTTTGAGGTAGCTTAGGTCTTTGCACGCCTTGTGAATAGAGCTCTCTAGATGAGTGTTGGAGACGAACGCCGCGATCTCTTCGGGAAGCTTGCCAAAAATTGTGGCAACAATGTTAATCGCGCTCCGTTTTTCGATCTCTTTGAGCTTGATGGCGCAATTGACACGAATCTGATTCTTGGCCCTTGAGGTCTTCACGGCATCCACCCAAGAGGCGCGCACAATAGGCTCCTTGGAGGTGATGATTCGCACAATGTCACCACTTTTGAGCACGGTTAGAAGGGAGACTTTTTGATTGTTGACATAGGCCTCTTTGGCGCAATTCCCCACCTCGGTGTGCACCGCATAGGCAAAGTCAAGCGCTACCGCACCTGAGGGGAGTGTGTAGGTGTCCCCATCAGGAGAAAAGACGGTGATATCTTCGCGATAGAGATCATTTTTCACCAGCTCATAGAACTCTTCAATGGTGTTGTTTTGGAACTGCAGATCACTCAGCCAACCTAGTGAAGGAGTGATTCCTCCTGTTTTGTATTTCCAGTGCGCTGCCACGCCATATTCAGCGCTCTTGTGCATGTCTTCGGTGCGAACCTGCACCTCAAAAATCGAGGAATCATCAAAGAGCGTGGTGTGAATCGTCTGATAACCATTCTCTTTGGGCAGGGCGACATAATCCTTGAATCGAGAGACGATAGGCTTGAACTCTAGGTGCAAAATCCCCAGCGCCTTGTAGCAATCCAAAGGCTCTTTCACAATGATACGAATCGCCAAAAGATCCAAAACCTCTTCGATAGAGATTCCCTTGCGTTGCATCTTTAAGTAGATAGAGTAGTGGCGCTTGATACGACTAGTGATGACAAAGTCGCTATCAGGCATCCCTTTGCTCATGAGCAGATGTTTGACTTTATCGATAAAAGTGTGAAGTTTGAGCTGAATGGCTTGACGATTCTGGTGGAAGTAGTCATCAATCTTTTTGTACTCTTCGGGGAAGATGTAGTTGAAGCTCCGATCCTCTAGCTCGTTTTTCATGGAGGAAATTCCCAAACGGTGCGCGATGGGAGCGTAGACCACGAGCGTCTCTTCGGAGATTCGGATGCGCTTTTTTTCGGGAAGTGCATCAAGCGTGAGCATGTTATGGAGGCGATCGCAGAGCTTGATCACTAAGGCTCGAATATCCTTGATGGAGGCAATTAGCATCTTGCGGAAGCTAAGAGCCGCAGCGACTAGTTTTTGGTTGGAGGCCGCAGGAGGAAGCTCCTCCTCTCGAATCTCAACTATCTTAGTGAGTCCATCCACGAGCGAGGCAACATCTTCACCAAAAATACGGCTCACATCCTCGGTGCTAAAGTTGGTATCCTCAACCACATCATGGAGCAATGAGGCACAAATCATCGCCTCATCACCCCCATAGTAGGCAACGATGCAGGAGACCAAAAGAGGGTGAACCACATAAGGATCGCCACTCTTTCGCTTCTGCCCCTCGTGAGCCTCTATGGCAAAATCAATCGCCCTTTGAACAGGGGGAGTGACCTCAATGAGCGAAAAGAGAAGCTCTTTGGCCTTGGCGGTGGAGCTGATCTTTGAGACTCTAGAAAAAAATTCCAAGGCGCCGCCCTATGTTTAAAAAAGAGGCTTAGAGCTGATCGATCTGGCTAAGCGCAATCTTGCCCTCGGCCACTTCGGTCATTGCAATATCAGTGAGTTTGTGTTTTTTCACGTCCATATTCACCAAAGGCTTAGCACCCTTGCTGAGCTCATCAATGCGAGCAAACAAAATATTAGCGAGGAGATAGCGATCATTATTGACTCGATTGAGTGCCTTGAAGGCGATTTCTTCCATTCTTTGCATAGATTTTTCCTTAGGGTTTTAAAGAGTTTAGAACGTTATTGACGCTGTCCTACAACAGAGCAGAGCCCATTGTCGCCTTGGATGATTTTAAGCAGATTTCCTGGTTTGAACATGTTGCAGACCACGATAGGGAGGCGATTGTCTTTAGCGAGCGCAATGGCGGTGTCATCCATCACCTTGATGCGATCATCAAGCGCCTCTTCATAGCTCAGCGTGTCAAGTTTTTTAGCATCGGAGAATTTGTTGGGATCCTTGTCGTAAACTCCGTCCACTTTAGTGGCCTTAATGATCATATTAGCCCCAATCTCAATAGCTCGGAGCGTAGCGGCGGTGTCGGTGGTGAAGAAGGGATTCCCTGTGCCCGCTCCAAAAATAACCACTCGACCCTTCTCTAGGTGACGAATCGCGCGGCGATAGATGTAGCTCTCACAGATCTCTTTAAGCTCAATAGCACTTTGGACGCGAACATCCAGCCCCGCGTGCTCCAAGGCCTCCTGCATCGCCACTGCATTAATCACCGTCGCTAGCATTCCCATGTAATCCGCACTGGTGCGTCGAATCACTCCATCTTGAGCGGCGCTCACACCTCGGATGATATTGCCTCCTCCGATGACAATTCCCACTTCAATCTTATTTTCTACCAATGATCGTATTTCACTGGCAATAAATCCTAGAATCTTGGTGTCGATTCCAAAGCCATTTTCGCCCGCTAGCGCTTCGCCTGAGAATTTGACTAGCACTCTGCTTCTTTTGCTTTGCACAAATATACCTTTGTTGAATTTCAGCTCTTGGCGTAGATTTTGCGATTCTACACCAAAGATACTTTAGAAAAAAGAAATTCTTAAGGGCACTCCTAAAAAAGCCACACAGAATCTCTTTTGATTCATCAAAGGCCTGCTTGTTTAAGCTCCTCTTTGAGCACTCGCTTCAAAACCTTGCCCGTAGCGTTTTTGGGAAGCTCATCACGCACATAGAGATGCTTGGGAATCTTGAAGTTCGCCAAATGTTTCTTGAGATAGCCTTTAATCTCACTCTCGCTATGAGGCTTGGCTCCCTCTTCATACTCCAAAAAGGCGACAGGAATCTCATCTAGACTCTCATCCTGCCATCCCACGACCGCGCAACTCTTCACGGTAGGAAAGCCTGACAAAATCGCCTCTTCAATCTCTCGAGGGTAGATATTGATTCCTTTAGAGATAATCAAATCCTTCTTACGATCTAGGATGTAGATATAACCCTCTTCATCCATCTTCCCAATATCACCCGTGAGCAGCCAGCCATTGACGATCGTGTTTTGGGTGGCTTCGGGGTGGTTGAGATAGCCCTTCATCACGCATCCTCCCCTCACGATGATCTCACCTCGTTCGCCTACAGGGAGCTCCATGAGCTCATCATCCACGATTTTCACCTCATATCCTGGCACCGCAGGCCCCACAGACGAGACCTTTTGTCTCTCCAAGGGGTTGGCTGCCACCACAGGAGAGCACTCGCTAAGCCCATACCCCTCTAGCATCACCGCGCGCTTAAACTTCTCTTTGTAGCGCGCCAAAGTCGATTCGCTGAGTGCTGAGGCGCCAGAGACAAAGATTCTCACGGAATTAAACCACAAAAAATACCAAGGGAGCTTGGCGCGAATGAGCGCATTATAGACATCAGGCACCCCCAAAAAGATGGTGACACGCTTAAGGAGCACCTGCTTTAAGATATTACTAAAGGGGAGGATGGATTTGATCACCACTAACGAACAGGAGCGATAAAAAGGAAGTAGAATCGTCGCTGTGAGCGTGAAGGCGTGAAACATCGGCAAATAGACGATGAAGCGATCCTTGGCGTGAATCTTGAATCGCTCCGTCACCGCGGCAAGATTGGAGAAGAAATTATCATGCGTCAGCATCGCTCCTTTGGGGAATCCTGTCGTGCCCGAGGTGTAGATGATCACCGCCACTTCACCCGATCCCTTGGCCCACTCCTTTGGAAGATTCTTTGCCTCCACCATCTCCTCGTAACGAAGATTCCTTGCATCGCACTTCACTTCAGCGTCGTGCCATATCACCTTTTTAAGTCCTGTGGTGTAGAGAAGATTCTTCGCCTCCTTCTCAAACTTTCCACTAATAAAAGCTAGCATCGCGCCACTATCTTTGAGGATATATTCCATCTCGTCGCTTTTGAGCATGGTGTTCACGGGCACAGCGATCGCCCCTAAACGAAGTACTCCAAAGAGGGTGGCGATATACTCCCAAGAGTTAGAGAGGATGAGAGCGACTCGATCGCCCGCCTTGATTCCCTCTTTTTGCAAAAAAGAGGCCACTTTATCACTCTCACGCAGAAGCTCCTTATAGTTGAGCTGGAGCTTATCCACAAAGAGCGCCGTTTTACGAGGATGTTCTTGGGCGTTTTGCCACAAGAGGGTGTAGAGATTGCCTCTCATCGTGGACTCCTTTTAGTAGCGATAGGTGTATCCAAAGGTTAAAAGGTGGGCCTGCGTATGGCTAAAAGTGCCAATAGAGGTCGTCCTGTCCTCTTTGTCGCTCACCAAAAAGGCTGCTCCCACCTCATGGCGAGAGTTGATCTTATAACGAGCTCCAAGAGAGTAGATCTTGGCGTCACTATCGGGGAGCTCAAAACCTAGCCTGTCATCAGGGATGGGATTCTTATCAATTCCAAAGCCCGCCATGAGCTTCCACGCCTCATTCATCTGATAAGAGAGTCCTAGGCGATAGGTGTTGGTATCCTTCCAATTTTTGGCCTTGGAAGCGTCTAGGGCTCTTAGGATTGGATTGGAGGTCATGTCGTGGTCATAGTCAAAATCAAGCTCTTTGTAGGCCGACCAATAGACCCTATCCCATACAAACTCCACCAAGAAGTCATCCCACTGCTTGGCAAGCGCTAGGCTTAGAGTTGCAGGAAGAGGAATCGTGACTCTAGCCTCAGGATTGATATTTCCAAAGGGGGTGCGAATTCCCGCATCACCCTCAATACTAAGATTGACTTTAGAGCGATAGGCAATGCTTAAATTGGTGCTCTCCACGGGCTTAAACGCCAAAGCAGCGTTCCAGCCAAAGTCTAAAGAATCGCCTTTGAGCTCTTGATAGGAGCCCAAAGTGACCATATCGTTTTTCACGATTCCTTTGCTATAGACCCCACGGATTCCCAAGCCAAGCGCTAGCGAATCGGAAATTTTATAAGAGAGAGAAGGGTTGAGCTCAAAGACCTCTAGCGTGAACTCATTGGCATTACTTTGCCCTCTAACCCCCTCTTCCCAGCGCTTAGAGAGTCCTGCTGGGGTGGTAAAGGAGAGCCCCATACGCCAATCCCCCATCGCAGGGCTTCGGTAAAAAAACTTAGGAACAAGGAAATTCTCTCGCTTTGAATCCTCTTTGTAGGCGCCTTGCTCAAAGTGAACCGAGGTGAGATGAATATAGGTGAGCGCACTCTCCATCTCAGCTTCTAAAGAGGCAAAAGCCATGTTGGCAGGGTTGTAATAACTGGCATCTGCCCCATAGCTCCCCGCGACATGAGCGCCAGAGAGAGCCGTGGAATCAAGAGATTGTTCGGGGATTTTGTAGCCTGAGGCACAGGCGAAAGAGAAAAGAGAGAGGAGGGTTAAAAAGAGCTTTTTTGCCATGAATCCAAACCTTGAATATTTTTTTTAAAAGACGAAAGGCGCGCATTATTCCATCTTTTTCTTTAAGAAAATCGTGGCTTGTCTCAATTAATTTCCAACTCTCTCTAAAGGATTCTCCCTAGCACCTCCTCTAGCGCCTCAAAAACCTGATCAATCTCTGTAAGGGTGATGACATAAGGAGGCATGAAGTAGATCACATTCCCTAGGGGGCGCAACAATATTCCCCTCTTCAGCGCTTCACTATAGACCCTAAGACCCACGCGCTCTTTGGGATCAAAACCCAAAAGGTCCAACGCCGCGATCATCCCTGTGCGGCGAGCGTTGCCGATCCTTGGATGGAGAGCGAGTCGCTTTAGATGGGTGTCGATTCTCTCCCCAAGAAGACGATTGTTCTTTAAAACACTCCCATCTTCCAAGAGATCCAAAGTTGCATTGGCGGCCGCGCAGGCTAGCGCATTCCCTGTGTAGCTGTGCGAGTGAAGAAAAGCTCGATTTTCATGATAGGGTGCATAAAAACAATCGTAAGTCTCTTGGCTCATCATCACCACCGAAAGGGGGAGATACCCTCCTGTGATTCCTTTGGAGAGGCAGAGAAAATCGGGTACCACTCCACACTGCTCTAGCGCCAAGAGTGTTCCTGTACGTCCAAATCCCACGGCAATCTCATCAAAGATGAGATGGATTCCCCTCGCCCTACAAAGCTGGCTCGCCCCCTTCACATAATCGGCGCTGTACATATGCATTCCTCCAGCGCACTGAACCAAAGGCTCTAGGACAAAAGCGGAGATCTCTTCGCCTCTGTTCTCTAAAATCACTTCTAGCGCTTCTAGCGCTTCTTGGGTCGCTTCTTGGGTCAAATCCCTAGGTACAGGGGTTTGGAGGGTGGCGAGGAGTATCTCCCCATAGGTCTCTTTATAAAGCGCCACATCACCCACGGAGAGCGCCCCAATCGTCTCCCCATGATAGCTGTTAGAGAGTGATAGGAAAAGTGCACGCTTTTTGCCTTCGATCTTATGGCGATGAAAACTCATCTTGAGCGCCACCTCAATCGCACTAGAGCCATTATCCGCATAAAAGCACTTCTCAAGTCCATGGGGTGTCATCTCCACAAGACGCTTGGAGAGCTTAATGATAGGCTCGTGAGTGAATCCAGCCAAAATCACATGTTCTAATCGCCCCATCTGCTCCACAATTTGGCTATTGATGTAGTCATGACTGTGGCCAAAAAGATTGACCCACCAACTGCTCACGCCATCGATATAAGCATTTCCTTCAAAGTCATAGAGATAGACCCCCTTGCCTCGAGCAATAGGAATGAGCGGAAACTGCTCATGATCTTTCATCTGGGTGCAAGGGTGCCAAAGGTAGCGCAAATCCTCCTGTGCTAGGGTTTTATTGTCCATTCATATCGTCCTCATCGCAATTTAATTCGCTTTTCTGTATAATTGTGGCTTTTTAGAGCTTTATCAAAACAGCGTAATTATAACCCCTAAGGCTAATTCAATGATAAACTGGATGCAGAAGCATAAGAGATATCTCGTCATCACGATTTGGATCAGCGTGATCGCTTTCGTGGGAGCTGGATTTGTCGGCTGGGGGGCTTATAGCTTCTCCTCCTCTTCTTCTTGGGTCGCCAAGGTTGGGGAGACGAAAATCACCCAAACCGAGCTAGAGCAAGAGTATGCGAGACTCTATGAGTTTTACAATAAAATCGTTGGCGGCTCACTTGACAAAGAGCAAGCCAAAGCCCTAGGAATCGAGAAACAGGCTCTTGATAGTCTCATCTCAAAAACCCTCATGCTCAACTTTGCCAAGGATGTCGGTCTTCGCGTGAGCGATGAAGAGGTCGCCAAGGCTGTTGTGAAGATGGAAGCGTTCCATGTAGAGGGAAAATTTGATGATAAAACTTACCGCAAGGTTCTCGAAGAGAATCACTACAAACCCGCCGCTTTTGAGCGTGCCCTGCACGATTCTCTCCTATTAGAAAAACTGGGTGTGATTCTCACGCCTAGCGTCACCGAACTTGAAAAAGAATCCTTGGGGGCGGCTTTTTACATCCAAGATAAACTCTCCATCAAGACCCTCAGCTCCACCTCCCTCAAGCCCGTCGTCAGCGATGAAGAGGTCAAGAGCTTTTGGGGAGAAAATCAAGATGTCTATATGACGGACCGAGTCTATGATATCATCTACTCCCTCTCCAAAAACGACGAAATTAGCGCCTCGGATGAGGAGCTTAAAATCCATTACGATAGCTTCAAAAACAACTATCTAGGGCTAGATGGTCGCCCCTTGGAATTTGAGCTGGCGCGCACTCGCGTAGAGAAAGACTACAAAGACGCTCAAGCCGAGAAAAACGCTCTTAAGACCTACATTGAATTCAAAAAAAGCCCTACCCCCGAAGGGACACGCTATAGCTTGGCTGAGTCAGATGAAACTCTAGGAGATGAGCTCCTCTATCGCCTCTCTGAAGCTAAAGTGGGTGAGACTCTGAAACCCGTTCCTTCGCCTGAGGGCTACCTCACCATCAAGCTCATGGGCATCAAAGAGAGTGAACCCATGAAATTTGAAGCGGCCAAAGAGCTCGCTCGCAATGATCTCCTCGCCCAAAAAAAGCGCGACCTCTTAGAAGAGATGGCCAAAAAAGAGCTAGAATCCTTTAAGGGTGAAGTGATTGGATTCATCGGGCGCGACGATGTGGCCAAAATCTCTTCCTTGGAAACCGAAGAAGCAGCTGAGTTTTTAGCCCAAGTTTTTCAAAGTAGCGAGCCCAAAGGATACGTGCTTTTAGACGAAAAAGCGGTGCTCTTTGAGATATTGGAACAAAAGTTGCTTAAAAGCGAAGAAATGATAAAAAACTTAGATTTTATCGCCCAAAACGTTACTCAGATCAAAGAGAGGCTCGCCGAAGGGGCGTTCCTAGAGTATCTGAATCGACGTTATGCTATAGTCAAGAACCGATAAAATGCATGGATGCAACCAGCCAGAAAGGATAGGAGATTGAATCAGACCATATTGGGAATTGACATCGGGTCCACCAAAATTTGCACCATCATCGCCGACATCAAAGATGGCGTGCCTCATGTCATTGGAACAGGCATCCACAAATCCCAAGGATTAAAAAAAGGCGCTATCACCAATATCGAGCTGGCCAGTCGAGCGATCAAAAGTGCCATTAACGACGCCAAGCGCGTGGCAGGCACCAACTTCTCCAAGGCGATCGTCTCCATCTCTGGCGTCTACACCAAAAGTATCAATAGCTCAGGAATTGTCAATATTCCCAATAGTGAGATTGGCATCAAAGAGATCAATCGTGTCATGCAAACCGCTCTCTACAATGCCACGATTCCCAATGAATACGAAGTCCTCCATGTCCTCCCTTACAATTTCAAGGTGGACGATCAAGACTTTATTGATGACCCCCTAGGAATGAGCGGGAATCGCCTCGAAGTCTTTGTCCATATCGTCACCGCCCAGCGCTCTAGCCTCGGAAATCTCAAAAAAGCCGTCAAAGCTGCAGGAGTTGAGATCGAAAACATTGTGCTTAGCGCCTATGCTTCAGCCATTGCGGTGCTCAATGATGATGAAAAAGAGCTAGGCGTGGCTTGCATCGACATGGGGGGGAGCACCTGCGACCTCATGGTGCATGCGGGCAACTCCATCAAATACAACGACTTCCTTGGCGTGGGCTCCAATCACATCACCAATGACCTCTCCATGGCGCTTCGCACCCCCTTGAGTGCAGCAGAACGAGTGAAGGTGGAGTATGGCTCCCTTAATAAACATCAAGATTCTGGGGGCGATCTCATCGAACTCCCCATCATTGGGGATGAGACCTCCACCCATCAAGTCTCCCTAGAGGTGGTTCACAATGTCATCTACGCCAGAGTCGAAGAGACGCTGATGATTTTGGCGAAGTCCCTAGAAAAAAGTATGCTTAAGGAGCATCTAGGTGCGGGCGTGGTACTCACAGGGGGCATGGTGAAACTGGATGGAATCAGAGAGCTAGCGGGAGCGATCTTCTCTCATATGCCTGTAAGAATCGCACGACCGCTGGAGATTGATGGACTCTTTGAGAATCTTCGAGACCCAAGCTACGCCACCGCTATTGGCCTTATCCTCTATGGAGCGGGTCGATTCACCAACTACGAAATTGATTCGGAAAAGAAGATTCGCTTCAAAACAGAGAAGTTCCACGAAGAGGGGGGGTCGATTCCTCCTCTTCTCTCCACACCAGAGATCAAAGAATCTCCGCGAAACAGCTCTTTAACTCCTCCTGCGGAGAGCAAGAGCGCCGCGGATATTAAGCATGATCTCTCCAAAATTGCTGAGATACAAAAGAGCAAAAAAGAGGGTCCCAATCCTTTCACCAAGTTTTGGCAATGGCTAACCCAACTTTTTTAATGAAATCCACGAGGGAGTGAACAGATGCAAATAACGGTCGAAGAAGCCACCACCATCACAGGGGCAAGAATCAAGGTCATCGGCGTAGGAGGGGGCGGAAGCAATATGATTAGCCACCTCATCGCGGGCGGTTCCCATGAAGATATTGAGCTTGCCATTGCCAACACAGACGCTCAAGCGCTCAATGCTTCGCCCGCACCCATCAAAATTCAACTAGGCGCAAGACTCACCAAGGGTCTGGGCGCAGGAATGCAACCTGAAACAGGTCGCAACGCGGCTATCGAGAGCTTTGAAGACATTAAGGCACTTTTGAGCGGCACGGATATCGTTTTTATCTCAGCGGGTCTTGGCGGAGGCACAGGAACAGGAGCAGCTCCTATCATCGCTCAAGCCGCCAAAGAAGCGGGAGCACTCACCATCTCCATCGTCACCAAGCCTTTCAAGTTTGAAGGAAGCAAGCGCTCCAAGCTTGCTGAGCAGGGTTTGGCAGAGCTCAAAAAAGAGAGCGATTCTATTGTCGTGATTCCTAATGATAAGCTCCTCTCTATCGTGGACAAGAATCTTGGCATCAAAGAGAGCTTCAAAATCGTGGATGATGTTTTGGCTCGTGCGGTCAACGGAATGAGTGGTATCATCCTCAATCATGGCGAGAATGATATCAACGTTGACTTTGCTGACGTGCGCACGGTCATGAGCCACCGAGGATTGGCTCTCATGGGAATTGGCGAGAGCTCAGGCAATAACGCCGCCTATGAAGCGATTAAAAATGCTATCGAATCGCCCCTTTTTGACAATATGTCTATCAACGGAGCGATGGGTGTATTAGTCCACTTCTATATCCATCCCGACTATCCTTTGCAACAAATCAGTAGCGCTATGGAGATTGTCGAGGAGTGCGCCAGCAGTGATGCCTACGTAATTTTTGGAACCACCACTGATGCCTCTGCCCCCAAAGATGCGGTCAAAATCACCATCGTAGCAACAGGCTTTGAAAAAGAGTTGGTTCGACCCGATTCCCAAGAGGAGGCCAACACGCTGAAGCTCGTTGCCTCCAAAGATTTGAGCCAAAGCACCAAAGCGCTCTCTAGCGCCTCCACACTTCGTAAAGTGAGCGGAGGAGACTATGAGCAAAACGAAGATATCCTAGAGATTCCCACCTTCATTCGCAAACAAATGGATTGATTTCAAGCTCCAAAGGGTCACTCCCTCGCCCTTTGAGCTTCTTCTCACTTCTTCACAAAGTCAACGAGCACCATCCCGCTGAAGCGATCACCACAGTAGAATTCGACTCGATAGAGTCTCTCCTCTTGATCTAGAGAGAATCTTCCTTCAATCTCCCCTTGGGTGATCTCAAGCTCCGTCTCATTGCTTTTTTGGGCATTCACATACCCTATCACATTGGCTCGACAGCCAAGCGGCAAGTCATGCACCAAGAATCGCTCCCTAACCTCGGCGCATTCTCCCATTTTAAGCCTCTTTTCCTCTCCATCAATGTGCAATTTCACCCAAGGAAGCGACTCATCGCTCTCAAAAAAATCAGGCAGCAGAGTTGAGATTCGCCGATTTCCATACCAAATTCCATGCCCCTGTCTCTCTTTAATCACCCTAACCAATGCATTAGAAGATTCCCCTTTGAGCCCCTCCTTGGGCGTAGGGAAATAGGAGAGCAGGGGACGCAAACGATGAAGAGGGAGAGAGATGCGATTCTCAAAATGCACCTCTATCTTTGGATCCTCAAGCACCCTTTTGATGGCCGAAGGATTGAGTTCAAAGTCTCGCTCAAAGGAGATTTGGAGATAGTTCATCATCCCCTCAATAGCCAAAAGATGGTAATAGACTCGCTCTTCAAGCTTGAGGCTTTTGCTTGCCTCATTGGCTAGCGCTGCTTTTTGATGCTGAATCGCAAAGTAGGTGAGCGCCTTCTCCATCTCCTTGTCTCCTTGGGCAGTGTGAGTATTTTTTAACCGATAACGATGGAGCTCTTCTAGGATATAACGATTGATATGAGCCACCAATTCACCCCCTATCTCCCCTAGTGCCCCATGAGGAGCAGTTTCGATTCTCTCTTGGTCGATGATGGAGCTTTGTCCCCATCTTTTAGGATTAAACATCGGCCCTAAATACTCCTCTCGATAAAACCCAGAGCCATCATGAAGATGAAGAATCACGCCAACCCTGGAATCAAGGATGATCGACTTGATTCGCTGAATCGTCTCATACTCAGGGTCTTTGGGGGAGAGTTGGGCAAATTTTCGATTCATATCGCCATAGATTCCTCGATGGTTGGCCAGAATACTATGAGGATTGAGGTTGGGCACCACCCAAACACTCCCTTGGGTGATTTTGTAGTGGGGCGTGGCAAGAAGATTGGCCGCATGAAAGCCTCCGGGTTCATCACCCTGGATTCCCCCCATCACCAAAAGAGTCATCTTGGCTGATGACTCTCCTTTTTGAATCAATGAGAAATCTATCGCACTCCCTAGCACCCAACTCACACAAAACAGAATCCAGCAAACAATTTTCAAGCTCTCTCCTTGACCTCTTCAAAACTCGATCAAAGGCGATTATATCCAAAAGCCCCCCTCTCATCTATTGGAACAAAAAGTGCTTTTATCCTTAAAAAACCCAAGGAGGGAATCATGATCAATGCCATCGGAGGCTCTTCCAATCTAGCTATTTTCCAAAAACATCTAGGGAGTCTCACCCCTTCAAATGAGCCAGAAAATCCTGTTTTAGAGAGATCCAGCTCCCTCAAGGGAGATTCGGCAGAGTTTGACACAAAGCGATTAGAGATTGAGGCTTTCTCCCAAGGAATCAAGGGAGCCAATGAGTTTATCGGAGCATTGCAAAGTGCGGATGTAGCGCTTAAGAAGATGGGCAAAGAGGGAGAGAATCTCGCTTGGATTCACCAAAGCCTCCAAGATCCTCTCATGGATTCTTCCACCCAAGAAGCCCTCAAAGAGCAGCTCCAAGAGAGCCAAGAGAAGATCTCCAGCTTGGCTCAAAATAGCTCTTTCATGGGCAAAAAACTCTTTGATCGCGAGCTCGTGAACGAGGTGGGAGGGGAGCGATTTTCTCTCTCGCTACAAGACCCCTCCTCTCTCGGAGAAGAATCGATGAGTTATATTGAAGGAAAAAGAGTAGAGATATCCCAAACGCTCTCCAAAGTGAGCGAAGCCATCTCCAAGGGCAATAGCACCCCAAATCCCAATAACTACAACTTTGAAGAGTTTGACGCTAGCGCCTTTATGAAGCTCTTCTAAAATTCGGTTCGACGAATCCTCTTGGAGAAGATTCCAAACCCAATCCGAAAGAGCCACGCCAAAAGATAGAAAGGGAGCGTCCAAAGGATTGGATGGATGAAGTGGCTAGGGCTAGCCAAAGCAAGTCCTAGCCGTCGTCCCAAATCCCCTCCATGCATGAGAAGAGCCAATCCTAGAAGCAACACTCCAAAGATGATCACCTCTTTTAGCCACAAGCGCTTCATGGATTCCCCTTTATTCATCTTAGGCGTAGCCTTTAAGCATCCCAATCATGGTCATAGGTTTCAGCATATAGACTTTCATCGCCCAATAAACCCACCTAGGCACTGAAGGATCAAGAGGGAAGGAGGGCTTGGGTGTGGCGCTCCAGTCAAATTCTAGCATCGCCACACGACCATAATCGACAATCAGAGGGCATACGGTGTAGCCGCCATATTGAGCGGTGGGCTCTTTGCCTTCCATCGCGTTAATGAGATTCTCCACCAAAACAGGCGCTTGCTTCCTTACGCTTCCCCCTGTTTTACCCATGGGGATTCCCGCCACATCACCAAGACCAAAGACATTTTTATAGACAGGGTGTTGCAAGGTCTCCTTCACAAGCTCCATCCAGCCCCCAGCTGATGCACTTCCCCTCTTCCAAGAGAGCTCCGAATCTTTAACCATCTTGGGGGCTCTCATCGGAGGGGTGACATGGATAAAGTCATAATCCATCACCACATTATCTTTTTGGGTAATGAGCTCATGCTCTCCCAACACCTCATCAAACTCTCCCTTGACTGTGTAGGTGTACTCAAAGGTCGCCTTTTTGGAAGCGGGATCGATCGCCACGAGATTGTGCTTGAATTTCCACTCCATCCCCTTCTCTTTGTAGAGGCGTTCAATCATCTCTGCGTACTCTTTGACCCCAAACATTGTCCCCCCATTGGGCAGAAAGATCGTCTTTATCTTGTCATGTTTCCCCTCTTTTCGGGCGTAGTCATCCACGAGAAACTGAATCTTTTTGGGAGCACCTCCGCATTTAATAGGAGTATGGGGGTCGGTGAAAAGCCCTACACCCCCCTGGTTGACAAACTCCTTGATTTGGCCAAAGGCCTTTTGGCAGGTGGGAAGCGTATAGATAGAGGCGATTCCATTGCGACCCACGTCGCTTTCGCTCAAACCTTTAACCATTGAATAATCAGTCACCAAACCTGTCGCAACCACGAGATAGTCATAAGTGATCTTTTGACCTGAGGTGGTGGTGACGCTATTTCCTGCCGCATCAATCTCTTTGACATACTCTTTGATCCACTTCGCACCACTAGGAATGAGTCCTGCACGCTCGTAAGTGACATCATTGGGCCCATAAACACCCGAGGCAATCAATGTGTATCCAGGTTGGTAATCGACCTTATCGCCCCCATCAATGATCGTGATATCAGGCTTGCTAAGGGCGTGGCTTAGACGCGATGCCACAGTGATTCCTGCGAGTCCTGCTCCAATAATGACAATCTTCCCTTTAGCATTACTCGCCGCGTGCGCCCTGGGAGCGGTCGCAGGGAGAGCGAGAGCCGCCCCTCCAAGCCCTAGAACCTTGAGCGCATCCCTTCGGCTCAACCCCGCCTTTTTGAGCTCCCCATCCATCTGCTCTAAAGCCTCTAGCCATTCCCTATCAAGTGAGGACATTGGATAATCTCCTTAATTAATTTTTAAAATTAAAATTAGATTATCATATTAATTTTTATTTATAACTTAAGTGAAGCAAAGGGAATAAAAGTAAAGTTTTTCTGTTACTTTGTGTAAAAGCTAAAGGATTTCGAGGCGTTCAATGATGAGCTGAGGAATCGATTCGGCGCTGAAAATATCCCTAGAGAGAGAAAAAAGGCAAGAGATCGAAGCAAGGGGCGCGAACTCATAGACTTGACGAAAAGCAATCGCCTTGCGCTCATTGCCAGAGGGATTCTTGAGCACCAAGGAGGTGTGATTCTTCTCTGCCCCTACGATTTTGTAGCGACACACCCTCGCCTCCTTGCAAAAGAATCGAGGTTTAGGATTCCCCTCTCCATAGGGCTCAAATCGCTCCAAAATATCCAAGAGCTCCGCATCCACGCTCTCAAGAGCAATCTCTCCCAAGCACTCTTCCCCTTCACATCTCCACTCAATTCGCTCTTTGAGTCTTGAAAGCTCCTCTTCAATCGCCTGCTTAAAGCTCTCGAAGTTCTCTCGTCGAAGCTGGATTCCCGCCGCACCCTTGTGCCCCCCATAGCGCAAAAGAAGATGATGGCTCTTCTGCAAAAGACGCACCAAATCAAGCTCTCCTACACTTCGAGCACTTCCTTTGAGGCTTCCCTCTTTTTGCGTCAAGATAAAGGCGGGTTTCTTGTAGCGATCTGTGAGTCTGGAGGCGACGATTCCAAGGACTCCTTCATGCCAATCCTCGCCATAGGCCAAAAGCGCCTCACCACAAAGGTCAATCTGCCCCAGTGCCTCTTCAAAGAGTCTTGATTCGGTCTCTTTGCGCAGGCAGTTGAGCGCGCAGAGGCGATCAAACTTCTCCCCAGCCTCTAGAATCGAATCGCTCAGTAAAAACTCTAAAGAGAGGCTCGCATCCTCCATCCTGCCTGCGCTATTGAGAAGAGGAGCAATCAAAAAGGCTACATCCTCTCCACTAAAATGGCTTTTGCGCAACTTCTCTTTGAGCACCACAAAAGCGGCTCGATTCGATCGCGCCATCTCCTTGAGGCCTTGGCGCACCAAAAGACGATTGACCTCCACTAAAGGCATCACATCGGCAATGATCGCCAGCGCCAAAAGATCAAGGAACTCTCCCATATCAATCTTGGCCTCAAGCCTCCCCTTAAGCGCGGCGCAGAGATACCAAGCCACGCTTGCCCCGCAAATCTCCTTTTGTGGAAAAGAGCAACAAGAGAGCTTGGGGTTAATAATCACCTTCGCGCATGGAAGCTCTAAAGGGGGAGTGTGGTGGTCGGTGATGATGAGAGAGATTCCCCTCTCTTGGCAGATTTTTGCCGCTTCATGGGCCATGATTCCATTATCCACCGTGATGATAAGATCCGTCTCTAATCGCTCTATGAGCGCGGGAGAGAGTCCATAACCATCACAAAATCGATTGGGAATAACAGAGGTGATGGGGTAGGAGAGGCGATGGAAAAAATCAACCATAATAGCCGTGGAGACGATTCCATCGACATCATAATCGCCAATCACCACAATTCGTCTCTTTTGCTGCATCGCCTCGATGATCAGATCGCAGGCTTGAGGGATTCCATGAAGCTTCTCAGGAGAGGGGAGGTCTTTGAGACGGCAGAAGCGATCCTTGGCAAACCTCTGGGAGAGGATCGATTCAATCTCCCGCTTGCCAAGGAGGGGAGGTTTAGCTATCCCGGTCAACTTTTTTCAACTCCAGACTCTTTTGAATAAAGGTCAAAATCACAGGGTTGGGATTTTGTAGCCTAGAGGTGAATTCGGGGTGGAATTGCACTCCAATAAACCAAGGGTGATCCACCAGCTCCAACGCCTCAATCAAGCCCTCTGATTCTCCACTCACAATCAAGCCCGCCTGCTCGATTCGCTCTCGATACTTGGGATTAGCCTCGTAGCGGTGGCGGTGTCGCTCTTTGATGAGGGATTCTCCTTGATAGGCGGCTTTGGTCTGACTGCCCTCTTTGAGTCCACACTCATACTCTCCAAGCCGCATAGTGCCGCCCATAGGCGAAGTGTGGGTACGCACCTGCTTGTTGCCCTGCTGATCGATGAAATCCTCAATCAGATAGATGATAGGCTCAGGAGTTTGAGGATCAAATTCCATGGAGTTGGCCTCAGCAATTCCTAAAACATTTCGGGCAAATTCGATCATCGCCAGCTGCATCCCTAGACAGATTCCAAGGAAGGGGATTTTATTCTCCCTCGCAAAACGAATCGCTTCCATTTTTCCCTTCACCCCTCGCTCGCCAAATCCTCCGGGGACGAGAATCCCATCCACATAGCGCAGAGGCTCGACCCCTGAGCTCTCAATCTCTTCACTGTCACACCATTTGATATTAACCTTGGTGTCAAGATTGGCTCCTGCATGGGTGAGCGCTTCAATCAAAGATTTGTATGACTCTTTGAGGCTCAAATATTTACCCACAAAAGCGATCGTTACTTCATCTTTGGGAGCAAGAATCTGCTTCACGAGGCGATTCCACTCTTCCATCTTAGGCTCGATCTTAGGCATATTAAACCGTCTGGCAATCGGAGTGAGAATATCCTCTTTCATGAAGTTGAGTGGCACTTGATAAATGGTGGGTGCATCTTCAGCCACAATCACTGAATCATAATCGACATCGCAGCCAAGCGAGAGCTTCTTTTTGAGCTCTTTGGGCAGAGGCTTCTCTGAGCGCGCGATGATGATTTGAGGCGTAATTCCGATACGGCGCAGCTCTTGAACGGAGTGCTGGGTAGGCTTGGTCTTGAGCTCGCCCGCGGCCTTAATGAGCGGAATAAGCGTCACATGAACACTAATGACACGCTCTAGCCCAAGCTCATGCTTCATTTCACGCATTGCCTCCAAAAAGGGAAGTCCCTCGATATCCCCCACGGTGCCCCCAAGCTCCACCACCAAAAACTCTTTGCCTTCTCCTGCCAATCTCACGCGATGCTTGATCTCATCCACGATATGGGGAATCACCTGAATCGTCTTACCAAGATAGCCTCCGCGACGCTCTCTCTCAATGACCGAAAGATAGACCTGACCCGTGGTGAAGTTATGCTTAGAAGAGAAGTTGGTGTTCAAGAATCGCTCATAATGGCCAATATCAAGGTCAGTCTCAGCGCCATCGTAAGTGACGAAAACCTCTCCGTGCTCAAAAGGACTCATCGTCCCAGGATCGACGTTAATATAGGGATCGATCTTCAAGATTCCGACATTGAATCCAGAGTGCTTAAGGAGTGTAGCCACCGAAGAGGAGGTGATACCCTTGCCAAGAGAGCTCAAGACCCCGCCCGTGACAAATATATACTTCGTTTCCGGATTTTTCTTGGATTCTGACATGATGATAAACCTTACAATATTGTTATTTTGTGATCGTGCGCCACTGAATTTTTAGGGAAGAACGAAAACGTTGTGTCGTGCAATAGTAGAACAGCATTTTATCCCAACAATCTTTAAAGAGGAGTATAACCCCCTTGTGGGTATAGTTCTCTCCTAGGACAATTCTTGGCATTTCAAAGGTTTGAATGCCTATCCAGTGAGGTTTTGATGATATTCACCTTGGCCTTTTGGCTCTTTTACACCCTCCCCAAGCTTCTCCTTTCGTGGCTTCAGATTCGCCATATTGAGCGCTTTAGTCGCGCCACTCCCATCATATTAGAGGAGAAGGGGTACAAAGAGGCGGCCGCCTATGCCAAGAGCAAAGAGGGACTAGCGATGGTTGAAACCCTCCTAGAAGGAGCTCTATTTGGGATTTGGCTCTATGGAGGGCTTTTTTGGCTAGAGCAGAATCTAGGCGAAACGGAGCCCTCATGGCTTGGCTCACTCCTTTTTGTCCTTGGTTTTGTGATTCTAGGCTCACTCTTCTTGCTTCCCTTGGAGGCCTACAAAAAGCTCATCCTTGATCGCCGCTTTGGATTTGCCAAAGGGGATGCAAAGCTCTTTATTCTTGATCAGCTCAAAAGTTTGGCGCTTTGGCTGCTCCTTGGCTCACCCATTCTCCTTGCTCTCCTTTGGATATTAAAGAATCTAGAGGACTGGTGGCTCTATGGCTGGGGCTTAGTGATGGGGATTTTGTTGTTAGCCAATCTCTTTTATCCCACCCTCATCGCTCCTCTATTCAACCGCTTCACCCCCCTAGAGGACGCCTCGCTCCAAGAGAGAATCGATGAGCTTCTCCACAAGGCGGGCTTTAAGAGTCAAGGGGTTTTTGTGATGGATGCCAGTCGAAGGGACGGAAGACTCAATGCCTATTTTGGAGGCTTGGGCAAAAGCAAACGAGTCGTGCTCTTTGACACGCTCCTCCAAAAGGTGGGAGAGCGGGAACTTTTAGCGATTCTAGGGCATGAGTTAGGTCACTTTCGCCATGGTGACCTTTACAAAAATCTCGCCTTCAGCGCTTTTTTGCTCCTTCTCCTCTTCTATGTGGCAGGACACCTCCCCTCCTCCTTGTTTGAAGCCGCCTCAATAGAGGCCTCAGCCCACGCCACGCTAGCCCTGTTGCTTCTTGTGGCCTCTCCGCTCTCTTTTTGGCTTATGCCCCTTTTTGGGATCCTAAGCCGCCACAACGAATATGAAGCGGATCGTTTTGGCGCAGAGATGGAGGATGCCAAAGCTCTCTCTAGCGCACTGGTGGCTTTGGTGAATGAGAATCGCTCCTTTCCTTACTCTCACCCCGCCTTTATCTTTTTTTACTACACCCATCCACCTCTGCTTCAGAGACTAGAGGCGTTAGGCTATTTTCATGACCATTAAAGAGGCACTAGCGTCTGCTAGAGATCAACTTGCACTCCCTTTTATTGAGCGCCCAAGGCTAGAGGCGGAGATTTTACTTCAAGAGCTCTTGAAAAAAGAGCGGTCATGGCTTCATGCCCACGATGAGACGCTTTTGAGTGATGAGGAATCGCAAAACTATCAATCGCTTCTAAAGCGGCGCCTCCAAGGGGAGCCTATTGAATACATTCTAGAGAGAGCGAGCTTCTACTCTAGGGATTTTTATGTGGCTTCTGGGGTGCTCATCCCTAGACCTGAGACAGAGATTCTTATTGATTGGGCTTCTTCACTAATTGCTTCTCATCCTATTTGCAGGGTGGCTGAAGTGGGCATTGGAAGCGGAATCATCTCCTCCACTCTTGCCCTCTTGCATCCTCATCTCACCTTTGAAGCGAGCGACATCTCTCCTAGGGCGCTGGAAGTGGCAAGGGAGAATCTCAAACGAATGGGAGCAGAGAGTCGAATCACGCTTCATCTGGGTTCTCTACTGGAGCCTCTTGAAGGAGAGTTTGACCTGCTCCTCTCTAACCCCCCCTATATCGCCCAAAACACTCCCCTGCCCAAACCCTTGAACTTTGAACCTAGCGAAGCGCTTTTTGGCGGAGAAAGAGGGAGTGAGCTCTTAGAGGAGTTGATCAAAGAGGCGCAAAAGCGCTCGATTCCCTATATGATCGCTGAGATGGGGTATGACCAAAGAGGGGCGATAGAGCGCTTCATGGAGAGAATCCCCCACCAAGAGCTCCGTTTCTATCAAGACCTGGCGGGATTAGATCGAGGCTTTATCGTGAGATTCGACTCTTCTTTGGATTCTTTGCGCCCTTAGGAGAGGAGAAGGAGATGAGCTCCTCGGTGGTGATAATTTCACTAGGCACGCGGCGGAGCGATTCTTCAAAAACGCGCAGAGCGGTGAGCGCATCGGCGTAGGCTCGGTGGGAGACTTCGGTGTGGATCTCCAAAAACTCATTCAAGAAAGAGAGTCCATAGCGATCCGCAGGAATCGTCTTTCGCGCCAAATCGATAGTGCAGAGCTTACGATTATGGAGACGATCCATTCCTGAGCGCTTCATCATCGCTCCCAAGAATCCATAATCAAAAAGGGCGTTGTGCGCCACAAAGACCGCATCCCCCAAAAAGAGTCTGAATCTCGTGAGCACCTCTTTCATTGAGGGGGCATCTTTGAGCTCTTCACTAGTGATTCCTGTGATCTTGGTGATATATTCGGGCACCTCTTTGCAAAAGACATAACTCTCAAAGGAGTCAATGATTTTGCCCCCTTGATAGAGAATGGCTCCAATCTCAATGATCTGATCTTTGGCCGGCAGAGAACCATTGGTCTCTACATCCACGATGCAGAATCGCTGCTCTTTGTAGGGGGTGCGTGTGGTCGAAAAATAGACCATCTCTCCCTCTTCCTCTAGGGGCAGACCCGAGCCTTTGAGAATCTCATACTCACTATCCGCATCTGAATAGAGCCCCGCGACCGCGCAGATGGAGCGGAGGAACTCCTCTTTGGGCATAGGGGCGTAACGAAGCTTCTCTAAGAGGTTGTTATAACGATTGGACATGGCGAATGAAGCGCTCCATCTTGGCAAAATCTTTTTTTCCTGGCGCACCCTCCACGCCACTGCTCACATCGACTCCATAAAAACCTAGAGATCGAATCTCCTCTAAATTTTCACTACGAAGTCCTCCTGCTAGAATCATCTTGGAGCAATCCACTCCCTCAAACCACGACAGCTCCAGCCGCTTCCCCTCTCCGCCAAAGGATTCCACAAAAGAATCGACAAGGCAATACCCCTCTTTTTGCACGCGCAAAAGCTCCTCTTTAGAGGCGATTCGGAAGGCCTTCAAGGTGGGAATCGCATACTCATGCCCCCACAGCGCCTCATCATGAAGCTGGGCTAGACTCAAACCTGCCTCTTGAAACACCCCCTCCACCTCTTGAGGCAGGCATCCAGCAAACACCCCGACTTTGTGCACCAAGGGGGGCAGATCAGAGATGATCTCTTTGGCTAAATGCGGCTTGATGTAGCGAGGAGAGGGTGGATAGAAGACAAACCCCAGCGCATCAGCCCCAAGCTCTACGGCCTTGAGGGCATCCTCTAGATGAGTGATGCCGCAAATCTTGATTTTCATACGCGAAGCGAGGCGATAGCGGCGCGATAATCTGGAGAACCAAAGAGGTAGCTTCCCGCCACGACCATATCCACCCCCGCCTCTTTGAGGGCGTGGATATTTTGGTCACTCACTCCCCCGTCCACTTCAATGAGACAGGAGGGGTTGCGGCGCTCGATTCTCTCTTTGAGTCGCCTAATCTTCTCTAGTGCACTAGGGATAAACTTCTGCCCGCCAAAACCTGGATTGACACTCATGACGAGCACCATGTCAATATCAGAGAGAATATACTCAAGGAGGGATTCGTCAGTATGAGGATTGAGCGCCACCGCAGGACGAATCCCATGCTTTCTCGTCTGCTGAATGAGTCGATGGAGATGCTTCTCCTCCTCGATATGAAAGGAGAGGAATTCAGGCTCCAAAGGGGCGAACAGATCCACGAAAAAGGGGTTATTTTGCACCATAAGGTGAATATCCAAAGGCTTGGTGGCCGCCTTTTTGACCGCTTGGACGACTAGAGGACCCATGGTGAGATTGGGGACAAAATGTCCATCCATGACATCGACATGGACATAATCACACCCCGCCTCACAAATCGAGCCCACCTCCAAGGAGAGCTTTCCAAAATCGGCTGAGAGAATGCTTGGAGCTACCAGCATGAATAGAGTTTCCCTTCTACTCGCCACCCCGCTAAGAGAGTCAAGTCTAGTGTAGAGGGCGATTCTAACAAAAAAAGCTTAGGTCTATGATGATTTTTATCCACTATTTATTCGATTCTAGTAAAATTCTATTCAAGAGAGATTCAAAAAAGAAACCCCCAAAGGTCATTCTGTCATGTTAGAAGCTATTTTTGAAAAAATCAAAGAGTGCGCCCCCTATATCCAAGGGGTTATCGGGGAGAGCGCGGGCGAATATTTTGAGACCAAAAACGCCACGGGCGACCAGCAGCTCAAAGCCGACCTTAAAGCCGACATGATCATTGAGCAGGAGTTCGCCAAGATTCCCTCTATCAAAGGGCTTTGCAGCGAGGAGAAGGAGGGTTGCCTCATCCTCAATCCTGAAGGTCGCTACATGATCGCCTACGACCCTCTGGATGGCTCTTCGCTTGTGGAGGTCAACATGAGCGTGGGGACTATCTTTGGGATCTATGAGGGAGAGTTTGGCGCCAAAAACCTCATCGCCTCTGCCTACATTGTCTATGGTCCAGGAATTGAGCTCGTGATCGCTCATGAAAAAGTGGAGCTCTACACCTTCCAGTTTGGACGCTTTGAGCATCGAAAAACCCTCGCCCTCCAAGAAAAGGGCAAAATAAACGCCCCGGGTGCGACCCAAGCCTGCTGGCACCCCAAGCACAAGGAGTTCATCGATTCACTCTTTGCCGAGGGGTATCGCCTCCGCTACTCTGGCGGTATGGTGCCCGACTTGCACAATATCCTCATCAAAGGGGGCGGACTCTTTAGCTACCCAGGCGCGAGCGACAATCCCAAGGGCAAGCTCCGAATGCTCTTTGAAGCACTCCCTTTTGCCTTCATCTTTGAAAAAGCAGGCGGAGCGGCGATTGATGGTAAAAAGCGGCTCTTAGAGCTTGAACATTCCCATTTGCATGATACCACTCCTTGCTTCTTTGGAAGCATTCATGAGATAGAGCGTGTCCGAAGCGTCTACCAAGAACTCTAACGACCGCTTCATCGAGCGACTCAGGGAGCAAAAAGAGAATTTGCGCCAGTGCCAAGAATCCCACTCGCTCTCCTCGTGCCTCTCCTGCCCTAGCGTTTTGGGATGCCCCACGCGACAAAGCTATGTCAAGGCAGTCTATGAAAGCATGAGCAAGGGAGAAGGGGGAGACTTTGAATTTTAATGAACATTTTTTAAGGATTGAGAGACGATGAACCCCAAGAGCTTTATCACCACCCCCATCTACTATGTCAATGACATTCCCCATATCGGACACGCCTACACCACAATGATTGGCGATTCTTTGGCTCACTACTACAGACTCATTGGGCATGAGACCTTCTTTCTCACGGGCACCGACGAGCATGGCCAAAAGATCGAACAGAGCGCCCAAAAAAAGGGTAAAACTCCTCAAGCCTACGCCGATGAGATCAGTGGCGCCTTCAAGTCCCTTTGGGATCGCTTTGAGATTAGCTACGACCACTTCATCCGCACCACCGATGCTAAACACAAACAGGGCGTACAGAAGGCCTTTTTGAAGATGTTTGAGAAGGGCGATATTTACAAAGGCGAATACGAGGGGCACTACTGCGTGAGCTGTGAGACCTTCTTCACCAAGCGCCAACTTGTAGATGACCTCTACTGTCCTGAGTGCGGCAAAGAGACGAGCTTGGTGAAAGAGGAGAGCTACTTCTTTGCTCTCTCTAGATATCAAGAAAAGCTCCTCGCATGGTATAAAGAGAATCCTGACTGCATCCTCCCCAAGCCTAAAAAAAACGAGGTAATGCGCTTTGTCGAATCAGGGTTGGATGACCTCTCCATCACACGCACTAGCTTTGATTGGGGGGTGAAGCTCCCCCAGGAAATGAATGCTCCCAAGCATGTCATGTATGTATGGCTCGATGCCCTGCTCAACTATGTCACCGCCCTTGGCTATGGAGATGATGAGAAACGGATGGATTTTTGGCCTGCGAGAGTGCATTTGGTGGGGAAGGATATCTTGCGATTCCATGCAATCTATTGGCCTGCCTTCTTAATGAGCCTTGATCTTCCTCTTCCCAAGCATGTTGCAGCGCATGGATGGTGGACGCGCAATGGAGCCAAGATGAGCAAAAGCGTGGGCAATGTGATCAATCCTCAAGAGGTGGCAGACGCCTATGGGGTGGAGCCCTTCCGCTACTTCATGCTTCGCGAAGTCCCCTTTGGGCAAGATGGTGACTTCAGCCAAAAAGCCCTCATCGATCGTCTCAACTCTGATTTGAGCAACGATTTAGGGAATCTTCTCAACCGTCTAGGCGGAATGAGCGGCAAATATTTTGACTATCAAATCACCTCCAAAGAGGTCACCACTTTTCACGCCAAAGAGCTGCAAGAGGCCGAACTGATTCTCGATTCGCTTCATGGCTACATCCAAGAGATGCAACCCCATCGCTATCTCGAAGAGCTTTGGAAAATCTTCACCATCGCCAACACCGCCATTGCCATGCATGAGCCATGGAAGCTGATGAAGGAGGGCAAAGAATCCCAAGCCATGGCGCTAGTGGCACTCATCGCCAATCTTCTCGCCAAAGCCACCCTCATGCTCTCCCCCATCATGCCAAAGAGCGCCGCTAAAATCGCTCAAGCCCTGAATCTAGAGATATCCACAGCCAGCTATGAGCGGCTCATCATCCAAAAAGCGCTTTTGGAAGAGTTCACCTTCACTCCTACCCCGCCCCTCTTTCCCAAGATCGAAGAGCCTCTCATGAAGAGCGACACCATGATCACCCAAGCCACCTCAAGCGCCCCGCTCGCCAAAGAGGAGAAAGTCGCCACACCTCAAGGGTTGGCTGAGAACTGCATCTCTATCGAGGAGTTTTTCAAAGTGGAGCTCAAAATTGGCACGATTTTAAGCGCTGAGGCGGTCGAGAAGAGCGATCGACTCCTTAAACTCTCCGTGGATGTAGGCGAATCAGAGCCTCGTCAGATTGTCGCAGGAATCAGAGCCTTCTACACCCCTGAATCACTCATTGGCACTCAAGCTTGCGTGGTTTGCAACCTCAAACCCGCCAAATTGATGGGATTAATGAGCCAAGGGATGTTACTCGCCGCCAAAGATGAGGAGGGGCTCTGCCTCCTTCGACCCGAGAAGCGCCGAAAGAGCGGAAGCAAGGTGAGCTAATGCGCGTTGCGGAGGTGCTAGAAATCGTCCAAGGAGAGCTACTCAACACTCCTTCGATCTCCTCATTTCACAGCCTCTCCACCCGTCTAGAGACCCTCAAGCGAGGCGATCTCTTTTTGGCCCGCCACAACACCCTCATCGATGAGGCAATCCACAAGGGAGCTTATGGAATCGTCTTTAGCGGACAGATCAAAATGCACGACCATGAGATTGCATGGATCAGGGTCGATTCGATTCAAGAAGCCGCGATTCGTCTCATTCGCTATACTCTCACCTCCAAGGGAAGCCAAGTGGCGCTCCTGCCCTCTTTGGAGTGGAAGATTGCCCAAAAGCTTTTAGAGCTCAAATCTTCGCTCTTTTTTGAAGGAGAGCCGATCAACCTTCTTGAAACCGCTCTCAAAGAGAGTTATGAGTGGCTTTTCTTTCACGAAAAGCCTTTTGAGCGCATCGCCCCCACGATTCTTCGCTCCACGCCCCCCCTTGAAGAGCCTTTTGAAGTCACCTCTTACACTCTTTTTGATAGCAAAATATTTTTTGAAGGACACCACCACACGCTTCCTTTGCCTCGACTCTTTTTGAAGCCTCTTGCCAATGTGGTCCATTTTTTCAAAACACACACCCTCCCCTTTTCGCTCGCCAAAATGGAGGCCATCGACACTCTTCATCCCTGCTTTTTAAACACAAGGGGCAAAATCACCAAGCATGGTCAAAGCAACAAAGTGGTGATCGCCGAGCCTGATTTAGAGGCATTTGAACGCTATGTCGCCTATCTTAAACTCAACGCCAAGTGGGCCAAGATTCTCTTTCTTATCCCTAAGCCCTACCTAGAGATTTTTGAAAATATTGACTTCTCCAAGAGCTATCAAAGCAAAGAGGAGCTACTCTCTCTCATCCAAAACGAGGAGTACCACTTCGCACTCATCCTTGGGGTCAATCTCGCCTTCTTGCAAGAGAGGCTCAAAGAGGATCGCGAAGAGGCGTCACTTTTTTAATCCAAGGAGTTTACCCATGAAAATTGCTATCCCTCTAAAAAACGAAGCCCAAGAGATTTTCACCAACGCAGGACACACTCCCTTTTTTGGCATTTTCGAGGCCAAAGGATCGGGAATGTTCAAGAAGTTTGATCTTATCGAGATGCGCGAGAATCCTAGAGTCAATCTAGAAGCGGAGATGGGCTGCTCCCACTCTCATGATGATAGCGAGAGTTGCGAGGAGAAAGAGGCGCACAAAAAAGAACATGATGTGCTCGCTCACCTCATCCAAGATTGTTCGGTGCTTCTAGTGAAGCGTGCCTGCAAAAACACTGCCTTGGTCATGCAAGAGAACGGAATCGCAATCAAAAAGATTCCCGCCGAGGTCACCCATGCCTCTGGCGCTCTGCCATTTGCACTCTAGAGAATCTTCTTCTCTAGAATTGCCATTTTGGCGAGCTCTTTTTTCTCAATCTTCACCACGCTCTCTTTGAACTCAAAGAAGAGATACCCTCCCTCTATAGAGCAAAGCGGTGTCTCATTGGCAAAAAGCGTGATGAGCTCCTCCTCTCTTTGAGCATCAAAGAAGCGCTCTTTCTTCTCCTCGTTGTAGATCGATTCCACAATAGGAACCGCCACCTCCTGAAAAGCTTGGATATTGAAAGGCTTGGGAATAAAGCCGACCACTCCCATCTTTTGAAGATTCTCTTTGGAGCCCTCGCCCATCTCATTAGAGATAATAATCACGGAGAGCTCAGAGGTCTTCCCTCCTTTGTGCAGCTTATCAAGAATCTCCCAGCCATTGGGCTCAGGCATATTAAGGTCTAAGAAGAGCAGATTGACCTCTCCCTGTTTGAGGGTTGCCATCGTCTCTTCACCATTTTTAGATTCTTTGATGAGTTTGACATTGGCTTTTTCAAGGTTTGCCCGCACAATTTTCCTCATGATGGGACTGTCATCTGCGATTAGCGCCTTAACTATCACCTTCCACCTCCTCTTTGGTTTGTTTCCATGCTTCTTGTAAAATCTTCTTCACCGCGACCCCCACAGATGCTCCCTCGCGTGCAAGCTGCTCAATCTCCCCTAGAATCTCAGCCAGTGAATCAAAACCTAGATTGAGTGCCGCCCCCTTAATTGCATGAGCTCGCTCAAAGCTCGCCTTGCCTCCTCCCTCAATCTCTAGAAGGAGCGTCTCCACATCATGACTAGCATAGCCGACAAACTCCCTCTCCAACTCCAAAAAACTCTCCTCATCAAGCCCTAGTCGATCCGCCATCTTTTGGCGTCTAGGATTTCCTTTAGAAGAGCTCTCTGCCAAATCAAGAGCTAGAGCCAAGGAGGAGGATTGAAGGGGGAGGTAGCGCATCAACACCTCAATCAGCTCCTCTTTAATGAGTGGCTTGGTGAGGCAAGCATCAAAACCCTCCTCGACATACTTGGCTCGATCACTGCTCATGGCATTTGCACTTAATACCACCAAGGGAACACGCCGTTTCTGGCTCTCCTGCACCTCCCTAAGGCGACGCTTGGTCTCCCATCCATCCATGAGGGGCATCTGAATGTCCAAAAAGACCAAATCAAAGCTCTCTTTAGCATAGTGCTCCAGCGCCATCACTCCATCATCCGCCATCACGACTAAAAGTCCCAGCTTCTCTAAAAGGATGCGAACAAGCTTTTGATTGGTAAGATTGTCCTCCGCCACCAGCACCTTGCCATTAAAAAGGCCTCCTTTGGAATCTCCCGCTCCGCTTGAGTCAGCCCTTTGGCTTTTGGAAGGGTGAGCGTGAAAGAGAATCGGCTCCCTTTTCCCTCCTCGCTTTGGCAACGCATTTCGCCTCCCATAAGCCTCACTAGCTCTTGGGAGATAGAGAGTCCCAGACCTGTGCCTCCATAATTACGCGCTGTTGAGCTCTCCGCCTGTTCAAAAGGACGGAATATCTTCTCCAAATACTCAGGGGCGATTCCAATGCCTGTATCGCTGACGGAGAAATCAAGCGCGATTGCCTCTTCCCTCTCCTCTAGCACCTCCACCCCTAGACGTACCTCTCCTCCTTCAGGGGTGAATTTGATCGCATTACCCAGCAAATTGGCAGTGACCTGCTTAAGACGCATCACATCCCCTTGGATGATCAACCCCTCAATCTCCTTAAATAGACAAAGAAGTTTCACCCCCTTCTCTCTGGCCTTCACTTCGCAAAAATCAGCAACTGCGCGAAGCTCTTCGGAGAGCTTCATGGGGAGTGATTCGAGCTCAAACTTGCCGCTCTCAATCTTGGAGAGATCCAAAATGTCGTTGATGATTCCCAATAAATGCTCGCCGCTTTTATCAATAATCTCTACATACTCCCTCTGCTCTTGGTTTAGATTCTCCTCCAAAAGCAGTCGCCCAAAGCCGATGATTCCATTGAGCGGGGTTCTCATCTCATGACTCATATTCGCCAAAAAGACCCCCTTGACCCTATCAGCCTCTTCCGCTCGCTTGAGCGCAACCCTTAGAGCGTTTTGAGCGCGAATAAGGGAGGTGATCTCATAGCACAAACCCAAGAATTGAGTGATCTGATTGTTTTCATCCATGAGAGGAACCACAGTCGCATCCACATAGTAGGGTTCGCCGTTCTTTTTACGATTCTTAAGCATCCCTTTCCATATCTTGCCCTCTAAAATCGTGCTCCAAAGCCTCTCAAAAACCTCTTTAGGAGTGTCAGGGTGGCGAAACATCGAATGGGGGTGCCCCAAGAGCTCTTCGCGAGTGTAGCCTGTGATTTCACAAAGTTTCTCATTGGCAAAAATGATATTTCCCGATAGATCCGAAATACTCAAAATAGCGCTCGCATCCACCGCTTTTTTATACTCTTCAAGAAGCCTTTGACTCCTTTTGGTCTCTTCTTGCTCCGCGATGTAACGATCAAATTTCCTCAAGATCTCACGCAATTTTTGCAGAGAAAAGGGCTTAACCAAAAAGGCATCCGCGCCCAAGTCAATTGCCTCCATCAGCTGATCGGTATCATTGTGAGCACTCACAAAAATAATGGGCACGTAGGGACTCTCTGTTTTGATAAGGCGCGCCATGGCTAGCCCATCCATCACGGGCATTCGAATATCGGTGATGATAATATTGGGGCGCTTCTCTCTAAAAAATTTGAGCGCCTCCTCGCCATTTTGAGCGCTAAAAACCTCCAATGCAAAACGCTCCAACACAGGAAGCGTCGCCTCGCGGATGAGTGCGTCATCCTCAACATAGAGGATTCTTAGCCTCTTGGATGTTTCCATGATCGCCTCCTTGCGCTTGGTTTATTGGTCGGGCAAAAGATCAAACTCTCCCGCCTTGCCTCGACTCTTCACCACAACCCTCGTGGTGCCGTAAGCGGGAGGCTCTTTGGAGGGGACTTGGTTTGGGGTTGCAATAGGGGTGAGTCTACGCTTCTCATAAATTGGGAGAGAGACTCGATTGGAGCTCTCTAAAGAGGTGTATTTATCTAGTTTGAGACGAGGAAGAAAGGCTTGGAGTCGCTTGACCTTCTCTTTGACATCTTGGTAGTAGTCCTCTGCCAAGCGATTGGATTGAGAATCTTTTTGCCAGCTAAAGCCCTTATTGTAGGACTTGATCATCCTCTCCCAATTGCCCTGATGGACCTTCTCCCAATATTTGAGTTCGCTAATCGCCTCTCTAGCGGCAAAGGCATCATCCTTGACCAAAAGTGCGCCCAAAACATTTTGGGTGAAACCGTTCTGTTTGAGCGAGGGGTATTTTTTGATGAGGCCAGGGAGGTGGGCGTGATAGATTCCTGCGCTTGGGTCTTGGAAGTTCATCCGATATTCGCCCGCACAGGACTCTTTCCATGCAATCGCTGCAAGCGTGTATCCTAGATCATGGGGAGCGCCATACTCATAAGCCTTGAGTAAGACCGCCTTTTGCTTGGGCGAAAAATATTGCGGTTCATTCACGCAACGATTAGACTCAAAGCCCTGCGGAAGCGCCCAAATCGACACGGAAAAAAACCAAAAGACCAGCGCCGTGCCTATTCTCACTCTTCCCAATCACTCTTTCCTTGATGCGGTTTTGAACCATTAGCATACCATGAATTCCTCAAAACTCTTTTTAACGACAGCTTGGTTAGAATCCTCCTCAAATGTCACTTTTGCAAAGGCTTTTTATGCATCAGCCCCTCCTTATTGAAATTGGAATTGAAGAGCTCCCCGCCATCCCCTTTTTACGAGAGCTTCCCCATCTTCTCTCCAAATGGAATACCCTCCTCCAAAAATATAGAATGGAATCGCCTTTTGAGCTCTTCTATACCCCTAGACGCCTTGTTTTGTTAAGTCAAGCCTTCCCCCTAGAGCAGCCAGAGCTCAAAGAGGCGCTCTTTGGCCCTCCCCTAGAGATCGCCTTTAAAGAGGGTGCCCCCACCAAAGCGGCCGAGAGCTTTGCGGCTAAGTGTGGCGTGAGCGTGAGTGAACTAGGAAGTGCGACCAAAGAGGGAAAAGAGGTGCTCTTTTACTCCAAGACTTCCGCAGGAGAGAGCGCAAAGAGGCTTCTACCTCTCATGATAGAGGAGTGGATTGCCTCACTGAACTTTGGCAAAAGCATGCGCTGGGGCTCTTTGCACGAGAATTTCATCCGCCCCGTGCGCTGGCTTGGAATCATGCACGGAGAGAATCTTATCCCCGCTACACTCTTTGGAATCTCCAGCCAAAAACTCACCTATGTTCATCGTATCGACTCTTTTGAACCACAGCCCTACGAGGATATTGCCTCTTTCCTCGCGCTTCTCGCTCAAAAAGGGGTCATCCTTGATCCCAAAGTGAGGCGAGAGAAGATTCTTCAAGAGATTCGCGACATTGAAGAGAGAGAGGGCGTGAGCGTGGAGCTTGATACGGATCTATTAGAAGAGGTGGTGGCGATCACTGAATATCCCACGGCTCTCTTGGGTCATTTTGAAGCTCGATTCTTGGAGCTCCCCCCTGAGGTGATCATCACCTCCATGAAAGAGAATCAGCGCTATTTCGCCCTCTATCAAGGCGACAAGCTCTACAACGGCTTCATCGTGGTGAGCAACGCCCGAAGCCAAAACGCCAAACTCATCGTCCAAGGAAACGAAAAGGTACTCAGAGCGCGCCTCTCCGATGCCCTCTTCTTCTACCAAAACGACCTCAAAAATGGCCTATTAACGGAGCGCCTCCAAGAGGTGACCTTCGTCGAGGGGCTAGGGAGCATGGCGCAAAAGAGTGAACGCGAGACCAAAATCGCCCTCTACCTCTTTGACCTCTACGCCTCCAAGCTCTTTGCCTCATCTCCTAAGAATCAAGAGGAGTTACGCACCCTCATGCAAGAGGCCGCCACACTTGCCAAGGCTGATCTCATGAGCGAAACCGTCTATGAGTTCACTGAACTCCAAGGAACTATCGGTTACTACCTCGGCAAGGCACTAGGCAAAGACCCCCTTGTCTATGAAGCACTCAAAGAGCAGTATCTTCCCAAGGGCGAGGATAGCGAGCTCCCCTCTTCGCCTTTTTCGGCGATTCTCGCGCTCGCCCATCGCCTAGATAATCTCATGGGACTCTTCAGCCTAGGCAGGATTCCCACGGGCTCCAAAGATCCTTTTGCACTTCGAAGGGCGGCCAGCGGAGTGCTTCGAATCGTGTGGAAACAGAAGATTCCTCTTGACCTCTCTATCGTCCTACCTGAGCTTGCCCCCCTCTACAAACCCTTTGCCCTCAAAGAGCTGGAGGGATTCATTCTCGAGAGAATCGAATCGCTCCTCTCCACTAACGCCTCCTTTATCCGTGCAGTCGCGATGGGAGGCGAGCGCAACCTCCTCTTTGTAGGCGAAAAGATTGAAGCACTTAGCGCTCTTCTCTCCTCTAGTGAAGGCAAGTCACTCAGCACCACCTTTAAAAGGGTCGCCAACATCACTAAAGGGATGGATATGGGCGACCTTCCCGAAATCAAGCCTGAATGGCTAGAGTGCGAGGAGGAGAAGCGGCTTTTTGCAGAGTTTAACCAGGTGAGTCAAGCAACCCACCCAAGTGCGCTAGAGGAGCTCTCTGCCCTCTTAAAACTCAAAGAGCCTTTGGATCAATTTTTCGACCATGTCCTTATCAACTGCGACAACACCCTTTTGAAAAAGAATCGTCAAGCCCTCATTGCGCATATCTATCAAGCCTTCTTGCATATTGCGGATATTAAAGAGATCTCACTCTAAGCCTCTCCCCGCGCCCAAAGGGCGTGGAGTGCGCTAGAACGAATCGCTTTTAGTGGGTCAAAAAGAGATAGAGAGGCTTATTGTTAAGCAGAAGATCGATCTGAACCCCTTGGCGATTCCCCAAAGTGGTCATCAGCTCAGAAAAGTTTTTGCAGGTTTTAGGAAGGGAGATGGAGATGGTGGTCTCATCCTCAGACAAGAGCGCCTTGCTCCGTCCAGCAATGATGTTAGTGAACTCAGAGACCACATCCAAGAGCTCCGTAGAAGAGTTTGCCTCTTCTCCTAGCATCATGAGCGCTGCCTCTTTGGCAATGGCTTGATTGAACGCTAAAGCCAGCATCCCCGAAATATCGCCCTCAAAGCTGATCACGGCACCCATGAGATCACTCGTCTCACTAATGGCACACTGCGTGATCTTATGAGATTGCTTCATCGCCTCTCCACCCGTGAGCGAGGTGAGCGTCTCTAGGGATGCATCGATAAAAACAGGGAGTTTTGAGACCAGTTTTTTGGTGAGTCCCGCAGGTCGTTTGGCCTGATAGCTTCGAGCCAACTGCACCACAGTGCTATCATGCATGAAGGCCTTCTCGCTCTCAAAAAATTTCACTCCGCTTCGCGTCATTTTCTGCGCCACATCAAGCGCCACGAGCTCCTTGGTCAAGCCAAAAATAGCGATAAAGGCATCATATTTCACCCCATTGAGCGCTAAAGAGACAAAAAAGTCAATCACTTTAATATTCATCGACTTCACATCGCTTGCATCAAAGGCAAAGACCTTGTACCCCTCTGCCATTCGAGCCACATGGGCTTGGGAGTTGAAATGAAGGTGGAGCTTACCATCTAGATTCTTATAGAGTTTGTAGGTGACGATTCCCTTGGAGATTCGCACAGGAATGTAGTTGCCCGTCACATCAAAAAAGATATCATAAATATAGATAGCATTATTCCCAAATTCCCGCTTCTTCTTAGAGAAATCCTGCTGATTGAGCGCGGCGTGGACTTTAAAGCCCTTGGAAGAGAGCTCTTGGGAGACGATGGTTTGGGTCATCCCATCTTGATCGAAAAGCACGATGGGATGCGCTGTGCGAGGAATCTTGATCCCCAAGAAAAGCATCGCCATCTCAGCCGTCTTAAAAAGCGGGATGCTTTTATTGGGGAAAATCTCTTTGAGCTCCTGAAATTGCTTTTCGCTATACCCGCAAAAAGCGGTGACGACTTCAAGCTTATTTTGAATGGCCAGTAGGGTTTTAGCGATAGAGACGACCGCTTGAGGCTCAAATTGCTCGGTTTTTTCAAAGGAGAAGAAGAGGGCTTTAAGCTGAAGGCTCTTGATCGTGGCGGCACTGGTGGCCAAGACTTCGCAGATGCTTTTGGCCTCCTTAGAATCAAGCAGGGGCTCAGAATAATAGATCGCTACATCTTGGTTGATTACGGGTTTCATCTCTGCACACCACTCTCTCAAAGGATTCCAAGCGAAGAGCTCAAGGGCAAGCCCAATAAGCCCTTCGCGTTTAGGTTTAGAAGACGGGAAGTATCATAGTGAACGCTTCATAAAGAAACGGTTACATTTATTTTTTAAGTGGGGCGATGATCGCTTCAACTCTTCGATTTTTTTGTCGTCCTTCATCCGTAGCGTTATCCGCGATGGGTCGCTCCTCTCCAAATCCTTCAGAGCTCAATCGGCTCTTGTCGATTCCAAGCTTGATTAGAGCTTCTTTCACGGCGTTGGATCGTTTGGCGGAGAGCTTTTTATTATAGGCGTCACTTCCCTTGCTGTCGGTGTGCCCCTCTAGCTTGGCGCTCACGCCTTTGTGATTCTCCAAAAAGAGGGCAAAATCTTTCACCTCATCCATATAAGCAGGGGTGATCTCGGCCGAATCAAAGGGGAATTGAACCAAGAAAGTGTACTGGATGGGGCAACCCTCTTGATTGACTTTGAAATTCTTGGGCGTTCCAGGACACAAATCTTTATCATCAGTGACCCCATCTCCATCGCTATCTAGTGGAGCGCTCGCTACAGGAGCAGGCTTGATGGGCTCAGGCTCTTTAACTTTGAGGGGTTTGGGGCTCTCTTTGGCAAATTCGCCAAAAGGAATCGCGAGCCCAACAGAGACAAGCGCATCGCTACGTCCATCAAGGCTAAGCAGGTGCTTGATCTCGGTTTTAAGGTGGAGATTCTCGCTCATCACATAACGCAATCCCAATCCCCACTGCCCAAAACCTGCACTATTGAGGCTTTGTCGCTCATTCTCTACATCCTCATAGCCAAATCCAACTAGCGCGTAGGGGATAAGCGTCTTGTAGTCGCTATACTCATAAATGACGCTCAAAAAGTAGCGGTCAAGATCGGTCTTTTCAGAGCTATTAGAGTATTTAGCCCCATCCACGCGATCATACCCAATCTCCACCAATGCATTCTCCGTGACTCGATTAGCAAATCTAAGGCCATAGGAGAGATCAGCGTCATTTTTATATTTATCATTACCAAGGTGGATAGACCCGCCGATTGTCGGAGTAATCTCATAGAGGTTGTTTCCGGCAGCCCACAATGAAGATGCCGCTACAATAGAAAGCAGGGCGATTCTTTTGAACATGGTGACTCCTTTTTTATCAATCCCTTAAGGGATGGAAATTAATTTTTAAACCTTAGAATCTTATCCTAACTTTTATCCACTTTGGATAAAATCATCTCACCACTCCCACGATCAAAGGTAACCCTAATGACTCTCACCAACCCATCTGCACTCGTGAATCAATTAGTCGATTTCTTGCGTCAAGAGCTGGCCCAAAGAGGCTTTAAAAAGGTTGTTGTTGGCCTTAGTGGAGGAGTCGATTCAGCCGTAGTGGCGAGGCTTTGCCAAGAGGCCATTGGAGAGAATCTTCACGCCCTGCTCATGCCCTCCTCTGTCTCCTCTAAAGAGAGTGTCGAGCACGCCTTGCTTCTTTGTGAGCGATTCAACCTCTCTCACCACATCCAATCCATCGCCCCTTTAGAACTTGCCTTCAGGGAGCTCCACCCTGAGGCCACCCCTCTTCGTATTGGCAATGCTTGCGCTAGATTTAGGATGATCACGCTCTATGACTTCTCCTTTAAAGAGAATCGGCTCGTGATAGGAACAGGCAACAAAAGCGAGATTCTCTTGGGCTATGGAACGCTCTATGGCGATACCGCTTGCGCACTCAACCCTATCGGTGATCTTTACAAAACCGAGATTTTTCAGTTAGCTAAATTTTTAAGCATTCCTGATGAAATTATCCAAAAAGCCCCAAGTGCCGATCTCTTTGAGGGGCAGAGCGATGAAAAAGAGTTGGGTTTTAGCTATAATGACATGGATCAACTTCTATTCGACCATATCGAGCTTAAGCTCTCCAAAGAGGAGCTTTTGGCCAAAGGGCACGCCAAAGAGCTAGTCGAAATGGTCTTAAAAAGAATTTCAACTAATAAATTTAAGAGTGAGATGCCTCCCATCGCCCAAGTGAGAGGGCGACTTTAAGGAGCGCCTCCTCTCCAAGTTTCATCATCACGCAACCACGCCAAGGAGGAAGTATGGAGACCATCCCATTTTTTGCCCCCGATATTGATGATTCCGAAAGTAGCGAGATTTTAAGCGCACTCTCTGGCAAAGACTCCAAAGTCTCTCTGCTAGAGGAGCAGTTTAAGAAGTATATTGGCACCAAGCACGCCATCAGCACTAGCGATGGCACCGCAGCGATGCACCTCTGCCTCTGTGCGCTAGATCTCAAACGGGGCGATAAGATGCTCTGCTCGGTCAATTGCCACCCTTTCATCCCCGAAGTGATTCGCCACTTTGACGCTGAGCCTATTTTTATTGATGTGAGTGAGAAAGATTTCAATCTTTTGGCGGAGCGCTGCGAAGAGATTTTAGAAAAAAACGATTCCAAAAAACTAAGAGGAATTATTGTCAGCCATATTGCAGGAGGAATGGCCGGAATAGAGAGTTTCTATGCCTTGGGCAAAAAATATGGAATCAAAATCATCGAGGACGCCACCTACGCCATGGGGCTCTCCCAAGGGGGCAAAAAGGTGGGTTCCCTTGGAGCGGATGCGACCATTTTTAGCTTCTTTCCCGACAAGCTTCACTGCATCGCTAATGGCGGCATGATCGTCACCAATGACGACGAGCTCGCCCAAAAAGCAACTCTTTTACGCTACCACGCCATGGTGCAGGATGAAGAGGGGAGTGAGCACCCTGAGTATATTTATGATGTGCTTGATATTGGAAACAAATATGACCTCACTCAAATTGCCGCGGCTTGCTGCCTCGCCCAGCTAAGAAAGATTGACAAAATCATCGCACGCCGCAAAGAGATCGCCAAAATCTATGACAGAGAGCTCTCTAATCTCGCGCATCTCTCCATCCCTGCGCGCTCCAGTGAACATGTCTTTTCCGCCTACATCGTTAAGATTGACAAGAATCGCGATGGCTTTGCCAAGGAGCTCAAAGAAAGGGGGGTCCAAACAGGGCTCCATTTTATTCCTCTCCACCTTCTTAGCTACTACAAAACCAAATACGCTCTCAAGGTCAACAACTTCCCCAGCGCGCTTCGCAACTACCAGCAGGTGCTCTCCTTGCCCATTCACACCAAAATGAGTGATGAGGATGTGCTTTTTGTTTGTGAACAGATCAAAATCGTGGACAAGGGTCGCGTTTAATGCGCTTTATTGAGCGATATTTCTATCGCCCCTCCCCCGTCCAAAAAGGGGTCGCCCTCGCGCTTCTCCCTCTCTCCCTCCTCTACTGCACCATTGCCACCACTAGACGCGCCCTCTCACTCAAGAGAGAGTTTCCCGCTACCCTTATTAGCATTGGAAATCTAGTGGTTGGAGGCACTGGTAAAACCCCTTTTCTCATCGCCCTTGCCAAGGAGTATGAAGATAGGGTCGCCGTGGTCTCTAGAGGCTATAAAAGAGGCTCCAAAGGGCTATTGGTGGTCTCTCACGAGGGCAAGATTTTAGAGGAGACTCCAAAGAGTGGAGATGAGGCGATGCTCATCGCCCAAAAGCTTCCCAAGGCGACCGTGATCGTCTCCGAAGATCGCGCCAAAGGAATCAACAAGGCCATAGAGCTCGGTAAAGATATCATCTTTTTGGATGATGGATTCCGCTTCCCCTACAACAAGCTCAATATTCTTTTGCGTCCCCTCCTTGAGCCTCACTTTAAACTATGCATCCCCTCAGGGGCCTACAGAGAGCGTCCCTCGCTCTACCAAAGCGCGGATATTCTTGCCAAAGAGGGCAAAGAGTATAGACGCGAAGTGAATATTTCCAACCCCACCCCAAGGATGCTCCTAGTCACAGCCATTGCCAGCCCTTCTAGGCTAGAGCGATTCTTGCCCGAGGTGGTAGGAAAAATCGCCTACAAAGATCACGCCTTTTTCGATATAAAAACCCTACAAAAAGCCATGAAAGAGCATGAGGCAAGCTCGCTTTTAGTGACAGAAAAAGATGAAGTGAAGCTCAAAGAATCGGGGCTGCCTCTCTCGGTGATGCGGCTAGAGTTTTTTATCGACGAGGAGATTCGCGCCCACGTGCGAGAGTTCGTTGCCTCCCGCTCCCCAAAACTCTCCTAAAGATCGATGTCATGCCTTCCTTTGGGAAGGATGAGATTGAGCGCAATTCCCACGATCGCCCCAAGACCAATCCCGCTAAAACCTACGCCTCCGATTTGAAATGTCATCCCCCCAATGGCAAAGATGAGGATGAGTGAAACAATAATCATATTACGAGAATTCCCAAAGTCAACCTTGGCTTTCACCAGCGTTCCAATTCCCACCGAGGTGATAATTCCAAAGAGAATGAGCAAGATTCCCCCCATCACAGGTGTGGGAATCGTCTGCAAAAATCCTCCAATCTTCCCAATAAACGCTGCCATGATGGCAAAGATCGCTGCCCATGTCATGATCGCGGGATTGTAAGCTTTGGTGAGCGTCACTGCCCCTGTCACTTCTGAGTAGGTCGTATTGGGAGGGCCGCCTAGAAGAGCGGCGGCTGATGTGGCGATGCCATCGCCCAAAAGAGTGTTTTTAAGACCAGGTTTTTCAAGATAGTTTTTGCCTGTGACATTGCTGATGGCTAGCATATCACCAATATGCTCCACCGCTGGAGCGATTGCGATTGGGAAAAGGAAAATGACCGCTTCCCAATTCCACACAGGCGCACTAAAGGCAGGAACTGCCACCCAAGGAGCCTCAAGGATGGGATTAAAGTTCACCACGCCCAAAAAGAGCGCCGCGACATAGCCCACTGCAATTCCGCAAAGAATCGGTAGGAGTCTTAAGAATCCCCTTCCAAGAAGCGCAGCGAGTACCGCCGCACTCAAAGAGAGCATAGAGAGAATGAGTGCAATATCCTCTTCCACAAGCACTATCGCTCCATCTCCTGTTTTTCCGAGCGCCATATTAACCGCCACAGGAGAGAGGATAAGTCCAATGGTCATAATCACAGGCCCCACGACAATAGGAGGGAGCAGGCGATGGATGAAGCCATCCCCTCTAAGGCGAACCACAAGACTCAAGATCACATAAAAAAAGCCTGCCGCCACCAATCCGCCCATCGTCCCTTCGATCCCCCACTGCTGCACGCCTGCAATAATGGGCGCAATAAAGGCAAACGAAGAGGCAAGAAAAACAGGAGGGACTTTCTCTCTATTGATAAACTGAAAAATCAGCGTCCCTATGCCTGCTGTAAAGAGTGCCACATTGGGATTGAGACCCGTGAGGATAGGCACAAGCACAAGCGCGCCAAACGCCACAAACAAAAACTGTAAACCCACCACGCTCTCTTTCAAGCGCAAGCGATAGTCAGTCGCCTCCATGAGACTCCTTTGAATGATTAAAGTGGATGATTGGGAAAATAGCTGCAAGAATTGTAGCCAGCCTTGGTTTATCTTTCGCTATAATCCCTGTCTGTGGCAATTCCATAAAGGTAAATTAAAATTTTATCTTTATGCAAGCTATAATCCAATATTATCCTCACCCTATCAATCGGTGTTGATTTGGCCTTCGTGCAAGGCTCAACTCCCAAACAACCCAAAGGAATCCCTATGAAATCTTTTCGATTCTCCCTCATTCTCCTCTTTCCCTTGTGGCTATTTTGGAGTGGCTGCTTTGGTACTTCCTATCAATATATCTCCGCTGAAGAGCTCGCCCCCTTGGTGAGAGAGGGAAAAAGCCTCACACTCATTGACATTCAAGTGGCCGAAGATTTCGCCGAAGAGCATTTAAAAGGCGCCATTAGCACCACGGCTTTCCCTGTGAAGAGCGCTGAAGACAAGGCTAAAATTGATGCGATTCTTTCGCAAATTAAACCCGAAGGTCTCGTCATTGTGGTCTGCCCCCAAGGTAAAATCGGGGCTGAGCGCACCTACAAACATCTCCTCTCCAAGGGAGTTGCCAAAGAGCGTCTCAGGATTCTCACCGATGGCCAGTATGGTTGGCCCAGAGAGAAGATTGGCGATATTTTAGAGATACAATAGCTCCATGCCTCGCCTCTTCTTAGCCCTCGCTCTGCTTCTTGTTTTTATAGGCGTTGCCTACACGCTTCCCGCCTTTTACGCCTTTTTTGAGGAATCGATCTCTGCGCTCTCCTCCATGGATGTGGAGGGAATCAAGAGCTACATCCTTGGCTTTGGGGCTTGGGCGCCCCTTGTCTCTTTTGCCCTGATGGTGCTTCAATCCATCATCGCCCCTCTCCCTGCGTTTCTTATCACCTTTGCCAACGCTGCCCTTTTTGGATTTTTTTGGGGGGCACTGCTCTCTTGGAGTAGCGCTATGGCGGGAGCAGCACTCTGCTTTTGGCTCGCTAGATCCCTAGGGAGGGAGGGGGTGGAACGCTTCATCTCAACCAAGCTCTTAGAGGAGACGGACACTTTTTTTGCTAAATATGGCACCCACACGATTCTCATCACTCGCCTTCTCCCCTTCGTCTCTTTTGACGCGGTAAGCTACGCCGCAGGACTCACCTCAATGCGGCTCCTTCCCTTTCTGGTCGCCACGGGATTGGGGCAACTCCCCGCCACCCTTATCTACTCCTATGCGGGCGAGACCATGACGGGCTCCATTGGCTATTTTGTCTCAGGATTGCTCATCCTCTTTGCCCTGAGCGTGGCATGGATGCTTTTTAGGCGATTAAGAGAGGAGAGGAATCGCCAAGTCCGATGAACAAAGAGAAAAGGATGGAGTGGAGCCAAGCCTGCATCGACTGCAAGCGTTGCGTTCCCTCTTGTGTCATTTTAAGGAATCAAGAGCGCTCCCCCAAATCCATTCTAGAAAACTTCTCCCAAGCTAGCCTTGACCCCTTCACTTGCATGGAGTGTCAAGCTTGCAAGGAGGCTTGCCCCAAGGGGATTGATTTTGGTGAGCTCTTTATAGCTCAAAAAAAGATTCTCACCCCCTCTTCTCCTCCTTTGGCTTTTAAAAAAGTCTTAAGGCTTCAACAATGGAACTTCTCTCCCCTTTTTAGCGCTTCTAAGGGGCGCTCTCCCGAGGTGGCTTTCATGCCTGGATGCGCTCTAGCCAACCGCTCTCCCGAGCTTATAGAAGCTATCTTAAACCATTTAGGTGAACATTTTCATTCCGTGGGCTACTTCCAGCACTGTTGCGGAAAACCCTTGAGACTCATCGGCGATGAGGAGGGGTTTAGAGCGGATTTTCAAAAGAGCCTCCAAGCCCTTAGAGAGCTCTCGCCCAAACTTTTGCTCACCGCCTGCTCCAACTGCTACACCACTTTTAAAAAAGAGCTTCCCTCTCTAGACATTCAACCCCTTTATGGGGTGCTGGAGGAGATTCCCCTTCCTCGCTCCTTCACCCCCCAGCCCCATCAGCCAGCCCTCACCCTGCACGATCCCTGCCCCTCGATTTCTCATCCCGAGCTCCACAGAAGCGTTCGAGGGGTGCTCCAAAAAGCAGGGATTCCTTTTGGAGAGTTCAAAAACTCTAAAGAGAAGACGCTCTGCTGTGGGAGCGGAGGGATGCTGGGGCTCACCCATCCCGCACTGGCCAAAAACCAAGCCATCCATCGCGCCAAAGAGAGCCCTACACCGCTTATCCTCACCTACTGCCAATCCTGCGCAGACCGACTCACCATCGGAGGGAAAAAGGGAGTGCATCTATTAGAGATTCTCTACCAAAATCGTCTCGAAAATCGCCCCTTGGGATTCTTCGCCAAATGGAAGAATCGATTCCTCAATCGCTGGCTTCAAAGGGCCCAAAGATCATGAAAAAATTGGTGATTCTTCTATTATGGGCACTTCTCTTGTATCTCTTTTGGTATCAAAGCAAAGGCGCACTCCCCTCGCCCAAAGAGCTCAAAACCCTCATTCTTGACTTTGGAATTCTCGCCCCCCTAGTCTACCTCCTTCTCTTTATCACGCTCCCCCTGCTCCTTTTTCCAAGCGTCCTCATGGCGATGATCGGGGGAGCTCTTTTTGGCTCGATGGAGGGCTTTATCCTTATCACCACAGGAGCGAGTCTCAGCTCCTCGCTCGCCTTTGCTCTCTCGCGCTATTTAGGTGAAAAGACGATTAAAAAACTCCTCGCGCGCTACAAAGTCGTCGCCCTCTTGGAGAAGAATCCCTCCTTTGAGACCCTTCTTCTACTTCGCCTCATCCCCTTTGTCCCCTTTGATGCACTCAACTACCTTTTGGGGCTCACGCGAGTGAGCTACGCTCGATTCTTCACCAGCACGCTTCTTGGGATTCTCCCCGGAGCGTTTCTTTATGCCTTTATCGGTGAGGGGGCACTAGAGGGAGAGAGGGAGAAGCTCTACATCGCCCTAGTCCTTTTGGCCCTTTTGGCACTCCTTTCACTCTATCTCAAACATCGATTCAAGGGGAAACTCATCGTTCAAAAAGAGCTTTAGGATGAATCCCTTTAGATCCGCCTAAGCCAATTCGCGCTAGAAGCTCTATCCAAAACTCATCCCTATCAAAGGAGTCTCCCATGGAATCTGCTCCCGCCTTTTGCCTCAAGAATCAAGACGAGGCCGAAATCTGTCTGCGCGACCTTAAAGGCGCTTGGATCATTCTCTATTTCTATCCCAAAGATTCCACCCCCGGCTGCACCCAAGAGGCGTGCGACTTCACGGAGTCACTCCCCCGCTTTGAGACGCTTCAAGCGATCGTTCTTGGGGTCAGCCCCGATTCTCCTCGCTCCCATCAAAACTTCATTGCCAAATCCGATCTTAAAATCACCCTGCTAAGCGACCCCACCAAAGAGGTCGCCAAAGCCTTTGGAGCGTGGGGCGAAAAGAAGCTCTATGGAAAAGTCTCTGAAGGAATCATCCGCTCCACCTTCATTATTGATCCCCAAGGAAGAATCGCCCATGCATGGAGAAGAGTCAAGGTCGCAGGACACGCCAAAGAGGTTCTAGAGACCCTAGAGAAGCTTCAAAAAAGCTAAATTTAATCCTCTTTTTAGTAGAATCGCCACTCTTTTTGTCCTTAGGGGACGACTCCATCTAGGCGACAAAAGAGTAGCTCACACACGCCAATCCTTGAAAAGGTTGCGAAAAGTCATTTTCGTTAGAGGGGCGTGGAGGCATAAACCAAAAAACATACCAAGGAGACAATGATCATGGTTACCATGAAAGACCTACTAGAGTGCGGTGTTCACTTCGGACACCAGACAAGACGATGGAATCCCAAGATGAAAAAATACATCTTCGGCGTTCGAAAAAACATCCATATTATCGACCTACAAAAGACCCTACGATACTTCCGATACACCTACAATGTTGTCCGTGATGCCGCGGCTGAGGGCAAAACCGTCATGTTTGTTGGCACCAAAAAGCAAGCGAGCGAAACCATCAAGCAATACGCTGACACCATCAACGCTCCCTATGTAAACTACCGATGGCTTGGCGGTATGCTCACCAACTTCTCCACCATCAAAAAATCCATCCGCAAGCTTGAAGTGATCGAAGAGATGGAAGCTAGCGGCCAAATCGAGCTTCTCACTAAAAAAGAGAAGCTCATGCTCACTCGCAAAAAAGAGAAGCTTGAGAAGTATCTTGGCGGTGTGCGCCACATGAAAAAAGCTCCCGATATGCTTTTTGTCGTGGACGCCGCTAAAGAGAAAATCGCCGTGGCTGAGGCAAGAAGACTTGGAATTCCTGTCGTTGCCCCCCTTGATACCAACTGCGATCCCGATGTTGTAGATTTCCCCATTCCCGGAAACGATGATGCGATTCGATCCATTCAGCTTTTCTGCAAAGAGATGGCCGAAGCGATTCAAGAGGGTCGAGCCTTAGCCGGCAGCGAAGAGGGAGAAGCCACTGAAGAGGTCACTCCTGCAAGCGAAGCCGAAAAGCAAGAGGTTCTAGCTGAAGCAATGAGTGAAGAGGGCGACGCGCTCCAAGAGAGCGAAGTTGTCGAAGAAGAGGAGAAATAAATCATGGCAGAGATCACAGCTCAACTCGTTAAACAGCTCCGCGAAATGACCGACGCGGGCATGATGGACTGCAAAAAAGCACTCGTTGAGACCGATGGCGACATCGAAAAGGCGGTGGAATACCTCCGCGAAAAAGGACTCAGCAAAGCTGCCAAAAAAGCTGATCGTGTCGCTAGCGAAGGCGTGGTGAGCGTAGAAGTGGCGTCTGATTTCTCCAAAGCCTCTCTGCTTGAGATCAACTCTGAAACAGACTTTGTTGCCAAAAATGAGCAATTCAAAGAGCTTGTCGCCAAGACCTCCAAGCTCGTTCACGATCATGCTCTCTCCAGCACCGAAACCCTTCACACCGTCTCTGTAGATGGCATGGAGTTTAGCGAATACCTTCAACAAAATATCGCCAAGATCGGCGAGAATATTGTTGTTAGACGAATAGTCACCCTTGAAACCAAAAGGGGGGCGATCGTCAACGGTTATGTCCACTCTAACGGTCGTGTGGGCGTTTTAATCGGAATCAAATTTGGCAAAGAGGGCTCCAAGTCAGCGTGCGTTGAGCTCGCCAGAAACCTCTGCATGCATGCCGCAGCGATGAAACCTCAAGTGCTTAGCTATGAGGAGCTTGATCCTGAGTTCATCACCAAAGAGAAGGTTGCCCTAATCGCCGAACTTGAAAAAGAGAATGAAGAGCTCAAGCGACTTGGCAAACCCCTCCATCGAATCCCTGAATATATCAGCCGAAGCGAGCTCACCCCTAGCGTGCTCAAAAATCAAGAGCAAAAACTAAGAGAAGAGCTTAAGGCTCAGGGCAAACCTGAAGCGATTTGGGACAAAATCGTCCCCGGTCAACTTGAGCGATTCATTGCTGATAGCACCCTAATTGACCAACGATTGACCCTTTTGGGGCAGTTCTATGTCATGGATGATAAAAAGACCATCGCCCAAGTTCTTGAAGCCAAGGGCAAAGAGCTAGACGATAGCATCGAAATCGTTGACTATGTTCGATTCGAGCTAGGCGAAGGAATCGAGAAGAAAGCGTGCAACTTCGCCGAAGAAGTGGCCGCTCAACTAGGCTAATGCCCCTTCTTTCTGCCTCCTCTCTAGGTCATGCCTTTGAGCATGAGCTCTTTGGAGAGGTCTCCCTTGAAGCCGATTCGGGGGAGTGCGTCTCCATCATGGGCGTGAGCGGTAGCGGAAAATCAACGCTCCTTCACACCCTCTCTACCCTTCTTAAGCCTCTTGCAGGTGAGGTTAAGCTTTTTGATCAATCCATCTATCAACTCCCAACGGCCCAACTTTTGGAGCTTAGACGAGAAAAGCTTGGCATCATCTTCCAATCTCACTATCTCTTTAGGGGTTTCAGTGGAATCGAAAATCTCCAAGTTGCCTCCATTCTCTCCAAGCAGCCTCTAGATTACGAGCTTCTTGAGGCTTTTGGTATTGCACAAGTGGTGGAACAGAGCGTGGGCGAGCTCTCTGGAGGACAACAGCAGCGCCTCTCGATCGCTAGGGTTCTCACCAAAAAACCCCAAATCATCTTCGCGGACGAACCCACGGGGAATCTTGATCAAGAGACCGCCTCTAGCGTGATGGAAGCACTTTTTGATTATGTCAAAAGCCAAAAAGCACTCCTTCTCTTTGCCACCCATGACGCTAGTTTGGCGAAGCGATGCGATCGAATCTATCGTCTAGACAACAAGCGACTTTTGCCATGGAGCTTTTAAGCTCTCTCACCGAGGGAAATGTCACTGCTTTTTTGCTTCTTCTTTTGCGCTTTAGTGGCGTGATGTTTTTCTTTCCCTTTTTTGAGAATCAGCTCATCTCCACCAGCATTAAAGGCGCTCTCATCTTCTTTTTGACGATTCTCTTTTTCCCTGTCGTTCCCCTTCAATCACCCCCCACGCAAATCGTTGATTTCATGCTGGCAGGATTGAGCGAATTGATGCTGGGATTTCTTGCCTCGGTCGTTTTACAGATCGTCTTTGGGATGATCTCTTTTGGGGGAGAGGTGACCTCTTTTGCCATGGGTCTCACGATGGCCAGCGCTTATGACCCCGTCACAGGAGCACAAAAGCCTATCATCGGTCAGCTCATCACGCTCCTAGCCCTCTTGGTGATGTTAGCCCTTGACCTCCATCACCCCTTTTTTCTTTTTATTGCCGAATCGTTGCGACATATCCCACTGGGGGGATTTGTCTTTTCCCCTGATATCGCCTCCTACACGCTCAAGGCCTTTGCCAATCTCTTTCTTATTGGCTTTACGATGGCCTTCCCTATCGTTGCGCTTATCCTGCTCTCGGACATCATCTTTGGGATGATAGGCAAGGCTCACCCGCAATTTAACCTACTTGTGATTGGCTTCCCTGTAAAGATTGCCATTGCCTTCGCTGTATTAATCGTCATATTGCCCGCGATTCTTATCCACTTCAAGAGAGAATTCATTCTCGCACTAGAAGCCCTTAAAATCTTCTTTCAATAGGGGCGACAACGAGTTTTCATCTTCTCAAAATAGCGCTTGGCCTTTTGCGTCCACTCTAGATTTTCAGTGATTAGAAGCGTCTCGTAGTTGTTCTCAAAAGCACTCTTTGACCAATTAGCCGAGCCAATCAGCAGGCTTTTTCCATCAGAAATTGCCATTTTCATGTGCATCAGACCCTCATATTTATCATTTTTTGATCTTTCACCTTTGAGCGTGCAAGCCTCAATATGACGATATTTAGCGAGATATCCAATCGTGGAAACATCCACCCCTTTGTTGGCGCTCTCATCATAAATAAGTCGAATCTTCACCCCTCGCTCTGCTGCTTTTCTAATCGCTTTAGATATCTCTTTGTTGGTGAAGCTATAGATCGCCACATCCAAATCACTCTTGGTGTTGTCAATGAAACGAACGAGGGAGGCAAGCGCTTCTCTTTGCTCTTCTGGCATCAGATAAAACTGCTCCTTCGCTTCCAAAGAGAGTCCTAAAAGCCATATTGCAAACAGAAGTCGAACAGGAGCAAACATCGGATTTTCCTTGTCAAAGCGGAGATTAACTGCTATAATTTTACCCTTAAGCGTGACAATTTTTCCTTATCCATGCTTGCTAGAAGGAAGATTCATGAAACTGCTCCTCATCAACAAGAATCCTATCGTCAGGAAACTCGTCAAACTTAGCGCCGAAAAAGCGGGAATCGGAGTTGCCGAAGTTGAGTCATTCATGGAGGTCGAAGATTTCGATTTCGATTTTGTCTTTATCGACGATGAGAGTCTTGAAGAGGGCGCGTTAGAGACACTTTCAGAAAAAATTCCCCACGCAAAATATGGCTTCATCCACTCCAAGGATCGCCCAAGAGAATCGGGCTTCTCCCTCTTTGTTCAGAAGCCGTTTTTACCCACAGACATGGTCGATCTTCTTAAGAGTGAAGCCCAAGGGGGCTCTCCCAAAGAGTTCTTCCAAGGGGGTGCCTCTTCTTTAGCGGGCGAGGACGCCTTCTCCAAAGAGCTAGAAGAGTTCTCGCTAGACCTTCCTGAAGAGGTTGACGCTTCGCTCGAAAAAGGAGAGGATCTTGATTTTGATCTTGATGCACCCCTCTCCCTGGATGAACCTCTAGAGCTTCCTAAAAGCGAAGAAGACGCACCTCTTTTGGAAGATGATCTTTTGGATTCCCCTCAAGAGCTCGCCAACCAAGAGAGCGAAGATTTGGATTTAGATCTCGATTCTTTGGAGTTTGACGAAGAGTCCCCCGCACCAAGCCCAGAGACCCCCAAGAATGCCCCTATAGAGGTGGATATGGAGAATCTCTCTTTTGAAGAGACTCCTGCATCTGAACCCAAAGAGGAAGACCCCCTAAGCGACCTAGAGTGGGACGATTCCCTCCTTGAGGCCTCACCCGATTCTCTAGAGGTGGCCTCTAGCAAAGAGGCTTTAGCTCTTGATTCCTCAGCCCAAGAAGACCTAGACCTAGACCTAGATTCCTTGGGCTTCTCCCTAGAAGAAAAGGATGAGGAGCTGGAGGCTAAAGAGGAGAATCTCATCCCCGATGAGCCTCTTGAAGCGGGCGGTATTTTGGATGCTAACGACCTAGAAACTGTCAAACATCTCCTTGAAGAAGATGACCCCACCCCCATTCCTGCGGAGGATTTAGACATGAACGATATCAAAATAGAGAGTAGCGAGCTCGCCTCGCTCACCGAAGAGGCACTCAGTGAAGCCCTAGGCGAAGAGCTCACCCCAGATGAAGAGGAGGAGTTTAACTTTGAAGATGACACTCCCCCTGCGCCCATCCCTGCTGCTCCGTTGACTCAAGAGAAGAGCGAATCCTTCACAAGTGTCCAAAAAAGCGAAGCCCCTGCCGCCGAGGCAATCAAAAACCTCCAAGGGCTCTCCATCCCTGCGCTCAAAGAGTTGCTTGATGGAATGCAGCTCACCATCTCTATCTCCTTTCCCGATAAAAAATAATGGAACGATCTAAAGGCGCAATTCTTGTTCTCTCTGGGCCTAGCGGCTCAGGGAAAAGCTCTCTATGCAAAACCCTATTCAAAGAGATTAAAAACGCTTACTTTTCCGTCTCCACCACCACGCGCACTCCTCGTGAAGGCGAAATCGAAGGCAAGCATTACCATTTTGTTTCCAAGGAGAAGTTCCTAGAGGGAATCGAGGAGAATTTTTTCCTAGAGTGGGCTGAAGTCCATGGCAATTACTATGGCACCTCCAAAGAATCCGTCGAATCGGCTTTGGCTCAAGGAAAATTGGTGGTCTTTGATATTGATATTCAAGGACACCGCAACATCAAAGAATCTTATCCCGAGCTCACCACCTCTGTCTTCATCACCACACCCACCCAGCAAGAGCTCAGAGAGCGTCTCGTGCTCCGAGGAACCGACGATAAAGAGACGATTGATCTTCGCGTGATGCACGCCTACACGGAGATGAAACACATCAAAGAGTTTGACTTTGTGATCGTCAACAGAGACCTCAAAGAATCAGAAAAGCTTCTCCTCTCCATCGCCAGAGCAGCTCTCTCTAAAAGAATTCTCTACGATGTAGAAAGCCTTGTAGCCCGCTGGAAAAGCAAAGAGACTCCTAAGACTCCTAACAGTCAATAGGGAATATAATTGTCAAATTTTACCGAAGAAGGAGAGTTGTATGGGTATGCCCAGTATGCCTGAACTATTAGTCATTTTGGCTATTGTTGTTTTACTTTTTGGAGCTAAGAAGATTCCCGATCTTGCCAAGGGTCTAGGTTCAGGAATCAAGAATTTCAAAAAAGCGATGAAAGAGGATGAAGAGAGCGAAGTCTCTGTGACCAAAAGCGAAAAAATCGAAGAGGCTCCCAAAAACGAAAAGAGCGCCTCTACCCCTATTCAAGACACCACCAAACAAGCATAACAAGGCTACTTCGTTGCACCACACGATCAAACATCTCTTAGAAACCACGCTTGGCTTTTCCGTTGTTTTGGAAAAGCCCAAGGATAAAAATCACGGTCATTACGCTACTCCAGCTGCCTTCTCTTTGGCCAAAGAGCTAAAAAAGAATCCCGCCCTCATCGCTCAAGAGCTCTCCAAAAAGCTGAGTGAGATTGAGGTGTTTGAGAGCGTCCAAAGTGTTGGAGGATACATCAACTTTCGCCTAAAACAAGGCTTTCTTGATGCACAAGCCTCTTTAGCACTCTCTCAAGGCAGAGAGTTTGGCAAAGGAGACAAGCAAGGGAGCATTCTTTTAGAGTATGTGAGCGCTAACCCTACAGGACCTCTTCATATCGGTCATGCCAGAGGAGCGGTTTTAGGCGATGCCCTAAGCCGTATCGGCAGACACCTTGGCTATGCCCTAGAGACAGAGTATTACGTTAATGACGCGGGAAATCAAATCCATCTTCTTGGTCTCTCCATCTATCTGGCGGGCCGCGATTCTCTTCTCTCTCTTCCTGTCACCTACCCCGAGCAATACTACCGGGGTGAGTACATCGTAGATATTGCCAAGGAGGCACTCAAGAAGTGGGGGGAGAAGGCCTTTGCTGATGAAGCCTTTATCCCTGAGCTCTCCCTCTTCGGAAAAGAGTTGATGCTAGAGGAGATTCGCTCCAACCTAGCTGACACCCATATCCATTTTGACCATTATGTCAGTGAAAAATCTCTCTACCCCAGATGGGAGGAGACCTACGCCCTACTTCAGTCCCATCAGGGGTGCTACGAAGGGGGAGGCAAAGTTTGGCTGCGTTCAAGCGCTCATGGAGACGAAAAGGATCGAGTGATTGTTCGAGAGAGCGGGGAACCAACCTATTTAGCGGGAGACATCATCTACCATGCCGATAAGTTTGCTCGCCCCTATGATCGCTACATCAACATTTGGGGAGCCGATCATCACGGATATATTGCGAGAGTTAAGGCAGCTATTGAGTTTTTGGGCCACGATTCATCAAAACTTGAAGTGCTCCTCTCTCAGATGGTCACCCTGCTCAAAGGGGGACAACCTTATAAAATGAGCAAACGAGCAGGCAATTTTATCCTTATGAGGGATGTGCTTGAAGATATTGGCGCAGATGCGCTACGCTTCATTTTTTTGAGTAAAAAGCCTGACACTCACTTGGAGTTTGATGTGGATGATCTCAATAAAGAGGATTCAAGCAACCCTATCTTTTATATCAACTATGCACACGCTCGCATCCATACAATGCTTGGCAAATCAAGCCTTGATTCCCAAGAGATTGAAGCGGCCTCTTTGGAGGGCTTAGAAGACTCAATTTTTGATCTTCTCTTCCTCTCGCTCCAACTCCCTCAAGTGCTAGAAGATTCCTTTGAGAATCGTGCCATTCAAAAGGTCGCCGAATATCTCCGAGCCCTCGCTGGAGAGTTTCACAAATTTTACAACGAGCATAAAATCCTAGAGACCCCTCAAGAGGCTGCCCTTCTCAAGGTTTGCAAAGTTGTAGCCCTCTCCCTCTCTCAGGGTCTTGCACTTCTGGGAATCACTGCCAAAGAGAGGATGTAATCCTCTCTAGCGTGCGTTCAATTCCTTCTCAAAATAGCCCTTGCCTTCGCTCGTCTCAATCATTGCCTGAAGCTTCCATCGCCCCTCTTTGGGGAATTGGATGGCGGGCGTGGCATAGACTCCTTTGCCTACTTCCCTGCCTTCTCCAAGGTCTATATCTTCGCGCGCTGTGTGGGGTCGGGTGAGTCTAAATGTGACCTTCGCCCCTTCAACCCCCTCTTGGGTCTCTCTTTTTAAAAGCTCAATAGAGACCCCTTGAGGTAGATTCATCTCGACTTTAGAGGAGAAGGGCTTGATAGCGTAGAGCCCCCAGAATCGCTTCTGCTCTTGCTGGATTTCATTAATATTAGAATCAACCTGTTGATAATAACTCATATAGGAGTTGTCTAATTCTACGGGATTTTTAAGCGCTAGATTGACCGTCCAAATAATCATTCCCACCACGGTCATGGTCACCAAGAAGATTCCTAGAGGCCAAAAATTCTTCTCTCTCATCATTTTTTCCTTATCCATCGAAATACAAAGAGCAGTAAAAGCGTGAACATCATAAAGTAGAGCACCACTCGGACAAACACTTTGGTTCCCTTGTCCTCAGAAACAAAAGAGTGCTCTAACTTCACGCCCGCCTTCTCCGCCACGCTATCGGCAATCTGAACATAACCATTTAAAAGCATCGCTGATATGTTAGAGGCAGTAAGCTCATTCTCTTTTTTGGGAATGAGCGGCACGATATAGTTCCAATAAACATCCTTTTTGTCAAAAAGCTTCTCCACCTCACCCTCAGCCACCACATCAATCTTTTTTTCCTTCTTGGCAAAGAAGATAAAGGCATAGGGGCGTTTGAAATCTTTGGCCAACTCCTCTTCATAGGACTTGAAATCGCGTCCTTCTAGGTTCTCTAGGGCCACCAAATAGAGAGAGACTCCTGTCTTTTCTTGGAGCTCTTGAGCGAGCAGATGAACAAAGGCTTCAGTCTTGGGGACAAGCTGGGCGTGGGGGTTGATCACATAGGGTGAAGAGAACGCGGCTAGCGTGGCGGGCAGAAATAAAAAGAGGGCAAGGAGACAAACTCTCCCCGCCCTTTGAACAACAACTTTCACCGAACTAGACAACAAAGGGAAGCATTCCAGGGATGAATGCTACCACGATGGAGACAACAATCAAAACCAAATGCGCCACAAAAAGGATTTTTTCAAGGCTGTTATATTTTGTCATTTCCATCCTCCTTATTTGGTTGAGCGATACTGTTTTTCGTTATCACTGTTGTACATCTGAATATCGTGTGCTTTTTCAAGGCGATAGTAATTAGTTGCCTCCTCTTTTTGCACCCCGATAGCCAAGAAAGTGAACACTCCAACAACGCTAAGCAGCAACACAACCGCTACTAGATATCCAAGTAGTCCATTGACTCCGAACAATCCATTCATTTCCTGCTCCTCTGCTTACTTGTTAGAATAGATGAAGTTAGCCAAAGCTTTCTTCTGAATCTCGGTCAACATAGGTGCTTTGAAGGCAGGCATTCCACCGATATGACCCTTTTTACCTTTCTCTAGGACCTCCGCAACAAAGGTGGCGGTGCCATATTGAGTCAAGTCAGGCGCTTGTCCGCCAAGCCCTTTACCATCATCCCCGTGGCAGGAAGAGCATGTACCAGTGACCCAGATCTCTCGCCCCTGCTCGACGAGCGCGGGGTTCTTGCTCTTTTTCACTTCAGAAAGTTCTGCCATCACAAAAGCGGCAACAGCTTTAGCGCTTGCTTCATCCACAAGACCCGCAGGCATTTCGCCCAAAGGATAGTTAAGACCCTTAGCTCCCTGTAAAACTGCATCAACAATTCCCTCTTCGCGACCCCATCGAGTAAGGTTGGCAGCTTTGCCATTCATCCCCTCGGTGGTCTCACCATGACACTGGGAGCACTGTACCAAAAAGATACTTTGACCCATCTCAACCAAGGTCTTATGGTCGGCATTTGCCCATTTGCTTTCAAATTTAGCATTATGGCTCTTCACCTCTTCATTGTACTCCCCAATTTGAGAGTAGGCATTAAGGGGATAGCCAATAAACCAATACCAAAAGCCCCAAACGATAAGCGCGAGATAAGTCACGCCCCAACCAATAGGAATATCGTTTTTAAACTCTCCGATACCATCCCAACTCTCTTTTGCCAGCTCACCCTCAGCCCGACTGTCCTTCATCTTCTTGATGTAACCACCCGCGACGAAGATAGTCAAAGCTAAAATGACCGCAGCACCCAGCAATGACAGCGCATTAACGCTATCTTCAAGATTTAGCCATTCCATATTCTTTTAGCTCTCCTTCTTTGGATTCTCAGTTTTTTCTTCGCGCGCTTCGACGAGAGAATCAGTGAGCTCATCATCCAGAGCCAGCCTGCCATACTTTTCGTAATCCCTAGTCCCCTTGATTTGACTCCTATAGATATGAAAAATATACCCACACAGAAAAATCACCAACGCTAGAGAGAAGAACCAATAGGCGTACGCCTGAATCTCTCGCAAAGCTTCCATATCCACGATTAGTTCGCCCTTCTTTTTTGTCCGAGGCTATTCATGTAGGCGATCAAAGCAACAATCTCTTTGATTTCACCCCGAGCCAAGGCGTCTTTGACATCTTGATTTTTCATGTCTTCAACGATAAGTTTTGCCTCTTCAAACATAGCCGCTTTTGCCTCTTCAAAACTTCCTAGCTTAATCCCACTAGGTTGATCATAGGGAACCCCAAAGACCACTTTGTTTGTATAGGCTTCCGCATAGGCCGTTTCGATATCAGCCGCATTTTTAAACATATGCTTGTAGGCGGGCATGATTGAACCGGGCACCACAGAAGTAGGATCCATCATGTGATTCTCGTGCCAATCAGTGGTTCGATAATCACCCACGCGGTGAAGATCAGGACCTGTTCGCTTAGAACCCCACAAGAAGGGTCGATCATAGGCGTACTCACCGCTAAGGCTGTAAGCTCCATATCGATCGGTTTCAGATTTGAAAGGCCGAACGAGCTGCGAGTGGCAGGCGTTGCAACTCTCTTTGATGTAGAGCTGTCGTCCTGCGGTTTCCAACATACTATAGGGCTTTAAATTTTCCGTAGGTCTAGAGGCTTTCGCAAAATCGGGAAGAATCTCAACCAAACCCGCGATAGAAAAGACCAACAAAAAGGCAACGGTGAAGAAAAATGGATTTCGTTCTAACCAGTTAAACATGACTTCCTTCCTCCTTTATGCAGCCATAGGCGTAGCGTAAGTGGGCTCTTTCTCAAGCTCTTTAGCCGCCACCATCGTCATGATGATATTATAGGTGAACATGAAGAAACCTACTAAATAGAGAAGACCTCCGATGGCTCGGATGGTGTAGTAGGGCATGAGCACCGTGACTGTATCGATGAAGGAGTAGGCAAGGTTACCAAATTCATCCGTGGCTCTCCACATCATCCCTTGGGTAATACCTGCAATCCACATACTAGAGAAGTAGAGGATGATCGCTGTGGTCTGAATCCAGAACTGAGCATCCATGAGCTGCTTAGAGTAGATCTCTCTCTTAAACATTCGAGGAACCATATGGTAAACCGCCGCAATCACTGTGAAGCCGACCCATCCAAGAGTACCATCGTGAACGTGTCCAACAATCCAATCGGTGAAGTGCGCTAGTGCATTAACAGATTTGATAGATTGAATAGGCCCTTCAAGGGTGCTTAGCATATAGAAAGTGGATGCCAAAACCAAGAATTTAATCATGGGTGATTCTTTGAGCTGATGCCACTGCCCCTTCATTGTAAGAAGCATGTTGACCGCCGTTCCCCAGGAGGGCAGAATTAAAATAACTGAGAAGATAGAGCCAAGAGACTGCATCCAATCAGGCACAGTAGAGTAAAGAAGGTGGTGACTGCCCGCCCAAATATAAACAAACATCAAGCCCCAGAAAGAGAAGAGCGTCAATTTATAAGAGAAGATAGGCTGACCTGATTCTTTAGGCAAGAAGTAGTAGATAAGACCGATGATAGCCGAAGTAAAGACAAACGCCACAGCATTGTGTCCAAACCACCACTGAACCATCGCATCGTTGGTTCCAGAATAGAGAGAGACGGAGTTAAAGAAACTTCCATAACCAGAGACAAGATAGGTAGGAACCGCAAGGTTATTAAAGATGTAAAGAGCAGAAATCGCCACAAAGGTCGCGATGAAATACCAAAGCGAAATATAGATCGTCTGCTCTCGTCTAACCCCCATGCTTCCAAAAAGACTAATCCCCCACAAAACCCAGACTACAACCACCAAAAGGTCTAGAGGCCAAACGAGCTCTGAGTACTCTTTGGATTGAGTGAGTCCTGCAAAAAGCGATACAACCGCCAATGCCATAAGCACAATATAAGCCCAAAAGTGAACATGTCCGATCACTTTAAGGAAAGGGTGCTCGTTATAGGTGATTTTGAGCACTCTTTGGCCAAGATAGTACCAACCCGCCCAAACACCGCTCAAGGTGAAGCCATAAATGATACCGTTAGTGTGCAGCGGTCTCAATCGACTAAATGTCCCATACTCGCCCGCTAAATAGTTGAGCTCAGGAAACGCCATCTGGAATGCGATCACAACCCCTAGTAGCAACCCCACTATACCAAAGGCAATCGTCGCATAGACGAAAAGCTTGGATATAGAGTAGTCATACTCTAGTGCAGAATTTGATTGCATACATCATCCTCCTTTTGTGGATTAAGTAACAAAAAATATTAAGAGCGAAACCATTAATTGTAGGTTAGGGAGGATGATATTTCGCTTAAATTGGGAAAAGTCATTATGATTTATTCAAAATATCTTTTTTAAGTTAATTTAAATATAACTTTTGGACTCTCGATTTTATCGGGGATTACAAGGCGTAAGAAGGAGTGTATCGGTTAATTTTCTTTTATCTATTTTATAACCAAAGCCCAATAACTAGGGTTTGGTTTTAGAAATTTGAGCTTCTTTTCTTTCTAAGCGTACCAAAAAATCACTAGGGGCGACGCTTGAGCCAGCGATAGCCCAACGCCATGAGACTCAAAATCACCCCTCCCGTGATGAAAACCTCAATCAATCCTACAGGTTCACAGAGGTCAAACATCAGCCTATTGCTCCCGCACATCTCTCGCAGAGCGTCTCCTCTTTAGGTGAGACAAATTGCCAACACCTAGGGCATCGATGCAAGGTCGCCCTAAGGAGCCGATAGGTTAATCCCGCCAGCTCAAAGCTCGCAAGCTCTTCGCCCTTGGCCTCTTTGAGCACTTCACTCACCATCATCCACTTGGCCAAGCCTCCAAAGTCCTCTTCTTTAGGAGGCAGAAGCAGATTGACCTCCAATGTATTTTTAAGCCTCTTCTCTTTTTTAAGGCCATCCACCACTTCAAAGAATTTGGCTCGAAGCTCTTCAAGCTTGACGAAGTCAACTTTGGGTGCCTCCACCAAAGGGAGGGGCTCATAGACAAGGTCAAAAACACTTTGAGCGCCCCCTTTGAGCACCTCTCCAGCATGCTCAAGTGCCTCATCGACTGTATAGGTGAGAACGGGCGCAAGCGTGGCAAGCAGGGCGCGCAGAGTGTAGGCCATGGCACTTTGACTAGCGCGGCGTGTTTTGGAATTTTTGCCATCGCAATAGAGGCTATCTTTGCAAAGATCAAGGTAAATTCCGCTCAAGGCATTGGTGATAAAGTAGTTGATCTCTTGAAGCCCTTTAGAGAAATCGTATCGCCCAAATAGCGCATTAGTCTCCTCTAGCGCCACTCTTGCCTCTTGCATGAACCATCGATCAATCTCGCTTAAATCCTCTAGGGGCGAAAGTCGCTCTAAATCATTAGTGTTCGCCAGCAAAAATCGAATCGTGTTACGAATCTTGCGATAGTTTTCCGCCACCTGCTTGAGGATGTTTTGAGAGATTTTAAGATCGCTTTGGTAGTCGCTAGAGGCGACCCAGAGCCTCAAAATCTCACTTCCAAACTCTTTGAGAACATCCTTGGGGGCGATGACATTGCCTTTGCTTTTGCTCATCTTCTCGCCCTTCTCATCCACTGTGAAGCCGTGCGTGAGAATCGACTGGTAGGGGGCGTGGTGATTGATGGCGCAGCTCACAAGGAGCGAACTTTGGAACCACCCTCGATGCTGATCGCTCCCCTCAAGATACATCGAAGCAGGATAGTTGCCCGCCTCATACGCACTAGAGAGCAGGACAGCCTTCCATGTGGAGCCACTATCAAACCAAACATCCAAAATATGGTGAATCTTCTCGAGGCTATCCGCTCGATTCTTCCAGCTAGCAGGGAGAAGATAGGCGTTATCTCGGCTCCACCACGCATCGCACCCCTCTTGCTCAAAAATCCCCGCGATATGCTCCAACACTTCGGCATCAAAGATCATCTCTCCACTCTGTCTATCGCGGAAAAAAGCGATAGGCACGCCCCAATCTCGCTGTCTAGAGATACACCAATCGGGGCGATTCTCAATCATGCTCCCTAGGCGCTTAATTCCATGATCAGGGTAGAAGCAGGTCTTTTGAATCTCTTCAAGTGCGATCTCCCTAAGACTCTTCCCAACTCCTTGAATAGACTCATCCATCAACACGAACCACTGCTTAGTGGCTCGAAAAATCACGGGCTCATGAGAGCGCCAGCAGTGCGGATAGGAGTGAGTGATTTGGGTGTGCTTGAGCAAAGCATCGCCCAAAAGCCCCAAGATTCTCTTTTGTGCTTCAAAAATATGCATTCCGACAAAAGAATCAGCCTCAGGCAGAAGCGATTCTCTTTGAATCGTCTCATCAAAGCGTCCCTCATCATCCACGGGCATGAGCACAGGAAGGTTGTATCTAAGCCCCACACGGTAGTCATCTTCGCCATGCCCAGGAGCCGTGTGCACGCATCCCGTGCCATCACTAACCTCGACATGCTCTCCAAGAACAATACGAGAATCCCGCCCATTTAGAGGGTTTTGCGCCAAAAGATTCTCAAGGGTTGAAGAATCAAACTCTTGTAAAATCGAACCGCCTACCACGCCCAAGGCCGTGAGCTTCTCCACTAGATTCTTGGCCACAACCTTGCCATCGCTCATGAGCACATAGAGCTCTTTGGGTCTAAGTGCCACCGCCACATTGGCAGGGAGCGTCCAAGGCGTGGTCGTCCAGATCACTAGCACAGCCCTCTTTACACCTAGTCGCTCTAGTGCCTCTTTTTGAAGAGGAAAAGCCACATAGACCGAATCGCTCACCTTATCCTGATACTCAACCTCTGCCTCCGCCAGTGCAGTCTTGCAAGCCCAGCTCCAATAAACAGGCTTGCTTCGCTCCGCTAAAAGACCCTTTTGGGCGATCTGGCAAAGCGCTCGGTAGATCGCTGCTTCAAAAGGAAAATCCATCGTTTTATAGGGATTTTCAAAATCCCCCACCACGCCAAGCTCTAAAAATTCGCTCTTTTGGATAGCAATAAATTCGGCCGCATGAGCACGGCAAAGCTCTCGAATCTTCTCTTTGGGGAGTGAATCTTTTTTCTCTTTGCCCAGCTTCTTCTCTACTTGTTGCTCAATGGGAAGCCCGTGGCAATCCCACCCAGGAACATAGGAGACTTTTTTACCTTGGAAATAGTGATATTTGACGATGGTGTCTTTGAGAATCTTATTGAGCGCGTGCCCTATGTGAAGATGCCCATTCGCATAGGGAGGGCCATCGTGAAGATTGAAGCACTCTTTGGCTCCTTCGCGATTCTTCTGCATCTTGGCATAGACTTTCTCCTCGCGCCACTTCTCGTAGCGCTTGGGCTCATTCTCTGGGAGAGAGGCTCTCATAGGGAATGTCGTGGAGGGCAGCTCTATCGTCTCTTTATAATCCATCATCCATCTCCTTGGGCTTTTGGACATCGCCCCTGTTTTTAGGGCGCGATTCTAGCCCAAAGCCGTTTAACCGGTTATTAAGCTAAGATTTTTTCTCTTTTCTTTTTTTTGAGCCTGAACCACTCTCCACGGGCTTAAGATTGACCACCTGCGAATAGCGCGTGGCGATGCTTGGGTCAGGAAGCAAGCAGACGCTGCATTGATCCTTGCCTTCATAGTCGATTCGGGAGAGGAGATCACGAGCAATATTGAGGCGCGCCCGTTTTTTATCATTAGAATCAATCACCACCCAAGGCGCATAGGGGGTATGGGTGCGAGCGAACATCTTTTGAAACGCTTCGGTGTACTCATCCCAAAGCCCTAGTGACTTCTCATCAATAGGGCTTAGTTTCCACATTCGAAGAGGATCTGTCTTGCGTCGTTCGATTCGCTTGAGCTGCTCTTCTTGGCCCACATCTAAAAAATATTTAAACACCAAAAAGCCGCTTCCTAGGAGCATCTGCTCTAAATTGGGCACCTGATAGATAAACTCTTTGTATTGCTCATTCGTGCAAAATCCCATCACCTTCTCTACGCCCGCGCGGTTATACCAGCTACGGTCAAAAAAGACGATCTCGCCCCCCACGGGAAGCTCGTTGATATAGCGCTGAAAGTACCATTGCGTCTTCTCTACATCGCTTGGCTTTTGCAGAGCCACCACACGCGCACCTCTAGGATTGAGATGCTCCGTGAGCGCTTTAATAGTGCCCCCTTTGCCCGCACCATCACGACCCTCTAGGATAATAATGATCTTTTTTTCACTTTGCTTGACCCAATTTTGAAGCTTCACCAGCTCAATTTGAAGCTTCACCAGCTCCTTTTTATAAAATGATTCTTTGAGCTTTCCGCTCTCATCGTAAGCTTTTTGGAGATTCTCCTCTTCGGGCCTGATCACGATCTGCTTTGCCAAATACTCCTCCTTGTGTCGTGCTATAATGGTTCTTTAGACTTTATCACTCTATTCCATTTTCTATTACATATAGATAAGAGGTTCAATCGATGCAATCTTTAGCTTTGGCTTTTGTAGGAGATTCTCTCATTCGTCATGATGACTTTTGCGACTATGCCATCCGAAAGGCTCGCTCACAACTTGGAATCCCCTCTTGTGTTTCTAGATTCTCCGATAATGATAAAAATCTTTTTCTTTCACTAGAATACCTTGTGAAAAATTCTCATCAGCTAATTCTTTTAAGCCCTAAAGAATCACTTCCCACGGTGATGAAGCTCATCGCCACCCTTCATGAAGACACCCTCATTTGGCAAAACGAGCGCCTTATTCCCTCCAAGACCCTTCACGCAGAAAAGGGGAGCTATCTTCTAGAGTTAGAGGGATGCCTCATTAATCTCTTAGAGGTTGATGAGCTAGGCGAGCTCCCTGCGATTCTTTTACCTCCAGCCAAAGAGGAGATTTGCCTCTACCTTATGGGAATCGACGAAGAGAGCGCTCTGCTCCTGCTCTCTCCACTAGCCCAATCCCACAATCTCTCCCTCAAAGCCCTCTCTCACGCTCAAGGCTTTGGGATGCTCTTGGCTAAACCGCTCAAGTTTAGCGATGAAGAGAGCTTTTTAGAGGGTGTGAAGGCGCTTTTTGGAGAGAAGATTCTTCCTGCTTCCTCGCTTGCCTCTAAGGTGGTCGAGATTCTTTCACAAAAAAAACATGTTGTGACGACGGCTGAGAGCTGCACGGGGGGAGATGTGGCACAAATTCTCACTCAGATTCCAGGCGCCTCAGAGGTCTTTCATGGAGGCGTGATCACCTACGACAATGAGATCAAAGAGCGCTGGCTCGAGGTTGAACGGGAGCATCTGGATCTCTATGGCGCAGTGAGCGAAGCCGTGGTGAAGGATATGCTCAAAGGCGCTCTCAGGGTCGCTCGCGCCCACTACTCTTTGGCCATCAGTGGAATTGCAGGCCCTGGAGGGGGGAGTGATCATAAACCTGTCGGAACCGTCTTTATTGGAGTTCGCTCCCAAGAGGGCCAAGAGATCGTCGAAAGACTCCTTTTTAAGGGGGATCGCCGATACATTCAGAGGCAAGCCGCGCTCCATGGGCTCTATCTCTTGCTTCGCCTTCTTTTGGAGGGAGAGTGATTTTCAAGTGAAACTTCTTGACAAACCAAAAAAAAGCCACTATAATTCCAGCTCCTTTACGCCAAGGACGTAAAAAACGACCTTGTGAGAGAGGATGTTTGTGACCCGTTAGCTCAGCTGGTAGAGCAATTCCCTTTTAAGGAATGGGCCGTTGGTTCGAATCCAACACGGGTCACCACTTCACACCAATGTTATAAATAAAAGTGGCCCCTTCATCTAGCGGTCAGGATACCACCCTTTCACGGTGGCTACAGGGGTTCGAGTCCCCTAGGGGTCACCACTTTTATTTATTTCTTCTTTTTCACGATTCAATGAGACGCTGATAATCTTATACATTCGGTCGCTTAGCTCAGTTGGTAGAGCGCCACCCTTACAAGGTGGATGTCACAAGTTCGAGTCTTGTAGCGACCACCACTTACATGGAGCGGTAGTTCAGTTGGTTAGAATACCTGCCTGTCACGCAGGGGGTCGCGGGTTCGAGCCCCGTCCGCTCCGCCACCTTAAAGCCACTTCAAATCAAATATTAATTGTCGACACACCTTTTAATAGAGACCCCTTCATCTAGTGGCCAAGGATACCACCCTTTCACGGTGGCTACAGGAGTTCAAATCTCCTAGGGGTCGCCACTTTTGCCTCTTTTGACTCCGAACTCTTATTTTTTATATATTTTTAATCTCTTTTTAAATACTCTCTCTGCATGAGAAACTTTATCCTTCTATTCTTCTTCGGATCATTGATGTGGCTGCTCTCTGGATGCGGCGAGGACAAGAGCAAGCAGTTTGGCTTTGGCTCAAGCGACTGCAATGAGGTCCATCGCAACTGCATGAATCAGTGCACCAAAGAGGGCAAGCCCATGAATCAGTGCCTCAATGATTGCGAAAAAGCCCGCTCCATGTGCGCTGCCATCAAGGTCAAGGGTTGTATGCAAAACTGTAACCAACGCTATGGCAAAGACTCTTCTTCGGCGGAAATTTGCAAGAGGCGTTGTCAGGAAAATGACGGCGTTGCCTTCTAAGCTCCCTTCTAGCCTGACTCTTTTGTAACTTCTCTTCTTCTTGTGAGCCTAGCCCTGAGGCGAGTTCTAATCTTTTGCATTGTAGAATGGGGGATTAGCAAAACTTTTGCCAAAGGAGTCTAGATGTCGAGAAAACTTCTTTTGCGCACTGGTGCGGGGCTTTTTTTCCTCCTTCTTGTCGCGCTCACCCTTCCTTTCACCCCTATAGGGAATTCCCTTTTAAAACCCTATGTCCAAAAAAAGATCAACGAAACCTCGCCCATCCCTTTGGAATTGACCCAGTTTCGCCTAGGATTTTCCTCTTTTAATCTTCTCTTCCAGGGAGGAGAATCGCTCACGGCAAATCTCAAGGGCAACTACTCCCTCCTCTCTCAAAGCGTGGATGCCCTCTTTGATCTCAAGGTCAACGACCTCTCTTATGCTTCTTCGCTGGCTTCCGTTCCCCTTCAGGGAGCCTTCACGCTGAGCGCCAAGGCTTCAGGGAATCGAGAAAAGCTCTCCATCATCGGAGAGAGCGATATCGCCCAAGGGGAGACAAAATTTCTCATCGAGCTCCGATCTTTTGCCCTCTATTCTGCGATTGCCAATGTCAAAAAAGCGCGACTTGAGACCCTGCTAGCAACCCTTGGCAAACCCTCCTACGCCAAAGCCGCTCTTTATCTTGATTTGAAACTTGAAAGCGCTCCTGAAGGTGGATTCAAGGGGGAAGCCGAGCTTTTGGCCAATGATGGTGAGGCCTCAAAAGAGGTGATGAAGCAGGAGTTTGACATCATCATCCCCTCCACTCTTTTCAATCTTAAACTCGCAAGTCATTTTAATGGGGATAACGTTGCGCACAATCTCAAATTTGCCTCTAACATTGGCAACATCAACACATCAGGCGCCACCAATCTCAAAACACTTGCCACCGATTCTCTTTATGCCCTTGATCTAAGCGACCTCTCCCCCCTCACTCCTTTGGCAGGAGTGCCCTTAAGAGGCAAGCTCAAAGCTCAAGGCACCCTTAAGGGCGATAAAAAATCCCTCCTTCTAGATGGAAGCACTGATCTGGCTGGCTCTCAAAGCTCCTACCTCATCACACTTCAAGACCTCGCCCCTGCCACCGCCGATATCAGCGTGAGCAACCTGAAACTAGAGCGCCTCCTCTTTATGCTAGGCAAGCCCCAGTATGTCACAGGCAATCTCAACCTTAACGCCTCCCTCAAAGATTTTAAAGAGGGAATCTCCGGTGAACTCAAAATGGAAGTCCCCTCGGCAATCACTAGCAAAGAACCTATTGAACGCGATTTCAATCTCTCCATGCCTGCCACCAAGCTCTCCCTCGCCTCTTCTATGCTTCTTCATCAAGGCAAAGGCAATGCCAAAATCCACCTCGATTCGGATCTCTTAAAGCTTGTCGCCCCCAAAGTACAGGTTGTTACGCTTCCTGCTTTGATGATTGAAGCCCCCTATGAGCTTCTCATTCCTGACCTCTCTAGACTCGCCTTCCTCACCAAGCAAAAGCTTAAAGGCGATCTCAAAGCCACGGGAAAAATCCAGCACTCCCCTCAATCGCTCATCGCTGATTTCTTTAGCCAAACCCTTGGAGGCGAAGTGAGTGGCAAGCTTCAAAACGATGACCTCTCCCTCAAGCTCTCCCAAGTCGAGTTTCTGGAGCTCCTTAAAATGCTTGACTATCCTGCGCTCTTCTCTTCCAAAACCGATGGTTCGTTTCTCTACAATCTCACCAAAGAAGAGGGAATCTTAGAAGCACAAGCTCAAAAGGGTCGATTCTTGGAGAATCAGCTATCCCTTCTTCTGCGCCCCCTCTTTGGAATCGACCTCACCAAGGAGGTTTACAATCACGCCACGCTCAAAAGCAAGATCAACAAGGGGGTGATTTTGTCTGATCTTGCAATGAAGAGTCAAAACACCGAATTGCACTCCCAGAATGCCCTAATTGATACTGATCGTAACAAAATAGACGCCAAGCTGGAGGCTAAATTTAAAGATCGTCCTGCCACGCTCACTCTAGAGGGAGCTTTGGACAAACCTAAAATCTCTATCGATACCCACGGCCTTTTGCAAGATAAGGCCGGTAAAGCGGTTGAAAAATATGTTCCAGAAAAGGTGAAAGAGCCTGTCAAGAATCTCATCAAGGGACTTTTCTAACTCCCTTGATGTTACAAATTGTAATGTGGTTTTGAGTTTTTTGAGCTACTTTTTTTCTTTTATTAAATTTTAATTTACACCCCCCTTCCTCAATAAAGTTTTAGCTTAAATAAATCAAAGTTTTAGGTTACATTTGTTTATATTTCAGGGCAATTTCAAAAAACAAAAGGTGTGAAGAATGACGGAAGAGCTATTGAAAAAATACCCCGAGGTATTGGAATATCATACGGGCGGAAAGCTTCAGGTTGTGCCCAAGTCCAAGCTAAAGAACCAAAAAGACCTCTCTTTGGCTTACACTCCTGGTGTCGCCGTGCCCTGCAAAGTGATCGAAGCGGATCCCTTTAAGGCGTTTGACTACACCACCAAAGGCAACCTTGTTGCGGTCATCTCCAATGGAACCGCTGTCCTTGGTCTAGGCGATATTGGTGCACTTGCGGGCAAACCCGTCATGGAAGGAAAAGCAGTGCTCTTTAAGAGCTTTGCCAATATCGATTCTTTTGACATTGAAGTGGATGAGAAAGATCCTGATAAATTCATCGACATCGTTCGGGCCATCGCTCCTACCTTTGGGGGAATCAATCTTGAAGATATCAAAGCTCCCGAATGCTTCTATATCGAAGACCGCCTCAAAGAGCTTCTAGACATTCCCGTGATGCATGACGACCAACATGGCACCGCGATCATCTCCGCCGCTGCCCTCATGAACGCCATCGAACTTGTCGGCAAAAAGTTTGAAGATCTTAAAGTGGTCGTCGTGGGTGCAGGTGCCGCCGCAATCTCTTGCTCAAGAATCTACAAAAGTCTTGGCGTCAAAAATATTGTGATGTTTGATAGCAAAGGTGCAATCACCGCTTCTAGAACCGACCTCAACTCCACTAAACAAGAGTTTATCTGTCAAGAAGAGTACAAGAGCTACAAAGAGGCTCTTCAAGGTGCGGATGTGCTCCTAGGTCTCTCCAAGGCTGACATCATTAAGGGTGAAGATATCGAAGGAATGAATCCCAATCCCATGGTCTTTGCGATGAGCAATCCCACTCCTGAGATCATGCCCGATGTGGCCAAAGCCGCTCGACCCGATGTGATCATGGCTACAGGGCGTAGCGACTTCCCCAATCAAATCAACAACGTCCTTGGTTTCCCCTATATCTTCAAAGGGGCGCTCAAAGTCCGCGCCACCAAGATCAACGAAGAGATGAAAATCGCCGCGGCTAAAGGCCTCGCCGCTTTGGCCAAACTTCCTGTTCCCAAAGAGCTTGAAGAGATTCATGGCCGACCTCTTGCCTATGGCAAAGAGTATCTCATCCCCTCCCCTTTTGACCCCCGACTCAACGAATTTGTCTCTGAGGCTGTAGCCAAAGCGGCTATCAAGAGCGGTGTCGCAAGAATCACCACTCTATAACTCTTCCCTAGAATAATAAGCCTTGGTCTTCCCCAAGGCTTATTCACACCTTCGCTTCTTGAGCAACGCTCACCATTTTAAAGTATAATAGCGACATCAACCCCCTTTTTAGGAGAATCTTTGGAATCGCCTCACCTCTCCGTCCTCAAAAATGAAGTACTCGAAATTTTCGCCCCCTTGAGTGAGGGCTACTTCATTGACTGCACTTTAGGCTTTGGAGGTCACAGCGAGGCCATTTTAAAGGCGCACCCAAAACTCTCACTCATTGGAATCGACCAAGACCCTCACGCCCTTGAATTCAGTCAAAAACGCCTAGCCCCCTTCAAGGATCGCTTTAGCTTCAGAGAGGGTCGATTCTCTGAAGTTCTCCCCACGCTCAAAGAGCTCCCTATTGCTGGGATTCTTGCGGATATTGGCGTCTCTTCGCTTCAACTAGATGATTCCTCTAGGGGATTCTCTTTTCACTCTGAAAGACTGGATATGCGAATGAACCCAAACGCTCAACTCAGCGCCCTAGAAGTGGTCAATAGCTACCCCCAAGATCGCCTAGAGAGAATCTTTAAGGAGTATGGAGAGATCAAGGAATCTAAAAAACTCGTCTCTCTTATCTCCGAGGAACGCAAAAAAGGGAGAATCACAAGCGCTGAGGCACTCAGCCGCCTCATCGAACGCCATTTCAAAAGAGTGGGCAACATCCATCCTGCCACCCTCGCTTTTCAAGCGATTCGCATCGAGGTCAATGATGAGCTAGGCGAGATCGGGCGCGCCCTGCAAACCATAGGAGAGATCGCCAAGGGGCGTGTAAGCATTATCTCCTTTCACTCCCTAGAAGATCGCCTTGTTAAGAATTTTTTCAAAGAGTGGTCTAACTCTTGCCTCTGCCCCCCTGAAGCCTTTCGCTGCACCTGCGGAAACAACCACGAAAAGGGTCAGATTCTCACCAAAAAGCCCCTTGTGGCCACCCCAGAGGAATCCAAAGCCAATCCAAGGTCAAGAAGCGCTAAAATGCGGGCTTTTGAGTTTAAATCGTAGGGACTTCATGGAAGAGAAAGAGGAGTTATTAAGCGCGATTGAGAGTCACCAGGAGGGGGAGAAAAATCTGAGCTTCACCCTGATGCTTTGGATGATGATTCTTCTCCTAGGGAGCGTCGTGCTCTTAGCACCCAAAATCTATATCCGTAGCAATATCTACTACGCCAGCAAAAACATCCTCCAGCTCCAAAACCAATCCGATTCTCTCATCGAAGAGAACAAACACCTCAAAAAACAGCTAGAGGATACAAAATTCAAATTCCTCATCATGGATATTGGATTCTAGCCCATGAGGTTCATTGAATTTTTCCTTCGCCACGCCAAGCTCAACTACTCACTCTCGCTCTTTTTCTTGTTGGCTGGAATCTACTGCTACCAAGTCCTCCCAAGAGAGCTCTTCCCTCCTCTTGATTCGGATAAGATTCTTATCACGGGCGTCTATGCGGGTGCAAGTGCTGACAATCTCGACAAGATGGCGGTGGGGGAGATTGAGGATGAGGTGCGCAGCATCTCCTCCGTGACCAAGATCGAATCGACCATCCGCCCCGGGATGTTCACCATCGTTATTACCCTCAAAGAGGGAAGCGACAAAAACAATGACCTAAGCAAGGTCAAAGACGCCATCTCTCTAGCTAGAGCCAACCTCCCCAGCGACATGGATGAGCCCACCGCAACGGTTTTGGAGAGAAAAATCCCCCTCATGCAAGTCTCCATTGCCTCTGAAACACTCTCCATGGAAGAGCTTCTCAAAAAAGCCAAAGTCATTAAAAAAGAGTTTGCTGCCATCCCCAACCTCAGCGATGTGGCGCTCTATGGGGAATCAGACAAAGAGATTCAAATTCGCCTCGATTCTAAAAAAATTCGCGCCTATGGGCTCAACCCCCAAGAGGTCTCTAGTGCCATGACAGGGCTCTCTTATATTTTTCCTTTGGGGAAAATTGAGAGCCAAGAAGGGCACTTCTACCTCTCCACCATCTATGGAAAAAAAGAACCTACTGATCTCCTAGAAACTTTCATCAAGATAGGAGATAAGCGCCTCAGACTTAGAGATTTTGCCAGTGTTGAGTATGGCTATGGAGAGAGTTCCACGCTCTCTAGTTTTAATGGTCAAAAAGCCTTCACCATCAACATCTCCAAAGATGAAAAAGGGGATGCAATCGCCCTTTCCAAGCTTCTCCACCACAAAATCGATCGCCTCCGAGAACTCCATCCTGAGATAGCCATCGACTCTTTCTCAGACACTTCCGTCTACATCAAAAGCCGCCTCAATACGGTCGTCTCCAATATCACCCTAGGATTCTTGCTCGTCTCTTTGTCGATGTATTGGCTCATCAACAAGCGTATCTCTCTCGTGGTCGCGATGGGCATCCCCTTCTCCTTTTTACTTGGCGCGATGTTCTTCTACCTCTTGGGCAACACCATCAATATGATCAGCCTCCTAGGTGCACTCATTGCCGTGGGAATCCTAGTTGATGACGCCATTATCGTCTCTGAAAATATCCAGCGCCATATCGAAGAGGGGATGAAGCCTAAAAAAGCGGCGGTTGAAGGGGTCAAAGAGGTGATTGCCCCCGTCCTTGTTGCAAGTGCCACGACCATTTTTGCCTTCTTGCCCATGCTCCTTATGAGCGGAGAGGTAGGGAAATTCATCAAGATGATTCCCCTAGCCGTTGCCATCTTGCTCCTTGCTTCACTGATTGAATCTTTCCTCTTTCTCCCGCTCCACTCCGCTCACATCCTCTCCAAAAAAGAGCCCACCCGAAGCTGGACACGCGCCAATCTACTCTATCACGACTCTCTCGCCTTTCTCTTTGCGAGAAAAAAGCTCGTGCTAGGAATCTTTCTCTTGCTCATTCCGATTCTTATCTTTTTGGGCTTCAAACACTCCAAGTATCAGCTTTTCCCCGAATTTGATGGAACAGAGGTCTATATCAGCGGACGACTGAGCGCCAACCACACAGTCGAAGAGACTCAAGCCCTCATCAAAGAACTGGAGAGAGAGATTTTGGAGCACAAAGGGGAGTTCTTCATCAAATCAACCTCGGCCGTCTCAGGCTGGATGATGGACGCCTCAGGCGAGAGCGAGACCGCCTCGAATGTCTTTATCATCTTTGCCGAGCTCGAAGAGGCGATTGAAGATAACTTTGTGGAGCGCTACATCACTCCAATTCTCTCTTTTGACTGGGATGATAGCGCCAAAATTCGCCCCCTTAAAAGCTTTGAGATTGAGAAAATGCTCCAAGAGCACCTCCAAGGATTCAAAAAAGCATACGCCTTAGAGGAGCTTCGTGTCGCCGCCCCCAAAGCAGGAATCGTCAAACACGATATCGAAATCTCCCTCATAGGCCCCGAAGCCCTTCTTAAGCAGGCCTTGCCTCACCTCACCCAAGTGATCGAGCAGACCCATGGAGTCAAAAGCGTCTATAACGACATGAAAGCGGGAATCTCTGAAATCAAGCTCGCTATCAATCCCTACGGAGAATCGCTTGGACTTAACGAAGGGGTCTTAAGCGCGCTTCTTAGCGACTATTTTCTTTTTGCCAAGAAAGGCAAAAGCCTCGATGAAGAGGGGGTGGTGCACCTTCGAATCGAAGACATCTACAAGGACGAGCTCTCCACCCTCCGCTATTTTAGCCTCCAGCTTGGCTCCCAAAAGGTGCTTTTAGAAGAGGTGGTCGATTTTCACACCCAAGAGGCCCCCGAAAAGATCATCAAAGAAGATGGTGATCGCCAGCGAACGGTCTATGCGGATGTGATTCCTGAGGAGCTCACCGCGATGGAGCTTCTCAAAAAACTAGAACCTGAGATCAAAAAGATCAAAGAATCAGGCCTCATCCTGAAGCTTGGAGGAGAACGGGAGAAGAACGAGCAGTTCATTCATGATATGATTGTTGCCTCCGTGCTAGCGCTCTTTTTGATCTTCTTGACGCTCTTATTGATGTTTGATTCTTTCTTGGTGAGCCTCATGATTCTCTCCGTGATTCCTCTCTCATTCTTGGGCGTGATTTTGGGACATTCTCTTCTAGGGCTCAACCTCTCCATGCCCTCCATTGTCGGAATTTTAGGATTAGCTGGAGTGGTGATCAATGATGGAATCGTGATGGTGGACTTCATCCGCAAGGCCAAAAATAATGAGGATTTTTTCAAGCGCGCCACGAAGCGATTGCGCCCCATCCTTCTCACCTCCATCACCACTTTTATCGGTCTTGCCACGCTTATCTTCTTCCCCTCAGGCCAAGCCAAAACCCTCCAGCCCCTCGCCACCTCTTTAGGTTTTGGACTATTGTGGGGCACCATTTTAAACCTCTACTATCTCCCCCTGCTCTTTGCCTTCTTGAGCCAATTTAAACGGCCTAAGCTACGCCTCAAGCTACGGTTGCTTTTTAGCAACATGGCTTCTAGGATTCGCCTCCCCTCCTTAAACAAAAAACCACTATAATTTCGCCATATTTACCTCAAAACCCAAGGAAAACAATATGGCAAAAGTCCTCCAGATTGGCGCAGGTGGCGTAGGCGGAGTTGTCGCTCACAAAATGGCGATGAATCGCGAGGTGTTTTCTCACATCACGCTCGCTAGCCGAACCCTCTCTAAGTGCCAAGAGATCGCCCAAAGCATCAAAGCCAAAGGCTATGGCGAGATCGATATCACGACCGTGGATGCCGACAGCATCGAAGAGCTAGTTGCGCTCATCAACGAAGTCAAACCCCAAATCGTACTCAACATCGCCCTCCCCTACCAAGACCTCACCATCATGGAAGCGTGCCTCCGCACAGGCGTGCCCTATCTGGATACGGCCAACTACGAGCACCCCGATCTAGCCAAGTTTGAATATAAAGAGCAGTGGGCATTTCACGATCGCTACAAAGAGAAGGGAGTTATGGCTCTTCTAGGAAGCGGCTTTGATCCGGGTGTCACCAATGTCTTTTGCGCCTACGCTCAAAAGCACTATTTTGATGAGATTCACGAGATCGACATTCTTGATTGCAATGCGGGCGATCATGGCTATCCCTTTGCCACCAACTTCAACCCTGAGATCAACCTCCGCGAGGTGAGCTCCAAGGGGCGCTACTGGGAAAATGGCGAATGGATCGAAACCGAACCCATGGAGATCATGCAAGTTTGGGACTACCCCGAAGTGGGCCCCAAAGATTCTTATCTGCTCTACCACGAAGAGCTCGAATCGCTAGTGAGAAATATCAAAGGATTAAAGCGGATTCGTTTCTTTATGACCTTTGGACAGAGCTATCTCACCCATATGCGCTGCCTAGAAAATGTGGGAATGTTAAGAATCGATGAGATCGAGGTCAATGGCTGCAAAGTCGTCCCCATCCAAGTGCTCAAAGCCCTCCTCCCCGACCCCGCCTCTTTGGCTAGCCGCACCAAAGGCAAGACCAATATTGGTTGCTACATCAAGGGAATCAAAGAGGGGAAAGCGCGCACCATCTACATCTATAATGTCTGCGACCATGAGTCCTGCTACCGCGAGGTCAATGCCCAGGCGATCAGCTACACCACGGGCGTGCCTGCGATGATTGGAGCCAAACTCATGCTGGAGGGCAAATGGAGCGGCAAAGGGGTCTTCAATATGGAAGAGCTTGATCCTGATCCCTTCATGGATGAGCTCAATAAGCAGGGCTTGCCATGGGAAGTCAAGGAGATGGAGGCGTGAAGCCCTACCCCCACATCCCCACTCCATGCTATGTCCTAGAAGAGGCAAAACTCCGTGCCAATTTGGAGATTCTTGATCGCGTGCAGAGAGAGAGTGGAGCCAAGATTCTCCTTGCCCTCAAAGGGTTTGCCCTCTGGAAAAGCTTCCCTTTGGTCTCCTCCTATCTCAAAGGAATCACCGCCAGCGGACTTCATGAGGCCAAACTTGGAAAAGAGGAGTTTAGGGGGGGAGAGGTTCATGTCTACTCTCCCGCTTTTAAAGAGCCTGAGATCAAAGAGCTGATCACCTTCGCTGATCACATCATCTTCAACTCTCCCACTCAATGGGCACGCTTCAAAGATCAGGTCAAAAATGCCCCCAGACCCATCGAATGCGGTCTTAGGCTCAATCCCCTCTACTCTGAGGTGGAACCCCCCATCTACAACCCCTGCATTCCAGGCTCTAGACTTGGAATCCCTCCTAGTGAGCTCAGCCAAGAGGCGTTAGAGGGAATTGATGGACTTCACTTTCACACCCATTGCGAACAAAATAGCGATGCACTAGAGCGCACCCTAGAGCACTTTGAGCGCCACTTTGGAGAGCTTCTTGGGCGCATGAAATGGGTCAATTTTGGCGGAGGACACCACATCACAAGAGCCGATTATGATGTGGATCGCCTCATTCAAATCATCCAAGAGTTTAGGAAACGCCATAACAACATTCCCGTCTATTTGGAACCGGGCGAGGCAGTGGGTTGGCAGAGTGGATTTTTGCTTGGCGAAGTGGTGGATGTGGTGCGCAATGGGATGGAGATCGCTATTCTTGATATTAGTGCGGCAGCCCATATGCCTGATTGTCTTGAGATGCCCTACCGGCCAATGGTGCGCGGAAGCGCGGAAGCAGGAGAAAAACGCTACTCCTATCGCCTAGGTGGACCTACTTGCTTGGCGGGCGATGTCATTGGAGACTACAGTTTTGATTCGCCCCTCAAAGTGGGGGATCAGCTCATCTTTGAGGACATGATTCACTACACCATCGTCAAAAACAATACTTTCAACGGCGTTCCCCTTCCAAGCATTGGCGTGATTAGAGAATCGGGAGAGTTTGAGCTTTGGCATGAGTATGGATATGATGAGTACAAAAGGAGAAACAGCTAGTTGCTCTCTTCATTAGGCTTCAAAGCCCTTTTAGGGGCGCTAGTCGTCTTGATCATGGCCCTTTTGGCTAGGAGCAAAAACTACTACATTGCAGGGCTTATTCCACTCTTTCCTACTTTTGCACTCATGGCCCATTGGATCGTGGGAAGCGAGCGAGGAGTCGAGGAGCTTAAAAAGACGGTGATTTTTGGCGCGTGGGCGATGATCCCCTATGCACTCTATCTTTTCTGCGTCTATTGGCTCATCGATTATTGGAGGCTAGAGGCGACCCTTTTGGGCGCCTCTTTGGTCTGGATTTTGGCCGCCTCGATTCTTATCTATAGCTACCCCACATAAGAGCAGCAATAATCGACCGTCTCATTCACTTTGAGGCTGAAGCGTGAATGGGCGGGTACATCAAAACTCTCTCCGCCCCTAAGGGTGCGCCACTTTGATTCTTGGGGCAAAAAGACCTCAAGCTCTCCTTCGAGAATCTCCATGATTTCAGCCTTGTCCGTGCCAAATTCATAGCTTCCAGGAAGCATGATTCCTAGGGTCTTTTTGCTTCCATCAGGGAAGATCACCGTGCGGCTTGTCACCTTATCATCAAAGTAGCGATTGGCTTTTTTCACGACTGTTACATTTTCAAAACTCTGCATCACTCTCTCCTTGGATTTTAGGGAAAATGGCGAGATTATACCCGAAAAGTTTCTCCTCTTAGATAGAATGAATTATGCATTCCAATCTCTCAAACATCTTAAAAATGGAGCGCCTCATGAGAACCCTTCTAGCCCCTTCCGTCCACTGGGTCGGCGTCAAAGACCCTGAATTGGCAATCTTTGACATTGTAGTCCCCACCGAACATGGAACCACCTACAACAGCTATCTAATCCAAGGCAGCGAAAAGTGTGCGCTCATTGACACCTCCAAAGCCAACTTCTCCAAAGAGTATTTCACCCACCTTGAAAAGCACCTTCCCCTCCAAAAAATCGACTACATCGTCGTCCAACACACCGAACCTGATCATGCAGGGTGCCTGAGGGAGTTTTTGGAGCGCCATCCAGAGGTCACGCTTATCCACTCCAAACCCTGTAAGCGCTTCATCCAGACCCTCACCAATCTCCCCTTCAACTCCATGGCGATTGAAAGCGGAGATGAGCTTGATCTTGGCGGCAAGACGCTACGATTCTTCTCCACTCCTTTCTTGCACTGGCCTGACACGATGATGAGCTACTTAGTGGAAGATAAGATTCTCTTCTCTTGCGATGTGATGGGCTCCCATTTCACCAGCGAAACCAATCCCGAAATCTTCAACTCCCTTTTGGATGAGAAGGATTATCTCGCCTCCATCGAAGCCTTCAAATACTACTATGCTATGATCATGCGCCCCTACAAAGAGCATATCATCAAGGCGTTTGAGCTTCTTGAAAAGCTTGATGTTCAGATGATCGCCCCTTCTCATGGACCGATTTTGGACATGGAGCCTCGATTCTTCTTTGACTGGTATAGAGCACGTGCCAAAAACTACCTCCTGCGCCTCAATGGGCAGAAGGTGACCATCATCTACGCCTCCGCCTATGGAAACACCGCCAAAATGATGGAATCAGTCAAAGCGGGGTTGCTTGATGCAGGAGTAGAGGTTGCTGTTTTTGATGCCTCCAGCAGTGCAATGGCGGAGATGATCGATAGCATCGAGCTCTCCACGGGAATCTTGCTTGGCACCTCCACCATCAATGCCAAAGCACCCGAGCCCATTCTTCACCTCATCGCCAATCTTGTTGTCTTGAGCATGAATGGTCGCAAAGCAGGGGTCTTTGGCTCTTTTGGCTGGAGCGGAGAGGGGATTGCGATGACGGAGCGGATCTGCGAAGTGATGAAGATGAAGATCGTCCAAGAACCCTACAAAGTCCAAATGGCGCCCTCTAGCGCTCAGCTTGAAGAGGGGCGAGAGTGGGGATATAACTTCGGACTCAAAATCATTGAGTAGCCTTTAGAGTGCCCCCTCGTGGGCACTCTAAATTTTTTGCTATAATCGCGCCCAAAATCCACCCCCAAAATAAAGAATCGATGCAACACCCAAAATCTCTCTCGTTCAAAAATCTTCTCATGCTAGCCCCTTTGGCTGGCTACACCGACCTCCCTTTTAGAAGCGTGGCCAAAAGCTTTGGCGCGGATATCACCGTGAGCGAAATGATCAGCGTCCATGCGCTGGCCTACAAGAATCGGCGCACTGCCAAAATGGTCGAAAAAGCCCCCAACGAGAATCCCTACAGTGTTCAGATTGCGGGAAATCACCTCGATATCATCCAAAGGGCAGTCGAGGTTCTTAACGCCTTTGAAGGAATCGACATCCTCGACTTAAATGGCGGCTGTCCCGCCCCCAAGGTCTCAGGACATGGGAGTGGAAGCTCGCTCCTTAAGGATTTGGATAAGATGGTAGAGATTTTGCGTCTCATCAAAAAAACCACCACGATTCCCTACACCAGCGTCAAAGTGAGAATCGGTTTTGAGACCAAAATCCCCGCCGAGATCGCCCATGCTCTCAATGACGCCCCCATTGATTTTGTCGTGGTGCATGGGCGCACCAAGAGCGATGGCTACAAAAAAGAGCGAATCGATTATGATTCCATTGCACTCATGAAAAAAATCCTCAAAGTCCCTTTGATCGCCAATGGAGAGATCGATTCCTTTTCCAAAGCCCAAGAGGTGCTCGCCCACACGGGTGCGGATGGTCTCATGATCGGGCGGGCGGCCGTGGCCAAGCCTTGGATTTTTCGCCAAATCAAGGAGGGAATCCACGAGGCCGATTTGGAGCTCAGAAGGGCGGTGGCGTTGGAACATTTTGATAAAACCATCGCCTTTAGAGGAGAGTTTGGCGCGGTGATGTTTCGCAAGAATCTCCATGCCTATTCCAAAGGCCTCGCTGGTGCGAGCGATTTTCGCGACAAGGTCAATCACCTCACCTCTCCAGTACTCATGCGCGAAGCGATAGAAGAATTCTTTTTGGCTTCACAAGTTTTAGAATCTTTTGGATAAAATCTTCTTCGCTTACCCCATCTTCGCCCCCACCCCAAGGAGCGCTTCATGAAAGAATTTGTCGAAGAGTTATGGCAGGCTAGAGACACTCTGGGGCCTGATAGCCTCTCTCAGCCCGAACTCAAAAAGGCAATTTTAGACACGATCGACCTGCTAGATACAGGAAAGGTGCGCGCCCTTAGCATGGAAAATGGCACTCCTGTGATTAATGAGTGGGTGAAGAAGGCGATTCTCATCTACATCCAGACCACCTCCTGCTATCCTACCAACGCAGGAGTATTGCGCTACTACGATAAGATTCCCATGAAGCTTGATGGCTGGGATGAGAGCCGATTCAAAAATGCTGGAATCACTGTGCTTCCGGGCAGTGTCGTGCGTAAAGGCTCTTTTATTGGGGCACACAGCAAGCTCATGCCCTCTTTTGTCGACATTGGCGCCTATTTAGGGCGAGGCACCAAGGTCGGCTCGTGGGCGCATATCGGTCCTTGCGTTCAAATTGGCGAAGGTTGCACCATCGGGAATCATAGCTCCATCGAGGGTACGCTCAATCCTCTTCACAAGCTTCCCGCCATTATCGAAGAGGGTTGCCACATCGGAGCGAAGTGCGAGGTTGGCGCGGGGGTTTGGATCGAGAAAAATGCTGAGCTGCTTGATGGCGTCTATCTCTCGCCCACCACGCGCATCTTTGATGTAGAGACCGAGCGTATCACCTATGGGCGTATCCCTCCCTATAGCGTTGTCTCCCCTGGCACTCTGCTGGATGAAAATGGCCGAAGTTCAAGCTACGCCGCCATCATTTTAGAACGAAAAGAATAAGGAGTTTCATGCTTTCTAGAATCTTTCTCTCCCTTGGCCTATGCGCCTCTATGGTCTTGGCCGCCCCCACGCTTGTCAATGGGATCTCCTTTTATGTCAATAACCAGCCCGTCACCCTTTTGGAGCTTTACAAAACCGCCCAACTAGCCAATGTTAGCAAAGAGCGTGCGATGGAGATGCTCATTGACAAAATGCTCCACCAAGATGAGATTGAGCGCTATGGAATCAGCACCAATGAGATCGAGGTCAATCAAGAAGTCGAGCGAATCGCCAAGTCCAATGGGGCAACACTAGAGCAATTCCGATCCTTTTTAGATCAAAAAGGGGTGAATTGGGAGAGCTACAAAGAGGACCTCAAAGAGAAAGTACTCAAAGACAAGCTCTATGACAAGATCGTCGCCAATAACCTCCGTATGGCTGATGAGCGCGAGCTAGTTGCCTACTACGAATCCAACAAAAATCTCTTCTCCATTCCCGCAAGAATCGAGACGATCAAATATAGCTCCAAAAATCAAGAGGCGCTTGTGTCGCTCCTCAAAAATCCTCTAAGCCAGCCCAAAGGCTTAATCTCTGAGCCTGAGACGATTCTCACTCAAAAGATCAATCCCAAGCTCGCCGCCCTTTTGCAAGAGACTCCCCTGGGGCAATTCACCCAAATTTTCACCATTGGCGAGGACCACCTCACTTTCTTGGTCAAAAGCAAGGGGGATCTCGTTTTGATTCCTTTTGAAAGCGCCAAAGAGGCAGTCTTTCATCGCCTCATGATGGAAAAAGAGGACAAGGTGATTCGCGAGCATTTTGAGAAGCTCCGTGCCAGCGCCAAAGTGAAAGTGATTCGACTCGACTAAATTCCCTGCAAAAGAATCTTCCACAACTCCTCCACCTCTAAATCGCTCAGGTGGGTGGAGTTTTTCTCTCTTAAAAACCACTCGATTCTCGCCCTCTCTATCCCCCGACCATAGACACACTCAGGGTGTGCCCCAATAAACCCTCGCGCCAGAGCCACCTCGTCGCCCAACTCCCCCTCGCACAAAAAGCAGCGTTCCAGCCCATGGCTTCGCCCCTCATATTCCAAAAGCGCGGCATGAGATTCTAAAATCGCTCTCTTGGCATCCTGTCTCTCTAGGCGCCTAGAGACCTGATCCAAAAGCGCATAATAAAATCCTTCCATCTCCTCAACATCACGAAGATGCCGATAGAGCAGGCGAAGGTATTGCTGCCACCAGTAGCGCCTATGATTGTCGCGCTCCCAGACAAATCCTAAATGCATCACGCTGCGCAAGCGGGGAATCGCTCCCCCCTGCTCCTCTTCAAAGTCAATTTTATGCCCAATCTGTATCACGCTATGACGCGCCCCATAAAATCGATAGAGCCTCGCCATCTTGGAGGAGGTGAGCACCCCCACCCAAAGATCTTCATCTCTTGCGACATTGATATCTAAAACATAACCCTGCAAACCACGCTCCATTGGGGGTTAAGCTGCCATAAACAAGAATTAACTCGTTTTTTCTTATAATTCCCCTCAAATTTTCCCTATTCTATGCCCTGAGGGCATAAAGGGGGATTAAAGGGCTACGCTTGACCAACTTTGTCGGTAGTGTCTTAGAAGCCACCAAAGAAGCCATTAGGGCTCTCAACCCACAAAACTCCACCATCTACGAATCGCTTATGGTCGGAGCGGGGGGTGATGTGAGCCTCAAGGCCGACCTAATGTGCGAAGAGATCCTCTCCGCTAGACTTCGCCATTTTGGCCACATTCACTCCGAAGAGAGCGGCCTCATTGAAGGAGAGAGTCAAGACATCATCTATCTTGACCCCTTAGATGGAAGCACCAACCTCTCCTCTCTTATTCCCTATTACGGCACTTCTGTAGCACTCTGTGATCCCGAGGGGCGCACCAAAGCGGCGGCAGTGATCAACTTCTGCTCGGGTGAAACCTTCATCAAAACAGACGCTTTCGCCCTGCACGGAAGCATTTGGCAACCCATCGACACCTTTGTTCCCATTCGCCCCCTAGAGCATGCGAGCAAGATTGGAATCTTTGAGGGCTCCCATCGAAACGCTCCGTGGGTCTTGGGTCTCCATCAAAAGGGTCTAAAATTTCGCTCTCCCGGAGCAATCGCCCTCTCCATGGCCTACGCACACAACGTCAGCTTTGTCCTTTTTGATGGGGAGATTCGAGAGTATGACACGAAGGCGGGACTTTTCCTCTGTTCTGACCTCCACATCCATCACGACGAGCGAGCCCTGCTTATCAGCCGTGACCCGATCATTTTTGAAAACCTCTTAGAGCTTATTAGCCAGAAAGGATAGAGATGGGTTTTGCCGACTTTTTTAAAACCTTCACTAGAGAACGCGCCAAAGAGGGGGAATCCCCTAGTCACTGGATCAAATGCCCTAGTTGTAGCGCCCTCATGTATTACAAGGAGGTGATCGCGCAACATCATGTCTGCCCTAAGTGCAACTTCCATATGCGCATCGCCCTCGAAGATCGCATTGAGATGCTCTGCGATGAGGGGACTCTCATTGAGCACGACGCCTCCCTAGAGCCCACTGATCCGCTCACTTTTGTAGACAAGAAGAGCTACAAAAAAAGAATCGAAGAGGGAAAACAAAAAACAGGGCGCGCCAGCTCTGTTCTAAGCGGAGAGTGTCGAATCAATGGGGTTAGCACCCAAATCGTGCTCTTTAACTTTGCTTTTATGGGAGGAAGCCTTGGCTCGGTGGAGGGTGAAAAAATCGTTCGCGCGGTCAATCGTGCCCTCGAAAAACACCAAGGACTCGTGATTCTCAGCACTAGCGGAGGCGCTAGAATGCAAGAGAGCACCTACTCTTTGATGCAGATGGCCAAGACAAGCGCGGCTTTGGCGCGACTCTCTCAGGCCAAGCTTCCTTTTATCTCTCTCCTCACTGATCCTACCATGGGGGGCGTGAGCGCCTCTTTTGCCTTTTTGGGCGATATCATTATCGCCGAACCCGGAGCCATGGTAGGCTTTGCTGGAGCGAGGGTCATCAAACAGACCATTGGAGCGGATCTGCCTGAGGGCTTCCAAACGGCGGAATTTTTGCTTGAGCATGGGCTCATTGACATGATCACCCCACGCAAGGAGATGAAGAAGACCTTGGGCGACCTTTTGAGATTCTTCAACCCCTACGATGAAAATCCGTGTCTATTGCATCTCTAAGCCTGAAAAGGATGCCTATGCTGAGCTGGGAGAGCATTTCAAAAAGCTCGCTCGCTCTTTTAATGTCGAGCTTGAGATTTTGGATATTTTCAACAAGCAGATCGCCCAAGCTCAAAAAGCGGCCAATGAAGCCGAATCCTCTTTGGCTTACAAAGAGGCTTTGCAGCGCTATCTCTCAGGAGCTCACAATATCGCACTCACGCCTGAGGGTAAGCTCTATGATTCTCATGCTTTCTCTCAAATCTTCCATCACAAACAGGAGGTGAACTTCTTTATAGGCGGTGCTTACGGTTTTGAACCAGGATTCCTCAAAAGTTGCCACCAAAGCCTCTCCCTGAGTCCTCTCACCCTAGGACACAAGGTCGCTAAAGTGGTTTTATGCGAGCAGATTTACCGGGGGCTTACGATTATGCACAATCACCCCTATCACAAGTAATTTCTGAAAGTAGGATGACGAAGGAGCCAAATCATGCGAGACAGTGAATTGAAATATTTCAAAGAGCTTTTAAGCGATCGCCAAAAGCAGATTCTGCAAAATATCGAGAGCAACGCCAAAGACCTAGAGGTGCTAGGAGATCAGAGCCTTAGCGATGAGCTTGATTACGCAAGTGCCAGCACCGAGAGTCTCGTGGGCTCTTCCATCTCTTTGCAGCAGCAAAAAGAGTTGAGAGAGATTGAGGTGGCTTTGGCCAAAATCAAAAGCGGAACCTATGGAATCTGCGAGATGTGCGAGGATCCCATCAGCATCCAACGACTCAAAGTGAAACCACACGCGAAGTATTGTATAGTTTGTCGAGAAATCGTCGAGAAAAATCGATAACTCAATCACACAAGGATTTAAGATGAAAGCGAAACACTACACCCTATTTTGGCTACTCTTTAGTATCGCCGCGGGTCTTTATATCTACAGTTTCAACAGCGAGATATACACCTACACCCCGCCCTTTGGCGAAACCTCTTTGAGCCTTCCCGTAGCCATTTGGAGTCTAGTGCCGCTCTTCTTCTTCTTTGTTTTGAGTCTATGCCTCATTCTGCTTGGCAAGGCGCAGAGCCTTTGGGAGGAGTACCACTCCAAAAAAGATCGAGAGCTTCTATTGCGGCAGATTTTAGCTCAAGCCTCCGAAAAAGAGTTCAAAGGTGAGCTTAAAACTCATACTTTCAAGTCAATCTCCAAGATTCTTCGACGCTTCAAACTCATCGCTCAACCTCACACCCCCCTCAGTGATGACGAAGAGATTGATTCGCTCATTGAAGCCTCTTCCAAGATTACCCAAGGTGAGGTGGTCGATTTGAAGCGATTCCATCTCCCCTACACCGCCTCTCTCAACCTCCAAAATCAACTCAATCGTCTCAAGATCGATCCTAAATCCGCTCTAGAGATTCTCAAAAAAACAGAGGCACCCGATTCTTTGAAAAAGGTTGCGCTGCTTTCACTCTTTGAGTCTGGAGAGGAGAAAGAGATACGAAAATATCAAAACCTCATCCCGCTAGATAAAGAACTCGCCAAAGCCCTTCTTGGGGCCTATGAGGCCAAGCGCTTGAAGCTTGGTTTTGATGAGATTGCCTCACTAGGCGAAAAGGCAGTTTTTGAAGCACGAGACTATCTTGGACTAGCCAAAGAGCTCAAAGGCTCTTTGGAGCCTGATAGCTGGCTCAAGCTCTTTGAGGTTTTAGCCGAGAAACACGAAGGAGCCGAGGAGGCTTATCTCTATGTGCTTTTAGAGCTTGAGATGATTGAGGTGGCCAAAGAGCGTCTAAGCGCTCACTCCAAAGAGGATTTCCCCAAGATTCGAGCCTTCTTGGAGCTCCGAAAGAGCGGATTCTCCTATCCTGCGGAGATATTTTTCTTCTAGCTTTGGGGTTTGGGGGTGACGTTATATTTGTCGATAAGATGAGAGGGCTGATAGGAGAGCTTGGCGCGCCTGAGCCCTTCAATTCCTAAATCTTCTTCTCGATTGACATAGGTGAGATGGCTCCATTCGTTAGCCAAGAACTGCTGATTGATCGCTTGATAGGCTCCGTGATACTCTGTGTCTGCTTTTTCGATATGCACCACCACCGTGTCGCTATTGAGCTGCTCCCCTAGGGTGAAAGCCACGATCTTGCCCTTCACGCGCAAAATTCCCCCTTTGTAGCTCATCTTGCCGAAATGCTTGAGCGTCTCCACGATTCCAATATATTCATTTTTGAGCCCCTCGTTGGCCTCATCAGCGATTCTTCCAAACCAAAGCTTCCATGCCTCTAGCAACTCATCGACATTCTCCATTGAGAGGCTTTCGTAGCTAAAATCGGGGTAGAGCTCAAAGAATCGATTAAGATGATTCTTTTTCTTGTGAAATTTACGCCCTTTAAGCTCAATGAGCTCTTCCGTTAAATAGACATAGTCGGAGCGGTCACGATTGTAGATAAACTCAAATTTCTCTGGCATGAGGCGCTCAAGCTCATCTTTCATCTCTTCGCCCAAAGAGCGCATCGTAAAAGGAATCGCCCGCGATTCAAAGCACTCCATGAGGCGCTCAATCACGCCTCTCTTCTCTCCTTTGCCAAGAGGGAAAAAAAGAAAAGGATGTTCACCGTGGTATTGAGTTTTGATGCACAAAAGGTCCTCAATAATCGCGTAGGAGATAGAGCGGGAAAAGTGCCAAAGGTAAAGATTAGTGAAGGAAAAATCAGAGACCGAAAGTTCCTCGGAGCGGAAAAAGCCCTCCAAAGTCTCTCGATCTTCAATATCGATCGGCTTCCATTGCATAAAGTTTCTCTTATTGAAAAGTTTTGAAGGGCTTATTGTAGTGCAGAAACTTAAAAATGGGTATTAATTGACTTTTTCCTCTCAGTTTGGACAAACTTTTTCATCTTACTCAATCTCTCTAGCTCCACGGAGACCTTCTCGCGTTCGATAAGAAATATCTCGCGCGCCTGCTCCATGTAGGCCTGAGCCTCTTGCATCTCTTCAAGGCATTCAAAAGAATCGGGCATTTGAGAGATGATTCTCTCTAGCGCCGCCAAGTCTTGCTCCACTAGGGCGATTTTAAACTCCCTTAGCCAACTCATTTTGGTGTATCTCCTTCCATGCCTCCAAAAGACCGCGGGTCACCTTGATGACAATATCGATCTTCTCTTTGTTATTTTCCACATTAGCTTGTGTGAGAAGCTTGATTTGGTGCGTGTAGAGTCCCGTAAGATAATGCGCCACATCCCCCCCACGCTTATAATCAAGAGAGTTTAAAAGCTCAGTGAAAATATCCGTAGTTCGATTGACGTAGTAGATCTTCTTCTCAATATCCTCTTCATCCATTGCTCGTTTCGCCAAGGCTGTGAAGCGCAGAATCCCTTCATAAAGCATCTCTATCAGCTTAGCGGGAGATTCCACGGTGATAGAGTTTTGCTGATAGGAGCTATAGGCGGCGTTACTTCTCATAAAAATCCTTTTTTTACACTACGAGTTTGAGGCTTGTTGAATCATCATATTGAGAGAACTAAAGCTTTGGTTAATTTTGGCAATCATCGAGTCATAGGCCGCAAATCGCGCCGTCATGATATCATAGCGATCGTCTAAATCCTTTTGAGCTTTGGTCTTTTGTTCCTCTAGTCGCTTTGATTCATCGGTGAGCGAAGTTTCAAGCAACTTGAGCCTAGCATTACTTCCTGTTATGTAATCATCAATTGTTTCATTAAATTGCGTGAAAATTCCCTTCACCTCAGTCTCTTTACCTCCGATGGTCTTGGCGGTGCCTTTGAAAAAGGCCATCGCCATATCGGGGTCCTCCTCGTAAGCCTTCTGGAGCTTCTCTGAATCAAGTGTCAAGCGGCCGCTCTCATTGAGTGAGATTCCATATTTATAGAGACTGTTCTTGTCTCCATCAGTGTAGGAGAGGAGATTGTTGAGTGCATTTTTAATGCTCCGAATATCACTATCTCCCTGAAAAACCCCCGCAATCTTTGTATCTACATCATATTTTGTATCTTGCTCTAGCTGATCCATTAAGGCATTAAAAGAATCTACAAAATTTTGAGCTTCATCATAGATTGCCTTATTGTCTCGTGTGACACGAATCACCGCAGGAGAATCGTCCTCTTTATGCACCGCAGTGAGCTCTAGACTTACGCCAGAAACAATATCATTGATGGAGTTAGTGGGCCGCGTGATAGCAATTCCATTATAGGTGAGCTTCGCGTCTTGAGCGCTTTGAATATTGTCAAGCTTGAGCGTATTGGTTTGGAAATCAACATAGGACTGATGCGTTCCTGCGGTAAGCCCAAGAGCGGCGATCGCCTTCTTACTGGCTGACTGCTCAGCACTTCCATCCGCCCCTTTGAGCGTCACCTGAACATTACCCCCGTCATTTTTATTGATAATAAGCTTGCCATTCTCCACGCTGGCGCTATAGCCGCTAGCAGCCGTATTGATCGCATCGGCCACCGCTTGGGCATTTTGAGTGCCTGAGTTGCCTGCCGCGCTCAGCGTGGAGAGGTCAAGATCAATATTACCGATAGTGAGCGTGCCACTGAGCTGTCCGCTGGCCACCGACGATCCTTCGATTGTATTGGCAGCCGTTTTCGTTGTAGTTTTAAAACCAAAGTCACTTGCTTTAGCTCCTCCTACGCTCACATCGTTGCCTCGCCGATCATTGACGATCACCTGCTTGCCATCACTACTAAGACCAATATTGATATCCTCTTCAAGGCCTGCAAAATCCGAATCAGCGCTCACAGCCTCTTTGATAGCCTTTTGGATAGCTGCGGCATTGCTTTGAGAATCGGCTCCCGAAGCAGTTGGAGGTATTGTGATATCAAGCGTCTTGTCATTGCCATTTTTGTCTTTGAGGGTGACCGTTAGATCGCCACTTCCGCTAGCCTCAATTGAACCTGTTTTAACATTAGAGCTTGTAAGCGTTGTTCCAAAGTAGATCTTATTGCCCGCTCCTGTCTCTTTGGAGTTGATCATGAGCTGAAAAGGCTTACTCCCTCCTGTCTTCATGACAACCCCTGTGACCGCTCCATTGGTTGCGTCAGTGATACTTTGGGCTACATCGCCCACGGTCGTTCCTGCGGCGATTTTGATGGAATAGTCTTTGCCGCCTGCATTGAATTTTAGTACGGTATTGGTGGTTGAAAAGACCGAATCTCTCGACTCATAGGATGTGCCCACCTGATTGATATCTCCCGTGGCCAACTGGTTCACCTTGACTGAAATATCCTGCACAGGAAGACCTGCGCCTATAGTGGCGGTTACGCCATTGCCCGTCACGCTACTAGAACGCTCTAGATAGCTGGAGGTATCCGCCAGCTTCTTGGCGCTGCTGTTGAGCGTGCCAAAGAGCGTCATGATCTGCGTTAGGCTTGTCTGTTTATCAAGATTGTCTTGCATCTTCTTGGTAAAGGGGTTGATTTTGGCGGTTGTTTCGGCGTCTTTTAGCTTATCAATCACATCACTTGTCAAAACATTGCTACCGATTCCTAGAGCAGTAATAGTTCCTGTTGCCATAGCGATTCTCCTTGGGAAAAGTTCTTTGGGCTACGCTCTAGCCCTTTTTGTCAAAGATGATTCCAACGATCTCACGCATCTTGACCATCAACTCAATCGCTTCATCACTGGGAATTTTGCGAATGAGACGATTACTGTCTCGCTCGCTGACGGTCACATAGAGGCTCTCAATATCATCGCTGAAGCCAAACTTTATATTCATATTAAGAGGATTGAACTCTCGATTGAGCTCCTCAGTGAGCTGCATGAGCTCTTTTTTGAGATCCTCGACATTTTTGCTATCCTGAAGCTCTTGCACCTCTTTTTGAATCTGTTGCGTTGAAGAAGAAGCAACTCCCGCTCCCTCTCCCTTGGAAGTGTTTACCAAAGCTCCTGTTGCGGGGGTTGTGGTGATAGCCCCTGTCTGCCCAATCATCTCAATCATCCTCGTCCCCTTAGATAATGAATCGGATTTATAAACTCCTAGCCCAAATATCGACAAAAAATTATTTTACTGTAATGAACTCCATGGGGTCGATATGACGATCTTTTTGCGTCACCTCAAACATAAGCTTGCCATCAGTCCTCCCGATAATATAGCCTTTTTTGACAGGACTTCCAGGCTTAATCGTGGGGGCGATCTTGTCTAAATGGGCATAGATGGTATGGAGGCTGTTTTTATGTTCAATGATCACGACCCGCTTTAGCATAGGCGTCTCTTTGGCAAAGACCACCTTGCCATCCATCACGCTCCTCACCTTCGCATCGCTCTCCAAAGCGTTGAAAATAACCGATTCATTAAACACTTTCATTTTATAAACAGGGTCATAATAGGGGCCAAATTTTCGCTCTATCTCAAAACGCTCTAAAGGGGGAATCGTTCTCTCTCCTGTGTACTTGACGGTGCTCACATCGTGATAGGAAGTGGCCACTTGCCTCACTTCTAACGCCCCCTCCACGCTCTCCTCCTTGGGATCACTCTTTTTGGAGGTAGTTTCTTTAGCGCGCCTTTTGGCCTCCTCTTGCTCCTTGGTGATATTAAGCTTGGCCAAGATCCCTTTGAGGCTCTCACGCTCTTGCACCACTCGCTTGAGCTCGGCATCATACTCTTTCATCTCTTTGGCCAAAGAGGCGACCAGCTCTTTTTGATTCTTCTTCATCTCATCCAGTCGCCGTCGCTTCTCATTCTCCGTTTGAATAAATTTTTTAATTCCAGCGATGGTGCTCCCCACCCTTTGCGATTCTTTGGCCAACTCTGACTGCTTTAAAGTCAATCCGTCCACACGCTTTTTCATCTCTTGACTGAGCGCCTTAAAAACCTCCTCAAACACCAAATCCTCGGCCGACTTGGGATGATGATCATTAAGAATCATCACAAAAGAGACATCTTGCGCGATCACCTCAAGAAGCTGTTGCTCAATCTCTCTCTTGGCTTGCTCAATCTCCTCTTGGCGCCTCTCTAGCTCCCCAAGCTCCTTTTCGCGCTCTTTGAACTCTCCCTCATTCTTGGCGATATTCTCCCCCGCCTCTTGGATGCTCTTTTCAAGTTGAGTGATCTTTTGATTCTGCTTATTGACCTCAGCCCCAAGCGTCTCTAGTTTTTGGCTAAGAGTGCGCTCTTTTTGAAGACTCTCTTTGAGCTCCCCGCTCTTGGTGTTGATTTGGGTCTGAATGGAGGCCGCCTCAAGAGAGAGGGCGCCCAAAAAGAAGAAGAGGAGGAGGAGTGAATGCAAGATCGCTACCCCCTTGGACGCAAAATCACCATCCACACCGAGAGGATGGAGACGCCTACGCCGCCCAGCAACAAAAGAAGCGAATCATGCTCTGGGGCAAAGATGGACCCATCAAGCCCCACATCACCAATGAGAGTGAGTGTGGTAGGATCTTGGCTCAGGTAGATCATCCCTGCGCCAATGATTCCCGCCGCAATAAGCGAATCGACCAACGCCAAGCGGAATAAAAGACCATTGCGCATCCATGAAGGAGCTCCAAAATAACCCATGATCTCCATGCGTTCGCTATGCTCAAAGCGCCAAATCTCAATCTGCTTCACCATCAACAAAAGGCTGATGATCGAGATGAGCCCCGCAAAAACCATCACACTACTTTTAAGAAGCAACAGCAGGCGATAGATCTGGTCGTGTGACTTGACAAACGATTCCACGCGCTCGACCCCATTCATCTTTTTTAAAGCTGCATCAATCGCCCCCAAACGACTCTTGTCGGGGAAGGAATCAAGCGAGAGTGAGTAGAACTGCGGAAGAGAATCTTTAAGGAGAGCTAGATTGGCACTGCTAATATCTTTTTGGAGCTTCTCGAGCACCGCATCAGGAGCAATTGCCTTAAGCCCCTCTGCCTCCTTCACAACCCTCTTGATCTCTTCGAGAGAAACCTCTTTGCGTGTGGCGATAACAATCGAATAGCTCTTGCCAAGATTGGCCTCATATCCTGCCACCGCGCGCTGAATGAGCACAATGCTCTCCAAGCTAAAAAGTAGCGCGATGAGCGGAATGATGAGAGAGAGGTGATGCTTAAGAGAGCTCATAGACCACTCCATCCTCAATATAGAGGTGACGATAGGGGATGTTGAGATTGTCAGGGATTCGATGCGTCACCACCACCACACTAATCCCCAATTGCTCATTCACCCCTTTGAGAAGATTCCAGATCACATCGCTAGAGTAGTCATCTAGATTCCCTGTGGGCTCGTCCGCGAGAATAAGGAGAGGATTGTGGGCCAAAGCCCTCGCCATAGCCACTCTTTGTTGTTCGCCTCCGCTTAGCTCAGGAGGATATTTGCCCGCCTTGTGCGAGAGCTTGATGTGCGCCAAAAGCCTCTCCGCTTGAGCCTGACAAGCCTCTTTAGAGAATCCGTTGATGATCATGGGGAGCATCACATTTTTCTCGATCGTCCACTCTTTGATCAGCTTGTAATCCTGAAAGACGATTCCAATATGGCGGCGCAAAAAGTCAATCTTGCGCTTTTTGACCTCAAGCATCTCGATTCCGCAGACATTGAGGCTCCCCGAATGAACACAAAGCGCCCCATAGAGAGACTTTAAAAGGGTGCTCTTGCCGCTTCCGCTAGGACCACTGATAAAGACAAACTCTTTAGCTTTGATCTCAAAAGCGGCATTTTTGATCACCGATTCCTCTTTTTTGTAACCCAAGTAGAGCTTGGAGGCGGAGATGATTTTGCTCATGAAAGCCACTCCTCTAGGAGTTTATGGGCCTGATGATTCGCAAGAGAGGGGATGGGCGAGGAGCCAAAGTAGCGCGCCTCTTCCCCCTTAATCCAAAGATACTTCTTCTCAGGGTAGGCGAAATCACCAAAAGAGCTCCGTATCGCCATGCTCTTGCCATCTTTGGAGCGATAGAGTCGCTCGATACTTGCAAACCACCCCTCGCGAATCTCCCTTCTAAGCTCCGCCGCATCGCATCGCTTTAGCGGCTTGAAGGAGAAATCACTAGGGCGGAGGGGGTCAGGAGAGTGCTGGTCGTTATGAAGCAAAAGGTCGTAGATATTTTTATTTTGCTTTCTCCAGCGATCTTCATACTTGCTACTAATGGGCGCATCAAAATTTTTGCGGATGGAAAAATGGACGCGGTTAAGCTCCAAAAGAAGCTCTTTGGCAAAGAGAAAATAGTCTTCACTATCCGTTCTTAGCTCTAATACCCCCCCCACCCCTAGCGTACGAATCGCTTCATTAAGGAAAGCTCGACTAAAGATTCGACGATGAGGCTTTTTATCCCAAGGGACGGGAAAGTGCACAAAAAGCCGCTCAATAGCGTTAGAGGGGAGGAGCTCCAAAAAAACTCTCGCATCATAAGAGACGATGGAGACATTGGATATCTCTTCTAGCTCCAACCGTCTTAAGACCTGTTCGATGGAGGGGGTGTGAATCTCAAGCCCAATAAAGCGCTTCTCTGGATGGGCTTTGGCCTGATGGAGGAGGTGACGCCCGCTCCCAAAGCCAATCTCCACCCAATATTGCCCTTGGTGTGCCTCGTGCATAAAAAACTCGGGAGTTTTTAAAAAAGGAGTGAGTCTCTTTTGGCGAATCGAATCCTCTTCGGAGAGGTTGTCAGAGAGGATTTGGGCTTGGCTTTTTTGGGCAAAGATTCGAAGGGCTTTTTTGATAATTCCCACAGGGGAGACTCGCGTGGACTTGTCAAATCGAATAATGAAGTCGTTCTCTTTGAGGCGATGTTTGATGCGAAGGAAAAACTCTTTCCCCTCCACCTCGACCCTCACGAGCTCTTCGTGGGGGTGAAGGAGGTTGGAGAGAGAATCGCTAAAGCAATATCCCTCCTCTTCAAAAGGATAGTCGGGATGCGTGAACGAAGAGGCAATAAAATGGGGCATTAGCGAGCCTCTTGGGGGAGCAGGAGAACCACTTCGTTGCTTCGCTTTGATTCGAGTCCATGACGATCAACCGCCGCCACAGAATAGTAATATTTTTTACCCGGGACAATCTCTCGATCATAAAAATTGACATCTTTGATTCCAACAAATCGCTCCGTCTTTGGCATAAACCAGCCATCGCTTTTATAGACCACATACTCCACGCTTCGATCATCCGTCGGTGCCCAGCGCAAAACCACCTGCCCATTTTCGATTCTTGCATACTCCATCACAGGCGTAGCAGGAAGCTTGAGCGTGGTTCCATAAATGGGCGATTCTGGCAAAAGGCTCTCGATTCCATCCACATCAATCGCGCTCACTTTGTAATAATACTCCTTTCCATCTCCATCAATATTATCAACATAGCTCGTCTCTCCCTGCGTTTGCGTCAACTCGGAGTAGTTCCACTTCTCCCAAGGGGCTCGATAAACCTTATAATTCACCACATCCGCTTGCGTGCTTTTCTCCCAAGAGAGCTCAATTCGCTTGGGAATATCCACACTCGCGACAACCCCTTGCACCATCGGGGGCTTGGGCTTAGTGATTGCACTCACCACTTCACTGGGTGTTGAGAGGGCTCCTTCGTGAGTTTTGGCAAGAACACGATAGCGATACTCTTTTCCATCTTCGAGCTTCATATCAAGATATTCGACCAAAAGTCGGCTATCGGTTTTGCCCACACTCTTCCATTTGCCGCTCTCTTCTCGCTCAACTACATAGCCAGAGACCCTAGGATCATTGTGTGGTCCCCAAAGAATCTTCACCTTTCGAGGGTAGCCACTCATCGCCTGAACAAACCCTAAAGGCTCTAAGGCGATCGTCTTTGCCTCAACCACCTCACTATCAGGCGAAACTCCCCCTGTGGCTTTGTTATAAGTGTTCATCTTGTAGAGATAGGTGGTGCCAGGCTTTAGCTCCCTATCAACATGATGGGCCCCAAAACGCGATTCGATTCTTCCTACGCGCTCAAAATCCCCGCTTGCACCGACCTCTTTGCGGTAAAGGTAGTAGCCATCAATTCTCGGATCATTGATGAGATTCCACTCAAAAGCGACCGAGCTCACATCAGGCAGAGTCCTTATCGAGGAGACCCTAGGGAGATTCCCATCCACAAATTCGCTGGAGCCAAAAGGATTGCTCACCGCGCATCCGCTAACCCAAAGCGCTAAAGCGCTCCACAATAGCATCCGGAAGAAGTGTTTCATGCAGCCGCTCCGATGGAAAATTTTGTTGCAAGTATCCTATCATATCTTCAAAAAGCGGGGCTTTAAAGAACATCGATTCTCCCGTCATCGGGTGGTCAAAATAGAGCCCGTAGGCATGTAAAAAGATGCGTCCCTCTGATGTGCCCCTGTAGCCATAAAGCTCATCATGAAGGATATGGCGTCCCAAAAGTTCCAAGTGAGCGCGAATCTGATGGGTGCGTCCTGTGAAAAGCTTCGCCGCAATGAGCTCCTTGGAGCCATCAATACTCTCTTCTAGCTTCACAAAAGCACTCTTGGCATACCTTCCTACGGGTACCTTGGCGATTTTGAGGCGATGGTGGGGGTGGCGCCCTAGATAGCACTCCACCCTTTGATCCTCTTTGAGGGGATGGTCAATGATGGCTAGATAGTAGCGCCCCATGCTCTTCTCTTGGAGCTGGAGTGAAAGCCTTCGGTGAGCCTCATTGCTCTTGGCAATCACGATCGCTCCGCTGGTCTCTTTATCAAGTCGGTGAACAATTCCATGCCTCTCCTCTCCATTGAGGGTGGAGAGAGAGATTCCCTTTTTCTTCAGCCAGTCCACCAGCGTGGCCTCTTTCACACTTGGCGCTCCATGAACCACTGCTCCTGAGGGCTTGTTGAGCACTATGAAGTGCTCCTCCTCATGAAGAATCTCCACCTCAAACTCAACCTCCATGGCAGGATTTTCACGCAAGAGGGGGATCTCCACCTCGATTCGCTCGCCGCCTTTGAGCTTCACCCCTCCTTTGGAGCTCTTCTCTCCATCAACCCAAACATTCCCCCCTCTAACCAGCGCCTCCACTTGATTGCGACTCTCGCCTAGGAGCTTGGCTAATGCTTGATCGAGTCTTGCCATCTCGGTGTTGTGAAAAATTTTTCTTTCGTTCATGAAGGGCCTAAAAGTTGGATTGGGGTTTCTTTAGCTAGAATCATCTCTATACACAAGGTACCTCTTAAAAAGCAGCCTCGATTCTGGAGTCTACGCAGCATGATCGCCATCGACCGACGGATTTTAACACATTTTGATTTCCTCTTGCTCGCGATGATTCTTCCTTTGGTGATCGTCTCTTATATCCTTATTGGAGAGGTGAACGACCGCCTAGCAGACAAACAAGCAACCTATGTCATTGTCGGGTTTATCTCTTTTTTTCTCGCTTTTTTGGTGCCCATCCGCAAACTCTCTTGGAGTATCCCTTTTTTTTATTGGATCAATATCGCCCTTCTTATCTCCGTCGAAATTTTTGGCACGACCAAACTAGGGGCCCAGCGCTGGATTGAGATCCCCTTTATTCACTTCACCCTTCAGCCCTCTGAACTCATGAAGCCCGCTTTTATCTTGATGCTAGCCCACATCATTCGCCACACTCCCCCGCCCAAGGATGGCTATCGCTTCAAAAGTTTCGCCAAAATTAGCTTCTATATTCTCCTCCCCTTTGTCATCATCCTCAAACAACCTGATTTAGGCACGGCCCTTGTGCTTCTTTTGACGGGATATGGGATGCTCTTTCTCATTGGAGTGCACTACAAAATTTGGCTAGGGATTCTTCTTGCCATCAGCATCGCTTCTCCTGTACTCTACTCCAGTCTCCACGACTATCAGCGCAAGAGAATCACCGACTTTTTGAGCGAAAAGCCAAGCTATCACGTCCAGCAATCGATCATTGCAATTGGCTCAGGAGGACTTGCGGGAAAGGCCAAAGATGAGGCGACTCAAGCCCAGCTCAAATTCCTCCCCATCGCCACGAGCGACTTTATCTTTGCCTATCATGTGGAGCGATTTGGTTTTTGGGGGGCTGTTGGCCTCATCCTCCTCTACCTCTCCTTGATTCTCCATCTCCTCTCGCTGAGTGTCATGAATAAAAATGATTACTTTTTAAAAGTAGTAGCTATTTCATTAGCTATGTTGATTTTCATCTACGCGGCGGTGAATGTCGCTATGACCATCGGCCTAGCCCCCGTTGTGGGTTTGCCTCTGCCGATGTTTAGCTACGGAGGAAGCAGCTTTGTCACCTTTATGGTTCTGCTTGGAATGCTAGAGAATCTGCTTGCTTTTAGGTTTAATTTTATGTATAATTTCACCTCTTTTGGCAGGGGCCCTTAGCTCAGTTGGTTAGAGCACTCGGCTCATAACCGATCGGTCGTAGGTTCAAGTCCTACAGGGCCCACCACCTTACCCCTGCTCCTGCTCTTTTTCACTTCTGCTGCCCCAATAAGAAGCAATCAATGAACCTGAGACATTATGCCAGACCGAGAAAATTGCCCCAGGGAGTGCCGCGAGTGCGCCAAAATATTTGGCCGCCAGTGCCACAGCAAGCCCTGAATTTTGCATCCCCACCTCAATAGCGATGGTTCGCGCAATCTTCTCCTCAAATCCCGCCATTTTGCTCAAAAAATATCCGAGCACAAGCCCTAGCGTATTGTGCATCACCACCCCAAGAGCCACCCAAGCACCCACTTCGAGAATCTTGCTCTGATTGAGCGCAACCACGATAGCAATGATGAGCACGATTCCAACAATAGAGAGCGTGGGAAGAAGGCGTTGGACTTTTTCAACTTTTTGGCACAAAAAATAGTTCACCCCTACCCCTAGTGCCACAGGGAAAAAGACGATCTTCACAATGCTCATAAGCATGGCTAGCGCGTTGACCTCGACCACCTCTTGAGTTAAAAAGAGGGTCAAATAGGGAGTGAGAATCACCCCAAGAAGCGTCGAACAGGCGGTGAGCGTGATGGAGAGCGCAACATCTCCTTTGGCTAAAAATGCCATGACATTGGAGGCCGTTCCTCCAGGAGCTGTTCCCACCAAAATAAAGCCCGCGATCAAAAGTGCAGGGAATCCAAGCAGATGGGCAATCACATAAGCCCCCAAAGGCATCAGGGTGAACTGCAAAACAATTCCTAGTGCAATCACCTTAGGGCGGCGTACCACCTCTTTAAAATCCTTGGGCAACAGTGTCATCCCCATGCAAAACATGATAAACCCAAGCAAGGGAACGATCATCTCCTTAAGCGGCACAAATAGCGATGGCATCGCATATGCTAGGGCCGAAAAGAGAATCGCCCACAAGGGAAATAGAGCATTGATACGATCCATTCTTCTTCTCCAAAAACCGAAATAAAGGGATTATGATACTTCAAGATTCCTCAAAAATCCTTTGGAGAATTTTCCATATCCAAAAAGGATTCCTTACAAAAAACAAATAGCTCAAAAAATAACCCCTCGATTATTTAATAAGTGATAACATTTTCAAAAGAGCCGATAAACTGACTCTTTATAGGCTATCAGGGGGAGTTCTTTCGAGAGAGTCGAAGGTAAAAATAAAAATAAACCTAAACAAGGATGAAGTATGAAAGTAACGGTGGGCTACGGAAAAGAAGAAAAAATTCATTTAGAGATTGCCGATTCTCAACTCATTGGAGTCTATGAACCCAACAGCGTCGAAAAGATCGACTACGCCAAAGCGATTGATGAGGCACTAGCCAAGCCTCTTGGCAAGGACTCTTTTGACCATTTTATCAATACCAGTGAGCGCATCGTCTTTATTGTTAATGATGGCACTCGTCCCACCCCTACTCGCAAGGTTCTTGCCCAAATCTATCCCAAAATCAAAAACAGAGATATCTTCTTCATCATCGCCACAGGCTGCCATCGAGCTCCCACCCAAGAGGAGTATCACTTTATTTTTGGGAAAGAGATTTATGAAGACTTGGCGCGCCAAAATCGCATTTGGAGCCATGATTCTCGCAAAGATGAGATGGTCTATCTAGGCAAATCAACCAATGGCACCGAGATGTATCTGAATAAGATAGTCGCCAATGCCAAAAAAGTGTGTGCGATTGGCTCGGTCGAACCTCACTATTTTGCAGGATACACAGGAGGAAGAAAAGCTTTCTTACCTGGAGTCGCTGCCTATGAGACAATCCAACAAAACCATCTTCTAGCCCTCCACGAAAATGCCCAAGCACTCTCCCTCCAAGGGAATCCTGTCCACGAAGACATGATGGATGCAATGCAGGTGCTAAAAGAGATCGATGTTTTTGCAATCATGACAGTTTTGGATAGCGATCATGATATTTGCGCCGTGAGGGCAGGAGATTTGAGCGATTCTTTTTATGCAGGAATCGACAAAGCCGACGAAGTTTTTTGCGTCAATATTCCCAAAAAAGCCGACATTGTTATCTCTGTCGCTCCCTACCCGATGGATATTGATCTCTACCAATCCCAAAAAGCGCTCGATAATGGCAAGCTCGCGCTCAATGAAGGCGGAATCTTGATCATGGTCGCCAAGTGTCGCACGGGAATTGGCGAGGAGGGATTCTTCAAACTCATGAGTTCAGCCAACTCCGCCCAAGCGGTTTTGGATAAAATCAAGCAGGAGTATCGGCTCGGCTACCACAAGGCAGCCAAGATGGCCGAGATCAATCTTTGGGCAGAGAGCTGGGCAGTGAGCGACCTAAGTGATGAGCAGATGAGAGCGGTCCACCTTAAGCCCTATCACGATCTTCACCAAGCCCTAAAAGAGGCTATCGCCCAAAAAGGCCCTGAAGCTAGCGTCATCGTGCTTCCCTTTGGCTCCATCACCGTCCCCAAAGTGGTCTCTTAGGGAGCTGGCGTGAAGATTCTCTACTACGATTGTTTCAGCGGAATCAGTGGCGATATGCACCTTGGCGCCCTTGTTGATCTTGGCGTGGAGCTTGAATACCTCCAAAAAGAGCTCGCCAAGCTCCCCCTTGAGGGCGAGTATGAGCTCTCAGCCACGACTGTATCCAAAAGTGGCATCCGTGCCACCCAAGTCAAGGTAAAGCTGCGCGAACACCATCATCATGACCATCGCACCTTTGGAAATATTCGCGCCATGATTCTCTCCAGCGCGCTCTCTTTGCGCATTAAGGAGCGAGCATTGAAAATGTTTCAAAAAATCGCCGAGGCCGAATCAAGAATTCATGCCAAGCCCCTTGAACAGGTTGCCTTCCATGAAGTGGGTGCAATCGATTCAATTATTGATATTGTGGGGTCAGCGATCGGACTTGAAGCGCTTGGTGTTGAGAAGATCTACGCCTCTCGAATCGAGCTTGGAGGGGGGTTTGTCCGATGCGCGCACGGACTGCTCCCTGTCCCTGCGCCCGCCACCTTGGAGATACTTCAAGGACTCCCCATAGGGCTCCACGGGGTTCCTTTTGAGGCGACCACGCCCACGGGTGCGGCGATTCTAGCTTGTAATGTAGATTCTTTCTCTGGTTCGCTTCCTCTTTCTCCGCAAAAAATCGGCTATGGTGCAGGAGAGCGAGAGGGAGTCGATATCCCCAATATTTTGCGACTAATCCTAGCGGATGAGCCTGTGCAGCCTTCACCAAAAGAGGTGCTTTTAGAGACCAACATTGACGACATGAGCCCAGAGCACCTTGCCTATGCCGTCGAACGACTCTTTGAGGCAGGCGCACTAGATGTCTATATGACCCCCATCACGACTAAAAAGAATCGCCTCGCCACCAAGCTCTCCATTCTCTCTTTGCTGGATAAGGAGAGAGAGCTCACACAAATTCTCTTTCAGGAGACGAGCTCTATTGGCTTGCGCCGCCTTGAAGTGGAGAAGATAGCTCTTGCGCGGCGCTTCATTCAAGTCCCCACTCCTTGGGGGGAGGTGAGCGTGAAGCTCTCCATGCAAGGGGAAAAAGTGGTACGCTATAAAGCAGAATATGAAGAGTGTAGGCGCCTCGCCATGACCCACTCTGTGCCATTGCACACCCTCTATTTAGCTATTGATAAGGCGGTTGAATCATGCTTGAACGATACGAATCACTAAAAAAAGAGATTCAAGCCCTAGAGAGCCTCATAGTGGCTTTTTCTGGAGGCGTGGATAGCTCACTCCTCCTTAAGGCGGCTCACGATGCGCTTGGCGAGAAGGCGCTTGGAATCACCGTCACCACACCCTACATGGCCGAGCGAGAGATCAAAGAGGCCATCGCTTTTGCCAAGGAGATTGGCGCTAGGCACGAGGTGCTCTCTTTTCCATGGATTCCAACCCTCAAGGAGAATCCGACCAATCGCTGCTACCTCTGCAAGCATGCCCTCTTCTCCTCGTTAAAGAAGCTTGCGTATCAAAGAGGGTTTGCCCATATTGCAGAGGGAAGCAACCTTGATGACACCAAAGAGGAGCGTCCTGGTCGAATCGCCCTCCAAGAGCTGGGAATCGCCACCCCTTTGCTCTCTTTGGGATTGAGCAAAAATGAGATTCGACAAATCTCTAAAGAGCTGAGCCTAAAGAGCTGGAATAGGCCTTCTTATGCTTGTCTCCTCACACGATTTCCCCATAATCGACCCCTTTTAGAAGAGGAGATAGAGATGGTCGAGCAGGCCGAAGAGTTTCTTATCTCTTTGGGCTATGGCAGGGTGAGGGTTCGATTCCATGAGGAGCTCGCCAAGATCGAACTAGAACCTAAAATGATGGAGAGGCTCATCTCAAGCCAAGAGGAGCGCACCAAGGTGACCCTCTTTCTTAGAACTTTGGGCTTTTCCCACGTCGCCCTAGATATAGCAGGCTATAAAGATGAAGCTTTACACCAAGGAATCTCATGCAAACCCAAGCGATCTTAACCCTCTTAGAGCAGGTGCAACAGGGGAATCTTGATATTCAAGGGGCACTAGAGCAGCTCAAAAAACTCCCATTTGAAGATTTGGGCTTTGCCAAAATTGATCACCATCGAGAGATACGAAATGGCTACCCTGAAGTGATCTACGCCCAAGGGAAAACCCCTGCGCAAATCAGCGAAATCACTAAACATCTTCTAGAACGAGGAAACAATATTCTCGCCACTAGAGCTAGTGAGGCCGCCTATGAGTCGATTCTTGCTTTTTGTCCTGAGGCAAAATACAATGCCCTAGGCAAAACCATCACCATCAAGCGGCGCGAGATCACCCCGCCCCCTACGCACATCACTATTGTGGCCGCAGGGACTTCTGATCTGCCCGTAGTGGAGGAGGCCTATGAGACGGCCACGATTCTTGGAAATAGAGTCGAGAAGATTGTTGATGTCGGCGTAGCGGGTCTTCATCGCTTATTGGCCCACATAGAAGTAATCCGTCAAGCCAAGGTGCTCATTGTGGTTGCGGGAATGGAAGGAGCCCTCGCTAGTGTTATAGGAGGGTTGGTGGATAAACCCGTCATTGCCGTGCCCACAAGCGTAGGCTATGGTGCAAGCTTTGGGGGCTTATCCGCGCTTTTGTGTATGCTCAATAGTTGTGCTAGCGGTGTGAGTGTGGTCAATATTGATAATGGTTTTGGTGCAGGCTATAATGCCAGCATCATCAACCATCTCTAACTAAAAGTAGGGGGGCGACTTACCCTCCCCCTACTTCACACTAAGCTCACTCTTTAATCCCTCCACACTCTTCTCCCCAAACCCTTTGACACTCTTTAACTCTTCTAGGCTCTTGAAGGCTCCATTCTTGGTGCGATGCTCAATGATTGCCTCCGCCTTCTTCTCTCCAATCCCCTTGACCTTCATTAGATCCTCTTTGGTGGCTGTATTGATATTCACCGCTGCCATCAACCAAGCACTCAATAAAAGTAGAGCCATAAAAATCTTCTTCATCATCTCTCCTTTGGATTAGGTATCAACATAAGATAGATTCTTATTATGTTCAAGAAAGAATAAAATTAGACTAAAGAGCTTGAAAGAGCATGGGGTTTTCGAGAATCTGCAATCCAAACCATCACAACAGCAGAGCCATAAGCGGGCTTCTATTGAACATTGGATTTAAGGAGTGGGTTTCTATTGGATTTAATTGAGCGAGTATTGGATTAAAAGAAGGCAATGATGTTTATATTTGATTTCTAAAATCTATTTGATTGAGTTCAAAGAGTATAAAAACAGAAGGGATTAGAGTCTCTATTGAGGTCAAAGAAGGTGTTATCCCCCTCCCCGCACCAACCTACGTTTCCACACCTGAAAGATGCAGTATTATCGGCGATGGAGAGCTTAACTGCCAGGTTCGGAATGGAGCTGGGTGTAGCCTCTCCTCTATAGGCACGAGAAAAAGGGAAGAGAAGATAGATAAGAATATATCCTCTATTCCCTCTTGCTAGTGAAGAAGGATCAATGAATAGTCAATAGCCCTAGTAAAAACGACGCTCAACAAGGCAGTGGCGTTTATAGAAGTAGATAAATAATAAGCCAAACGGTCTATTAGTATTGGTCAGCTAAACATGTTACCATGCTTACACACCCAACCTATCAAGCAGGTAGTCTTCCTGCGACCTTCAGGGAAAGTTCATCTTGGAGTCGGCTTCCCGCTTAGATGCTTTCAGCGGTTATCACGACCATGCGTAGCTACCCAGCGGTGCTCTTGGCAGAACAACTGGTACACTAGTGGCATGTCCATCCCGGTCCTCTCGTACTAGGGACAGCTCTCCTCAACTTTCCTACGCCCACGGCAGATAGGGACCGAACTGTCTCACGACGTTCTGAACCCAGCTCGCGTACCGCTTTAAATGGCGAACAGCCATACCCTTGGGACCTGCTCCAGCCCCAGGATGCGATGAGCCGACATCGAGGTGCCAAACCTCCCCGTCGATGTGAGCTCTTGGGGGAGATCAGCCTGTTATCCCCGGGGTACCTTTTATCCTTTGAGCGATGGCCCTTCCACACAGAACCACCGGATCACTATGACCGTCTTTCGACTCTGCTCGACTTGTTTGTCTCGCAGTCAGGCTGGCTTATGCCATTACACTCAACGAATGATTTCCAACCATTCTGAGCCAACCTTTGCAAGCCTCCGTTACTTTTTAGGAGGCGACCGCCCCAGTCAAACTACCCACCAGGCATTGTCCTGCTTGAGGATAACTCAAGCCAGTTAGCAGACAGAAACATTAAGGGTGGTATCTCAACGGTGGCTCCATCTCCACCAGAGTGAAGATTTCAAAGCCTCCCACCTATCCTGCGCATAATGCTCCCATCGGCAGTGCCAAGCTGTAGTAAAGGTCCACGGGGTCTTTCCGTCTTGCCGCGGGTAGGAGGAATTTTCACCTCCACTACAATTTCACTGAATCCCTGGTTGAGACAGCTCCCATCTCGTTACGCCATTCATGCAGGTCGGTATTTAACCGACAAGGAATTTCGCTACCTTAGGACCGTTATAGTTACGGCCGCCGTTTACTCGGGCTTCAATTCAAAGCTTCGCCTTGCGGCTGACAGATCCTCTTAACCTTCGAGCACCGGGCAGGCGTCACACCTTATACTTCCTCTTACGAGTTGGCAAAGTGCTGTGTTTTTGGTAAACAGTCGGGAGGGACTCTTTGCTGAGACCCCTTGCGGGGCACACCTTATCGCGAACTTACGGTGTTAGTTTGCAGAGTTCCTTAACCAGAGTTCTTTCACGCGCCTTAGAATACTCATCTCATCCACCTGTGTCGGTTTACGGTACGGGCGACCGTGGCTAAACTTAGAGGCTTTTCTTGGCACGACGGTATCAACGATTCTCCTATCCATCCGAAGACTTCAAAGAGCCTGTGAGGTTTCGGATACAGGGGTGGATTTGCCTATCCCCCAACCTACGCCCTTCGACCAACTATTCCGTCAGTTGGCTCGTTTAACCCTATGCGTCCCCCCGTCGCACACCACGGTCGGTATCGGAATATTAACCGATTTGCCATCGTCTACCCCTTTCGGACTCGACTTAGGACCCGACTAACCCTACGATGACGAGCATAGCGTAGGAAACCTTGGATTTACGGCGAAGTGGATTCTCACCACTTTTATCGCTACTCATTCCTGCATGCTCACTTCTAGCCGCTCCAGCACTCCTTGCCGGTATACCTTCAACGCTGACTAGAACGCTCTTCTACCACTGTGCATCAGCACAATCTACAAATTCGGTGCATACCTTAGCCCCGTTATATTTTCAGCGCAGAATCACTAGACCAGTGAGCTGTTACGCTTTCTTTAAAGGATGGCTGCTTCTAAGCCAACCTCCTGGTTGTCTGAGTAACTCCACATCTTTTTCCACTCAGGTATGACTTTGGGACCTTATTTGGTAGTCTGGGTTGTTCCCCTTTTGACGATTGATTTTATCACCCACCGCCTGACTCCCAAGATACGGTAATAAGTATTCGAAGTTTGACAGGGTTTGGTACCGCGGTGAGCAGCCCTAGCCCAATCAGAGCTCTACCCCTTATTACTATCACTTGAGGCTATACCTAAATATATTTCGAAGAGAACCAGCTATCACTAAGTTTGATTGGCCTTTCACCCCTATCCACAGCTCATCCCAGCCCGTTTCAATGGGCACGAGTTCGGTCCTCCGGTGAGTGTTACCTCACTTTCAACCTGGCCATGGATAGATCACTTAGCTTCGGGTCTGCAGCATCTGACTAAAGCGCCCTATTAAGACTCGCTTTCGCTACGGCTACGCGTTCGCTTAACCTCGCCAGATACCACAACTCGCAGGATCATTATGCAAAAGGCAGTCCGTCACCCTGGATAAACCATAGGGCTCCGAATGATTGTAGGCAGATGGTTTCAGGTTCTATTTCACTCTGATCGCTTCAGTTCTTTTCACCTTTCCCTCACGGTACTGGTTCGCTATCGGTGTAGTAGGAGTATTTAGGGTTGGAGAGTGGTCTCCCCTGCTTCAGCCCGGATTTCTCGTGTCCTGGCCTACTCTGGATACTGCTACCTATGAAACATCTTTAATCTACGGGGCTATCACCCTCTATGGCTCTTCTTTCCAAAAGATTCTACTAGATGTTCCAAGTGGATGTTGCAGTCCTCAACCCCAGTAGCAAGCTACTGGTTTGCCCTGTTCCGCGTTCGCTCGCCGCTACTAGCGGAATCTCATTTGATTTCTTTTCCTCTAGCTACTGAGATGTTTCACTTCACTAGGTTCGCTCCATTAAAGGTAATACATATCTCTATGTATTGGGTTGCCCCATTCGGAAATCTTCGGATCAAAGTCTCTTGGCAACTCCCCGAAGCTTATCGCAGCCTAGTACGTCCTTCATCGCCTCTACTACCCAAGGCATCCACCATCTGCCCTTAAAAGCTTATTTCTACTTCTATTCCAATGAGTTATTCTTTGGCGCCACTGCCTTGCTGAACGTCTCCGTTACAACAAGATAGTTGCGTGATTGTAGTTTTTACTATTTTAGGCTATTGACAATTAATTGTTAAATAACATTTAGAGATCTCTCTTGATCAACTCAAGAGTGAAGTCTAATGCCAACCCTCTTTAAAAAAGAGCTTGCATTAGACCTAAGGGATTCTAAGCGGTGTTAATTTCTATTCTTTTATCTCTTTGACTTTGTCTTATCTCTCGATACGACTCTTCTTCTAAAGGCTTTGGTGGAGAATAGCGGGATCGAACCGCTGACCTCCTGCGTGCAAAGCAGGCGCTCTCCCAGCTGAGCTAATTCCCCAATGGTGGGCTTAAGAGGAGTTGAACCTCTGACCTCACCCTTATCAGGGGTGCGCTCTAACCACCTGAGCTATAAGCCCCTATATCTTTGAAGCGTGCGTATCGGGTGACAATCTCTGAAAACTAAGCAAGTAGCGATTATCTTCTTGTCCCGCCAGAGCCAAACGAATGACTCCGGCCTCTCTCTAGAAAGGAGGTGATCCAACCGCAGGTTCACCTACGGTTACCTTGTTACGACTTCACCCCAGTCGCTGCATCCGCCGTGGACGGTAGCCAGTTTAGCGTCCCGGCTTAAGGCGAATACAACTCCCATGGTGTGACGGGCGGTGAGTACAAGACCCGGGAACGTATTCACCGTAGCATTGCTGATCTACGATTACTAGCGATTCCAGCTTCATGTAGTCGAGTTGCAGACTACAATCCGAACTGAGATGTGTTTTAAAGATTTGCTCCACCTCGCGGTATTGCTTCTCTTTGTACACACCATTGTAGCACGTGTGTAGCCCTGGGCGTAAGGGCCATGATGACTTGACGTCGTCCTCACCTTCCTCCTCCTTGCGAAGGCAGTCTCACTAGAGTGCTCGGCCGAACCGTTAGCAACTAGTGACGAGGGTTGCGCTCGTTGCGGGACTTAACCCAACATCTCACGACACGAGCTGACGACAGCCGTGCAGCACCTGTTTTCAAGCTCCAGTAAACTGGCACTCCCATATCTCTATAGGATTCTATCAATGTCAAGCCCAGGTAAGGTTCTTCGCGTATCTTCGAATTAAACCACATGCTCCACCGCTTGTGCGGGTCCCCGTCTATTCCTTTGAGTTTTAATCTTGCGACCGTACTCCCCAGGCGGAATGCTTAATGTGTTAACTGCATTACTGCCCTGACAAGCAGGGCAACAACTAGCATTCATCGTTTAGGGCGTGGACTACCAGGGTATCTAATCCTGTTTGCTCCCCACGCTTTCGCACCTCAGCGTCAGTAATGTTCCAGCAGGTCGCCTTCGCAATGAGTATTCCTCTCGATCTCTACGGATTTTACCCCTACACCGAGAATTCCACCTACCTCTCCCATACTCTAGCCTTGCAGTTTCAAATGCAGTTCAACGGTTAAGCCGTTGGATTTCACATCTGACTTGCAAGGCCGCCTACGTGCTCTTTACGCCCAGTGATTCCGAGTAACGCTTGCACCCTCCGTATTACCGCGGCTGCTGGCACGGAGTTAGCCGGTGCTTATTCCTAAGATACCGTCATAATCTTCTCTTAGAAAAGGAGTTTACAATCCGAAGACCTTCATCCTCCACGCGGCGTTGCTGCTTCAGGCTTTCGCCCATTGAGCAATATTCCCTACTGCTGCCTCCCGTAGGAGTCTGGACCGTGTCTCAGTTCCAGTGTGTCCGATCACCCTCTCAGGCCGGATACCCGTCATAGCCTTGGTGAGCCATTACCTCACCAACAAGCTGATAGGACATAGGCTGATCCCATAGCGAAAAACTTTCCCCTCTCGGGAATATCCGGTATTAATCACCGTTTCCAGTGGCTATTCCAGACTATGGGGCACATAACCTATGCATTACTCACCCGTGCGCCACTCGTCAGCAGTATAGCAAGCTACACCCTGTTACCGTTCGACTTGCATGTATTAGGCACGCCGCCAGCGTTCACTCTGAGCCAGGATCAAACTCTCCATAATAGTTTAGTTATTAGGAGAGGATAACCCTTAGCTAATCAATCAAAAAAACGACAAAGAAATGACGTAATAGATATAATTAACATAAGAGGTTATCTCTAGCTATAAGCTATAATTGCCACCTTTAAAAAAGGATGGCGAAAAATTCATGTTCTTTTAGACTCTTGTCCGTGATAGACAAAGAGGTATAAAGGTCCATCAAGCTTCTATAAAGAAGACAAGTGGAAGAACAAGAAGAGATAACCGCTATCTTGCTTAGTTGTCAAAGATCGTAACCGATAAGTGCTTTGAGATAACAAAACAGTTATTGGTTTAAAGAACAAACACTCATCTTATCCTAGATGAAAAGGCCCTAAGTGATTGAAGATCCAAGGAGGTTGAAAGTCCGTTGGGGTCGTTGTCAATCGGGAGTGGAAGTATAGCGAAAGAGGCTTAAATATAGCTTAGTTATTGCAAGAGTGGACATAACCCGTGAGGGGCTCTACACAGATAGCTACACTCTGCCCTCCTTTGGTTAGAGTGATTTGTGCTCTCGAATTAAGTTTTTTGGGGGAGCCTCCTCCACAATAAGGAACGCCAAGATAGTCAAAATAAATGGTGCGCTGATTCGCGGCACAATCAGACTTCATGCTGACACTAGTGATTCCAAAGCTCTTTTGAAGTCTCAAGCGATTATCCCGCTCATCTTCACATTTACTTGGAAGATTATTTTTATTGTAGTAGCTAAGACATTTTTGACTAATAGGGTCTCGTGCAATCGATGAATACCCCATGGGATTATTATTGTATGCCCCAGAGGCCGTGGGAGAATTGCTATACACGGAATAGGTCTCTCCTATATTGCCTTCAGCAGCATTGTTAATAGTGTGAAACTGGATTCTCCAAAGCCGTTTTGGCCACTCTTCGGTCTCGGCCCGACGATTGACTCCAGGCGCTAATTGCGTTCCTCCAATGTACTTATCATCACTCATCGCTAAATGCTGGGCATATCGCATATGAGAGATAATCTGATCTCGGGCTTGATACAAAGAGGTATCGCTGCTTTTTTGCATGGCTAGGGTCGTGATGATTCCAAGAATCACCAGCACAAAAACCACCTCAATGAGGCTAAAACCTCCTCTATCGCTTCTGCACATGGTATCGCTCCACCTCATATCCAAAGTAGCGAATTGGAATCTCTAATATCGTGCGCTTCCCTCGCCCCTCTTTAAGCTCCAAGGCCTCACTAGAGCCAATCCCATAGCACGCCAAGCGCAACCTCATCGCCTCATCCTTGATCTTAACCTCCCTAATTCCTTTCTCTTTGAGCGCCAAAGCCAATTCATTGGCTATATGGAATCGATAGGCAAAATGCTCTCTGGGATTCTCGATCACTCGATAAAAGAGCTTATTAAAGACAAGTCCCAAAGAGTTGATTCCAAGCGTGAACACCGCAATATAAAACCAAAGCTGATAGCTTCGTCGAAATCTTGGCAGACGCACCCTAAGTCCTGAGAGAAAGACCTTCACCACTAGCGGCAATCCAATAAGCACTAGCGGAGCATACTCTTCAATGTTCACCTTTTGCCTAAAAGAGAGCAGGAGGGTGAACATGAGTGCTGAAAAGGAGATATACCACAAAAGAGGTTTTTCCTCTTTGATCAAAATCCGATAGAGCGCATAGACGAAATAGAGAAAGAGCAGGGGCGAAAAGAGAGTGGCAAAGATTCCAAGTGTATCAAGAAAATGCCCCTTAGGCTTTCCTCCTACATCAATCCCCCAAAGATACATACTCACCGTAAAGGCAATCAGAGAGAAGAGGAGCAGACGGTTTTGTCTCTCTTTGATCGCATAAAAGAAAAGAGCCAAGAAGAGAATTGCCATCCCCGAATCGATCAAAATCGCCAGCGCTAGCAAAGGATAGGGAATCACTTTGTATTTCAGATGAATGTAGCAGACAAGAAGCGCCGCGCTCATGATGATTCCACTCTCACCAATCAAAAGGGCTGAGGCATTCACTCCTGGCAATAAAGCAAAAAGAGCCACACTAAAAAACGCGTCAAAGGGACGCTTTAGCGTATGGCGCGACACTTCATAAAAAAGAAAGAGATTGAAGAGGTGAAGGAGTAGAAAAGGGAACTTCAGCCCTAGATTATTCTCGCCCCAAAAGGGGACAAAAAGGTGTGCCAAAAAAGAGGCGATAGAGCTCTCGCCCCAGTAGATTCTCGCCTCATAGACGCTGATGCTAAGCCCCTGAACTGCCCAAAAAACAAAGGCCGCATCAAGGAGCCAAAGAACAAAAAAAGCCGCATCAACCCTATCGAGGCGTCGCATTAGACTCTAATCGATTTCGACGAATCGATAGTGATATTTCCAGAGCTCTTGGCGAATCTCCTCCTGGTGCTCTCCCCCCTTGGTCTCTAGCGCGATAGTGACATTGGCATCCCCGTAAGCCAAAGAGGTAGAGGTGCGATCATAGTCGATTCGCACAATATTAGCCCCCACTTGCGAGAGAATATCCGTGAGCCCTTTGAGGCTTCCAGGCTTGTCCACCAAGATGACGCTAAACTTCATCTTGCGCTGGGATTTGATGAGACCCTTCTCGATGATGACACTGAGCATCGTCACATCGATATTCCCGCCGCTTAGCACGATAGCGACATTCTCACCCTTGCTCACGGGCAACTTCTCGTGCAACAAAGCCGCCACACCAACCGCTCCTGCGCCTTCAACAACAAGCTTTTGATTCTCTAATAGATACAAGACCGCGTTAGCGATCTCCTCATCATCCACTTGCACCACATCATCCACGCCCTCTAAGATGTACTCAAAATTTCTAGGAGTGACATCTCTGACGGCGATTCCATCGGCGATTGTCTTCACGCCTTTGACAGAAACGATTTTCTTGGCATGGAAAGAATCGTGCATGGCTGGCGCTCCCTTGGCCGTCACACCAATGATTCTCACATTGGGAAGCATCTGCTTATACGCCGCTGCCACGCCCGAGATGAGCCCCCCGCCCCCGATAGGAAGCACTACGGTTTGGATGTTGCTCTTCTCCTCGATCATCTCCAAAGCCACCGTCCCCTGCCCTGCGATCACCTCATCATCAGCAAAAGGGTGGATAAAGCACAGCTCCTGCTCCTTGGCGCACTCTAGTGCATGGGCATAGGCCTCATCGTAGTTGTTGCCCGCTAAGATCACCTCAGCCCCCAAGCGCTTCACACCCGTGACTTTAAGCAATGGAGTTGCCTCAGGCATCACAATCACCGCACGAATCCCAAATTGTTTGGCGCTATAGGCCACTCCTTGAGCGTGATTCCCCGCACTAGCGGCAATCACTCCCTTGGCTCGCTCCTCTTGGCTCAGGGTGGCGATTCTATTATAAGCGCCTCTTAGCTTGTAGGCGCCCGTGTGTTGGAGATTCTCTTTTTTGAGATAGACATTGGCTCCGCTTAACTCACTTAGTCTTGGCGCGTAGGCGAGTTTGGTTTTTTGGATCACTTTTTTGACACGCTCATGCGCCTCAACGATTTTAGATAATGGAATCATTTTGAAAACAACCTTTGATGTTCAAGCTTAATGCAGAGATTTTGGACGACCCTCACGCCGCTATGCTCCAAAATCTGCTCCGCCTCTTGGTTTTGGACCCCAAGCTGCCCCCAAAGCACATCTATGCCTCCCCGCTCTCTCGCCTCTATGGCGATAGGGGTGAGGGCTTGGCTTTTGCGGAAAACATCCACAATATCGACAAAGCCATGAACCTCACCAAGGTTTCTATAGACTTTTTGCCCTAAGATAGTCTCCTCTTTGGGGTAGATAGGAATCACCTCATAACCCTGCTCCAGTAGGTATCGCGCCACTTTGTGGCTATCTTTATCTTCATCGGGCGAGAGCCCTATGATGGCGATTCGTTTGGCGCAGAGGAGAATCTCTTTAAGCCAAGAATCAGGGTAGATTCCTCGGCTTGGCAGGGGGCATTCCATGATTCTTATAGCTCCGTTTTCAAAATAGCGCCTGAAGCGGCATTGCTCACGAGAAGCTGGTAGCGTTTGAGCCACTTGGAGGCAACGGTTTTAGTTTTAGGACTAAAGGAGGCGCGTCGCTTTTGGATCTCCGCCTCCTCAAGCAACACCTCCAAAACCCCTTCTTCGACATCGATTCGAATAAGATCGCCCTCTTGAAGCAGTCCGATCATTCCCCCTTCGGCCGCTTCGGGACTCACATGCCCGATGCAAGCGCCACGCGTGGCGCCGCTGAAACGGCCATCGGTAATGAGCGCGACTTTGTCTCCTAAATTCATCCCCATGATGAGGCTTGTGGGACTTAGCATCTCCTGCATTCCCGGTCCCCCCTTGGGTCCTTCGTAGCGGATCACCACCACATCCCCCTCTTTGACCTTGCCCCCGACAATACCTGCGATCGCCTCCTCTTGAGAATCAAAGCAGACTGCCTTTCCAGTGAATTTTCTCATCTTAGCGTCCATGGCAGCGGTCTTGAGCACAGCGCCCTGCTCGGCAAGATTTCCATAAAGAATCTTCAATCCCCCCACCGCGCTATAGGGATTCTCAAGCGTGTGAATGATTTGCGTATCTAAAATCTTCGCCCCCGCGATCCTCTCACCCATGCTCTCGCCACTCACGGTGAGCGCCTCTGTCTTGAGCACTCCGCCTCGGCGATTGATCTCATTCATGACCGCATTCACGCCCCCGGCTCTATTGATGTCTTCCATGTGGACAGTGTAGAGTGCAGGGGAGATTTTGGCGATATGACTCACCTCTTTGGCGATCTCATTGATTTTGCGCAAATCAAAATCCGCCTCTCTCTCTTTGGCAATGGCCATCATATGAAGTACGGTATTGGTGCTTCCCCCCATCGCCATATCCACAACAAAAGCATTGTGAATCGCCTCTTTGTTGAGAATATTGCGGAAGGCGTAGCGCTCATCTAGTGCGATTTCTACGATTCTTCTTGCGGCTTTTCGGATGAGCTCCTCACGCTCTTTGGTGAGGGCTGGAATCGTCCCATTCCCGGGAAGCGCCACTCCCATCGCTTCACAGAGTGTGTTCATGGAGTTCGCCGTGAACATTCCACTGCAGCTTCCTCCCCCCGGACAGGCGGCGCACTCAATCTCGCGGAGCTCTTCATCGCTAATCTGATTCCTCGCGCGTTTACCCACCGCCTCAAAAGCACTCGCCAAATCCACTTTGGTGCCATCCTTGAGGCGACCTGCCTTCATCGGTCCGCCACTCACAAACACCGTGGGCACATTCACTCTGAGTGCCCCCAGAAGCATCCCAGGGACAATCTTGTCGCAATTAGGGATACAGATCATGGCGTCCAGTTTATGGGCATTCATCACCGTCTCAATACAATCAGCAATCAGCTCTCGACTGGGCAAACTATAGAGCATTCCATCATGCCCCATGGCGATTCCATCATCCACCCCGATAGTGTTAAACTCAAAAGGGATTCCGCCCGCGGCCCTAATCTCCTCTTTAATGATTCGGCCATACTCTTGCAAGAAAAAGTGACCCGGAATGATGTCAATATAGCTGTTGGCCACGCCAATGAATGGCTTACCAAAATCCTCGTCTTTGAGCCCCGTTGCCCTCAGCAAGCTTCGGTGTGGCGCCTTTTGATACCCCTCTTTAATGATGCTACTTCTCATGATTGGCTCGCCTTATCGATAAAGAAAAATGGTTGAAAGCTTAAAAAGCACAGGGGTCGATTATACCTGAGCGAGGTTTAAACTCACAAAAATCCCTTGTATAATATCCCTTTTGTCTCCAAAAATTTTTAGAAGGATTTTTTCAAAATGCTGCTCACCAATCCCGTCTTGCTCTCCGTCGTCATTATGTCGGTGCTTTGTCTCTTTCGGCTCAATGTCCTACTTGCGATTCTTATCGCCGCTCTGTGCGCAGGTTTGGCCGCTGGAATGTCACTCCCTGAAACCATCAAGATTCTCATCCAAGGGATGCAAGGAAACCTTGAAACCGCCCTTAGCTATATTCTTCTAGGGGCCTTAGCGGTGGCAATCAGCCAGACGCACCTCACCACTTTTTTGATTCGCACTCTAGCTCGAACCATCAGCAACAAAGCGATCATGTTCACGCTAAGCATCGCCTTTATCGCTTGTTTTTCACAAAACCTCATCCCTGTGCATATCGCCTTCATCCCCATTCTCATCCCCCCTCTTCTTCCCTTAATGAATCGTCTCAAAATCGACCGCCGTGCGGTGGCTTGCGCCCTTACTTTCGGACTCAAAGCCCCCTATGTTGCCTTTTCAGTCGGATTTGGTCTTATTTTCACACGATTTCTCAAAGATCAGATGGCACAAAATGGAATCCCTGTGGAAATCGCTGATATCTCAAGCGTCATGTGGATTGGTGGAGTCGCTATGGTCGTGGGGCTCTTGGCAGCCGTGCTCTTTGCCTACGCTCGCCCCAGAGAGTATGCAACCAGCCAAAATCTTTGTGAAATGAGCGAAGAGGCGGCTTCCATGGGCAAGCGCGAATGGGCAACGCTCGCAGGAGCGCTCGTGGCATTTATTGTCCAGCTCACGACCAACTCTCTTCCTCTAGGTGGATTGCTCGGACTCGCTGTCATGGTGATTTTGGGCGGAATCCCATGGAAAGGGATTGATAGCGTCATGGAGGGAGGCATGAAGATGATGGCCTTCATCGCCTTCATCATGCTAGTGGCAGCAGGCTATGGGAGTGTGTTGCGAGAAACAGGCGCCATTGAGGCTTTAGTGAGCGCCACCTCAGCTCTAGCGGGCGGAAAGCTTGGAGGGGCGATGCTCATGCTTCTTATCGGTTTGCTCGTCACCATGGGGATTGGCACCTCTTTTGGGACGATTCCCATCATTGCCGCGATCTATTGCCCCCTCGCCCTTGAACTTGGCTTTAGCGTCCCTGCGATTATCCTTCTCATCGGGATTGCAGCCGCCTTGGGCGATGCTGGCTCACCCGCCTCTGATAGCACCCTGGGGCCTACTTCAGGACTCAATGCCGATGGTCAGCACGACCACATCTGGGATACCTGCGTGCCAACCTTCCTCTTTTATAGCATTCCTTTGATGATTTTTGGGGTTTTTGGGGCATTGTGGCTCTAGAATCGGCTCTTTTTCAAGACCCAAACCCCTTGGGTCTTGATTTTTTGAAAAAGCGTTGCTATAATTCCACCCTCACTTGAACAAGTGCGGGAGTAGCTCAGTGGTAGAGCACGACCTTGCCAAGGTCGGGGCCGCGGGTTCGATCCCCGTCTCCCGCTCCACTTCGTTCACTTCACCAAATGTGTTCTCCAAAGTTGTCCGCCATTTGATTAAGATTTAAGACGATTTTTGAGAGTTTCATGCCCGAGTGGTGAAATCGGTAGACACAAGGGACTTAAAATCCCTCGGACATTGCGTCCGTGCCGGTTCAAGTCCGGCTTCGGGCACCACAATGACTCTCTAAAATTCTCATGGCGACATAGCCAAGTGGTAAGGCATGGGCCTGCAAAGCCTTGATCCCCGGTTCGAATCCGGGTGTCGCCTCCAAAAAGTCTCTTCTGTGGGGCTTTTTAAAATTAATGCTACTGTTTCGGGAGATGGCTGAGCGGTTTAAAGCGGCGGTCTTGAAAACCGTTGAGGTGAGAGCCTCCGGGGGTTCGAATCCCTCTCTCCCGGCCACTACAAAATCCTAAAAACATCCCCTTCTTTAACTCATCTAATTTTCCGTTATAATCTTGCCCGAACTTGATCAACCACTTTAAATTACAAAAGGTTTGTCTTATGTTTGGTTCCTCAAAGCGCATCACCGAGTTAGAAAGTCTCAACCAAAATCTTCAAGCCGAGCTGGAGAAAAAAGAGCTAGAGCTAGAATCTCTTCGCCTTGCCCACCAAAAAAGTGAACTCCAAGCCTCCCCGCATTCAGGCGATTCGACTAAAGAAGAGCTCCTTTCTCTTCTGTTGGCCAGCTATGAAGATGGAATGAACTTTTTACAAAACACTATCGAAGAGAGCCTTGCCATGCTCAATGAGATCAATCTCCTCAATGACGCCTCCATGACAGGTGGTCACCATGTTGAGAAGCAGACGCAAGAGATTTCAAACTCCATGCAAAAAATTCAAGAGCTGACCCAAAACTTCGGCCATGATGTGAAAAATCTATCCTCAAGCGTCTCCACCATTGGGGATATTATCAACCTCATCAAAGACATCTCTGATCAAACCAACCTCCTCGCGCTCAATGCCGCCATCGAAGCCGCAAGAGCGGGCGAGCATGGTCGAGGCTTTGCAGTGGTGGCTGATGAGGTAAGGAAGCTTGCTGAGCGCACCCAAAAGGCAACTTTGGAGATTGAGACCAACATAAGCATCTTGAAGCAAAACACTAGCTCCATGTCAGACGCTAGTGAGGCCTTTCAAAAAGAATCAAACAGCTCTATGGAGATTTTAGAGGCTTTCTCCACCGAGATCGCCCAAATGCTCGCCAACTCCACCAGCATCACCCACAAATGCGCCAATGTCACCAATGAGATTTCGGTGAGCAATGGCAAGATTGATCACATCCTGCTCAAACTTAAAGGCTACAATGCGGCTCTTGCCAAAGAATCGGTTCAGATTCTCGATCAATACTCATGCCGCTTTGGGAAGTGGTTTTCCAAGGTTAAAGAGCTCCTTGCTCCTGCTACCGTGAGCGAAGTGAGCGAGCACCATGCAAAGGTGCACGAAGGCCTCCAAAAAGCGGTCGATCTCTTTGCTGGCCAAGAAAATCCCGCCCAAGGAATCGCGCTCTTCCAATCCGTAGAATCTTCTAGTAAACACGGCTTTGAGAAGCTCATTGATGCCTCTAAGGCCATTCGGAAAGCCTGAAGCTAGGCGTGTTTTCTCCTAAATAGCCGAATATTGTTCAGGATTTTCACCGCACCTAAGGTCAAAATCGTTCCTAAAACAATAAAAAGATCGATCTCCTCGCCCAAAAAGATCGCACTCAAAAGAATCGCCGAAAAGGGCACAAAAAAGACAAAAGAGCTCACCTCGGCTGCGCCAAGCTTCTCGATTCCAAGAAAGTAGATCGTATTGGCAAAGGTCGAAGCCGCCAATGAAATGAGTGCAATATTAAGCCAAAAGATCGCATCCAATCGCTCCCAGGAAATCGTGCCAAGCTCCACCCAAAAGAGCCCATCTAGAATCGTTGTGATTCCATAGAGATAAAAAGTGAAAACCAAGGGTGAAACTCGCGTCGATTTAGCGCTTAAAATCGTTAGCAAAGCCCAAAGAATCGCTGCTAGCAAAAAGTAGAGATTGTGAATCACGGCGATCTTCTCCCAATCAAAACGCCAAACATGAAGCATCGTCAAGACTCCCACCGCCCCAAGGCAGAGGGCGATCCCCTCGCGCACCCCCACACGCCTTACCCCCAAAATCGCTAAAATAACAAAGGTGAGAATCGGGATAAGGGTCGTGACCATCGCACCCCCAAGAGAGGCTGTTCCAAGCTTGGTACCAAGGAAGTAGTAACGATTATAGAGGATGAGAATCACCGCCACTAGAAACGCCAATCCCAGGCTCTTTTTGTCGATTTTAAATGAATAGCCCATCTTCCAAATGAGAGGAATCATCGTGATAGCCGTGATCCCAAAACGAAAGAAAATCATCTCAAAAGCATCAATATAGCCGCTTAGCACCTTCACATTCACCCACGAACCGCCCCAAGCCACCATCGCAAGAAAAAGCAGAAGGTAGAAGAGATTTTTATCGCCAATTTTTTGATTCATTTCACGCCTTGATAATTTCCACTTTGATTGATTTAAAAGCCGCAGTCAGGGTAAATTCATCGCGCCGATCCCCAAAAAGATGGTTGATTCTTGAGGAGGCATGGTGAAAGGTGCAAAAGAGCGTCTTAGGGGAAATCTTGTCGCTTGGTTTCACCCAAAGAGGGGCGCTTTGCCCATGTTCACTCCGAAGAATCACGCGATTCACCCCCAAGGCACTCGCCTCCTTGTCATTCATAAGAAGGATATCCTCCTCATAGCGCCGATGAAGCTTCTCGCTTCGCTTAGTCTGGGAGGCGTTGTTGTATTGAGCGAGGGTTCTGCCTGTGGTTAAATAGTAGCCGCTTAGACTCTTTTGGGAGATCTCTAGGAGCATCCCGCGCGGCTTATAGGCGTGATAAAAAAAGTGTCCACAGCCATCCTCTGTCCTAAAATCAAGCTGATGAAGAATCGGGGTGTCTTCTGTGTGCACAGGCCACTGCAATCCCCTCACGCGGTGGCGCTCCAGCCTTTGATAGCTTGCCCCCGAAAATCTCCGATAAGCCACTTCGCGCACCTCATCCCAAATCGCTTTTGAATCGCCATATTCATAGCTCCCCCCAAGCTCCCTGCCCAGCCGCGAAATCACCTCCCAATCATCAGGAAGCTCGCTCTGCACCAGAGGCTGAGAGAGGTGGAGGCGGCGCATCGCATTGATATAAACACCCGTCTTCTCATACGCTGATTTCACCCCAATGAGAATATCTGCCCGTTTGGCAATTTCTGTCTCAAAGAGCTCTTGCACCACCAAAAGCTCAAGATTCCCTAGGGCGCGCTCCATCTTGTTGAGGTTGGGGTGGATGTGCATCAGATCTTCACCCATATTCAAAACTCCCTTCACTCGCCCCTCTAGCATCTCATCAATAAGCTCTGGAGTAGCCAGCCCCTCCTCTTTGGGGGATTGATAATCAGGGGCGTAATAGGGGAGCATCCCCATGTCGCACGCCCCTTGAACATTGTTTTGCCCTCGCAATGGCATGAGCCCCGCTCCGCTCTTGCCTACATTTCCCGTCATGAGCGCTAGATGAACAATCGCCATCACCGAATAGGAGCCATCCACATGCTCCGTCACCCCAAGCCCCCAAAAGATCATCGATTTTTTAAGTGCGTATTCGCGAGCAACCTTGGGGATGAGCTTGCTTAAATATTCATACCCTTCAATCTCCTCAAAATAGCGAGGATTAGCGAGGGGATCACTCAAAATCTGCGCCTTAAACTCCTCAAACCCCGCGGTGCGATTCTGAATAAATGACTCGCTAAAGAGCTCTTCAGTGATGATCACATAGGCCATCATGTTGAGAATAAGGAGATTACACTCATGAGGGATGATTCCCTTGTATTTGGCGAAACGATGGAGCGTGATCTCTCTCACATCAAAGACCGCGAGATTATCATGCTTGCTCGCCATATCCACGATTCGGTTGGAGATGATGGGATGCGCCTCCGTGGTGTTAGAGCCAAGCACTATCATGAATTCTGTGTTATAGATGTCGTTATAAGGGTTGGTCGCCGCTCCTTCGCCGATGGTGGTGCGCATCCCTTTGAGACTTGGGGCGTGGCAGACCCTCGCACAGTTATCCACATGGGGAGAGCCAAGCGTCTCCCGAGTGAATTTCTGAAGCAAGTAAGCACTCTCGCAAGAGGTTCTCGCTCCGCCAATAGAGGCTAAAGAACGCGCACCATGCCGATCTCTAATCTCTTGAAGCTTTAGTGCCGCTGCCTTGATCGCGCCCTCTAGCGAGCACTCATACCAGCGTTCGTCTAACTCGATCAAATCTGGCTCAATGGCTTTCAAAATCTCTGGATTTTCCTCTAAGAATCGGCGCTTGATTCGGGGGGTTTTCAGTCGATCAGGTGATTCTAAAAAGCCAAATCCATACTTGCCCTTGACGCAAAGCTTACCCTCTGAGACCACCCCTTCAGGGTGGGCCGAGATGCTTTGAACTCGATTATTTGAGACGCTCGCCGCGATATCGCAACCCACACCGCAATAGGTGCAAACCGTGTCGATGATTTGGAGATTTTCCATGGAGAGAGGAGTCCTTTAGGAGGGATGGTTGGGGAAAATTATAGCGGGTTTTTGATATTCCCTTTATTTTATTTTTTCGATAGAATGAGCCCCGTTGCGAAACGCCACACATAAGAGAGGGATGGGTGAGCCAAACTGATTTTCCATTCAGCCGTTCGACGATTCGTTATGTGGCGATTCTTTTGCTCACGGCCTTCATGGGAATCGCCTCTTTTATTGGAGTATTTGAGCTTCAAAATGAGCGCGAGGCGGGCGGGCGGCTCTTTTATGCCGAGCAGACCCAAGAGATGCATCGACGCTTTGAATTGCTTTTGGAATCGGAACTGCAGAGCTACAGCCTCTTTGCCTCCTCCTTGGCGATCCATCCTGATCTCATCCAAAGTTTAGAGACTCAAAATCCCGCCTTAGCGGAGCGATTCGTCTATCAAACCCTAGAAGAATCAAAACTCCATCGCCCCGTAGAAAATCTTTGGATTCACCTCATCGATTCTTCTCTGCACTCCTTCTATCGAAGCTGGTCTTTCAAGCGAGGTGATGATCTATCCATCGTTCGCCCTGAGCTCTCTTTGCTCCTTGAGAATCCTACCCCTTTGGCGCAGATGAGTTTGGGCATCTTCACCCTCTCCCTAAAGCACACCCACCCCATTCAAAAGGAGGGTAAACTCTTGGGCTTCTTAGAGGTGATCGCCCCCCTTCAAGAGACAATGCTCCGTTTCTCTCAGAAGCACTCCATTCAGAGTGCACTTTTAGTGAATGCCTCCCTAGCCGCCAAGGTAACCCAACAACCCTACTCCCTCATCAGCGATCAATACGCCCTCCTCTATGCCACCGATTCTAGGAATTTGACTCTTTTAGAGGGGCTCCCTCTCTCCTTGGCATGTCAAAAGAATCTCTCCTGGGAGAAAGAGGGGGTAGTCTTTGGCGCAAGCTGTCTTAGGGATAGTTTTGGTGCACCCCTAGGCTATCTTGTCTTTTTCTTAGACGAGAAGGAGCTAGGTGCCAAGCTAGAGCAAAATCTCGCCCCTCTCTCCAGACTCATCTTTGTCCTTACGCTTGCTAGCGCCCTGCTCTTTTTGCTCTTTTGGGGATACGCCCGCTCTGCCCGCTTAGAGTTCCGCTCCATTCAAAATCTCTATGAAAGACTTGTAGAAGAATCGCGCACCGACTCCCTCACGCGCCTTCCCAATCGTCATGCCATTCGCCTAGAGATGCAAAACCAATCCTATGCCCACCTCCTCCTGCTCAATATCGATTCATTCCGCACCCTTAATGATTTCTACGGAAGCGATGTGGGCGATGATCTACTGATCGAGTTTGCCAAACGCCTCAAAATGCTAGAGCAAAAGCACACAGGACTCAAGGCTTATCGCCTGCACGCCGATGAGTTTGCCCTGCTCTCTAGCGAATCAATGGAGATCAAGAAGCTGCTCACCCTCACCCATCGCTTCATGACTCAAGGCCCCTATCGCGAAAACCGCCACCGAATTGAAATTATGTTAAGCCTCTCCATCGGTGCAGCCAAAGCCTCGCCCCAAGCTCTAGAGCAGGCCGATATCGCTCTTAATCTTGCCAAAAGCTCCAATGATTCCTATAAACTTTACGCGCCTGAGCTCGAGAATCACCACAAGCTTCGCCAGCACATCACCCTCACCAAACGCCTCAAAGAGGCGCTTAGAGAAGATCGCTTGATTCCCTATTTTCAGCCCATCGTCAACTCTAAAGGGCACATTCAAAAATATGAGTGTCTCGCCCGAATCATCGAATCCAATGGCGAGGTGCTCTCGCCCTACCTCTTTTTGCAAATTGCCAAAAAGAGCAAGCTCTATCCCAAAATCACTCAAAAGATGGTCCAAAAAAGCTTCAAGGCGTTTGAAAAAAGCGATCATGACTTCTCTATCAATCTCTCTTTTGAGGATATTGCCCACACTAAAACACGCGATTTCATCCTTAAATCCCTCCAAGACTATCCCAAGGCCAAGCAGGTGATTTTTGAGATTGTTGAAACTGAAAATATCCACAACTACAAACTTTTGGAGGATTTCATCAAGGAGATCAAACGCTTTGGCGCCAGGGTCGCGATTGATGATTTTGGGAGCGGCTACTCCAATTTCCTTCATCTAGCCAAACTCCGCGTGGACTTTATCAAGATCGATGGCTCGCTTATCCAAGGACTAGGACAAGATTCCGAAGTGGAGATCATCGTCCACTCCATTGTAGAGATCTGCCAAAGACTTGGCATCCAAACCATTGCCGAGTTCATCGACAACGAGCCTCTCTCCCACAAAGCCTCTGAAATGGGGATTGACTTTCAACAAGGATTCTACTTCTACGAACCAAGCCACGAAATCCGCCATTAACCCCACATAGACGACCTTTCTCGTTCATCTCACGCAAATCTCACGATCCCCTCCTAAACTCTACTCCTACACAAAACCAAAGGAGGAAATCATGGGAAGCGTTCATCCAGAAATCAACCATGGAAGACGAGACTTAATCAAGCTTGGAGCCGCAGGAATGGGAGTGGTCTTGCTTGGCGAACAGGCATTGGCTGAGCCTAAGAAAGGGGTCAAATTTGACGAAGAGTATGATGTAATTATCGTGGGGAGCGGGTTTGCAGGGATTGCGTGCGGAATCAAGTGCGCTGAGAAAGGATACAAAACCCTGATGATTGAGAAGATGGGAAGAATCGGCGGAAACTCTGTCATTAATGGAGGAATCTTCTGCGTCCCTCAAAACGATCTCCAAAAAAAGGCGGGAATCAAAGATTCTAATGAGCTCTTTATCGCCGACTGCATGAAAGCAGGGCTTGGCATCAATCACAAAGAGCTTCTTGAAACCCTCGCTAAACGCGCCCATGAAACCTATCAGTTCACCCTAAAATATGGAGCCAAGTACCTTGACTCTCTCGTGCACGAAGGGGGTCACTCTGTGCCTCGAACCTATCAGACCGCCGTGGGAAGCGGAGCGGGGATTGTCCTCCCCCTCATGGAGCGTTTTGAAAAAATGGCGGGTGTCGCCCTCAAAACCCGTACCAAATTTGATGATTTTGTCATGGATGACGCAGGGCGCGTGATAGGAATTTTGGCGAGAGAAGATTATCGATTTGACTCAAAACTCTTCAGCGATGACCTCGAAAACCAGGGCGGCACTCCCAAAGCTTTCAAAGCAACCAAAGCGGTCATGCTTGCCAGCGGAGGCTTCTGCCAAGATAAATATTATCGAGCCGTTCAAGATCCAAGACTCACCCCAAGCACCGATTCCACCAATCATCCTGGAGCAACCGCGGGTGTACTTTTGAAAGCATTTGGAATCGGAGCAGTGCCTGTTCAGGTTTCATGGATTCAGTTTGGACCTTGGGCTTGCCCTGATGAGAAAGGTTTTGGCGTGGGCTCAATGTTCAATGTGAACGCTAGCTTCCGCTATGGAATCTCAGTCGATCCCAAAACAGGCAAACGCTACATGAATGAGCTAGCCGATCGAAAAATCCGAGCCGACCATATGTTTGCCGTCATTGGAAAAGACGAAAACTATCCCATTAACCTTTGTGATTCTCAAGCCATTGAGCGCCTCCTTCCTGATCACTACGAAAAAGCACTCAAAGCGGGAATCCTCAAAAAATTCAACACACTTGAAGAGCTCGCTCAGCACTACAAAATGCCCGTCGAGGCATTCAAAAAAACAGTCACCGACTATAACAGTTATGTCAAAGCAGGCAAAGACCCTGAATTTGGCAAACCCACCAACATGGTTGATGGCATCACACTCTCCAAAGCACCTTTTTACGCTATGAGAGGCACACCCAAACTCCACCACACCATGGGAGGGTTGCAAATCAACACTCAAGCGCAAGTGATTCACTCCAAAACCCATCAGCCCATCCCTGGGCTCTATGCGGCTGGCGAGGTCACAGGCGGGGTGCATGGGGCGAGTCGCCTAGGCTCAGTAGCCATCACTGATTGCTTGACCTTTGGAATGATCGCAGGCGAAAATATCTAATGCGTCCCTATTCTCAATCCTTCACTCTCATCCTAGGATGGCTTTGGCTCTTCTTGGGGGCGGTGGCACTCCATGCGCAAGAGGTCGATTCCCCTCCTGCCATGGAGGTTTCAGCAGAACTCGCCCAAAAATATCCCCTCAAATCCCACCATGCCAAGCTTTCGTTTGCCTGTTTGGATTGCCACACCAACCAGGGGAGCAATCTCGCTAGCCTCAAACGCCTCAAAGATGATGATTGCCTCTCCTGTCACCAAAGTCGAGACAAGATGGCCTCTAGGCTTGCGTTCATGGAGCTCAAAAAAGCGAGTCCTCACAACTCAATCCACGACGGAAAGCGCCTCCATTGTGATGAGTGCCACATGGAGCATCGACCTTCAGTCAATATGTGTAGCGAATGCCACGAGAGAGAGGTTCCACTTTGGATGGGAGAGACTCCATGAGAAATCCGATGAATAACTCAACCAAATTCGCCCTAGGGCTCACTTTTGTAGGAACTTTGATCGGCCTGCTCTTCTCCTACGCGGTCTACTTTGGACTCAAAGAGACGAGTGATGCAAAATTTTGTGCCCTCTGCCATGAGATGGAGCCAATGATTCTCTCTTACCATCAAGATGTCCATGGAGGAGCAGGGCGCACAGGCATTCAAGTAGATTGTGTTGCTTGCCATATGCCACACGAATCCCTTCTTGGCTATATCTTCACCAAGGCGAAAAACGGCGTGGTCGAGGGGAGTATCAAATTTTTCCATGGAACAGACCATATCAATTGGGTGAAGAATCGCGCCAATCGAGACCAGTTTGTCTTCGATTCAGGTTGTCTTGAGTGCCACAGGGAGATAATCGATCCAAGAGAGGGGCGAGAGACACAGGCAGTAAGGATGCATGAGCACTACAAAAAGTTGCTCAACACCCCCCAAAAGATTGCCTGCGCCTCATGCCATACCGACACAGGTCATCAATCCCTTCGAACGATACTCAACTACTATAAGCCTGAGTTTGAGATCTATCAGGATGCCCTCCAAGAGGACAAGGAGCGTTTTATGAAATCCTTGCGCAAACCAGCGCCCATCCTTCCCTAAGGAGAGAGCTTGCTCGCTTTGGGCTACTCCCTTTTTCTCATCTCCTCTCTTCTTGCCCTTTGGCTCTATCGCCGCTGGCGTGCCAGTGAGCGACTGCTCCAAGGGGTTTTAGAGACGGTTTCATCGCCCCTTTACTACACCGATGAGCACCTTCTTTGCATCCGCTGCAATGAGCCCATGCGACTCTTTGCTTGCTCCATTACCGATTCTTTAGAGGGAAGATATTTCCCTGAACTCCTCTCTAAAGAATCGGCTGCTTTCAAAAAGGAGACAGATGAACAGCTTTTAAAAAGCGGTATTCCCATGGCATTCTTTTGGGAGCCTGTCGATTCCAAAGGAATCAAGCATCGTTGCCTCGTCCACAAAAGACGATGGAGTCCCTCCAAAAAACGCCATGGAATCATCTGCGAGATTGTTGATATGGAATCCTATTTGAATCTTCATGAAAAGAATCGTCACCTTGATCGCTATCTCGCCCAACAGAGCAAACTAGCTGAGTTAGGGCAGATTCTCCTTGCCATCACGCATCAATGGAACAAACCCATCGTCGATCTCTCTATCGATATTCAGCGCCTTCAAAAGGAGTATCACCAAGAGAGCCTCACTCCTGAAAAATTTGCCGACTTTGCAAGGGGGAGCATTCAAACCCTCCACCACCTCTCTAACACCATTGGAGATTTCTACTCTTTCATCAAACCTGACTTCAAAAAGAGAGAGTTTAGCCCCTATGAAGCCCTGCTTGAATCCATCGCTCTTCTTCAGGGACGCTTTGACTACCACTTCATCCAGTGCCACCTCCGACTCATCGGAAAACCTAAGCGCCTTTGCGGGCACAAGGGACTTTTAAAACAGGCACTGTGCACGCTTCTCAACAATGCGTGCGATTCAATTGTCGAATCGCACTCCTCTTCTCCCGCCTCTAAGGGCAAAATCTTTGTCACCCTCTGCTTTAGAGGAGATTCCTGTCGATTCATCATACGCGACAATGGCCTGGGGGTGAGCGAGGAGAAGAGGGAGCGCATCTTTTATCCCTTCTTCACCACCAAGCCTCATGGCCATGGCTTAGGACTCTCCATCGCCAAAGAGTTTCTTTTGGAAAAATTTAACGCTCCTCTCACTCTGCTTCCTCCGCCCAAAGGAGGAGGGGCAAGATTTGAAATTTTGCTTCCCATGGAGGGATGATGAAGATTTTTTTGCTAGAAGACAACCCTAAACTTCGCGAGGCGATCGAAGAGACCTTGAGCGAAAACGGCTATCGAGTCGATTCTTTTGAGGATGGGCAAGAGGCGCTAGAACACCTAGATGGTAGCCATCTGCTCTACATTCTTGATATTCATGTTCCCAGAATCGATGGTCTAGAGTTGCTCGCGCTGATTCAAGGACGCTTCATCAAGGCCCCTGTGATCATCATCAGCTCTTTTGTCGATCTAGATGTGATCCGCCAAGCCTATCGCCATGGATGTGCGGACTTTCTCAAAAAACCCTTCTTTTTGGATGAGCTTCTTTTTAAAACCCACCGCCTCTGCGGCAAACTTCACCCTCTCATTCCTTTGGGTGAAGAGACATTTTTAGATCTAGAAAACGCTTTGATTTTGCGTGAAGGCCAAAGCCTTCTCCTTAGCCCCAAAGAGAAGCGTCTGCTTGAGCTTTTGGTGAGGGCAAGAGGCCTACTTGTGAGTTTTGAGGAGATTGAAGAGTATGTTTGGGAAGAGGGAGAGGTGCCTAGGGAGAATATTCGCTCCATGATTCGACAATTGCGTCTAAAGATTCCTGCTAGCTCTATCCAAACGCACAAAGGAATAGGTTATCGCCTCATTGTCGATTTATCCTCAGCTCCAACAGCCATAGATTGAGATTATAAAGGGGAACCCCCAGAGGATTTTCCTCCAAGGGTCATCAAAAAGTAGAGGGATCAGCCTACGAAAGTCTGTCCCGCGTAGAGGATATAGAAGCGAAGTGCCATCACACCCGCTAGCACAATGAGCGCGTTGAGCATGACAAAGCCGCTGGAGTGCTTGATTCCATGAGGAAGCGCGACATTGAGCACTACAGGCAACGCCAAGCCCATCCCAGCCACACCAAGCCAGAAGAGTGAAGCCAGCCCTCCTGTGGTCAGCGCCGCTTTGGCGACTTCAGCGGTGCTTCCACCTTGGTAATACATTCCCACAAAAAGAATAAAGAGCAAAAAGGCCTCAAACAAGATAACCTTGAAGTCAAGCCCATGAAGATAGCCTACATTCTCACCTTTGGTGCTCTTACCAAAGAAGAGAAGACCGATGAGAAGGTTGCCTGAGATTCCCGCTGAGATTCCTGAAGCGAGGAAAAGCAAAGGTAAGATAGGCGTATTGAGCAACGGATAGCTATACATCGCTGAGAGCAAGAATCCTGTGTAAGCTCCTACGCCAATGGCCAAAACAAAAGTGACAATCTCAAGAGGTCTAGCCATGCTATAGGCGATATTGGCTAGGGGTGCAAGGAAGCCAAAGGGTCCCTCATCGCAAAGCTCTTTTTTGAATACACCCAACAAGAAGATAAGCACCACGGGGAAATAGGCAAAAAGCGCCAAAACGCCCAAGGTCATTACAGAACTGAAATTGTAGAAAATCAACAGCTTCCAGAAATGAAGCGGTCGCGTTAGGTCAAAAATCAAGAGCAAAAGTCCTGCTCCGATCGTCAAAGGCGCAATCAGCGCGCCCGCTTTGATGATTCCATCCCAAGGAGAGCTCTCATTGCCTTTCATCCATTTGATGATAATCGCTGAGATGATGGCTCCAGCCGAGAGACCCGCCAAAAAGAGATAGACCGCGATAGGCCAATGCCATACGACTGTGTTGTATTGTTCGATTGATCCCCACATTTGGTTCATGACTCGATTCCTCCTCTCTTGTTAGGCACGATAAAGAGCTTGGGTTTAGTTCCCAAGGATTCTTTGGGGCGAAGGGTCGGCTTGGACGCCAACACTTTATTGATTTTGCTTTTGGGATCACTCATATCACCAAAAGTAAGCGCATCTGTAGGGCAGACGGTCACACACGCAGGCTCTTCGCCACGCGCTAGACGCGTATCTTTACAGAAGTTGCACTTATCGGGAGCCTTGGTCACAGGATCCACATATCGCGCCTGATAGGGACACGCCGCGATGCAATAGAGGCATCCAACGCAAAGATCGACATTGACGCTCACAATCCCATCTTCATTCACGTAAGAGGCCTTGGTGGGGCAGACACTCACGCAGGGGGTGTTTTCACACTGAACGCAAGATTGTCGGTGATAGTTGAAGCTGAGTGTTCCATCAGGTAGCTTCTTGGGGCCCTGCACCCAGACTTGCAATCGGTAAACACTATCAGGAATCTTGTTTTCAGATCGACAGGCGATATTGCACGCTTGGCAACCGATGCATAGATTCTCATCGTGGATCATTCCATATTTTTTTGCCATGATTCTTCCCTCCCCTTACGCTTTCTTCACTTTGACGCCAAAGACATGGAGATCCATCCCTGAGTTAGGCGAAGTGAAGCTGGGCATTAGAGCATTGGAGTTGACTCCCTTGCCATAAGCCCTCTTTAGGTCTTTGCTGACATGACCAAAGCCAAAATATCCAAAGAGTGTATCCTCGCGCACCCCTTCGGTGATGAGCGCTTTGGACTTTTGCGAGCTGAATTTGTTATAAAGCTCAATCGCATCCCCGTTTTTAATTCCCAGCTTGCTTGCGGTTTTGGGGTGGATCCAGATCGCGTCATACTCCATGAGGTTGTTGAGCCAAGGCACATTACCTGTGTGAGAGTTACTTCGCACGGGGGTTTTCCCTTGAACAAAGTAGAGCTCATCTTCCTCTTTGTATTTGAAAGGCTCATAGCCAAGCCCTCCCTTCCCTGAAACCTCTTCTAGTTTGGGACTAAAGAGCTGAATCTTTTTAGGGAAGTCAATCAAACCCTCTTCGTTGACCTTGGAAGCAGCGCCAGGGAATTTCTTGACAAACTCTGCCACACTCTTCTTCTCTTGAAGCATGAGGGGCACGCCAAAGCTAGCGCTTCCATCTTTTTTGAGTTTGGCCAAAAGATCAAGGTCGCCATCAACTTGCTGCAGTCGATAATCCTCGATATCTTTCCATGGGAAATATTCACCCAGACCCATCTTCTCAGACAGCTCTTTGGCAATCTTCCATCCAGGCTTTGCATCTCCTAGGGGCTCGACCACTTTTTGGCGCCCGATTCCAAAGCTAGGATTCTTGCCTCCACCTGCGGTGAACTCCTCATCTCTCTCAAGATAGGTCGTATCAGGAAGCACCACGTCCGCAAACCAAGCCGTATCAGAGACCTGAATATCGACGCACACCACTAAATCCATCGATTTGAGCGCCTTAATGACGGTGTCTGCGTTGGTTTGAGTCATGACAGGGTTGTTTCTGACGATAAACCAGCCATGAATTTTACAGGGAACCCCAGGAAGCTCATTGAGCGTGGCTTTTGGCACAAGACTCACGATTCCCTCACCCTTATTAGCCAAGAAGAACTCTCCATCTTTTTCGCCGATGCGATCGATTCGAGGCACTTCAACCTTGGGGTAGGCTGGAGTTTTAGGTTTTTTAAGTCCTTTGGCTTTGGGGTCTTCTTCACCTAGGAATTGGTTGTAGAAGCTTGCATTTTTGCCAAAATACATTCCCCCATCTCTCTCGATATTACCCACTAGCGCATTGACCATCATCATCGCTCGTCTGAGCTCCAACTCTTGGGGAGTGAAGGTGACACGGTGACCAAAGTCAAAAATCGCCTTGGGAGCTGCTTTGGCAAACTCTCTTGCGAGTCGCTTGATGGTATCAGCGGGAATATCGCACTCTAGCGCCATCTTCTCTGGTGTGCAAGGCTCGATAGAGGCTTTAAGCTCCTCAAAGCCTGTGCAATACTTTTGAACAAATTTCTTGTCATAGAGATTCTCAAAAATGAGCGTGTGCATGAAGCCAAGAACAAAGGGAAGGTCATGCCCTGGCTTGATCGCGTGCCATTCGCTCGCTTTTTGTGCCATGACAGAGAGTCTAGGCTCTAGTGTGACCACTTTGGCGCCATTTTCAATCGCCTCCATGTATTGTCTCACGTAGGAGATGACGATTCCTTCAAAGACATTGTGACCCATGTTGATGATATATTTTGCCTTCGCAAAATCTCGGTTCATGCTGCCACCAAACACATCTCGTCCCGCCATATTGTAGGCGAGGGGACAGGTTGATTCGTGTCCGAAAATATTAGGTGAGCCATAGGCTTGAGCAAGATGATGGAACCAAGTCTTGTTCCAACCGCTTCTGGCGGTGAAAGCCACCGTATGAGCGCCATGCTTTTGCTTGATCTCATCAAGCTTCTTGGCGATAAAGGTGTAAGCCTCATCCCAGCTCACCTCTTTCCACTTCCCTTCGCCTCGCTCACCCACTCTCATGATGGGCTTCACTAGCCTTTGGGGATCGTAGAGTTGATTAAAGCCTGAGCCGCCACGCGCGCACACTTTACCGCCACGGCTTTTGTCTTTTGGATTGCCTCGAATAAAGACTCCTTTATCCCCTTCCACTCTTGCTTCGATCGTACAGGAACTTGTACACATCTCACAGATACTGGGGACGAATTTGGCCGAGCCTTTAATCTCTTGTTTCTCCAGCGCTCCAAGCGTTCCAGGAATCGTCTGCGACCAGACTAGACCCGCTGCGCCCGCAGCACCGGCACTTTTTAGGAAATCTCTACGTGTCATAGTTGTTTCCACTTGCCACCCTCCTTATTCGATATAGATTACAGTCGTTTAATGATTGTAGTCACGCTTTCATGATACAATTTATCCGACTTTTTTTCTTGACAAAGTTTTCAAAAAAATTGATATTTTGTGCCATTATGAGAATCCCTCCCAACACCCTTAACAGGAGCTTTGGAGGCGATATTAACTGAAAGGAATCCATGAGGCAAAAGGTTAGCTCGGCCGCGATCAATTTCATCCTCGGTCACCTCACGAGAAATCAGCGCCTATTCCCCTCCTCCGAGCTCTCGCCTGAGATTCTAGACCAACTCAGAGATGCAAAGGCCTCGGTGGATATCGCCTCTTATAAGAACATTTTCTTGCGAGTGGTAAAAATCACGGGAAATCAAAATCTAGGTCTCTATATCGGGGAAAATATTCGCCCTAACGCCTTAGGGATTCTAGGCTACATCCTAGAGAACTCTCCCACGATTTCTGTGGCGCTAGAAAATCTCCTCCGCTACCACACCCTTCTTAGCCGATCTTTCTTTGTCCAGAAGAGCGAGGGGGGTCGCTATGTCAAGATCTCACTCTCCACCACGCCCCCTGAAAAGCCTCCCATGGATCGTTACTCCAACGAGGTCAATCTGAGCGCCTTTGTGGCGATTCTCAATGATCTCACCAAAGAGACGATTCGGCCTGAGGTGGTTAAATTCACCCACAGGCGCCCTGAAAATATCGAAGCCTACTATCCTATTTTTGGGCAAAATCTAGAGTTTGAAGCGCCTAATAATCTCATCTATTTTTCCAAAGAGATTCTAGGTTATCCCGTCTGCTGCCCCAATATAGCGATGTTGGAATTTTTCAAGATGCAAGCGGATCGAATCTTGGATGAAGAGGAGGAGAGTTATTCGATTCGGGTGACTAGAATCCTCTCTGAGATGATTCACTATAAAGCACCCGAAGTCAAAGATGTTGCCAAGCGTCTAGAGATCACACCTAGAACACTTCAAAACAGACTCAAGGTTGAGGGGACAACCTTTCAAGAGCTCATTATCTCGACCAAAAAACAGCTCGCCTGTCACTACCTCAAGACTAAAGAGATCAATATTCAAGAGGTGGCCGAGAGGCTAGGCTATTCTGAGACTAGCGCCTTCAATCGCGCTTTCAAGCAGTGGACCAACTTCACTCCTAGGGAGTTCCGCAAAAATCGCGGCTCCTAGGGAAGTTTTACATATCCTCTGAGCTTAGGCGAGCGCGAGACTCCTCGCGCACCGTGTCCATCCCGATGTAGAACTCCTTCATCATCGATAAAAAGAGATATTTTCCTTTGAGCGTGGGATACAAAACTCCCTCTTTTTCTCTGATCGCTCCCGCGCATCGCAAAAAGAGAAGCTCCTTAAAAAGCCCCACCTCTATAGGCATTTTAAACTGTCGGCTAAAGCTCTCTTTGTGCACCCCTCCCCCAAAGAGCCCCACCATGAGGCGATACTGCATCTGGCTCAAACGCCCATATTTTCGCGCTCTAGAGAGCCCCATCTTTCCTGATTCAATGCGAGTGGCATACTCTTTGAGAGAAAAAGTATTGGTGTAGAGGACCCCATCAAGAAAGCTAAACGAGCCCGATCCAATTCCCACATACTCATCATGATTCACCACATACTCATCAATGATATCATCTCCCTTTTTGGAAAAAGCCCAAGAGGAAATTTGATTGTACTCTCCCAAAAGCTCCTCTAAAATCACCCTATAAAGCGTCGCCTCTTTATCCAGTGAGATATCGCCAATGGAACGCTTGATGAGACTTTTGACCGAGGGAGAAGACATGAGCGGATAGGCCGTCACCTGCGTGGGGGAGAGTCGCTTGATGATCTCTAGATCACGCCTCAACATCTTCTCATCTTGGGTGGGAAAATTAAAAATAAGATCTATGTTGACCACGGGAAGCGCCCCCATGAGGGCTTGAAGCTTAGAGAGGGTCTCCTCCCCGCCTCCAAACTTCTCATAACGACCCACGCGCTTTAAAATATCATCATCAAAGCTCTGAACCCCTACAGAGATTCGATCCACTCGTCCTTTGAGGTGAGCCATCGTCTCTTTGTCGATGTTATTGGGGTCTGATTCGCATGAGACCTCTTTGAGTGGGAAAAGCTCTCTGGCTAGATCAATCGTCGCGCAGAGCTCATCCACTAAAATCGAAGTTGTCCCGCCGCCCACATACATGGAATCAAAGCGATATCCAAGCTCATACGCCATCTTCATCTCTTGCCTTAGAGAGCGAAAATAGCGTCTAGCCTTCTCTTCCTCAAACAAGAATCGATTGAAAGTGCAATAGGTGCAGAGCGTGGAGCAAAAAGGCACATGAGCATAGAGCAGATAGTGCTTTCCCTCTCTAGGGGCGGGAAGTCTATCTCTGTCAATAGGCCTTAATGAGAGGTATTTACCACTCGCCTGCCTCATCGCCCTATTGACGATCCTAGTCGCCAGCATTCCTGGCTTAATCTCCTCTAGGCCTTCCAAAGAAGGCAGTAAACAAGAGGGGCTACTAAAACCCTCTCCCTCCATTAATTCCATTTTCTTCATCTCTGCCATCCCTCCCTCAAAGAATGTCATTTGGTTTAAACGGCGTCCATCATCTCGGTTTGGTCGATTCCTGATGTCGCAATCTCCTTTATCCCTTTTCAAATCCAAAGATTGTCGAGCAATCTCACCTTACCCACTCTCGCCGTCACCAAGATAATGGTCTCTCCCTTGATGATGCGCTCCAGTGGCATAAGATTTCTATCCACAATCTCAAAGTACTCCACCTCAACTCCCTCTAGCACTTTCAATGCGCGCTCTTTGATTTGAGAGGATTGGAGCTCTCCCGTCATGATATGCTTGGTTGCCTCTTTTAAAGAAGCGGAAATCTTGAGTGCCTCTTTTTTTTCAGCTTCAGATAAGTAGGCATTTCTAGAGCTAAGCGCCAATCCATCGCTATCGCGCTCCGTAGGACAAGGCACAATTTCATAGGGCAGAAAGAGTTCGCGCGCCATCTTTTGAATGAGCAGGAGCTGCTGTGTATCTTTTTGCCCAAAATAGGCTCGCGTGGGCGAGGTGAGATGGAGAAGCTTGAGAACCACTCGAAGCACTCCATCAAAATGCCCTGGCCTCGCCGCCCCCTCCAAAACAAATCCACTTTTTTGAGGCGCTTTGAGGAGCACCTCATCTCCTTCAAAATAGATATCTTCAGCCTTAGGCATAAAAAGAATGTCCACACCCGCTTTTTGGCAGATGTTCGCATCCGCTTCGGGCTTTCGCGGGTAGTGAGCAAAATCTTCATTTTCCCCAAATTGGGTCGGATTGACAAAAATGGAGACGATACTTTTTTCGTTTTGCGCTTTGGATTTTTGAATCAAAGTGAGATGCCCCTTGTGGAGCGCTCCCATGGTTGGGACAAATCCTACCGTCCCCTTCCACTCCCTCCTTAGAGCCCGAAGCTCGCTGGGAGAGGTCACTATTTGCATCTATTAAGCCTCGCTTCTGTAGAATAATAAACACGGATTATATCAAAGTCAGGGTTAGCTAAACCCCTTTGGTGACAAAAAAGTTCTAAAACAAGGGTGGAATCTTCTTGGATAGTTATGAATATGGGGAACTTCTCAAAGAGCTCTCAACCAAGCGCGACAACATCGCTAAAATCATCAAGCCCGATTCCATAGAGAATCGACTTGGAGAGATTGAAGCGCTGGAACACTCTGAGGGCTTTTGGAATGACGCCACCAAAGCTGGAGAGGTTCAAAAAGAGAAGCGCAAACTAGAGCGCATTTTGAAAAAATATGAAGAGGCTAATCAAGCGATCAATGACGCCAAAGAGCTCTTTGAGATTGCCACGCAAGACAACGACGAAGAGACCCTTGGACTCCTTTTTGAAGAATCGGGACACCTAGAGAAAGAGATCAAAAGTGTCGAGATTGAGGTGATGTTAAGCGGCGAACATGATGGCTCAAACGCCATTATCACCATTCACCCTGGAGCAGGCGGAACCGAATCGCAAGATTGGGCGAGCATTCTCTATCGAATGTATCTGCGCTGGGCAGAACGAAGAGGCTTCAAGGTGGAGGTGCTCGACTACCAAGAGGGTGAAGAGGCGGGAATCAAAGACGCCTCCTTCATCATCAAAGGGGAGAATGCCTATGGCTATCTCAAAGTGGAAAACGGAATCCATCGTCTTGTGAGGATCTCTCCCTTTGATGCCAACGCTAAGCGTCACACCTCCTTCACCTCCGTCATGGTGAGCCCTGAAGTGGATGATGATATCGATATAGAGATCGAAGAGAAAGATCTTCGTCTTGACACCTATCGTGCCAGCGGGGCGGGGGGGCAGCATGTCAACAAGACTGAGAGCGCGATACGAATCACTCACATCCCCACAGGTATCGTGGTGCAGTGCCAAAATGACCGAAGCCAACACAAAAACAAGGCCACCGCCTTCAAGATGCTCAAAAGCAGGCTCTATGAGCTAGAGCTCGCCAAAAGAAGTGCTGAATACGATTCGATGGAGAAGAGCGAGATTGGCTGGGGGCACCAGATACGAAGCTATGTTCTCGCCCCCTATCAGCAGGTCAAAGACACTCGTAGCAACATTGCCTACAGCAATATTGAAGCAATTCTTGATGGCGATTTGGATGAGCTACTTGAAGGGGTGCTCATCAGCCAATTTGATCAACCAGGGGAGTGATTTAAGCCTATGCTAGAGCTCAAAGGGGTGGCAAAATCGTTTGGCGCTAAAAAGGTTCTAACCGACATCACCCTAGAGGCCAAAGAGGGGAAAACCACGGTGATTTTTGGCCTCTCTGGAAGCGGAAAATCAACCATCATCAAGCTCATTGTTCGACTCCTAGAGCCTGATGGCGGAGATATTCTCCTCCACAATGAGAGCATTCTATCTGCTTCACCCAAGCGCCTTTATGAGCTTCGCAAAGAGATTGGATTTCTCTTCCAAAGCGGGGCGCTTTTTGATAGCAAGAATGTCTATGAAAATGTCGCTTTCCCTCTTCGCGAGCACACACGTTTAAGCGAAAGAGAGATTCGCGCCAAAGTGCTCTCTCGCCTTGAGATGGTCGGCCTCAAGCCCGATGAGGTTGCTCTTTTGTATCCCGATGAGCTGAGTGGCGGGATGAAAAAGCGGGTGGGGCTGGCTCGAAGCATCATCCTTGACCCCAAGGTGATTCTCTACGATGAGCCCACCAGCGGCCTTGATCCCATCACCAGCGACCTCATCACCCAGATGATCATCCATCTTCAAAAAGAGCTCCAGACCACCTCTATTCTCATCAGTCACGACCTCAAAGAGAGCTTCAAAGCGGCCGACTACATGGCAATGCTTTTTGAGGGTAGAATCATCGAGTGCTCCAGCAAAGAGCAGTTCGCCAAAAGCGAAAATCCTAGAGTGAGGCAGTTCCTCGAAGGGAGTTCCGCTGGCCCCATTAATCTAAATTAAAAATAAGTTTTTATAGAATCACTCCGCGAACCCTTGTTCTCATCTATGCTTTTTGGCGCTTTTAGAAAGGTCTCATTATGGAATTAGCCGCATTGGCTTTGGCGATCATCGTCATTGCCCTCATCATCAAACTCTCCTTTGGAAGCCAGAAGCGATCTAGAAGATCCTCCAAAAACGGACTCTCCATCACCAATCTCCGCTACTCTATCCTCGATAAAGAGTGAGAAAGGCTTCCTCTTGGACTTCTTTTAAGAGAGCAGCTCCCTTGAGGGCTCTCCAATAAAGTAGCCCTGCGAGTAGTCCACCCCAAAGCTCTTCACCGTCTCTAGAATCTCTTTGCTGTGGACGAACTCTGCCACGGTCTTGATTCCCAATTTTCTTGAGAACTCCACAATGGTTTTAGCAATGATTTGGGAGTTTTTGTCCGTGTCAGAGTTTTGGATAATGGAGGCATCAATTTTGATGATGTCCACATTGAGTCGCAAAATATGGGCAAAATTGGAGTATCCACTTCCAAAGTCATCGATAGCGATTTGGCAGCCAAGCTTCCTAACGCGTTGAATAAAAGCATCCACCTCTTCGTAGTTATCAATCCCCTCTGATTCTAGAATCTCAAAGATCGCCTTGTGTGCAACCCCGTGTCGTTCCAGCTCTTCGATGATGAAGTTAATGGTGTGGTGATCAAGAATGTCATCAATAGAGAGGTTGATGGAGAATTTACAGTTGACCTCTTTAAAAACCCTACAGGCGTCCGAGACGATCGCTTGAGTGATTCGATGATAGAGTCGCGCTTTTTTGGAGATTTCGATAAAAAAGAAGGGAGAGTAGACCTTGCCATCCTCACCAAGAAGCCTCGCGAGACACTCGTATTTATAGACCTCTTTGGTTTTATTGTTGAATACGGGCTGGAAATAGCAGATGATTCGATTGTCATCCAGTGCATTTTTGAGCATCCGAATCCATCGGAAATTCTCCTCATACTCTTTCATGACCATCATGGTGTCATTATAGATAAGGAAGGGCTTGTTGTGCTTTTTGGCAAGCTTGAGCGCAATATCGGCACGAGTCATCACCGTCTCATTCTCGCCAAAGGCCATTCCTGCTGAGATTTGGATATGAATCTCCTGCTCTTTGAGAAAGATGAGGTGACTATCCACATCATCATGCACCTTCTGCCCCACGCCTTCTAGATCTTCATCCCTAGAGCACTCCATATCCAAAAGCGCATACTCGTCGGCTTGAAGCTTGTAGAGCCTGAAGCGCCCCTGATGAACAAAAAGTCCTAAGCGCTTGGCAATCTCTTTGAGGACAAAGTCGCCGATCTCCGTCCCATAGAAGTCATTCACCTCTTTAAAGGAATCGATATTAAGCAGGATCAAAAAGGGAGAAGGGGCGTGCTTGAGGTCTTCAAGAAGCTTGCGCCGATTGGGAAGGCTGGTGAGCTTATCAGTGTAGAGCTGATCTTCAAGGAGACGATTCTTCTGCTGGATCACCTGCATATTATATTTGAGCTCACGATTGAGCTCCTCTAGCTTGGCTCGGCTGTGCTCCAGCTCCTCTTTGAACCACTTCTTATCCGTCACATCGATCATGTTGGCGATGCAGACATACCCCTCTTTAAACTCCACCGAATTGGCGATGAGGTCAATGTAGCGAATCTTGCCTGTTTTGGTTTTAATCCGAATCTCTGAATATTTTTCAAGATTGCAGGCACTATCTAAAGAGAGGTTGATTCGCTCCGAGAGGCGCTTGGAATCGCTCTGGATGATATCTAGGAGTGAGCCGCCGATAAGCTCGCTCTTGGAGTAGCCCGTGATGGTCTCTAGGGCTTTGTTGGCATAGATGATTCCATTATCGCCAAAGAGACAGATCCCCGCGGGAGAGTTATCCGCCACCACAGAGATCATCGTGTCTTTTTCTTGAATATCTTTCTTGGCTCGTTGGTAGCGCAGACCAAAGAGCGCTTTTTTGATCGTCTGAACCAAAAGCTTATCATTGATAGGCTTCATCACATAGCCATCAATTCCAATGCCAATCGCTTCAACCAAGAGATTTACATCATCATGCGCAGTGACCACGATAATTGGAGCATCGGGTTCGATCTGTTTGATCATGGCGCTCATGGCTAGACCATTGAGCTCAGGCATGATAATGTCGGTGATGATCACATCAGGGGCATATTTTTGGAAAGCCTCAAAACCCTCTTTTCCATCTTTGGCCAGATAGACCTCTTTGAATCGGCGTTTCAAAAAATTAACAAACGCCTCTCGGACATCCTCCTCGTCTTCGACGAAAAGGACGGTGAAGGACTTGAAAAACTCCTGCTCTAACTCTTCTTTGTGCATTGTTCCCTCATGTTTCTGCGCCGACAGACAAAGGAGTCTGTGTCGCCTTGGTCTTAGGCTGGTGGCTATAGACGCGGACAAACTCGTCAAAATAGTCTGTCACGCTAACGCTACCGTAATAACGAATGATCGGATTATCAAGAATCGTTGCGGGCAATATCTCGACAAACCCTTGCAAGCTCTCTCCTTTGCTCAAAGAGGCAACGCGCACATATTGGGCGAATGCCTCCCCCACAAGAGCCAAATCTTCCTTGGAGCGGATTTGGAGGTTGATCACCTCAAAGCTCTCTCTTATTTTGCATTCGCACGCGAACAGATAGTATTTTATGGTATTGGCACTGTTGTTTTGCAAAAATTCCTGCTTGATGTTGATTCCAAAGATCAAATCCTTGTCATTTTGTAACTCCACATCTTGCAAAAACTCCATAGAGCTCTGAGGGTAAACCCCCTCTTGCTTCTCCATCTCCAGCCCCATAATAAGCCCAATAAGCTCATCCACTTGGGAGCTGAAGCGATCAATATCCTCATTGACCTGCTCTAAAGCAACATTTTTTTGTTCAATTTCGACCTTGGTATTGTTGATCTCAGCCTCAAGCTCTAGCGTGTAGTTTTTCATTGATTGGATTTTTTTGATGGCGAGGTCAAGTTCGGTTTGGAGATGGAGGTTTTCACTTTTGAGGTCGAGATTCTCTTTTTTGAGCTTCTCGTTGGCGTGCTTGAGCTCCTCGCTGATGGACAGTAGGTAGTTCTGCTCTTTAGGCTTGATCGCCATTCCTATCCTCTCTTCTAGATTCCCGTTTCCTAAAATTTTACTATCTTTTGTCACTTCCAAGCTTAAGGGCCATTTTTATAGCGTTTTGATAACTAAGCAGGCTTGGATTCCCCCCTCTATAGGCGATATCAAAGGCCGTTCCATGATCCACTGAAGTACGGACAAAGGGAAGCCCCAAAGAGAGATTGATACTCTCTTCAAAATAGAGAATCTTCAGCGCAATGAGCCCCTGATCATGATACATCGCCACATAGTGATCAAATTTAGCGCGCCAAGAAGGGATAAAGGCGACATCAGGCACCAAAGGTCCAAAAAAGAGCTCACGCCCTAAGGCTTGATTAGCCCTCTCTATGGCTCTTTTGATTCCCTCCTCCTCTTTGCCCAAAACCCCTTGGTCACCCGCATGAGGATTGAGCCCCAGCACTCCGCACGCCTTCATGGCGGGAAGCGCATGAGAGAGCCGGCGCAAAAACCCCTCCACCCCTCTCTCATGTACTCTTTGGGGCACCTCAGAGAGGGGGAGATGATCGGTGTAGAGCGCAATGAAAAAACCCTCTTTGCCCATCATCATGATCGCCTCTTCCCCCATCATCTCCCGAAGTGCCTCGGTGTGACCTGCATAAGGAATTCCCGCTAGACTCCACGCCTTTTTATGCACAGGCAAAGTCACGATTGCCTGCACCTCTCCTTTTTTGGCGCGCTCCACGCCCTTTTTAAAGCTCTCAAAAGAGTAGCGTCCTGCCTCTTTGGAGATCACGCCTGGTGCAATGGGAGATTCTAGCCCCAAAGGATCGCACTCCATATCTTGAGGAACCTCAATCCCAAGCCTTTGGCTCGCCTCAAATAGCACCCTCTCATCCACTCCATAGATGATCTCACCCCAATCTTTCACCCCAGAGTGAGATCTAAGAGCAATCTCTAGGCCAATCCCATTGGGGTCGCCGATGGAGACGAAGATTTTCAATCGCCTCTCCCAAGCAGCTCCACCATCTCCCTCACCGCCGCCTCAAATCCCGTAAAGATGGAGCGTGCAATGAGACTATGACCGATATTGAGTTCGATGATTTCGGGAATCTTCACAATCTCGCTCACATTTTGATAGTTGAGTCCATGCCCTGCTGCCACTTCGATTCCAAGGGTATTGGCCTTTTGCGCTGCCTTTTGAAGGGTTAGGAGGCTTTCGCGATAGGCGAGACTCAAAGAACGGCGATCCATCTCTAGAGCGGGGATGGCGTGAGGGGTTTTAGGGAGGTTGCTTCTTAGCATAAGATGAAGATTTGCAAAAGTGCCCGTGTGAAGTTCCACCATATCCGCCCCTAGCTCCTTGGAGAGCTCGATAGAGGTGATGTCGGGGTCAACAAAGAGGGATACCGCAATATCATTCTCTCTAAACTGGGCAATTCTAGACTTCAAAATCTCAAAGCGCCCCAAAAGATCAAGCCCCCCCTCCGTGGTCACCTCTTCGCGCTTCTCTGGCACCAAAGTGATCCGATGGGGTCTTAGCTCACAGAGCAGATCAACAATCTGTTTATCCGTGGAGCACTCCACGTTCACGGGCAAAAACGAGGATTCCACGATCCGCTCCACATCATAGTCGTGGATATGGCGTCGATCCTCTCTTAGATGAATCGTGATCTGGAAGGCTCCCGCCCTCTTGGCCAAAAAAACCGCCTCTAGAGGGTCGGGCTCATTGATTTTGCGCGCCTCTCTAAGCGTAGCAATATGATCGATATTCACACCCAAAAGCATGCACTCACCTCCCTGTTTTTTATTGCTTAAGATTCTATAGCAATAATCGTTAAAGCCCGCCCAATATAGAATACGCCCCAAGAATCACCAAGGAGTTTTTTTGATTGGCATTGACCTAGGAAGCAACACACTAAGGGCGGTCTCTCTAGACGCCAAATTCGAGCGAAAAGGTGCCTTTGAACGAATCGTGAGAACCGCCGAGGGACTCGATCAAAGCGGCCTTATCTCCCCTAACGCCTTAGAGAGAATCTTAAGTGCCCTCGCTGAGCTTCGCGAGCGCTTCGACCTAAGCGAGCCCTATGAAGCGGTCGCCACCGCCGCACTTCGCCGTGCAAAGAATCAAAAAGAGATTCTCCTAGCCCTAGAAAAAAGAGGGGGAATCGCCTTTCGCGTGATTGACGCCCAAGAGGAGGCAACCCTCACCGCTCTAGCTGCCCAAGGAGCTTTGAAGCGCCTAGGGATTGAGCAAGAATTTGTCATGGTCGACATCGGCGGGAGCTCGACGGAAGTTCTCTTTTTTCGGCGAGGAGAGATGATCTCTCAAAGCTTTGAGATGGGAATTCTCACCTTCAAAGAGCGTTATGGAATCTCCCATGGACTAGAGAGCAAGCTCTATGAAATCGGCTCTGAGATCAAAGAGTTTGCTAGGGATATGATTCATAGCGGATTCAAACCTGAGCTTTTTGTGGGCGTAGGGGGGACACCTGCAACTCTGGCAAGCCTCAAAGCGGGAATGAGCTACGCAAGCTACGACTATCAAAAAATCGAAGGGATGAAGCTCACGCCCCCCTTAATCAAAAAGGAGCTAGAGAAGCTCCTTCGGCTCCCCCTCAAAGAGCGAGAGCGCCTCGCTGGAGCGGGAAAATCAGAACTCCTTGAGGTAGGGGTGAAAATTTTTGAGACGCTTTTCCTCGCTTTAGGCTTTAGAGAGTGTCTGATTGTGGATGATAGTCTAAGGGAAGGAGTGGCGATCTCCGCCCTAAAAAAGGCCACTCAACAAAATTGACAAAGCGACCCTTTGTCAATATAATTACACCCTTTCGATAAGAAAAATTAAAGTCAAGCACTAGGAGAAACCATGAGACTGAGCGGCTCGGAAATGGTCATCGAAGCCTTTAAGAATGAGGGCGTCAAAGTCGTTTTCGGTTATCCAGGCGGTGCGATCATGAATGTTTATGATGAAATTTATAAACAAAATTACTTCAAGCATATCCTGACGCGCCACGAACAGGCCGCCATCCACGCAGCGGATGGCTACGCCCGAGCTACGGGTGAAGTGGGCGTCTCCATTATCACCAGCGGCCCTGGATTCACCAATGCGGTGACGGGAATTGCCACGGCTTACATGGATTCGGTTCCGATGGTCATCCTAAGCGGTCAAGTCCCCATCACTCTCATCGGAACGGATGCATTTCAAGAGATTGACGCGGTGGGAATCTCTCGCCCCTGTACAAAACACAACTATTTAGTCAAAGATATCTCTGAATTGCCCCGAATTCTCAAAGAGGCCTTTTATATCGCCAGAAGCGGACGACCTGGACCCGTTCATGTGGACTTGCCTAAAGATATTAGCGCCACCATGGGAGAGTTTTTCTACCCTGAAGAGATCAAACTCAAAACCTATAAACCCACCTATCGCGGGAACGCTAGACAGATCAAAAAAGCAGCCGAATCGATCAAGCATGCCAAAAAGCCTCTTCTTTATGTCGGCGGAGGCGTGATTGCTTCGGAAGCCTCAGGACTTTTAAGGGAGCTTTCGCACACCACCTCTATTCCCGTAGTGGAAACCTTGATGGCGCGTGGTTCCATGGAGCACAACGATCCTCTTTTGCTTGGCATGGTAGGGATGCATGGGACCTATGCCGCCAATATGGCCATGAGCGAATCAGATCTCATCGTCGCGCTTGGTGCGCGCTTTGATGACCGCGTCACAGGGAAGCTCAGCGAGTTTGCCAAATACGCTGAGATCATCCATATCGATATTGACCCAAGCAGCATTGGGAAGATTGTCAAGATCAACTACCCCATCGTAGGCGACATCTCCGAAGTCCTTAAAGAGCTCTTGCCCCTTTTGAAGGATATCAATCCCCAAGCCACCCAATCGTGGCTCACGCAGTTGGATCGATACAAAGCGCTCCACCCTCTAAAATATGAGGATTCTAATCTCTCCATCAAGCCCCAATGGGTCATTGAGCGAATCGGTGAACTTTTGGGTGATCAGGCCAACATCACCACCGATGTAGGTCAACACCAAATGTGGAGTGCTCAATTCTACCCTTTCACTCGCCCTAGACAATTCATGACTAGCGGCGGCTTGGGCACGATGGGCTTTGGATTTCCTGCGGCGATGGGCGTAAAGATGGGCTCACCTGAGAAGGTCTCCATCAATATCACGGGCGATGGTTCGATTCTTATGAATATTCAAGAACTCATGACCGCTGTGGAGAAGCAAATCCCTGTCATCAATGTCATCTTGAACAACAACTACCTAGGCATGGTGCGACAGTGGCAGACTTTCTTCTATGACAAACGCTACTCCGAAACGGATCTCTCTTGCCAGCCCGATTTCGTCAAGCTTGCCGAATCTTTTGGCGGAGTGGGGTTTAGATGTGAGACCAAAGCGGAGTTTGACACTGCCCTTTTAAAGGCCGTTGAGCTTGGACGCGTCACGATGATTGATGTGAAAGTCGATCGCTTAGAGAATGTTTTGCCAATGGTTCCTAGTGGCGGGTCGCTCTTTAATATGATGCTTGAGTATAAGGATTAAGTCATGGAAACTAGAAGAATTATCTCCGTCACCGTCATCAACGAACACGGCGTCCTCTCTAGGATTTCTGGGCTTTTCGCAGGTCGGGGCTACAACATCGAATCACTCACCGTGGCACCCCTGCCTGAGAGCGATCTCTCCAAAATCACCATCTCCACTTATGGGGATGAGCGTGTTTTGGAGCAGATTATCAAACAGCTTCATAAGCTCATCCCCGTTCTCACGGTCGTGGAACACAACGAGATGGTTGAGAAGGAGATGGCCATGGTCAAGCTCCCTCTAGAGACCAATCTGGCCGAGCTTGAAGCCCTTTGTCGCGCCTATCACGGGGAGATCACCAGCACCAATGACAAGTATGTCATCGTCATGGCCACGGATAACCCCACGCGCATCACCCACTTCCTCCACGCCATCAAGCGATTTCATCCTAAAGATATGATTCGTAGCGGCGTGGTCGCAATGGAACGCCTCTAATCCCCCCTCAAAGGAATCGCGTGAAGCTCTCCTTGATTGCCCAATTTTTAGAACTCCCTCTCCCCTCCATCGAGAAAGAGATTGTCGGAATCTCCTCCCTAGAGGGGGCGACCCCCGATGAGATCAGTTTTGTGGAGCAGGATCGCTATGCCTCTTCCCTAAAAGAGAGTCGCGCAGGAGCGGTGCTCATCCGAGCCTCGCTCCTCTCCTTGGTCCCCCAAGGGTGCACCCCGCTAGTGAGCGCCCATCCCTATTTGGATATGGCTCGGCTCTCCAAACTTTTTGCCAAGCCTCCTTTGGGGCTCAACGCCCAAGAGCCCCAGATTGCCCCCAGTGCCCAGATTGCCCCTAGCGCGACGATTGGCAAGGGAGCGGTGATTGGTGAGCGCACGATTGTGATGGCAGGAGCGGTGATTGGTGAAGGGGTGTGCCTTGGAGAGGATTGTCTCATCTACCCCAATGTGGTCATCTATCGCGACACACAAATTGGGAATCGTGTCTTTATCCATGCAGGCAGCGTCATTGGGAGCGATGGCTTTGGCTATGCCCACACCGAGCGGGGAGAGCATATCAAAATCCATCACAATGGGATCGTGGTGATAGAAGATGATGTGGAGCTCGGAGCGAACAACTGCATCGATCGAGCCGTCTTTGGGGAGACCCGAATCAAGCGCGGAACCAAGATCGATAATCTCGTTCAAATCGCTCACAACTGCGTGCTAGGGGAGCATTCAATCGTAGTCTCCCAAGTGGGACTCGCTGGCTCCACCACCACAGGAAGAAACGTGATCTTTGGAGGCCAAAGCGCCACCTCAGGACACCTCCATGTGGGTGATTTCGCCACGATTGCTGCTCGCGGAGGTGTCTCGAAAAGCATCGAAGGAAAGAAGACTTACGCGGGTTTTCCCCTCATGGAGCACAAGGAGTGGCTTAAGCTTCAAGCCTCACTCAAACACCAACTAAAGAAGTCTCAATGAGTGGGAAATCCACTCCTCTTGCCTCCTTTCCCCTAGAAGGAACCAAGCGAGGAATCATCTCCGTCTCTCACCTCGAAGCGCCCTATGGCAAAAATAGCGAGTCTGTGGTGAGCATCGGAATCTCACTGGGGGGCGAAGAGGAATCGCCCGACTGGAAAGTGCATATCCCCTACTCTCAAATTGACAACCTCATCCAAGCCCTAGAGCTTGCCAAAAAGAATCGCTCCTAAAAATCCCCGATATAACGATGCGCCACCCAAAGGTAGAGGGGTAGCAATACCGCAAAAAGAACCGAACTTGCCAAAACCCCAATAGCCACCTGTTTGGGCTTGCAATCATACAAAGAGGCTAGATTCACATTATTGACCGCCATCGGAACCGCTAATTCTAAAAAAAGCACCACTTTGGCCACAGGAGAAAGGGGCAAGAGTACAATAATAAAACAACTTGCCAATGGCAAAACAAATGTTTTAATTCCCGTGCTCATCCAAAGAAGCTGCTGATTTGTTTGTTGAAAGTCGATACGGCACAAATACGCCCCAAATAAAATAAGTTGAATCACGAGTCCCGCATAAGCGCCCATCTGTAAAGGCGCTTGAGCCGATGAGGGAATGGGTAACTCAAAATAGTTGACAAAAATTGCCGCCATAGAAGCCCAAATCACGGGGAGCTTGAAGATATTAAAAAAAGATTCTTTGAGAGAAAAGCTTCCTCTAGAATAAAAGAATACGCCAAAAGTATAAAGATAGAAGATATTCGCGATCGTCAAGAGACTGGCGTGATAGACCCCCTCTTCTCCAAGCACAGCCAAGACCAATGGAATCCCAATATTTGCCACATTTCCAGCCACCGAATTAACTGCGAGAATGGATTGATCTTTAGGGTCTTGAAGGTATATCTTGCCAAGCCCAAGCGAGAGAAAAGAGACCACTGTGATGATCACAAAATAGATAACTGGCAACGAAAAAGATTCGTAGGAAAGACTTTGACGTGTCAGCCCCCAAAACGCCAAAAATGGGTGCAGAAGATAGACCACAACCAGCGTCAGTGTTGCTTCATGAAAACGCTCTTTAAAACGCCTTTTCGCCCAAAACCCCAGAACCGCAAATAGATAGATGATGCCCATCGTCACCAGGGCTGCCTGCATTAGGATTCCTTATTCAGTCCATAATGCGTTATTATAGCCAAACTATCCTTGCAGCGGGGTGGATGTAGAAATAAAAGTTACTCAGCCCTCTTTGCCTGTACGAATATAGCAGACCAGCCTCACAACATCTAGCGCCACATCCGCCGCTCGCTCCAAGCGTCTTCCTGCATTAAAAAGCTCGATAGAGGCCTTGACATAGACCTCCTCTTTGTAGTTGCTGATGATGATATCTTTGTGGATCATCGAGAAAAGATCATCGCTTCGGCTCTCCTCTGCAATCGCCCTTGAGAGAGTGGTGTCTAGATCAAAAACCCCTTCATTGAGGCAGACTTGATGGGCGATCTCTAGCGTTTTCAGGGAACTCCTAGCAAGCTCTAGCATATCTTTGTAGATTTTAAGTCCCGCAAAATCCTTATCCAGCATCGGAGAGACGCGTTTGCCAAATTTTTTGGCAATATCATAGGCCTTGGCAAGCTTGTTAGAGATTTTCAAAAAAGCAATCATACGGTGGAGATTCTCAGGAAGGAGCTCAATTTCAGGGATAGCCGAAATAATGATCGAATCAAGATCATCCGCCATCTGCTTGATCGCTCCGCTCTGTTCGCCTAGACGCTTGAGGCGCTCGCCATCAACCTCTTCTAGTGCGCTCACCAATTCGACATAGTGAGAGACGATTGAGCCGCTTAGCTCGACGATTTTGGCTTGCAACGCCTTCTTGTGCTGTTCAAAAGATTGGCTATCCATGTTCAAGGCTACCTTCGTAAAATTCATGGGGATAAAGTCTGCCATTATAACCCCTTAACCATTGCATGGGTGTCTCCAATTGGTAATCCAATCCAGAGATCCAGCCCCAATAATAGCGCCCTAAAGCTGTGATATAATGCGCTTTTAATCAGCCTATTTTTCTTCAAGCCACCCCATCAAAGGATTCTGTCATTAGAAGAGAATACGTTTTTATCACGGCCACCGCCATCCTCATCTTCCTGAGTCTCGCCACCACGCTCGGAGACATGGGTCTTGTGGGAAGCTATGGGACGACGTTTGCCAAGATCAACATTCACTATTTTGGGTATATCGCTCACCTCTATTTGCTAGCGCTCCTCTATCCTCTCTATCGCCTCTACCAAGAGAGCACCCTCTCCTTGCGGCGCTTTGAGCTCATTCTTGCGAGCCTCCTCTTTTTTGCTTGCCTTTTGGTTTTGCAGGCCCTCTTTGCCGAACCCCTCTTTAGGGGTAAAATCGGCATCATTGTGCTAGAGGCGCTTCGTCCCCTCATTGGTCTTTTTGGAGTTTGGATTCTCATCCTCACCGCTCTTTTCCTCTCGCTAGTGATTCTCTTTGACAAAAGCACCGATGAGATCTACCATGCGATTGCCTCCCGCATCGCCTCTTTTTGGAGTGCTCTTGGTGCACTTTTAAGCGTTAAAAAAAAAGTGACCCCCAAGGAGAATCAAGCCCAAGAAGCAAAGGGTCAAAACCCCCCAAAGAGCGCTCCTTTAAACGAGTCAAATCCTCCTCTAAGCGACCTTGAGCGCTATCTTGGACTGCCCCAAAATTCCCCCAGTAAACCCAAAAATGAAGAGAGAGGCGATGACTACGCCACACTCTCTTCAGAAGAATCGCTTCCAAGCGAAGACAACTACGCCAAGCTTGTCCGTCTCGTCAAAAACCCCTCCAAAGAGCAGGGCGAGAGCCTAAAACCCAGCAGTAGCGCCAAAATTGTCGAAGCCTCGACTCATATGCGCCCTTCGCGTATCTCCACGCCCACTCCAAGCACTCCTGCACCCCTTGCCCCCCCGTTGGAGCCAAAGCTCAAGCCCGAATCCCCCCTCGAAGAATCACCCTCTTTAGCTAAAGCAGAGGAGCCTTGGGTCGCCCCCACCCCGATCGCCTTGGAGACCAAAGGCGTGGATTCTCCTGTGATCATTAAAGAGCTGGAGGAGAATATCGCTCTTTTGCGCTCGCTGGAGTTTGGCGATTCTCAAAAGCCCAAAGATTTCAAGCTCCCTCGGTTTGAGTTCCTCCAAAAGCCTAAAGAGCAGAGAATCGAGGTGGATGAGGCTGAGATTGATCGCAAAATTCAAGATCTACTCGGCAAGCTTCGGATGTTCAAAATTGAGGGCGATATCGCTCGCACCTACTCAGGCCCCATCGTCACCACCTTTGAGTTTCGCCCCTCGCCCAATGTCAAAGTCTCGCGGATTCTCACCCTTGAAGATGACCTTGCCATGGCGCTTAAGGCCAAAACGATTCGTATCCAAGCTCCTGTGCCGGGCAAGGATGTCGTGGGAATTGAGATTCCTAATAGCACGGTGGAGACCATCTATTTGCGCGAAGTGCTAGAGAGTGAGCTCTTTCAAAAATCCGCCTCGCCCCTCACGCTCGCCCTTGGCAAAGATATCGTGGGCAAGCCCTTCATCACGGATCTCAAAAAGCTTCCTCACCTGCTCATCGCAGGCACCACAGGGAGTGGCAAGAGCGTAGGAATCAATGCGATGATTCTCTCGCTCCTCTACAAAAACTCTCCCGATAATCTCAAACTCATCATGATTGACCCCAAAATGCTGGAGTTCTCTATCTATAACGACATTCCCCACCTCCTTACTCCTGTGATCACCCAGCCCAAAAAGGCAATTGCAGCCCTCTCTAACACGGTCGCTGAGATGGAGAGACGCTACGAGGCAATGAGCAAGGCCAAGACTAAAAATATCGAAAACTACAACGAAAAAGCCCAAAAGGAGGGCTTTGCTCCTTTCCCCTATATCGTGGTGATCATCGATGAGTTGGCGGATTTGATGATGACGGGTGGCAAAGAAGTCGAATACTCCATCGCTCGTCTCGCCCAGATGGCACGCGCTAGCGGAATCCACCTCATTGTTGCCACTCAGCGCCCCAGCGTGGATATTGTCACGGGGCTTATTAAGGCCAATCTCCCCTCTCGAATCAGCTACAAAGTAGGTCAAAAGATTGATTCCAAGGTGATTCTAGATAGCTTTGGCGCCGAATCGCTTCTCGGGCGAGGGGATATGCTCTTCACTCCTCCTGGTTCTAGTGGTTTAGTGCGCTTGCACGCTCCTTGGAGCACCGAAGAGGAGATTGAAGAGATTGTCGAGTATCTCAAATCCCAACGCACGGCCGAATATGATGAGAGCTTTTTGAGTGAAGAGGAGGATTCTTCTAGCTTTAGCAAGTCCTCCATGGGAATGGATGAGGGGGGCGGGGATGATCTTTATGAAGAGGCTAAAAGAGTCATTTTGAGCGACAAAAAGACCTCCATCAGCTACATCCAGCGCCGCCTAGGAATCGGCTACAACAAAGCCGCCACTCTCATTGAGCAGATGGAGAAGCGAGGATTCCTCTCTCCTCCCAACAGCAAGGGGAATCGAGAGATTCTAGGAAGCTAGCACTCGACTCCTTTTTGAGGGGGTTTTATGCTATGATTTTTGGATTTCTTCACCTTGCTCACACAAAGGGATGAATTATGAAGAGCCTCCATGGAGAACTCTCAGACTCCAAACGATACCTGTTCTTCTTCTTGGAAGGGGAGCGTTTTGGCATGGATATCTCCTTTGTTCAGGAGATTGTACGCTTTCAAAACTGCATCCCCTTGCCCAAAGCTCCCGACTATTTTTTGGGGATGATGAATCTCCGAGGCAAAAACATTCCAATTCTCCATCTTGCGAAGCGACTTGGATTTTCCCACGAGGCTCTTCATGATCACCCTGTGGTGATTCTTGCCAAACTTCAAGGCAAAGAGGCGGGGCTTTTGGTGGATCGCGTGGATGAGGTTGGAGGAGTGGGAGAAGAGATACTCTCCCAAGGGACAATCCACTCCCTTTGTGAAACATTCACCCAAGGAATCGCCAAGGATCAACACCTCCAAAAGGCGGTCATCCTACTCAAAACCGAGGCTCTATTAGAAGATCTCGCATTAGATACAAAACAAACCACATCACCACTTTAGGGGGTCTGCACTATGAATGATATGACACTAGGGGCCAAAATCAAGCTGGGCTTTGGACTGATTCTTGCCATCACTCTTCTACTCGGAATGATCGGAATCTACAACATGAAAGGTGGCGAGCGTATTGCCAACGAATTGGCTAATATTCAAGTGCCCGAAGCCAACGGGGCGGTGCAAGTCTTAGTCGCAACCGACGCTTTGCGCTATCACATGAGGGGATATCTTCTTGGCGATAACGCCGCTGACTTAAAGCGCGCCAAGGAGAGTTTTGTCGCCCTCCAAAAGGCTCTTGCGGGAGCCAAAGCATTGGGTGAAAAATATCATCTCTCTGAGCTTCTCAAAAAGGAGGTAACCGCCTCTGAGGCCGTAAAGCGTTTTGGCTTAGCCACCGAAAAGATAGAGGCTCTAGCGCAGAGACGCTTTAATGCCGATAACGCCATGGTTGAGAGCGCACGAGTCTTGACCGAAAATATCGACGCTTACACCAAGGCTCAATTCCAACTCATGCGCCAAGAATTGGGCGAGGGAGCCTCTAGGGATAAAACCCAAAACCGCCTCCAAAAAATCCAAGAGATCTCTCAGATGGTCGCCTATATCACCAACGCCAGAGTTCTTGGCCAGCGCGCTCAGGTGATTAGAGATCCTAGCGTCCTCCAGACTGCCGCCTCCCAGTTTGCCCCCGTCTATGGCTTGCTTGATTCCTTAAAGCGAGACACCCACCGAATCGAGAACCAAAGACAGCTAGAAACGATTGAGCGTGCGGCCAAAAGCTATGAGCAAGCCATTCGAGATTTTATCGTGATCAACCAAGAGGTCACCAACGAACGCACAGTGATGATCAATTTGGCTGATGAAGTGGCAACCCTCTCTGAAGAGATTGTGACCACATCCCTCCAAGAGACCACCAGCTTAAGCAACGAGACCGCCAGCTCCCTCACGGTGGCTTCGAGCATTATGATCTTTGGCCTAGTGATCGCCATCCTCCTTGGCATAGCCTTAAGCTTCTTTATTGTCCGAAGCATCACCAAACCCATCATCGAAGCCGTCCGCACCATCAGCGACGCCAACTCTCAGGTGGTCAGTGCCTCCGATCAAATCGCTGATTCTTCGACCTCGCTAGCCGAAGGCTCTAGTGAACAGGCAAGCGCCGTGGAGCAGGTGAGCGCTACGATTGAAGAGAGCACCGCCATCAACAACCAAAATGCTGAGAATGGCAAAGAGGCTGATATGCTTGCCAAATCGGCCAACGAATCGGCCAAGCGAGGCAATGAGCGAGTCCAACAGCTCATGGTCGCGATGAATAAAATCACCGATTCGAGTCAAAAAATCGCCAAAATCATCAAGACCATTGACGAGATTGCTTTCCAAACCAATCTTCTTGCCCTCAATGCAGCCGTTGAAGCCGCCAGAGCAGGTGAGCACGGCTTGGGCTTTGCCGTGGTCGCTGATGAAGTGAAGAATCTCGCCCAAAGAAGCGCTGAAGCCGCCAAAGAGACCGCCGCCATTATTGAGGATGCGATCGAGGAAATCAAGGGCGGGAATCAGATTGCCAAAGAGACCAATGAGAGCTTCACTGAGATTCTTGATAAGGTGAAAAAGACCTCCGATCTCATCGGTGAGATCTCTATCTCCATCAGAGAACAGGCCGAGGGGATGAATCAGATCGCCACGGCTATGGGCCAGGTTGATCAAGTCACCCAGCAAAATGCCGCCAATTCTGAAGAAGCCGCGGCGGCTGCCGAAGAGCTCAACGCTCAGGCCATCGCTATGATGCAGAGCACCCAAAATATCGCCAAGATCGTGGGGCTAGCCATGGATAATCTCTTCACCACTCACACTAAGGCCGCCCCCACCAAGCCCTCCTCCTCTATAAGCCCCAAGCTCAAACAGATTCCTCACGCTAAGACTGAGCTCAAACGAAGCGTTCCCTCTTTCCCCAAAAAGGAGCGCCGTTCCAAAGAGGATGAGATTTTCCCTTTGGATGCCGATGACCTGAAGGAGTTCTAATATGAAAATCGCCATCACTGGAGCCTCAGGCTTTGTCGGAAGCCACCTCTCCTCCCAATTTGGCGGCTCCCACACCCTTCTCCCCTTGGGGAGGCGAGAGCTTAGCGATCCAACTAAGCTCTCTTCCTTGCTTGAGGGGGTTGATTGGATCATCAACCTAGCAGGCGCTCCTATCATCGCCAAATGGAGCGAAAGCTACAAAAAAGTCCTCTATTCCAGCCGAATCGAGACTACACGCTCCCTCCTCCTAGCCCTAAAGGAGTGCCCCACCAAGCCCTCTCTCTTCACCTCCACTTCTGCTATTGGAATCTATGATAATCAAGGCACCTACGCTGAGGGCGATTTGGCTTTGGCTCAAGATTTTCTTGGCAAACTCGCTAAAGATTGGGAAGAAGAGGCGCTCAAAGCCCAAGATTTAGGAATAAGGACGGTAGTCTTCCGCTTTGGAGTGGTTCTTGGAAAGGGGGGCGGAATGATGGAGAAGCTTCGCCTCCCCTTTTCTCTAGGGCTTGGAGGGGTGATTGGCGATGGAAAGCAGAAATTTTCGTGGATTCACCTCCATGACATTGCCAAAGCCATGGAGTTTGCATGGAGTACCCCCTCTCTCTCTGGCATCTACAATCTCACTGCCCCCAGCCCCACCACCAACGAAGCCTTCACCAAGCTCTATGGTTCACTCATCCATCGCCCCACTCTACTCCCTGTGCCCTTGTGGGCGCTTCAGATTCTCTTTGGAGAGGGGGCGAAGGTGTTAAGCGATGGTCAAGCCGCCATTCCCGAACGCCTCCTTCAGGCAGGGTTTGAGTTTGAGTACCCAACCCTAGAGAAAGCCCTCAAAGAGATCATCTCTTAGTCCTTGCAGGAGCCCCTTTTTTTGGGGTGCTTCTGCTTTTGGGCTTGATTTGTTTAGCACTCTCTCCCTCCCCTCTCCTTCTCTCTTTTTAAACTAGTGCGCCTGAAGAATATTCATGCAATAGGTTCTAGTTTTATCTTAGCTTGGATAAAATAACCCCATTTTACGCCAACATTTGGAGTCAGCCAGCATGAAAGAATCGCAATTTATTTGGATGGATGGGAAGCTTATCCCTTGGCATGAGGCCAAAATCCATGTCCTTTCCCACACCCTTCACTACGGAAACGGCGTTTTTGAGGGCACTCGAGCCTACAAGACAGACAAAGGATTGGCGATTTTTCGCCTCCAAGATCACACCAAGCGACTTCTCAATTCCGCTAAAATTGTCGCTATCGACTGCCCCTACACTCAAGAGGAGCTAGAGAAAGCCCAAGTGGAGCTTCTGCGCCACAATACCTTTGAGGGAAATGTCTATCTTCGCCCCATCATCTTCCTCGGATATGGCGTGATGGGGGTCTACCATAAAAAAGCTCCCGTAAACGTGGCTATTGCCGCTTGGGAGTGGGGCGCCTATTTAGGCGATGAGGGATTAGAGAAGGGAATTAGAGTCAAAACCTCCTCGTTTGTGCGAAACTCTATCAAATCAAGCTTTGGAAAGGCCAAGGCGAGTGCCAACTATCTCAACTCCCAGATGGCCAAATATGAGGCGATCTCTTGTGGATTTGAAGAGGCTTTGCTCGTGGATGACAACGGCTTTGTGGCCGAGGGAAGCGGGGAGTGCTTCTTCATCGTGCGCGATGGCGTGATCATCACTCCGCCCCATGATAACTCTCTAGAGAGCATCACCCAAGCCACGGTGATCGAACTTGCTCGAAGCCTTGGCTACGAGGTGATTGAGAGAAGAATCACACGAGATGAGGTCTATATCGCCGATGAAGCCTTCTTCACTGGCACGGCCGCCGAGGTCACTCCCGTGCGGGAACTTGACTTCCGAATCATCGGAGAAGGAAGACGAGGGCCCCTCACGACCCTCTTGCAAAAAACCTATTTTGATGTGGTGAACGGACGAGATCCAAAGTTCGCCAAATATCTCGCCTATATCCAATAAATTCAAAGGAGAATCATGCCCATCGACCTAAACGAACATTTGCGAAAAAAGAATCGCACCTTTAACCCCGATGAAAACCGAGGCGAGGATCGTAACGATTCTGAAGGCAAAGGCAAAGGCGGCGGTTTTGGTGGAGGAGGCGGTGGTGGTGGCTTCCAGCCCCCCTTTCAAACCCCTGACCTCTTCAAAGGAATGGGTAAAAAAGCGGGATTTATCTATGCGCTCATTATTGCCATCGTCCTTATTGCCCTCACCAAGCCTTTCACGATTATCAATTCAGGTGAAGTGGGTATCAAGGTAACCGCAGGTAAATTTGACAACATCCCGCTTCAGCCTGGCCTCCACTTCTTTATTCCTGTACTCCAAAAGATTATTTTGGTGGACACCAAAGTCCGAATCATCAACTTCTCTAGCACCGAAGATATGGGAATTAGAGGGCGAAGCGAAGGTATCCTCTCCAATGATGCCATCTCCGTGCTTGATGCTAGAGGTCTTCCCGTCTCCATTGAGATCACCGTCCAATACAAGCTAAACCCCCTAGGCGCTCCTCAGACGATCGCTACATGGGGACTCACTTGGGAGCAGAAGATCATCAATCCCGTGGTGCGCGATGTGGTGCGTAATGTGGTGGGTCGATTCCCCGCTGAAGAGCTCCCCACTAGACGAAATGAGATCGCTGATATGATTGACACTCTCGTCCGCGAGAATGTCGATAGACTTGACAATTCACCCGTTCAGCTAAGCTCTATCCAGCTACGAGAGATCGTTTTGCCCGTGAAGATTAAAGAGCAAATCGAACGCGTTCAAGTGGCCAGACAAGAGGCGGAACGAACAAGATATGAAGTAGAGCGTGCCAGACAAGAGGCGGAGAAGCAGGTGGCTTTAGCCAAGGGTGAAGCGGACGCCAAGAGAATCAACGCTCAAGGTCTAGCCGATGCAACCCTCATTGAGGCAGAGGCTCAATCCAAAGCCAACAAATCCATCGCCGAGAGTCTCAGCGCCAGACTGCTTGAGCTTCGCCAAATCGAAGTCCAAGGCAGATTCAATGAAGCCCTCAAAGTCAATCAGGATGCTAAAATCTTCCTCACCCCTGGAGGCTCCACTCCCAATCTTTGGCTAGACACCAAAGATCGCCAAAAATCCTCTTCCAAGGGAGAGTGAAAGAGTGAACACGCTTCTTGATGGAATCGACTGGGAGAAGCACCCTCTTCTCCCCGCCATTGTCCAAGAGAGGGGAAGCGGGGAGGTTTTGATGCTAGCCTACATGAACCAAGAGGCGCTAAACCTCACCCTCTCCACCCAAGTGGCTCACTACTTTTCGCGCTCCAAAGGAAGAATCTGGAAAAAGGGCGAGAGCAGTGGACACATCCAAAAGATCCATGAGATCTTCCTTGACTGTGATAGCGATACGATTCTGCTCCAAGTTGAACAGGTCGGAGTCGCCTGCCACACAGGGCGAAAGAGCTGCTTTTTCCAAAAAGTGGAGCTCGATTCCTCCCTCTCTCTCACTTCTGAGGCTCCCGATACCAGTGCGCTCTATGGAGTGGTGGATCGCCTCTACCACGAACTCCTCGCTCGCCAAGGAGCCGACCCTCAAAGCTCCTACACCGCCAAACTCTTCTCCAAAGGTGAAAACACTATCGGCAAAAAGATCGTCGAAGAGGCCGCCGAGCTAAGCTTTGCGATCAAAGATTCTAGCGAAAGCGAGATCGTCTATGAGGCCGCCGATCTTCTCTATCATGCGCTTGTGGGCTTGGCCTTTAGAGGTATTCATCCTGATAAAATCAAGCAAGAGCTGCAGCGGCGTCAAGGGGTGAGCGGAATCGCCGAGAAGAATTCGAGGAAGGATTCCTAACCCTTCATGGAGAAGCTAGGCGACTATATCGCACTCTTCACCCCTTACGCCATGCGCCTCTCTCTCATTGAGATGCTCCTTTTGGCTTTCATCCTCATCCTCTTCATCCTCTTTTTTGTGCTAGGGATTCTTATTAAAGATCGAGGAGGATGGGCTTTTTTACCCATTGGTATTGCCTTTTCCCTCCTGGGTTCTTCGCCTTGGATAGTAGAGATGGCCATGAAAAAGGTTTTTCACCCCATCGAAATAAACCTAGGATTCAACCAGCGCCTCTCTTTCACGGAAGCCTTCTTTGTCGATGGAGTCATCACTAACCAAAGCTCTCGAACCTTTAGAGGTTGTGTGGTGACCATCAAACTCGCCCCCCCTAGCTCAAAGCCCATGGATGAGATCCGCTATCGCCTGAAGCCTTTGGTGGTTAAAAAAGAGACGATTCTACGACCTCTCTTTCCTAGAGAGAGCCTCACTTTTCAATACACGGTGGATAATTTAAACTATGAAGGAGCGCTCACCTCCAAAATTGAGGCGAGCTGCTTTTAAGAAGAGACTTTTAGAGCTTAGCGAGCTCTTGGAGGGTGCTAGTGAGGGCGCCTAGCTTGTTGGTCACCTCAAGGTGCTCCAACTCTTTTTGACTGTCAGCGACGATTCCAGCCCCTGCTTGGAGGAATATCTTATCAGGCTTGATCAGGGCAGTGCGAATCGTAATCGCGCTATCCATGTCTCCGCTAAAGCCGAAATACCCCACCGCACCGCTATAAAATCCTCTCTTGAGTCCCTCTAGCTCTGCAATGATCTCCATTGCCTTGATTTTGGGGGCTCCCGTCATGGTGCCCGCCGTGAAGGTTGCGGCAAAGAGGTCAAACATATCTTTGCCCTCTTTTAGTTCCCCCTCCACATCGCTCACCATATGCATGACATGGGAATAGCGCTCGATTCTCATCACCTCTCCCACCTTCACGCTTCCTGATTTGGCGACTCGACCCACATCATTTCGCCCTAAGTCAATGAGCATCACGTGTTCAGCACACTCTTTAGTGTCACTTTTGAGCTCCAGCTCCAGCTCTCTATCGCGCAGGCGATTTTTACCCCGTTTTCTCGTTCCTGCAATAGGGCGCAAAAGAATCGAATTCTCCTGCAGACGCACCATCACCTCAGGCGAGCTTCCCGCGATGGCAAAATCTGGAAATTCGAGTAAAAAGAGATAGGGAGAGGGGTTTTTGCCGCGCAAGATTCGATAGAAACTAAAAGGATCGATCTCTGCCTCTTGGATATAACGGTTAGAGATGAGAATCTGAAACACATCTCCTGATCGAATACGCTCCAACGACTCATCCACCATCCCAAAGAATCGCTCTTTATCATGATAGAAAGAGCCAGATTTAGCATTTTTGAGCGGAAGCAGCTCTCTAAAGGGCTCCTTGGAGTGAAGTGTGCTTTTGAGCGCTTCAAAGCGTTTTGCCTCTTGGGGATCTTGGGTGAGCATACTCAGATGAGCGTTTTTGTGGGAGTAGCAGAAGATCCATCGAGGGCGAATCAATCTCATATCGGGAATCTTAGTCTGATCCTCTAGCGCATCCATCGCCTCTTTGAGGCAGGGCTCAAAAAATTTGACGATATCATAACCGATATAGCCGATAAATCCATCCACAAATCCCACGCCATTCTCTTCACCCCACGCCCGATAGGCACTCTGGTCCAATCTCGCGTAGTACTCTTTGAGAAAAGGGAAGGGATTAGCGCCGATGTTTTGGCGATTCCCTTTAGAATCGATATAAAAACTCTCGCCCCCTTGAGAGATTACCTCTTCTTTGGCTCCGATGATGATAAAGCTGTGAGTCCCACTCTCGCTACTGCTAGCGGCGCTCTCGAACAAAAAAGTGGTCTCTCCCGCAAAAAATTCACGCAATTTTGCATAAAGAGAGACGGGAGTGAGCTGATCGACCAAGAGTCTTTCGTGAAAAATCTCCATGGAGTGATCAATCCACTTGCTTGATGAAGGCTTTGGGCTCGATCTTCTCCCTCGCATCCCTAAGCGCATTATTGGCCTCGGCACGGCTAGCGTAGGGCCCAATGAGCACGCGAACGATCTCATTGCCATTCACCACCTCGCGCTGGGTCTTATAGGCGAATCGATTCTGCTCGATTTTCTGAGCAAATGCGCTTGTGGGTGAAAATTTCGAGAAAGAGCCCACTTGCACATAAAGCCCCTTGGGAAGGTCTCCCCCTGAGACACTCTTGGAGGTTGCAGGGGCACTTCCTACGCTCTTAAAAGCATCTGCTGCACTTTTGGGGTGGGTTGCGCCAGAGCTCTTGGGTGCGGTGGCTGGAGCCGTAGCAGGCTTGGGCTCTTCCCTCTTGGGCTCAACAGACTTAGGGAGAAGAGGGGCAGCCTCACTAGGAGGGGTAGGAAGCGTCGCTCCAGCGGACTGCTTGGCTTTAATCTCCTTGACGATTCTCTCAAACTTATCATCACTACTGAGATTCTCTTCAGACTGCAAAGGAACCTGCTGGAATCGATTCTCCTCGGCTGCCCCTTGGGCAAGGGGAACGTTTTGGTCAGCCTTCTCCAGAGCGCTACTTTGAATAGGAGCAGGCTTCTTCTCCTCTTCGCGCGTGAGGGCATAGATAGAGAAAATCACCATCAAAAAGAGCACCACCGCAGCGGCGGCGACTAGAATCATCTTTTTGGACTGCGTCGACTTGAGTGCCTCTTCATCTCCAATGAGAATATCACCTAACTCTTTTTTCTCTTCCATCATCTTCTCCTTTGTCCAAAGATTCTCACATGTGTCTTACCCATGAAGCCCCACGCTCTTTGGCGTAGACCTCATAGGGGATGGCTAAAATATTAAACTCTCGCGGCAACTCTTGATTGGGGAACATCCTCCACTCTGTTGGCATCTTTTGGGAGAGCTTCATGGAGAGCATTTTGCCCAGCTGATAAGCCTCTTGTAAGGTTGTGTGCCCTTTGTGGATATAGAGGTGCAATCTCCCTGGAGTTCTAGAGTTGTAGGCGGTGAAGTTCATAAAGCCCTCCTCTCTAAGCAACAACTGAGCCCTATGCCAAAATCGTTCCGTGTTGCGTCCGTTGTAGTCGATGACAATATTTTCAACCTTGTCTCGATCATTGATAAGGGAGTGGGCGACCGTGATCTCACCCTTGAGGTGTTGTGCGATCACGCTTCGCGTCAAGGGGGCATCCACGCGCTCGAATTTGTTGTAAAAAGTGCGCCCATTAAAGAGCACTCTTTGACCGATTCCCTCTTTTTTGACCCAATAGTGAGATTCGATCATTTTGATGAGTTTCAAATCCATTTCGCTAACCATTGAATGCCCACGCCCCCTTAAAGTAAATTTTCAATCCCTTGCTTAAAAAATAGCCTTGGTGTAGACAGGGAATCCCTTGGCAAACTCAGCGATCTCTTTTTTGATCTCCGCGTGTTTAGCGGCGTTATTGACATCATCTAGAACATCGGCAATTTTGGTTGCAATGAACTCAAACTCCTTCTCTCTCATGCCCCTAGCGGTAAGCGCGGCGCTTCCGATTCTCACTCCGCTGGTCACAAAAGGACTTCGAGTCTCTCCAGGAACGGTGTTTTTGTTGACCGTGATTCCTGCCTCGCCTAGTGCCCTGTCGGCATCTTTGCCGCTAAACTCTTTGTCCAGCAGAGAGACTAGAATCAAATGATTATCTGTGCCTCCACTCACGAGCGTGTAGCCTCTGGCCATGAGCACTTTAGCGAGCACTTTGGCATTGGCTTTGACCTGCTTGGCATACTCTTTCCACTCAGGCTTAAGATTCTCTCCAAAGCCCACCGCCTTGGCTGCAATCACATGCATCAAAGGCCCCCCTTGCATTCCAGGGAATACCGCCTTGTCAATCTTCTTGGCGATCTCTTCGTCGTTGGTGAGAATCATCCCACCCCTAGGTCCTCGAAGCGTCTTGTGGGTGGTGGTGGTGACAATATGGCAGTGGGGGAAGGGATTGGGATACTCACCCGCCACAATCAATCCCGCCACATGCGCCACATCACCCAAGAGCAGAGCGCCCACGCTATCGGCAATCTCTCGGAATCGTTTGAAATCAAGCTCCCTGGCATAGGCACTAAATCCGCAGACAATCATCTGAGGTTTCACGATTTTAGCGATCTCTTCAACCTTGTCATAGTTGATATAGCCATCCAGCTCCACCCCATAAAAGAAGCTCTGATAGGTCTGACCCGTCACACTCACTTTGGCTCCATGCGTGAGATGTCCCCCATGGCTTAGATCCATTCCCAAAATTTTGTCGTAGGGCTTAAGTAGAGCATTATAGACTGCGACATTGGCTTGGCTCCCCGCGTGGGGCTGAACATTGGCAAAACCACATCCAAAGAGCTTCTTGGCTCGCTCAATCGCAATCTCTTCGACTCTATCAACAAACTCACAACCGCCGTAATAGCGCTTATAGGGATAGCCCTCAGCATACTTATTAGTGAGCACGCTCCCCATCGCCTCCATGACCGCAGGAAAGGTGAAGTTTTCGCTGGCAATCATCTCAAGGTGGGTGTTTTGTCGATCAAGCTCTTCATGAATGAGGTCAAAAATCTCTTTGTCATTGGTTTCTAGTGCGTAATTCATGCTTCTTCTTCCTTCAAAATGGTGTAGTCGCTCTTTTGAACTTTGAGCGCAGGGAATAGGATTACATCCTTAATGGAGCGGTTATTGGTGAGCAACATCACAAGGCGATCGATCCCGATCCCCTCTCCCGCCGTGGGAGGCAGTCCATGTCCTAGAGCCCAAACATAGTCTTCATCCATATGTTGAGCCTCTTCATCACCCGCATTCTTGGCCGCCACCTGCGCCTTGAAACGCTCAAGCTGATCAAGGGGATCATTAAGCTCGCTAAAGCCATTACTGATCTCTTTTTTGCCGATGAAAAGCTCAAAACGATCAGCAATTTGGGGATTCTCATCACTTCTTCTAGCTAGTGGACTGATCTCGATGGGGAATTCAGTGATGAAAGTGGGGTTGATAAGCTTCTCCTCAACAAAGGCATCAAACGCCTCCGCCTGAAGCTTTCCAATTCCCATCTCGCCCTCTAGCCTCACCCCTTTTTCGATCAAATAGGCTCGAAGCTTCTCCTTCTCCTCGATCACCTCCAAAGGCACCCCTCCGATCTCATGAAGCGCTTTCTTGTAGGGAATCCTCCTAAAGGGAAGGGAGAAGTCGATCATCTCCTCACCATGGGGAAGAATCTTGGGCAAGCCCAAGCGCTCAAAGAGGTAGCCAAAAAGCTCCTCGGTGAGGCTCATCAACTCGTGATAGGTTTTGTAGGCCCAATAGAATTCAATCATAGTGAATTCAGGGTTATGAGAGTGATCCATCCCCTCATTACGGAAGTTTCGATTGATCTCAAAAACCGCCTCAAACCCCCCCACGACAAGGCGTTTAAGGTAGAGCTCTGGAGCGATTCTTAGATACCTATCAACCCCTAGGGCGTTGTGGTGCGTGATGAAGGGCTTGGCATTGGCGCCACCAGGAATGGGGTGCATCATGGGAGTCTCCACCTCCAAGAATCCCCTCTCCTCAAAGAATCTTCGCACACTAGAGACGACTTGACTGCGGAGCTTGAAGGTCTCTTTGACCTCAGGGTTCATAATGAGGTCAAGATAGCGCTGACGATAGCGAAGCTCTACATCCACGAGCCCATGATACTTCTCAGGCAGAGGAACGATGGCTTTGGTGAGAATCTTCATCTCCAACGCATGGAGGCTCAATTCGCCCGTTTTGGTGACAAAAGGAAAGCCACTCACCGCCACAATATCACCCACCTCGGCCAGCTTTTTGAGCATCTTAAAATCTTCGCCAAGCTCATTTTGGGAGAAGTAAATCTGAAGGATTCCGCTCTCATCCTCAATTTTAGCAAAGGCCGCCTTTCCCATATGACGAAGAAATTTAATCCGACCCGCGATGCTCTCTTTGGCGCTTTCATCGCGCTTCTCTTCACTCTCTAAGCTCTTAAGCGCCTCAAACTTTTGCAAAAATTGCGCATGGGTGAGAGTGCGCATGAGTTGATTATCATAGGGGTTGCGTCCAAGCTCCCTTAGCTCCTCCCCTTTTTGGATTCTCTGCTTGATATACTGATTAGAAAAAAACAAAATTCAATCCTTTGTGATCAAATGCTAATTCGCGCTTTTGGGCTCATCCAATGTGGGAAGCTCGCTCTCTTGGACTTTTTGAGTCAAAGAGCTCACCGAATCGATTTTCACCACCTCTCCGCCTGCCTTCACTAGAAGGGGGTAGACAAAACTTGTATCAGTGTAGCGCTTCAAATTAGAGCTGACGATCTCCACGCTAGAGAGGGCGTAGGCAATGATGGAGAAGATCATAAAAATCTTCCCCGAAGCAAAGATAAAACCAAATATCCGATCCACCGTGCCAAGAGCGCTCAGCTTCACTAGCCTCACGACAATCTCGGCAAAAATCAGCGAAGCAATCCAGACTGAGGCAAGAATCAGCACGAATCCCGCCAAGGAGATGGCAGCCTGATTTTCAAAAGCGTAGAGATTCTTGCTCACCCACATTCCCATGGAATCGGCGTATCGAGAGGCGACATAGACGCCGCCGATGATCCCGCTCAGCCCAAAAAATTCACGAATGAAGCCATTGACGATTCCCTTGAGACCGAGCAAGACCACTAATGCCAACACGACAATGTCGATATAATTGATTCCTTCCATTAACCCGCTTTATGAAGAAGATAAAAAAGGTGATAGGGGCGATTCTACTACATCTATCCTAAAATGTTTTATGATAAAATCAAGCTTTTGACACAAAAAACCGCTCTCAAGGAGTCTAGCATGGCCGCCAAAGAACACATCTTTGACATCTCCGCCAAACTCGACATACAAGAGTTTAAAAACGCTCTTGATCAAACCCAGCGCGAAATCTCCACCCGCTTTGACTTCAAAGAGGATAAATTCAAAGAGCTCACCCTCAATGAAAAAGAGAAGACGCTCACTCTGCACGCCAGCAGCGACAACAAAATCGATGCAATCAAAGACGTGCTCCATAGCAAACTCATCAAGCGAGAGCTCCCCATCAAATGCCTCAAAAAGAGTCGCAAAGAGAGCGCTACAGGCGGGAGCGTGAGAGTGATCTACACCATCAACGACACGCTCAACCAAGAGATCGCCAAAGAGATCGTGCAGATCATCAAAGATCAAAAATTCAAAGTCCAGACCGCCATCCAAGGGGATGAGATTCGGGTTAAGTCCAAAAATATTGATGATCTCCAAGCAGTCATCACCCACTTAAGGAAGTTAGAGTTTGAAGTTCCGCTCCATTTTGGCAATTTTCGGTGATTTTCGCCCCAAAAGCCTAGGAATCGCACTCTTTGGTGCGATTCTCTTTTCTCTTTTTATCTATCTCCATCACTTTGGAATCACCTCGCCCCTCCTCTACTCCCTTCTTGCCCTCCTAGCCCTCGCCTTCTATCTCAAACTCCCCAGAGAATCGGGGTTTGCCTTTGGCTTTTGGGTCGGAATCGCGTGGTTTTATTGGATGGCACTTAGCTTTCGCTACTATGAGCTCACCTACCTCATCCCCTTCATTCTTTTGGGAATCGGGGGAGTCTATGGGGTGCTCTTTTCGATGGCTCTCTACCTCAAAAATCCCTTGGTTCGAGCCCTCTTGCTTTGGCTTTTGAGTCATGTGCAACCCTTTGGATTTGACTGGATGGTGCCTGAGGTGATGCTTGTTCCTAGCCTCTTGGATAGTTCAAAGCTCTCCTTTGGGCTCATTCTCCTCTCGCTTAGCCTTTTTTGGCTTTTGCCTCAAAGATGGCTCAAGCCCCTCCCCCTTCTTCTGCTCCCCTTCACCCTCTACTCCAAGCCCTTCTCGCCTTCTTTGCCCCCTTTTGAGGTGGAGATCATTGAGACGCACATCCCCCAAGAGATTCGTTGGGAGAGGGAGGCGAGAGCTAGAATCATTGAAGAGAATCTAAAGAGAATCGACGCAGCGATTTTAGAAGGAAAGGCACTCATTCTCTTTCCTGAGACCGCTTTCCCTTTGCTTCTTAACAAGGAGGATTGGGTTTTGGAGCATCTGGCGCAAAAGAGCCAAGAGATCGCTATCATCACGGGTGCACTAAGGGCGGAGGAGGGAGAGATTTATAACTCCACCTACTTTTTTCACCAAGGCCGAATCGAAGTGGCCGATAAGATCGTCTTAGTCCCTTTTGGAGAGAAGATTCCCCTGCCAGACTTTCTGGTCAAACCTCTCAATCGGCTCTTTTTTGGCGGGGCACAGGACTATAGGGCGAGCGCTTCTAAGCCTGTGGATTTTGAGCTCCATGGGGTGAAGCTTCGCAATGCAATCTGCTATGAGGCCACTAGTGCGATTCTTTATGAGGGCTCGCCTCAGTTTATGGTCGTGGGGAGCAACAACGCTTGGTTTTATCCAAGCATCGAACCCGCCTTGCAACGCCTTTTGCTGGGCTACTACGCCAGAGAACACCGCACGACCATCCTCCATGCCGCTAATCGCTCCCCTAGTGGAATCATTGCCCCTTAGCCTCTCCCTTTTTGATGATCTCAAAAAGCTTCGCGGGAGCCACTTTGTATCGCAAGCCAATCTCTTCAAGGCTCTCCTCTCCAGAAGCCTTGTAGCCTGATGCCTCCAAACTCTCTAGAGCACTAGAGAGCTCTAGTTTAGCCCTAGTGGCAAGCTGTTTGAGGGGAAGGGCTTCGGCGCGATTAAAAGGGGGTTGCATATAGCTCTTCTCCCATCCTTCTTTAAGGGTCGCTCCAAGCTCCACTACATCGCTAAAAGGATGCCATCCAGCGAGCGTGCCCCACACAAAAAGGAGGGAAATTCCCGTCGCAATGAGCATCTCTTTAGTGAGAATCACCACGCGCCGGCTCAGATTCTTGAGATAGCCAATAAAGGGGCGCCAATTGTAGTAGAGGTGCAAAAAAGTAGCCACGAAGAATAGCACCATGAAGGTGGTATGAATCTCGGCGTGTCCCTTCTTATCCAGCCCCAAAAAGCTCCAAGCGATCCAACCTGATGTCCTCCCATGCGGAGCCACATAGAGCCCGATTCCTGTGTAAGTGAGAGCGATAAACGACCACAACATCACTAGTGAAGTCACTTTTCTAACCATTGTTTTTCTCCTCTTCCCATGCTAGGGTGAATTTGGTTCCTTTTCCTTTTTCGCTTTCGCAATCTAGCGAGATTTGATGCTCCAAGCAGACCTCCCTCACAAGGGAGAGCCCGATGCCAAAGCCACCCTGATCACGATTAAACCGTGTGTATCGCTCAAACATTTTGGAGCGCTCCTCTTGGCTCATCCCCTCTCCCTCATCGATAATCTCTAATTTTCCACTCGAGAGCCTAAGCGTAATCTCCCCTCCAGCTCCAGTGTATTTAATCGCATTGGAGATGAGATTATCCATCATGCGACAAATTTTATATCGATTTCCTCTTAAGGTCGCAGGGGCAATCTCTAAGGAGAATCGCACTTGACGCCTAGAGGCAAAGGGTGCAAAGTAATCCACGCGCTCTCTCAATAGCCCTTCCATGAAAATCTCTTCACGGTGTTGAGGAATGGCGTGAGGAAAGTTGAGACAGACTAGATCTTCATAAAGATGCGAGAGGCTTTTGGCGGCTAGCTCAATATTACGAATCTTCTTCTCGTTTTTAGCCGAGAGTCCTTCGCGCTCCATCGTTTCAATGCTCATCATGATCACGCTCAAAGGAGTATTGATCTCATGCGTGGAATCTTTGATGAATCGATTGAGCGTCTCAATCTTCTCATGGAGGGGTCGCAAAGAGAGCTTCACAAGGAAATAGGCCACAGCACCAATCATCACTAATGCGCCCAAAAAGACACCTAAAAGCTTCCATCTAAGCCAAAGGAGAGCCCTTTGAATATCCTCCCCCTCCAAAATCAAGACCGCCTCTCCCGCTCCCCTACGAAAGCGCTCCACCATCTCGTCATGATGTCTTCCCCCTCCCTTCATCATCCCCTCGCGTCCCAAAGGGAATCGGAGGTGAAGATAGACCTTGCCTGAGCGCTCCTGTAATCCTTCGCGCTCAAATAGGGGAATCTCTTTGAGATTGGAGTAGAGGATTCCTTTGGTGGGATGCAAAAGAGCCATTTTGAGTCCCAAATCCTCACTCAAAGGGGCTAATCCCTCCACGCCCCTCTCTCTGAGCGTGACAAAGATGGCGCCACGAGCCTCTTTAAGCCTCTCCGCTCCCTCCAATAACAACAACTCCTCTTGCTTGGCATAAAAGAGCCCCAAGAAGAGCAAAAGAGAGATTCCTGAAGTGATTAGGTAGAGGGCTAATATTTTGGCAATGACGCCCCTAGAGTTATCCGACATAGAGATACCCTTCTCCCCTTTGGTTGAGGATTCTCTCTTTGCCAAGGATTTTGCGAAGATTTTTGACATAGGCGCGAAGGCTCATCTCACTAGGACTCTCCCCATAGCTCCAGAGCCGATCGAAAATCTCCTCATGAGAGAGGAGCCGATTTTTATTTTGGAGGAAGAGACTCAAAAGCTCGATCTCCTTGGAGGCTAGAGAATAGAGATCCTCACCTTGATAGAGCCGTTTGCTCCCTAGGCAGAATCTCCATCCCCCTCCAAGCTCTTCAAACTCTTCCTGTTTGTGAGCAAAGCGGCGCTTGAGCAACGCTTTGATGCGCACCAGAAGCTCTTTGAGCTCAAAAGGTTTTTTGAGATAGTCATCACATCCGCTCTCATAGCCACTCTCTAGGTCTTGGAGGGTGTGGAGCGAGGTGGTGTAGATAGCGGGGGTGGTTTTGCCAGCCTCTCGAAGGCTTTTAAGCAGGCTAAACCCATCCCCGCCAGGGAGTTTCACATCTAAAATCCAAAGATCAAAAGGCCTCTCATAGGCCAAATCGAGGGCTTCTTTGGCGTTTGAGGCAAGAGTGATTTCAAACTCTTGCTCACTCAAAAACTCCTCCATCATCTCCCCTAGCAGAGGGTCATCTTCGACCACGAGGATTCTAACCGCCAAATTCCACCCCCAAGATTTCACGAGTTTTAGTTACTGACCTCAGGAGGGGGGCATCATCATGCAAGGATAGCCCGTACCTTGTCCCTTCATTCCACCTTTGTGCCCATGACCTTGTTTGCCGCCCATCATAGGCGCTCCACCCATCATGGCCATACCACCGCCCATCATTCCCCCTAGAAAACCTCGTTTTTGAGCCTCTTCTACGGTCATGGAATCGAGTTGCTTTTGCACCTCAAGGCGCACTTCATTGTGATATTTTTGCGCCTCTTCCATGGTCATCTTGCTCATCTTCTCTTGCATGGCTTTCTGCATTCCTTGATGGAAGGTTCGCGCCTCAGCCACCGTCATCTTTTGAGTTCGTTTATGGATTTCAGATTTAAAATCCAAAACCTCTTTAGGAGCGACGCTCCCCGCCATAGATTGAAGCTCAGCATTGCTCTTTTTAGAGAAATCGGCCGCCATAAGGGTAGAGAAAGCCAAAAGACTTCCAAGGCATAGGGTTGTTAACTTTTTCATTGGATGCTCCTTGTGATTGAATTTCAATCCCCATTGTAAAGCCCCAATGTGAAACCTCCGTGAAGTCACATCCAATCAATCACTTTGGTCACCTCGTTCACCTCAAAGCATTTAATTCCCAAGGGCTGTTGCGGTTTTTGGGGAACTAGAGCGCGTTCAAATCCTTGAGAGATTGCCTCTTTGAGCCTAAGATCGATTCGATTCCCCTCACGCACATCCCCCGTGAGACTCACCTCGCCGATAAAGACGGTCGTGTGGCTTAAGGGACGATTCCTAAAACTTGAAACCACCGCCGCGATCACCGCCAAATCCGCCGAAGTCTCCATGATCTTGATTCCTCCAGCGATATTGACAAAAACATCATAACGGTTGAGGGGAATCTCTAGCTTCCGCTCCAAAAGCGCCAAGAGCATATTGAGTCGATTCCCATCAAATCCTGTAGCCACCCGCTTGGGTGCACCAAAGCTTGATTCGCCCACCAGCGCTTGCACTTCCAAAACCAGCGCCCTGCTCCCCTCCATCACTACCGTCACTGCACTTCCTGCTTGAGGGGCGCGCTTTTTAAAAAAGAGTCTAGAGGCATCTTTAGCGCTCACCAATCCCCCTTGGGTCATCTCAAAGATTCCCACTTCGCTGGTGGTGCCAAAGCGATTCTTAAATCCCCGAAGCATCCTTAGCTCTCTAGAGGGATCGCCCTCAAAATAGAGCACCGAATCAACCATATGCTCTAGCACTCTAGGCCCTGCAATGGAGCCCTCTTTGGTGATGTGACCAATGATAAAAACGCTCACTCCCCTCTCTTTAGCCAGTCGCATCAGCTCAAAAGTCACCTCACGCACCTGCGAAACGCTTCCAGGAGCGGAGGAGACTTTTTGGGAGTAGAGCGTTTGAATCGAATCAATGACCATCAGCTCAAAACTTCTTGTCTCTAGCGCCTCCAAAATATTCTCTAAAGCGATCTCATTGAGCAGATAGAGCGCATCGCTCATCACGCCTAGCCTCTCAGCGCGCGCTCGAATCTGCCCCAAACTCTCCTCGCCACTCACATAAAGGATAGGTCGCCCCGAGCGTGCGAGATTTCCCGCCATTTTAAGCAGTAGCGTCGATTTGCCCACCCCCGGACTTCCTCCCACTAAATAGAGCCCTCCGGGAACGATTCCTCCGCCAAGGACAATATCCAGCTCCTCCTCACAGGAGGAGAATTTATCCACTCTCTCTTGCTCGATCTGTGTGATGGGAATCGGAGTCGATTTGGGCGAGGAGGGCGAGAGGGATTTAAGGGTGGAGATTTGAGAGGCGCTAAGCTCGATGAAGCTCTCCCATGCCCCACACTGACTGCATTTCCCTAGCCATTTGGGGCTTTGGAATCCACAGTGCTGGCACTCAAAGAGTGGATTTTTTTTCTTCATCAAAAATCGCCCCTAGCAGGGTTTTAACATACTCTTCTTCGCTAAAAGGAATCAAATCCTCCGCTCTCTCCCCTACGCCAATATAGAGAATCGGCACTCTGAGGCGTTGCATAATCGAAAAGAGTGCGCCCCCCTTGGAGGTGCCATCAAGCTTCGTGATGATGATTCCATCCACGCCAAGCGTCTCATGAAAAATCTTCGCCTGATCGATGGCGGAGCTCCCTTGGGTGCCATCAAGCACCAAAAGCTTCTGATGGGGAGCACCAGAGAACGCTTTATCGCAAGTCTTGGCAATTTTGATGAGCTCATTTTTGAGGTTGGTCTGGTTATGAAGTCGTCCAGCGGTGTCGATGATGACATGATCCACTTTGCGAGCCACCCCAGAGATGATCGTGTCGTAGGCGACGGCGGAGGGGTCATGCCCTTGTTGAGTGTAGACGATCCCTGCATTGAGGCGCTCCGCCCAAAGCTTGAGCTGCTCAATTGCCGCCGCCCTAAAAGTGTCTCCTGCACCCAAAAGGACACTCTTCCCTTCTCTTTGATAGAGCGAGGTGAGCTTGGCGATCGTGGTGGTTTTGCCCGCACCATTGACCCCCATCACCAAGGTGATGCAGGGTCTTGCCTCAATCCTTTTGGGGGCGATTCGATCATAATAGCTCTCTCCTCGAAAGAATCGATGCAGCGCCACCTCAAGCTCCCTTTGGCTCACCTCTTCACCCAGAGGCTCTAGGAGCGATTCGACAAGCTCATACTCCATATCTGAAGTGATAAGAATCTCTTCCAAAAGCTCTTTAGAAATCTTTGAAGCGCGCTTAGGGGCAAGCAATTCGATCGCTTCAATCGTCTTGCCAAGGGTTTTTTTGAGTAATGAAATCATCTACTGCTTCTCCATCGCACGCTTGATATCAAACTCAATCATCTCTTCAGGAACCGCCCCCACATAATGGGTGAAATAGTTCCCTTGAGGGTCATAGAGAATCATAAAGGGGATGCTCTTGACTCCTCCAAGTGCCTTGGCTAACTTTTGATTCTCATTAGAGATGGCGATTTTGAAGTTGATGTCAAAAGTATCGATGAATTTTTGAATCTCGCCTTTGGTCTTGCTATCCTCCATAAGCACTCCAACCACCTCAAATTGGTCTTTATAGTTGCTCTTGAGATTGACAAGATGAGGAATCTCTGCCTTGCAAGGAGGGCACCAAGTCGCAAAGAAGTTCAAGAGCACCACCTTTCCCTTTTCGCCCTCAAAATGGAGTCCTTTTTCGTGTCGATCCACTTTGAGCTTGTGTCCATCGGTGAGCTCCAAAGAGAATTTAGTCGCCTCAGTGTCACGCTTTTGAGAGATCACTTCACTCTTGATTCCCTCTTTGTCATCACACCCCGCCAGCACCAAAAGGGTGACCAGCGCCAGGGAGCTTAGTAGCGTTTTTGTCATCATCTATTCCTTGTCGCCTAGGCAAAATTGGTTCGCCTGTATTATAATAAAAAGAGTTTAATCCTCCACCCCATAGAGGCTTTGCATGAAAAAAGAGCAGCTCAAAAGTGCCTTCAGGACCCTCGCCCTCAAAGGCCTCAAAAAGGCCGCCCTCTCTCCCTCTAAAAGGGCGCTAGACGCCAAGGTCAACCATGCCTTAAAAACTCTCCTAAAAGAGCTTGATCCCCATTCGATTCTCTTTTTTTATCCCTTGCCCCTAGAGCCAGACATTCGCCCCACCATCGCTCTTTTTCGCCGCCAAAAGCGCGTGCGCCTTTATCTTCCCTTTATGCAAGATGTCAGCTTTAAGATGGTACCATTGAGGTTGCCGCTTTTCACTAAAAAATTCGGCGTAAAAGAGCCTTCTTTCTCACATTTTAATCATCACAGGGTTGAAGTCGTCGTGGTTCCGATAGTCGGGACTGACCGAAGTTTACGAAGAATAGGCTACGGAAAGGGGATGTATGATCGATTCTTCTCCCGCCTCCAGAACAAACCAATCACTATTTTCATTGCCCGTAGCCTCTTTTTTTCTCCCCAGATTATCACGCAAGGATATGACGTTCAAGCCGACATAATCATCACCGGCGATGGAGCCCTTTTAAAGGGTAATCAACATGATAGAGTGGACTATATTAAGCTCCCTCGCCTCCGCGCTCTTAGCAGGGGGCGGAACCTACCTTGTTTACAAAAAGGTAAGCAATGCTAACTACAAGATTCATCTTGAAAAGGCCAAAGCTAGGGCAAGAGCGATAGAGCATGAAGCGGAGATGATTCTCCAAGAGGCAAAGATTCGCGCCAAAGAGCTAGAGATTGGCGCCAAAAGCAAATATGAAAACGAGACCTCCAAGGTCATCAAGGAGTACGAGAGCTATCTCATCAAGCTAGAGAAACAAGAGGCAAAAAATCAACAACGCCTAGAGCGTGAAACGCAACAGCTTGAAGAGGAGCGGCGAAGAATCAATCACAAGCAAGCCTCTCTCTCTGGCATGATTGAAGAGCTAGAGAAGCTCAAGGGCGACTACAGGTCAAAACTCACCGAATCGCTAGAGATTCTCTCTCGCGTTGCAGGCCTCACCCAGGAAGAGGCTAAAGAGCTTGCCCTTGCCAAAGCCACCGAAGAATCAAGAGCGCAGATCGCGCAGATCGTACGAAAATATGAGAGCGAGGCCAAAGAAGAGGGGCGCAAGCGCGCCAACTATATTTTGGCACAGGCAACCACCCGCTTTGCTGGAGAGTTTGCCGCTGAGCGCCTCATCAATGTGGTGAATCTCCCCAATGATGAACTCAAAGGACGCATCATTGGGAAAGAGGGGCGCAACATCAAGACCCTCGAAATGCTCTCAGGCGTGGATGTAATCATCGATGATACTCCTGGGGCGATCGTGCTTAGCAGCTTCAACCTCTATCGGCGCGCCATCGCCACTCGCACCATTGAGGCGTTGGTGGAAGATGGAAGAATCCAGCCTGCTCGAATCGAAGAGGTCTATAAAAAAGTAGAACAAGAGTTTGAAGAGAAGGTCCTCGAAGAGGGTGAGGGTATTGTTTTGGATATGGAGCTTGGCTATGTTCACCCCGAACTCAAAAAGCTCATTGGCCGCCTCAAATATCGCGCCAGCTATGGGCAAAATGCCCTAGGCCACTCCCTCGAAGTCGCTAACCTCGCTGGTGTGATCGCTGGAGAGCTTGGAGGTGATGTGAAACTCGCCAAAAGGGCAGGTTTGTTGCATGACATTGGCAAGGCTCTAACCCATGACTTTGGCGGAAGCCATGTCGACTTGGGCGCGGAGGTGTGCAGTCGCTACAAAGAGCACCCCGTGGTGATCAACGCCATCTTTGCCCACCATGGTCACGAAGAGGCCAAGAGCATCGAGAGTGCCGCTGTCTGCGCGGCTGATGCCCTCTCAGCGGCTAGACCTGGAGCTAGACGCGAGGTGCTAGAGAGCTTCCTTAAGCGTGTTCAAGAGATTGAAAAGATTGCGATGGAGAAGCTGGGTGTGCGCCAAGCCTACGCGATTAATGCAGGAAGAGAGGTTCGAGTCATCGTCAACGCCGACCTCATCAACGATGAAGAGAGCGTTTTGCTTGCCCAAGAGATCGCCAAAGAGATTGAGACCAAAGTCCAATATCCAGGCGAAATCAAAGTGAGCGTGATTCGTGAGGTTCGGGCAGTGGAGTTTGCGAAGTAGCCCTCTTAAGAGAGGGCTTTTCTCAGCCTCACCCCCGCCTCCCCGTCAGGATAATATCCCTCCAGCCGCTTCCAAAGCTCAAAGCCCGCCTTTTCATAGAGAATCCTCGCCCTTTGGTTGCTCTCTCGCACCTCCAGGGTCACCTCTTTTTTGCCAAGCCTCATCGCCTCTTCCATGACTCCCTCTAAAAGCCTTTTGCCCACCCCTTGATGGCGATACTCAATCCCTACGGCCAGTGAATAGAGCCGAAGACTTTTAGGACGAAGAAGGCCTAGGGCATACCCCAAAACCCATCCCTCTTCATAGGCAAGAAAGAGGGGGTTTTCTCGCTTGATGTGGTAGAGGAAATTGGCACGACTCAAAGGATAGTCGCTCGCGCTAAAAGATTCCTGCTCTAGACGCTCTAGCGCTGGCAAATCCTCGCGCGAAGCTCTTTTTAAAGAGATCATTTTTGGTAAAGAGTGTATTTAGGAATGAGGCGTTCAGGACGATAGGACATCTTCACTTTTTTGAGATTCTCAAAGCCCATGTCATCGCCTACATTGATATGTTCCACACGGAATTCATTCTTAAGGAGCTTGCAAAACTCTCTAAAGATAAACTGTGCGCATCCTAGAACCTCAAAATCGGTCTTCTCCACAAGGATACTGGCGGTGCTCTCATCGATTTTTTCGCCCACCGTGAAACCTTTGAGATCCTCTTTAATATAGATCACAATCCCCAAAAGCTCCAGCTCCGAGTAATCTTTGAGCATTCGTTTGATAGCGAGTCTCTCTTGATAGATTCCATCCAAAAAGATATCCGCTTCCTCTTTGGGCATATATTTGATTCGATCCCCCACCCACTTGTTGAAAAGTAGCGTGATCTCCTCTTCATGCTTGCGACTATCAAGTCGCTCGATTCGAAAATCAGGGTTGGCATTTTTAAACTTATTGATCTCATTGCGCTTGGCGTGAAAAGCGTTTCCTTTGAGCTCAATCAAATCATCACACCGATAGACATAATCAACCAGCTTCTTCTCCACCACATAGCTCTCCATCGAATCAAAGAGCATAGCGCCCTCCTCGATATAATTCATGAAGCCCTCTAGAATAGTCTCGTGAACATATTCGATCTTGGAGTAGTAGTTAGAAGAGTTGTTTTGATTCATGATATCAAAACATTTAAAGATGGCTCGATAGACATTTTCACTCCTCCCTAAAGGCGGCAGAAGCATGGAGAGCTCGCTTCCATTCAACACAAAGAGACAAAAAGTGTCATCAATAATAGTGAAAAAACCGCTAGATTTGGAGAGCCAGATATAGTTGGCAGCAAAGGTGTAGTCGCTGACATCGACATGCACCTCTTGGAGGTAGCGCTCCATCTTCTCTTTGGCGGAGAGGTCGAAGTGCTTGAGTTTGTGGCTAAGAATCGTGAGTGCGGACATATTCCCACCTCTTTTTCTTGAGCGTCTTTAGGGGGCGCTGGATTTAAGCGGTGGGATTATACTCCTTTTTTACCAGTTCAAGACCTCTTTTTTGATTTTGTTGAGCGCCTCAATGTGCTCTTTGAGCTTGGCGACCTCTGTGTCGATCTGCTGGAGATTCCAGACCCCTAGATGCTCAGGCATATCCATCGATCCGCGCTTGATCATGATATAGTCCACAAAAGAGATTTTTGCCATGTTAAGCAATATCTCAATCTCTTCTCTTGAAGCTTCGATTCCTCGCAAAATAAGATCTATCTTCTCAAACATCAATCGCTCCTCTCTCTCACTTGATTCCCGCCTCAATCAGCTTGTGGAGATGAACAGCTCCCTTCACGCGCTTCTCTTTGTCGGTGATGACAAGCAGTTGGATTTTGTTCTCCTCAATATAGCGTAAAATTTCGCTAGCGAGAATAGTTTCATCGTCACAATACTTAGGATTCTTTGTCGCATAATCAATCGCTTTAGCGGAGAGATTAAACTCTTCTCTCATCATTGCACGCCGTAAATCCCCATCACTAAGCACTCCAGTGAGTCGCCCCTCCTCATCAACAATGATCGCATTCCCCAATCGACCATCACTCATCTTCACGATCGCCTCTTTGAGCGGAAGATGAGGAGGGATGAGAGGAAGGTTTTCACTCTGCATCAAATCGGTCACTTTCACAAAGAGGCGCCGCCCCAAAGAGCCCCCCGGGTGAAAAGAGGCAAAATCACACTCCTTGAATCCTCGCCTCTCCATAAGACAGACCGCAAGCGCATCACCTAGTGCAAGCGTGAGCGTGGTGGAGCAGGTAGGGGCAGCATTGAGCGGACAAGCCTCGCGCTCAATCCAAATGGAGATAAAGGCATCGCCGACTTTAGAGAGTGAGCTTTGCGGATTTTGACTCATCGTAATGAGGGGAATCCCAAAGCGCTTTAGATGGGGGAGAATCGCCACCAACTCACCGCTTTCGCCGCTATAGCTGATCGCCAACACTACATCTTCTTTGCCAATCATTCCCAAATCGCCATGCATCGCCTCAGTGGGATGAATAAAAAAGCTCGGAGTCCCCGTACTCGCCAGCGTAGCGGCGATCTTGGCACCAATAAGCCCCGATTTGCCCACCCCCATGATGATCACCTTGCCTCGGCAGAACTGCATCAGATCAAGCGCCTTGCTAAAGTCTGTGGAGATTCCCTCTGCCGCCCTTAGCATCTCTTGAGCTTCTAACTGCAAAACCGCCTTGGCCTGCTTGATATCATCGATGTTCAAATCTCACTCCTTACACGAAAAAGATAGTGGGCACAATCATGGGGTATTTTTTGGTTTTTCGGAAAATATGCTTTCGTACCACTTGACGAATCTCATTTTCCGCGGCTCGTGAGCTTTGCAAAAACTCTTTTTTACAGTTTTTAAGGAAATGCTCTAGCACCTCTTCCATCTCTTTGGCAAAAGCTCGAGACTCGCGATCACCCACAATTCCAAAGCTAGTCACCCTCGGCTTGTCAATCACCTTTTGCTGCGCGGGGGAGACTTGGGCGATGATGGAGACGATACCATCGGTGGCAAGCTTTTGACGATCCAACACGACATCATTGTCAATCTGCTTATTGATTTGATTGTCGATAAAGACTTTGCCCGTCTTCACGCTACGGACTTTGCGAATGTAGGTTGGGGCCACTTCGATTTGATCCCCATCCTCCATGAGCAAAATATTCTTCTCTGGGATTCCACATCTCATTGCCGTGTCTTTATGTTTGACGAGGTGGTTATACTCTCCGTGCACAGGCAAGAAGAATTTGGGCTTGACCAATCTTAGCATCAACTTTTGCTCCTCTTGAGCGGCGTGTCCGCTCACATGGATCTCGCTAAAATCTTGGTAGGCAACTTTAGCGCCCGCCTTAAGGAGGAAGTTGAGCACCGAAGAGACGGAGGCTTCATTCCCTGGAATCGCCTTGGCTGAGAGAATGATCGTATCCGTGGGCTTAATCTTGATATGGCGATGCTCATCGGTTGCCATACGATAGAGAGCGCTCATGGTCTCCCCTTGACTTCCTGTGGTCACAATAAGCACCTCTTTGTCCGCGTATTTAGCCACTTCGTGTGCATCAATAAAGACATTTTGAGGAATAGAGATATAGCCTAGTTCTCTGGAGATTTCAAGGTTTTTCTCCATGGAGCGACCGATCACCGCCACTTTACGACCATATTTGATTCCATGCTGAATCGCCTGATAGACGCGGTGTATGTTAGAAGAGAAGGTGGACATGATCACTCGCCCCTCAGCCGACATAAAGAGCTTATCAAAAGTGGGTCCTACGGTCGCTTCGCTTTCGGTATGCCCAGGGCGATGAGAGTTCGTCGAATCGCTTAGCATTAGCATCACTCCCTCTTCGCCATAGTGAGCCAGACGATGCAAATCAGCCGCAAAGCCATCAATAGGAGTGTGATCGATCTTAAAATCTCCCGTATGAATGATGGTTCCCGCCTCGGTTTTGATCGCCAAAGAAGAGGCATCAATGATGGAGTGTGTCATATGAATCCACTCCACCTCAAAATCGCCGATTTTGATCGGTTTACGCTTCTCCACCACACGGAAAAGTGAACGGAATCGCTTAAGTCCATGCTCATCAAATTTACTTCCGATCATCCCCAAAGGCAGCGGGGTTCCATAAAGGGGAAATTGCATCTGCTTATAAAGATAGGGCACCGCTCCGATGTGATCCTCGTGGGCGTGAGTGATCACCACTCCTGCGATTTTATGCTTGATTGCCTCAAGATAGCTAAAATCAGGCACCAAAATATCAACGCCATGCATCTCATCATCAGGGAAGCTCATGCCCACATCCACAACGATAGCACTATTTTCGGTCTCAATGACGGTGATATTCCCGCCAATCTCTCCCAAGCCTCCAAGAGGAGTGATTCTCACTTTGGCTTTGGTTTGCAAATCAAGCTTATGATGGGGATTAAGACGGCTCTTCTGGATGCGGTCATTCACCTCCACGCCACGCTTTAAGTCTTTATAAAACCCCGCGTTAGCCCCTTGATTTTGGGAATGATTCCTCTCGCCCCTATCGCGGCGCTCCCCATTCCCCTCTTGCCCCTCTGGCTGAGGATTTTCGCCACTGGGCCGTTCACCATTGGGCTGATCGGGTCTAGGTGTCCTAGAGCGATTGCGCCCTCCTCGTCTTCGGGGGCGACTTCTCTGCTCCTGCCCCTCCTTGCGAGGCTCTGCAGGAGCTCCCGCTCCCTCTTCTCTTCGGGGTTCCCTAGGCTCCCTAGGCTCCTCTCGCTCAGGATTACTTGATCTGTTCTTCTCTTCCATTATGGTTTCCGCCTTTATTCAAAATTTTCAAAAGTCGGTGATAATGGGATGTCTCTAGCTCATGGGCGCGCGCCTCTTCTTTGAGATTCAAAGCGCCAAAAGCCTCCTTTAATCGTGAAGTTTCATAGCCTGAGGCTAGATTCTTTAACACCTTTTTGCGAGGAGCGGAGAACGCCAGCCGCAGCAGCTCTTCCAATCCTTCGGCAACCTCTCCATGGTGTTTCACAACACGAAACACAGCCGAGGTCACTTTGGGTGCAGGTTCAAAGGCTTGAGGAGGAACCTCAAAAAGAAGCTCCGATTCCCCATAACTCTCCGTGATTACAGAGAGAGCAGAGAAGTCACTCTCGCCGCTTCGGGCACAGAACTTCTCTGCAACCTCTTTTTGAACCATCACGACCAAAGAGTGGCACATCGGATCTTTAAGGGCTTTGAGGATAATCGCCGTAGCTACATAATAGGGGAGATTGGAAACAAGCACGTAGGGTCTTGGGATAAGACTCCTCTTCTCTCTCCACTCCTCCATCACATCGCCAAAGCGAATCTCAAAGCGTCCGATGGACAACTCTTTTTGGAATCTTTTTTCTAGATGCGGACGCAAATCCGTATCCACTTCAAAAGCTAAAACATCCCAAAAGCCAAGCAGCTTATTGGTTAAATCACCCAATCCAGGCCCGACCTCAACCACGCCCACTTTGCGTGCCTCTTCGGGAATCGATTCGATGATTTGATGGAGATAGTGCTCATCTTTAAGGAAGTTTTGTCCGAACTGTTTTTTCGCCTTATGCGTGATAGGAAACCCTTTCTTCTGATGAACTCAAACCCAACAGGAAATCTCTCGATTGTAGCACAACAAGTCGCTTTTTCTTCTTAAATTCAGGGCTTTTTTTCTATCCTTGGGCTATGATTCCCCTCCAAATCCTAGACTCTCTGGGGACTCTTTCGGGGGTTACCCATGAGGCATCAACGCTAAAAGGAGCTCCACCCATGAATCCACTCGCCAAACGCATCATTCCCTGTCTTGATATCAAAGAGGGTCGAGTCGTGAAAGGAGTCAATTTCCTTGGATTGAGGGATGCGGGAGACCCAGTTGAAGTGGCTAGGCGATACAATGAAGAGGGGGCAGACGAGATCGCCTTCCTCGACATCACTGCCACTCACGAGAGGCGTGACACGATGTGTGATATTGTAAGGGCGGTTGCCAAAGAGGTCTTTATCCCATTGACCGTTGGAGGAGGCATCCGCAAACTTGAAGATATGTACACACTTCTTAACGCGGGTTGCGACAAAGTGAGCATTAACTCCTCGGCCATCAAGAATCCTTCGCTTATTGACGAAGGGGCGAAGCGTTTTGGGAGCCAATGCATTGTTGTAGCCATTGATGCCAAGTCTAGGGCGGATAAGAGTGGCTGGAATGTCTATATTAATGGCGGAAGAATCGACACAGGAATCGATCTTCTTGAATGGACTAAAGAGGTCTATGAGCGAGGCGCAGGAGAGATTCTCCTCACTAGCATGGATGCCGATGGAACAAAGGCAGGCTATGACTGTGAACAGCTCCAGACACTCTCCAAGCTAGTCGATATCCCCCTGATTGCTAGCGGCGGAGCAGGCACAATGGAGCATATCAAAGAGGCGTTTTTGAGTGGAGCCGATGCCGCCCTTGCTGCGACCATTTTTCACTACAAAGAGATTGATATCATGGATCTCAAGCGCTATCTTCGCTCCGAGGGAATCGAGGTGAGACTCTAATGTTTGTCTGTACTGGCTCCATGGAAAGTTTTTCTTTTGCCAAACCCGTAGGAATTGGACTCATTCAGAGTGCTATTGGGCTGACTCAGTTGGTGCTAGAGAAGAATCCTTCTTGGCTCATTTTTATCGGAACCGCAGGAAGTTACGATCCTGACACACCCCTGCTCTCCATCAAAGAGAGTGTCGCCGCCTCACAAATCGAGCTCTCCTGTTTGGAGAATCACTCCTATACCCCTCTGGATAATGTTACCTCTTTAGAAGATGTTTCACATGAAACAATCTCACCCCTGATTGTCAACTCTAGCAACTACATCACTACCAATGCGCGACTGGGTAGGCGTCTACATGAGATGGGAATCTCCCTAGAAAACATGGAATTTTACGCCCTCTTGGAGGTGGCAAAGCACTTTCACCTAAGCGCTAAAGGAATTTTTTGCATCACCAATTACACCAACGAAAAAGCTCACGAGAGCTTCATTGCCCATCACCAAGAGGCACTTCAGCGCCTCGAATCTTATGTGAGAGAACGCTATGCTCAATATTTATGACTACACCCTAGAGGAGCTTAAGAGGCGCCTTCATCCTCCTTTTCGTGCAAAACAGCTCTACCATTGGCTCTACCACCGATATGAAGAGGAATTTGAGAAGATGCACAACCTCTCCAAAGAGATTCGCCAAAAGCTCACCCAAGACTACTCCGCCACTCTCACAAAAGTGGTTAGAGAAGAGGTGAGCGAGGATGGCAGCCGAAAATACCTTTTCCAAACCCACGATGGGCTCACTTACGAAGCCGTTCTCCTTAAGATGAAAGAGAAAAAAGAGGATGAAGAGGGACGAATCGTCGAAGGAGAAAAATACACTATCTGCGTCTCTTCTCAAGTGGGATGCAAGGTGGGATGCAGTTTCTGCTTCACGGCCAAGGGAGGATTCGTAAGGAATCTAAGTGCGGGAGAGATCGTCTATCAAATCGTCGCCCTCAAGCGTCTCAATGCTTTGGCTCCCGAAAAACGAGTCAATATTGTCTATATGGGGATGGGCGAGCCGCTGGATAACTTCGAAAACCTCATCCAAGCCATTCGCATTCTCTCAGAACTTGATGGCCTCTCCATCTCAACCAAAAGACAAACCATCTCCACTAGCGGAATCGCCCCCAAGATTGAAAAATTAGGTGCACTTGACCTAGGAGTGCAACTCGCCATCTCTCTTCATGCAGTCGATGATGAGTTGCGAACGCGCCTCATCCCCATGAATAAAGCCTACAATATCGCCAGTATTATTGAGGCCGTGAGGCGATTCCCCATCGACAGTCGCAAGCGTGTGATGTTTGAGTATCTTGTTATCAAAGGAGTAAACGACGATGAAAAGAGCGCCAAAACCCTACTCAAGCTACTCAATGGAATCAAGTCCAAAGTGAATCTAATCTACTTCAATCCCCACGAAGGGAGCGAATTTGAACGCCCGCTTGAATCCAAGATGGTCGCTTTTCAAAAGTATTTGACCGATCGAGGATTGCTTTGCACGATTCGAGAATCCAAAGGAATCGATATCAGCGCCGCCTGTGGGCAATTGAGAGAGAAAATCATCAAGGAGGAAAATTGTGGGAATCGTTGATTGGAGCCTAACCATCTTTTTAGCATTAGTGGTCATTATTGGCATGGGAGCCTTCCTCTATTATGCCTACAAGTGATCCCCGCACCCTATTCGTCCACATCTGCTGCAGTGTGGACAGTCATCATTTTTTAAGCGAACTTCGCGCCCTACTTCCCGAAACCAAATTGATTGCCTATTTCTACAACCCCAATATCCACCCCGAAGAGGAGTATCAGCTTCGCCTCATGGATGTCAGACGAAGCTCTCAATTGCTAGGAATTCCCCTTCTAGAAGAATCTTATGACCCCAAAAATTGGCTGCATGAAAGCATTGGAATGGAACACTGTCCCGAAAAGGGTGAGCGTTGCAGTTTCTGCTTCGACTTCCGCCTCAACCGATCCGCACAAAAAGCACTTGAACTTGGATGCGACTCCTTCACCACCACCTTGCTTGCCAGCCCCATGAAATCCATTCCCCAACTTTTCTCTCAAGGAAAAGAGCTAGAGCAAACATGGGGGATTCGTTTCTATCCTCTAGACACTCGATCTCACGGAGGAAGTGCACGCCAACAGCAGCTTGCCAAAGCCAGCCACCTCTATCGCCAAAATTACTGCGGATGCCTCTACGCACTCAAAGCCCAGCGAGAACAACTCCAAAAACGCCCCCTAGAGCTTCTCTCTCCCCTCAGCCCTCAAAGAGCCAAAGAGGGAATCTTTGCCCAAAGGCGTCACGCTTTAGAGAGGCGAGATTTTTTTGAAAAGAGTGGGCAGCCCTACTTCTTTGGCAAAGAGAAGAGAATCTTTTGGCAAAATCTCTTCACGCGTTTCCAAGATTCTAAAGGAGCATCGATTCCCTGCCATGCTCTCGCTCCCTCTCTCCTCTCTCGCCCCCTCTCTCTTAGAGTTGAACTCCACCATAAAGGAATGGCCTACTTTGACAAAGAGGGAGTAAGAGCGATGGATCTAAAGCTTTGGAGACGACTCACCCTCCAAAAACAGAGCTCCATCCAAGAGCTCATCTACCACCCGCTCTCCATCAAAGAGGAGCTACGACTAAGAGAAGAGCTCGGTGACTCTCCTCTTAGCACCTCACCCCTGCTTGTATTCAAAGAGCTTCCACCCCTAGGAGAGTCTTGCAAACTCACGATACACTCCCTTTGGCAAGAGGAAAGTGTCGAAAAGGTTTGGAAGCTTTAAGACGGCTTGTAAACTTTAGCTACTTTTTGTTAGAATCGAACCATTTAAAACGATTCCAACTCTCCCCGAAGGTTTTATATCATGCTATACGATGTGCAAAAGATTAAAGAGATTCTTCCCCATCGATTCCCTTTCTTATTGGTTGATCGAGTTACGGCACTCACCTCCGAAGAGAGCATCGAGGCCTACAAAAATATCACCATCAACGAAGAGGTGTTTCAAGGCCACTTCCCCATCAAGCCTGTCTATCCTGGCGTACTCGTCATTGAAGGTATGGCTCAAGCAGGAGGCGTGCTGGCTTTTGTAAGTATGTTTGGCGAAGAGGCGAGCAATCACGATGAAAAAATCGTCTACTTCATGAGTATTGACAAGGCAAAGTTTCGCGTGCCCGTCACCCCAGGAGATAAACTCGTCTATCGCCTCAATGTGCTTAAGCACAAAGGGAGCATTTGGATTCTCGAAGGACGCGCTTATGTTGATGACAAACTCGTCGCCGAAGCCGAACTCAAAGCCATGGTCGCTGACAAGGAAAAATGATCTTGAAAAAAATAGCTCCCACCGCCATCATAGAAGAGGGCGCCAAAATCGCTGACAATGTCGAAATCGGTCACTTTTGTGTTATTGGAGCCGATGTAGAGATCGGTGAAGGGACAAAAGTGCACAACCATGTCACCCTCGCAGGGAAAACCACAATCGGCAAGAATAACACCATATTTCCAGGAGCCGTCCTAGGAACTCAACCTCAAGATCTCAAATACGCGGGAGAGCAAACCGAGCTCATTATTGGGGATGGAAATCTCATCCGCGAGTTTGCCATGTTCAATCCAGGCACCGCAGGCGATCTTGGCAAAACCATCATCGGGAATCATAACCTCTTCATGGCCTATACTCACATCGCCCATGACTGTGTCGTAGGAGATCGTTGCATTCTTGCCAATGGAGCGACCCTTGGGGGGCACATCCATGTGGGCAATTTCGTCAATATTGGAGGACTCACCCCCGTGCACCAATTCGTCCACATCGGAGATTACGCCATGGTTGCCGGAGCCTCCGCGCTCTCCCAAGACATTCCCCCTTTTTGTATGGCTGAAGGAAATCGAGCCATCGTCCGTGGTCTCAATCGCCATCGCCTAAGACAGATCATGGATAGAGAATCGATTGATCGAATCTCCTCACTCTACAAGAGACTCTTCTCGGGTTCTGCTCCCCTCAAAGAGATTGCCCAAGCCGAACTAGAGAAAAATGCAGGACAAGATCCCAATGTCGAATATATGTGCCGCTTTATTTTAGAATCAAAAAGAGGCATCCCCTTTGCAAGGAACTCCAATGAATAGCCGACAATGCAGCTTCTGCCGCGCCAAAGAGACCAAAACCAATCCCCTCATCGCGGGCAACAGTGTCTATATTTGTAAAAATTGTGTCATCTCCGCCTATAAGATTCTCTTTGGAGAGATGGAACGAGAGAGCGATCCTCTGCCTGAAGAGGAAGAGGGTATAGACTACATCCCTACACCCAAAGAACTCAAAAGTGCTCTAGATGAATATGTCATCGGACAAGAGCGCGCCAAAAAAGTCTTCTCTGTAGCGGTCTATAACCACTACAAGCGAATCTTCAAAAAAGAGCTTCTTGAGGAGGAGGATGAGACTGAAATTTCCAAATCCAACATCCTTCTCATTGGGCCCACAGGAAGCGGCAAGACACTCATGGCGCAGACTTTAGCCCGATTCCTCAATGTTCCCATCGCCATCTGCGATGCCACCAGCCTCACGGAGGCAGGCTATGTGGGTGAAGATGTTGAAAATATCCTCACTCGACTCCTTCAAGCGGCCGAGGGTGATGTGAAAAAAGCAGAACGAGGAATCGTCTTTATCGATGAGATTGATAAAATCTCTCGCCTCTCGGAGAATCGCTCCATCACGCGAGATGTTTCAGGCGAGGGTGTCCAGCAAGCTCTTTTGAAGATCATCGAAGGGAGCGTGGTCAATGTCCCTCCCAAAGGGGGTCGCAAACACCCCAACCAAGATTTTGTCCAGATCGACACCAGCCAGATTCTATTCATCTGCGGTGGTGCTTTTGATGGCATGATCGAACTTATCAAACGAAGAATGGGGGGTAATAGCTTAGGCTTTCATGGAGACAAAAAGGGCAAAAGCGAAGAGAGTGCCTTGTTGCATCTTGTCGAGCCTGATGATTTGGTTAGTTATGGACTCATCCCCGAGCTCATCGGCCGCCTCCATGTCATCACCACGCTGGATGAGATCACCAAAGAGGCGATGCTAGAGATTCTCACCAAGCCCAAAAACGCCCTTGTTAAACAATATCAAAAACTCTTTACAATGGATGAAGCGGAGCTCTCTTTTGAGCCTGAGGCGCTCGAGGCGATCGCTGAGCTAGCCATCAAGCGAAAAACGGGTGCAAGAGGTTTGAGAGCCATCATTGAAGAAGTGACGCTTGATTTGATGTATGACCTTCCTGAGCTTAAAGAGTATGAGGTTATAATTACGAAAGAGTGCGTTGAGAATCGTGACGCCAAGCCCCTCCTCATCAAGAAGAAAAAAAACGGCAAAAAAAGCGCCTAAAAATCCCAACAACGAAGGCTTCAAGAAATGATACTAGATAAGATTATCGGCTGGTTTTCCCATGACATCTCCATTGACCTTGGCACCGCCAACACCATCGTGCTCGCCAAAGGACAGGGAATCATCATCAACGAGCCCTCGGTCGTTGCGGTGCAGACGGACAAGTATGGCAAAAGCAAAATTTTGGCGGTGGGCAAGGAAGCCAAAGAGATGGTTGGGAAAACCCCCGGCAGCATCCATGCTATCCGCCCCATGAAAGATGGCGTCATTGCGGACTTTGATATGACCGAGAAGATGATTCGCCACTTCATCGAAAAGGCACACAAACGCAAAGCCCTCATGCGCCCTCGTATTATCGTCTGCGTTCCGTATGGTCTCACAGGCGTTGAGCGAAAAGCGGTTCGAGAATCGGCTATGAGCGCTGGCGCTAGAGAGGTCTTCTTGATCGAAGAGCCCATGGCAGCGGCCATTGGTGCGGGACTACCCATCAAAGACCCCAAAGGAAGCTTGGTGGTCGATATTGGCGGAGGAACAACGGAAATTGGTGTGGTCTCTCTAGGGGGTCTTGTCATCAGCAAATCAATCCGAACCGCTGGAGACAAGCTTGATATGGCGGTTGTGGACTATGTGAAGCGCAAATACAACCTTCTCATCGGCGAAAGAACGGGCGAAGAGATCAAAATCCAAATCGGTTCAGCCATCAGCCTCGATGAGCCCCTCACCATGCAGGTCAAAGGGCGCGATCAGGTGAGCGGACTCCTCAATACCATTGAGCTCACCAGTGAAGATGTTCGCGAGGCAATGAAAGAGCCCCTCAAAGAGATTAGCGATAGCCTCAAGGATGTATTAGAGGTGATGCCCCCTGATCTGGCGGGCGATATTGTAGAGAATGGAATTGTCCTCACTGGCGGCGGAGCACTTATTCGAGGATTGGATAAATACCTCTCTGATATTGTCAAGCTCCCTGTCTATGTCGCCGAAGAGCCCCTATTAGCCGTCGCCAAGGGAACAGGCAAAGCCCTCGAAGAGATCGATCTACTCCAGCAACTAGCCTACGAATAAGTCTCCTTCGATGATCAAAAAGCCGCTACTTTGGTTGCTTTTCCTCGCGGGAGTCTTTATTGGCTCCCTCAAGCTTAGCGGCGAAATTCACCCCCGTCTTCTCTATCTCAGCGATGCCATCAAGGTGGGATTTCTTAACGCCAGCGAAGGAGTCATACGGCACGCTCGTCGACACTTTGACCAAGTCGAAGAGATCAAGCTCCTCACCAAAGAGTTGCATGATAAAGAGAAACTCCAAATGACCGTCATGGCACTCGATTCTGAGCTAAAAAGACTGCTCCGATTCCTTGCCTCCAATCTTGAGGTGCGCTATCCCGATTTTAAACTCGTCCGAACCCTCTCTTACGCCGAGATTGGAGACTACCACAAGGTATGGCTGGAGCACGACCTTTCTCTCTTCCCGCCCGAAAAGATCTTTGGACTCATCCAAAACGGCTTTGCCGCAGGCATCGTAACCAACCACAAAGGTCGCGCCATGGGTCTGCTCAATGGCGATGAAAGGTGTAGCTATAGCGTCTATGTGGGTGAGCTCAAAGCCCCCGGAATCATCAAAGCTCTAGGAGAAGGTCGAATCGTAGCGGACTTTATTCCCTCATGGCTTGACGTTAAAGAGGGCGACGAAGTCGTCACTAGCGGCCTAGATGGAATCTTTTTTGAAAACATCAAAGTGGGCAGAGTCACCTCCATCCGTCAAAGCCAAGGCTATTTAGTGGCAGAGATTCGTCCCTATGCCGATTCGCTCCACCCTCGATACTTTTGGCTCATCGACACCCCCCCCCAGCCTTAATCCAGACTTTATAGAAAATTTATTATCCTTTAGCGATTTTTCTCCATTTCGCGGCAAAGGTTCTTTGGATGAGAATCCTCCTACTAGAAGATGATCCCGAACAAAACCGAATCCTCAAAGAGTTTTTGACTCAAAAACAGTTTGTTGTCGACTCTTACCTTGATGGAAAAAGTGTCTTAGAGAATCTTGACCGTCCTTGGGAACTCTATATCCTTGATCTCAATGTTCCCTTTGTCAATGGACTAGAGCTCTTAGAGGAGATTCGCCGAATCGATCGCAAAACCCCCGCGATCATCATCAGTAGCGAAAATGACATTGACACTGTTTTAAAAAGCTTTGAGCGCGGATGCAACGACTTCCTTCGCAAGCCCTTTGACCCCAGAGAGCTCCTCGCACGTATTGCCTCCCATACCCAAAATCGCCCCTCTTGCTTCCTTATTGATAAACGCTATCGATTTGACTTAGGGGCGAAGCTTCTCTTTTGCGAAGAAGATATTGTGCCTCTCACGAAAAAAGAGTTAAGACTGCTTGAGATTTTAGCCCTTCACGAGGGAAGAGTGGCGAGCCTTGAAGAGATCACCAATCATGTCTGGGGATATTATCAAGAGGTGGATGGGACTTCATTGCGAGGGTTAGTGAGTCGATTGAGAAAGAAACTCCCTGCAGGAGTCATCAAAAATCACACTGATGTGGGGTATCAGCTAGAGGGGAGAGTGGAGCGCCCTTAAAGGCGCGCATCCACCATCTCTCGGTCGAGAATTCCCTTGATATCATAGATGACGCTGTCTTTGGCGCCAAAGGGTTTAATCTCCATCTCTCTAAACTCTTTATGACCTACCGCCATCACAATAGCGCCATAATTTCCCTTATGAAGCTCCGCTAGGCTTTTGAGCTCCACTCCATACTCATGCATTACCTCAGCCTTATCCGCCCAAGGATCGTAGATGTCAATCTCGCATCCAAACTCTTTAAGCTCTTTAATGATGTCAATCACTCGGCTATTGCGAATGTCAGGGCAGTTTTCCTTGAAGGTGATTCCCATCATTAGCACCCTTGTCCCCTCAATCTTTTGCCCCTTTTTGATCATCAACTTCACCACTTTATTGGCCACTACGATTCCCATATTATCGTTGATGTGACGACCTGCAAGAATCACTTGAGAGTGGTAGCCTAGACTCTCCGCCTTATGGGTGAGATAGTAGGGATCAACGCTGATGCAATGCCCTCCCACTAGACCTGGACGGAAGGGGAGAAAATTCCACTTGGTTCCCGCTGCCTCCAAGACATCAAGCGTGTCGATTCCCATCTTATCAAAGATAATGGAGAGCTCATTGACAAAGGCAATATTGATGTCGCGCTGGGAATTTTCAATCACTTTGGCCGCTTCGGCAACTTTGATGCAAGAGGCTTTATGGGTGCCTGCCTTGATGATGGAGCGATAGAGCGCGTCCACTTCATTGGCGATCTCTGGAGTGGAGCCGCTGGTGACCTTTTTAATCGTGGTGACACGATGCTCTTTATCACCCGGATTGATTCGCTCAGGCGAGTAACCGCAGAAGAAGTCAACATTGAACTTAAGACCGCTGAATCGCTCCAGCACAGGCACGCAATCCTCTTCGGTGCAACCAGGATAAACAGTGCTCTCATAAATGACAATATCACCCTTTTTGAGCACCTTGCCCACGCTCTCGCTCGCCTTGATCAAGGGGGTGAGGTCGGGTTTGTTGTATTGGTCAATGGGAGTGGGGACGGTGACGATAAAAATCTGCGCCTCTTTGATCTCCTCTAGATTGCAGCTATAATGAAGATTCTTCGACTCCAAAAGCTCCTCTTTCTCCACCTCCAAGGTTCGATCGTAGCCGCTTTTGAGCTCCTCTATTCGCGCTTTGTTGATGTCAAAACCCCAAACCTTATACTGTTTTCCAAATTCGACCGCCAAAGGCAAGCCTACATACCCAAGTCCAATGATCGCCAATGTTTTCATGATATTTTCCGTTCCTTATTCCAAGGGAGTTTCGTCACGCTCATTTTAATGCATCGTTTATATGAGTTGTTTTAAAATCACGCCACTTTCAACGATAAAAACATAAAGAATCCAAATGCTGGCCAAACTCCGCACTCTTCTCACCGCCAAAGACAAAGAGTTCATCTTCGTCTTGCTTCTCTTCTCCATCATCATCTCTATCATCGAGATGATCGGCATCTCCGCTATCATGCCCTTCATCTCGGTGGCAAGTGATTTTGAGACCATTGAGGCCAAACGCTACTTTTCCGTCCCTTATCACTATTTTGGCTTCACCTCCCCGCAGGGCTTCGTGATCGCCTTTGGAGTCATTCTCCTTTTCTTTTACCTTTTCCGCAGTCTTATCAATCTCTTTTACCAATATCTTCTCGCTCGATTCTCCTTTGGGCGCTACCACCTCATCGCCTTTCGACTCTTTCAGAACTACATGGGGATGAGCTATAAAGATTTCATCACCAAAAACAGCTCCTCTCTCACCAAGGCCATCATCAACGAGGCCAACAACCTCACCATCGTTATCGCTGCCGTGCTCTTTATGATCTCTGAGCTCTTTGTGGTGATTCTCATCTATGGAATGCTGCTAGTGGTCGACTATCAGATCACCCTCACACTCACACTCCTTTTGGCGCTCAAAGCATGGATTTTAGGGGTGACCGTCTCCAAAAAAATCAAAGATGAGGGGGATAGACGCGAGGAGTTCCAAAAGAGCTTCTATGAGATTATCGGCTCTAGCTTTGGCAACTTCAAGCTCATCAAACTTCAGAGCAACGAAAAACCTATCATGGACAAATTCGCCAATGCCTCTTGGGGATACGCCACCTCTAACATCATCAATCAGACCCTCTCCCATGTCCCTAGGCTCTTTTTAGAGGCCATTGGATTCTCTTTGATGGTCGCCATCATCCTCTTTTTGGTCTACTCCAAGGAGGGTGACATCAGCGATGCCCTACCCCTCCTCTCTATGTATGTGCTCGCTCTCTATCGCCTCTTGCCCTCCGTGAATCGAATCTTGGACAGTTACAACCGAATCCTCTTCAATCACAAATCGCTTGATATTGTCTATGACGACCTCTCTTATAGCCTTGATTCTTTGGGCGATTCCCCCGTGGAATTTGAACGTGAGATTCGACTCCAGAATGTCACTTTTGAATACGAGAATCACAAACCCGTTTTTGAAAATCTCAACCTCACCCTCAAAAAAGGGCAAAAGGTTGCTTTCATCGGCGAGAGCGGAAGCGGCAAAAGCACCCTAGTGGATATTTTGATTGGACTCTACAAGCCCAAAAGTGGTGAAATCTTTATTGATGAGACGCGCCTAAGTCTAGAAAACCTCAAAAACTGGCGCCGCAAAGTGGGCTATATCCCCCAAAGCGTCTATCTTTTTGATGGCACCGTTGCCGAGAATGTGGTCTTTGGGCGAGAGTATAATGAGAGCAAAATCAAAGAGGTGCTAAAACTAGCCAATGTCTATGACTTTTTGCAAAAAAAAGAGGGTCTCTTCACCAAAGTGGGCGAGGGAGGAGTGATGCTAAGCGGAGGGCAAAAACAGCGAATTGCTATCGCTAGAGCCCTTTATGGTGACCCTGAAATTTTGGTGCTTGATGAAGCCACTAGCGCGTTAGATAACGAAACGGAGAGCAAAATCATGGAAGAGATTTACGAGGTAAGCCAGGACAAAACGCTTATCATCATCGCTCACCGCTTAAGCACCATAGAGCACTGTGAACGAATCTTCCGCATCAAAGAGGGAGGAGTGCATGAAGAGTGACCCTCTCCCGCTCTTTAGCGTCCTAACCCCAAGCTACAATCGTGCTTCCACGCTTCACCGCGTCTATGAGAGCCTCTCTTCTCAGACCCTTCAGGGGGTCTTTGAGTGGGTGGTGGTGGATGATGGCTCCAAAGATGAGACCCAAGCCTTGGTGGAGGGGTGGCAAAAAGAGGCCAACTTTCCCATTCTCTACCTAGCCAAAGAGAATGGAGGCAAAATCTCCGCCCTCCTTGAAGGGCTCTCTCATATCCAAGGCGAGCTATTGCTTATCGCCGATTCCGATGATCGATTCCTCCCCCAAACCCTTGAGACCTTCCACGCCCTTTGGCAAGGATTCACCCAAGAGGAGAAGAATCGATGCAGTGGAATTGGCGTTCTCTGCCTCACCCAAGAGGGCAAACCTCTAGGCCGTCCCTTTCCACAGGAGGGATGGTTTGAGGTCTACGATTCGATGTTTGATGGCACCAATGATGCCACAGGAGAGACCTGGTCAGCCCTCAATGCCTCCATGCTCAAACGCCACTTCTCTCTACCTAGAGAGGCTGAAGGGTTGAAGTTTATTCCCGAGAGCTTCTTTTGGGTGAAGCTAGCCATCCATGAGCGCCCCAAAAGCTATCGAATCAACCAACCCCTCCGAATCTACTATGTCAACGAGGAGGGAACGGGGGCCTTGAGTGAAAATATCCGCCTCAAACAACCCCGCGGATTCCTCGTTGAATCGCGCTATTTTCTCAATCACTACCCCTTTATCCTCAAGGAGTACCCGCGAAGCTATCTCAAGCATCTGCTCAAATACGCCCTCTTCTCCCAGCATTTAGGAGAAGGTTTTCTCACCTCATGGAAGAATCTCACCTCATGGAGAGCCAAGATCCTCTTTGCTCTTTGTTATCTTCCTGCCTTTGCTTTGCAAAAACGCTATTTCCACCCCTAAAAACCAAGGAATTACGCATGAAACGCTTAGCGTTTGTCATCTCATCTTTAGGAGCAGGGGGTGCAGAGAAGGTGCTCTCCTTGATGAGTCACTATTTGGCCCAAAAAGGAATCTCTCTCACCCTCATCTCCCTAGGAGATTCCAAGAGCTTCTATCCCCTCCCCGCCCAAGCCAAGATCATCGCCCTAGGGGAGTGTCGCTCCTCCAAAGGAGTGATCGATTCTCTTTTCCAAAACCTAAGGCGAATCCAAAAGCTCCGCCAAGCCCTGCGCGCTGCTAGGCCCGATCTTATCCTCTCCTTTATGACTGAGACCAATATCCTCTCCATCATCGCCGCTAAAAGTCTAGGGATTCCCGTGATTGCGAGCGAGCACACCAACTACCTCTGGCAGCCCTCACGCCTTTGGAATCGCTTGCGTCACCTCCTCTATCCTCTCGCCTCTGCCACGACCCTCCTAACCCAAAGGGACAAAGAGAATCACTATGGCTTTCTCCCCCAAGCCAAGATTCTCCCCAACCCCTTTGACTTTCCCCCGCTCTCTCCGACCCCCAAGGAGAAGATTATCTTAGGCGTGGGGCGCCTCATCAAGGACAAGGGTTTTGATCGTCTCATCCGCGCCTTTAGCCGAATCTCTATAGGCGACTATCAACTCCTTATCGCAGGAGAGGGCGAGGAGAGGGTTCGCTTGGAGGAACTGATTCAATCCTTGGGAATGGAGGAGAAGATTCATCTCCTTGGTTCTCAAAAAGAGATCTATCCCCTCTATGAACGCGCCTCTATCTTTGTTCTCTCCTCCTCCATGGAGGGACTCTCTAACGCCCTCATTGAAGCGATGAGCATGGGGTGTGCGGTCATCTCCTTTGACTGCCCCTATGGCCCTAGCGAGGTGATCACCCCCCAAGAGAATGGTCTTTTAGTGCCCTTGCATGATGAAGTTGCACTCCAAGAAGCGATGGAGCGCCTCATCCAAGAGGAGCCACTCCGCCAAAAGCTCTCCCAAAATGCCCCCAAAGTGCGGGAGCGATTCGCCATCGATAGGGTGATGCCTCAATGGGAGGAGTTGATGCGCTCCATCCTTGATTCTACCCCCTCTTGTTCAAAGGAGTCTTGATGATTCTCCTCCAACGCGCCAAAAGTCAGGAGCTCTGGTTTGCCCCCACGCCAAGCCCCAAAGAGTGCTACTCACTCAAAGCCTTCGTGCAGTGCCAAGAGACCCAAACCCCTTGGGGTTTTGTCAAAGAGCCCTTCTTCACTCGACTCATCGATCTTGAATCGCCCTTCGAGGAGGAGTTTGACAAAAATGTTCGATACGAGATCAAACGCGCTCAAAAAGAGTCTCTTCTCTTTAGCTGGGGTGAAGGAGTTCCCCGCTTTGTCAAATTTTTCAACGCTTTTGCCCAAAGCAAAGGGCTTAGTCTCCTCAATGAGGCTGAGCTCTCCTACATGGGCGAGCATCTCCGCCTCACCGAAATTAGAGCCAATGGAGAGCCCCTCGTGATGCACTCCTACCTCCTAGATCACTCCATTAAGCGAGTGCGCCTGCTCCACTCCGCCTCCCTCTTTCGCCTCAGCCAAGAGAAAGATTTTCGCGCACTCGTCGGTCGAGCCAATCGACTTTTGCACTTTTTGGATATGGAGCGCTTTAAGGAGGAGGGATTTAAAATCTATGACTTTGGGGGAGTGAGCCATAGCCAAGACCCTGCCCTGCTTGGAATCAACCGCTTCAAAGAGGGCTTTGGCGGAAGGGAGGTCGAAGAGCCCACCTTTCGCGGATGGCTCTTTGTCGCACTACTTAAAATCTTCACACTTAAAGGAAGACTTCAAACATGGAAGCGCGCTATATAGTTCGGCTAGATGATGCCTGTGCCACGATGGATAGAAAAAAGTGGAAACGCATAGAGGAGATTTTAGATCACTACTCCATCTCTCCGATTGTGGCGGTGATTCCAAGCAATCAAGACCCCCAGATGAGAATCGATCCAGAAGATGAGCTCTTTTGGGATAGGGTGCGCGCTTGGCAAGCCAAAGGATGGCACATCGCTCTCCATGGATTTGAGCACCGCTATGTCACCCAAAGTCGAGGCATCATTCCCATGAATGCTTACGGGGAGTTCTCAAGTCGCCCCTTAGAGGAGCAAAAAGAGAAGATTCTCCAAGGTTTGGCTATCTTTGCCAAAGAGGGAATAGAGACAAAAATTTGGGTCGCTCCCGCGCACAATTTCGACCATCAGACCCTAGAGGCGTTAAGAGAATCGTCCATTCAAATCATCAGCGATGGAATCGCCCATGAGCCCTACCATGAAAGGGGATTTTTCTGGATTCCCTGCCAGCTCTCTTCTCTCATCCCTCAAAAGAGTGGTCTATGGAGCGCCTGCTACCACCCCAACACCATAGGGGAAAAGGAGTTTGAAGATTTGGAACGATTCTTAAGCTCTCATTCCCATAGCGTCCTTTCTGACCTCTCCTCCCTAGAGGGTCTCTATGGACATCGCAAACGAACACTCAAGGAGCGGTTCTACTTCTATGCCTACTTCCTCAATCGAAGACGCCAACAAAATCAAACCCTCCAAAAAATCACCTCACGCCTTCGGCGATTTTTGTAGAGTATCCCATAAATCATCTCCAAGGAGAATCCATGAACCCCCCTCCCTTTAGACTATTTTTGGCGATTCGCTCTCTCCATAAAGGGGGAGCAGAGCGGCAGATGGTCGAGCTAGCCAAAGGACTGGACAAAGAGCGCTTCGCCCTCACCCTCTGCACCCTCTATGGGGGCGGTGAGCTAGAGAGAGAGCTCAAAGAGAGCGGCGTGGAGATTTTCTGCTTGCACAAAAGAGGGCGAAGCGACTTTAGCTTCCTTAGGCGCTATCGCACTTTGATCCAAGAGCAAAACCCCAAGGCCATCTACTCCTTTTTGCCCGAGATGAATCTCTTCTCGCTGATGGCCTCACGATTCCTCAAGCGCTCTCCCAAGATTCTTTGGGGATTTCGCTCTAGTGATATGGATGTGAAGAGTTATGGATGGCAGAGTCGCCTCTACTATGCCGCCCAAAAGCTCCTCAGCCCCTTTGCGAGCAAAATCATCACCAACTCTCACCATTCGCTTGCCTACCATAAACACATTGGCTACTGCATGAAGCGAGCCCAAGTGATTCACAACGGCATTGACACGAAGCGATTCTCCCCCTCTTTAGAGCTTCGAGAATCGTTTCGCCAGCGCTACCATCTCAAAGACAAAATCGCCATCGGAATCGCTGCAAGGATGGATATCGCCAAGGGCTATCCCTACCTAGCCAAAGCGGCCAAAATCATCCTCTCTCGCTACCCCAAGGTTCTTTTCTTTGCGGCAGGCGAGATTGACCCTTTACTCCAAAAAGAGTGCTTAGAGATTTTGGGGCAGGAAGGGGAGCGATTCATCTGGCTGGGTGGAGTGGAGAGGATGGAAGAGGTCTATAATGGCTGGGATATTCTCGTCTCCTCTTCGCTCACAGAGAGCTTCTCTAACTCCATCGCCGAGGGGATGGCCTGCGCGCTCGCCCCCATTGCCACCGATGTGGGCGATACCTCCGTCATCCTTGGAGAGGTGGGGACGCTCATCCCCCCTAAAGATTCCGAAATGTTGGCGCAAAAACTCGCTTTAATGATAGAATCCGATTTCAAAACAGAAGGGGAGAGGGCGAGAGAGAGAATCGTCACGCTCTTCTCCCTTGAAGCAATGATTCAAAACTCCACCAAGGCCATCCTAACATGTGCGGAATCGTAGGCTACAGCCAAAACCACCCCCAAGCCATCCAAGAGATGCTCCAAAGCATCCGCCATCGAGGTCCTGATGATCTAGGAATCTACTGTGATGAGGGCTTCTCGCTTGGTCACACCCGCCTCTCCATCCTCGATCTGAGCCACGCAGGCCATCAGCCCATGGAGTTTGAGCATCTCGTGATTGTCTTTAACGGTGAGGTCTATAACTTCCGCGCCATCCAAAAAGAGCTTCTAGGGCTTGGCTACACCTTCTTCTCCGATTCAGACACAGAGGTGATCCTCAAAGCGATGCACTGCTGGGGCGAAAAAGCCGTGGATAAATTCATCGGGATGTTTGCCTTTGCCCTCTGGGATAAGAGAAAAGAGGAGCTGCTCCTCTATCGAGACCGAGTAGGAGTGAAGCCTCTTTACTACTATTTTGAAGGGGGCGAGCTTCTTTTTGCTAGCGAGCTACGCGCCATCACCGCCATCAAACCCAACCTAGCGCTAAGCCAAGCGGGGCTTTATGAATATTTTCAATTCGGCTATATAAGCTCCAATCTCTCCATCCATCAGGCCATCCACAAGCTCCCTGCTGGGCATTATCTCCGCTTCAAAGCGGGCAAGATCGAGGTGAAGCCCTATTGGAGCATCCACACCTTCTTGGAGATGCCCCCTTTTGAAAAGAGTGAAGAGGAGCTTATTGATGAGCTAGAAGAGCTTTTGGTGGATGCCTTCAAGCTTCGTATGGTGGCGGATGTGCCCGTGGGAGTCTTTTTGAGCGGAGGAATCGATTCCTCTTTAGTGGCAGCGATTTTACAAAAGCACCATGGTCATATCCATACTTTCACCATCGGCTTTGAGAATCCTCGCTACAACGAAGCCCTCTACGCCAAAGGGGTCGCCGAGCATCTTGGCACCGAGCATACGGAACGAATCCTAAGCGCTGAAGAGGCGCGAGAGATTCTCTATCGCTTCCCTGAAGTTTACGATGAGCCTTTTGGCGATAGTAGCGGGATTCCTACGCTTCTTGTCTCCAAGGTGGCCAAGGAGAGCGGAGTGAAGGTCGTCCTCTCCGCTGATGGCGGAGATGAGATCTTTTGCGGTTATGAGCGCTATCCCATCGCCCACTCCCTCTCGCGCAAGATCCTCTCCCTCCCCTATCCCCTAAGAGCCTTCGCAGGAAGAGCCATGGAGAGCTTTGGAGCCAAGAGGGCGGGCTATCTCTTTAAAGTGCGCAACCTAGAGCACAAATTCAACCAACTCAGCGAGATGCTGCGCGCTAAGGATTTGGAAGAGTTCTACGAGCTCTTGGTGCACAACTCCAAAAACTATGAGATCAAAGAGCTCCTAGGGGAGACCTTCCCTCCCAAGAGCCGAGCCTTTAAAGTCGGCGAGAGGATTCACCCCATGCAGGGGATGATGTCATGGGATTATGAACGCTACATGGTGGATGACATTTTGGTGAAAGTTGATCGAGCGACCATGTTTCACTCTATTGAAGGACGGGAGCCTCTACTGGATCACCGCATTGCCGAATTTGCCGCACGCCTTCCCTTTAACATGAAATTTCGCGAGGGCAAAACCAAATATATCCTGCGAAAAGTTCTTGAGCGCTACCTTCCCAAAGAGATGATCGAACGCCCCAAGATGGGCTTTGGAATCCCGATGTTTGAGTGGTTTAGCCAAGATTTACGCTCCCTTTTTGAGACTCACTTTACCCCTGAGAGACTCAAAAGCTCTGGCGTGCTCAACCCAAGCTATGTCCTAAGAGAGCTTGGCAAACTCCAAAGAGGGGAGCCCGTCAATGTCAATAAGCTTTGGCTCATCCTCGTCTTTTTGATGTGGCAAGAGAAGGCACGCTAGATGAGTCGCCCCTCCTTGGCCGTTCTCCTCTACTCCATGGGAGGCGGGGGAGCCGAACGCGTCATATCCACGCTCCTGCCCTCCTTCAAAGAACATTTTGAGGTTCATCTCGTCCTCTTTGAAGAGATTGTCGCCTTTGAAATTCATGGGGTTCCCCTCCATATCCTAGGGCGCAACCAAGTCCATGAAAAAGGTCTCTTTAAACTTCTTAAGCTCCCTTTTTTGGCCTACCGATACGCTCGATTCCTAAAGAAGCATCAGATCACCCACTCCTTCTCCCTGATGAGCCGCCCCAACTATGTCAATCTCCTTGCCTCCTTTGGGGGCGGAGGCTCCAAAATCATCCTCAGTGAGCGCGCCACCCCCTCACTCCAATACGCTGGTGACTCTCTAGGGGCGAGAATCAACCGTTTTCTCATTCGCTCCCTCTACCCCAAGGCTCCACTCATCATCGCCAACTCTCAAGGCAACGCCAAAGACCTGCAAGAGAATTTTGGAATCACCCCCAAGCGCCTTTGCACCATCCCCAACCCCTTTGACCTAGAGCGCATCCAAGCCCTTTCTTTGGAGAGCACTCCTTTAGAGGGCGAGGATCGATACACTTTTGTAAGCGTGGGAAGGCTCGATAGGGGCAAAAATCATCGCCTGCTCATTGAGGCGATGGAGACTTTCAGGGGAGAGAGCGTGGCGCTCTATATCCTAGGAGAGGGCGAGCTAAAGGATGAGCTTCTCTCTCTCATTCACGCCAAAGGTCTAGAGAATCAGGTCTATCTTGTGGGCTTTAAACCCAACCCCTACCCTTGGATCAAAGGGGCGCAGGCCTTCCTTTTTGGCTCCAACCACGAGGGCTTCCCCAATGTCTTGGTCGAATCGCTCGCCCTAGGGATTCCTATCCTCTCCACCGATTGCCCCAGTGGTCCTAGGGAGATTCTCGCCCCTCAAAGCCCCCAAGAGCTTCTCCTTGAGGGATTAGAGCTCACCCCCTATGGAATCCTTGTGGCCAAAAATGACAAAAAAGCGATGGTGGAGGCGATGCAAAAGCTCCTCCGCCAAGAGTCTCATTTCTCCAAAGAATCACTCCTTGATCGCGCCAAGAGCTTCTCCAAGGAGATCATCCAAGAATCCTATCTCAAAGCACTCTTCTCATGAAGCCACAGCCCCTCTCTTCGCCTCCGCATAGGGGCCAAGCAAGCCTAGATATAGGGCTAGCCCTCCTCCTCTTTCTCTTTGCCCTAGGAGCACGTCTAGCTTGGGTGGTCGATTTTGGAGCCTATGAGGAGTTCCTTCACAAGGGAATCCTCATGATCAACACCAATGATGGCTACTACTATGCCGAGGGCGCGCGCGACCTCATCGCAGGTTTCCACCAAGAAAATGACCTCTCTCCCTTGCACACCCCCCTCTCCCTTCTCACCGCTTGGCTCTACCATCTCACCCCTTTTAGTCTTGAAGCACTGCTTCTTGGTATGCCTCTCTTTTTTGGCGCCTCCATCGTCTTTCCCCTCTACCTGCTAGGAAAAGAGCTTGCCTCTAGAAATGTGGGATTCTTTGGCGCACTGCTTGGAGGAGTGGCGGTGAGCTACTACAATCGCACCATGGCAGGCTACTACGACACGGATATGCTGGTGCTGGTGCTTCCGCTTTGGATGTTCTATTTTCTCTTTAAATTCCTCAAAGAGCCTAGGGCGCTCTTTTGGATTCTCTCCGTCCTCTTTGGAATCGCCTCCGTCCTTTGGCATAACGGCCTTGCCAATCTCTATGTCGGAGTCTTTCTCATTGGAATCCTCTATCTTCTTTTTTTTGAAGAATCAAATCCCAAGCGCTGGCACGCCCTCTCTTTAATTCTGCTTCTATGCCTCCCCAATCCCTCTTTTTTGCAGATAGGCGTGGTGATCCTTTTGGGCTTTTGGATCGCTCAAACCCCCTCTCTAAACCCCTCCCTCGCGCCATGGTTCACGCTGGCTCTTCTTATTTGGGTGCTCTTTGGGGGGGCTCTCTCTCCCCTTTGGTATCAGCTAGAGGTCTACCTCTTTCGCCCAAGCGTTGAGGCAAGCGCTCCTAGCCTCCACTTCTATAGCGTGGTGCAGACTATTCGCGAGGCAAGCACCCTCTCTTTGGAGAAGCTAGCCATTCGTATCAGCGGCCATCCTTTAAGCTTTGGCCTTGCTCTTTTGGGTTATCTTCTACTCGCCTTCAAACGCCCCCTCTTTTGGCTCACCCTCCCCTTTGTAGCGTTGGGCTTTTTGGGGATGAAGAGTGGGCTTAGATTCACCCTTTTTGCGGTGCCTTTCATGGCGCTCTCTTTGGGATTTTTAATCGAATCAATATTGGCTCAAATCCCTCAAAAACTTTGGCGCTTTCCCCTCTTTGCCCTAGCCACACTCCTTGCCCTTTGGCCTAATCTCAATCACATCCTCGATTATCAAATCCCGCCTGTCTTCAAGGCCAAAGAGGTGCACCTTCTTGAAACCTTCAAGGGAATCGCCAATCGCGAAGATTATGTGATGGCTTGGTGGGATTATGGCTATGGGCTCCGTTACTATAGCGATGTCAAAACCCTCATCGATGGCGCCAAACACGCAGGAAACATCAACTACCCCGTGAGTTACGCCCTCCTTAGCCAAAATGCCCTCGCCTCGGCCAACATGGCGCGCCTTAGCGTGGAGTTCACCGAGCGCTCCTTCGAGGAGGGGTGGAATGGCGATGAGGTGGTAGCCAAAATAATGGAACACTACGGCTTTAGCGATCCCAACGCCTTCCTAGAAGCCCTCAGCCAAGACGCCCTGCCCTTACCTCCCAAGAGTCGTGAAATCTACTACTATCTTCCCCTCAAAATGATGGAGATTCTTCCCACGGTCGATCTCTTTAGCCACCTTGACCTCTCCACGGGCCACTCCAAGGAATCGGGCTTTTTCTTCTACACCCAAAACTTTATCGACCAAAAAGATTTCATCGATTTAGGGCGTGGGCTTAGGATTGACAAAACCGAAGGCATCTTGGAATTTCAAAGCGGTGAAAGGGTAGCTTTAAGAGAGTTTATCATCACCCAAGAAGAGGAGGGAGAGGTTCACTCCAAAAGCCTCAAGCTTGATTCTGCGGCTCCGCTTTATGCGGTCTATATGAAGAATCAGCGTGCTATTTTTCTTGCGGATGAGCACTACTTCCACTCTCTTTTCATCCAACTTTTTGCCTTGGGGGATTACGATTCCACTCTGTTTGAACCCATTCTCTCTTCGCCTTGGGCGAAAATCTATAAACTAAAGAGATAAAACCATGTGCGGAATCGCTGGCACCCTCAACTCCTCTTGCTTCTCTTCAAAAAAACTCCTCGCCGCCCTAGCGCATCGAGGACCCAGCGGTCATGGGGAGTTTAGCCACCAAGGGGTGAATCTTTTTCATGCGCGCCTCTCCATCCAAGACCTGAGTCCCGCAGGGGCGCAACCCATGCATCGTCACCATCTCTCCATCGTCTTTAATGGTGAAATCTACAACCACCTAGAGCTGCGAGCCAAGGTGGCAGACTACCCCTTTTCCACCCGCTCAGACACGGAGACAATTCTCGCCCTCTTTGAGCGCTTTGGAGAGCGCTCTTTGGAGTGGATGGATGGGATGTTTGCCTTGGCCATCTTAGATCAGCGCACCCACAAGCTCTTCCTTGCACGCGATCGCATGGGGAAAAAACCTCTCTTTTACTATCAAGAGGGAGAGGAGTTTCTCTTTGCCAGCGAACTCAACGCCCTCCTCACCCTAAAACCTCTACAAATCGATCACGCAAAACTCTCTGCCTTTCTTCGATGCGGATTCTTCCCTCATGATGGAGCCCCCTATCAAGGAGTCCAATCCCTCCCCCAAGGCTCCTACGCCTTCATCGACCTGCACCATCCAAGGCCCCTCTCTCCCCAGCGCTACTTTGACCTGCTCTCCCTCTATCAAGCCCCTAAAATTGAGGGATTTGAGGCTTCCAAGGAGGCGGTCGAACTCGCGCTTAAAGAGAGTGTAAAGAATCGCCTAGAGAGCTCCGATTTAGAGGTGGGAAGCTTCCTTAGTGGAGGAATCGACTCTTCGCTCATCACCGCTTTAGCCTCCTTCTTCACCCCAAAGCTTAAAACCTTCACAGTCGCCTTTGAAGGAGCCTATGATGAATCTTCACTCGCCGAGCTTGTCGCCAAGCGCTACAAGACCGACCACACCACCTTGCACCTCAACCCCTCCAAACTCAAGGAGGAGGTGAAGGGAATCTTGGCTTGTTATGGACGCCCCTTCATGGATAGCTCGGCGATTCCTAGCTACTATGTGAGTCAAGAGGCCAAAAAACATCTCACCGTCATCCTCAATGGCGATGGAGCGGATGAACTCTTTGGCGGCTATCGTCGCTATGTGCCCATGAGCCATGGATGGCTTAAACTGGCTCGCCCTCTAAGCCTCCTTTTGCCCCTGCTTCCCTTGCCTAAAGAGAAAAAATCTCTCTACAACTACCTCCATCGACTCCTAGCGATGAGCCGAAAAAGAGGACTTGACTTCTACCTCTCCGCCACCATTGACAGCTTTGAGGATGCCTACGCCTTTAGCCCCAATCCTCACACGCAAACACTTGATCAAGAGATCACGCAAATCCTTGAGGATTCCTCCCTCTCGTCCCTCTCCAAGATGCTCTATCTCGATAGCCAAAACCTCCTTCTCTCTGATCTGCTTCCAAAAATGGATATCGCGACCATGGCGCACTCCCTAGAGGGTCGCTCTCCCTTTCTTGGCAAATCCCTCCTAGAGGTCGCCCCTAGAATCAAGGATGAGTATAAAATTTTCGGGAAGAGTACCAAATTCATTCTCCGCGAACTGGCCAAAAAATATCTTCCCCATGCCCTTCTTGAACAGCCAAAGCGAGGCTTTGAGGTGCCCCTTAGAGCTTGGGTGGAGGGGGAGCTAAAAGAGCTTATTTTTGATTCTCTCTCCAAAAATTGCCTCTCCAGGGAGCTTATCGAGAGCCGTTTTGTCGATGCTCTCCTTGATAAACCTCAAGATTTTGCCCCCGAAAAACGCGCCAAGATGCTCTGGAGCCTCTTTAGTCTAGAGGTGTGGCATGAACACTATCAAAAGGCTTGTGAATGAAAATCCTCTTCCTCTCCCACCTAGATATGAATCTCTATCTCTTTCGCCGACCCATCATGGAGGCCCTTCGCAAAGAGGGGCATGAAGTGATCGCGATGTGCCCCAAGGGTGAATATTTTGATCGATTTAAAGAGCTCGGAATCAAAGCCATCAGCTATGAGATTTCACGCGAGAGCCTCAATCCCTTCAAGGAGCTCAAAACGCTTCTCTCCATCGCCCAAAAGCTCTCCGAACTCAAACCCGATATTCTGCATACTTTCATGCTCAAGCCCAATATCTATGGCACTCTAGCCTCCAAAATCGCCTCCATCCCCTATGTCATCTGCAGCGTCACGGGGCTAGGGAGCTTCTATATCGAAGAGTCATTCAAATCTAGGGCGATTCGCTATCTCATCGAAACACTCAGCCGAATCGTCTTTAAAATCGCCAAAAAGGTGGTCTTTCAAAACGAGGATGACCGCCAACTCTTCATCCAAAAAGGACTCGTGGAGTCTTCCAAGACCCATCTCATCAAAGGCTCAGGAATCAACACCAAGCTCTTTGATCCCGCCCTCATCTCCCCCTCCACCCTGGTGCGTTATCGCCAAGAGCTGGGCTTAGAGAAGAAACATGTGGTTCTCATGGTCGCGCGTGCCATCGCCCACAAAGGGGTGCGCGAATACTACGAAGCAGCGCGCCTTTTGGGGGCTTTCACCTCCGATTCTCACCTTGCCTTTCTTTTTGTGGGTGACACCGATGAGGGGAACCCCTCCTGCGTCTCCTCCAAAGAGCTCTACTCTCCCCATGTGCTTTGGTTGGGGCACCGAGAGGATATTTTAGAGCTTATGGCGTTATGCGATATTTTTGTTTTACCAAGCTATCGCGAAGGGATCCCCCGCACTCTCCTAGAAGCCTCTAGTCTTGCCAAGCCCATGGTGACCTCTTTGGCGGTGGGGTGCAAAGAGGTGGTTAAAGAGGGAGAAAATGGGTTTTTGGTGCCCGTAGGGGACACCAAGGCCTTGGCGCAAAAAATTCACTATCTCGTGCAAAATCCTGCACTTCGCCTCAGCATGGGTGAAAAAGCGCGTCAAATCGCTCAAAAGGAGTTTGATGTGAGCATCATCGTCAAAGCCCATCTAGAGCTCTACAAGGAGGTGAGAGGTGATCTACAAAAAACTCTTTAAGCCCCTTTTTGACCGCGTGCTAGCGCTCATTTTACTACTGCTCTTTAGCCCTGTTTTGCTCCTTTGTGCGTGGCTTATTAAAAAGCACCTCGGCTCTCCTGTCCTCTTTAGGCAAGAGCGTCCCGGCAAAGGGGGGGAAATTTTCAAAATTTTCAAATTTCGCACCATGAGTGATGCACGTGATGCGGAGGGGAATCTTTTGAGTGATGAGGAGCGTTTAGCGGGCATAGGGAAACGCATCCGTTCCCTCAGTCTTGATGAGCTTCCTCAACTCCTCAATGTCCTTCGTGGGGAGATGAGCTTTGTGGGGCCAAGACCGCTTTTAGTCGAATATCTACCCCTTTATAGCCAAGAGGAGGCAAGACGCCACGATGTGCTCCCTGGAATCACGGGCTGGGCTCAAGTCAATGGCCGCAACGCCATCTCGTGGGAAGAGAAATTTGCACTTGATCTCTACTACGTGGAGCATCAGAGTTTTTGGCTGGATATGAAGATTCTCTATCTCACCGCCCAAAAAGTATTCAAGCGTGAAGGGATTAGCTCAACTACCAGTGCCACAATGGAAAAGTTCAAAGGACACGCATGAAAATCGCTCTCTATGGCGCCAGTGGCCATGGCAAAGTGGTGGGCGAGATCGCCCAGCTTCTAGGCTATGAGATTATCGCTTTAGTGGATGATGCCAAAGAACCCAAAGAGCTCTTTAATCTTCGCTCCATCCCAAGCCAAACCTTCTTTGAGCGCTTCCCCGAAACTCCCGTTGCTTTGGGAATCGGAGACAATTCAACTAGAGCCAAAATTTTCACGATTCTTAAAGAAAAGGGGTATAATCTCCCGATTTTAATCCACCCTCACGCCACGGTTTCACGTGAATCCATTTGGGGCGAAGGGAGCGTGGCGATGGCAGGAGTCATCGTCAATGCGAGCACCTCCATCGGAGAGGGCGTGATCCTTAATAGCGGAGTGGTGGTGGAGCACGACAATGAGATTGGGAGTTTTGCCCATCTCTCCCCCAGAGTGGCCTGTGCAGGCGGGGTGAGGGTAGGGCGTCTCAGCCACTTGGGGATTGGTGCCTGCGTGATCCAAAATCTCACCATTGGTGAATATTGCGTCATTGGCGCGGGAAGTGTCGTCATCAATGATATTGAAAGCTTTAAAAAAGTGGTGGGGAATCCTGCCAAAAGGGAATTGCCATGAACGAATCTAGAATCTTCCTCTCTCCTCCCCATATGGGCGGAAATGAACTCGCCTATGTCCAAAAGGTATTTGAGAGTAACTATATCGCTCCCTTAGGGGCCTTTGTGAACGCCTTTGAGGATAGCATCAAGCGCTACACCCAAGCGCCAAGCGCTCTTGCGCTCTCTAGCGGTACTGCAGCGATTCATCTAGCGCTCAGGGTTGGCGGAGTGGGGCAGGGGGATTATGTGCTCGCTAGCTCTTTCACCTTCATCGGCTCCATCGCGGCGATTCTCTACGAAAAGGCAATTCCCGTCTTTATTGATAGCGATGAGGAGAGTTGGAATCTCTCCCCCTCTCTTCTTAAAAAAGCGATTGCCTCCCTAGAGAAGAAGCCCAAAGCGCTCATCCTCACGCATCTCTATGGCCAATGCGCCAAGATCGAAGAGATTGCCACCCTTTGCCAAGAGGAGGGAATCCTCCTCATTGAAGATGCCGCCGAATCGCTTGGTGCCACCTACAAAGGTCGCCAAACAGGCACCTTTGGTGATTTTGGCATCTACTCTTTCAATGGCAACAAGATCATCACCACAAGCGGCGGCGGGATGCTTGTGGGAAAAGAGAACAAGGCGATGGAGAAGGCGCGTTACTACAGCACCCAGGCGCGCGAACCCCTTCCTCACTACGAACACTACGACTTTGGCTACAACTATCGCATGAGCAATGTGGTCGCCGCCATTGGCGCGGGACAGATGGAAGTTTTGGAGGAGCGCGTGCAGAAGCGGCGTGAGATTTTTAGTTGGTATCAGGAGCTCTTATCTCCAGATGAGGTGGAATTCATGCCAGAGATTCCTCACTCTAGAGGGAATCGATGGCTCACCACGCTTCTTTTTAAAAAGGCTGACCCTCTTAGGGTGATGAAACACCTCGAAACGCATCAAGTCGAATCGCGCCCCTTGTGGAAGCCGATGCATCTCCAGCCCCTCTTTAAAGGATCCAAAGCCTTCGTCGATGGCACAAGCGAGCGATTCTTTGCTCGCGGACTCTGCCTCCCTAGCGGCACAGCGATGGATAGGACGACCGTAGAGAAGATCGCCCATTGGGTGAGCGAGGCCCTATGAGCTCCTCTCTCCTGCGCCCTAGCAACACAAAGAGGATTCTCTTTTTTCTCGTCATTGATATTCTCGTCTCCTACTTCACCCTCACCCTTGCCTATGACCTGCGATTCAGCTTTGAGGTGCCCCTGGAGTTTAATGCGAATGTCAAGCTTCTCTTCCTCTCCCTTATCGCGCTGAAAATCCTCTCCTTGGGACTCTTTCGCGTCTATTTTGTAGCATGGCGCTTCTTTGGCCTCATCGAAGCGCTTCGGATTCTCTATGCCCACCTTTTGTCCTATGGAATCTTCTTTGGCTTAACCCTCTTCTCTCCAGAGATTTTTGACTACTTTCCCCAGAGCGTCATTGCCACTGACTTTGTCCTCTCGGTTATTTTCATCGGAACTATCCGAATCTCCAAGCGCGTCTATCTAGAAAATGTCCGCGAACACTCCCCTAAAGTCGCCCTCATCTTTGGAGGAGGCACCCAGGCTGCCAACCTTGTCAAAAGCGCCCTAAGCGGAGAGATTCCCGTCTATCCCATCGCGATTATCGATGATAATCCCAAGATTGAGGGGACCTACATCGCCAATCTTCGCGTCTATCCCATGTCCTCCTGTAGCGAGCTCATCACCAAGCATAAAATCTCCACCGCCGTCCTCACCAAGGAGTACGCCAAGCCTCCTTTGGAGAAGCTCTTCAAAGAGATTCATGCCCTAGGAATCACCGATATCAAGATCGCCACGACCCTTAAAGAAGATGAGCCCCTCAAGGATGTCTCCATCGAAGACCTCCTCTCTCGCCCCCCCAAAGACCTCGATCGCTCCGTGATCAAGGAGTTTATCCACGACAAAACCGTCCTCATTACAGGGGGCGGGGGGAGCATTGGAAGCGAGATTGCAAGGCAGTGTGTCAATTTTGGCGCCCAGAAGGTGATCTTGCTTGATCATTCCGAATACAACCTCTACGCCATCACTGAGGAGTTACAAAAATTCAACATCCTGCCCGTGATGTTTAGCATCCTTGAAAAAGAGCGTCTTTTGGAGCTTTTTAAACAAGAGAAGCCTGATATTCTTCTTCACGCCGCGGCCTACAAGCATGTCCCCCTTTGCGAGGGGAATATGTACAGCGCCGTAGAAAACAACGTATTAGGAAGTAAAAACGTTATTGATTGTGCGATTGAGTGCGAGATTCCCAAGATTGTCGTCATCTCCACCGATAAAGCCGTCCGCCCCACCAATGTCATGGGAGCAACCAAGCGCGTGGTGGAGCTTTATGCCCAAAATGTGGATAGCAAAAAGAGTGAGATTGTGGCCGTTCGCTTTGGAAATGTGCTAGGAAGTAGCGGAAGTGTTGTGCCCAAATTCAAAGCGCAAATTGACAGGGGCGGCCCCATCACCGTCACCCATCCTGAGATCACGCGCTACTTCATGCTCATCCCTGAAGCCTGCCGCCTTGTCCTCCAAGCCGCTGCCATCGCCAAAGGTGGAGAGATCTTCATCCTTGACATGGGCGCTCCAGTGAAGATCGTTGACTTGGCCAAAAATATGCTCAAACTCTACAAAAAAGAGGAGGAGATTGAGATCGTCTTCACAGGTCTTCGTCCCGGTGAAAAGCTATACGAAGAGCTCTTAATTGATGATTCGGAGCAAAAAACCCAATACGAATCAATCCATGTCGCTCGCCCCACGCCTTATGACATTCATAAGCTCAACCGCGACATAAAAGAGCTCATCCAAGCTTCCAACAAGGTTACCAAGCTCAAAGAGATTGTGGTCGAGTTCAACCACAAAGCCTGATTTTACAAAGAGTGCTCTCTTTTGTAGGCATAATATTTCTCACAGGCCTCAATAAGCTCCCTAGAGAGGGGCTCTAGGAGCTTGTAGTCGCTCCAAAGAGTCTCTTCAACCACATCATGAATCTTTGCGGCTACCTCGCTAGCGAGTCGTTTGAGTCTGGCTAGCTCTCTCTTTTCCTCTTCGCCCATGATTAAGAATCCTCTCGCACTTTTTAGAGGATTCAATCACATAAAACATTCCAAAAACATCTTAGAGCATCCTGCTCCAAAAAAACATTCTCGGCTCGCTCTCCCTGAAGCCTAGACTCTGATAGAGTGTCTGAGCGCCTTGGTTGTCCTCGCGCACCTCCAGAGTCACCTTGGCATAATCCCGTCTCTTGGCCTCTTTGATGAGGTGCTCCAGCATACTCCGCCCCACCCCTTTTCCCCTAGCTTCAGGTGAAACGATCACATCATGAAGATTGAAATAGGGCTTTTGCTTAAAGGTCGAAAAGTTGACAAAAAGGGTACAAAGCCCCACAAACTCCCCCTCCATGGAGGCCAAAAGAATCTCAACATTAGGAGTTTTTCTCAGCCCCTCAATAAGCTTTAAGGCCTGCTCTTTTTCTAGGGGCTCTCCGCCTCCCATGGGATCTAAAATATAGTCATTCAGAAGCTTGACGCAAGCACGCTCATGCGCCTCCTCCTCTAAATTCGCCCAAAGCAACTCCATCTCTCCTCCTTATTTCATGAATGGAATCTATTATGCAATAACATCGATGAAACATCGACTCAAAACCCCATTAAAAGGATAACCTATGGCTGTTATGATCACTGATTCCTGTATCAATTGCGATTCCTGTATCGAGGAGTGCCCCGCCACAGCTATTGTTAGCGCGGATGACGCTCCTATCGCAGGTTTTGAACACACCTATGTCAAGCCCGAAAAGTGCATCGAGTGTGCCGATAGTACCGTGCCAAAGTGTGCCGACATCTGCCCCACCGAGGGTGCTATCGTCTGGGATATGCCCTACATAGCGGAATTTAACGACTACTACAAAAGCGGGCATGAGGGCGGAAACTATGGCATCAGGGAGCACAAAAGCAAGGGATTCATGTTCCCCGAAAATAGCCCCAAGCCCTATCGAGAGAGTATCTCGCAAGAGGATAGAGCGGCACACAAAAACGTGAGCGCCTAAGAGGATTTTGGGTCTCTTGGGGCTAGGATTCTCTCTCTAAATTTGCCTACGCCCAAGGAACCCTATGAAAAATCTTTTTGTGATCACAGTCACCTACACCAAGCCTCTGGATATTATTGATGCGATTCTTCCCGAACATCGCGCCTTTTTGCAAAAAGGCTACGAAGCGGGCATCTTGCTCGCCTCTGGACCCATGAACCCGCGCGTTGGCGGAATCATCCTAGGAATCTTCAAGGACACCAAAGAGGCGATGGAATTCACCGCCAAAGATCCCTATGCCAAAAACAACGCAGCCAGCTATCAAGTGGTGGAATTCACCCCCGTCAAACATACCGAATCTCTAAGCGCCTTCCTCCAATAATCACACTCCTCCAACCCAAAGAATCAAGAGATTCGATCGAATTTTTGATTCTTTGCTCCTCCTCCTTTCGCTCAAATAAAAATGTTAAGATAAATTTTACCTAATTAGGGAGATAATACTCTATATGGCTTTATTGCCATATCGGTCAGGAGAAGTGCTGAGCACTTAAACATACTCCGACACCAACCGCAACCAAAACACTCTTTTCAACGTGTTCCCATATGGCCACCTTCTCCCCTAGGTCGCGTGTGCGATTCTCGAAGGAGAAAATTTCATCACTCAATCCTCACACAAGGAGAAATCCGCATGGAAGTTAAAGAGAACTCCCGAAGGAAGTTCTTAGTGAAGGCTGGAAAGACTTCAGTGTTGCTAGCAGGCGGAGCTATCGTGCTCAGTGGCTGCAATAATGAACCTAAAGCCTCACCAGAGCTCACTCGAGGAAAATCCAAGAAGACCGAAATCCTCTACCAAAAGAGTCCTCACTGGGAAGAGTATTTTAGTATTGCACATTAACAAGGCAAAGCGTCAAGTTGAACTTCAAATCTAACAACAAGGAGGAAGTCATGAGTGAAGCGTTAAGCGGACGCGGGAACGATCGAAGAAAGTTCCTAAAGATGTCGGCTTTAGCAGGAGTCGCAGGCGTGAGTCAAGCGGTTGGCTCCGACCAAAGCAAAGTGCTTAGACCTGCAACAAAACAAGAGTTAATCGAAAAATACCCAGTGTCCAAAAAGGTAAAAACGATTTGCACCTATTGCTCGGTCGGATGTGGAATTATAGCGGAAGTGGTCGATGGTGTATGGGTACGCCAAGAGGTCGCTCAAGATCACCCCATTAGTCAAGGGGGTCACTGCTGCAAGGGCGCCGATATGATTGATAAGGCTCGAAGCGAAACAAGACTTCGATACCCCATTGAGAAAGTTGGCGGAAAATGGCGTAAAACTTCATGGGATAGCGCCATGGATAAGATTGCCAAGCAGCTTCAGGATCTCACCCAAAAATATGGCCCTGATAGCGTCATGTTCATTGGCGGCTCCAAGTGTTCGATTGAACAATCCTATTATTTTAGAAAGTTTGCCGCCTTTTTTGGCACCAACAATCTCGATACCATCGCACGAATCTGCCATGCCCCAACAGTTGCTGGAGTCTCCAATACCCTTGGATATGGCGGTATGACCAATCACTTGGCAGACATGATGCACTCCAAGGCGATTTTTATCATTGGTGGAAATCCCGCAGTGAATCACCCTGTAGGCATGGTGCATATCTTGCGCGCTAAAGAGGCAGGAGCAAAAATCATCGTTGTGGATCCCCACTTCAGTCGAACAGCAACTAAAGCCGATCACTATGTGAGATTGCGCAATGGCACGGATGTCGCCTTCATGTATGGGATGATTCGCCATATTGTAAAAAATGGACTAGAAGATAAAGAATTTATTCGACAACGCCTATTTGGCTACGAAGAGATTCTTAAAGAGTGCGAACAGTACACCCCTGAAGTGGTCGAAGAGGTCACAGGCGTGCCCGCCCAACAACTTATTGAGATCACGGAGATCTTCGCTAAAGCCAAGCCTGCTTCACTGATCTGGGGGATGGGTCTCACCCAGCACACCACAGGTACAAGCAACACTCGTTTGGCCCCTATTTTACAGATGATTCTTGGAAACATTGGCAAACGAGGTGGAGGCACTAACGTTTTACGAGGTCATGACAATGTCCAAGGCGCGAGCGACATGGGCAACCTAGCCGACAGTCTTCCTGGCTATTATGGGTTAGACAAAAATGCATGGAATCACTTCTGTGGAATCTGGAAAGTGGATTTCGAAGCAATGCAAAAACGCTTTAAGACCCCTGATATGATGCATAAAAAAGGTTTCAGTGTATCCACATGGAGATATGGGGTGACTGAAGAGGAGAACATCCCCCACAATGCAGGCACTAAACTTCGAGCCTTGATTGTCGTGGGAAGCGGAATCTCTACGATCGCACGCGTGGATACCACCAAAGACGCTCTAGACAAGATGGATTTAGTCGTCTTTTTTGATCCCTATTTCAATGATGCAGCCGCCCTCACCAACCGAAAAGATAATCTCTATATCCTTCCTGCCGCCACACAGATGGAGACCAGCGGAAGAGTCGCAGCGACGAATCGAAGCTATCAGTGGCGATCCATGGTTATGAAGCCACTCTTTGAGTGTCGACCTGACGAAGAGATTCTCTTTGATTTAGCTAAGCGACTTGGATTCTATGAGGAGTACACTCGCTCTTTGGGGGATGGCAAAGGAAACTTTGTATGGCCCGATGATGCGACTAGAGAGGTGGCCAAGGCTATACGAACTGTCGGCTTCCAAGGCAGAACTCCAGAACGACTCAAGGCTCATGCAGAAAACTGGCATATGTTTGATAAGTTCACCCTCAGAGGAAAGGGCGGCCCCGTCAAAGGCGAATACTATGGTCTTCCTTGGCCTTGCTGGAGCGAAAAGCATCCTGGAACACCAAATCTATGGGATGACAGCATCCCTGTAATGGATGGAGGTCTTGGCTTTAGGGTTCGATGGGGTGATGTGTCACCCACAGGAGAAAGTTTGTTGGCCAGCCAGGACAGCTCTTTGCCCGGCTCAAAATTCAAGGGCGGTCATAGCATGATCACCGATAAAAATGTCGAAGCTATCACTGGAATCGCCCTCACCGAAGAGGAAAAAGCCAAAGTGGCAGGCAAGACATGGGCGACTGACACCACCAATATCTTGGTTGAAAAAGCACTCGCCGCAGGTCTCTCCCCTATGGGTAATGGTAGAGCTAGAGCGATTGTTTGGGAGTGGACGGATCAGATTCCTAAACACCGTGAACCCATCTACACAATTCGACACGATCTCATTAGCCAATATCCAACCTTCAAAGACAAGCCCAACCACTTTAGGGCAAATATTCGCTATGAGAGCCGCCAAAAAGAGAAAGATTGGACCAAAGAGTTCCCGCTTAATATGCTTTCTGGACGACTAGTAGCACAGTTTGGCACAGGCACAGAGACAAGATCAGCTCATTACCTCGCCGAGGTTCAGCCTGAGATGTTTGTGGAGATTCATCCCGAAACAGCCACGGATTTAGGCGTGAAGCATGGTGACATGGTTTGGGTGCACGGCACCAATGGGGCAAAGATTCTCGTGAAAGCGAGACATAGCTACAAGGTCAACAAAACAAGTGTTTTCCTCCCCCAGAATTTCGGAGGAATGTATCAAGGAGAGTCACTGGTTCCGTATCATATTGCAGGCACAGAGCCTTATGTTATTGGTGAATCATGCAATACCATCACAAGTGATGCATACGACATCAACACCAGTACTCCTGAAACCAAGTGCGGCCTCTGCCGCATCGAAAAAGCGTAGGGGGTGAAGCATGGAAAGTCAAGCTAGAGTCAAGTTCTATTGTGATGAGGCTAGATGTATTGATTGTCATGGATGTGATGTGGCTTGTAAAGAGGCCCATCACCTTCCTGTGGGAGTCAACCGAAGAAGAGTGGTGACCCTCAATGAAGGTCTTGTAGGCAAAGAGAAATCCCTCTCTATTGCCTGCATGCACTGCTCTGATGCCCCTTGTGCTCAGGTCTGCCCAGTGGACTGCTTCTATGTTCGAGCCGATGGGATTGTATTGCATGACAAAGAGAAGTGCATTGGATGCGGTTACTGCCTCTATGCCTGCCCCTTTGGTGCTCCTCAATTCCCCAAGAGTGGAATCTTTGGTTCAAGAGGACCTATGGATAAGTGCACCTTCTGTGCTGGAGGTCCTGAAGAGACTCACAGCGAGAAGGAGTATAAGCTCTATGGACAGAATCGTATCGCTGAGGGCAAAGTCCCTGTATGTGCAGCGATGTGCTCCACCAAGGCACTCCTAGCAGGAGATTCTGATAGCATCTCGCTCATCATTCGTGAGAGAGTGCTCAAGCGAGGCAGTGGAACAGCCAGTGTTCCTTACACCTGGTCACAAGCCTACAAGGATTAAGAATGAAAAAGCCTCTATTGCCCCTCCTCTCCCTTCTGGGAGCCTTGGGGGCACAAGCTTCTGAGAATCTCAAGGAGCCCTTGGATTTCAGCTACAACACCCAAATCTATGGAAAGCCCATGATTGAGGCAATCCCCACTTGGGGAAGTGGAGGGATTCTAGGTCTTGGAGAGATTGGAGGAATAGGAGGATTAGGAGAGCTCTTCACCTTCTTGCAAAGTGGTTACTTTGCTCTTATCTTCCTAGCGATCATCATCGCTATCCCTTTGGTCTTCCTAGGTCACTATATGGTGATTGGACCCAAGCGATTCTCTCATGAGGGGAAGAAGATCAAGGTCTTTAACACCTTCAACATCATGGTGCACTGGATTGCAGGGATTCCCTTTGTGCTTCTTTGCATCACAGGACTTCTGATGGTCTTTGGAGATGCCCTAGGGGGTGGAGCTTTTATTCGATTCGCTAGAGATGTGCATGGATTAGCCACGATCATCTTTGCGATCTTTGGTCCCCTCATGTTCATCATGTGGGTGAAGCACGCTCTCTTTAAGATGTATGACATCGACTGGATGCTCATTCTTGGAGGGTATCTAAGCAAGGTGAAGAGACCTATTCCTGCAGGCAAATTCAATGCGGGTCAGAAGATGTGGTTCTGGGTCTGCACGATGGGAGGATTCTTCATGGTCTATAGTGGCTATGTGATGTTCTTCCAAGAGGGCAATATTGAGACCCTAAGACTCATGGCGATCTTGCACAATGTAGTGGGGTTTGCTGTGGTGGCTCTCCTTATGACTCACATCTATATGGCAGCCTTTGCGATTGAGGGTGCATTGCACTCCATCCTAGATGGTCATATGGGTGAAGAGGAGGTAGCGATTCTTCATAGTTTCTACTATAAAGAGTTGCAGGCGGAGGGGAAAGTATGAGACACACCGATAGATTTGTTAAAAAGGTGGTGATTGAACGAATCGGCGATCAGAGAGTGCTCGCCGAGGAGGAAGATGTGGTGATCAAAGAGGAGAGAATCTCTCTCTATCTTAATGGCACCAAGCTTATGTCCATGATGTCTCTTCCTTCCGATCAAGATGCTCATGCGGTGGGCTTCTTGATGAGTGAGGGGGTGATTGAGAAGATCGAAGACTTAAAGAGTGTTCAAATCTCTTCTGATGGGAGCTCTGTCTATGTAGAGGCTCTCATCAACCATGAGAACATCACCAATCTCTTCAAAGAGAAGACACTCACTTCAGGTTGTTGTGTCGGAGTGACGGGGAATCTTGAAGGCAATGTCCTAAGAAAGTTCATCGCTACTCCCATGCAGATTTCTTTGGAGAGAATCTGGGAAGGGATGGAAGAGTTTGAGATGAGCAGCCATCTCTTTCATGAGACAGGCTGCGTTCATAAAGCCTCCCTTCTCTTAGAAGATGGAAGCAAGATCACGGCTGAGGATATTGGTCGTCATAATGCAATTGATAAGGTGATGGGTAAAGCCAGGCTAGGGAGAATAGATACAGAGAAGGCTGTGCTAGTGGTGAGCGGAAGACTCTCCATGGAGATGGTGGTTAAAGCTGTCATGCACAACATTCCCATGATTGTCTCTAGGGCAGCAGCAACCTTTCTTGGAATCAAGACAGCCCAAGAGCTAGGGGTGACTCTAGTGGGCTTTGCTAGAGGGGAGAAGATGAATATATTCCCATCAGGGTCACGAATATAGAGGGAGAGGAGGGGGGAGCGACTTCCAGTGCCGCTCACCGCTTCCTCTATGACTCAATGCCTTTCGCACGTAAATGACTGCTACTTTTGACAATGGTTCTAAAGTGATAAAACATAGATCAGCAGAACCAGCTTTAGGATGTCTAGCTTTAGGCTCAAACTCTTTGCCAACTTCATGCAAATTGATTTTCCCACCAACATAGCTTAATGCTTTACGCCCAGCGAAGTCAATCTCTTTCATTCCAAGCACTTCCGTATAAAAACTTACACTCCTTTGGATGTCGGCTACGGTTAGAACAAAGTGGTCGAGTCGTTCTATCATCGCCTTCCCTTTTAAACCCTAAAAAACTCCCGATACCACTTCACAAAACGGGCGATTCCCTCTTCTATGGAAGTGTTAGGCTTGTAGTGGAGATTCTCCACAAGATCGCTTACATCCGCATAGGTGGCAGGTACATCCCCCATCTGGAGAGGAAGCATGTTCTTCTTGGCCACCTTGCCTAGATTCTTCTCAATCTCGGTGATAAAATCCATCAAACGCACGGGTGAGTTATTGCCAATATTGTAGATTTTGTAAGGGGCTTTGGAGCTTCCCGGGTTAGGATGTTTGCCGCTCCAGTTTGGATCACCCATGGGCGGGTTGTCAATCACTCTCACCACTCCCTCCACAATATCATCCACATAGGTGAAATCTCGAAGCATCTCTCCGTGATTGAAAACATCAATCGCCCTATCCTCTAAAATCGCCTTGGTAAAGAGGAAAAGCGCCATATCAGGGCGTCCCCAAGGACCATAGACAGTGAAAAATCTCAGACCCGTGGTCGGAATCTTGTAGAGGTGAGAGTAGGTGTGCGCCATAAGCTCGTTGCTCTTTTTGCTCGCTGCATAGAGACTGATGGGGTGATCCACATTGTCACTCGTGCTAAAGGGCATCGATTCATTGAGTCCATAGACAGAGGAGCTGGAGGCATAGGCGAGGTGTTTCACGCCAAAGTGGCGACACCCTTCAAGAATATTAATGAAACCCACAATATTGCTGTCAATGTAGGCATAAGGATTAGTGAGAGAGTAGCGCACGCCCGCCTGAGCAGCGAGATTGCAGACTTTGTCAAACTTCTCTTGCTCAAAGAGCGCATGGAGCGCCTCTCTATCTTCTAGATTGAGTTTAACGAATCGATAGTTGGACTCTGTGGCGCTAGAGAGGAGCTTGCCATACTCAATAGAAGAGCTCTCAATTCCTGCTCGCTCCAATCGCCCATACTTCACCCTAAGATCATAGTAGTCATTGATATTATCTAGCCCCACGACCTCATCGCCACGCTCTAAAAGCCTTTTTGCCAGATGCGAGCCGATAAAGCCCGCCGTTCCTGTGACTAGAATCTTCATCTCTAAACTCCCAATTCCTTATAGTAGGTCTCTAAAAAGAGACGATTGGCGCTTCCATCAAATTTTCGCTTCCCTAGTCGATCTAGGGCTAGCTCCAATGCATTGACCACCCAAGCGCTCTCATAAACTTCAATGAGTCCCATGTGATTAATACGGAAAATCTTTCCTTTGAGATGGTCTTGGCCGCCTGCAAGATTGACTCCATACTCTTTCTTGAGAAGCTTTCGCATCCCCTCCGCACTCTCCTCATCAATGACGGTCGTCATCGCCACGGCAGGTGCTTTAGGGAAGATCACAAGCCCCAAAGCTTTCATTGCCGCTTGAGTGGCCAACGCTCTAGCGCGCGTCTCCTCATAGATTCTCTCAAAGCCACGCTCTTTGGCCATCTCCAAATATCGCCCAAGCCCAATGATGAGCGTGGTGGGAGCCGTCCATGCGGTGGTGTTTTTGCGCTGATTCTTGATTTCGGTTTTGAGGTTGAAGTAGTAGCCCACATCCCTCTCCTCGATCTTCTCCACCGCTTTGGCTGAAAGGCCGATGATGCTCATACCAGGGGGCAACATGAAAGCCTTTTGACTACCACCGATGAGCGCATCAATGTGGGTGGTCTCTATCTTCTCCACGCCCATCGCGGTGATCGCATCCGCTACGACCATAATATTTGGGTTGTATGCCTTGATCGCCTGAGCAATCTCCTCTACGGGGTGGCGCAAACCTCCTGCGCTCTCGCACACCTGAATGAAAAAAGCATCAATTTCTGAATCGCTCTTTAAAACCTCCATCACTTGAGCAGGAGAAACGGGCGTATCCCAATCATTTTTGATCTCTACGCTAGGAATTTTAAGGGCTTTGGCAATCTTGCCAAAACGCTCGCCAAATTTTCCCGAATTGATCGTGAGGGCCTTTTTGGCGCTCAAAGAGCTCACGCACGCCTCCATTGCTCCCGTGCCCGAGCTCGCCAACATCAGCACCTCGCTCATGCCAAGCATCTCCTGCAAAAGCGCTCTTGTCTTGGCGAAAATCGCCTCAAACTCAGGGGTTCGGTGGTGAATCGTCGGCTCACCCATCGCCACACGAATCGATTCGGGGACGGGGGTAGGACCGGGAGTGAATAGCAACATGAGATTCTCCTAGAATTGGGGGTGAAATAGTGGGGGAATTATAGCCAAAAGCCAGCTAAGAAGAGGGGAGGGGTGGCTCAAAATATTGGCAAAAGAGTTAGGCGCAAAGGGGAAGATTCTAGTAGTTAAATCCATCGGGCAACATGCTTGAGTGAAAACGCACCACCTGATTTCGTCCACTCTCTTTGGCTTTATAGAGAGCAATGTCGGCGAACTTGATCGCTCTCCACACCGTCGGTCCATCCTCGGGGAACATCGAGATTCCTACGCTTAGCGTTTTGCTGAAGCGCTCATGATTGACCTCAAAAACCATCTCAGAGAATCGAGTTCTGATCTTTTGAGCGACTCGTTCTGCTCCTTCGGGTGCACTATTGTAGAGGAGCACGATAAACTCTTCCCCGCCAAATCTCACCGCCAAATCTGCCTCACGAATCGTGTTTTGGATGATATTTGAGAGTCCGCTGATCACTTGATCCCCCACATCATGCCCATAGGTGTCATTCACCATCTTAAAAAAGTCAACATCAATCATCAAAATCGCATAGGTGGTCTTACTTCTTAGGGCTTGGTGAGTCGCGCTCTCAATATATTCCTCAAGAAATTTACGATTATAAAGCCCCGTAAGCGGATCACGCAAAGAGGATTCTTTGAGCATCTCCATGAGCATTCTTGTGTGCAAGATCGCCTTGGCTGCATCAAGATAGTTGTAGATCACTGAGACGAGATTTTTGGCGCGCTCATACTCTTTGTATTGATCAAAAGCAAAGGAGAGTTGCCAGAGCACGGAGGGAGAAATCGCAAAAGAGGCATTGATGTAATATTCATTCTCTTTAGGCATATAGCCACTAAAGACATTGTTAGCGCTATCTCGGTAGAGAGGGATTGCATGGACATATTGTGCGCTAAATTGCAATAGAGTAGAGCCAGCCTCCTCTTCATCCCTTGGATAGATGAGCTCTTCAATGCCATTTTGCACCTGAATAATGGTGAATCGTTTGAGGTTGAGCTTATAGAGGAAGATGGCCGTAATGTTGTCATAGACCTCCTCTTTTTTGTCCAAAAGCTCAATATTGCGTCGGAATTTATAGACATCCGCCAGCTCACCAATGATCTCTTTGGTGCGAATAAGGGGGTTGGAGTTGTATTGATTCTTGTTATAGGCGATAAGAATAGAGATACGCCGATCAATATCACTCACCACTTGATGGAGCTTCTCAGTGAGGCTATTGAGCCACTTGGCGAGCTCTCCCATCTCATCTTTGAGCGGAGTGGAAACTTTATGGGTGAAATCACCCTCTTCGGCATGATGCAAGCTCTTTCTAAAAGCCTCAAAAAGCTCTGTATAGGGGGTGATAAGTCGCCCCACGAGATAGACCGTGAGAAGCAACAGGGCCGTGGCTGCGGCAAGAATCTTCAGTGTTGTGGAGAGTCCCGTGCTCCTAAAAGAGTCAATATCAAAGATCATCGAAATCGCCCCCAGCACCTCTCCCTCTTTGGCCTCATGACAGCTAAGACAGTTGGGGAGACCCTTGGAATCGGCGATATAGGGGATCGTCACCCTCAATGTCACCTCTTTAGCACTCTCTTTGAGAATCTCCGATGCCTTTCCCTCCTCAAGCACCTTCCTATCGATTGCATCTCGCATCGATTCTCCATAAAGGCTAGGGCCAAATTGCGCCTCCACGCTGGGTGCACGAACGAGCCACATCTTTTTGACATTCTCAGAACGAGTGATTTTATCGAGGAAATACTCTCGCTTATCCATCACACCATTGATCATGTGCGCCGTGAGCGCGTCACGGACGAGTTCTGCGGTGAGCTTGGACTTCTCTTTGGCACTTGCGATACCATAGTCACGAAAACTGAGCGTCACCAGCACCACCACCATCAGGGTTAAAAGTCCTAAGGCTAGCGTGCTGATGAAAAGGATTTTCCTTTTAGCGCTCATAAAAGTTTACTCCACGGTTACGCTTTTAGCGAGGTTTCGAGGCATATCGACATCATTACCCAAGCGGACAGATATCTCTAGGGCGAGAATTTGTAACACCACCATCATCTCGAAAAACTCCTCCATGTAGCTCTCTCGAGCCGCAGTGAAGACGAGGTCATCCGCCCCTTCAAAAGGTTCGGGCGTGATCGCGCAGATGGTGGCATCTCTGGCGGCCAATTCTTCAACATTGCTTTTGATTTTATCATAAAGTAAATTTTTAGGCATTAGGGCTACGGTGAAGAGCTCACTATCAGCCAGTGCGATAGGTCCATGCTTCATTTCACCGCTTGGATAGCCCTCAGCATGGAGGTAGCTAATCTCTTTGAGCTTCAGTGCCCCCTCGAGCGCTAGAGGATAGAAGATGTCTCGTCCGATAAAAAAGAATCCATGTCCATGCAAATAGCGCTTGGAGAGCTTTTTGAGGCGTTCATGGAGGCGTTCATCCACCCTGGTGAGCTTGGCCGATTCGACCATGGAGTGAATCTGCCCCTCAATCTCTTCTTTCAAGAGAGTGTGGCGAATCTTGGCGATATGAAGTGAAAGCATCCAAAGAACCATCACTTGCGTGGCAAAAGCTTTGGTGCTAGCGACCCCTTTTTCGATTCCTGCGCGAGTGAGAATCGAACAATGTGCCTCCCTCACGATAGAGCTATTGTCCATGTTACAGATGGCGAGCGTCTTAAGCCCTGCACGTTTGGCCTGTTTGAGCGCCTCTAGAGTATCTGCCGTCTCTCCGCTTTGACTAATGACCACAAAAAGCTCGCTAGGTCGCATGATGGGCTCTTTGTATCGAAACTCACTGGCGATGGCGACATTGGTCTTGAGCTTGGCGTGGCGTTCTAAAAGGTAGCTCCCCGCCAATCCCGCATGATAGCTCGTGCCGCAGGCGCAGATAGTGATCTCTTCAATTCCCTCCAAGAAACCCGCCTCGATCTCCTCAAAGTGAACCTCTGCGCCCCCCACGCGACCCATCATCGTCTCCACCAACACCTTGTGTTGCTCGTAGATCTCCTTCTCCATGAAGTAGCGGTAGCCCTCTTTTTGAGCGTAGAGCTTATTCACACTAAGGGGTCGAATGAGCGGAAGCTGATCGAAGCTCTTCTCGTCCATGTAGCCCAAATCTCCATCTTGAAGATAGCATACACTGTGCGCATAGCCAATCAGAGGGGCATCTGAAGAGGCAAAATAGACTCCATCACTCCCCTTGCCAATAATCAATGGAGAGCCATTTTTGGCGTAGTAGATTCGATCGGGACTTTTCTTGGTGATAAGAAGAATCGCATAAGCCCCTTTGAGGCGCTTGAGAGTGGCTTTGAAGGCTTCAAACGGGTCAAAAAGCTCTTTGAGGCACTCTTCAAAGAGATGGACGATCACCTCGGTGTCCGTCTGAGAGACGAATCGACACCCCCTCTCGCCAAGCTCCTTTTTAAGCTCTTGATAGTTTTCGATGATTCCATTATGGACGACATTAGAAAACTCCGCCATGTGCGGGTGAGCGTTAATCTCTGTCGGCTTCCCATGGGTCGCCCATCGGGTGTGCCCAATCGCCACGCCAAAGCCACAAGATTCAAAATCCTTGCACTTATTCTCTAAATGACTGAGCTTCCCTACCGCCTTAAAAACAGAGAGCTCCCCCTCTTTGAGGACAGAGATTCCTGCCGAATCATACCCACGATACTCTAGTTCCTTAAGACCGCTTAGAAGGATCGATTTTTTCTCGTTACTCCCGATATAGCCGACGATTCCACACATGAAAACCCTTTATCACAAGAAATCAAGTTTGACTTGCGCCATTATCTCCAATCGTTTCATTTTTTATCATTAATCGCAATCGCCTTCACTAGCTCTCCCTGATGCCTAAAGAAGGCCTCATTCTTCTCAATCAAGAACCAATCTCTCGTCCTCTCTTTGATCGTCATGATCTTCGCGCTAGCAATGTCTATCCCAAAAGCGTCAAAGACTGAAGCAACATGGGCTAGGATTCCCTTCTGATTCTTGGTATTGAGGCGAATTTCGGCGTAACTCTCGGAGTGGTTAGGCTCAAAGATAATATCCTTTTTGAGAATAGTGGGCTTGGGTGCTTTGGGATGGCGCGTCATGTCAAAGCTCTCCGAGATGATCTCCCTAAGCCGCTCCATCTCATCCTCCTCGGCTTTTTCTAGGAACTCGATATGAAAGTATTTGATTCCATCAAACATCTTGAATATCTCCATGGAGGCAACATTAAAGATCGAGAGTTTTCCTAGGAGATAGCCAAGATTTAGCTCTTGGCGCCGAAGAATACTAACAGAGAGAAAATCCTGATTCTCGACTTCAAAGCAAAAATCCTCCACTCCAAGCGCCTTTTTGGAGAGCTCGGCGATTTGAGCAGGAGTGAGCTTGATGAAAAAGAGGGGCGAGGCGATTTGACGAATCTTTTGCCTAAGGGGCGAGGGGAGGGCTAGAAACTCTGCACTCCTCTCCAAAAGATCAAGACGCTTAAGTTTCCTTGTCGCATCCCCTAGGAGCTCTCGCTTCTCAAAGGTCGCCTTGGCATTTTTGTAGAGCTCTAGGAGCAGCTTTTCAATGAACTTATTGAATCTCCCCGGACTCACCGCGCTCACATCCGCATAGGTGAGCAAGAGGAGGAGATCGAGATTTTCTGGCTCTTTGAGGCGCGAAACAAACTCCAAAAGAACTTCCTCGCTGTAGATATCTTGCTTTTGCGCCACAGAGCTCATGAGCGTATGGAATCGCACCAAAAGCCCTCCTCGCTCCCTTGATTCTTCGCTGAGTAAAAAGCGTTTGCTCCACGATCTAAAAAGCGTCTCTCCGACAAGGTGATGATCCCTAGAGCGCCCTTTGCCCGCGTCATGAAAAAGCACGAGAAGCTTCAAAAGAAGAAGCGATTCTTGATCCAAAGAGCCATAGAGCTCGCTCAAAAAGGGGTGCGAGTCCCTCTCCAAGGCCTCCAAGATTTCAAGCGCCTTGAGCGTGTGCAGATCGACAGGATAAGCATGATAACCATCAAACTGAGGCAGATGGCGAATCTTTGCCAAAGGAGGAAGCACCTCGCCCAGCTTGCCCGCCTCATAGAGTGCTCGGAAGAATCGATGGCTTTGGGGCTTAAGAAGAAGCTCTTTGAAACGCTCCCTCTCTTTTTTGCTGCTAAGAGTGAGTTTGGATCGATGGAGCCGCTCCACCACTCCTTCACTCATTTCAGGAATGGTCTCAAGCTCCAAAAGTTTGCCCAAAAACTCTCCAATCCTGAAACGCTTTAGCGCCCCGCGCGCATAGAGCCTCTCACTAGAGGAGCTCTTAAAGAGAAAAAGTCCTCCCTCTTGCCTCGCCTCTTTTCTCTCTCTCCATGAATAGGCAGGTAAAAGTCCATGGCGACGGTAGATTTGGCGCAATACATAGGCACAAAAATGCTCAATTTCATGCATACAAAGGAGTGTCTTTTTAGCCAAACCAAACTGATCTTTGGAGGAATCTTGACTCTCCATGCCAAGCTTTTTGGCGACAAAGGGGAGAAGCTCTAGATTGAGTGTGTCATTTTTCTTTTGATTCACTAGATGCATCGCGTCCCTTAGGCGAAAAAGGAACTCTAGGGAGGAGCGGAAGTCGCGGTAACGCTCCTCATCATAGAGCTGCCCCTCCATCTCTTTGGGGTTTTTGACATTATAGAGAACATAGAGCACCCAAAAGAGCATATTGGCGTCTCTAATTCCCCCGCGCCCCTCTTTGATATTGGGCTCCATGGAGGCTTCAAACTTCTTATGCCGCTCTAGATACTCTAGATACTTCTCCCTCAAAAATCCCTCTTTATTGTCCTTGCGAATCTGCTCGATTCTAGCCTCTGTCTCCATGTAGAGAATCTTGGAACCGCAGATAAAACGCGCCTCCAAAAAAGAGGTTTTGATGGTGATGTCGCTCCTTGAAACCTCTAAAAGCTCACCCACTTCATGCACTCGATGGCTGATCTTGAGTCCACAATCCCACCCGATATGGATCATCTTCTCAATCATCTCTAAAAGGTTATATCCTCCCACCTCCTTATAGACGATCATGAGGTCAATATCAGAATGAACACTAAGCTGCTCCCTCCCATAGCTCCCTAGCGCAATGAAGACAAGAGGAACATGGTTGAGCGGAGGAAGATACTCTTTGAAGTAGCGTCGAATCACTGCTTTATAGACAAAGGCAACCAATCTATCCATCTCTCTTGCATGACGATAGGAGAAGTGGCGACCCAAATTTTGATCAAACTTCTCCTCCAATCCCTCCATGTAGTGCCTCACTTCGCCTTTGATGGCTTTAGAGACTGCCAGCTCATCCTCTAAATCGGTTAAACTCTCTTCAAAAAGCTCCTGCATCTGCCCCTCTTTTAAGTAGCCAAAGTAGCCAACAGAATACAAAACTCTTCCTTGATTAGTCAAAAAAGTCCTATAATCCTTGCCAAAACAACCCAAGGAGAGATCATGTCCACCCCCTCACCCCATTGTGCCCTCTGCGGAATTGCCCTTGGCGAACGACTCTGCAGGGATAGCGAAGGCAAATCACCCGCCTTTTGCCCCACCCAAAATTTTTCTGAAATCAAAGAGGAGAATAGCGCCCTCTATGAAGGAGAAACGAAGCGTTTTGCAAAAAATGCTGCAATCCAAGAAGCCTCCTGTTATGAGGGAAGAGAGCAGGGTTACGCCCACTTGCGCCCCGCCAAACCTCGAATCGAAGAGATCATTGAGTTTGCCCAAAAGATGGGCTATCAAAAGCTGGGGTTGGCCTTTTGTATGGGCCTTAGAAATGAAGCCAAAGCGGTGGAGCTACTCCTCCAAAAGCGAGGCTTTGAAGTGGTTTCCGTCATCTGCAAAGTGGGCAATAGCGACAAAAGCACCCTTGGAATCGACGAAGAGGATAAACTCATCCCCCATACACCTGAAGCGATGTGCGATCCCCTCCTTCAGGCGCGTCTGCTCAATGAGAGTCAAACCGATTTCAACATCATGTTAGGGCTATGCGTGGGACACGATTCGCTCTTTCTCAAAGCTTCAGAAGCCCTCTGCACTGTCTTTGCCGTCAAAGATCGATTATTAGGACACAATCCTCTAGCCGCGATTTACACGCTAGAGAGCTACTATCGCTCACTCAAAGAGGGGTGAAAAATAAGTATTTTATCACTTCTTTTTCACACGGTTTAGATAACATCGCGCCAGCATGAAACCAAAATGCTATTTTTCTTCTTTACTATCCGTTGTCAATTTTAGGCCAAGGAGGAGAAGATGTTCAATCCACCCAAAGAGGTTAGTTTTGATCCCCACAAGGTGATCGTAGGTGCCATGAAAGGCTCTAAAGCGGTCAAGAACTACTTCAAAGGCAAAAGAAAGGGCGTCTGCTAAAGAGGCAGACGGCTCTCCCCCTTAACCCTCCGCTTCTTTTAGCCCAAACACTCTATAATACCGCCCAAACACCTTTAAATAACAGAAGGAAGGCTCTGTGTCGCTTCGCCCCCTCTTTTTTGGCGCTCTTTTTCTCTCTTCTCTCCTAGCAGAGGGGAGGAATCTCACCCTTTGGCTCTCGGAACCTGATGGCACCACGCGCCGCCTTACAGGGGTGAAGCTAGAGGAGAAGGACCAGGCGATAGAGATTCTTCTGCCCACCAAAGAGGGAGAATCCCCCCGAATCCTTCATCTTCTCCTCACGGATGAAGAAAATGGCGCCAAAGCTACCCCTCTCATCGAGCAGCCCACGATAAACAAAGAGCAGCTCCGTGTGGTGGAGATCAAGCCTCCCGGATTCAAAGAAGAGAGCTCAAACGAGGAAGAGGAGCAACCACGGCTCTACAGGGAGTATCACGATAGAAAGAATCTCTTTGGCTCTTTTTTAGGAATCATCCCCCATCATCCTAACTACATCCTCCCCTTTAGCCATAGCCTCAATGACCGCAAGGGGGAGAGCAAAAAGACCGAAGCCAAATTCCAAATCAGCTTCAAAACTCTCCTAGCCCAAAGCCTTTGGGGAAGCAAGTTTGACCTCTATCTCGCCTACACCCAGCGCTCCTATTGGCAGGTCTATGATGGGGATGATTCGCGCCCCTTTAGGGAGAGCAACTATGAACCAGAGATTTTCCTCTCCTACCCCACCGAAATTCCCCTCTTTGGAGGGAGATTGGAGCAGGTCAATTTTGGACTCAACCACGAATCCAATGGCAAAGATATCGAAAAATCAAGAAGCTGGAATCGAGCCTTTATTGAAGGCATCTACAATCATGGAAATCTCTTTTTGGGGCTAAAGGGGTGGTATCGACTGCCTGAAAAAGAGAAGAGCTCCCCATTGGATCCTAATGGAGATGACAATCCAGACATTCACAACTATCTAGGCTATGGAGACCTAAAAATAGGCTACCTGCTAGAGAAGCACCTCTTTAGCGCAACCCTCCGCAACAACCTCCGCTCCAAAGGAGAGAATCGAGGCTCGCTTCTCCTAGACTACTCCTACCCCATCCAAAACCACCTCTACTTCTATCTGCAATATTTCAGCGGATATGGCGAGAGTCTCATTGACTATAATCGAAGCGTGGAGCGAATCGGGGCAGGATTCCTCTTCACGCGATAAACTAAAAACAAGGAAATTGATGCAAAAAGTCACCCTCAAAAAGAGCGCCCTTCCCGCCTTCAGAACCCTTCCCGCGTGGATTTATGGCTCTCAACTAGAATCACTTCCCTCCTCTTTGGAACAAGGAGAGCTAGTCCATCTCTACTCCCCCAAGCAAGAGTTTCTTGCCCTTGGTTATATCAATCCCAAAAGCCAAATCGCGCTTAGAATCCTCTCCTTCACTCAAAAAAGCTTCACTCCCGAAGAGCTCAAAAAACGCCTCCAAAAGGCGATCTTAAAGCGCGAATCACTCCTTTTAAAAACCAATGGCGCCAGACTCATCCACTCCGAATCCGATGAGCTTCCCGGACTCATCGTGGATAGCTATGCCAATCACCTAAGCCTCCAGATCAACACCGCGGGGATGGAGCGATTCCGCCCACTCATCCTAGAGAGCCTCAAAGAGCTCCTCTCGCCCCTCTCCATCATCGACAAATCTGACGAGAAGAGTCGTCAATTAGAGGGGTTAGAGAGCTCTAATGGCGTGATTTTTGGGGAGGTTCCTCAGGAGATTCTCCTCCAAGAAGAGGGGGCTCGTTTTGGAATCAACCTCCTTGAGGGTCAAAAAACAGGCTACTATCTTGATCAGCGCCAAAATCGTCTCTTGCTCGCAGAGATGGCCAAAGGGAAGCGCGTCTTGGATCTCTTTTGCAACGGAGGAGGCTTTGGGATTCATGCACTCCTCAAAGGAGCCAAAGAGGCACTCTTTATCGATAGTAGCGAGATGGCGTGCGAGCAGGTCAAAAAGAATCTCTCTTTAAACCAGCTAGAAAACAAGGGTCGAATCATCTCTGCCAATGTTTTTGATGAGCTCAAAGGATTGCGCGAAAGAGAAGAGAAGTTTGACCTTATCATCCTTGATCCCCCCTCCTTTGCCAAGACCAAAGAGCAGCAAAAGGGAGCGATGAATGGCTGGAAATACCTCATCATCGGCGCCATCAAAGTCGCTGCCCCCAAGGCTAGAATCGCGCTTTACTCCTGCTCCTATCATATGGGACTCAATGAACTCGCCCAAGTCGCCCTAGAGGCTAGCCGTGACTCCTACACGAGGCTGCAGATTCTCCAGTATCATCTCCAAGACATCGATCATCCCGCGATTCTCAATATGCCTCACTCCCTCTACCTGCGAGGAATCGTCTTTGAGGTGTTGAAGTAACAATGAAGCGGGAGTGGCAAAGGAGACTCGACTTCTTTTTGGGAGGGGAGGGCTACTCTCCTTTTGAGCGCCTGCATCATGGATTTTTGATTCTTGGGTCGCTCTTCTTCCTCTTTGCGGGAATCCAAAACCTCCTCTTTGACCTCACCCCTCTTTGGTATGCCCTAGGCATGATGAGCTTCTCTCCTCTATTTTGGTGGTTTTGGTGGCGCTCCGCTAAAAAGGGCGAGCTTCATCGCTACCTCCCTTGGGTCGCTGCCCTCATCTATCTAGCCCTCCTTTGCAACTGGTTTTTCAACGCAGGCTCCAAAGGCCCCACGCTCTTCTTCTTTTTCACTTCGATTCTTTACATTATTTTTTCAAGTCCTCCCCGCTCTCTTTTCACGAGGACATTCATCGCCCTATTGATTCTCTCTCCCGTGGTGCTCATCTCCATTGAGGCGTTTCTTCCCTCTTGGATTCTTCCCTATCCCTCTGAAGAGGAGCGCCTGCTTGACTTAATGCTGAGCTACCTTCTCACCGCCACTTTAGTAGGAATCCTCATCGCTGGAAATGTGGAGCGTTTTCGCCAAGAGATGGAGCGAGAGAAGGAATCTCAAAGGGAGATTCTTATCGAGCAGACCAAACTTGCTGAGCTGGGAAGTCTTATGGGAGCGCTCACCCACCAATGGAAACAGCCCCTTCATGCCATATCGCTGATGACCCAAACCCTAGAGGAGCTGCAAGAACATGGAGAGCTTGATGAAGAGGCGATCAGGGAGCACACCACGAGAATCTATTCCCAAATTCGCTTCATGGATGAGACGCTAGAGAACTTCCGCCACTTCTACAAGCCCTCACCCAAAGAGCGCCGCCTCTTTAGTCCTTTTGTCTCCATCAAGCGAGTGATTCACCTGCTCGATTCTTCTCTGCGTCCACGAAACCTTGAGGTGCTTTTGGAGGGGGATGAGAGGCTAGAGGTGATGGGATACCCCAATGATTTTGAGCAGGTGATTCTCAACCTGCTCAACAACGCCAAAGAGGCCTTTGAATCCCAAGGGGCTCTTAGGGGCAAGATTCTCATCAAAGAGCGTCTCACCCCCTATGGAATCGAAATCACTCTCGAAGATGACGCAGGAGGGATTGATCCTGAATTGCTTCCTGAGAAGATTTTTGAGCCCTTCACTACCACCAAGGGCGCTCAAGGGACGGGGATTGGGATGTCGCTGGCCAAAACCATCATCGAAGAGAAGATGGGGGGAAGGATCCGTGCCCAAAATCTCGCGCTTGGTGCCTGCTTCACTCTTTTGCTCCCCCTTACTCCTTGGGATATCCACACTCCAAATCCCCCTCTAGCGTGATTTTGCCGCTTCCTTTCAAAGTGCCTCTTATAGTATAATCGATTCATTGCCTTGAACAAAAGTGTTCACGCCCCTAGGGGTCGTGTTGATATTTGGAATGATTCGAGTAGGAGATTTTGCCCATGAAATTTGTAGCTTTGATTGTGATCACTTCAGGCGAACATGAGGAGAGCCTCAAAACCATCGCCAAAAATGCGGGAGCCAGAGGGGCAACCATCCTTCAAGCCAGAGGAAGCGGCTCTGAGGAGAAGAGGAGTTTCTTCTCTCTAACCTTTGAGGGGAATCAAAGCCTCATCCTCTACATTCTAGAGGAGAAGCTCTCCAAAACCATCCTCAAAACCATCCATAAAGCCACTCAAAATGACTCTATAGAGTGCGTGGCCTTCACCGCCCCCCTCACCCATATTGTCGGATTGGACCAGACCTTATTGAGAAAATTTGAAGATTCCATCAAACAAGAGAGCGATCTCTAATCCATCCCAAGGAGAATCCATGCTAGTTGAAAAAGTGATGCGCACCAATGTGACCACCATCAAGCCCTATGCCACCCTCAAAGAGGCGCTTCAGCTCATGAAGGAGAGACAACTCAAGGCGCTTGTGGTGGATAAAAACTCCCCTTCTGATGCCTATGGAATCATCACAAACACCCAAATCCTGAGAGCGATTCTAGCCGAGGAGGGGGATATTGAGCTCATCAATGTTTATGATGTCTATAAAAAGCCCGCCTTTAGCGTCTCGGCCAAAATTGATGTGAAATTTGCCGCCAAAACCATGATCGAACACAACATCAAAAGAGTGGTCGTCACTGACAACAATGAGCTCAAAGGAATCCTCTCACTCACTGACCTCACCCACTATCTCATGGGACTTGTGGAGTAGCCCTTGTGAAAGAACTTCTAAAACAATTGAAAGAACTTCTAAAACAATTCAAAAACACGCTTCTTGAATCGACCACCAATCTTATCCCCATTCTGGTGATTATTGCGGGATTCCAGCTATTGGTTTTTCAGACGATTCCAGAAAATATCCTCTCGATATCCGTAGGTTTTTTGATTGTTATTTTGGGGGTTACCTTTTTTTTGATGGGATTAGAGATTGGAATCTTCCCCCTGGGGAATCAACTCTCTAGTGAATTTTTGGAGCGAAACTCTCTTTTTTGGTTCTCTCTCTTTGGATTTGCTCTGGGCTTTGGCGCCTCCATCGCTGAGCCTGCCATCATCGCTGTGGCCTCACAGGCAGGTTCAATCACACAAGGATCACTTGACCCTCTCACCCTCAGACTCATTATCGCCACCAGCGTGGGAGCTATCACCGCCTTTGGAATCATCCGCACCCTTTTGGGATGGCCTATCGCCAAAATCATCATTTTGGGCTACGCGATCGTGCTTATGATCACCTATTTCACCCCTCCTGCGATTATCGGTTTAGCCTATGATTCAGGAGGTGTGGCAACCAATGTAGCGACCGTTCCCCTGATCGTAGCGCTAGGAATAGGAATCACCTCCGCACTTCAGGGGAGAAGCGTGCTTAAAGATGGCTTTGGATTCGTTGCGCTTGCCGCTATCACGCCCATGATTAGCATTCAGCTCTATGGAATCTTCGCCCTTGGGGATGATTTTGGCTCCCTCCCTCTGGAACCTTTGGGTGAGACTCTACAGGATGAAGCCCACTACGACCCAAGCTTCACGCTATTTGGGATTTTCATCGATATTTTTAAGACCTTTTTCAATCTTCTCCCCATCATAGCGACCATCTTATTTTTTCAATACCTCATCATTAAAAAGCCTCTTGCCAATCTCGCGGGGGTGGTTTTTGGATTCATTTTCCTTGTGATCGGGCTTTATGCTTTCATTGTAGGAATCAAGCTTGGACTCTTCCCTATAGGTGAATCCATCGCCAGCCATTTGGTGCAGATGGATAATGTCTTTTTCATCTACCTCTTTGCCTTTTTGATCGGTTTTGGCACCACCATGGCCGAGCCAGCCCTCATCGCCGTCATCAAGCAAGCGGATAAAATGTCCTCCACGAGGCTCAATGTCATGTTGATTCGGCTGCTGGTGGCACTGGGTGTGGGGATAGGAATCTTAATAGGTGCCTACAAGATTGTCCATGGCTATAATATTTGGCTCCTTCTCACCCTCTTCTACTCGTTGGTGATTCTCCTTGCGCTCTTCGCACCTCAAGAGATTGTGGCCTTTGCCTTTGACCTGGGGGGAGTCACCACCTCTGAGATCACCGTCCCGATTGTGACGGCCTTTGGGATATTCCTCGCCACCCACATTGAGGGAAGAGACGCCCTCATGGATGGGTTTGGGCTGATTGCTTTTGCCTCCATTTTTCCCATGATCACCGTGATGGGCTATAGTCTCTTGGCTCTGAAGATCAAAAAGCCCAAAGGCTCATGATCCTTCTCTAGCCAAAGTCACAGGGAAGGTGTAGGAGAAGACGCTTCCATGTCCAACATGGGAGCGCACGCTGATGATGATTCCATACTTTTCACAGATATTCTTCACGATCGAAAGCCCGATTCCAAAGCCTCCTCGAATATTATCCCCTCGATAGTAGCGGCCAAAAATGGCATGGGTGTCCTTGATCCCGATTCCCTCATCCTCCACCTCCAAGACCACGCGTTTTTTCTCTTGATCAAGATAGTAGAGACGCGTTTTGATGCTCTTTTTGGGATTGGTGTATTTGAGGGCATTGGAGAAGGTATTGTCTAAGATTCTCTGGAGCTCCATGCGGTTGATTTCCACCCAAACCCCCTCTTGAATCTGTCGCTCAAAGGAGATCTCCTTGGTCTGGGCAATATCAGAAAAGTAGTCGATTCGCTCGTGTAAAAAATCCGAGAGCGCCGTGCAGGCGGGGAGGTATTCGATGTGCTGATTCTTGATAAAATACTCAATATCCTCAAAGAGCGTCACTAGCACTTTCAATGCCGCATTGGCACGATCAAAACCCTTGTGACTGCCTAGCTTTTCTCGAAGAATCTCTAGATTGAGCTGGATGATTCCTAGGGGGGTTTTGAGCTCATGCATCGCGTCCTTAAAAAAGGTGTCCATGTAGCGATTCGCCTTCTCAAAAGGCTCAATGGAGCGGCGCAATATCCAAAATGAGCTCACAAAGATGAGCACCAGCACCACCCCAAGAAGCATCAAAAAATCGATGAGGACGACATTGTAGGAGAAGTTTTTAGAGACGATGAGATACCTAGCACCCAAAGGATTCTCCTCTAGGGTCGTCTTGTAAAAGAGCTGGTTATGAAAGTGGACAAACTCCTCCTCCACCATCGCTGGAATAAAATCCACGAGGGAGAAGATGGCGTGATCGTGCTCATCTAGAATCGCCGAGCCAAAGAGGAGCGAGCGCGGATAGACGAAGTTGACCGTCCCCTCTTTGATGGAGTAGAACTTCTGTTTGAGGGCGAAGGATTGGTCAATCAGCTCCTGCCGCTGGGTGAATTCAGTGTGTTTGATCGCGAGAGAGGCGTAGAAAAAGAGGGGGATCGAGACGATGAGAATCACCACCACGCTAAAGAGCAGGGCAAACTTGAAAGCGACGTTACTACTCTTTTGCAATCTTATATCCCACGCCACGCTGACTCTGGATAAACTCCTTGGAGGTTTTGGAACGAATCTTTTTGATCACCATACGAATGTCATTATCTCCGACCTCTTTCCCCTCCCAAGCATACTCCCTGATTGTATCCACATCCATAAAGGTGTCGAGATTCTTCACTAGCAGTCCAATGACCCTCCGCTCCTTGTCGCTTAGGGCGATTTCATGATCTTCGTGGCGCAAGATTCCTGAATTGATCTCAAAAATAAAACCACAGGGAAGCTGGACTTGAGGGGAGACGCTGTGAAAATGGTAGCTCCGAATCGCCTCCTCCACGCGATATTTGAGCTCTTTAAGAGAAAAAGGCTTGCGAATGTAGTCATTGCATCCGAGCTCATAGCCTAGGCTTAGGTTGTTCACATCCGTGAGCGAAGTGATGAAGATCACGGGCACTTTGAGCCCATAAGAGCGCACCTCTTTGACGATTCCATAGCCATCGATTCCCGGCACTCTAATGTCTAAAAGCAAAAGATCATAGGAGTTATGAAAAGCCGCTTCCAGCGCCTCATCACCACTTAAAAAATCATCCACCTCATAGCCTAGAGAGAGGAGTAGCTCCTTGATCGATTCTTTGTAATTGTAATCATCTTCCAAAAGCAATATCTTCATTGGATGGTGATTCCTTTGGGGGGATTTTCGGAGGGTTGCATAGGCCTATAGAGCCGCTTCTCCTCGCGCCGCTCCTCTTTGAGTCGTTCAAAAGCATAGAGGATACTTGGCTCATTGATCAGCTTACGATCAAAAAAGACCCCAATATAACCTAACTTTTCGCCATCAAAGCTGAAAAAGGGAGAGAATCCAAAGACAAAATCATCCGTCTCAATGTAGCCCTTTTTGAGCACACTAGGGGTGAGTTTACCTCTTAGTTTTTCTATACAGGTCTGCTCACAAGAACTATTGGCCAGAACAAAGCCATCGATTCTTGGATCGGCGATCATTCGTGTTGCCACGCCTAGGTGACGCCCCTCCATGAGAATGAAAAAGTTAATTCCCTTTTGGGAAAGGCGCCTAGAGACCCGATCAAAACCAAAGTGTACCTCCGCAGAGCCAAGATACTCACCCTCTTGCATCACGGGAGAGATCGCTTTGATATTCATTCTCTGTCCAAGCTCAATAGAAGCCAGCGGCTGGAGCGTCTCTTTCACCTTCACAAGACCTTTGCGAAAGGGGGAGAGCTCAATTCCAAAAGAGTTGAAGTCCCAGCTTCGCACATAGACCCGCAAATCTTTTGTATGGAGGTGGATATCAAGCTCCTTGTAGTCTGCCCCTTTTTTGAGCCGTGCGATCTGCTCTGTGATCTCTTTATAGAGCAACTCTCGATCATCTTTGATGAATCCCTCTTTGATTCTCTCCCGATCCGCGATCACAATCGCCAAGGAGAGAGCCGTTTGAATCTCGCTATCAAGATTCTCTTTCGCAATCTCTAGGGCGATCTCAATCTTTTTTTCGATCTCTTCGGAGTAGATCGCCTGATTCACTTTGAGAATCAAAAAGAAGATTCCGCCTGCCATCAAACAGAAGAAAACGCCTAAAATTAGATAGATTCTGAACCCTTTAATGGCCAATCCTTTTTCCATGGTGGAATCAATTATAGACCAAAAAGCACCAATTGACGATAAATTGACTTTGTTTATCTACAATCTCCTCGGACCTAATCTGATTGTGAAGGAGAAGAGGATGGTTAGAGGAGCTTTAGCAGGAATGCTAGCCCTAGGTTGCCTAACAACCAGCACCTTAGCTTTTGAGCGTTGGACGCTTGAGGCTAGAGGCAAGAGTGGGTATGACGCTCCTAAACTGGAGTGGGTGGAAGGAAAAACGATCAACGAGATCAAGAATCCAACCATTCAATACGCTCTACCCAAATTTGAGGGAGATGTTTTTTGGGATACGATCAATGCCAAACCTGTCGTTCCTGATAGCATCTATGGAGAATTCGTCCAGTATGGCTATGAGCTGTTCGTGAACACTCAAGCAGTGATTGGGCCTGAAGTAGCCGATCCAAACATGCGCTACTCAGGAAATAACCTCTCCTGTAATAGCTGTCACTTGGGAGCAGGGACCGCCAAATACGCGGCTCCTTTAGTGGATAACCACGCGAATTTCCCCCAGTATCGAAATAGAGAAAACTCTCTAGGCACCATGGCCGCTAGAGTCAATGGCTGTATGCAAAGAAGCATGAACGGTTATCCTTTGCCTGCAGAGGGCAAAGAGATGAAGGCCTTTTTGGCTTACATTCATTGGCTAGGCCAAGGAATCCCTGTCGGGGCCAAGATCGAGGGACGAAGCCTCAAGACAGTGGATCGCAAGATGGTTCAACAAAATGCTGCCGATGTCAAAAATGGCGCAGAAGTCTATGCAAGAGATTGTGCCTCTTGTCATGGAGCTGAGGGTGAAGGGCTCAGACGAGAGAGCAAAGATGGAAAGCCCGCAGGGTATGAGTTCCCTCCCCTATGGGGAAGTGATGACACTTACAACACTGGAGCGGGAATGTATCGAACGCTCAAAGCGGCCGATTTCATCAAGAGCACCATGCCTAAGGGAGCTCCCACTTTGAGTGATAAAGATGCCTATGATGTGGCTGCATTCATCAATGACTATAGCCACTATCGCACCGTGAAGCTCAATCGTCAGAATGACTTCGTGGATCCTAAAGTCCGCGTTCCTGATCATGACCAGCCAGGACCCTATGGACCTGAGGGGAGCTATATTTTCCCTGATGAGGGCAAGACCCAAATGGATTATAAGGTGGGTCCCTACAAGGGAATCATCAAACAAAAACCCGCCGCGAAGTGAAAGGAGCCAATATGAAGAAGATGAAACTATTCATGGGAATCGTAGCGGCTTCCTTGGCGCTAGCAGGGTGTAGCGCCAAGTATAGTGCAGGAGAGATCATGCAATCTCCTGCACTAAGTGGCAAAGCAACCCAAGCAGGAAAGCTAAAAGGTCAAGCCACTGCCCTAAAGGTGGAGCAGAGGGGAGAGAAATTGCTTGTCTCCTTCCCTGAGCTTAAAAACCACATGGGCAAAGATCTCTCTCCTTCCCCTTGTGAGAGCGAATTCTCCTACAAGGGGAGTTACGAAAATAGCGCGGATGGCACTAAAGCCGCCGTCTATTTTGGTTCTTGGCCAAGTGCCAATAACAACTGCGCGCTCTATGTTGAGCGACGAAGCGCACACTACTCTAATGAAGCATCGCCCCGCTATGTGATCCTAGAGAAGACCTCTGAGGGAGTGCAGTTCCTCATGTCTTGGGATTCGCTTGGTCGGGAGCCCATCGTAAGGGGGCTCCTAAGGTAAGATTGCTCTCATAGTAACCCCAAACGCATAATTTTCCTCCTTGTGTAGTTTCCCTGAGAACTCCCCCTTCTCAGGGAAGAGTTCCCCTATTTGCTTGGTAAAAACCTCTTTTTCTAATATAATCTTAACCCATACTCTCCATCATGATCCAAGGAGCTTAGAATGCTTTCATCCAAATTTCCTCTACTGGTCGCAACCGATCTCTCTCCTACGGGAAAAGTCGTCTTGGAGAAGGCGTTCAAACTAGCCAAGAGATACCACAAACCCCTTTTTATCCTCCATGTGAGCGAAACAACCCTCTTTGCCCCTAAAATCATCGAGCTCACACAAATCGAAGCCAATCTTTGCAAGCTTTTAGAGCCCTTTTACGCTCGCTATCCAGAAGTCAAAGCCACACTTCTATGCCGTCAAGGAGGAATCGAGGAATCGATTATCTCGGCGATTAAAGAGACGCAAGCCTCCCTACTTCTTATTGGGACTTCGGGTGAGGATAACCTATTGCGAGAGTTTTTCCTCGGAAGCCACTGCCGAAAAATCATCCGCTCTTCAACCATTCCTGTTTTGGTGGTGAAAAACGAAGAGGAGAGCGATTACTCCAAAATTTTTATTCCCACCGATTTTTCACCCTCGAGCCAGAAGATGGCGAATCTGACACTCCACCTCTTTCCCCATGCCTATATTTCGCTCTTTCATGTCATTCTTAAGCCTTTTGAACAGCGTCTTGGGATGTATGGATTGGACAAGGATGAGATTCTTCGCTACCACAAAGATATCGACAACCAAAGCGCCAGTGAAGCCGACCATTTCATCGAAAAGCTTAAACTTCCCTCGGGAAAACACCGCATCAAGCTCCTCATGGAAACGGGAGTCTTCAGCGCTAAACTCTGCCTCCAAAAGGTCAAAGAGGCTCAAAGCGATCTCATTGCGCTGAACACCACAGGAAATATCAGTTTCTTCTCCATGGATATTTTGAATCAAAGCCCCAAGGATGTGCTCATTTTCAAAACCGATTCGGAGTGAGGAAATCACTCCTTGGGTGAGCTTTAGAGGCACCCCTTAAAATAAACTTTATTTTTATCCGCTACAATGAAACTAGCTTAAAAAAATTTAAGGAGTTTCATGAAGATACGCGCGACCCTCAACCCCCCTGTATTTTTTTCATCCATTCTGCTCATCTTCGGCTTTGTCCTCTTTGGGGCTCTGATGCCCCAGAGGGCTAACACCCTTTTCTCAATGATTCAAAAGGGAATCATTGAGAAACTGGGGTGGTTTTATATCCTCTCCGTGGCTCTCTTCTTGATTTTTGTCCTCTATCTAGCCATCAGCCGTCATGGCGATGTGAAGCTTGGGGCGGATCATTCTGAGCCTGAATTTAGTTACAAGTCTTGGTTTGCGATGCTCTTTTCGGCGGGCATGGGAATTGGTCTCATGTATTTTGGAGTTGCAGAACCTGTGATGCACTTCCTCTCTCCTCCAAAAATGGAGGGTGGCACGGTCGAAGCAGCCAAAGAGGCGATGAAAATCACCTTTTTTCATTGGGGAATCCACGCTTGGGCAATCTATGCACTCGTCGCTCTAGCCCTTGCCTACTTCAGCTTTCGCCATCAGCTCCCCTTTACGATTCGCTCAGCTTTTTATCCCCTCATTGGAGAGAGAATTAAAGGGCGTTTGGGTGATGCAATCGATACTTTTGCTGTTATAAGCACGATGTTTGGAGTCGCCACCTCTTTAGGCTTTGGTGTCTTACAGGTCAACAGTGGGCTTAGCTACCTTTTTGAGATTCCCAATACGATTTGGACACAGATTCTTCTCATCGCTTTCATCACCTCTTTGGCGACCATCTCTGTGGTTTTGGGCTTAAGCGGAGGAATCAAGCGCCTAAGCGAACTCAATCTTTTCCTCGCCATCGCCCTGATGCTCTTTGTGCTGCTCGCTGGTCCCACGCTTTTTATCATTCAGACTTTTGTCCAAAATATCGGTGCCTATTTGAGTGACCTCACCTATAAAACCTTCAATCTCCACGCCTATGAGCCTACGGGTTGGATTGGAGGCTGGACAATCTTCTACTGGGCTTGGTGGATCGCTTGGTCGCCTTTTGTGGGGATGTTCATCGCTAGGATTTCCAAAGGACGAACCATCCGAGAATTTGTCATCGGTGTGCTCATGGTACCTGTGGGCTTCACTTTTCTCTGGCTCACCGTCTTTGGCGATAGCGCCATTTTCCTCATCTTGAAAGAGAATCTCACCTCTTTGGGGAGCGCTGTGCAGGCTGATAGCACCACTGCACTATTTAAATTCCTCGAATCGCTTCCCTTCTCTTTCATCACCTCTTTGTTAGCGACCATTCTCATCATCACCTTTTTTGTCACCTCATCGGATTCAGGCTCCCTTGTCATTGATATGCTCACCTCAGGAGGAATCAAAGAGACCCCCCTATGGCAAAGAATCTTTTGGTCTAGCTCTGAGGGATTTGTCGCGGCGGCTCTTCTTCTTGCAGGGGGTTTGGGGGCGCTCCAGACCGCTTCTATCATCTTTGCACTCCCTTTTTCGATCATCATGCTATTTATGGCTTATGGGATGCACAAAGCCCTCCGAATCGAAGCAATTAAAAAAGAGGCTCTCAAAGTCCAAGGAGCCATCACCTTCTCCCCTTCTTATTCTCCGATTCCTTGGCAAAAAAGACTCAAAAATCTTATCTCTCGCCACAAAAAGAGTGCCATTACACTTTTCATCCAAGAGAGAGTTTTTGAGGCTATCACTGCCGTATCGCAGGAGTTAGAGAGGGAAGGGGTTTTATCTAAAGTAAAAAAAGGGGAGGGGAGCATCTCCCTAGAGGTGCTTCATGGCGAAGAGATTGACTTTCTTTATGAGGTGAGGAATCGAGGATACACCTCCACCACCTTTATCATGAGCAGTGAGAGCGAGGATGAGATCTATCAATACCATCGCGCCGAAGTCTTCCTTAAAGAGGGAAGTCAAGGCTATGACCTCATGGGCTACTCTAAAGAGCAGATCATCGCTGATATTCTCAACCAGTATCGGCGACATATGCAGTTTTTGCACCTACTCCGCTAGGAGTTAGTAGTGTTTAGAGAGGCTCGCTCCGACTAAGCAGTCGCGCAGAATATCGGGTTTTTTGAGGGTGAGATTCACTTCGGTGAGCTCCTCAAAGCTCTCTTTGAGCTCTCGATGAAGACTCACAAGTGCCTCTTCTAAGAGTCCAAATCGCTCGCTGATGAGGTGTTGAGTGATGAGCTCCTTGATGGCGACATAATCGAGATAGTTCCCTGCAAACACATAGGAAAAAGAGCCATCCACGAGAATCGTCTGGGCTTTTTCTCTCTCCTCGGGCAAGATTCCAATGATCGCCTCCACTTTGAGATGCTCAATAAGAAGTGTCAAACCACCCTCCCCTCTTTGCCCTGAAAAAGGCGAACGAGATTAGGGATATGTTTGTAAAAAATGACAAAAGCGATGATTAAAAGCGGCGCGTGAGTTCCTATCTCTGGAATCTCAGGGTGAATCAAAAAGCTTGAGATTAAAAGCGCGCCAAGCCCTAATAAAGAGGAGAGAGAGGAGATCTTCAGAGTCTTACCCACAACCAGCCAAACGACCAAGCCAATCGCTGCCTCTAAGGGTAACATCACCGCCATCACTCCTAGGCCTGTGGCGACTCCCTTGCCCCCTTCGAGCTTCAAATAAGGACTAAAGCAATGTCCCACCACCGCCAAAACCGCAATCGCCCATTGAGTCTCTACACTCATTCCAGCCATCTTGGCCACAAGAATCACCAAGGCGCCCTTGAGTGCGTCCAAAAGCATCGTGAGTGCCGCCATCATTTTGGCTTTTTTCGGGTCTCTCTCTTTGAGGGCTCTTAGCACATTGGTCGCACCAATACTTCCACTCCCCACCTCTTGAAGGTTGATATTGTAGAAAAATCGACTCAAAAGATAGCCAAAGGGAATCCCGCCGATAAAATAGGCTAGAAGATAGAAGTGGATATTGGGATTACTAATAAAACTCATAAAAAACCTCTAATTTTTCTTGCTATCAATTTCGATGATGGTGTGCACATTTCCTCTAGGATTGAAATCCATCTTGAGGTAGAGCTCCTTGGGAGAGAGTTTTTTGTAGAGAAGATCATAAATCTCATTCGCGCTATCTTCGTGACTCACATGGCGATCACGAAAAGAGTTGATATAGAGTTTAATCGCTTTGAGCTCAACCACTAAAGAGGAGGGAACATACTCAATATAGACGGTCGCATAATCAGGGTAGCCGCTCCTTGGGCAGAGGCAAGAGAATTCTGGGAGCGTGATTTTGATCGTATAGTGACGATCGTTTCGGTTAGGCCAAACCTCAATCTCTTCGGGATTAAAGTTTTTGACCTCCATTTCACCATATCGCATCTTCCCCTCCTTACACATCTAGGTGTTTCACGTCTTTGGCGTGATCTTGAATGTAGGCGCGGCGCGGCTCCACCTCATCTCCCATAAAGAGAGAGAATACATCGCTTGCTTCCATGTCATCAGTGATCTGCACCTTGAGTAATCGGCGATTCTCTGGTGTCATGGTCGTCTCCCAAAGTTGCTCAGGGTTCATCTCTCCTAGACCTTTATAGCGCTGAATATAAGCACCTTTTTTGGCACTCTCTTCAATCTCTTCAAGAATCGTGAGAATATCTTTTTCGCCCAAAAAGCTTAAATCCCTCTCCAGAATAAGATTATGAACATAATAGGCCTCTTCAAAAAGAGGATGAGTGAAGAGAGAATCATCAATTACCAAATCCACCAATCCCTCGTGTGTCTGTACATAGAGATGGATTTTTTCCTCTTCCACGCGCTTATTAAGGATGTTATAGCCTTTTTGTTGGACAAACTCCTCTAGCTTAATATAGAGCTCACTCATGGGCAAAGAGATCAAATCTCGATGCTCGATCATATATTTCACTACATCAATCATCGCAAAGCGCTTCTCTAACTCTTTTAAAGTGAGGCGATAGTGAGAGGCGAATCGAAGAATCTCTAAAAGATCGGGTGTACCAACCCCTTCAAAAGCGAAATTTTCAATTCCATTTTCGATGAGGTATTCGCTCAACGCCTTCTCATCTCGTAGATAGATCTCTTTTTTCCCTTTTTTGAATCGATAGAGAGGAGGCTGGGCAATATAGAGATAGCCCGCTTCAATCACAGGTTTGAGATAGCGGAAGAAGAAGGTGAGGAGGAGGGTTTGAATATGGCTCCCATCGACATCCGCATCGGTCATGATGATGATTTTTTGGTAACGAATACGATTGATATCAAACTCCTCACCGATTCCACAACCAAGGGCGGTGATCATGTTTTTAATCTCATCACTTTTGAGAATCTTATCCAAGCGGCTCTTCTCTACATTGAGAATCTTTCCTTTAAGGGGAAGAATTGCCTGAAAGACTCGATCTCGCCCCTGCTTGGCCGAACCGCCCGCACTATCACCCTCCACTAGGTAGAGCTCAGAGATAGAAGGATCTTTGCTTTGGCAATCCGCCAATTTTCCAGGGAGCGTCCCCACCATAAGAGAATCTTTTTTCCTTGTAAGCTCTCTAGCCTTTTTGGCCGCTTCTCTTCCGCGTGCAGCCATAAGGGCTTTTTGCATGATCGCTTTGGCATCATTAGGATTCTCTTCAAAGAATTTGGCAATTTTTTCATAGGTCAATTTCTGCACGATGGGTTTAACAAAAGAGCTTCCGAGCTTACCCTTGGTTTGACCCTCAAATTGAGGTTCCATCACCTTGACTGAAACGATTGCCACAAGACCCTCACGAACATCATCACCCGTGATTTTGTTATCTTTCTCTCTGGCATTGGCATTGGCATCAATGTAGCTCGTGATCGCACGAGAAAGACCCGCTCTGAAACCTGCCTCGTGAGTTCCGCCCTCAGGGGTTTTAATGTTATTCACGAAGCTTAAGACCTTCTCATCATAGCCATCGTTATAGGCAAGGGCAATCTCTACCTCAGTGTCGCTCTCATTATCAGAAAAGCTGAAAACTTGGGAGACGAGGACCTTCTTATTGAGGTGTTCGACAAATTGACGCAAACCTCCCTCAAAGTGATAACTCTCGTTAAAATTATCGCGCTCATCTTTGAAGTGAATCGTGATATTTCGGTTGAGATAGGCGAGCTCTTTAAAACGTCTAGCCAACACTTCTCTATCAAAAACCGTGACTTCAAAAATCTCATCATCAGGGATAAATTCAATGGTGGTTCCATTTTTTTTGCTTGTGCCAATGATGTCCAAGCCCGTCTTGGGAATCCCGCATGAGAACTCTTGAGTGTAAACATTTCCGTTTTTACGGATGGTCATAACCAATTTTTTAGAGAGGGCGTTGACGACAGAAACCCCAACCCCATGAAGTCCACCTGAGACTTTATAGGAATCTTTGTCAAACTTTCCTCCCGCGTGAAGAACGGTGAGAACAACCGTGGCAGCAGGGAGATTTTCGGTGGGGTGCATATCCACAGGAATCCCTCGTCCATTATCCTCGATAATAGCACTTCCCTCTTTGGTAAGCGTGATAGAGATGGTGTTACAGTGACCCGCCATCGCCTCATCGATAGAGTTGTCCACCACTTCATAGATAAGATGGTGAAGACCATTGACATTGGTGTCACCAATATACATTCCAGGGCGTTTTCTGACGGCTTCAAGACCTTTGAGAACTTTGATATTGTCGGCGCTGTATTGTTGATTTTGCATTCGGTGCTTTCCTAAAAATTTACATTACGATGGGCATGATGACCGTGGAGAAATTCTCACTTTTGAGAATAAAGGGAGTGTTGGATTCGTTGATTCCTATCTTGAACTCGCTTGTATCGATTTGTCCTAGATAATCTAGAAGATATTTGGAGTTGATTCCAAGGGTGAGCTCTTTTGTGATTCCTGTCTCCACTTCAACTTGAGTTTTGGCCTCGCTATTCTCCTCACTTAAAGATTCAAAGAGAATCTCCTCTTTTGTAAAAGTCACCTTGATGTCATTGCTAAGGGAGTTGATGAGTTTAATCGCTTCAATGATCTTCTCTTTAGGAAGGGTCATATTGTGGGTGGTCTCTTTGGGGATGATTCGCTCATAGTCGGGATATTTTCCGCTGATGAGTTTGGTGAAAAAGAGATAGTTTTTGGATTTTAGAATCAAGTGTGTCTCACTGTAATGAAGCTCAACCTCTTCAAAAAAGAGCTTTTGAATCTCCACAATTGCCTTTTTAGGAACAATAAGGGCAAGCTTGTTGATGGAGGGATTCTCATACTTAATTACGGCGAGTCTTCGAGTGTCCGTGGCAACAAAGTTGAAAGAGTATTCTTTGATGTCTAAAAGGGCGCCATTGAGCTCAAATTTAGGGTTGTTGTTATCAATAGCGGGAAGAATCTTCTTCATGGACTGAACCAGATGCATGGAGTTGATCTCAATTTTTGGAAGCTCTTCGTAGCTTGGGAATGAGGGAAACTCTTCAGCATTAAACATCGGGAGTTTGAAGCTGCTTTTCTCTTGCTTGATGTGAAGATACTCCTCTTGGCTTTGAAGAGTGATCTCGCCCTCTTTGAGTCTTCGGACAATGTCTAAAATCTTTTTTCCATTGACGGTGGCGATTCCCTCTTTTTGAATTTGGACGCTCTCTGTTTTGGCTAAAAGTCCAATCTCATAGTCTGTAGCCTGAAAGGTGAGCTCACTGCCCTGGGCTTTAAAATAGACGTGAGAGGTGATTTGGCTGGCGTCTTTTTTTTCGAGGAAAGGCTGGAGATTCGTGAGGATATTCTCTAGGCTACTCTTAGGAATGACGATGTTCATGACAGACCCCTTAGATTTAAAATAATTTTAGTAACAGTAGTAGTGGACAGTGAGTTGGTGAAAAGTGCCTTTTGATTCCGATGGATAGGGAATCTCAAAGGGGAATTAATCCAATGGATTTTTTCACTTTTATTCACACCCATTGTAGCAAAGTTGAGCTTAGTTCCTTGATTTGATCTTGTTTTTTAGCTCTTCAATGACCATTTTGAAGTTCGCATCCTCTTCAATTTCTGTTTTAACCGTTTTCATTGCCTTGCTCACGGAGCTGTGATCTTTCATCCCAAAGAATTGAGCGAGCGAGGGCATAGAGTTGGGTGTGAGGGTTCGCGCAAGAAAGATAACGATTCTTCTAGCGTTGGCGATATTTTTACTTCGCCCTTTGCTTTTGATTTCGGCGGGTTTGACATTGAGCTCTTTAGAGACCACCTCAATGATATTTTCCAAAGTGATATTTTCACGCTCCTCTTTAATCTGCTCTTTGAGGACATTTTTAGCAAATTGAAGAGTGATCTCTTGATTCATCAAGTTGGCGTAGGCGTTGAGTTTGATGATGATTCCCTCAATCTCACGGATATTGTTGTCCATGTTGGTGGCAATATAGCTGATGATCTCGTTGCTTAGGTATATTCCATCAAATTCGCACTTTTTCTTAATAATGTTGATCTTAGTCTCTAACTCTGGGGGTTGAATATCTGAGACCATTCCCCATTCAAAACGACTTTTGAGCCTCTCTTCTAGTCCTGCGATCTGTTTGGGAGTCTTATCTGAGGTGAGGACAATCTGTTTGTTTTTATTATGGAGCTCATTAAAGGTGTGAAAAAACTCCTCTTGGATTTGGGGTTTTCCGCCAAAAAATTGAACATCATCAATAAGAAGATAGTCGCAAGCACGATATTTATCACGGAATCGATCCATGGTGTTGTTGCGAATATGATAGAGATAATCATTAAGGAACTGCTCACTGGTGACATAGATGACGCTTTTTCCCTTGGCAACATTATAGTTTCCAATCGAGTTGAGTAGGTGTGTTTTTCCTAGACCCGTGCCGCCGTAAATAAGAAGGGGATTATAGGCGATTCCCTGTTTTTTAGCGACATTTTGCGAGACCTCATAGGCGAATCGATTCGAATTTCCGACCACAAAAGAATCGAATGTGAAAGATGGGTTTAAGATGGTGCTTTTTTGGCCTTTGCTAACTCCCGCTTTGGGGGAAGAACTTTTCACATCTTTCTTTAAAGAACCAAGGCGAATCTCTATTTTAGGGCGGATTCCTGTGCTTAGCTCAAAGAGATGGGCGAGTCGCTCACCATATTTGGTTTTGACCCAGTTAGCGATAAATTGATTGGGGGCAATATAGACCGCTAAGTCCGTGCGTGAGGCTTCTTCATCATATCGAAGCTGCTTAATATAGCGCTCATATTCAAGCGTTGAGATTTCGTCTTTAAGTTGTTTTAATGTAGTATCGCCTAGCAA